>NZ_JADDIU010000031.1 GCF_016464375.1 Bacillus renqingensis
GTAGGACGCTGCCGGGCAATCAAAAGACAATCTGTCATAGGTTGTCTTTTTTAAATTTACGAAATAAATCTCTAAGACATACACCCAAATAGAAAACCCAACATAAAATAATTTTATGGAAGCGAAAATTCAAAAAATTGTTTACAAATAGGAATTAGCGGGCAGAATGGGTGTATGGAGGTGGAGGACTTGAGTTCGAATTTAGCACATCATCATCTTGAAGAGAAATGCGTTATTTGTGAGAATCTAAAAGCCAAAGGTATACATCTATACACTTCTTTTATTTGTGCAGACTGTGAACATGAGTTAATTCAAACAGATACAAGTGATCCAAGATATAAATATTTCCTTAATCAGCTAAAGAAAATAACAACACCCGAAATTTTTTCATAATAAGTACTATTGAGATTTATATAGAAAATATGGCCTGAGTGTCTCTAACAGGAATCATAAAATCCTGATTACAGAAAATGCATTGCTTTTTTTGTAATCAGGATTTTTTGTTTTTACGTAGAGAACAGAGTTGTTAAATCCATTCTCTTTTTCAAGCACCGGTATCACATTTTTGTTAAAATAAATAAGACTCTTAAAAGGAAGTAGTATATATGGATGCACAATTGAGATTACCATTAGTGGATGCTTTAACGGAACATATCAAAAGGAACCCAATATCCTTTCATGTTCCCGGACATAAATACGGCAGGATCTTTCCAAATTCAAGCGGTTTTTTTCAAGCGATTCTCCAGCTCGATGCAACAGAGTTATCAGGTTTAGATGATTTGCACGCACCAGATGGGGTGATATTAGAGGCGGAGGACCTTTTAACGAATCTATTTCAGGTGAAAAAGAGTTACTTTCTTGTCAATGGCTCAACCGTCGGCAACCTGGCGATGGTTATGACAGGATGTTCCGAAGATGATATTGTCCTTGTGCAAAGAAATTGCCATAAATCTATTATCAACGCCTTACAATTGGCAAAGGCCACACCGATATTTATCGAACCGGAATATGACCCGGACGGGAAGGTAGCGGCTGGTGTTGAGGTAACAACGGTAAATGAAGCCCTTCTGTTATATCCGCAAGCGAAGGCGATTATTTTAACTTACCCGAATTATTATGGAATGGTCTATGACTTAAAGGGAATCATCGATGTGGCCCATGATCGGAAAATCCCTGTTTTAGTCGATGAAGCACATGGGGCCCACTTTATCGTAGGCGGTCCTTTTCCGAAATCGGCAGTGAGTTTGGGTGCTGATATCGTCGTACAATCGGCCCATAAGACACTTCCGGCGATGACGATGGGGTCGTTTTTACATTTTAATAGCGAGCTTTTATCCAATCATAAGGTGAAAAACAACCTGGAAATATTCCAATCAAGCAGCCCGTCCTATCCCATTATGGCATCCCTGGATATAGCGAGACATTATTTGGCTGCATATAGAGAAGAAGATATCTCCTATTTACTTAAAAAAATTACCGAATTTAAGAAGCAGCTAAAAGACATTTCCGCAATTAAAGTAGTAGATTTCCATGGTGACCCCCTAAAAATCACGGTTCAGTCCAGATGCAGATTAAACGGGTTTGAATTGCAAAAGGAATTAGAATTACGTTCCATTTTTCCAGAACTGGCAGACCCAAATAATGTGCTGTTTATTTTTCCTTTATTAAAAAATGGACAAGAGTATCTACTGGAAGAGGCTGCAGCAAAGATAAAAAGGGTTTTAGCAGATCTTCCCTTCATGGAAAGAGAAGTGGAATATGTAATGAATGAGGAGAAAATCTCCCGGCTGGCTGTGAGTTATCAGGAAATGACAAGGCTGACGAAGAAGGTCATAAGCATCGAGGAATCGGCAGGGCACATTAGTGCCGAACAGATTATCCCTTATCCACCAGGTATTCCACTGCTTTTACCAGGAGAACGGATTACAGGGCAGAAGCTCGCCCAGTTGCAGCGGCTGGTAGAACTAGGAGCCAGGTTTCATGGAGGTCCATTCGTCAAACAAGGACAGATAGAAGTTTTTCACAGCTATAGAACGTAACAGGTTTGGAGGTTTCAATAGAGATGAAAAGTGGTACATTTATTACATTTGAGGGGCCTGATGGTGCCGGGAAGACAACCATTATTCGGCTGGTGGCTAAACAGCTTAAAAACGTATTGTTAACGAGAGAACCGGGAGGGATTGAGATTGCGGAGCAAATCCGCCGGGTGATCTTAGACAGAGACAATACAGCGATGGACCCGCGTACAGAAGCCTTGCTTTATGCTGCTGCAAGGCGTCAACACCTAATCGAACGAGTGAAGCCGGCACTGGATGAAGGAAGAATCGTCTTGTGTGATCGCTTTGTTGATAGTTCACTTGCTTATCAAGGTTACGCCCGCAACTTGGGGATTGACGAAGTATATATGATTAATCAATTTGCCATTGAACAAATGATGCCAGAGTTAACGATTTACTTCGATATTGAGCCGGAATTGGGCTTGAAGCGGATAAATAAAAATAAAGGCAGAGAAATTAACCGCCTGGACTTAGAGGATCTTGAATTCCACCGAAGGGTACGGGAAGGGTATCACATCCTGCTGGAACGTTTTCCAAATAGAATGGTAAAAATAGATGCTTCCGGAACGGTGGAAGAGATTCTGCAAAAAACGCTTCAAATTGTAGTAAACAAACTAGCCACAAACTAGCCACAAACTAGCCACAAACTAGCCTTGCGTTTTGCAGGGCTTTTTTTAGAAAAATCACTGCTTACATTTATTGTGAATGAAAGAAGCAGGATAAACTGCTATAATATAGGAAAAGGAAACTAGAATCGGAAGAAAAAAGGAGAGGGTGTTACGATGAAATTAATTATTGCTGTTGTTCAGGACCAAGATAGTAATCGTTTATCTAAGGCGTTGATGGAAAATAACTTTCGGGCGACAAAGCTTGCCAGTACCGGCGGATTCTTGAAGTCAGGAAATACAACGTTTATGATTGGTACCGAGGATATACGTGTTGACCGTGCCCTACAGATTATTAAAGATAACTGCCGCGCACGAGAACAGCTTGTTTCACCTGTTTCGCCAATGGGAGGCAATGCAGATTCCTATGTTCCCTATCCTGTAGAAGTTGAAGTAGGCGGGGCAACGGTATTCGTGCTTCCTATCGAACAATTTTTACATTTTTGATGAAGTGAGTGATGAGCTTGGGAAAAACATGGGAGCAATTAGAGGAGCTGCAGCCAGTTGTATTAAAAATGTTACGAAACAGTCTGCTGAAACAGCGAGTGGCCCATGCGTACCTTTTTGAAGGAGCAAAGGGAACAGGGAAAAAGGATGTAGGTCTGTTGCTAACCAAGGCTCTCTTCTGTGAGTCATTAATCGACGGCTATAAACCGTGTGAAACCTGCCATCAATGCCGCCGAATAAATAGCGGCAATCACCCCGACGTCCATCTGGTGGAGCCTGATGGTCAGTCTATTAAGGTTGACCAAATTAGAAACTTACAAGCAGAGTTTTCCAAAAAAGGGGTAGAATCGTTGAAAAAGGTCTACCTGATTGTCGATGCTGATAAAATGAGTGTCAGCGCAGCCAATAGTTTGTTAAAGTTTCTTGAGGAGCCAGGGGCGCAAACAGTGGCCTTTTTATTAACGGAGCAGCCCCAGCAAATGCTGCCAACGATACTCTCAAGGTGCCAAATTCTAACATTCCAGCCGCTTTCCCCAAATGTCATGGTCAATCAATTATTGGAAAATGGCGTCCATCCACAGAAAGCGTACATTTTAGCCCAACTAACAAGTAACTTGGAAGAAGCACTGGAACTAAATGTAGATGAATGGTTTGCACAAGCCCAAAATATAGTGGTAAAATTGTATGAAGGATTGAAAAAAAATCGCCTTGAGGCGATGGTCATGCTTCAAAGCGATTGGTTTCAACACTTTAAAGAGAAAGAACAGCTTCATCGTGGTCTAGATTTGTTACTTCTTTTTTTTAAGGATTTACTATATATCCAATTGGAAAAGCAAGAGCAAATTGTTTTTAAGGGAGAAATGGAACGGTTAAAGCAATTTGCCTTAAATACATCAGGGCGGCGTCTAACAGATACAATGTCAGCTATACTCGAAGCGAAAAGGAAACTCGATGCGAATATGAATCCTCAGCTGATGATGGAACAGCTTGTGCTTAAAATTCAGGAGGGATCAACCTTTGTATGATGTTGTAGGAGTGCGCTTTAAAAAGGCAGGAAAAATCTATTATTTTGATCCTGGAGACCTCCCCATTCAAAAGGGTGACTTTGTCATCGTTGAAACTGTCCGCGGGGTTGAATATGGTAAAGCGGTCATTCCTCGTAAACAAGTAGGGGAGCACGATGTGGTTCTCCCATTAAAAAAGGTAGTCAGAATTGCGGATCAAAAGGATCGGATGATTGTCGATGAAAACAAACAGGCTGCCGAAGAAGCATATGAATTGTGTAATGAGAAAGTACTGGAACATCAGCTGGATATGAAGCTAGTTGATGTTGAATATACATTTGATCGTAATAAAATCATTTTTTACTTTACTGCCGATGGAAGAGTCGATTTCCGTGAGCTCGTGAAAGATTTAGCGGCCATTTTTCGGACAAGAATTGAACTAAGGCAAATCGGTGTCCGTGATGAGGCAAAGATGCTTGGCGGAATTGGTCCGTGCGGAAGAATGCTGTGCTGCTCCACGTTTCTAGGTGACTTTGATCCAGTATCCATTAAAATGGCGAAGGATCAAAATTTATCGTTAAATCCTACAAAAATTTCCGGTTTGTGCGGCAGGCTCATGTGCTGCTTAAAATATGAAAATGACGAATACGAATCGGCAAAAGAGGCACTGCCTGATTTAGGTGAAATCATTGATACACCAAATGGTGCTGGGAAAGTAGTAGGATTAAATATACTAGAACGGGTGCTTCAGGTTGAATTAACAGAACAAGAGCGGGTTCTTGAGTATACATTAGATGAAATTCTTAAAGAAGGTGCCTTTTCTATACAATCCACAGATTAATGAGGTGGAAGACGTGGATAAGAAGGAAATATTCGAATCGGTAAGTAATATGGAAACACAAATTGGCCATCTATATCAGCAGCTGGGGGAATTAAAACAGCATTTAGCTGAAATACTGGAAGAGAATCATTATTTAAAGATTGAAAATGAACATCTTAGACGCCGTTTAAAAGTGATCACGGAAGAGGACAGGGCTGCACTAGAGGATGAAACGACCCCAGATGGGGACGCGGCTGATGGAGAACCCCGGTCTGTGTCTCCTAATGTGAAGCCGTTTGATGTTGGTGAAGGATATGATAATCTTGCCCGGCTTTATCATGAAGGATTTCATATTTGTAATCTCCATTTTGGAAGTCTGCGTAAGGATGGAGATTGCTTGTTCTGTCTTTCCTTTCTCAATAAAAAATAATTTGAAAGAGGCTGGGATTAAGCAGCCTCTATTTTTATATATCTAGGATTTCCCTATTCGGAGTAATTAGAGTCCGTCTACTTATGCGAATTCCTGGGTTTTGCGATAATGTAAAGAAGGATGGTAGTAGTGGTCAAATTAAAGGAAGATGAGCGCTTAGACTATTTGTTAGCAGAAAATTTACGAATCATTCAAAGCCCGTCTGTTTTTGCTTTTTCACTGGATGCAGTCTTGTTGGCAAGGTTTGTCTATGTTCCGATCCAGAAGGGTAAGTTGCTTGATCTTTGCAGTGGGAATGGGGTAATCCCGCTATTTTTAAGTGCCAAGACCAAGGGAGATATAACGGGGGTAGAGATACAGCCGCGGCTATACGATATGGCGGTAAGAAGCATTGAATATAACGGCCTTCAGCACCGCCTGCACATGATCCTTGGGGATATAAAGGAGATGCCAAAGCAGTTAGGTTATGGGAAATTTGATGTCGTAACCTGTAATCCGCCTTATTTTGCCACCCCGCCAAAGAGCGAAATGAATCCCAATGAGCATCTAGCCATCGCCCGTCATGAAATTTATTGTACATTGGAAGATGCGATCAAGGTGGCAAGTGATTTAGTTAGGCAGGGCGGGAAGGTCGCGTTTGTACACCGCCCTGGGCGGCTGATCGATATCATTACACTGATGCGCCGCTATCGATTAGAACCAAAGCGGATTCAATTCGTCTACCCGAAGGCAGGGAAGGATGCCAATACACTGTTAGTGGAGGCCATCAAGGATGGACGCCCGGATTTAAAAATTGAAAAACCGCTGATTGTTTATGATGATAAGAATGAATACACGAGGGAAATAAGAGAGATTTTATATGGAGAGTCATGAACACTATTTTTATGTTCTTACTTGTGCGGACGGCAGTCTTTATGGGGGTTATACCAATAATCTTGAGCGGAGGATTAAGCTTCACAACGAAGGGAAAGGGGCTAAATATACACGCGGCAGGGGCCCAGTTACGCTTACTTTTGCTAAAAGCTATGACAACAAAAGTGCGGCTATGAAGGCAGAGTACCATTTCAAGCAATTGTCACGGAAACAGAAGTTGGAATTTATCGTAAGAGAGACGGGTGATAACGATGTGGCAACAGAAAAGCTTTGACCATGAGGAGCAGGAAGGGATCCTTTATCTTGTTCCTACCCCGATTGGAAATTTAGAGGATATGAGCTTTCGAGCGGTAAGGATTTTAAAAGAAGCAAACCTAATTGCCGCAGAGGATACAAGAAATACAAGAAAATTGCTGCATTACTTTGAAATTGATACCCCATTAGTCAGTTACCATGAGCACAATAAGAAAGTAAGTGGGGAGAAGCTGATCCAAAAGCTAAAGGACGGGGTAAAGGTAGCTTTAGTCAGTGATGCTGGAATGCCGGGGATTTCTGATCCCGGGTTCGAACTTGTTAGCGGGGCGATAAAGGAACAAATCCCAGTGGTGCCGCTTCCGGGTGCAAACGCGGCGTTAACCTCATTGATTGCTTCGGGATTATCATGCCAGCCGTTTTATTTTTTTGGCTTTCTTCACCGTAACAAGCGTGAAAAGCTGGAACAGTTGGCGAGCTTAAAGCGGCAGACGGCAACGCTTATCTTTTATGAGTCACCGCACCGGCTGAAAGAAACCTTGACACTTTTGGAACAAGTCTTTGGCAACAGAGAAATTGCCTTATGCCGGGAATTGACGAAAAGGTTTGAAGAGTTTATTAGAGGAAGTCTTCATGAAGTCATCCAATGGACAAATGAACACGAAATTCGTGGAGAATTTTGTGTGATTGTGGAAGGCTCCAAGGATCAAGCAGAAGAAATAGATAGCTGGTGGACCACTTTAACCATTGAGGAACATGTGAATCATTATATTTCGGTTAAACAGCAAACCACCAAAGAGGCGATTAAACAAACAGCTAAGGACCGGGGATTACATAAGCGTGAAGTTTATCAGGCCTATCATATTGATAAATAAATGCAAAAAAAAAACTCCAGTACCATATTTGGGTCTGGGGTTTTTAAATCGATTTCTTATTTTGCTAATTCAAAGCTGTTTTGAATTTCTTTAATTAATTGTTCTGCACCTTCACGGCTTAGAATGATTTTTCCACCAGCAAGTGATAGATTATCATCAGAAACTTCCCCGGTAACTTGACAAGTCATATTTGGCTTGTATTTTTTCAAGATAATGCGATCGTCGTCAACATAAATTTCGAGCGCATCTTTTTCAGCAATGCCAAGAGTACGTCTTAGTTCAATAGGAATAACCACGCGACCTAATTCATCAACTTTACGAACAATACCTGTAGATTTCATTTTTTAATCTCCCCTCACTATTAAACTAGGATTTTCTTATCTAATAAATTCGTCATTGTTCGACAAATTTCTTATGAATTTATGATACCAGCACTTCCCATATTCGTCAATAATTTATTTTGAAAAATAAGGGAAAATTTTTAAAAGTAAGCAATCATTAGGGTTCAAAGTTTTTGCGTAGATAGGGTATTATAATATAGGGTTATTTTTTAAGTTGTTTTTTTCGACAAATTCCTACAAAAACAGCATTATACTCTTCGAATATGGTAAACTTTTTATGGGCGTAAAAGGAAAAAATTTTAAAATTGTGGAAAAGGGGCAACCACGCATCTTATTTTGAATAGATAGGGGGGACCGGTTTCTTGCACGAAATGCTATTTTTCGGTATATTTTGATGATAGGAAAGAGAAAAAATAGGCAATACTTGTTAGATGGGGTTTAATTTGGAGGAGGCATTAATGATGGAGGAAAAAGTAAAAACCTTTTATTTAACCACGCCGATTTATTATCCGAGTGGAAATTTACATATTGGACATGCATACACGACGGTTGCCGGTGATGCGATGGCCCGTTATAAGCGGCTGCGCGGCTATGACGTGATGTATTTAACAGGTACAGATGAGCATGGGCAAAAAATTCAGCGCAAGGCGGAAGAAGCGGGGATTACCCCGCAAGCCTACGTTGATGGAATTGTCAGCGGTATTAAAGACCTCTGGCAAAAGCTTGATATCTCTTACGATGATTATATTCGAACGACGGAGGATCGACACAGGCGGGTTGTTGAAAAGATCTTTGCGAGGCTTTTGGAACAAGGGGATATTTATCTGGATCAATATGAAGGCTGGTATTGTACACCGTGTGAGTCGTTTTATACCGACCGTCAGCTTGTGGATGGCAATTGTCCTGACTGCGGCCGTCCGGTTGAAAAAGTGAGGGAAGAATCGTACTTTTTCAAAATGAGTAAGTATGTTGACAGGCTTCTGGCATACTATGAGGAAAATCCTGATTTTATTCAGCCGGAATCCCGTAAGAATGAGATGATTAATAATTTTATTAAACCAGGACTTGAAGACCTTGCTGTTTCAAGGACCACGTTTGATTGGGGGATCAAGGTACCGGGGGATCCGAAGCACGTTATTTATGTATGGATTGATGCGCTCTCCAATTATATTACAGCACTTGGGTACGGAACGGACGATGATTCCAAATATTTGAAGTATTGGCCGGCTGATGTTCATTTGGTAGGGAAAGAAATTGTCCGCTTCCACACCATTTATTGGCCGATCATGCTCATGGCACTGGATCTTCCGCTGCCAAAGAAGGTGTTTGCCCATGGATGGCTGTTGATGAAGGACGGAAAAATGTCGAAGTCGAAAGGAAATGTCGTCGACCCGGTGACATTAATTGACCGCTACGGCCTTGATGCCCTACGGTATTATTTATTGAGAGAAGTTCCTTTTGGGGCAGATGGCGTCTTTACTCCTGAAGGATTTGTCGAAAGAATTAACTTCGATTTAGCCAATGACCTTGGAAATCTGTTGAATCGCACCGTCGCGATGATTGAAAAATATTTTGCCGGGGTTATCCCAGATTATTCAGGTGCAGTCGGTGAATTCGATGAATCATTGCGTAAGGTCAATCGAGAAACGGTAGCAAAATATGAAGCAGCAATGGAAAAGATGGAATTTTCTGTAGCATTGACGACCATCTGGCAGTTGGTTAGCAGGACCAATAAGTATATTGACGAAACGCAGCCGTGGCTGCTGGCGAAGGATGAGGGCCGCAAAACGGAGCTTGCCAGCGTAATGGTGCATTTAGCAGAAACATTGCGGCGTGTGGCGATTCTGTTGCAGCCATTCTTAACAAGGACACCGGGCGGGATATTCAAACAGCTTGGAATTGACGATGTGTCACTTCAAACCTGGGAAAGTCTCGAAACGTTTGGTGTAATCCCAAGCGGAACGAAGGTTAAAAAGGATGCTCCTTTATTCCCGAGACTTGAGGTAGCGGAAGAAATCGAATTTATAAAATCAAAAATGCAAGGTGGCACTGCGGAAGCTCCAGCAGTTGAAGAAAAAAAGGAAGAAAAGCCTGAAGAGCTGGATGAAATCGCAATTGATGAGTTTATGAAGATTGATTTACGGGTGGCCGAGGTCATTGAATGTGAGCCGGTAAAAAAGGCGGATAAGTTGCTTAAACTTCAGCTTGACCTTGGATATGAAAAACGACAAGTCGTATCGGGAATCGCCCAGTATTATAAACCGGAGGAGCTGGTTGGCCGGAAGGTTATTTGTATCACCAACTTGAAGCCCGTTAAGCTCCGTGGTGAATTATCACAAGGAATGATTTTGGCCGGGTCCAAGGATGGTCAGCTGTCTCTGGCAACGGTGGATCAATCTCTACCGAATGGGGCAAAGGTAAAATAACAACAAGGGGGATGTTCCACGTGAAACAAATTTCGTGGCATTTCCCTTTTTTTATTCATTATTTGACACTGATAATAAAAAAGGAGTCTTGACGATGTTATTTGATACACATGCCCATTTAAATGATGAGCAATTTAAAGATGATGTACAAGAGGTTATTTCAAGAGCACAAAATGAGGGAGTGTCCCATATGGTTGTGGTCGGTTTTGACCGTCCGACAATCGAGAAAGCAATGGAACTGGCCGAAAGCTACCAATTTATTTATGCCTGTATCGGCTGGCACCCAGTAGATGCCATTGATATGACTGCAGAGGATTTATCGTGGATTGAAAAATTATCAGCCCATCCCAAGGTGGTGGCATTGGGGGAAATGGGTTTGGATTACCATTGGGACAAGTCACCAAAGGAAGTCCAGAAGGAGGTTTTTCGCAAGCAAATCCAGCTGGCCAAAAAATTGAAGCTGCCGATTGTCATCCATAACCGCGAAGCAACAGCAGACATTATGGAAATTTTGAAACAAGAAGGAGCGGAGGAAGTCGGGGGAATTATGCATTGCTTCAGCGGCAGCCCTGAAGTGGCCAAGGAATGCATAAAAATGAATTTTTACATTTCACTCGGAGGTCCGGTTACATTTAAGAATGCGAAAAAGCCAAAAGAAGTAGCTGCCGAGGTTCCATTGGACAGATTATTAATTGAAACCGATTGTCCGTACTTAGCTCCCCATCCATTCCGCGGAAAGCGAAATGAACCGGGGTATGTAAAACTGGTTGCTGAGCAGATTGCTGAAATAAAGGGACTGACAGTAGGGGAAGTGGGCGAGGCAACGACTCGAAATGCAAAAAAATTATTCGCCATAAAATGATAAGGGATTTTGTCGAAGATATAAGAAGCTTGTCCTGATGTTTTCTAAAAACAAAAAGTTCTACATGCCTTCTTTTCCACATAGGATAACCATGTCGATAAGTTTACCTTTGCAACATTTCCAATTTTGTGCATAATAGGAACTACCTTCACAGGGGGATGCAAAGATAGAGGAGTCGACTATCTATTCAAAATAATTTCTCCAGGAAAAGGAGGCGTTTTTCATCGTATTCAAAAACATGAAAGGCCTGTTTTCTAAGTCTTTGAGTGGGAAGAATGCGACCATTGCTTTTACTAGTTTCGCAGTATTGTTGACAGCTTTTGGGGTTTTCTTTTTTGAAGGATCAAAGAAAACTGTAGCAATTACATTGAATGGTCAAGAAAAGGTCGTTAAGACACATGCAGCTACTGTTAAGGAATTATTAGCTGAACTGGATATCGCTGCCCACTCAGAAGACTACTTGCAGCCGAAGGCAAATAGAAAGGTGACCGATAACCTTAAAGTCATTTGGAAGCAAGCGAAGCAGGTAAACATTGTCAAGGACAACGAGAAGAAAACGATTTGGACAACGGCCGAAACTGTGGCTGAACTCCTAAATGAGCAGAAGATTGCATGGAATGAACATGACAAAATTTCGCCAACTCCGCAAGCAGCGATTGAAAGTAAGATGAACATCGATATAAAAAAGGCCTTTCGTATTCATCTTGTTGACGGTGGTAAAGAGCGAGAAGTATGGTCCACTTCGACTACGGTCGCTGACTTTTTAACACAACAGGGGATTGAACTCACTGAACTGGACCGAGTGAAACCGTCGTTAGCTGAAACCATTAAAAAGGATGGTGTCGTTAACGTCATTCGCGTAGAAAAAGTCACCGATGTAGTGGAAGAACCTGTCCAATTTGCTGTTATTACGAAAAAGGACGATCGTTTACCGAAAGGGGAAGAAAAGACGGTGACCCCAGGTAGACAAGGACTGATTTCAAAGTACTACGAGGTTCTCTTGGAAAATGGCAAAGAAGTATCGCGAAAATTAATCAATGAAAAAACCGTTAGCGAGAAAAAAGATAAAGTAGTAGCTGTCGGAACAAAGGAATCCGTGCAGCAGGTGTCCCGTGGTAGTGAAACAGGAACAGAGTACTATGTGACGGCAACGGCCTATACAGCGAATTGTAACGGCTGTTCAGGGCATACGGCAACCGGCTTTAATCTTCGTGCCAATCCAGAGGCCAAAGTGATTGCCGTTGATCCAAGCGTAATTCCGCTGGGAACAAAGGTATATGTTGAAGGGTATGGTTATGCTGTTGCAGCCGATACCGGCGGTGCGATAAAAGGGAATAAAATTGATTTATTCATGTCATCCCAGTCTGACGCCTATCGCTTTGGACGTAAAAATGTGAAAATAAAAATCTTAAAGTAGTTTTTTGTGCAGAGGACCTCAAACCTCTGCATTTTGCTTTTTTGTAAAACTCAATTATACTTTATTGTATGAATCGTCTCGCTAATATAGACGATGGACATTACAAAAATGTTTCAACTTTTTTTCATTTTTTAAATCTTTTTGTCTTTTTGGAGGATTCATGCGAATTCAAGAAATAATTGTTGTAGAAGGCAAGGATGATACAACGGCGATTAACAGGGCCGTTTGGGCAGATACGATTGAAACAAACGGGTCAGCCGTTAATCAGATGACCATTGATAAGGTAAAACGGGCACAAGCAACAAGGGGAGTCATTATCTTTACTGATCCGGATTATCCAGGTGAAAAGATCAGAAAAACGATTGCTGCCCAAGTCCCGGGATGTAAACATGCTTTTTTACCTAAAGAAGCGGCGATTGCAAAAGGTGGCAGAGGCGTCGGGGTGGAACATGCCAGCCCTGAAGCCATCAGGGAAGCCTTAAAGAATGCTCAGCTGATGCGGGAAGAGATTGTGGAGGAAATTACTCAAGATGACTTAATTACTGCCGGATTGATTGGCGGACCGGGTGCAAAAGAGCGGAGAATTCATTTAGGAAAACTGCTAAAAATAGGGTATACGAACGGGAAACAGCTTCATAAACGATTGATGATGTTCCAAATAAGCAAACAGGAGTTTGCTGATGCATTAATGGTTGTTCGTCGGGAGGAACAAAAAAATGGATAAAGATATTGCGACCCCTGTAAGAACGCGGGCTATCTTGGAAAAATACGGTTTTTCTTTTAAGAAGAGTTTGGGGCAAAACTTTTTAATTGATACGAATATATTAAAAAAAATTGTCGGCTTTGCTGAACTTACGGACAAGTCCGGCGCTATAGAAATTGGACCGGGAATTGGAGCACTAACGGAACAGCTCGCCCGCTTAAGCCGGAAGGTGGTAGCCTTCGAGATCGATCAACGGCTTTTACCCATTTTAGCCGATACATTAGCACCATATGATAATGTCAAAGTCATCCATAACGATGTGCTGAAGGCCGATGTGAAGCGTATTATTGAAGAGGAATTTCCGGAACCTCAGGACCTTATGGTGGTTGCAAATCTACCTTATTATGTGACAACGCCCATCATTATGAAGTTATTGGAGGAACAGCTGCCGATTCGTGGAATTGTCTGTATGCTGCAAAAGGAAGTGGCGGACCGGATTTCAGCTAAGCCCGGCACTAAGGACTACGGCTCCCTTTCCATTGCGGTCCAGTATTATACAGAGGCCGAGACGGTTATGATTGTTCCTAAAACGGTGTTCATCCCGCAGCCAAAGGTTGATTCGGCTGTTATTAGACTGACAAGAAGAGAAAGCCCTGCCGTCAATATTAAAGATGAACCCTTCTTCTTCCAAGTGACAAAGGCCAGCTTCGCTCAACGAAGAAAAACGCTGCTAAATAATTTAACGAGCCAGCTTCCTGATGGCAAACAAAAAAAGGAAGCGATTATCAAGGCACTAAAGGCAAGTGAAATTGAACCAACAAGAAGGGGAGAAACTCTCTCATTAGCCGAATTTGCCCGGTTAAGCGATGCCTTATATCCGTATTTTCAATAGATCCTTCGCAGGGTCTATTTTTTTTTTCACATGGACATAGGTGTTTGCATAGCCTATGAAAAGAAACCTTATTCAAGGCCCTATTTTCTGGTCTAATTTGGAGTGACGGCAGTGGTTATAAAAATAAACGATATTGTCGGTAGACGTTCATACAATTGTGACCTGCTCTTTCGTGTCATTGAGATACAAATGATAGATGGTCAAAAGGTTGCATTTCTTTATGGCGAGGATTTCCGTCTATGCGCAGATGCCCCATATGATGATTTAGTGGTGCTTAATCAAACGGAAAGACAGAAGCTTGTGAAGGAGTACCGAACACTCGAAGAACAGTCATTAAAGCTGTTTACTCAAGAGGTTGATTTGTTGAGGGAGAGGCAGGAGTATGAAACGACAGGTGGATACGTAAAGCCGAGCAGCTATTTTCAAATACCCGGAAAAGTGCTTCATTTAGATGGAGATCCGTCCTATTTAAAAAAATGTATGACATTGTATGAAAAAATCGGCGTCCCTGTTTTGGGCATCCATTGCAATGAAAAGGAAATGCCGGTTAAAATAGGCGGATTAATTGATTACTATCGACCGGACATTCTCGTGATAACCGGTCATGATGCATATTCAAAGGCAAAAGGAAAGATAACAGATATTAATGCCTATCGCCATTCTAAACATTTCGTGCAAACGGTCAAAGAGGCGCGAAAAAAAATCCCTCACTTAGATCAATTGGTTATTTTCGCAGGTGCATGTCAATCCCATTTTGAGTCACTCATATATGCAGGGGCAAACTTCGCAAGCTCTCCATCAAGAATAAATATTCATGCATTAGATCCCGTGTATATTGTAGCAAAAATAAGCTTTACTCCGTTTATGGAACGAATCAATGTGTGGGATGTACTGCGGAATACGCTCACGGGTGAGAAGGGATTAGGAGGAATTGAAACAAGGGGTGTTCTAAGGACAGGAATGCCTTATCACCCTGTTCAAGAAGAGGGAAAATAGGAAAAGGGTCTAAAAGCGCCGCAAAAATGTTTTTTTGTCCAGCTAATTGCGGCGCAAACTCCCATCTGCACTTTAAATGAAGATGCAGCCTCGCTTTCTTGACCAGCTTTATTCTCTTGATTTTATTTTTTTAATCATACATAATCCCTCTCGATTGAGGTTACGATAAGAAATGTTGAAATTTAGAAGTAAAAGTAGAATAAAATATATTGACAAACTTTTTGTCATACTGTTATAATTTATATTTTTATTTGACAAGATTATGCCAGTGTGTTATACTTTACACTAGTGAGGTGGACCGAATGACTAAAACCTTAGCCGATATCAAAAAGGCCCTAGACTCGAATTTAGGGAAAAAATTGTTGTTAAAGGCAAATGGAGGACGTCGGAAAACGATTGAACGTTCAGGTATACTTGCCGAGACCTATCCTTCTGTTTTTGTGATTGAATTGGATCAGGAGGAAAATGCCTTCGAACGTGTTTCCTACAGCTATGCTGATGTATTAACGGAAACAGTTCAAATTACCTTCTACGAAGATGCCGCAGGACATGTAGTTTTGAGTTAAAATAAGCAATAAGCAGCAGTAAACCTAGCGTTTACTGCTTTTTGCTATCCTGGGGGAAGCGGCGGGACTCTGAATCAATTTTCGTTGTAAAGGTTATGTAGGGGATTTTTTGGATATCATGAAATTTATTATAATCCCCATACTAAAAATGCTGTGGTATGAAAGGGGTTGTTTAAGTGGGCAGAAGAAGAGGGATCATGTCCGATCAGTTTAAGGAAGAACTTGCGAAAGATCTTGGTTTCTATGAAGTTGTTCAAAAAGAAGGATGGGGCGGTATTCGAGCCAGAGATGCAGGTAATATGGTGAAGCGTGCGATAGAACTTGCTGAGCAGCAAATAGCAGGTCGGAGTCCTCAATAATCCAAAGTCCAATGGGAAGGCATGTAAGCTTTTGAGATAAACAAACAATGTACCGCAGCTTGGCCAGGGTCAACTCTCCTGGCCATTCATTTTTTTAAAAAATTTCCTATCGTATAGGGTGGCATGGAACACCCTAACGGTTTTATGGTAAAATAGGACGAAAAATGAAGCGGACAAAGTTAAAGTAGGTGGACAAGCGTGAAGCTTTTAGTCAAAGCACCGGCTAAAATAAATTTAGCATTGGATGTTTTACATAAACGACCTGATGGATATCATGAGGTTGAAATGATTATGACCACGATCGATTTAGCAGATCGATTGGAACTTTCATTAGTAGAGCAAGATAAAATACATATTCTTTCCCATAATCGATACGTACCCGATGATCAACGCAATCTGGCCTATCAAGCGGCACAGCTGTTAAAGGAACGTTTTCAAGTGAAAAAAGGGGCCGTGATAACAATTGAAAAGACCATCCCGGTTGCAGCAGGGCTTGCCGGCGGAAGCAGTGATGCTGCCGCAACATTAAGGGGCCTCAATAAACTATGGGACCTAGGGCTTTCCTTGGATGAATTGGCGGAGCTTGGCAGCGAAATTGGTTCAGATGTCTCCTTTTGTGTATACGGCGGTACTGCCTTAGCGAAAGGAAGAGGAGAGCTTATTACAGAACTGCCGGCCCCGCCTACGTGCTGGGTTATTTTAGCAAAGCCCTTCCTCGGTGTGTCTACTGCTGATGTCTATCGTCGGCTGGATATAGCGAGGACCAAGCATCCGAACATTGGTGCGATGATTGAAGCGATTCACGATCATGATTATCAAAAGGTATGTCAAAATGTCGGAAATGTTTTAGAGGATGTTACCTTAAACCTTTACCCTGAAGTGGCACAGATTAAAGACCAGATGAAACGGTTTGGCGCCGATGCTGTCCTCATGAGCGGCAGCGGACCGACGGTTTTCGGACTGGTTCAGCATGATTCCAGGATGCACCGGATCTATAACGGCTTAAGAGGGTTTTGTGACCAAGTATTCGCGATAAGAATGTTAGGAGAAAGACATTCACTTGATTAAAGACGCACGTTAATAGTATTCTTTAAGTAGAATATACGGTTTTGTATGGAAAAAGGGGCGGAGCGCCGCAAAGGTAAATCCCATGTATAGTAAAAATTATACATTTTACGCCTCGAATATAATGAAGCATAGCTCTGCTTACACCGCCTTATTAGCAAGGTGTGGTACGCTGAATAAATTTCCATAGTAAATGGTGGCGTTCAAGCGCCATACCGGTTTTGGGGGATTGTTATGAAATTTCGCCGCAGTGAACGTTTAATTGATATGACACATTATTTACTGGATCATCCGCGACAGTTAGTACCGCTGACTTTTTTTGCTGAGCGCTATTCATCCGCCAAGTCTTCGATTAGTGAAGATTTAGCGATTGTGAAGGAAACCTTTGAGCAAAGAGGAATTGGGACACTGCAAACCGTTCCCGGAGCAGCCGGCGGGGTCAAGTTTTTTGTAAAGGTTAGCAAGGAAGAAGCGAGACCTTTTGTGAAAGAACTTTGTGAGTTGATTGCTGAATCTGAACGTCTTTTACCTGGCGGATATTTGTATATGACGGATATTTTAGGCAATCCTCAGGTCGTGCAAAATGCGGGAAGGATTATTGCATCCGCCTATGCAGAAACGAAGATTGATGTCGTGATGACGATTGCCACAAAAGGGATCCCGCTTGCCTACGCCGTTGCGAGCCAGTTAAATGTTCCGGTTATTATCGTCAGAAGGGATAGCAAAGTAACTGAAGGGCCGACTGTGAGTATTAATTATGTCTCCGGTTCAACAAAGAGGATCCAGACGATGGTACTGTCAAAGCGGAGCATCAAGCAGGAGTCACATGTGTTAATTGTCGATGATTTTATGAAGGCTGGCGGTACTGTTATGGGGATGATCAGCATGCTCGAGGAATTTAATGCCCATGTGGCTGGCATTGCTGTCTTAGTCGAAGCAGAGAAAACAGAGGAACGACTGGTCGACGATTATTTATCACTTGTAAAATTATCAGATGTAAATGTAAAAGAAAAAAAGATTAATGTTCATGAAGGAAATTATTTTACAAAATAGAGTGGGGGAAATCAAAATGAAGTATGTTCAAACAAATCAAGCACCGGCTGCCATTGGTCCATATTCTCAAGGAATCATTGTGAACAATATGTTCTACAGCTCCGGACAAATCCCATTAACAACGGAAGGTACGATGGTCTCCGGGGGAATCAAAGAACAGACGCACCAAGTATTTCGTAACTTAAAGGCTGTACTTGAAGCAGCAGGGGCATCATTGGAAACCGTCGTAAAGGCAACCGTGTTTATTAAAAATATGGATGAATTTGCTGATGTGAATGAGGTGTATGGGGAATACTTTTCCGTTCACAAACCCGCACGCTCTTGTGTCGAGGTGGCGCGCCTGCCAAAAGATGCGTTAGTGGAGATTGAGGTCACAGCCTTAGTAAAGTAAGCGTCAATCAGTGGGGGTTCCTCATCCCCACTGAGTAATAAACACCGTTTTCCTTTCTAAAATCCCACCTTATTTGTTAAAAACCAGCTATTATTTACAGCCGCTCACTAGTTTGCCTTTATTTTTCAAAAAAATATAAAAATAAAGAAGGAATTAAACAGGTTTTGTTGAATTAATAAACTAGCTTGTACTTTAAGGAAAAGGGTGTGAACACATGGAGGTAACTGACGTAAGATTACGCCGAGTTAATACTGATGGTCGTATGCGGGCAATTGCATCAATTACTTTAGATAATGAATTTGTTGTCCATGACATCCGTGTCATTGATGGAAACAACGGTTTGTTTGTTGCAATGCCAAGTAAGCGTACTCCTGATGGAGAATTCCGCGATATTGCGCATCCGATTAATTCAGGGACACGCGGGAAGATCCAAGAAGCTGTTTTAGCTGAGTACCACCGCTTAGGTGAATTAGAAGTAGAATTTGAAGAAGCAGGCGCTTCCTGAGGATGAAAACAACTAGGGCCTTTCCTCTTTTGAAGGCTCTTTTTATTGTGGAAAAAGCCGCACGACAACTCTATCCCCAAATCCTCGAAAAAAACCCTTCGTTTTCCTGGTATAAAAATGACAATATTCGCCTGCTGTTATACTTTCCTTGAAATGAGACCCTATTTACGATAATATTTTTAATGGATATTAAGGTATAAAATTGGAGGATAAGTCCATGTCTAATCGTTATGCTGTGATTTTAGCCGCAGGACAAGGAACGCGGATGAAATCAAAGCTTTATAAGGTTCTTCACCCGGTATGCGGCAAGCCGATGGTTCAGCATGTGGTGGACCAGGTTAAGAAGCTTAATATAGAAGAAATCGTCACGATCATTGGCTATGGTGCAGAAAAGGTAAAAGCCCAATTAGGTGAAACCTCTCAATACGCCTTACAGAAGGAGCAGCTTGGTACGGCTCATGCTGTCATGCAGGCTGAAGGCAGCTTAGCTGGGAAGGAAGGAGTGACGATTGTTGTCTGTGGCGATACCCCCTTAATCAAAGCAGAAACGATGGAGGCACTCTTTAAACACCATGAACAGGCTGGTGCGAAGGCAACCATCCTGACCGCAAGAATAGCCGATCCAACCGGTTACGGGCGGATTATTCGAAATGAACACCATCACGTTGAAAAAATTGTTGAGCACAAGGATGCCACAGAAACGGAACGGGAAATTAACGAAATTAATACCGGAACGTATTGCTTTGACAATAGGGCCTTGTTTGCAGCGTTAAAAAAGGTTTCCAATGATAATGTGCAAGGGGAATACTATTTACCAGATGTCATCGAAATATTGAAACACGAAGGGGAAGTCGTTTCCGCATTCCAGACAAATGATTTGGACGAAACATTGGGTGTAAATGATCGGGTAGCATTGGCAGAAGCGGAGCGGATAATGCGCTCCCGGATTAATGAAAGCCATATGCGTAACGGCGTGACCATTATCGACCCTGTTACCACCTACATCGAATCAGAGGTGGCTATTGGTCCGGATACAGTTATTTATCCGGGAACCGTGTTAAAGGGGAAAACAGTGATTGGCGCGGACTGTCAGATTGGTCCACATTCAGAAATAGAGTCTTGCCAAATTGGCGATGAAACCGTTATTCGCCAATCGGCTGCATTTAATAGCTCGATTGGGACGCGAGTGAACATTGGCCCATTTGCCCACATTCGTCCTGAATCGGATATCCATGATGATGTGAAGGTTGGCAACTTTGTTGAAATCAAGAAGGCTGTTTTCGGAAATGGAAGTAAAGCCTCCCATCTAAGTTACATTGGCGATGCTGAAGTGGGCAGCGGCGTAAATATTGGCTGTGGCTCTATTACGGTTAATTACGATGGGAAAAATAAATTCTTAACCAAAATCGAAGATGATGTCTTTATTGGCTGCAATTCGAATTTGGTTGCGCCGGTTACAATTGGAAAAGGGGCGTATGTAGCCGCAGGTTCCACCATCACCAAAAATGTACCAGGGAATGCTTTATCGATCGCCCGTGCACATCAAGTGAATAAAGCAAACTACGTAGACAAGTTAAATCTTAAGAAATAAGACTATTAACGGAGGGCCACAATGCCAAATCAATATTTAGATCCAAAAATCAAGTTGTTCAGTTTAAATTCGAACCTGCCATTGGCACAGGAAATTGCCAAAGAAATTGGTGTGGAACTGGGAAGCTGTTCTGTTCACAGGTTTAGTGACGGGGAGATCCAGATTAACATTGAAGAGAGCGTCCGCGGCTGCAATGTGTATGTGATTCAGTCCACAAGTCAGCCGGTAAATGAAAATCTAATGGAATTATTAATTATGATTGATGCCTTAAAAAGGGCATCAGCGAAAACGATTAATATTGTGAATCCATATTATGGCTATGCCCGTCAAGACCGTAAAGCCCGGGCCCGCGAACCGATTACCGCTAAATTGGTGGCGAATCTGCTTGAGACGGCCGGTGCCACCCGAGTGCTGACTCTTGATTTACATGCGCCGCAAATTCAAGGATTCTTTGATATTCCAATTGATCATTTAATGGGTGTACCGATTTTATCTGACTATTTTAAAAATCAGGAATTGAATGGTGATATTGTGGTTGTCTCTCCGGATCATGGCGGGGTGACTCGAGCTAGGAAAATGGCGGAGCGTTTGAAAGCGCCGATTGCGATCATTGATAAACGCCGCCCTAGACCGAATGTCGCGGAAGTGATGAATATCGTCGGGAATGTCGAAGGGAAGATTGCGATCTTAATTGATGATATTATTGACACGGCCGGGACGATTACACTTGCCGCTAATGCCTTGGTGGAAAATGGTGCAAAAGAGGTCTTTGCCAGCTGTACCCATCCGGTATTGTCTGGTCCAGCCATTGAGCGGATTCAAAATTCAAAAATTAAAGAGTTGGTTATTACCAATTCGATTGCCCTTCCAGAAGAGAAAAAAATTGATAAAATTAAAACCTTGTCAGTGGCACCATTAATGGCTGAGGCGATTATCCGCATCCACGAGGAACAATCTGTAAGTATCTTATTCGATTAATAGCCATCCTACCGTCTGCTGCCCATCGATGTCTCCTCGGCTGAGGAGGCCTTGTGCAATTTCGAAGTCATGTTTAGATCTACCTATTTTAGGGAACTTTTATAGTAAGATCTTTTGAAAAAAATAGGAAGGTGACAAACTCATGAGTACTGTTTTGCAAGCGAAAGAGCGGAAGGAATTGCGTCGGTCGGCATTAAGGAAAATTCGCGCTAACGGGAATATCCCCGCCGTTATATACGGAGCGAGGGTTGAAAGTAAACCGGTGTCCGTCAGTTCAGCCGATTTAACCAAAACGATTCGAACGGCAGGCAGAAATGGGATTATTTCTTTAGATATTGATGGCAATAAAGTGGACGTCATTTTATCCGATTACCAGGAAGATACCATTAAACGGGATATCATCCATGTTGATTTTCTAGCTGTCGATAAGCAATCGAAAATCACAGTAGACGTTAGACTTGTTTTAACAGGGGAGGCAGCCGGAGTCAAGGACGGTGGTGTTCTACAGCAGTCGCTTCATGAACTGTCAATTACCACCACAGCGGACAAGATTCCGCCCCAAATTGAGCTGGACGTAACAAACCTTCAGGTGGGTGAGACAGCAACGGTTGCCGATATTCTTCATCAAGGGGACTTTACTATAAATCACGAAGAGGATGAAGTGATTGCCTCCATTCTTCCTCCTAAACAGGAAGAGGAAATTAACGCCGGCGAGCAGCAAGAAGGCGGTCATCCTGATAATGAAGAAGGAAGAGAAACAGAACCAGTTAGTAAAGAATAGAAGTACAGACGTAACCAAATCAGGTTACGTCTTTTATCGCATGATTTAGAGGAGAACAGAATGTTTCAGAAAATTTTAAAAAGACAGGCAAAGGTGGAAAAGGAAGAGGGCCTAGGACAGATGAAAGTAATGGTTGGTTTAGGAAACCCGGGAAGGCAATATGAACATACTAGGCATAATGTGGGATTTGATGTGATTCATGAATTATCGAACCGTCTAAATATCCCGCTGACTCAGTCAAAATTTAAAGGGCTTTATGGAATAGGACAGGCTTCCGGGCAAAAGTTGCTGCTGTTAAAACCTCTGACCTATATGAACCTATCTGGAGAATCGATTAGAGCTGTGGTTGATTACTACCGAATAGAATTAGAAGATTTGCTGATCATTTATGATGATCTTGATTTACCGGTTGGGAAAATCCGCCTCAGGCAAAAAGGGAGTCCGGGGGGACATAATGGCATTAAATCCACAGTCGCTCATTTAGGGACGCAAAACTTTAACCGGATTCGGATTGGCATTGACCGTCCGGAGCCAGGAATGAGCGTTCCTGATTATGTTCTGGGAAGATTCAGTCCAGATGAACAAATGTCGATTCAAGCGGCCGTGGCGAAAAGCGCTGACGCCTGTGAGGCATGGCTTACCAAGCCGTTTATACAAGTTATGAATGAATACAATCAGTAATAGACGTTTGCGCTTTTCTTGGCATGTTACAGGCTATTTTTTCATACAATATGGAAATATAATGAAAAAAGCATTGCAAAGCGATACATGATATGAATAAGTTCCTTCTGTAAGGCTCATACTATTAAAGTAAATGAGAAACTAAAGGAGGGGACAGGCGTGACCATTCATTATCATTGTCGTCATTGTGGCACAAAACTTGGCTCGCTCGACCAGGCATCCATACATTCTGAGGCCCTTGGTCTTCATAAATTAACAGAGCAAGAGAGACAAGATATGGTTACGTATGACTCATCAGGTGATATTCATATAACGGCCATTTGTGAAGACTGTCAGGAAAGCTTAGAACGGAATCCTGATTACCATCAATACGATTTTCTTATTCATTAAAAAGCGTAAGCGCCTTGGACAGCGGCGTATGGCCTCCTCGAAAAAGCTAACGCTTTTTCTTCGTGCGATGCTGATACAGCCGAAGCCTTCCTTGTGGAGTGTTCCAACTGAGATAAAGGAAACGAAGAGCCGAAAGATGCATTCGTGCTTGACTTATCGTAGGGCGGAGCGCTAAGGCGCCGGGGCTGGAAATTCATTAACTGGCTTTGGACAATAACTCCAAAGCATTTTTCTATTTGCATTTTGAAACTATCATCCCTTTCAATCTCAGGCAAAGGGCTGACAAAATACTAAAACATCAACGAGAAATAGCAGGAGGACAAAACAATTGTCTCTGCTTATTCTACTTGGGGAGGAGAAGAGTTTTTTTGAATGGTTTAAAGTCATTATTTCTCCAACAGGAGGACATCCGCGCATTGTTGGCAGGAGTAGATGCCGGTTTAAAAGAACAGTTAGTTGCCGGGCTATCGGGGTCTTCCAGAACCGTCTTAACAGCAAGCCTTTATGAACAAATGAAAAGGCCGATTCTGCTAGTCACCCATAATCTACTACAAGCTCAAAAACTCTATGATGATCTTGTAAATCTAGTAAGTGAGAAGGAAGTATTTCTTTTTCCAGCAAATGAATTAATGGCTGCTGAACTTAGCGTTGCCAGTCCGGAGCTGAAGTCTCAAAGAATTGAAGCCCTAAATTATTGGTGCAAGCAGCACCGCGGAATATTAATCGTTCCGATTGCCGGTTTAAAGAAAATCCTGCCACCTAAATCTTTATGGAAAAAATATCAGCTTATCTTTAAGGTCGGCGAAGACATCGATCCGGATCATCTGTTAAAAACATTTGTCGCTATGGGGTATAATCGCCAGGAAATGGTCACCACTCCTGGGGAATTTAGTGTAAGAGGCGGGATTATCGATATTTACCCGCTTACCGAAGCAAATCCTTTAAGAATGGAGTTATTTGATACAGAGATCGAATCGATTCGATATTTTTCTTTAGAGGATCAGCGTTCTACGGAGAAGGTATCCGAAGTTTCGATTGGGCCGGCAGCAGAAATCCTTTTGGAGCCGGAGAATTACAGCCGCATCATCAATAGACTGGAGTCTGGTTTGGCAGAAAGTCTAAGGAAAGTAAAAGATGAGAAGGCCAAGCTGCAGCTATCACAAAATATCAGTCATGAGTTAGAGCAATTGAAACAGGGAGGAAAACCTGATCAAGTCTTTAAGTACTTGTCGCTCGCATACGAAAGGCCTAGTAGTTTACTAGATTATTTACCAAGTAATGGCTTGGTTATGATGGACGAAATAAGTAGAATTCAGGAAATGAATGACTCCCTTGTCAAAGAGGAGGCGGAATGGTATACATCGTTATTAAGTGAAGGGCAGATTATTCCGGATTTATCTATATCCCATAATTTACAGTCACTTATGCATCAACATGAATTTCCGATTTTCTACCTATCGCTGTTTTTACGTCATGTGGCCAATACAAATCCGCAAAATATTATTAATATTTCCTGTAAGCAAATGCAAAACTTCCATGGACAGATGCATCTGCTAAAGTCAGAAATTGACCGCTGGAAAAAGGGTAATTTTGCGATTGTCTTTTTAGGCCCTGACGAGAAGCGGGTAAAAAAGTTAGAGCGAGTTCTTGAAGACTATGAAATACCTGCCAGTATCGTTGATGCAAACCAGCAAATGCTGCCGGGCACGGTGCAAATTATGAAAGGAAGTCTGCATACGGGGTTTGAACTTGCCTTTCAAAAGGTAGCGGTCATCACAGAGGAAGAGCTTTTTAATAAACAGGTAAAAAAATCCACCAATCGGCAAAAGCTATCCAATGCAGAAAGAATAAAAAGTTATTCTGAACTTAAAATTGGCGATTATGTTGTCCATGTGAACCATGGTATCGGCAAGTATTTAGGCATTGAGACACTTGTGATTAACGGTATTCACAAAGATTACCTCCATATTCGCTATCAGGGGACCGATAAGTTGTATGTCCCTGTCGATCAAATTGATCTTGTTCAAAAATACGTTGGCTCCGAGGGGAAGGAACCAAAGCTTTATAAACTGGGCGGTAGTGATTGGAAGAAGGTAAAGAGGAAAGTCCAATCGTCCGTTCAAGATATTGCGGATGATTTAATCAAGCTATATGCCGAACGCGAGGCGGCAGTTGGCTTTGCCTTCTCACCAGATGGAGATCTGCAAAGGGAATTTGAGGCGACATTTGCCTACCAGGAAACAGAGGACCAATTACGTTCCATTCGTGAGATCAAGAAGGATATGGAACGGCCGCGGCCAATGGATCGATTATTATGTGGGGATGTCGGTTATGGAAAAACGGAAGTGGCGATTCGAGCGGCATTTAAAGCCATTGCCGATGGAAAACAGGTTGCCTTTCTTGTACCAACAACCATCTTGGCTTCTCAGCATTATGAGACATTAAGAGAGCGATTTCAGGATTATCCAATCAATATCGGCATCTTAAGCCGATTCCGTACGAAAAAGCAGCAAACAGAAACGATAAAAGGGCTGAAGGCCGGAACGGTTGACATTGTCGTTGGTACCCACCGCCTGCTTTCAAAGGATATCACGTATCATGATTTAGGGCTGTTGATTATCGATGAAGAGCAAAGGTTTGGTGTCACCCATAAGGAGAAGATTAAGAAGTTAAAAACAAACGTTGACGTGTTAACCTTGACGGCTACACCAATTCCTAGAACGCTGCATATGTCAATGCTGGGGGTTCGGGATCTGTCGGTCATTGAAACACCACCGGAAAATCGTTTCCCTGTGCAAACCTATGTAATGGAGTACAACGGTTCGCTTGTTAGAGATGCAATTGAACGGGAGCTTGCCCGCGGAGGACAAGTCTACTTTTTATATAACCGAGTGGAGGATATTGAACGGAAAGCAGAGGAAATTTCCATGCTCGTTCCTGATGTCCGGGTGGCCTATGCCCACGGACAGATGACAGAAAATGAATTAGAGTCGGTAATGATCAGCTTCCTTGCCGGGGAGTTTGACGTGCTTGTCAGTACAACCATTATTGAAACAGGGGTTGATATTCCTAATGTCAATACATTGATTGTCTATGATGCGGACCGCATGGGACTTTCTCAGCTTTATCAGCTTCGCGGCCGTGTCGGCAGGTCAAATCGGGTGGCCTATGCTTATTTTACTTACCGGAAAGATAAAGTATTGACGGAGGTTGCGGAAAAGCGGCTTCAAACGATTAAGGAATTTACAGAACTAGGCTCCGGCTTTAAGATTGCCATGCGTGATTTATCGATTAGGGGTACGGGTAACTTATTAGGGGCCCAGCAGCATGGCTTTATTGACTCTGTCGGTTTTGATTTGTATTCGCAAATGTTAAAAGAAGCGATTGAACAGCGAAGGGCTGAAATTGGAGATACCTCACAAACCGATGTCAAAAAATCGGTGGAAATTGATCTTGAGATTGATGCCTACATTCCCGATTCTTATATTAAGGATGGGCATCAAAAGATTGAAATGTATAAGCGTTTTAGGGGACTGGTAACGCTTGAGGATGTCGAAGAACTTCGAGTGGAAATGGTAGACCGTTTTGGGGAGTATCCAGATGAAGTCGCTTATCTGTTTGAAATTGCTGAAATGAAGGTTTTTGCACTAGAAAATGGCGTTGAAATGATTAAACAAGTGAAACAGGAAGTAACCATTTTATTGAATGAAGAGATGACGAATACGATGGATGGAAGCAAGCTTTTCCATATCGGCAGCCAGTTTGGCAGATCAGTTACCCCTGGAATGGAAGGAAAGAAGCTGAAGATAGTTGTGAATACAAAAGGCTATCAGCCGGCCCAATGGCTTCATATCGTGTTTGAAATGATTAAAGGGATTCCGTTAGCAAAAAAAGGTCAGGAAAACCTAGTTTAAGCCTGAATCAGTGAAAAATTTGTGAATAGAACTTTCCAGATGAAAGATACTAAGTTCAAAGCTGGTAATTAAAAAGGCGGAAGCACCTAAATCTGGGGCGACAAGGCAAAGATGCGCCGGCGAGAAGGCAGCCGTTTACCTTCTTGACGGAATGGTTTGTGACCTCGAGCCCCTAGGCGCTGAAGCCAGACAAAGAAAGGCGGAAGCGCCTTGATCAGGGGCGACAAGCACAAGACAGTCCGGCGAGAAGGCTGCTTTTTAGCCTTCTTGACGGAATGGTTTGTGACCTCGAGCCCCTAGGCGCTGAAGCCAGACAGTTATCTTAGCCGTAAAAAAATTACCAAGTTGAAAAATCATCAGATGAAAGTGAGGCAACATGGATGAAAGCAACTGGAATAGTTCGTCGAATTGATGATTTGGGTCGAGTCGTGATTCCCAAAGAAATACGCAGAACCTTGCGTATCCGTGAAGGGGACCCGTTAGAGATCTTTGTTGATCGCGACGGGGAGGTTATTTTAAAGAAGTATTCACCAATCAGCGAATTAGGCGATTTTGCTAAAGAGTATGCGGAGGCCCTATTTGACAGCCTCGGTAACCCGGTTTTGATTTGTGATCGAGATGCCTATATTGCGGTAGCAGGCAGCTCAAAAAAGGATTATTTAAATAAAAATATTGGCAATTTAGTTGAAAAAACGATGGAAGATCGCAGCTCGGTGCTAGTCACCCAAGAGAGCAACGTAGCCCTGATTGATGGCAACGATGAAACGCTCTCATCGTATACAATCGGACCTATTATTGCAAATGGAGACCCGATTGGGGCCGTTGTAATTTTCGCAAAAGAAGGAACCCTCGGCGAAGTAGAACAGAAAGCGGTTGAAACCGCAGCTGGATTCTTAGCAAGACAAATGGAACAATAAGGTGTCAGGCACCATGTGAAATTTTCACATGGTGCCTGACACCTTTTAATGATATAATTTTTTACACCTTATGTTTTTTTGGCAGGTGTTTGTGTATTGAAGCAGGTCTATTCATCGAAGGCCTTGTTTAAAGGGGCTTTTATTCTTACGATAGCGGCAATAATTACAAAAATTTTGAGCGCCGTTTATCGGGTTCCGTTTCAAAATATTGTCGGCGATATCGGTTTTTACATATATCAACAGGTCTATCCGTTTTACGGGATAGCCACTGTCCTTTCGACAACAGGATTTCCCGTCGTGATTTCGAAACTCTATATGGAACAAAAACAATTAGGAGATGAGGAAAAATCCCGTTTTCTGCTGATTGCAGCCTTTCTTTTTTTACAAATTTTTGGTTTTATTTGTTTTCTCATTTTATTTATCGGGGCGAATCGACTGGCAAATTGGATGCATGACCCGCAGCTCGCTATCTTATTAAGAGTTGTCTCACTTGTATTTTTAACCTTTCCAATCGTTTCCTTGATGAGGGGTTACTTTCAAGGAAACGGCGATATGGTGCCGACTGCATTATCACAAGTAGGAGAACAAACAGTCCGGATTCTTACGATTCTTTTCTTGTCCTATCTATTTATGAAACAAGGTTATTCTTTATATGTTGTCGGGAGCGGTGCCATGTTTGGTGCGATTACCGGCAGCATCGTTTCCGGACTCATCTTGTTTATGTTTATATGGATCCGCAAACAATGGAAATGGATACAGCCTAAAAAGGAACCGATTAACAGTTATTTGGCCGAGTTAAAGCGGATTTTTAAGGCCCTTTTTTTCCAGGGCCTGATGATTTGTGTGAGCGGCATGCTGCTCATCTTGATCCAATTGGCGGACTCGTTAAATTTATATGCATTACTCATTACAAGTGGAATTGAAAAAGAAACAGCTAAAGTCCTGAAAGGTATATTTGATCGTGGTCAGCCGTTAATCCAATTGGGAACCGTTGCGGCAACGTCGATGTCATTAGCACTTGTACCGCTGATTACTCATGAACGATTTTCAAGCAGCAAACCATTTTTACATGATAAAATTCAGTTAGCGATTAAAACGAGTATCATTGTCGGAGTTGGCGCTGCTTGCGGATTAGCGGTGATTATCAGACCAACCAATAGGATGTTGTTTGAAAATAGTTCTGGTTCCACTGTTTTGGCGGTTCTTAGTTTTGTGATTCTGTTTACTTCTATCATTTTAACAGTGATGGCGATTATGCAGGGATTGGGCTTTCTGCTATTTCCCACGCTGGTTGTCGCTGGGGTGTTTCCGGTCAAGTATCTCCTCAACATTGTATTCGTCCCGTTATATGGAATAATGGGTGCGG
The DNA here is from genome assembly GCF_016464375.1 of Bacillus renqingensis. GTDB lineage: Bacteria > Bacillota > Bacilli > Bacillales > Cytobacillaceae > Neobacillus > Neobacillus renqingensis. The sequence goes on from NZ_JADDIU010000031.1 coordinate 29,618, forward strand.
CTGTTTCCTCGCTGATTTCATTAGCCATTGCCGCTGCATTATTAATCATAAGATTGAAAAAGCTGCTGAATGCCCCGATCCTCGCGCTGCGATTTTTAGGAATAGTATGTACAGCTGCTGTTTTGATGATGTGTGTGTTAAACGCGTATTTATTTGTAACAGATAGATGGATTGCCCGCCTTGATATAGGACGTTTCGCTGCGGCAGGACAAGCTTTAAGTGCAGTTTGTTTAGGCGGGATTATCTTTTTGTTCGTGATCATTAGAGGGAGGATATTCCGGGAGGAAGAATTGGCTTTTTTCCCCTTAGGAAGTAAGTTACGATATTTTATGGCGCGAAAGGATAGAGGGTAGCATGGTGAATAAAATTGAAATTATCGGCTTAGGGGCAGGGGATTTGGCCCAGCTGCCGCTCGGTATATACCGTAAATTAATAAAAGCCGGGGATGTTTATTTGCGGACTAAGGAACATCCGGTTGTAGCGGAACTCGAAAAGGAAGGGATGCATTATACCTCCTTTGACTTCATCTATGAAAAACATCAACAATTTGAGGCGGTTTATCAGGAAATTACTCAAATATTAATCGAAAAGGCCCAATCTGCCTCGATCGTCTATGCCGTTCCAGGGCATCCGCTTGTGGCAGAGCAAACCGTTCAGTTGTTGTTGGCAGATGGTCCAAAACAAGGGGTGGAGATCCAAATCGAAGGTGGGCAAAGCTTTTTGGATCCGATATTTGCCGCTTTAAAAATTGACCCGGTTGAAGGTTTCCAGCTTCTTGATGGAACAGCGCTGGATGCCAGCCAGCTTCAAGTTGGCCAGCATATCCTGATTAGCCAAGTATACGATTCGTTTGTTGCCTCCAACGTTAAGTTAACGTTAATGGAGAAACTGCCGGATGATTATGAGGTGGTGATTATAACTGCTGCCGGCAGCAAAGAAGAGTCCGTGAAAAAGGTGCCGTTGTATGAACTAGATCGCAGCGTCTCGGCTCACAACCTGACCACTGTCTACGTTCCGCCCGTTACTGAAGAGCGGATATTATGGAAGGATTTTAGTAAGCTGCGCGAAATTATTACTGTGTTAAGAGGACCAAACGGCTGTCCATGGGATAAGGAGCAAACACATGAATCACTCAAAAAATATTTAATCGAGGAAACATATGAGGTCATTGATGCGATTAACAGGGATGATCTTGATCATTTGATTGAAGAGCTGGGCGATGTCCTGCTTCAGGTGATGCTTCACGCGCAAATTGGTGAAGACGAAGGGTTTTTCTCCATTGATGATGTGATTGAAGGATTATCAGCCAAAATGATTCGCCGCCACCCGCATGTGTTTGGCGATGGCTCAGCTGCTAATGCCGAGGAAGTCGTCATCCATTGGGAAGAAATTAAGCAGCAGGAAAAAGGGGAAGTAAAACAGGCTTCAGTTCTGGAAGGCGTATCGTATGCCCTGCCGAATCTACTCCGTGCCTATGAGCTGCAAAAAAAAGCAGCCAAAGTTGGTTTTGATTGGCAGGAAATCACCCCGGCTTTGGCGAAAGTCACAGAAGAGCTGGAGGAATTTGTTGCTGAGTTGGATGGAACGGAAGAAGGTTTATTACGGGCGAAAAAGGAATTCGGCGACCTCTTGTTTGCCTTTGTGAATGTCGCCAGATTTTTAAAGCTGAATCCAGAAGAAGCTTTATTTGAAACAAATGAAAAGTTTATCCGCCGGTTTCACTATATTGAAGCGCAGGTGAAGGAAAGCGGCAAAACCTTCGAGCAGTTTACTCTCAAAGAGCTGGATCGCTTTTGGGATGAGGCCAAATTAAGAGGATTATAGACAAGGGGGCAGGATAAGTATGCGTTTAGATAAGTTTTTAAAAGTATCACGGCTAATTAAGCGGAGAACATTGGCGAAGGAAGTATCAGACCAAGGCAGAATCGAGATTAACGGGAAGGAGGCCAAGGCGAGTTCAACCGTTAAGATTGGGGATGAATTGACACTGAGACTCGGGCAAAGGAAAGTGACCGTGAGGATTGAGCGGATTCAGGAAACGACTCGGAAAGAAGAAGCAGCAGAAATGTATACAATCTTGAAGGAAGAAAGGCTTGGTTCTGTAGAAAACAACCCGGACGACTAATCCGGTTCTAATTTTTCATTTTTCACATAAAAATGTACAGAATGGTTGTACAAATGATTGTGAGGGATGAAAAATGAGCCAATTTTATGAACCAACCCCATCTAAAGGCAGTATTCCGGATCATGATGTCATCATGAGGGGAAGAAAGATTCTTGATATTACAGGTGTCAAACAGGTTGAAAGTTTTGATAATGAAGAGTTCTTGTTGGAAACTGTGATGGGGTTTTTAGCGATTAAAGGGCAAAATCTACAAATGAAGAATTTGGATGTTGAAAAAGGGATTGTCTCAATTAAAGGAAAGATATATGACCTGGTCTACCTAGATGAGCAACACGGGGAGAAAGCTAAGGGATTCTTTAGCAAGTTATTCCGATGACCCTTTCAACGCAATTTATTACGATGCTTTCTATGATCGGCATGGGATCATTATTTGGTGCCATGTTTGATACGTATCAGCGCTTTTTAAAGCGGCCGAAAAGAAAGCAATGGATTGTCTTCTTTAATGATTTATTATTTTGGGCTATCCAGGCATTACTGATTTTTTATACCTTATTTCTTGTTAATAAAGGAGAAATTAGGTTTTATATTTTTCTTGCCCTTATTTGTGGATTTGCTGCTTATCAGAGTTTGTTAAAAGGTATTTATCTTCACTTGCTGGAATGGATCATTCAGTCGGTTGTTTTTATTTATCGATTGGTCAAAAAAGCCCTCCGCCTTATCATTTACGAACCAATTGTTGGCTTAATACAACTTGTTGTGATGATTATTTTGGCACTTGGCAGGGGGCTTTGGACCCTTGTCCAATCTGTTTTCAAAATCCTCCGTTTTATCCTCAAGGTTATTTTTGCGATTGTGAAAAAGATATCGTTGATATTTTGGAGACTTTTGCCGAAAGGTCTTAAAAAATCAGTCGAGAAGTTATATAATAGATTGGCAGGAAATTTTAAGAAAATAACGAATTTCTTTGGTAAGTGGTTAACGAAATGGAACAAGAGAAAAAAATAAGAAAGGGTAAGGGTAGGAAATATGGGAGTAGAAAGACAAAGAAATGTTTCAAAGCTACAGACAACCTATGTCAAGCAGCAGGAATATGCGGAAATTGCCTCGGCTAGGAAAAGAAAGCTATTGATTAGAAGGCTTTCATTGTTCTTTGTTCTTGCGGCTATCATATCTTTTTTTATGATATCCAGTTTTCTTTCCCAAACCACAAACCTGGAGGCAAAAATAGCGCAAAAGCAGAAGCTTGAGCAAGAGTATGCTGAGTTGAGAGGGCAGGAAAAGGTGTTAAAAGAGAATATCGTGAAACTTCATGATCCAGAATATATTGCAAAGCTGGCAAGGAAAGAGTACTTTTTCTCGAAGAAAGGTGAAATTATCTTTAATATTCCGGAAGAAAACAAGGAAAAATGATCCATTGTCTAGTTATATTGACACATAATTTTTTCTTTTTGTATAATATATAGTATGTATGATCTTTTAAATTTTTAAGGAGGAACATTTTTTTTATGTCAATCGAAGTAGGCAGCAAGTTACAGGGAAAGGTAACAGGGATTACAAATTTCGGAGCGTTTGTGGAGCTGCCGGATGGATCAACAGGACTCGTACACATTAGCGAGGTTGCTGACAATTATGTAAAGGATATCAATGATCATCTAAAGGTTGGTGACCAAGTAGAAGTCAAGGTCCTGAATGTTGAAAAGGATGGAAAAATCGGGCTATCGATTAAAAAGGCAAAGGATAGGCCAGAGCCAGAGAGACGGCACTCCCATTCACAACGTCTTCGTCAAGGTAAGGCAAACGATCGTGGTAGCAACAGAACGGAAACATTTGAATCAAAAATGGCTCGCTTTTTAAAAGATAGTGAAGACCGCCTATCTTCACTAAAGCGAAACACAGAGTCTAAGCGCGGCGGAAGAGGGGCTAGACGAGGCTAACTTGCTGCTAACTTTTAACGAATATAGCAGAATCAAAAGACAAGTCAATCAGGACTTGTCTTTTTTGTTTATAAGGTGCCAGGCACCATGTGAAATTAATCACATGGTGCCTGGCACCTTTTGGTGGAAACAGTCGAACGAATTATGGAATTATAGTCACTAATTTGACAAACTTTTAATTCTAGTAATTTTATAATAGGGGCAATAGAAAGTGGTAGGGGAGTGGTTTTATGGAAAAGGTAGAACGTGGAATGGTAGAACCAGTTGGAGAAGTAAACCTTCAACCACCGAAAGTGGATTACCAGAACGTCATACGGAAAATTCAATTCATGTTAGAATCCTTTTTTATAAGAAAGGGTGTCCTTTTGTTAATTGTCGGATTTTTGCTTGGGCGGGCGTTAATTCTAGCAAAACTGACCCCCTTTAGTCTGCCTTTTTTTGCATCTGTCTATTTAATTAAAAAGGACAGGGCACCGCTTGCCCTGATTGGACTAATTGCCGGGGCAACAACAATTTCATTGGCAAATGCTGCCTTCACCTTCATTATCACAGTTTCTTTTTTAATCGTTTTCCGGATCAGCCAAAAATGGCTGGCGAATGAAATGAAGGCACTTCCTTTTTATGTGGCGGTCACTCTCGGGCTTGGAAAGTTAGCGGAAGTCTTTATCCTTTCCAAGCAGTTATCCGTTTACGATGGCATGATGGTCAGCGTTCAAGCAATTCTGGCTTTTATTTTAACGTTGATTTTTTTACAAAGCATTCCATTGTTAACATTATATAAACGGCGGCAATTATTAAAAACTGAAGAAATCGTTTGTTTGATTATTATGCTTGCGACCATTATGACAGGAACCATCGGCTGGAAGATCTATGATCTGTCAGTTGAACATATTATGGCGCGGTACTTAGTAATGGTCTTTTCCTTCATTGCCGGAGCGACAGTCGGTTCAACGGTTGGGGTCGTGACCGGGCTGATTTTTACGCTCGCCAGCGTATCAAGTTTCTATCATATGAGTCTACTTGCCTTCTCGGGTGTATTGGGCGGTTTATTAAAGGAAGGAAAGAAAATAGGTGTTTCGCTAGGATTGTTGATTGCTACTTTGCTAATCGGAATGTACGGTGAGGGTGGAGGCTCTTTAAAGCTGATGCTTATGGAATCGGGTGCTGCGATTGCCTTATTTCTCCTAACTCCTCAAGCCCTTACATCTAGATTAGCCAAGTATATCCCTGGTACACCGGAATATACTGCCGAGCAGCAGAAATATATGCGGAAGATGCGTGATGTGACCGCGCAGCAGGTTTCGCAATTTTCCAGTGTCTTTGATGCATTGTCTAAAAGCTTTTCGCAAATGGATATCCTTACAAAGGAAGATGAAAGTGAACGGGAACTGGATTATTTCATGAGCAATGTGACAGCAAAAACATGTCAGACCTGCTTTAAAAAGGAGCAGTGCTGGGCAAAGAACTTTAGTACAACCTATGCAGCAATGGAAGATGTTATACATGAAATGGACCAAAATGATGGCAATATTTCATTGCGAGTATCGAGAGAATGGGAGAAGTTATGTTCACGTCCGAAGAAGGTATATGACACAATTGGGCAGGAATTAACATTTTTCCAGGCTAGCCAAAAATTAAAGAAAAAGGTTCAGGAGAGCCGGAAATTAGTGGCGGATCAATTGCTTGGTGTTTCCGAGGTGATGGACAATTTCGCTAAGGAAATCCAGCGGGAACGAGAAAATTATTATAAGCAGGAAGAGCAAATTATTGAGGCAATTCAAGGTTTTGGTATTCACATTGAACAGGTGGAGATCTATAGTCTCGAGCCGGGAAATATCGATATTGAAATGGCTGTGCCGTTTTGCAATGGCCACGGTGAATGCGAAAAGCTAATCGCTCCGATGTTAACCGACATTCTGGGTGAAACTATCGTCGTGAACAAGGAGGAGTGTGCCGGCCATTCAGGCGGTTTTTGCCAGGCGACCTTTAGGTCTTCAAAGGCGTTCACGGTTGAAACAGGATTTGCCCATGCAGCAAAGGACGGCGGCCTTATTTCTGGTGACAGCTATTCAACGATTGAACTGGGACTTGGCAAGATTGCCCTGGCCATCAGCGATGGAATGGGAAATGGGGAACGCGCTCATTACGAAAGTAAAGAAACGCTGGCGCTGCTGCAGAAAATCCTGCAATCGGGGATTGAGGAAAAAGTCGCGATAAAATCCGTTAATTCTATCCTCTCACTAAGAACAACGGATGAAATATTCTCTACTTTGGATCTGGCGATGATTGATTTAAAAAACGCTGCGGCAAAGTTCCTCAAAATCGGTTCAACGCCAAGTTTTATCAAGCGTGGTCATCAAATTATTAAAATCCAAGCGAGCAACCTGCCGATGGGGATTCTCCAGGAATTTGAAGTCGATGTCGTCGATGAGCAGTTAAAGGCAGGCGATTTGTTAATTATGATGAGCGATGGAATATTTGAAGGACCCAAACACGTAGAAAATTATGATTTATGGATGAAGCGAAAGCTGCTTGAATTAGAAACGGACGATCCCCAAGAGGTAGCCGATTTAATTTTAGAAGAGGTGATTCGTTCCAGGTCAGACATGATTGATGACGATATGACGGTTGCGGTTGCAAAAATAAAACATAACACCCCGAAATGGGCCTCTATCCCGGTCCACAAACTAAAGCGGCAGGCTTAACCGGGTTATTTTATCCTTAGCTTTCGAATCTTATGTATATTTCCTTCTTCCATCGTCGAAAATGGTAGTAACACAAGTTGTGGAGGGAGAAGGTTATGTACACAGGTAAAATCCGGCAAATTTTATTAATCACAGATGGCTGTTCAAATCAGGGTGAAGACCCGATTGCTATGGCTGCCCTGGCCAAGGAACAAGGGATTACGGTGAATGTCATTGGTGTTATGGAGCAGGATGTAATTGATGAAAAAGGAATGACTGAAATTGAAGGCATTGCTGCATCGGGCGGCGGTGTCAGCCAAATTGTCTATGCCAAACAGCTCTCACAAACCGTGCAAATGGTCACAAGAAAAGCGATGAACCAAACCATTCAAGGTGTAGTTAACCGGGAACTGCAGCAAATCTTAGGGCGTTCGCAGACAATGGAAGACCTACCACCGGAAAAACGCGGTGAGGTAATGGAAGTGGTGGATGAATTAGGAGAAACGGTCGATTTAGAGGTGTTGATTCTTGTCGACACAAGTGCAAGTATGAAACAGAAGCTTGAGACAGTGAAAGAAGCACTGCTGGACCTTTCTCTAAGCCTAACCGCCCGAACAGGAAATAATCATTTCTCCGTTTTTGTATTTCCCGGGAAAAAGAATCCTGTCGAAAAATTGCTTGATTGGACACCAAAACTGCAAAGCTTGACAAGCATCTTTTCGCAGCTGTCGACCGGGGGAATTACACCTACAGGGCCGGCATTAAGGACTGCCCTAGCCTCGTTTGAGGAAAAACGTTCATTAAGGAGTCTGCTTTCAAATGATGATGAATCATACTTTGAAGAGTCAGTATAGAGTTAGCCCCGGGACGACCATCATAGGGAAATGGCATTCTAATCGGTACATGATCATAAAGGAATTAGGATTTGGTGCAAATGGAGTCGTCTACCTTGCTAAGCACGACGAAGCCCAAGTTGCGTTGAAAATGAGTGACAATGGTATGTCGATCATCTCTGAGGTAAATGTATTAAAATCCTTTGCAAAGGTCCAGGGGTCCGTATCCCTTGGGCCTTCTTTGCTTGATGTAGATGATTGGCAAACGAACCGCGGGATGGTTTCCTTTTATGTAATGGAATATATTCACGGTCCGGATTTATTATCCTTTTTGCAGCAAAAAGGAAAAGCGTGGATGCCGGTCCTATTTCTCCAGCTATTAAATGATTTAGCGAAACTTCATGAAAATGGCTGGGTGTTTGGTGATCTAAAGCCAGAGAATTTAATTATTGCCGGTCCGCCGCCGAAAATAAGATGTATCGATGTTGGCGGGACGACCATTCAAGGGAGGGCCATTAAGGAGTTCACCGAGTTTTATGATCGCGGCTATTGGGGACTGGGTTCACGCAAGGCAGAAGCAACCTATGATTTATTTGCGGTGGCGATGATAATCATCAATACCGCCTATCCAAAACGGTTTACTAAAACAACCGGCGGGATATCGCAGTTGCGGGGAGCTATACGAGAACGACCGGAGCTGCTACTGTATGAATCTGTCATCGTAAAAGCACTGCAAGGGCATTATAAGACTGCCAAACAAATGCGGGCAGAACTGTTGGATTGTATGCATGAACACCCGGTTCCAGATCGTATGAAAGGAAACAGCCCCGCACAGAAGCCAAAGTCAGCGAAACCGCACCAAACCTCTCAGCCGCTGACAAGGCAACGGTATCGAAAAAGTAAGAAAAAGCGAGGCCGAATGGAATTTATTATGATTACCATTGGTGTGGCGGTTCTATTATATATTCTTTGTATATTTTTTTAAAACTTTAATTCAGAGATGAAACTTTCTTTTCGGATAATCGTATAGAAGGTGATAGATTTATTTACAAAGGATTTTCCTTTATCATAAGGAAACAATAAAGGCTGAAGCAAAGCTGTAAGCTAGGTATCTTATATGTAAGGAAGAGTGCAATTTCTATGTTGGAAACAAAGGTCGGGGCCTTTCTTAAGCACCATTCATTTAAGCTTGAAAATAAAAAAATTGTCGTTGGGGTTTCGGGAGGACCCGATTCATTAGCGCTTCTTCACTATTTACTAAGTGAAAGAGAGAAAAGGAACCTTTTCATCGTTACTGCCCATATCGATCATATGTTTAGAGGACAGGAGTCGTATGAGGATGCCCTGTTTGTCAAGAGTTTTTGTGAGCAAAACAGGATTCCTTTTGAAATGGTGCGGGTGAACGTTCCGGAAATCATGAAGGCAACGGGGAAAAGCTCGCAGATCGCAGGAAGGGAAGTGCGCTATGAGTTTTATATAAACGTAATGGAAAAATACAATTGCCCCTATTTAGCGTTGGCGCACCACGGCGATGATCAAACAGAGACTATTCTTATGCGGTTGACAAGGGGCAGCACGGGGCTGGCAAGAGCAGGGATTCCCTTCTCACGTCCCTTTCATACAGGAGTCATTTTCCGGCCTTTCTTATGCTTAACAAAGGCTGAAATTGAAGAATATTGCCGGAAGAATCATCTCACGCCAAGAATGGATCCAAGCAACAAAAAAAATATTTATAGCCGGAATCGATTTCGGCTACATGTCCTTCCATTTTTAAAAACCGAAAATCCGCAAGTCCATGAACAGTTTCAACGTTTTAGTGAGGAATTACAAACGGATGAGTCTTTTCTGCAGGAATTAACGGTTCAAGAGTTGAATAAAGTAGTGAAAAAAAGACAAGAGTGTGAAATGACCATTGATATTGGGCTATTTTCTAAAATGCCTATACCTTTACAAAGGAGAGGGATTCAACTAATATTAAACTATCTTTACAAAGAAAAACCAGCTGCTCTTTCGGCGTTACATATTGACCAGGTTTTTGACTTAATCAACAGTGACAAGCCTTCGGGAAGTCTGGACTTTCCGGATGGTTTAAAGGTTCAGCGATCGTACGGCGAGTTGTCCTTCACATTCCTTGAAAATGAAAATGAACCGTATTATATTGTCTTGAATGAGCCGGGAATAGTGGATTTGCCAAATGGCTCACGAATCGAACTTCACTATGTTGATCAGGAAATTCCGCAAGACTGTTCCAATATTGCTGTATTTGCGGCGGACGACATCAAATGGCCGATTATTATTCGTACCAGAAAAACAGGCGACCGAATGACAGTGAAAGGGATGCAGGGTTCGAAAAAGGTAAAGGATATTTTCATTGATCACAAAATCCCGCTTCAAAATCGAAATACATGGCCTGTCGTAACAGATGGAGAAAATAGTATTATTTGGCTTCCATGTTTAAAAAAGTCTTCACGTGAAGGAATGAATCCAACAACAAAACACTATATACAACTCAGATATGATAAGTAAGTCTTCTAGGGGGCACATGTATAATGAAACACGATATTGAAAAGGTGTTAGTAACAGAAGAAGAGATTCAAGAGAAAATAACGGAGTTGGCGGCACAATTAACAGATGAGTATCATGATCGCTTCCCGCTGGCAATTGGAGTGTTAAAAGGCGCAATGCCGTTTATGGCCGATTTATTAAAGCGGATGGATTGTTATTTGGAAATGGATTTCATGGATGTATCGAGCTACGGCAATGCCCTTGTATCTTCCGGAGAAGTAAAAATCCTGAAGGACTTGGATACATCTGTTGAAGGAAGAGACCTTTTAATTATCGAAGATATAATTGACAGTGGTCTAACATTAAGCTATTTAGTTGATTTATTCCGTTACCGAAAAGCAAAGTCCATCAAAATTGTGACATTGCTTGATAAACCGACAGGAAGAAAAAGTAAAATTAAAGCAGATTATGTTGGTTTTATCGTTCCTGATGAGTTTGTCGTAGGCTACGGGTTAGATTATATGGAGAAATATCGTAACCTCCCATATATTGGGGTATTAAAACCTGAAGTTTATAGCAATAATGATTAAATGATACGTTTTATAAGAAACCGGTAATTTTTCAAATATCAGCGTTTTAGGCGAGTGTAATTTCTTGAATTTGTAAGATTCCCTATGATACTATTTTCTATAGTTTGTTTTAACGCGGGAGGAGGTAAGAGATGAATCGGATTTTCCGTAACACCATCTTTTATTTATTGATATTTTTAGTTATTATTGGCGTCGTTAGTTTCTTTAATGGAAACAATGAGCCAACCGATCATATTTCATATGATAAGTTTGTAGCACAGTTGGAAAAAGGTGAAGTAAAGTCATTTTCAATGCAGCCTGAACGTGGTGTGTTTGAAGTTCGCGGTGAACTTGAAGCGGGCAACAAAAAATTTATTACCTATATACCAAACAGTGAGAAAATCCTTGATCGGATTGATAAGGCTGATTCAAAGGTAGAAGTGATGCCGGCTAAAGAAACAAGTGGCTGGGTAACCTTCTTTACTTCGATTATTCCGTTTGTGATTATTTTTATTTTATTCTTCTTTCTTTTAAACCAAGCTCAAGGCGGCGGCAGCCGTGTCATGAACTTTGGTAAATCAAAGGCGAGACTTTATAACGACGATAAGAAAAAGGTGCGTTTTAGAGATGTTGCCGGTGCAGATGAAGAAAAAGCAGAACTGGTCGAAGTAGTAGAATTTTTAAAAGACCCGCGGAAATTCGCTGAACTCGGGGCCCGTATTCCGAAAGGTGTGCTCCTCGTAGGACCTCCAGGGACTGGTAAAACATTGCTTGCCCGTGCAGTTGCCGGTGAAGCAGGGGTACCATTCTTCTCCATCAGCGGTTCTGATTTCGTGGAAATGTTTGTTGGGGTCGGTGCATCCCGTGTTCGTGATTTATTTGAAAATGCGAAGAAAAATGCTCCATGTATCATTTTCATTGATGAAATTGATGCTGTTGGACGGCAGCGTGGCGCCGGTCTCGGCGGCGGCCATGATGAGCGGGAGCAAACATTAAACCAATTATTAGTGGAAATGGATGGCTTCGGAGCAAACGAAGGAATCATTATAATTGCAGCGACGAACCGCCCTGATATTTTGGACCCTGCGCTCTTGCGTCCAGGACGTTTTGACCGGCAAATTACGGTCGATCGCCCGGATGTGAACGGTCGTGAAGCGGTTCTTAAAGTACATGCCCGCAATAAGCCATTAGATGAGTCCGTGAATTTAAAAAATATCGCAATGCGTACCCCAGGGTTTTCCGGGGCAGATTTAGAAAACCTGTTAAACGAGGCAGCCCTTGTGGCGGCACGGCAAAATAAAAAGAAAATTGAAATGGTGGATATTGATGAAGCAACCGACCGGGTGATTGCCGGTCCGGCGAAAAAGAGCCGTGTCATCTCAGAAAAAGAACGGAGAATTGTTGCGTTCCATGAGGCCGGCCATACCGTTATTGGCCTCGTATTAGATGAGGCTGAAATGGTGCATAAAGTGACCATTGTTCCCCGCGGTCAAGCTGGTGGATATGCGGTCATGCTTCCAAAGGAAGACCGTTACTTTATGACAAAGCCTGAATTACTCGACAAAATTGTCGGCTTACTCGGCGGCCGGGTATCAGAAGAAATTGTATTCGGTGAAGTAAGTACGGGAGCACATAATGACTTCCAGCGTGCGACCGGTATTGCCCGTCGAATGGTTACGGAGTTTGGAATGAGTGATAAGCTTGGTCCATTACAGTTTGGTCAACAATCAGGTGGTCAAGTATTTCTCGGACGCGATATCGGCAATGAACAAAATTATTCTGATGCGATTGCTTATGAAATCGATCTTGAGATTCAACGATTTATTAAGGAATCTTATGAAAGATGTAAAAAGATTCTTACCGAGAATCGCGATAAGCTTAATTTAATTGCCACCACACTACTTGAAGTAGAAACACTAAATGCTGAGCAAATTAAGTATTTAGTTGAAAATGGCCATTTACCGGAAAATCCTGAAGAACTTGGATCGGCTCAAACAGAAACGAAGAAAACGGATGATTTAAAGGTAAATATTAATAAAAAGAAGGATGAGGAATCATCGTTTTTGGATGCTCCTCCTGACGAAATTGATTATAAATAAAGAAAGCAGAGTGCTTCGGATGAGGCGCTCTTTTTTTGTGCCTTTTTAATTTCATCTCAAGAATAAGAAGATATGTTTTACATAATAAGAATGGTGCTTTATTGAATTGAAAAGGAACTAAAAAAATTGTTCACGATATTAAGTACCACTTCTAAAAGGAGTTGAAATAATGAAATACCCGTTAAACGTCCGCTCTGAAATTGGAGATTTACGGACAGTTCTTCTAAAAAGACCTGGAAAAGAGTTAGAAAATTTAACGCCGGAATATTTAGAGGTATTGTTGTTTGACGATATCCCCTTTTTACCGGCGATTCAAAAGGAACATGATTATTTTGCCACCACTCTAAGAAACAGAGGGGTTGAGGTACTTTATTTAGATAACCTCGTGACGGAATCTTTATTAAATGATGAAATTAGATTAAATCTAATTGAGGAATTCATGAATGAAAGCAATGTAAATGAAACGGCCTCTAATGAATTAATAAAGGAGTACTTAGTAAGCCTGCCAAAAGATCAACTAGTTAGCACACTGATGCATGGCATTCGCAAAAACGAACTGACCAGAAGCGGGAAAAAGCATTTGCATGAGTTGCTGGAGGATCTAGATCCCTTTTATCTTTATCCTTTGCCAAACCTCTACTTCACAAGGGATCCGGCAGCGGTAATTGGTAATGGTGTATCACTTAACCGGATGAATCGAACAGCGAGAATGCGTGAATCTTTATTCATGCAGTATATTCTTAAACACCATCCTCGTTTTTCACCGCATGATATCCCGCTTTGGTTTAGTCGTGATGGAGCTTATTCCATTGAAGGTGGAGATGAATTAGTGATTAGCCACGATACCGTTGCGATTGGAATTAGTGCCAGAACGACAGCCCAAGCGATAGAAAAATTTGCGCTAAATTTATTTAAAAATAACCGCGATTACCAGAAAATAATGGCTGTTGAAATACCTAAATCGAGAGCATTTATGCATTTAGATACCGTATTTACGATGGTCGATCATGATAAATTCACGGTTCATCCAGGGATACAAGGTCCCGGCGGGGAAATGAATATTTTTATCTTGGAAAGAGGGGACCATGAAGAGGAATTAAATATTTCATCGCGGTCCAATATCATCGAAGCATTAAAAGAGGTGCTAAATTTAAAAGAAGTGGTATTAATTCCATGCGGCGGCGGAGATAATATCGCCTCAGCTCGTGAGCAATGGAATGATGGAAGTAATACGCTCGCTATTTCTCCGGGAGTTGTCATCACATATGATCGAAATTATGTTTCCAATGAACTTTTGCGCTCCCATGGGGTTGAAGTCATTGAAGTGCAAAGCAGTGAGCTGGCCCGAGGCCGCGGAGGTCCGCGTTGTATGAGCATGCCTTTGTATCGGGAAGACCTTTAATCTAGAATGTACCATTTATTGAGGAGGATGAATATGGGATTTAATTTAAAAGGAAGACACTTCCTAACCTTAAAGGATTTTACGCCTAAGGAAATCGATTTTTTAATTGACCAGGCAATTGAATTTAAACGGCTTAAATATGCGGGTATCCCTCACAAAATGTTAGAAGGGAAAAATATTGCCCTGTTGTTTGAAAAACCATCGACTCGTACCCGTTGTGCGTTCACAGTAGCCTGTATCGATTTAGGTGCTCATCCGGAATACCTTGGAAAAGGCGATATCCAATTTGGAAAAAAAGAATCCAATCGAGATACCGCAATCGTATTAGGCAGAATGTTTGATGGCATTGAATTCCGAGGCTTTAAACATGAAACCGTCGAGGATTTGGCCAGGTATTCAGGCGTACCTGTATGGAACGGCTTAACCGATAAGTTTCACCCGACGCAAATTTTAGCAGATTTTATGACAATTAAAGAAAAGCTGGGTTATTTAAAAGGAGTGAAATTTGCCTTTATTGGGGACGCCAGAAATAACATGGGGAACTCCTTGATGATTGGTTCGGCCAAGATGGGACTTGATTTCCGCTCGGTCGCACCAAAGCAATTATTCCCGAATGAGGAATTAGTGACATATGCACAAAGTGTAGCCAAAGAAACCGGTGCGAAGATTACTATTACCGATAACATCGCAGAAGGTGTGAAGGATGTTGATGTTATTTACACCGACGTCTGGGTTTCGATGGGAGAAGAGGCACAATTCGAAGAGCGTATTAATCTTTTAAAAGGATATCAAGTGAATAAACAAATGATGGAACTTACTGGTAAAAAAGACACGCTATTTATGCATTGCTTGCCGGCCTTCCATGACCTTGAAACAGAAGTTGGCAGAGATATTCACCAAAAATTCGGCCTTGAAGCGATGGAAGTTACTGATGAAGTCTTCCGGTCGAAAAACAGCGTTGTCTTTGATGAGGCCGAAAATCGGATGCATACCATCAAAGCAGTCATGGCGGCTACATTATCGTAAACCCTCCATGGTGCCAGGCACCTTTGTTTCTGCAAATGAAGTGCCTGGCACCACACTGAAAGGAAGGTGTTAATTGATGGCGGAAAAGGAGAAAAAACTAGGATTAATTTCTCTCATCGCCTTAGTTGTAGGTTCGATGATTGGCGGCGGGGCGTTTAATATTGCCACCGATATGGCTTCCGGAGCCGGAGCTGGAGCGGTTGTGATAGGTTGGATTATTACGGGGATCGGAATGGTGACCTTAGGTCTTTCGTTTCAGAATTTAACGATCAAACGACCGGACTTGGAAGGCGGGGTTTTTAGTTATGCAAAAGCCGGATTTGGAAACTATTGGGGTTTTAATTCTGCTTGGGGTTATTGGTTATCGGCATGGTTAGGCAACATTGCCTTTTTAACCTTGCTATTTAGCGGAATTGGCTATTTCATCCCATTATTCTCAGAAGGGAATATTGCCTCCATTATAGGCGCTTCGATTATCCTTTGGTTAATGCACTTCTTGATCTTACAAGGAGTCCAATCAGCAGCGCTTGTCAATCTGGTTGTAACGATTGCCAAGCTCATTCCCATTATTCTTTTTATTATCATCACAATCTTTGCCTTTAAAATGGATACTTTCTCAGTCGACTTCTGGGGAAAGGGTCCATTTAAATTATCAGATGTGTTAAGTCAGTCGAAGAGTACAATGCTTGTAACCCTTTGGGTATTTATTGGTATTGAGGGGGCAGTGGTTCTCTCAAGTCGTGCCAGGAATAAGAATGATGTTGGAAAAGCAACAATTATCGGATTGTTATCCACTTTGGTGATATATGTTTTGATTTCCTTGTTATCCTACGGAATTTTGACCCAGTCAGACCTTGCTAAGTTGAAAAGCCCTTCCATGGCTTTCGTGTTAAAAGAGGTAGTCGGCCCCTGGGGAGCTGCCGTTGTAAACTTAGGCTTAATCATTTCCTTGTTAGGAGCATTATTAGGCTGGACATTATTGGCCGCTGAACTGCCCTATTTGGCTTCAAAGGATGGAGTTTTGCCAAAATTATTTAGTAAAGAAAATAAGAATAAAGCACCCGTAAATTCTTTAATTATAACCAATATATTGGTGCAAATCTTCCTGTTGACCTTACTGGTTTCGGAGAAACCCTATCAGTTTGCCTACTCGTTAGCCAGTTCAGCCATCTTAATACCTTATCTCTTCTCTGCTTTATATCAAGTTAAATATAGCAGTCAACAAAAGGATCCGAAGCAAATAGTGATTGGAATTATTGCCTCGATTTATGGGATTTGGCTGTTGTATGCTGCAGGGCTAAGTTATTTAGTGTTAACGGCTGTGCTATATGCAGTGGGCATCCTTGTTTACCGTTATGCGCAAAAAGAAAACGGGGAAAAGACGTTTAAACCGACTGAATTAGTTTGGACGATTATTTTTATCATTCTGGCTATTATCGCCATTATCATGTTAGCAACAGGAAAAATAACCACTTAGTAAGGAGGGAAAACAAATGGCAAAAAAAATTGTCATTGCATTAGGTGGAAATGCCATTCAGACCGGTAATGGAGCAACAGCGGACGAGCAAAAGCTCGCCTGCTTGAATACAGCAAAACAATTAGTCAAATTAATTCATGAAGGTCATCAGCTTATCATTGCCCATGGAAACGGACCACAGGTAGGGAATATTGTCCTGCAGCAGCAGATGAATCAAAGTGATAAGCTTCCAGCAATGCCGCTAGACACCTGTGGGGCGATGAGTCAGGGAATGATTGGCTATTGGCTGCAAAATGCGCTCCATCAAGTATTTGATGAAAATGGCATTGATAAAGATGTGGTTACAGTAGTAACACAGGTTCTCGTTGACCAAAATGACCCGGCCTTCCAAAATCCCACTAAACCAATTGGTTCTTTTTATACAAAGGAAGAAGCGGAGCAATTGGTGGAAGCCAAGGGTTATAAAATGAAGGAAGATGCCGGACGGGGCTTCCGCAGGGTAGTACCATCGCCGAAGCCAATCGATATTATTGAGAAAAAGGCAGTCATCGATTTAATCGAGAGCAACAATATTGTCATCGCCAGCGGCGGCGGTGGTATCCCGGTCTCAAGGGAAAATAACCAGCTGATTGGGGTGGAGGCCGTGATCGATAAAGATTTTGCTTCTGAAAAATTGGCGGAATTGGTGGAAGCTGATATTCTGTTAATTTTAACAGCTGTGGAAAATGTGGCCATCAATTTTGGGAAGCCGAATCAGAAGAATTTAACGAGTCTGTCCATTAATGAAGCGAATCAGTATATTAACGAGGGGCAGTTTGCACCGGGAAGTATGTTGCCTAAGGTACAAGCGGCCATACAATTTGTAAAATCCCAAGAAGATCGGCAAGCAATTATCACCTCATTAGAGCATGCTTATGATGCGATAAATGGCAAAACAGGCACGACCATCAAGCAGCAACAGCCTGTTTTAGTTTAACAATTCGCCCTAAGGATTGAATCTTGATTCTTTCCTTAGGGATTTCCAATATTCCCCTTAACCCACACGTATTGCTCCTTTGTACATTTCCTCATAGGTTTGTTTTCAACGATAACTTTAAAAATTGGCAAAGCCAAATGGATTAAAGTATAGTATAGTATGTTTAAAAAGAAAACTAACTATAAAAGTGAGTGATAGATTTGATTTTCGTTTTTGACGTTGGGAATACCAACACGGTACTTGGTGTTTATAAAGGTGATAACCTTATCCATCATTGGCGAATAGAAACAAGCAGGAATCGGACAGAAGACGAGTTTGGCATGAGTATCAAAGCGTTATTCGGCCACGCCGGTCTTTCTTTTTCCGACATTGACGGCATTATTATTTCCTCAGTTGTACCGCCGATTATGCTGGCTCTTGAACGGATGTGCCAAAAGTATTTCCATCTTAAACCGCTGATCGTTGGCCCCGGCATAAAAACGGGCTTAAACATTAAATATGAAAACCCAAGAGAAGTGGGTGCCGACCGAATTGTCAATGCTGTTGCCGCCATCCATGAATATGGAAGCCCGCTCATTATTGTGGATTTCGGAACGGCCACAACGTATTGCTACATTAACGAGGAACGGCAATATATGGGCGGAGCCATTGCCCCCGGGATTGGCATCTCCACAGAAGCCCTCTACTCTAAAGCGGCTAAATTGCCGCGGATTGAAATTGCCCGTCCTGAAGGGGTAATTGGAAAAAATACCGTTGCAGCGATGCAGGCTGGGATTGTCTATGGGTATGTTGGACAAGTAGAAGGGATTGTCAAGCGGATGATGGACCAAGGTAAAAAGAAACCGACTGTCATTGCGACGGGCGGACTTGCTCCGTTAATTGCTCAAGAAACCACCACTATTGATGTGGTTGACCCATTTTTAACATTAAAGGGTTTACAGCTTATCTATAAACGAAATATGGGGAATCCTAAAGAGTAGCTAAAAGCACCTTTGGAATGGGACAAGTAGAAAGAGAGTTGAAGCGCATGAATGATTATTTAGTAAAGGCGTTAGCCTGCGATGGCAATATTAGAGCCTATGCTGCTCGAACAACAGAAACGGTTGGAGAGGCACAGCGGCGCCATCAAACGTGGCGGACGGCTTCTGCAGCCCTCGGCCGTACGATGACCGCAGGGGTGATGATGGGAGCGATGTTAAAGGGCGATGAAAAACTGACCATCAAAATTGATGGCGGCGGGCCGCTTGGAGCGATTCTGGTGGATAGTAATGCTAAGGGTGAGGTTCGCGGCTATGTGAACAATCCCCAAGTTGACTTTGAATCAAATGAACAGGGCAAGCTTGATGTCCGCCGCGCGGTTGGAACGGATGGGATGCTATCTGTTGTAAAGGATATCGGGCTTAGGGATTTCTTTTCCGGACAGGTTCCACTTGTTTCCGGTGAATTAGGTGAAGATTTCACTTACTACTTTGCGACCTCAGAGCAGATACCATCCTCCGTAGGTGTCGGCGTGTTAGTAAACCCGGATGATACGATTTTGGCTGCCGGCGGTTTTATTCTGCAAATTATGCCTGGGACAGAGGAGGAGGTCATAGCTAAGCTTGAAGAACGATTAAAAACAATTTCACCTATTTCGATATTGATTGGGAAAGGCTTAACCCCGGAGGAGATCTTGGCGGAGCTATTTGGTAAGGACCAGGTCAAAGTAATGGAAACGATGCCGGTTCAATTTCATTGTACCTGCTCGAAACAACGCTTTGCTGATGCGATCGTCGGGTTAGGCAAGGCAGAAATCCAGGCAATGATTGAAGAGGATGGACAGGCTGAAGCGCACTGTCATTTTTGTAATGAAAAATATCACTATACGAAGGAAGAACTAGAACAGCTGCTGCAAGAGGCAAAATAACACAGGAGTGCAACCTTCTGTGTTTTTATATACGACTTTTTCAAAATCAGCCGATAAATCTTCTGAAGCCATTTTTGAATTGAAATTTTATAAAAAATTTAACATCCGCTAAATAAATGAATTGACAAAGTCTGTTTGGAATTGGTAAATTATAAGTATATAAATCCAATAAAAATACTCGGAATAGGGGTGCCTATAATATGGGACGTGTAGCAAATTCAGTTGCCGAGTTAATCGGCCAAACACCAATTGTCAAGCTGAACAGAATAACAGATGAAAATAGTGCAGAGGTTTACTTAAAACTGGAATATTTTAATCCAGGCAGCAGTGTGAAAGACCGCATTGCTTTGGCGATGATTGAAGCAGCAGAGGAAAAAGGCGTGATTAAACCGGGAGTTGATACGATTATTGAGCCGACAAGCGGTAATACAGGAATCGGGCTTGCGATGGTGGCTGCGGCTAAAGGTTACAAAGCGGTATTCGTGATGCCTGAGACCATGAGTTTAGAAAGACGGAATCTTCTTCGTGCATACGGCGCAGAGCTTGTGTTAACACCTGGGCCGGAAGGAATGAAAGGTGCGATTGCAAAAGCGGAAGCATTGGCTGAGGAAAAAGGCTTCTTTATGCCGCAGCAATTTAAGAATGAGGCAAATCCCGAGGTTCACAAAAGAACGACCGGTAAAGAAATTGCGGAACAGATGGACCAGCTTGATGCTTTTGTCTCGGGTATCGGAACAGGGGGAACCATCTCAGGGGCAGGCAGTGTCCTCCGTGAAAAATTCCCTAATGTAAAAATATACGCCGTTGAACCGCAAGATTCTGCTGTTCTCTCGGGTGGAAAGCCAGGTCCACACAAGCTCCAAGGACTAGGCGCTGGATTTGTCCCTGACACATTAAATACGGAAATCTATGATGAAGTCATTCAGGTTGGTACGGAAGAAGCATTCGAAGCTTCCCGACGCGCTGCCAGAGAAGAAGGAATTTTAGGCGGGATATCATCCGGAGCAGCCATTCATGCGGCATTAAAGGTAGCTAAGGAACTCGGTAAAGGTAAAAAGGTACTGGCGATTATTCCGGACAATGGTGAACGCTATTTAAGTACACCTCTTTACCAATATGACGCAGAATAAGGAAGTTAGAAGAGGTGTTTGGCGTTTGCCAAGCCTCTTTTTTTTGAAGCCAATCCGTCAAGAAGGCTAAAGAACTGCCTTCCCGCCGGCTCGTCTTGTGCTTGTCGCCGCTAGGCGGGCGCCTTGCGCTTTTCTTAAATGAAACTATTCAAAATTTCGTGTATGATAAAGAGGTAATTTTTCAACTCATCAAGGGGGATATTCAGGGTGAAAGGAACAACAGAGAAGATTCAATGCGGCCCATATATGTTAGATTTTTCAAAAAAGACTTACATCATGGGGATCTTGAATGTAACGCCGGATTCTTTTTCGGATGGCGGTAAATTTAATGAAATCGAATTAGCCGTTGAACATGCCAAAGAAATGGTGGCAAATGGAGCAGATATCATTGACATTGGTGGAGAATCTACTCGCCCTGGATTTGCTGCTGTTTCAGCGGAGGATGAGCTAAAGCGGGTAATCCCGGTTATTGAAGCGGTAGCAAAGCATGTTGACGTACCTATTTCGATTGATACCTATAAAGCAGAGGTAGCAAAACAAGCAATTGAAGCGGGTGCCCTAATAATCAATGATATTTGGGGGGCGAAGGCAGATAAAAAAATAGCCGAAGTGGCTGCGAAGTATAATGTCCCTATCATCCTCATGCATAATCGTCATGATCGAAATTACCGTGCGTTTATAAGAGATGTCATCAATGATTTGTTTGAGAGCATTACCATCGTCAAACACGCCGGAGTAGCGGATGAGGCTATCATTCTTGACCCGGGGATTGGCTTTGCTAAAGACTATCATGAAAACATCGTGATGATGCAGAATTTGGATAAGCTCGCCATGCTCGGCTATCCTGTCTTATTAGGAACTTCCCGTAAATCGATGATTGGACAAGCATTAAATCTCCCCGTTCATGAAAGAATGGAAGGGACGGGGGCAACCATTTGTTATGGAATTCAAAAGGGGTGCCACATCATTCGGGTTCACGATGTAAAGGAAATGAGCAGGATGGCGAAAATGATCGATGCAATGATGGGAAAGGGTGTAGTCCTTGGATAAAATATATGTGAACGGGATGGAGTTTTACGGCTATCATGGTGTGTTTCCGGAAGAGAAGGTGCTTGGACAGCGGTTTTTTGTCGATTTAGTGGTATCAGTTGATTTGCAAAAGGCGGGGGAAACCGATGAACTCGAGTACTCAGTTGATTACGGGAAGTTATATCAATCATGCAAGGAAATTGTTGAAGGTGCTCCATATAAGTTAGTGGAAGCAGTTGCTGAACAAATTGCCTCCAGTTTGCTGGAGAAATTTCCTCTTGTTCATGAGGTAACGGTCAAGGTGATAAAGCCGGATCCGCCCATTCCTGGTCATTACCAATCAGTTGCTGTAGAAATTACAAGGGGTAGATAAAAGTGGAAAATTCAGCAATTATTTCTCTTGGTTCAAATATCGGTAATCGTTATGATAATATGATGATGGCAATTAAAAAATTGACAAGCCGCTATGATATACAGCTGGTAAATACCTCTTCCATTTATGAGACAGACCCAGTCGGTTATGAAGACCAGGCTCTATTTTTAAATATGGTGATTGAGGTTAAAACAGGCTTAGGTTCGTTGGAATTATTGGATCGATGTTTAGACGTAGAATTAGAACTCGGAAGAAAAAGGGAAATTAGGTGGGGACCACGGACAATTGACCTTGACATTCTGACCTTTAATCAAGAAAATATTAAGCATGCGAGGCTCATTGTTCCACACCCTAGAATGTTCGAGCGTGCGTTTGTATTAATTCCACTTTTAGAAATGAAGCCTGAAATCAAATTCTTTGGGATGGATAAGCCTATTTCAACATTGCTAGATGAAGTACCTGATAAAGAAGGAGTCCGATCATGGAAGCGGAAAAATGGGGAAGACGTATTCGAGCCTATCGGAAACTAAAGGGTTACACACAAGAAGGCTTTTCAAAGGAGCTAGGTATATCAGTGTCCATTTTAGGAGAAATTGAACGTGGAAACCGCCTGCCTCCAGAGGATTTACTTGAAAGAATAGCGCGCAGCTTAAAAATAAGTATTGATGACCTAAGGCCGAAAGACTAACCAAAAGGAGGGTGAATATGTTAAAAATTGGTGATATTGAAATGAAAAACCCCGTCGTTTTGGCGCCGATGGCCGGTGTATGTAACTCCGCATTCCGTTTAACGGTAAAGGAGTTTGGTGCCGGTTTAGTTTGTGCCGAAATGGTAAGCGATAAAGGGATTGTTTTTAAAAATGAAAAGACCATGAATATGCTCTATATTGATGAGCGGGAAAAACCGTTAAGCCTGCAAATCTTTGGTGGTGAAAAGGAAACACTCATTGAGGCAGCAAGATTTGTCGATCAAAATACAAATGCCGACATCATCGATATCAATATGGGCTGCCCGGTACCGAAAATCACAAAATGTGATGCAGGTGCCAAATGGCTCCTAGATCCGAACAAAATCTATGAAATGGTTTCTGCGGTGGTAGATGCAGTGGAAAAGCCTGTTACGGTAAAAATGCGGATGGGCTGGGATGAGGATCATATTTATGCTGTTCAAAATGCCCAAGCGGTTGAACGGGCGGGCGGAAAAGCTGTTTCCCTCCATGGTAGAACACGTGTGCAAATGTATGAAGGAAAGGCGAATTGGGATATTATTCGAGAAGTGAAACAGTCTGTGTCTATCCCGGTCATTGGCAATGGTGATATCACGACACCTCAGGATGCCAAAAGAATGCTGGACGAAACCGGCGTAGATGGCGTCATGATTGGCCGCGCAGCATTGGGAAACCCATGGATGATTTACCGAACAGTTCAATATTTGGAAACTGGTAAGCTGGAAGGTGAGCCATCGGTTAGCGAAAAAATCGCTGTTTGCCTTCTTCATTTAGATCGATTAATTGCTCTGAAAAATGAGGATATTGCTGTCCGCGAGATGCGTAAACATGCTGCATGGTATTTGAAGGGAATTCGCGGGAATGCCAAGGTTCGCAACGCCATCAATGAATGTCACACGCGTGATCAATTAGCTGAATTGTTAACTGATTTGGTTCAAGAGGTAGGGGCAAAGGAGCAAAATCAGAAGATTGTTGGATAAGTTGACAGTGAAAGGCTCTTTTTATATAATAAGACTGTTTACGATCTAGCTGCCAGTGAAATAACTGGCAGTTTTTATTTGAAGATAAGTATAAATTTTTTGTCCTTGAAAATTGTCTAGCTCCACAAGGAAGGCTTCGACAGCATCAGCATGGCACGAAGGAAAAGCGATAGCTTTTTCGAGGAGGCGCCAGCGGCTCGAGGTCACAAGCGGGTCCTCAAGAAGGCTAAAGAACAGCCTTCTCGCCGGCTCGTCTTGTGCTTGTCGCCGCTAAGCGGGCGCCTTGCGCTTTTCTTATGAAAGACTATTTAGATGTCTGAAAACGAAAGTTTGTGTAAAATAATAGAAGTGACGATGAAAAATGATAGTACACGTTTTTACTAGCGTTTTACATAATTATGATAGTAATGGAGTGGATAGCAGTGAGTCAGGAAGAATTAAATGACCAGTTGATTGTCAGACGCGAAAAAATGGCCGAAATGCGAGCAAACGGAATGGACCCGTTTGGTAAGCGATTTGAACGAACACATTATGCAAAACAATTACATGAGCAATATGAACAATTAGAGAATGAAGAACTTGAGGCAAAAAACATCTCTGTCCGTTTAGCTGGACGGATTATGACGAAGCGTGGAAAAGGAAAGGCTGGTTTTGCCCATATTCAAGATTTATCGGGGCAGATCCAAATCTACGTACGGCAGGATGCGGTTGGTGAAGAACCATATACATTTTTCAAGTCTGCAGATTTAGGAGATATTGTCGGGGTTTCGGGAAATGTTTTTAAAACGAAAACAGGTGAACTATCGGTAAAGGTTCACGAATTTACATTCTTAACAAAGGCACTTCGGCCGCTGCCCGATAAATTCCACGGTCTTAAGGATGTGGAGCAGCGATACCGCCAGCGTTATTTAGATTTGATTATGAATCAGGAAAGCAAAACGACATTTATTACCCGCAGTAAGATTATTCAATCAATGCGTCGTTACCTGGATGATCATGGATATTTAGAGGTTGAAACGCCAATGATGCATGCAATCGCTGGCGGTGCGGCCGCTCGCCCGTTTGTTACCCACCACAATGCACTGGATATGACATTATATATGCGGATTGCCATTGAATTGCACTTAAAGCGACTAATTGTGGGTGGACTTGAAAAAGTTTATGAAATCGGCCGTGTATTTAGAAATGAGGGTGTATCTACACGTCATAATCCGGAGTTTACGATGATTGAACTCTATGAGGCATATGCAGATTATCGTGATATTATGAGCCTTACAGAAAACTTAATTGCCCATATTGCTCAGGAAGTATTAGGGACAACAACGATTCAGTATGGTGATTATGAAGTAAACCTAAAACCTGAATGGAAGAGACTCCATATGGTGGATGCAATTAAAGAATATACAGGTGCTGACTTCTGGAAGGAAATGAGTGTCGATGAGGCGCGTGTGCTTGCAAAAGAGCATGGCGTGGAAATTAGCGAAAACATGCTTTATGGTCATATTGTAAATGAATTTTTTGAGCAAAAAGTGGAGGAAAAACTGATCCATCCGACATTTATCTATGGTCATCCGGTGGAAATCTCCCCGCTTGCAAAGAAAAATGAAGCAGATCCACGTTTTACAGATCGCTTTGAGCTGTTTATCGTTGGCCGTGAGCATGCGAATGCCTTTACAGAGCTTAATGACCCGATTGATCAGCGTGAGCGTTTTGAAGCCCAGTTAAAAGAACGTGAGCAAGGGAATGACGAAGCTCACGAGATGGATGAGGACTTTATCGAGGCGTTAGAATATGGAATGCCGCCAACAGGCGGACTGGGCATTGGAGTAGACCGCTTGATTATGCTGTTAACCAATGCGCCATCTATTCGTGACGTACTATTATTCCCATTGATGCGTCATCGTTAATTGCATTGAAAAAATGCGCCGTGTTTACGGCGCATTTTTGTTGAATCATTATTTTTAACCTGAATTATTCAAACCTGCCATGATTTAATAAATCTTTAACGAAGCACATTATCACTCCAATGAAAATAATAGAATCTTTTAATTTTATACTATCTTAATTAAACTATTGCAGAATGCTTTTAATGGTGGTATATTTATATCTGTTGTTGCGAGATAGTAGTTTTTCTTAAAATTAAAGAAAAAAGTTATTGACTTTTAGTTAATAATTTAGTATTATTAAAAAGTCGCCTTTGAGCGATTATGATAGTTCCTTGAAAACTAAACAAACAAAAAC
>NZ_JADDIU010000032.1 GCF_016464375.1 Bacillus renqingensis
CCGTAAGGTCGGGGGTTCGATCCCCTCCGCCGCTACCAAATATACGAGGACCTTTAGCTCAGCTGGTTAGAGAAATGAGCAAGGCTTCCATGAAAATTCTGCGAATTGTACCCATCGAGCTGCATCTTGAAAAGCTTTCCGAGATGGGGACAGACAGATTAAAAGTAAAAGAATTTAAATAAGGACCTTTAGCTCAGCTGGTTAGAGCAGACGGCTCATAACCGTCCGGTCGTAGGTTCGAGTCCTACAAGGTCCACCATTCATCTTATATTACGTTACGGAGGAATACCCAAGTCCGGCTGAAGGGATCGGTCTTGAAAACCGACAGGCGGGTTAAACCGCGCGGGGGTTCGAATCCCTCTTCCTCCGCCATATTTACTTTCATTTTTATTATTATCGCGGGTGGAGCAACGAGCGTTACTTCATCGAATAGGCTGCGAGTTGTACCGACTGAATAGCTGCTTGAATATACTTTCTGAAGTCGGGACAGTCCTTGTTACTAAGGGCATAAGCAAAACTTAATTTTTTCTATTATCGCGGGGTGGAGCAGTCCGGTAGCTCGTCGGGCTCATAACCCGAAGGTCGCAGGTTCAAATCCTGCCCCCGCAATATGGTCTGGTAGTTCAGCTGGTTAGAATGCCTGCCTGTCACGCAGGAGGTCGCGGGTTCGAGTCCCGTCCAGACCGCCACTAAATTGGCTCAGTAGCTCAGTCGGTAGAGCAGATTGCTTACACCACCGAATATGCTTCTGTGGCAATCTGCGAAAAAAATCGCAAGATTTTTTGAGCAAAGGACTTATAACTAAACTTTCTGTAGGGTAGTAAATAATATATGGCTCAGTAGCTCAGTCGGTAGAGCAAAGGACTGAAAATCCTTGTGTCGGCGGTTCGATTCCGTCCTGAGCCACCATTTTGATAAATTAATATTGTATTGGCGGATGTGGCGAAGTGGTTAACGCATCGGATTGTGGTTCCGACACGCGTGGGTTCGATTCCCATCATCCGCCCCATATAACCATGCGGGTGTAGTTTAGTGGTAAAACCACAGCCTTCCAAGCTGTTGTTGTGGGTTCGATTCCCATCACCCGCTCCATATGGGCCTATAGCTCAGCTGGTTAGAGCGCACGCCTGATAAGCGTGAGGTCGATGGTTCAAGTCCATTTAGGCCCACCATACTACTATTCCGCAGTAGCTCAGTGGTAGAGCTATCGGCTGTTAACCGATCGGTCGTAGGTTCGAATCCTACCTGCGGAGCCAAATGGAGAAGTACTCAAGTGGCTGAAGAGGCGCCCCTGCTAAGGGTGTAGGTCGGGTAACCGGCGCGAGGGTTCAAATCCCTCCTTCTCCGCCATACATAATTGATAAACGGCCCCTTGGTCAAGCGGTTAAGACACCGCCCTTTCACGGCGG
>NZ_JADDIU010000033.1 GCF_016464375.1 Bacillus renqingensis
GGTAACCGGCGCGAGGGTTCAAATCCCTCCTTCTCCGCCATACATAATTGATAAACGGCCCCTTGGTCAAGCGGTTAAGACACCGCCCTTTCACGGCGGTAACACGGGTTCGAATCCCGTAGGGGTCATTTAAAAAACTGATGGAAAAATTGCCATCAGTTTTTTTGTCGTCCTGAAAATTAAGTCCTAGACCAGTGGATAATTGTCGCTAAAATGTGACGCAGACGGATAGTTCTTCACCATCAGCTCCTGATATTCGTATAGACCGTTAAGTCATTACCTGCAGATTAATTTATTTAGTTTTTTTAATGTTACAAATGGATGTACTCCCTTTCACTTCCCATTAGTCAGAATATTTTTATAATTAGTTGAATCAGAAATGTTTCAGTATTAAACTAATGATAGATCATAAAAAGGAGCAAAAGTTATGGACTTAAAAGCACAAATTGCGATTATTAGAGGCGTAGGTCGGGGTGGATTGTGATTTCTATTCGGACAAAAATTATTATGTATTCCATGGTTCTCGTCTTTTTAATAAATAGTGTTGCGTTTTTGTTGTTTCAAAACAGCCAGAAATCCGTTGATGAATATAATGCGATTTTACAAAGATTTTTTCTATTAAATGACGTATCAATCAGCACAAAATCCGTATACGAATCTTTAGATGCATATTTGCTAGATCAATCCATTAAAAAGATGGACAGATATTCGTCGGAACGGACGAAATTAAGGAACATGCAATCCCAATTAAAACACCAGATGAGCCATGATATGGCCATTAAAAATTATTACTATTTAATCGATAGTTTTCTTGATGAATGTACGGTTATCATTGCGGCGTATAATCGCCAAGACCTTGAGGTTTACTCATCTCATTTAACAGATTTATCAAGAATATCCATGTACATACAAGAAGCGACATTAACATTAATTAATCATGAATTAACAAACTATCAGACTTTTTACAGGGAGATGCATGAAAGAAATGAGTTATTCAGTTCAATAGGTATTATTACTTTTGTTTTTACCATTCTAGTTAGCATTCTGTTCGCCCTTTGGTTTTCAAAAGGGATGACAAAACCGATCACTCTTTTATCTGAGGCGGCGAAGGAAATTTCCAGCGGTCAATTTGACGGCGCTGATGTGAAAGCCTCGACAAGGGACGAGCTTCGTTTTCTAACTGAAACGTTTAATAATATGAGAGAGAATATTCGCAGATTAATTCAGGAAATAAAGCAGAAATCAGAGCTCGATAAGCTTTTAAAAGAAATGGAGTTAAAAAGTTTACAAAATCAAATCAATCCACATTTTCTCTTTAATACATTAAATACGGTCTCCAAGATGGCCTACATTGAAGGCGCGGAGCAGACAAGCGATTTAATTGATTCTGTTGCGGCATTATTAAGGTATAACCTTGGCGATTTAGCCAAACCGTCGACTTTGAAAGAGGAAGTCACCGTCGTTCATGATTATTTTTTTATTCAAAAGACCAGGTTTGGTGACCGGGTAAAGTTTAAGACAGAGATTGATGAGTCGTGCCTTTCCCTCCCTATTCCCATTTTAACGCTTCAGCCGATTGTTGAAAATGCTTTTATCCATGGGATTGAATCCTATGAACACGGTGCGGTTTTAAGTCTTTTCGTCCAAAAACATGATAAGGAAGTTATTGTTGAGGTAGCAGATAATGGGGTTGGAATGGATGAGTTAACGAAAAAAAGATTGTTAGGACAAGATGAGACGACAGATATTAAACAAGGATCGACTAAGGAGCATACTGGGCATTCGACAGGACTCGGGCTGCAAAATGTTATTAAACGACTACAATTGTTTTATAGTAAGGAACAGGTCGTTGAGATTGAATCTCAGCCAGGAGAAGGGACGGTTATTCGGCTATTCCTCCCTGTGGTTTCGGAAAGTGAGGTCTTCGTAAAAAGCCATGTATAAACTATTAATTGTCGATGATGAAGTGCTGGAAAGACAGGCGCTTAGTTTGATTATCTTAACAAAAGTAAAAGAGGTTGAGGTTGTTGGAGAGGCTGAAAATGGGAGAAAAGCTATTCAATTAGCAAACCAATTCACTCCAGATATAGTCATTATGGATATAAAAATGCCGGGGATTGATGGCATTGAGGCGGTCAAAACGATTAAACACCATCACCCTCATATAAAAGTCATTATGCTAACTGCATTTGATAAATTTGAGTATGCAAGACAGGTTATGCAGCAAGGTGTAAAGGAGTATTTATTAAAGCCTGCACGAAAAGATGAACTAGTTGCTGCCGTTCGGCGAGTGATTTCTGAACTTGAAACAGAAAGGCGAGAAAAGGAAGAACAGCAGAACTTACGGGAAAAACTTCAATGGGCGCTTGTTTCTGGAGAAAAGCTAGAATTAGATCAAAATCTTTATTCCGATGACAAAAAGATGAAAAAGGTAAAAAGCTTTATTGAGGAGAACTTTGCAAGGTCCATTTCTTTAGAGGATGCAGCCGAGCATATTGGTATAAGTCCTTATTATTTAAGTAAATTGTTTAAAGAGCAATTCTCTATCAATTTTATTGATTATATTACCCAATTACGGATGGAAAAGGCTAAGGATTTGATGAAAAACCCTGACACAAGTTTAAAGGAGATTTGCTACAACGTAGGTTATAAGGACCCGAACTATTTTAGTCGAGTATTCAAAAAGACGACTGGTTTTTCCCCAAGCAAATATAGAAGAAGAATACAAATTGGATTATGAAGTAAAAAATTCACAAAAAAGTGAAGATAAATGCAAAAGATTCAAGGAAGTTTTAGATAAGTATTCTGAATTTATAATATATACTCATAATTGAAAGTGTTTACAAAATGGAAAATGGGGGGAAATAAATGAAAAAAACTTGGTCAATCATTTTAACCATTTCACTTGTGTTTGTATTTGCATTAGCTGGTTGCAGCTCTAGTTCATCTACAGGGGGAGATTCTGGTAAAAAAGCGGGCAAAGAGAAGCCGGGAAAAGCTACTTTGGATATTTTTAGCTGGTGGACTGGTGCAGGGGAAGAAGATGGTTTAAAGGCATTAATTGAATTGTTTAAAGAAAAGCACCCGGATGTAAAAATTGAAAATGCGGCTGTAGCAGGTGGCGCAGGAACAAATGCAAAGGCCGTGCTTGCCAGCCGGATGCAGGGGAATGATCCTCCAGCAACGTTCCAAGTGCACGGCGGAGCCGAGTTGAATGAAGGATGGGTAGCAGCAGGTAAAATGGAAACACTCGATGATCTTTATGTGCAGGAAGGTTGGAGTGATAAATTTCCAAAAGAATTAATCGATCTGGTAAGCAAGGATGGACATATTTATTCTGTACCGGTAAATATCCATCGCGGCAACGTCCTCTGGTATAATAAAAAGATTTTTGCGGAGAACAACTTGGAGGCGCCAAAAACATTTGATGATTTCTTTAAAGTGGCAGACGCCCTTAAAGCAAAAGGAATTACACCACTAGCACTGGGGGATAAGGAACCATGGACTGCAACTCATCTGTTTGAAGATGTTCTGTTAGGGATGCTTGGAGCGGATAATTATAAAAAATTATGGACGGGTGATATCCCATTCGATGATCCGAAGGTAAAAGAGGCGGCTGAAACATTCAAAAAAATGTTGTCTTATGTGAATGATGACCATAGCTCAAGAAACTGGCAAGATGCATCCCAATTAGTAGGTACCGGTGAAGCAGCAATGAATGTGATGGGCGATTGGGCAAAAGGATATTTTTCCAATGATTTAAAGCTGAAGGCAAATGAAGACTTTGGCTGGATAGCCACACCTGGTACAGATGGATTATTTATGGTTATTACGGACACATTTGGATTACCGAAAGGTGTTAAAAATCCAAATGATGTAAAGAAATGGCTTTCTGTTTTAGGTTCTGTTGAGGGCCAGGATAAATTTAATCTATTAAAAGGATCAATTCCTGCGCGTATTGATGCAGATAAATCAAAATATGACGTTTATGGTCAGCAAACGATAGAAGAATTTAAAACAGCAGGTCTCACTCCAAGTTTAGCACACGGTTCGGCTGCGGCGGAAGGCTTTTTAACAAAGGTTAACCAAGCTGTTAATATTTTTGTTACGCAACAGAAAGTCGATCAATTTGTGGATTCATTAAAAGCTGCATCAAGCGAACTTAAAAAGTAGAATATTCCAATGAGGAGAGGGTATCTCTCTCCTCTGTTTTTACCGAGGAGGGGATAAATGTGGAACCTGTTAAAGCATCAACGCCATTGGAGCATCACTCTAAACCTTCAATGATGAAGGAAACAAAAAGAAAGCGCCCTTTGATTAATGACAGGGTTAAGGCAATTTTATGTCTCCTTCCATCCATCATCTTGATTACCATTTTTGTTTATGGTTTTATTGGCTGGACAGGTTACGTTTCATTTAGTAATTGGAATTCCCTAATCCCGGATTTTTCATTTGCAGGATTAAAAAACTACGCCTATTTATTCGCTGATTTTCGCTTTCAGGCTGATCTTAGAAACACGGTTTTCTTTACGTTGTTTTTTATTATGGCTGTTCTCGTAGCTGGACTTATCCTAGCGATACTACTGGATCAGAAAATCAGGGCGGAATCATTGTTTCGTAATATCTTCTTTTTTCCTATGGCATTATCTTTTGTTGTAACAGGTGTTGTTTGGCAATGGGTATTGAATCCGTCAACAGGTGTAAATCTGATTTTGAAGGAGTTTGGAATTTCGCCGATGTGGTATACGAGTGTCACCATTATCCCGGGAATCGAATGGGGGAAAATTGAATTTGGAGTTCCTGTGGCAATGATTGCCGTCGTTATTGCAGCAATGTGGCAGATGACGGGATTTTCTGTTGCCATGTATTTAGCTGGATTGCGCGGAATTCCAGATGAACTTCGTGAAGCCGCACGCATCGACGGGGCATCCGAATTCAAAATCTTTACAAAGATTATTTTTCCATTGTTAATGCCAATTACAGTCAGTGTCATTATCATTATGGCTCATATTTCACTAAAGATCTTTGACTTAATTTATGCGATGACGGGACCGGGAGCCAACTTTGTTACAGATGTCCCAGGGGTGTATATGTTTGAAACAACCTTCCGCGGTAACTATTATGCGAACGGCGCTGCGATTACAATGATTATGTTATTATCAGTTGCTATCTTTATTATCCCTTATTTGATATCAAGCAGAAAGGGTGGTTCCTAATGTCGGTTAGAATAGTGTCCCGCCCGATTATCTATGCGATTTTGATTGCCTTTAGTTTATTTTTTCTTATGCCTGTCTACCTGATGTTTATCACAAGCATAAAGCCGCTTGATCAAATTACCTTATCACAAATGTGGGAGCTTCCAAAGGCAATTGATTTTACAAGTTACAAAGAGGCCTATCAAAAACTAGCACCAAACTTTTTGAATTCAATCTATTTGGTTATTCCTGCTACTATTCTTTCAGCATTATTAGGGTCATTAAATGGATATGTCCTATCAAAGTGGAAATTTAGAGGGGCGGATTGGATTTTTACGGCTGTGTTATTTGGGATGTTTATCCCATATCAAAGTATTTTGATTCCATTAATCCAGTTCTTGCGGGAAATCGAATTGTATAATTCCATTCCAGGATTAGTCCTTGTTCATGTCGTGTATGGAATCCCGATTACAACTTTAATGTTCCGAAATTTTTACGCAACTGTACCAACTGAAATGATTGAATCAGCACAAATGGATGGAGCGGGATTTTTTACCATTTTTCGTTACATCATGATCCCACTCTCGATTATCGCCTTTGTTGTTGTAGGGATATGGCAATTTACAAATATATGGAATGAATTTTTATTTGCTGTTACCATTACAACATCCGAGCAGCAGCCAATTATGGTTGCCCTGCAAAATCTATCAGGTAGCCAAATCGTGCAGTGGAATGTTCAAATGGCAGGTGCCATTCTCGCCGCCTTGCCAACCTTGCTTGTTTACATCTTTCTTGGCAAGTTTTTCGTAAGAGGACTTCTTGCCGGGTCAGTAAAAGGATAAATGATAATCCTGATTTGGGATTACTGAATAACCTCCTCCAAGCTCCATGGAACCATGGGGCTTTAGTGTTATCCGCAAATAAAGCCCCGTTATCCACAAGTAACGAAGTGTTATCCGCAAGTATTGTGACAACCAGTAAAAATCACCCCAAAAAAAAAGCGTAAGAATAACAATTTTAAAAAAAATAATAAATATCCGTCGAATCATGGAAAAGTTATTGTCGTATGGGGATGAAACCCGGTGAGATTTTGGAATTTATAATGGAATAATGTTAGAAATGTCTGAAAAGAGA
Source organism: Bacillus renqingensis (assembly GCF_016464375.1). Lineage (GTDB taxonomy): Bacteria > Bacillota > Bacilli > Bacillales > Cytobacillaceae > Neobacillus > Neobacillus renqingensis. Next base: position 6,330 of record NZ_JADDIU010000033.1, read on the forward strand.
AAAAAGTATTTTGGTAAAGATGACCTAATTGCCTTTATAATTATATTTTGATATACATATTTCTATGGAAAGAGGAGAACCATGGCAGTCGATACTTTTTTTCCAACTGACTATCAGTTGCATCTATTTCATGAGGGGAACCTTTTTCAAAGTCATCAGCTTTTTGGCGCCCATATCTTTAGAAATTCCCATCAAACTTATACCCGATTTTGTGTTTGGGCCCCGAATGCCCGTCAGATAAGGCTCGTGGGGGATTTTAATAAATGGAATGGTCATGGATATGAATTACAGAGGATAAATGAAGAAGGAGTATGGATGATTGTTACCAATCAGGACCTTGAAGAAAATATTTATAAATATGAAATCATCACTCAATCGGGGGAAAGACTGCTGAAGGCGGATCCGTTTGCCTTTTATTCTGAAGTAAGACCACAAACAGCATCCATTGTTTATTCTTTAAAAGATTACGATTGGCAAGACAATCACTGGATGAATCGAAAGTTAAACAGTAATTTTCTCTCGGAGCCTGCCATCCTATATGAGGTTCATTTAGGTTCGTGGCGAAAAAAACAAAATGGCGACTACCTTACATATGCCGATTTAGCTAATGAACTGATTCCATATGTAATTGAGCATGGCTTTACACATATAGAACTATTGCCTCTTGTTGAGCATCCGCTCGACGATTCATGGGGGTATCAGGGAACAGGCTACTTTTCTGTCACCTCAAGGTATGGGGAACCCAATGAGTTTCAGTATTTTGTTGACCAATGTCATCAACATGGAATTGGGGTCATCCTCGACTGGGTTCCTGGTCATTTTTGTAAGGATGCTCATGGGTTATATCGCTTCGATGGCACACATCTTTATTCCTATCAGCACTCCAGTGGTCGGGAAAATCCTGTTTGGGGAACAGCAAATTTTAATCTGGGAAAAGGGGAAGTGCAAAGCTTTCTAATCTCTAATGCCCTATTTTGGATGGAACATTTTCATATTGATGGCTTTCGGATGGATGCCGTTGCGAATATTATTTATTGGCCGAGTACTGGCAATGAGAAACACGAAAATCCGTTTGGGATTGCCTTTTTAAAAAAGCTTAACAAGGTCATTGACGAATATAATCCCCATTTTTTAATGATAGGGGAGGATTCTACAGACTTTCCAAATGTTACGGCGCCTGTATCCTATGGGGGATTAGGGTTTGGGTATAAATGGAATATGGGCTGGATGAACGACATTCTCGAGTATATGGAAACACCGCCGTTTGCCCGGTCACATGTCCATTCAAAGATAACATTTTCCCTTTTATATGCTTTTTCAGAAAACTTTATGCTCCCTTTTTCACATGATGAGGTCGTACACGGGAAGAAGTCCTTGCTTGATAAAATGCCGGGGGAATATTGGGAGAAATTCGCTCAACTGAGGCTATTGCTTGGATTCATGTTTGCCCACCCAGGTAAAAAGCTTTTATTCATGGGTTTTGAATTTGGACAGTTCGCGGAATGGAAGGATAAAGAACAGTTAGATTGGAGCTTACTGGAATATAGCATGCATCAAAAACTAAATGCCTATGTAAAATGGTTAATGAAATTTTATAAGCGGTCTAATGCACTCTATGAATTGGACCATTTGCAGGATGGATTTGAGTGGATTGATGTTGATAACAGGGAGCAATCCATCTTCTCGTTTATCCGCAAAGGTAAAAAAGAGGAGGATCTGTTCATAATTGTTTGCAATTTCACTGCTGTCAGCTACCAAGAATATAAGATTGGGGTTCCCGATCGGGGGGAGTATCGTGAGATCTTTAATAGTGACCTCGAGGAATACGGTGGAACAGGACAGCAGAACAAAAAAACAGTTATCGCAGTTGAAGAACCATTCCATGGGAGGCCATTTTCAATAAAGTTAACAATTGCCCCGTTTGGCTGTCAAATGATTAGACCGGTTAGGAAACGAAAGGAGCGGAAAGGAAATGGTAAAGAAAAAGTGCGTAGCTTGTATTTTAGCGGGAGGAAAGGGAAGCAGGCTGAATGATTTGACAAAGGACCTTGCCAAGCCTGCAGTGCCTTTTGGAGGGAAATACCGCATTATTGATTTTACATTAAGTAATTGTACGAATTCCGGAATAGATACTGTCGGAGTCTTAACCCAATATCAGCCATTGTTATTAAACTCCTATATTGGAATCGGCAGTGCCTGGGATTTGGACCTTAAAGATGGAGGAGTTACCGTCTTGCCCCCGTACAGTGAGTCTTCAGAAGTAAAGTGGTACACCGGTACAGCTAGTGCCATTTTTCAAAATCTGAATTATTTAAAGCAATATCAGCCGGACTACGTCTTAATTCTATCAGGTGACCATATATACAAAATGAATTATGAAAATATGCTCGAATATCATAAGGAGAAAGACGCAGATGTCACGATATCCCTAATTGAAGTTCCTTGGGAAGAAGCAACCAGGTTTGGCATTATGAATACAGACAAAGATATGCGAATAATAGAGTTTGAGGAAAAACCCGCCAATCCCAAAAACAATCTTGCCTCCATGGGTATATATATCTTTAGCTGGAATATACTTAAAGAATATTTAGAAATAGACGCTGAAAACCCCGATTCAAGCCATGATTTTGGTAAAGATATCATTCCACTGTTGTTGGAAACACAGAAAAAGTTATTTGCTTATCCGTTTAAGGGGTATTGGAAAGACGTAGGTACCATTCAAAGCCTTTGGGAGGCAAACATGGATTTGTTAAAAGAAGACTGTGAGTTAGATTTATTTGATGATAAATGGAAGGTATATTCAGTTAATCCAAACCGGCCGCCCCAGTATATTTCTCCGGATGCCATTATCAAAGAGTCCGTCATTAATGAGGGATGTACTGTTGATGGGGAGATTGATCATTCCGTGCTATTTCACGGTGTATCGATAGGGAAAGACTCTGTTGTGAAGGATTCAGTGGTAATGCCGGATGTCATGATTGGTACCGGCTGTTTCATCGAAAAGGCCATTGTTCCTTGTGACTTGACAATACCTGATGGGACGGTTATTCGCTCCTTCGATAATGAAATTATTCTTGTCACAAAGGAAATGCTGGACGGATTATATCCTGCTTACTAGCGTTATCCATTTTTAGCTAACTAAGGTTTTCTAGGGTATGGAATAGAGAAACTGGGGGGATTTTTGGAGTGAAGAGAAAGCTATTAGGTATTATTGATGCAACAACATATCATGAGGATTTAGAAGATTTATTGACACACCGTTCTCTAGCTGCTCTGCCGTTTGCAGGGCGGTTTAGGATCATCGACTTTGTACTTTCAAACATGGTGAATTCGGGTATCGGCAGCGTGGCGATTTTTCCAAAAATGCAGTACCGCTCCTTAATGGACCATTTGGGTTCAGGAAAAAATTGGGGGCTAAATCGCAAGCGGGATGGCCTGTTCTTTTTTCCATCGGCGATTGTGGATAGTGAATATAATAGAATCGGTTCATTTGACCTGTTTGCGGCCAATATGGATTATTTTTATCGGAGTACGCAGGAATATGCGATTATTAGCAATTGTTTTACCGTCTTTAATATCGATTTCGCTCCTATATTAGATTGGCATATCCGTTCAGGATGCGATATCACTGAAGTTCGCCGCCAGGATGGAAGCTCGCTTGAATTGTATTTGCTTAAAACTTCACTCCTATTAAACTTGATTGAAACAAGGGATCAAACAGGGTATTCCTGTATGAGAGATGTGGTACATGATATGTATCATGGGCATTCCATCTGCCATTATGATTATCAAGGATATGCCGTAATGATAGATTCTATTAAAGACTATTTTTCTACTAGTATGAATTTGCTAAAGCCTGAGGTTTGGAAAAATTTATTTTTACCGGAGCAGCCCATTTTGACAAAGGTAAAGGATGAACCGCCAACAAAATATGTAAAAGGTTCATTTGTAAAAAATGCCATGATCGCGAATGGCTGTTTAATTAGAGGCGCAGTGGAAAACAGCATCGTCTCACGTGGTGTAAAGATTGGCAAAGGGACTGTACTGAAGAACTGCATTATTATGCAAAAGTGCCAAATTGAAGACAACTGTTATTTGGATTCGGTCATTTTAGATAAGGATGTCAAGGTAGAGGCAGGAACAAGTCTAATTGGCACGGCCCAAGCACCATATGTGGTTCAAAAAGGGACGAAGCAAGGAGCGTTGATGAACTCGTGAAAGTATTATTTGCTGTTTCAGAATGCGGACCATTCGCGAAATCTGGAGGGCTTGCAGATGTTGCCGGTTCCCTTCCGAAAGAATTAAAGACACTTGGGACAGATGTCAGGGTCATTCTTCCGAAATACGGAACAATTGCTGAAGAATACAAAGGAAAAATGAAGAAGCTAAAGGAATTTTCCGTTTCGGTTGGCTGGAGAAATCAATACTGTGGGGTTGAGGAACTAAGTCACCAAGGAGTTACCTTTTACTTTATCGATAATGAATACTACTTTAAACGGGAAGGACTATATGGCTATTTTGATGATGGCGAGAGGTTTGCTTTTTTCAGCCGTGCCGTACTTGAAACCATCGCCCAGTTAAACTTCTTCCCAGATGTTCTGCATTGCCATGATTGGCATACAGCCATGATTCCGTATCTTCTTAAAACTGTTTATTATAGGAATAAAGGGTACGATCATATAAGAACTGTTTTTACGATTCATAATCTCCAGTTTCAAGGGATATTTCCAAAAGAAGTGCTAGGAGATTTATTCGGTCTCGAAGACCCAATCCTTCATTATCGTAATTTGGAGTTTTATGGAAATGTTAATTTTATAAAGGGAGCGCTTATCGCTGCGGATAAAATTACCACGGTCAGTCCAACGTATAAAGACGAAATTCAAACGGCTGTTTACGGTGAAAAACTCGATGGACTATTAAAGGAAAGAAAGGAGGATCTCGTTGGAATCTTAAATGGAATTGATGAAGACTTCTATCATCCTATGGATGACCCTTACATCTGGCAAACGTACAGTGTGAATGATCTGAGTAACAAAGCGGTGAATAAACGTAAAATTCAAAAGCAATTCGGCTTAAAGCAAAGTTCAGGAACACCGCTGTTAGTAATGATCTCGCGCCTCACAAGACAAAAGGGGCTCGACCTCGTTAAATGTGTATTAAGGGAAATTCTCCAAGAAGACTTACAGGTGATTATCCTTGGAAGCGGTGACGATGAATTTGAGGAATATTTCCGGCAAGCTGCAAGAATTTACCCGGAAAAGTTGAAGGTTCATACTGGATTTAATGAGGAATTGGCCCATAAGTTGTATGCTGCGGCGGATCTCTTCTTAATGCCATCCTTGTTCGAACCGTGTGGACTTGGTCAGTTGATTGCAATGAAATACGGGGCCATTCCAATTGTTCGTGAAACAGGCGGTTTAAACGATACCGTAAAGGCATGGAATGAATTTAGCGGACAGGGAAATGGTTTTTCGTTCCGGAATTTCAATGCCCATGATATGCTCTATACGATTCAAAGGGCGCTGAGTTTTTATCATGATAAAAAAACATGGGAGAAGATTGTTGAACAGGCGATGGAAATGGATTATAGCTGGACTCAGTCGGCCTTTAGCTACAACCGGCTTTATGCCGAACTCATCTCAAGGAGTGAATCACATGTTTTCTACGAAAGAAAAATTTAAGAATCTCTTTTTAAAACGTCTTGAGATGCTTTGCGGCAGGGGCTTTTCGGAAAGTACCCCAAGGGATCATTATCATACCCTCGGGAGTATGATTCGTGAATTTGTCAGTAATGACTGGATTACCACAAACGAACGCTATTTGGCAACGAAGGGGAAACAGGTATATTATTTGTCAATCGAATATTTATTAGGTAAGCTTTTACGGCAAAATTTAATCAACCTCGGCGTTGAAGAGATTGTAGAAAAAGGTCTTCAGGAGCTTGGTATTGAATTAGCGGAGCTTGAAGACTTAGAGCCTGATGCAGGCTTAGGGAATGGCGGCTTAGGAAGACTAGCCGCCTGTTTTTTAGATTCCCTTGCCACTTTGAATCTTCCGGGACATGGACATGGTATCCGCTATAAATATGGTTTATTTGAACAGAAAATTGTCGAGGGATTTCAGGTTGAACTGCCGGAGCAATGGCTGCGGAGTGGAAATGTCTGGGAAGTTCGCAAGGCCGATTTAGCAGTGAGTATTCCGTTTTGGGGCAAGGTGGAAGCGAGAACCGAAAACGGTCGGCTTGTTTTTCATCATTTGAATGCTGAAACTGTTACCGCTGTCCCCTATGATATACCGGTAGTGGGTTACAAGTCCAAAACCGTTAATACCCTAAGGCTTTGGAGTGCGGAGCCTGCTCAATTTCCGTTTCATCAGGATGTCTTAAAATACAAAAGGGAAACAGAAGCAATCTCTGAATTCCTTTATCCGGATGATACCCATGAAGAAGGAAAAATTTTGCGGTTGAAGCAGCAATATTTTTTAGTATCCGCAAGTATTCAGACAATCTTAAGAACTTATAAGAAACAGCATGCAAACCTAGAACAACTGTACGAATATATTGGCATTCACATTAATGATACCCATCCCGTGCTCGCTATTCCAGAGTTAATGAGGGTCTTAATAGATGAAGAAGGGCTTGACTGGGAGAAAGCATGGCATATTACGACAAACACGATATCATATACAAATCATACGACCCTATCGGAAGCGCTGGAGAAGTGGCCAGTCCATCTATTTCAGCCGCTGCTGCCAAGGATTTATATGATTGTTGATGAAATTAACGAACGCTTTTGCCGCGAGCTTTGGAAAGAAACACCCGGTGATTGGGAGCGGATAGGAAGGCTCGCAATCATAGCCGATCATCATGTTAAAATGGCCCATTTAGCGATAGTGGGGAGCTTCAGCGTCAATGGTGTGGCGAGATTGCATACAGAGATTCTAAAGGAACGGGAAATGAAGCCGTTTTTTCAATTGTATCCCGAAAAATTTAATAATAAAACGAATGGAATTGCCTACCGTCGCTGGCTGTTAAAAGCGAATCCCGCGCTCTCAGCCCTTATTACCGAATCGATTGGTCCTTCCTGGACCCAGTCCGCACATGAGTTAACACAATTACTTCAATACCGACATGATCAGTCATTTTTGCGCCAGCTGGAAAAAATTAAAACAGTTAACAAGCAGAGGCTTGCCGATATTATTTACAAACAGAATGGAGTAGCTGTTGATCCAAAGGCGATATTTGATGTCCAGGTAAAACGGCTTCATGCCTATAAAAGACAACTGCTAAATGTATTACACATTATGTATCTTTATAATCGTATAAAAGAAGATTCAAGCTTTGAAATTGTTCCAAGGGTATTTATTTTTGGAGCAAAGGCGTCACCAGGATATTATTATGCCAAAAAAATTATCAAACTAATTAATACGGTTGCTGAAAAAGTAAATAATGATCCGCAAGTAGGCGATAAACTCAAAGTTGTTTTTTTAGAAAATTATCGTGTTTCCTTAGCAGAAACGATTTTTCCAGCGGCAGATATCAGTGAACAAATTTCGACCGCTAGTAAAGAAGCGTCGGGAACAGGTAATATGAAATTTATGATTAATGGGGCTTTAACAGTTGGCACATTGGATGGGGCAAATATCGAGATACGCGAGCTAGTGGGGGATGAAAATATGTTTATCTTTGGACTGACAGCCGAAGAGGTACTTCACTATTACCAGAATGGTGGTTATGAATCGGTTGAGTATTATCACCTTGACGGGCGGATTCGCGAGGTTGTCGATCAGCTAGTAAACGGATTTTTCCCTAATGTCTATAATGAATTTGAACCGATCTTCGATTCATTACTGGAAGAAAATGATCAATATTTTGTCTTAAAGGATTTCGCCTCTTATACGGATATGCAGTCTAAAATCGGAGAGGTCTATAAAGATTCCACCAGCTGGCACCAAAAGAGTCTCGTAAATATTGCTCATGCAGGCTATTTTTCAAGTGACCGCACGATAAAAGAATACGCCAAAGACATATGGAGAATCCATCCGATTTATTAAAAAAGCTTCTGCCGATTGGGCAGAAGCTGTTAAAAGAAATGTCCAACAAAAATACCAACGGCGAATAATAGTCCGAAGATCGTATTCGTCTGGGCAGTTGCTTTCATTGCCGGGGCCATTTGGATCGGCAGGCTACCTTTTTTAAAGACTTGGATGGCCTTGATCGGCATAACCGTACTGATTATCACAATGGCCGTCCAAATGGGCGCTGTTCCGCTAATAATGAGGCCAAGAACCCACAGATAAGAGAAAGTAAACATGATAGCTAATAAACAAATAGCCTTCTTCTTTCCCAATAGAACGGGAATGGTTTTACGACCGTTCTCCTTATCGCCGTCAAGGTCGCGGATATTATTCGATAAATTAATCGCACTGACCAATATAAAAATAGGAATCGAAAAGAGGATGCTGCCGGTAGTAACTGTTCCTGTTTGAATAAAGAAAGCGATTAAAATAATGAACATTCCCATAAAAAGACCTGAAAACAATTCACCAAACGGTGTGTAGGAAATTGGAAGAGGCCCCCCGGTGTACAGGTAGCCGACAGCCATGCAGATGAGTCCGACTACAGCTAAATACCAGCTGCTATTCATACAAATATAAACTCCTAATAAAATAGCTATTCCATAACAACTCAAGGCAAGCTGTAAAACAGTCTTCGGTTTAATTCCATCGCGGACAATCGTGCCGCCAATTCCAACTGAATGTTTTGTATCGAGACCGCGTTTAAAATCATAATACTCATTAAACATATTGGTGGCTGCCTGGATTAACAGGCTGGCAATTAGCATCGTAATGAAAAGTCCAAAATGAATGTCTCCAGAATTATTCAGCGCTAGTGCCGTGCCAAGTACTACGGGGACGAATGCTGCAGTTAACGTGTGGGGACGGGTCATTTGCCACCAAACCTGAAAGCCCTTGTTGGATTCAACAACGGGTTTAAAGCCTTGCGGTAAATTTGGCTGCATATCCTCATCTCCTCCCTTTACATAGATTAAAATTTTTCTCTTTATTGTCCACCCATTAGTGTATGGAATTACGACCATAGTGTCAATAAAATTTTACTATCAAAACTGGAAGATAATGACCTGACGGCAAGAAATGTATTGTTGGTTTTAATTGAAATATAACATATAATAGGAATAAAGTAGTGACAAGGATGTTGACTTTTTTACAATTGGAGTAGTATCTTATACTATGCTACAAAATGGATGGATAACAGTCACAACGTTCGGCTGTTTTGGAGGGATAGGTTTGTTTACCATTCAGGAAACGGAAATAATAGAGAGGGGTATTTCGGTTGTTCACCGTGCCAAACAGCTGGGTAGACCGATCTTACTTAGTGAAGTGTATAAATTGGATTCGATGAATCCTTTACTATTTTTTAAGTCTGGAAAAGAGCGGTTTTTAGGGGAAAGGTTTTTCTGGAAGGATCCGAAGGATGAGACAATCCTAATTGGACTGGGAATTTCAAAACAAATTCAGCCGGATCAGGTAACTGACCGCTTTTTTCAAGTAGAAGAGGAGTGGGAAGGCTTTTTAAAGGACAGTCTTATTTTTAACCCTTATTCAGAAATAGGTGTTGGACCTGTTATTTTTGGAGGGTTTTCCTTTGATCCATACAAGGAGAAGACAGAACTTTGGTCAAAATATCCGGATTCCTTATTTTATTTACCGAAATATATGCTTAGCATCATCAAAGGGGAAGCCTATTTAACAACCAATGTCGTTTGCACCCCTCAGGATGATGAATCATTCATTGAGAAAGTAACGGAAGAGCGGAACGAACTTTTCCTTTCCCTACATCAAAATGTTGATACTGAGCCAGCTGTGCTTACTGAAACGAAGGAAATATCACCTGAAAAATGGAAACAGTCTGTAGATAAAGTGGTATCGGAACTAACCGGCGGTCCATTGAAAAAGGTGGTTCTTGCCCGGGAATTAAGGCTTATGTTTAATAAGCAAGTAGAAGTTGAGAAGGTTCTTGAGAATTTATACAAACAGCAGCAAGAAAGCTTTATCTTTGCCTTTGAATCAAATGGGGATTGCTTTGTTGGCGCTACCCCTGAAAGACTTGTAAAAAAGCAAGGAAATGAAATTTTTTCCACCTGTCTTGCTGGTACAATTTCCCGTGGTGAAACTGCAGAAGAGGACAAGTATTTAGGTGAAACTTTGTTACACGACCAAAAGAACCTCATTGAGCATCAATATGTGGTCGAGATGATTAAAGAAGCACTAGAGGAATCATGTGAGAAAATTATCCTTCCTGACCAGCCGCAGTTGATGAAAATAAGGGATATTCAGCATTTGTACACGCCGGTAATCGGAAAGGCGGGTAAAGATTCATCCTTGCTTCTGATAGTGGAGAAGCTTCATCCGACACCGGCTCTGGGCGGCCTTCCAAAAAAGGAAGCGGTTGAAAAAATCAGGCAGGTAGAGGAGCTTGATCGTGGTTTTTACGCTGGACCGCTTGGCTGGCTGGATTACCGGGGAAACGGGGAATTTGCCGTAGCGATTCGTTCAGGACTGATTCAGGGGGAAGAAGTATCCTTGTTTGCCGGCTGCGGTGTCGTGGCAGATTCCAATTCAGAAAGTGAATATTTGGAGACGGGCTTAAAATTTAGACCGATGCTTAGAGCCCTTAGGGGGGAATAATATGAATCATCAAGAAGCATTAACAGAATATCTGGCCGCCTTTGTCACAGAGTTAGTCCACTCCGGGATTACCGATGTTGTCGTAAGCCCCGGTTCAAGGTCGACACCATTGGCGATGGTGCTGGCCGAACACCCTGAATTAAAAGTCCGTATCCATGTTGATGAACGTTCCGCTGCCTTTTTTGCCTTAGGAATTGCTAAAGTGACTAATCGGCCTGTTGCCATACTTTGTACATCTGGAACCGCCGCAGCCAACTACTTCCCGGCGATTGTCGAGGCGTATTATGCACGGGTGCCGCTGTTGGTCTTAACGGCTGATCGGCCCCATGAATTACGGGATATCGGTGCACCACAGGCGATTGATCAAATTCATCTATACGGGCGCCACGTCAAATGGTTTGCGGAAATGTCGCCTCCAGAGAAGTCGGCTGAAATGCTTCGCTATGTAAGAATGGTTTGCTCCCGTGCAGCAGCGATTGCTAGAAGGTCACCTGCTGGCCCTGTTCATTTGAATTTTCCGTTTAGGGAACCGCTTATTCCACAGCTAGATGAAAACTTGTTTAACATGGAAGACCGTCCTGAAGGATATGTGAAGGTTCATACTGGTGATTTAACGATAGATGAAGAAGATTTCAGACAAATCGCCCAAAGATTGAAAGGCAAAGAACGGGGAATCATTGTTTGCGGACATATAGCTGATCCGCCATTTGCGGCTGCTGTAACCCGTTTGAGCGATGCATTAAAGTTTCCTATTTTAGCTGATCCATTATCACAACTTAGGAGCGGCAGGCATGAATTTGAAAATATCATGGATACATATGATACCTTTTTACGGAATGAAGATGCCCAGTCCTTCCTTAAACCAGAGGTGATCCTGCGTTTTGGGGCCATGCCGGTTTCCAAAGCCTTAACCACCTTTATCAAGGCAAACCCAAATGCAGACCAATTTGTGGTAGATGGCGGCGGCGGCTGGAGGGACCCGGCTGTTTTATCAACGGATATGATTTTCTGCCATGAAGCGGCTTTTTGTGACAGGTTGTTATCTTATCTAAATGGCCGGCGCTCTTCAAGTTATTTACATAATTGGCAGCAAGTGAATGCGCTAACAAAAGAAACTATGTCAAAGGTTCGGGATGTAACAGAGTTAAGTGAAGGTAAACTATTCTATCAATTAGCTGAGATGCTGCCGGAAGGTGCTACGCTCTTTGTCGGGAACAGCATGCCGATTCGTGATTTAGACAGCTTCTTCCTAAATAATAAAAAAAATATCAAAGTGCTGGCAAACAGAGGTGCGAATGGAATTGATGGTACAGTTTCTACTGCACTTGGTGCTGCACTTTACTCAAAATCTTTATACTTAGTTCTTGGGGATATCACCTTTTTTCATGATTTAAATGGCCTGTTGGCAGCAAAGCTTTTTAACATTGACATTGATATTATCGTTATGAATAATAACGGCGGCGGCATCTTCTCTTTCTTGCCGCAAGCGAAACATCCGAAGCATTTTGAGCTTCTTTTCGGTACCCCATTAGATTTAGAGTTTAAGCATGCAGTCCGGATGTTCAACGGTCATTATACAAAAATAACCGATTGGAATCACTTAGCGGTAGAAATGGAAAAATCGCTTGAATCTAAAGGAATGAAAGTATATGAATTGACCACAAATAGAGATAGAAATCGTGATGAGCACCGTGAATTCTGGCATACTGTTTCCCGGGAAATATCAAATTTTGTCAAAGGTGAGCTGGAATGAATATGGTAGCCAATGGCATCCGCTATCATGTCGAGAGATGCGGCAGCGGTTTTCCGCTTGTTTTATTTCATGGATTTACAGGGGATTCATCCACCTGGGCACCTTTTTGTGAAAAGTGGGGCAGCTGCTCAAAGCTGTTAATGCCGGATATTATTGGCCACGGTCAAACTGAATCTCCTGATGATCCTGTTCGTTATAACATAGAGACGGTTGCACATGATATGAATGCGATCCTTGATCAGCTTGGTATCACAGAGATCGATTTGCTTGGTTATTCAATGGGGGGGAGATTAGCACTTACTTTCGCGCTTCTTTTTCCAAAACGGGTGCGAAAACTAATCTTAGAAAGCTCCACTCCCGGTTTAGTAACAGATGAGGAAAGAAACCTGCGCCGGATGAAAGATGCAGGGCTTGCTAAATTGATTAAGGAAAAGGGAATCGAACCATTTGTTGATTATTGGGAGGAAATTCCTTTATTTGCTTCGATGAAACGTCTTCCTTTAGCTCAAAGGGAAGCAGTCCGCAAACAGCGGCTGAACCATTCTCCAATTGGACTGGCTAACAGTCTGCTTGGTATGGGGACAGGCTCCCAACCCTCTTGGTGGGAACATCTGGATAGACTTGAATGTGAAGTGCTGTTAATAACTGGGAATGAAGATCACAAGTTCTGCACCATTGCTGAAAAAATGATAAAACGTCTTCAGCACGGAACATGGGTTACGATAGAAAAAACAGGCCATGCAATTCATGTGGAAGATGGCGAAAAATTTGCTACAATAGTAAGTGACTTTTTAAATCATAAGGAGGTTGTATGATATGGCAGTAGAATGGATTCCGGGTCGTAAATATGATGAAATCATTTACGAGACCTACAATGGAATAGCAAAAATAACGATTAACCGTCCACATGTACATAATGCCTTTACACCGAAGACAGTCATGGAATTAATCGATGCCTTTGCTTATGCACGTGATGATTCTGATATCGGTGTGATTATTTTGACAGGTGCCGGAGATAAGGCATTCTGTTCCGGCGGTGACCAAAAAGTACGCGGTCATGGCGGCTATGTAGGAGAGGATCATATCCCGCGGCTAAATGTTCTTGACCTGCAACGCCTCATTCGGGTTATCCCAAAACCGGTTGTGGCCATGGTTAAGGGGTATGCCATTGGCGGCGGTCATGTCCTCCATGTGGTCTGTGATTTAACGATTGCAGCCGATAATGCCGTCTTCGGTCAAACAGGTCCGAAGGTTGGTAGCTTTGATGCCGGTTATGGCTCGGGCTATCTTGCTAGAATTGTCGGTCATAAGAAGGCTCGTGAAATATGGTATTTATGTCGTCAATACAATGCCCAAGAAGCACTTGAAATGGGCTTGGTTAATACCGTTGTACCACTTGATCAAGTGGAAGAGGAAACGATTAAATGGTGTGAGGAAATGCTTGAAAAAAGCCCGACAGCCCTTCGTTTCTTGAAGGCCGCTATGAATGCTGATACCGACGGCTTGGCCGGATTACAGCAGTTAGCCGGTGATGCGACATTGCTTTATTATACAACAGATGAAGCAAAAGAGGGCCGTGACGCCTTTAAAGAAAAGCGGAAACCGGATTTCGGTCAATTTCCGCGATTTCCTTGATAAAATGAAATGCAGCTTGATGGCTTCCATCAAGCTGTTTTTCATAGAAATAGGTGATAAAAATGCAAAATATAATGCCAAATTTTTTAACGAAACGCACCTTTTTAACTCCTGACCGGACTGCGGTTTATTTTGAGGAACAATCCGTAACCTTTAAGGAATTGTATAATCGTTCGGTATTTGCTGCTGGGCAGCTGCAGCAGCTGGGGGTCGAAAATGGGCAGTTTGCTGCCGTTTTATTAAAAAATCATCTTGATAGCGTTGTAATATTATTTGCGCTGCAGCTATTAGGGATAAAAACAGTGATTTTAAATAATCGCTTAACACCAACTGAATTGGTCTGGCAGCTAAAGGACTCGAAGGCATCCGCGTTGATCTTGGAGGATGCTTTTGCTCATTTAGAACCGATTTTTTCTGGACAGCTTTCCTCCCTAAAGGTGGTTACAAAGAAGAAATTATTTGCCCAAGAGCCAACCAAGCCCAAGCTTCAAGAAGAAATCAGTTTGGATGAAATTTGTACGGTTATGTATACGTCCGGAACAACGGGAAATCCAAAAGGTGTGATGCAAACATATGGCAACCATTGGTGGAGTGCTGTTGGTTCGGCATTAAATCTGGGGATTACGGACCAGGATTGCTGGCTCTGTCCGGTTCCGCTATTTCATATCAGCGGCTATTCCATTTTAATGCGCAGTGTGATTTATGGGATGCCTGTCGTGCTCCATGAGAAATTTGACGAAAAAAAAGCACTCCGCGATATGGAAGAGAAGCAGGTTACGATCATGTCAGTCGTCGGAACGATGCTCTCGCGGATTATTGATACGATAATGGATAAACATCTCCCAAATCCGTTTCGCTGTATGCTCTTAGGTGGCGGACCGGCACCACTGCCATTGCTGCAGGCATGTGTTGAAAAGAAAATTCCCGTATTTCAATCGTACGGAATGACCGAGACTTCCTCGCAAATCGTCACCCTTTCACCAGAATACAGCTTGAGTAAACTTGGTTCAGCAGGAAAGCCATTATTTCCATCCGAAATACGGATTGAACGAACTGACGGGAGTAATGCCAAGCCAGGGGAGCCAGGGGAAATTGTGGTCAAAGGCCCAAATGTGACGAGCGGTTATTTGTATCGTCCTGCGGCGACGGAGGAAAAAATTCGCCAAGGCTGGCTGTACACAGGGGATATCGGATACTTGGATGAGGACGGATTTTTATTTGTCCTGGACCGGCGTTCTGATTTAATTATCTCAGGAGGAGAGAACATCTACCCGGCTGAAATTGAAGCCGTATTATTAGCCCATCCAGATGTTGTGGAGGCAGGTGTAACCGGTTTGGATGACCCGAAATGGGGGCAGGTGCCGGTTGCATTTATTGTAACAAAAAATGGCAAGGACGTGTCTTCTGCTGAGCTGCGGCAATTTTGTCTCAGTCAATTGGCAACCTATAAAGTTCCGAAGGCCTTTTATATAACCGATCAGCTGCCAAGAAATGCCGCCAAGAAGTTGTTGCGAAGAACCTTAAGAGACTGGCTGAATGAGGGGAGGTTCCAGCAATGAATATAGCATTAATCGAACTGTTTATAATCCGAATGCCTTTAAAGTCGCCTTTTATGACTCATTTAGGGACTGTTTCAGAGCGTGAAGGGATCATTGTGAAGATTACGGATAAGGAGGGAAATTCCGGATTCGGCGAAGGTGTCGCTTTTTCAACTCCATGGTATACAGAGGAAACCGTCAAAACAAGTACACATATGCTAACCGATGTGTTGATTCCTGTGCTGCAAAATCATCCCATCGAACATCCACAAGAGGCAGCAGTACTTTTTCAACCTATTCGCAGAAACCATATGGCTAAAGCGGCACTCGAAACGGCCCTGTGGGATTTATATGCGAAGGAGCAATCACAGCCCCTTTCAAGATTAATCGGCGGAACACGTGAAAGGGTCGCTTCCGGAGTCGTTGTCGCTACCGATTCCACAGCAAGCGCACTTAGGCAAATTGAAGCTTATCTTGAAGAGGGCTACCAGCGGATTAAAGTAAAAATCAATCCACAACAGGACTATGATTTTTTAGGAGAAATAAGGAGGTACTATCCGCAGCTGCCTCTAATGGCCGATGCGAATTCTGCTTACACCTTAACTGATCTTGACAGGCTAAAAGCACTTGATGAACTGGATTTGCTGATGATTGAGCAACCGCTTGATCCTGATGATATTATCGAGCATGCTCAGCTGCAAAAGGCGATCCGGACTCCGATTTGCCTGGATGAAAGTATTGTTACCTTTGATGATGCGAGAAAGGCGCATGAGCTGGGGAGCTGTAAGATTATCAACATTAAGGTGGGCAGGGTAGGTGGTCTCTTTGAGGCAAAGCGGATCCATGATTATTGCTACGAGCACGATATTCCCGTTTGGTGCGGCGGTATGATTGAGTTTGGGATTTCACGAGCCCATAATATTGCCCTCGCTTCTTTACCCGGCTTTTCTATTCCGGGCGATCTTTCTGCTTCGAGCCGTTTTTGGGAGGAGGATATTATTACACCAGAAGTTACAGTGGAAAATGGGGTTATATCCGTACCAGCCCGTCCCGGGATGGGGTTTACCATCAATGAAAAAAGGCTCAAAGAAACGACAATGGCAAAAATGGCCTTTCGATTTTAACAAAAGAACCAGACTGCTGCCTGGTTCTTCTGCCTTTATAAATCTGAAGGTTCAAAAGTTTTACAATCGGTTTCTTTCGATGAATCTGCTTTTTTACCCGTATGACTAACAACATAAATACTGTCGGCACTGCATTTATTGCCGTTCGCCCAAAATGTGCAGTTGTGGACCTCACATAATACATCTTTTGCCATTTGTATCACTCCTTCAAGTTTCAATCGGTAATACAGTATTAGCATGAGAAAAATAGCCGGGAAACAACCTAGTAATTAAAAGGCAATAAAAGCAGCTTATTGGGTGTCTTGCTAAAAAATTCGAGTTAATTATAAAGGGCTGTTTTTAATGTTTTCAGGTTTTTTTCCATCAAAGAGAAATAGCTTTCTTTATCCTTAATATTGTTATTGGTCAAAATGGCTAAATTATGAATCGGTAGTGCCTTTGTTCCAGTTTCCTTCTGAACTATTTTTCCAAGCTTCGATTGGACATTTTGCTCAAATAAAATATACTTTAAACCGTCACGGTCAGCTAAAGAGATGATTTTTTCCAGAGCCTTTTGTGTTGGTTCATTTGTGGTTGAAAGTCCGGAAATACTGATTTGTTCAATGCCATAGCGCTTTTCCCAGTAACCGAATGCGGCATGGGTTACAATGATTTGTTTATGTTTAGCCTTTGAGATGGTGTTCGCAAATTGATGATTCAACTCATCTAATCGGGCAGCCAGCTTTTGGTAGTTTTTATTAAAAAACTCTTTATGCTCCGGCATTTTTTTTACCAATTGATCACGGATGACACCAGCCATTTCCTTCGAATAAACCGGGTCAAGCCAAACATGGGGATTAACGTCTCCATGATGATGTTCATGTTCATCATGATCTTCTTCATCTTTAAAAGTATTGTCTTTTGGAAGCTGAAGTTTTTCTGCAACAGGAACCAATGTAACATGTTCATGAGCTAACGTTTCTTTCGCCTTTTCAACAAATCCTTCCAGACCAAGACCAATGTAGAAAAATAAGTCTGAATCGGCAAGGTTCATCATATCTTTTTGTGATGGTTCGAAGGTATGTTCATCAG
The DNA here is from genome assembly GCF_016464375.1 of Bacillus renqingensis. GTDB lineage: Bacteria > Bacillota > Bacilli > Bacillales > Cytobacillaceae > Neobacillus > Neobacillus renqingensis. Next base: position 24,158 of record NZ_JADDIU010000033.1, read on the forward strand.
ACCCTGGAGGGTAAATAGTGTCTACCTTAACATAGTTACCGCCAATTTGTTGTGAAAAATATTGAAGCGGGAATACAGTCGTGTAAATAACCAGCTGATCCTTCTTTTTGGAAGTTTGTTCACTTGTACATGCAGACAGCATAATACTTAGTGGAATCAAAACAGAAAAGAAAAGAATGAATTTTTTCATAAAGACTCCTTTCAATTTAAATCGTATTTGTTACGATTTAACTCCGAAAAAATATCTTCAAAAATCGTAACGGTTACGATTACCTTTAGTATCTTATAAGAAAAATGAGAGAAATGCAAGTATAAAATTTGTTTAAACCATTTTTTTTATGCTATAAAGAGATATAGAGAGGATGGGATATGATGAATAATCAAACGATATTACACGAAATGCTTAACTTCAATCAAAAGTTTGTGGAAAATCGAGAATATGAGAAATATGAAACAACAAAATTCCCCAATAAAAAGATGGTTATTCTGACATGCATGGACACACGCTTGCTTGAACTGCTTCCTAAAGCTCTAAATTTGGGAAATGGTGACGCAAAGATAATTAAAAATGCAGGTGCGCTTGTGTCGCATCCGTTTGGAAGTATTATGCGGAGTATATTAATTGCCGTGTACGAATTACAGGCTAAGGAAGTATTTGTTATTGCCCACCATGATTGCGGGATGAGTGGTTTAAAGGCCGAGCCTGTCCTTGAACATATGAAGGAACAAGGAATTACCGATGAAACGTTAAATACTTTAGCTTTTTCCGGAATTGATATTAAAAGCTGGCTTCATGGCTTTGACAGTGTGAATGAAAGTGTAAAACATAGTGTAGACACAATCACGCATCATCCGCTTATGCCAAAGGATGTTCCTGTTCATGGCTTAGTCATTGATCCGAAAACAGGGAAGCTGGATCTTATTGTGGATGGTTATGAGCGTTAATGCTTTTTTCGTTCTTTCCACTTTTCGGGCACCGGGTCCAGTCCTCCCGGATGGAATGGGTGGCATTTTAAGATTCTTTTCATGGTCAAATACCCGCCTTTTAAGGCACCGAAGCGTTTGACGGCCTCTAGTCCATATTGGGAACATGTTGGATAGAAACGGCATGTTGGTGGCTTTAACGGTGAAATAACGACTTGGTAAAAACGAATAAGGGAAATAACAATTTTTTTCAGCATAGGGTTAACTCCTCATCATGATTATCTTCAAGATATCACAGTTGAATCAAATTAATACAGGTTTTTGCCCAAGTATAAAAACTCGCCATCGGCGAGTTTTTATTGGCTTATCCATTCGAACCCGGTTGGTCCTCACTTTCTTGGGTACCATGTGGATTATTTTCAAGTGGGTCGATGGTATGCTTGTAGGAATAGGCCTTTGAAGTGGTTAACACAGCCAATAACAGAACGACAAACACGATAATAATGGATACAATTAAAACAATCGTCAATTCCAGCATCCCCCTTTTATCCAACATTGTACCATGTTTGTTAAAAATAAAAAGGAAACTGGCTTTTCAGTTTCCTCTCCTATCGTATTATGTAAGTTTAATGAATATTTCTTGGATAGTAGGTATGTGTACGCTGCTGTCCATATTGTTCCTGGGCAAACTTTCCCTTTAAACTTTCAATTAAATAAAGTCCCATTAAATCGTACAATTCCTGTTTATCCATTTCATGAATTAACGCCAACAGATCCTCATGTGACATCTCTTCTAAAAAGGCGAACGTCAGCATATCGATGTCCTCTTCATCACCTGTAAGCTTGTTGCGGTACATTTCAAATAATTCATCAATCAGTTTCAATTCTAACACCTCCTATTTTTATGATACTTATTTATTCCATTCCCTTAAAATAATAAAATATTCCATCATTATGTTTCATTTAATTTACTGAAAAATCTGTATCTTTATTATATCCATCTTTATTGGAAAAATAAATCGAAATTTGACAGAGAATAATTTTTTTCTTTCAGTGGATTACTAATAATAAAAAGGAGTGGAAACATGGGTGAACAGAAAAAGACGTATTACATTGATGTAGGCACAGGAGGTATTTCACAAAGTGCCACTGCAGCAACCTGGAGTTTTAAAATTGAGGCAACTGATGCTGAAATCACACAGCTCCGTGCCTTGATGGACCAAAATTATTCTACGGAGTGGAAAAACTTTTTTAGGGCACATGTCCCATACGTTCAATATCATTATGATCGGCAAAATGATACCTATGACAGCACCATTCAGCAAATATATAGTACGCTGTACCAACTTGGTGATCAAGAAGCGAAAAATCATATTGAAAGCATGAATATTTTACCACCACAACTATGAGTTGTCTTGGAAAGTCCAAATTCGAGGATTTTCCTTTTTTCATTTATAATAAATCGTAAATACATGGCGGGGATGGGTTGGTATGATTCATTTTTTAGATAATAACGGAAATAAGGTTGAATTAGCCTTTTCAAGGCATGCTTTTACGGAAGAGGCAGAGCATGTTCTAATTATTTGTCAATCAGGGGAGGATTGGATTTTAACGGATCATAAAATAAGAGGGCTTGAATTCCCTGGTGGCAAAAGAGAAAGAGGAGAAACACTGGAAGAAGCGGCAAGAAGAGAGGCATATGAAGAGACCGGAGCCGTATTGGATGAACTTCAATATATTGCAGAATATAAAGTATCAGAAAAAAATGGTCCATTTGTGAAGGCTGTTTTTTGGGGAAAGGTAAAAAGGTTGGAGAAAACGAGCAGTTATTTTGAAACCAATGGTCCAGTTTTGGTGAAGGGGGATCTCCTGCAGTTAAGGTTTGGACCAAAGTATAGTTTTATTATGAAAGACCAAGTCGTAGCGGAATGCATTCAATATATTCAACAACAGCAAAAAGAATAGCAGAAAGCTAAAATGCAATCTACTACTCTTTGATTAGTTTTTTCTCTAACAGGTCCACCAGCTGGTACATAATCGTAGCAAGCACGGCAATCACAAGCAGGGATAGGAATACGAGGGTGAAGTTAAATACCTGAAAACCGTAAATAATCATATAGCCGAGCCCTTTCGTAGAGACAAGGAATTCTCCTACAATGACGCCGACCCATGAAAGGCCGACATTCACTTTTAACGTCGAGATGATGGTCGGAAAGCTTGCGGGTAAAATGGCTTCCTTAAAGCACTGATAGCGTGTTGCTCCGAAGGCTTGCAACACCTTTATATAATTGGGATCTACTTCTTTAAATGAAGTATATACCACAATGGCTGTAATAATCACACAAATTATAACGCCATTGGCAATAATGGAGGTGTATCCCGGGCCCATGGCGACAATGATTACCGGTCCCAAGGCAACTTTCGGCATTGCATTAAAAATAACGAGATACGGATCAAGAATTTTTGAAAGCAGCGGGGACCACCAAAGAACGGCAGCAATGATGACACCCAAGACTGTTGCAATAAGAAAGCCGGCAACTGTTTCCGTTAACGTAACTCCTAAATTTGCTGCCAAGGAACCGTCCTGGATTTTCGCTACAAGTAAATTCCATACTTTTGAAGGAGAACTAAAAATCAGCGGATCTATCCACTTCATTCTGCTTGAAATTTCCCAACTGAAAAAAATCAGCAGCAAAATAATCAATTGATACAATCGGACCCACCGTTTATTGACCTTTAGGGAATGGATATAGTTTTTATGGAGGAGTTCTACCTTATTCATTTTGTTGTTCAAAAGACTCCAACTCCTTCCATATCATTTGAAATACAGCAGGATAAGCTTCGTGATTTCTCGCATCGAATGGGGATAATCGGCGCAAACTATCCGGTATTTCAAAGGTTTTATAAATCGTGCCGGGCCGACTTGTGAGTAAAAATATGCGGTCGCTCATCGCAATAGCTTCTCCGATATCGTGTGTAACAAGGATTGCTGTTTTGCCAAAAGCTTTTATAGTATCGGACAGTAAATCCTCCAACTTTAGCTTTGTTTGGTAATCCAGTGCGGAAAAAGGTTCATCAAGCATTAACAGCTTTGGTTCTGTTGCCAGCGTCCTTACTAAGGCAACCCGCTGTCTCATGCCTCCTGATAATTGTTTGGGCAGCTGCTTTTCGACACCGTTGTTTAACCCCATTTGTTTTAACAGGTCAAGAGCGTGGGTTTTTGTTTTTTGATTGAGCTGTTTTGATAATTTTAGCCCTAAGAGGATATTTTCTTCGATTGTTTTCCATGGAAACAGGTAATCTTGCTGGAGCATATAGCCAATTTTATTTTTTGAGCTGGAAACAGGTTGACCTTCTAATAAAACGGTTCCTTCAGTCGGTTCGAGCAGGCTGGAAATAATCGAGAGCATGGTCGTCTTTCCACAGCCACTTGGGCCAAGGAGGGAAACAAATTCTCCCTTCTCAACTGTTAAAGAAATGTTGGAGAGCGCCGTGGTGGCAGAGGCTTTAGTAAAATACGTATGGTGAATATTTTGAACTTGCAAGAAGCTCATGTATAACGGCCTCCCTTTCTTATAATATCGAATTAATTTGTTTTCGGCTTTGAGAATTGTCCAGCTCAGGCGTCAGCGGCTCGAGGTCACAAGCCCATCCGTCAAGAAGGCTAAAGAACAGCCTTATCGCCGGTTCGTCTTGTGCTTGTCGCCGTTAGGCGGGCGCCTTGCGCTTTTCTTATTCCATCACCTTTTTGGCTATATCTGTGTTGACAAGCTTTTTATAACCGACTTCTTTCGGAAGCTCTCCTGCCTCTTTCATAATATTTTCTAGATTGTTCCATTCTTCTTCATCTAGGATTGGATCTGTTGCGAAACTGCCTTGATTCTTATACCGCTCGACAACGGTTGTCATAATGTCTAAATCGGTATCCGGGAAGTATGGTTCTACCGCTTTGGCAATCTCTTCCGCATTATGCGACTCAACCCATTGCTGCGCTTTGTAAACGGCCCTCGTGAATTTTTCAACCGTTTCCTTATTTTCTTTCAAATAGCTTGCTTTCGTCATAAAGCTCGTGTACGGGACATGACCAGATTCTTTGCCAAATGAGGCGATAATATGGCCTTTTCCTTCCTTTTCAAAAATGCTGGCTGTTGGTTCGAATAATTGAACAAAATCACCTGTCCCGGAGGCAAAGGCATTGGCTACATTGGCAAAATCGATGTTTTGAATCAGCTTCAGATCTTTATGTGGATTAATTCCTTGTTTCTTTAATACAAATTCCCCGACCATTTGCGGCATGCCGCCTTTTCTTTGCCCAAGAAAGGTTGTTCCCTTTAATTGATCCCACGAAAAGTTCTCGATTTTTTTCCTAGCAACAAGGAAGGTGCCGTCTGTTTGAGTGACTTGAGCAAAATTGATGACTGGATCATTCGAATCTTGGGCATTCACATAAATCGATGTCTCCGAACCTACTAGGGCGATATCGGTACTACCAGAGAGAAGGGCTGTCATAGTTTTGTCGCCACCAGGGGTAGTTGTTAAAGTGATGTCCAAGCCTTCTTTTTTGAAAAATCCTTTTGCCAATGCGACATATTGCGGAGCATAGAAAATCGAGCGGGTTACCTCCGCAATTCGAACCTTTTCCAATTTTTTCGTTTCTTTTGTAGAATTATTATTACAAGCAGCTAAAGGAATCATAAGGATAGCAATGAGAGCCAAGGAGAAACTGAATCTTGACCATCTTTTCATGAATTAACCTCCTTCTTCTAGGCTGATTACCTATAATATCGTATGAAGCAGGTATAAATGTGTGAATGCCAGTATGAAATTTTTAAAAGGGATCGATACTTATGCATGAATACAATGGAAAAATTGTGGAGGTTCAACGATTTCCATCACCTAATCCAAATGTTGAACTAAAGGTAATTACCTACTTTTCCAATAGGTTAAAGGTAAAAGGGATGCTTGCAGAGCCAAAAGATGGAGAAGTATATGACGGTTTCCTTTATTTGCGCGGAGGCATCAAAAACGTCGGCAAGGTCAGACCTGCAAGGATTGCCCAATTTGCACAAGAGGGTTTTATTGTATTTGCTCCTTATTATCGCGGGAACCAAGGTGGGGAAGGAAATGAAGATTTTGCCGGAGAAGACAGGGAAGATGCTTTCGCTGCATTTCGGTTGTTACAATCGCTGCCAAGGGTAAAGGAAGTTCATATCTTCGGGTTTTCACGTGGCGGGGTGATGGCACTGATGACCGGGATTCAGTTTCCGGAGGCCGCCTCGTTAGTCACTTGGGGCGGGGTGAGTGATATGTGCTTAACCTATTTGGAAAGAAAGGACCTGCGGAGAATGATGAAGCGGGTGATTGGCGGTACACCTTCGAAATTTCCGGATAGGTACGATAACCGAACACCACTTTATGAACTTGAAAAAATGGAGCCACCTGTACTGATCATTCATGGTGTTAAAGACCATAATGTATCCATTGAACATGCCTGGAGGCTCGAAAGACGTCTTAGGGAACTAAACAAACCCGTCGAGTCTTGGTATTTTGATGATTTTACCCATTATTTCCCTCCAGCGATAAACCGAAAAGTGGTTCAAGATTTAACAAAGTGGATGAAAAATCAGCGCAAAAGATGATAAGATAGAGGTATAAATAGTAGGGGAGCGGATTTTACATGGGAATGCCTCTTGAATTAAATACCCTGATTGTTACAAAGGGAAATGAGCGGAGGATTGAAGAAAATCTGTTTATGTTAGAAAAAGAGGGATACAGACTCTACCCGATTGAAATTCCACTTGATGTAAGGAAAACACTTGACAGCAATTCCAGCGGTTCGGCATTGATTAAAAAAATTGAATGGGAAAACAACAAAACCACGATTACTTACCAGTTAATTTCATTAAATTCAACGAACTAACTAGGTCTTATGCTTAAAAAAGGGTGCCCACAAACGGGCACCACTTCTTAGGCAATCGGTCCGCCTTTTTCGGCAATTTCAGCTGAAATATTCGTAAATTTTTTAAAGTTTTCCCGAAATTTTGCTGCAAGTTCTCTGGCCTTCTTATCATAGGCTTGCGGATCCTGCCATGTTTTATTTGGCTGAAGGACTTCGTCAGGAACACCGGCAATATGAAGTGGAATATTTAAACCAAAGAATTCCTCGCTGATCGTTTCGACATGATTTAATTCTCCCTCAAGAGCGGCTTGAACCATTGCTCTAGTATAGGATAGCTTTATTCGGCTGCCAATCCCGTATTCGCCGCCGGTCCAGCCGGTGTTAACAAGAAAGACATTGACATTATGTTCCAATATTTTTTTTCCAAGCATCTCGGCATAGCGAGTTGCCGGTAATGGTAAAAATGGAGCCCCAAAGCATGTAGAGAAGGTTGCTTCAGGGGACGTGACGCCGCGCTCTGTTCCGGCAAGCTTAGACGTATAACCGCTTAAGAAATGATACATCGCCTGCTCTTTTGTTAGTTTTGCAATCGGCGGCAGGACCCCGAAGGCATCTGCAGTCAAGAATACAATTGTATGCGGATGACCGGCGATACTGGGCTTCACAATGTTATCAATATTTTCAATTGAATAGGCGGCACGCGTATTTTCAGTTAATGTATTGTCATCATAATCTGCAACCCTGGATTCCTGATTTAGCATGACATTTTCTAAAACGGTTCCAAAGCGGATTGCATCAAAAATTTGCGGTTCTTTTTCATGTGAAAGATTGATACATTTTGCATAGCATCCGCCTTCAATATTAAAGACGCCATTGGATGACCAGCCATGTTCATCATCGCCAATCAGTTTCCGATTTGGATCAGCAGAGAGCGTCGTTTTTCCTGTTCCTGATAAACCAAAGAATAAGGCAACATCGCCTTCTTGCCCGACATTTGCGGAGCAGTGCATTGAAAAAATATTTTTTTCCGGAAGTAAATAATTCATGACGGAAAATATTGATTTTTTCATTTCACCGGCATATTCAGTTCCGCCAATTAATACAATCCGATGTTCAAATGAAATGATAATGAAGGTTTCGGAATTGGTTCTGTCTACAGTCGGATCCGCTTTAAAACTAGGGGCTGATATCACAGTAAATGGAGCGTCATGTGATAAAAGCTCGTCTTCTGTTGGCCGAATGAACAACTGATGAACAAATAAATTTTGCCAAGCCAATTCATTTATAACTTGAATCGGTAATCTGGACTTTTTATCTGCACCGGCAAAACCTTTAAAGACAAAAATTTCTTCGCGCTGCTTTAAATAATCTAGAACTTTGTAATAAAGGTTTGTAAATACCTCTTTTGAAATGGGTTGATTTGCCGGGCCCCAATCAATTTTATCTTTTGTTGATTCTTCAACGACAATATATTTGTCTTTAGGTGAACGACCTGTATACTTGCCGGTAGAAACTCGGACTGCCCCCGTTGATGTTAACATTCCTTCGTTACGAGCTAATATTTTTTCAACTAACTGAGGAACAGATAATTGCATTTGAACATTCCGTTCGTTTATCAGCAGATTTAATTCACTTGGAACGTGAACAGTATTCATTGTTCAAAACCATCCTTTTCTTGTAATTAATGATGCTATTAGTATAGCACATTGAAATGAATAATCTATACTAATCAAAAAATTATTCTCTTTTTAAATACGATATTCATTGATTAAAAGAAAAGACAAGGATAATTTTTCCGGTAAGAACATGAACCATAAATTTTTCAAGAAATTCATTGACATTGTACAAGATAGTACGTTATGATTTTACTTTGAACGGATACTCTCTTATCCCGAGCTGGCGGAGGGACAGGCCCTATGAAACCCGGCAACCTGCAACGATGAAGATGGACAGGGCGACTTGGACATTTTCTTAGCAAAGGTGCTAAACCTGATGCAAGGCTTGACCTTGAACGATAAGAGCGAAAGGAACGCAAAACGGTGTATGAAACCTTTCCTCAACATAGGAAAGGTTTTTTGTTTGAATGAGGGGGGTATGGCCGTTTTTATAAATCCCCATGTTAACATCATACTATCTTAAGGGATGAGTTCCGTTTCAATCCGAGGTTAAACGATAATGTCAACCATATTCAAATTCAGATAACCTCACTTTATAAATATAGGAGGGTTTCAGATGTCAACCAAACGTCGCTTGTTCACTTCTGAATCAGTAACGGAAGGTCATCCAGATAAAATTTGTGACCAAATTTCTGATTCGATTCTAGATGCCATTTTAGCGCAAGATCCAAATGCTCGTGTAGCTGCCGAAACATCGGTGACAACGGGCTTAGTACTTGTAGCCGGCGAAATTACTACTTCCACCTATGTAGACATTCCAAAGATTGTTCGTGAAACGATTAAGGGGATTGGCTATAATCGTGCCAAATATGGATTTGATGCTGAAACATGTGCCGTCCTTACCTCCATTGATGAACAGTCTCCAGACATTGCGATGGGTGTCAACCAGGCGCTTGAAGTACGGGAAGGTCAAATGTCTGACAAAGAAATCGAGGCGATCGGGGCAGGGGACCAAGGTCTAATGTTTGGTTTTGCCTGTAATGAAACGAAGGAGCTAATGCCGCTGCCCATTTCACTTGCGCACAAGCTTGCTCGTCGTTTATCTGAGATACGTAAAGATGAATCTCTTCCATACCTCCGTCCGGATGGAAAAACACAGGTAACCGTTGAATACGATGAGAACAATCAACCGATTCGGATTGATACGATTGTCATTTCAACGCAGCATCATCCTGAGATTGCTTTAGAACAAATTCAACGTGATCTTAAAGAATATGTGATCAACCCGGTTGTCCCGAAAGAACTGATTGATGAAAATACCAAATACTATATTAATCCAACAGGTCGTTTCGTTATTGGCGGACCTCAAGGGGATGCCGGCTTAACGGGTCGGAAGATTATCGTTGATACTTATGGCGGTTATGCACGTCATGGCGGCGGTGCCTTTTCCGGTAAGGATCCGACTAAAGTCGACCGTTCTGCTGCTTATGCTGCCCGCTATGTCGCAAAAAATATTGTCGCTGCAGGATTAGCTGACAGATGTGAAGTGCAGCTTGCCTATGCGATTGGTGTCGCAAGACCGGTTTCCATATCAATTGATACTTACGGTACAGGAAAAGTCAGCGAGGATGTTTTAGTTGATTTAGTAAGCAAAAACTTTGATCTCCGTCCGGCAGGTATTATTAAAATGTTAGATTTACGTCGCCCGATTTATAAGCAAACGGCAGCATACGGTCATTTTGGCCGTGCTGATATTGAATTACCTTGGGAGCGTACAGATAAATCTGAGCTGCTTCGCCGTCAAGCAGAAAATCATTAATCATAATAGGGGTTGCATTTTATATGTAACTCCTATTTTTGTTCAATGATTGAATGGATGGAATAAAATGTTTACGTAGGACTATAGAAGTAAAAAATGAAGGTACCGTAAATTTCCTTATCCTCACAGTGCCATTTTGTAAAAAAAAGTGGTACTATTAGAAGGATATTTAGAAATGGAGTAGGTGAGGTACATAATGTGCGGATTTATCGGTTGTGTACATGACAATGCACAAAGTTATCGTGACGAACAGAAACAACAATTTAAAAATATGAATGATCTTATTACCCATCGTGGACCAGATGATGAGGGTTTTTATTTTGACGACCGGATTCAGTTTGGGTTCAGGCGCTTAAGTATTATTGACATTGAGTCCGGTCACCAGCCTCTTACCTATGAGAATGAGCGTTACTGGATTATTTTTAACGGTGAAATCTATAACTATGTTGAGCTGCGTGAAGAACTGTTGAAAGATGGATTAACATTTGCAACAAGTTCTGATACCGAGGTTATCATCGCCCTATACAGCCACATCGGGGAGAAGGCAGTGGAAAAATTACGGGGAATGTTTGCCTTTGTCATCTGGGATAAACAAGAACAGACCCTTTTCGGTGCTCGTGACCCGTTCGGAATTAAGCCATTCTTTTATCTGGAAGATGGCGAAAGAACCTTCTTCGCCTCTGAGAAAAAGAGTATCTTGCTGGCGCTTGAAAACGATGTGTTAGACTATGACTCATTGCAGCATTACTTAACGTATCAGTTTGTTCCGGAACCAAATACACTTTCAGCAGGGATCAAGAAGCTTGAACCGGGCCATTATTTTACCAAAAAAATAGGCTCGCCAATGGAAATCAAGCGGTATTGGAGGGCACACTTTGCGCCAGTTCAAAAATCAGAGGAATCTTTCATCAAAGAAATTAGGGATGTGTTAGTCGATTCAGTCAAAATGCATATGCGCAGTGATGTTCCGGTTGGATCATTCTTGTCCGGGGGTATCGATTCATCGATTATTGCCTCGATTGCCAAAGAGTTTCATCCGAATATCAAAACCTTCTCGGTCGGCTTTGACCATAATGGCTTCAGTGAAATTGATGTCGCAAAAGAGACAGCCGAGAAGCTTGGGCTCGAAAACATTAGTTATGTGATTTCACCTGAGGAGTATATGAATGAAATTCCGAAAATCATGTGGCATACGGACGACCCGCTTGCAGACCCTGCCTGTGTACCGCTTTATTTTGTTGCCCGTGAGGCGAGAAAACATGTTACGGTAGTTCTTTCCGGGGAAGGTGCTGATGAGCTGTTTGGCGGCTACAATATTTATCGTGAACCACAGGATCTAGCAATTTTTAATAAAATTCCTCGTGTAGGAAAAGTGCTGTTAAGATGGATTGCCAGCATGATGCCGGAAGGGATGAAGGGAAAAAGCTTCATCGAACGCGGGGTTACACCGATGGAAGAGCGTTACATCGGTAATGCAAAAATGTTCACGGAAGAAGAAAAGCGTAAGCTGTTAAATGTATATCGTGAAGACTTGAGGTTTACCGATGTAACCAAACCGCTGTACCAGGAATCAGCAGGTTATGATCCGGTTGATCGAATGCAATTTATAGATATTCATACATGGATGCGCGGCGATATTTTATTAAAAGCGGATAAGATGACGATGGCCCATTCATTAGAACTTAGAGTTCCATTTCTTGATAAGGCTGTGTTTGAAGTGGCCTCGAAAATACCAACCAGCTTAAAAACAGCTAATGGAACGACAAAATATGTTTTACGGAAAGCAGCGGAAGGAATTGTCCCTGATCATGTACTTAACCGTAAGAAGCTTGGCTTCCCGGTGCCGATTCGCCATTGGTTAAAAGCGGAGATGAACGATTGGGCGAAGAAGATCATTCGCGAGAGCGGGACTGATCATTTAATCAATAAATCGTATCTGCTGAAGCTGCTTGACGACCATTGTCTCGGAAAAGCGGATCACAGCCGGAAGATCTGGACCGTGCTTATGTTCATGGTATGGCATCAAGTGTATATTGAGCATGTGTATTCTTTTCAAAATGAATACACCACGGAAAAAGAACTTGCCAAAAACTAAACAAAAAAGGGCACCTCGTGTTGCAGTGGTGCTCTTTTTTCGTGGAAGTGATTTAGCCAGATTTATAATATTGCGTTATTTGTTTTTCCATTGATCATTTCTGGTAACTTTAGCTGGTCTACCTCAAGTAATGTATAAGAAGAATCTTCTTTTGCATTTTAAGGGCAAATGGTCCATACTGATTGCTGATTTAGTTTATGGTAAAATAGATTCATGATCAAGGAACTTTTTAGGAGGAAACATTATGTGGAAGTGGGAAGCAGAAGGGGAAGCAAAAGCAGTCATTGTCATTGTTCACGGTGCCATGGAGCATCATAAGCGGTACGGCTGGCTGATTGAAATGTGGCGTTCATCGGGCTTCCATGTCATCATGTCTGACCTTCCAGGGCAAGGCATGACAACGAGAGTCAACCGCGGACATATTCACTCCTTTGATGAATACATAATTGAGGTAAAGGATTGGGTGCAGGCTGCCTACCGTTATGACCTGCCGGTATTCTTGGTTGGACATAGTATGGGAGGACTCATTTCTATCCGTCTTCTCCAAGAAGAAAGATTGAATATCGCGGGGGTTATTCTATCGTCCCCGTGTTTGGGACTTGTTAAAGCACCTTCTAAATTGCTAGAGCTTATAGCCCATTTATTAAATATTGTATTTCCTTCATTTAGGATCAACTCAGGCCTAACCGTCCAAATGGCAACAAGAAATGAAGATGTGAGGGAAGCCGATGCGAATGATACCCTTTACGTGACAAAGGTTTCGGTCAGGTGGTATCGTGAACTTGTCAATGCCATCAAGCAGGCATTTGTTCAACTTGAAAAAATTCAGGATGTGCCCATGCTTGTGATGCAAGGTGGAGACGATAAGATTGTTAACAAAGCAACGGTGAAAGAGTGGTTTAATCGTGCCCCATTATCGGAAAAACGGTTTAAGGAATGGCCAAAATGCTATCACGAAATATTCAATGAACCTGAACGTGAGGAGGTTTTTGAATACGCAAAGGATTTTGTCTTAAGCCAATTAAAATCAATTGGGTATATTGTATAGAAAGGTTGTTGTTTCCATGAAGCCAATCACCCTTATGTCCAGGGTATATCGTAAAATATTGCCAGCTGCTCACCAAGAATTGGCCTATTGGAAAAGCCGTGCTGAAAAAATCCCCAACCCGGAGCTAAGAAAACAGGCTCTTGCCAGTATCGAACAAAAAACCTTCCATTGTGAGGGTGGATCCATTCTGGCTCTGACAGCCAATAAACATTATAAACAGGCCATTCGATTCATCGTTGCCTACCAAACGATTAGCGATTACCTTGATAATCTATGCGACCGAAGTACTTCCCTTGATCCCCATGATTTTGCGGCACTTCATGAGTCCATGTCGGATGCACTTGTTTTGCAGGCAGAAAAGAAAAATTATTACCGTCTTCGTGAAGACCAAGATGATGCCGGTTATTTACAAGATTTATCGGAGACGTGCCGCTCTGTTTTAAGGGAAATCGAGCATTACGATTTAGTGAAAGACTATCTGGAAGAATTATGCCGGTATTATTGTGACCTGCAAATCCATAAGCATGTCAAAAAGGAAGAGCGGGTGCCGCGTCTTGAAAAGTGGTTTCAACGTTATCAAGATCAGCTCCCAGAAATGGAATGGTATGAATTCTCCGCTTGCTCAGGTTCGACACTTGGGATCTTTTGCTTAGTTTCCTATGCCATGCGGGAAGACTTTAATGCAAGCGATGCGGAGAATATTCGAAACGGATATTTCCCGTATATTCAGGGGCTCCATATTCTGCTTGATTATTTTATTGATCAGGAGGAAGACAAAGTCGGAGGGGACTTAAACTTTTGCTTTTACTATGACAATCAAGAGACACTTTTTAACCGGTTAAAGCATTTTGTTATCGAAGCGGACAAACATACGGAGTTACTGCCTCATAAAAAGTTCCATCAGCTCATTAATCGGGGATTATTAGGCATCTATTTATCGGATTCTAAGGTGCGCAGGCAGAAAAAAGTCCGGAAGCTGGCAAAAGGAATTATAAAAACCGGCGGCTGGGCCAGCTATTTCTTTTATCTTAACGGACTTGCCTACCGCTCGTTGCAAAAATCAACACCGGCGTTTATTACTCGGCTTGTGTCCAAGCTCTAAAATACAAGCAAGAATGTTTATTCACATTTTTTAGAGCGGAGACCAACAGATTTTTAGAAGCAGAAGAACCTTCCCTCTGCTTCATTTTTTTTCAATTGCCACGATAAATGGCGGGTTATGCTGCTGGTTGATAAATTGGTATTGCAGGACTTGGGCGTACCTTTGATCTAACCCGCGACAATACTTTAAAAGCGCATCGCGTTCTGTGGCGCCGCCATCATGTCCATGGTAGATGACAAGAACAATGATTCCTTCAGAAGCCATGATTTCAAGGAGCTGGCTAATCGCCGCAATCGTTGTTTCTGGACGAGTCACTATCCGTTTGTCACTGCCAGGCAGATACCCAAGGTTAAACACGGCCCCGGTTACCTTTCCATGGTCACTAATAGGGATAAAAGAGGCTAGATGTTCATGACCGCTATGAAACAGCGTGACCCGTTTAAGCAAATTTTGTTGCATCAAGCGTTCTTTGCTGGACTCAATTGCCTGTTCCTGGACATCAAAGCCGTAAACCTTTCCGGTATCACCAACAAGTTCGGCTAAGAAAGCCGTATCATACCCATTGCCTAAAGTGGCATCAACCGCAACATCGCCTACATGAATCGCTTTTTTCAATAAAACCTTTGCAAATGGAAGGATTCGATCCAGTTTCATCGTTTTTCATTTACACTTCCTTGATAAAACTTACCTTGCCAGCTGTCTCTTCGTTTAAGTTCCGCATCAATCGCATTCAACACTTCCCATTTGTTGACACTCCACATCGGACCAACCATTAAGTCAATCGGACCATCGCCGGTAATGCGGTGAACAATCATTTCCGGTGGTAAAATTTCCAGTTGGTCGCATACTAAGTTTACGTAGTCCTCTTGTGACAGAAACTCAAGCATGCCTTTTTCGTATTGTTTCACCATGGGTGTCCCTTTTAATAGATGCAGCAAGTGAATTTTGATGCCTTGTACATCCAATTTGGCAACTTCCCTAGCCGTTTCCATCATCATCTGATCATTTTCAAGCGGCAGGCCATTAATAATATGAGAGCAAATTCGGATGCCATGTTTTCGAAGTTTATTCACACCATCGATATAACACTGAAAGTCATGGGCCCGATTGATGAGCATTGCTGTCCGCTCGTGTATAGTCTGTAGTCCAAGTTCCACCCATAAATAGGTTCTTTCATTAAGTTCGGCCAAATATTCAATCGTCTCATCGGGCAGGCAGTCTGGCCGGGTGGCGATGGAAAGGCCGACGACACCTTCCTGCTTAAGGACGGTTTCATATTTTTCCCGCAGAACCTCCACAGGTGCGTGGGTATTGGTGAATGCTTGGAAATAGGCCATGTATTTGCCGTCTTTCCATTTTGTATGCATTTTTTCCTTTATTTTATTAAATTGCGTTTCTAAGCTCTCGGCGCGGTTACCGGCAAAGTCTCCTGAGCCTGCGGCACTGCAAAAGGTACAGCCGCCATGGGCAACCGTGCCATCACGGTTTGGGCAATCAAAGCCGCCATCGAGAGCGATTTTAAATACTTTATGCCCGAACTGCTGGCGTAAATGGTAATTCCACGTATGGTACCGTTTATCATCTGATGCATATGGAAAAGGTTTTGTCTGAAGCATTTCAGGAAACCTCCTTGATAAAAAATTTGCATAAGATTCATTTTATCATGAAGCAGGTACCGATCCAAATCTAATGGTCTTGCCAGTTATTATCAACCTGTTTGCGTAATAGAAAAAAGATCGGGGAACACAATAAGAAATGAAGCAGTATGCTTCAAGGTGACAATGAAGGGGGCTCTTAGATGGCAACACGTGATTCGATGGAAAACTTAACGCAGCAGGTTGAGGACACAATCCGTTTTGCAGAAGAGCAATATAAGCAAAGCAGCCTGCAAGAGCATTATAATGATGACAATTACATTCAATCATTAAGGCAGCTGGAACAAACCTATCAGGATATTACTACAATGGCCCATAGTGCTAATGGACCACAACGGGAACAGCTTCATCGCCTGCGGCTGCAGCTTCAACAGATGCAAAATAGTATGATACTGCAAGGGACAAGAGGAGGAGAACAGTTTTGAAAAAACGTTCTAAGCAGCAAAACCCTGAACAAAAGACCCGCAACGGTATCAATAACCAAGATTTTGAGCTTGGACAGGATGAACCCAATTTAATTAAGCAAGCGAAAAAGAAATATGAAAATACGGGCGGTCAACCGGTTAAATCTAAGATGCACCATGAAAAAGGACAGTCATCTTAAAATCGTCAAAAATCTCTCAACAATTTGTTGGGGGATTTTTTTTGCCCTTTTTCGGCAATTCGGCTTTATTGTAGCAATTTCTCCATAAATCCAATTTGTAAATAGAGGAAAATCCTGTTCACAATTTAGAAATAACTGCTTTTTAAATTGTGATGCACATCACAGAAACGAGGAAATGGTACATGGTTTAAATAGGGGGAGGAGTTCCAGTAATCGATACCTTGGCTTGACTTTTATCAAGGTATTCGTAATTCGTTTAGGAAAAGCGAAGCATAAAGATTTAGGAACTTCGGTATTAAAGTACAGTCGTGCTTTAATGCATAAAAACAGAGAGAAAAGATTTTTGTGGGAGGTGAAGAAAATTGTTTAAAAAGCTGCTAAAAATGCACAAAAAGTGGTTAATAGTATTGTCATTGCTTGTGGGGGTGTTTTTATCAGTTTCAACAGTAAAGACAATGGCCTACTTAGATTCACCGGGGTTTTGCCAAAACTGCCATACGATGCAGTCGGTTTACACGTCTTTTATGGATTCTACCCATGCGGAATTACAGTGTAATGACTGTCATCTGCCGCATAAAAATGAAATCGGCAAGTTGTTTTTTAAAGGCCGGGCCGGGATGACGCATATTTATTACAACACGCTTGGTACTGAAAAGATACCGGATGTTATTCATGCAACGGAACGAACGAAAGGCATCATGAATGATAACTGTATCTCCTGTCATAAGAGTACGTTAAGCAATGTGTCGCATGATGCAAAGGACAGCTGTATCTCCTGTCACAAAACCGTGCCGCATGGGAAGAGCTTTAAGGATGATCACTTTAACAAGCCGCCTAAATCAGGAGAACTTCTAAAAAATAAGGGAGGATTTTAAAATGGCAAGGTTCAAGTTTGCGGGATTTCTTCTTCTGCTTGTGCTTATTTTGATTGTTACTGGCTGCAGTAATGATTCCAGTAAGAAAACATCCACAGCAGCAGGAAGTAAGACAACTGGCCTTTCAGCTGATGAAATAAGGAATGAAGCGTTCAAAGACTTATTTCCGCTTCAATACAACAGCTATAAGAAAAATGAAAAAATGGAGGATACAAAGTATGGCGGATCAGTTAAGCGAAGCAAATATGATCCGGATAAAGAGCCGCTATTACCGATTCTGTTTAATGGATATGGATTTGCGACAGAATATAATGAAGACCGCGGTCATGTATATGCATTAAAGGATATTCGCGCTGTTAAACGGATTACGGACAAGTCTGTCGGCTCTTGTTATACATGTAAATCGACAGCCGTTCCAAAAATGATTAAAGAAATGGGCGACAGCTATTGGGGGGCTAATTTTAACAAAGATATTTGGCCTAAGGGGGAAAAAATGGGTCACTCGCCAATTGGCTGTTCCGATTGTCATGATCCAAAAACGATGGATCTGCGTGTAACCCGCCCAAGCTTTTATAAAGCTTTAAAGGCGAAAGGGGTTGATGTTTCCAACCCAACGAAAAACGAAATGCGCAGCTATGTTTGCGGCCAATGCCATGTAGAGTACTATTTTGCCGCATCGAATAGCGAAGTCACGTTCCCTTGGAAAAAAGGATTTAAACCAGAGGAAATGTACGAATATTATAATACAATTGCAAAAGAGAAAGGTTTTGAGAAGGACTGGGTTAGCAATATTTCCGGAGCACCTATGCTAAAGGCACAACATCCGGACTTTGAAACCCATTTGTCCGGTCCGCATGGGAAAGCAGGCGTTTCATGTGCAGATTGCCACATGTCTTACGAACGGGTAGATGGAAAAAGAAAGATTTCGTCCCACTGGTGGACATCACCGCTTAAGACAATGCAAACTTCCTGCGGTCAGTGTCATGGGGACCGTGATTTAGACAAGTTAAAAGACCGGGTTATGGAAATTGAAGATACCCATATGAAGGCACTACATGAAGCGGAAAATATTTCAACTTCTGCTCATTATTACGTCAATAAAATGATTACCTCCGGTGTGGCTCGGGATAAAATCAAGCAAGCACAGGAATATGTCCGTAAAGGTCAATGGTTCTGGGATATTATAGCTGCAGAAAACTCTGCCGGTTTTCATAATCCGCAAGGTTCGATGGACTCCTTACGGGTATCGATTGAAGAATCAAACAAGGCCATTCGCCTTGCCACAGAAGAGCTAGTAAAAAAAGGAGTCAGCATAGCGGAATTGGATAAAGAAATTGAAAAAGTGAAGAAGGCGGTAGCAGATGAGAAAGTGAATGAAAAGAAGAAAGACCATGCGGTTAATAGTTACTTTCCTGCCCAAGCACCTGTCGTGCCGGCAACGTCCAAAAAATAGCCCCTTTCTTTCCATCTGGGCATCCTATTTCTTCTGCCAAGAAGGAATAGAAGGCTTTGGAAAGAGTTGCTGATGAAGTAAGTGGAAACACTGTTTCTCTTTTGAGAACGGTGTTTTCTTAATTTATTGTGAAAAAATTGTGTCGGCATATCAATTTTACAGATTTATTTTTGAACTTGGTGGGATTAATCGAAATGTGATGTCAAAAACCGCAACGCCCTGAAATTCGTCCTACAAACGGCAGAATTTTGCTATAAATCTTAGGTATCATTTTCCGTCAAGAAATGGTATAAAAAAAAGATTGCGCCAATTGATTAAAACGACTAAAATTACTTAGGATATCGAAATTTAATACACAAAGGAGCGTTTTTCATGCCACGTGCCTTATGGCTCTTGATTATCGGGATGGCAGTGAATACAATAGGCTCTTCTTTTTTATGGCCTTTAAATACTATCTATATTCACGGTCAGTTGGGGAAGTCCTTATCAGTAGCTGGACTTGTACTTATGTTAAATTCAGGTGCAAACGTAATCGGCAATCTTTATGGCGGCCATTTATTCGATAAAATTGGTGGCTATAAATCTATTCTTCTCGGAATCTTTCTATCACTCTTTGCGCTTACAGGCTTATCCATCTGGCATGGATGGCCGGAATATGTTGTATTTTTATCGATTGTTGGTTTTGGCTCGGGGCTTATTTTTCCACCAATGTATACAATGGCTGGGTCTGTTTGGAAGGAAGGCGGCCGCAAAGCCTTTAATGCCCTTTATGTTTCGCAAAACCTTGGGGTAGCGGTGGGAACCGCGCTTTGCGGGTTCGTCGCAGACTACTCCATGCAGCTTATCTTTCTGGCCAATACCGTTATGTATTTCCTATTCTTACTGATTGCCCTATTTGGCTATAAAGGGATATCGGCAAATATCACAGCACAAAAGGATACCAAAAAGTTAATAAATGCTGTAAAAAGTAAACCAAATCTTCAAGCCTTGTTGATTCTTTGCTTAGGATACTTGCTGTGCTGGGTTGCTTACAGTCAATGGACAACAACAATTGCCTCGTATACCCAGGAAATCAACATTTCACTTAAACAATACAGTCTTTTATGGACAATAAACGGAGCAGTCATTGTCCTTGGTCAACCGTTATTAAACGGGATGTTGAAACACTTATCTGCTTCTTTAAAGCTTCAAATGCTGATAGGTATCGCTATTTTTATTGCATCGTTTATTATTGTTGGCAAAGCAAGCGCCTTTACAGGTTTTCTTGTCGCCATGATCATTTTAACTATAGGGGAAATGTTCATCTGGCCTGCAGTACCAACTGTTGCCTTCAGCCTGGCACCAAAAGGGCGTGAAGGTTTTTACCAAGGAATCGTCAACAGTACCGCCACCGGAGGCAAAATGATCGGCCCCTTACTTGGGGGTGTAATCGTCGATATATACAGCATGTCTACATTATTCATTGTGTTAATAGGCTTATTCCTGCTGGCCATCATGACAACCCTTATGTATGACCGCGGTTTAAAAGTGGTGTCAGGCACCATCCGTGGACAAATGTAACGATATGTCCACGTGGGGTGGACATTTGGAGGATATATACAATTCATTGAGTTTATAAAATAGATAAATGGGTTAATACTGAATTTAGGCTCAAGGATACTTGCATCCTGTTAGAAAATTTAATAAAATAACAATTACATTATACTTTTAAATAAAAAAGACCGTGAGTAGGAGCAGTAGTGGTGGACACCCGTTCCAAGAGAGTTGACGTCTGGTGAAAGTCAACCGGGAACATCATGAACTCGCCTAGGAGTTGCAGGCACGAACAAAGATTAGTAATGCTTGCCGTTTTCCGCGTTAAGGATGAATGAAGCGAGTGCATCGGCACTAATGTGGGTGGTACCGCGGGAAGATACATATAGTCCTCTCGTCCCTATTGGGGATGAGAGTTTTTTTATTATTAACTTGCTACAGCGTGCAAGGCCTTGAGGTCAAATACTCTCTGCCATACGAAGTCAAAGAGCGACTTCATATGGTCTTAGAATATCCGCTGATCCGAGCTGACCACTAAGGGAAGCTTCTAAGAGAACAAACTTTGCAGAAACAAGCTGTGCATGTTCCGAAGGCGCATCCGCTTTTTATATTAAGGAGGCAGTAGTATGAATTTCGATCATCGACAAATCGAAAAAAAATGGCAAAAGAAGTGGGAAGAAGAAAAAACATTTAAAACAAACGAAGAATATGACAAAAGAAAATTCTACGCGTTAGATATGTTTCCGTATCCATCAGGGGCCGGACTTCATGTCGGACACCCAGAGGGCTACACCGCAAGTGATATTCTCTCACGGATGAAACGAATGCAGGGATACAATGTACTGCATCCAATGGGCTGGGATGCCTTTGGACTTCCGGCAGAGCAATATGCACTCGATACAGGAAACGATCCGGCAGAATTCACGGCGAAAAACATTGATACCTTCCGCCGACAAATTAAGGCACTAGGTTTTTCGTATGATTGGGACCGGGAAGTCAATACCACCGATCCGAAATATTATAAGTGGACCCAATGGATTTTCTTAAAACTATGGGAAAAGGGCCTTGCCTATGTGGATGAGGTTCCGGTTAACTGGTGTCCGGCACTAGGGACGGTGTTGGCAAATGAAGAGGTGATTGATGGCAAGAGCGAACGCGGCGGCCACCCTGTTGAGCGACGCCCAATGAGACAGTGGATGCTAAAAATTACGGCTTATGCAGACCGCTTGCTAGAGGACCTTGAAGAGCTTGATTGGCCTGAAAGCTTGAAAGAAATGCAGCGTAACTGGATCGGCCGTTCTGAAGGGGCTGAAGTGACCTTCCAAATTGATGGACATGAAGGAACATTTACGGTATTCACCACACGCCCTGATACATTATTCGGCTCTACCTATGCAGTTCTTGCACCTGAGCATACACTTGTAGCTCAAATTACGACAGCAGAACAGCGCCCTCAAGTAGATGCATATTTAGATAAAGTCAAATCGAAAAGTGATCTTGAACGAACAGACCTTGCAAAAGAAAAGACCGGAGTCTTTACGGGTGCATATGCCATAAATCCGGCAAATGGTGAAAAAATACCAATCTGGATTGCCGACTATGTCCTGGCAAGCTACGGTACTGGTGCCATTATGGCTGTTCCTGCACATGATGAGCGCGACTATGAATTTGCAAAGAAATTTGACTTGCCGATTAAGGAAGTAGTGGCCGGCGGCGATGTCAGCAAAGAGGCCTATACTGGGGATGGAGATCATGTTAACTCGGAATTCCTAAATGGGTTAAATAAAGCAGATGCTATCGCAAAAATGATTTCCTGGCTTGAAGAAAAAGGCATTGGTACAAAGAAGGTGACATACCGCCTGCGCGATTGGCTGTTTAGCCGCCAACGTTACTGGGGTGAGCCGATTCCGATTATCCAATGGGAAGATGGTACCATGACGGCTGTTCCAGAAGAAGAGCTTCCATTGACATTGCCAAAAACAAAGGATATTAAACCGTCCGGAACAGGTGAATCGCCGCTTGCGAATATCGAAGATTGGGTAAATGTTGTCGATCCGAAAACAGGCAAAAAAGGCCGCCGTGAAACCAATACGATGCCGCAATGGGCCGGAAGCTGCTGGTACTATTTACGCTATATCGATCCAAATAATGATCAAGCTTTAGCCTCCACAGAAAAATTAAAGCATTGGCTGCCTGTTGATATTTATATTGGCGGTGCCGAGCATGCGGTCCTTCACTTATTATATGCACGCTTCTGGCATAAATTCCTATATGATATCGGGGTTGTGCCAACGAAAGAGCCATTCCAAAGGCTTTTTAACCAAGGAATGATTTTAGGAGAAGGCAATGAAAAGATGAGTAAGTCTAAAGGAAATGTCGTCAACCCGGATGATATCATTGCCAGTCATGGTGCCGACACTCTTCGTTTGTACGAAATGTTTATGGGGCCACTTGATGCATCGATAGCCTGGTCAACAAACGGTTTGGATGGTTCACGTCGCTTCCTGGATCGAGTCTGGCGTTTATTTATTGAAGAAAATGGAGAATTAAATTCAAAAATCCAGCCAATTGAAGAAGCGTCCAGCCTTGAGAAAGTCTACCATCAAACCGTCAAGAAGGTAACAGAGGATTTTGAAGGGTTACGATTTAATACCGCGATTTCTCAACTGATGGTATTTATTAATGAAGCCTATAAAGCGACGGTTCTTCCAAAACATTTTATGGAAGGTTTTGTGAAAATGCTAGCACCTATTGCACCACATATTGCCGAAGAGCTGTGGGAAAAGTTAGGACATCATGAGACCATCTCCTACGAGGCTTGGCCTGCATATGATGAAGCAAAGTTAGTGGATAACGAAGTTGAAATTGTCATCCAGGTGAACGGTAAAGTAAAAGCGAAGCTTGTGGTACCGAAAGATGCAAGCAAGGATGCATTAGAAGGAATTGCCATGGGCGATGACCGCGTAAAAGAACAAATTGATGGAAAAACCGTTCGCAAGGTTATTACTGTACCAGGTAAACTAGTCAATATTGTCGCAAATTAAGGTGTCAGGCACCATGTGAAAATTTCACATGGTGCCTGACACCAATTGAAGAATGCTGCTTTTCTGAAGGGATGATTGGGATGGAAGAGATTCAAATAATTACACCGGATGAGTTGCTAAAGAGGCTGGAAGCAGGAGAAAAGCTTGAGCTTGTGGATGTCAGGGAAGATGAAGAAGTGGCAGAGGGGATGATTCCCGGGGCAAAGCATATTCGCATGGGTGACATTCCGGCAAACCTTGATTATTTTGACAAAGACAAAGAGTATATTTTTATTTGCCGTTCCAGCCGCCGCAGTGAAAATGTCTGTTACTACTTGCAGGAGCAGGGCTACAAAGTCCGCAATATGATAGGCGGTATGATGAACTGGACTGGGAAGACGGAGTAACGATTCAAACGATTCCTTAAAGGAGTCGTTTTTTTTTTATCGTTTTTATTTTAATCTTCTGAAATCTTGGTCATAATAATAGAAAAAAAGAAAGGGAGAGTCCATTGATTCAAGTAAAGCTGTTTGACCGGGAGCATGAGAAGGATTTGGAAAAGGAAATGAATCGCTTCTTAAAAGGACTGGATGAAAAGAGCCTGCTGGATATTAAGTATAACGTGGCAGCCATGACAGAGGAAGAAGAGGAAGAGCAAATCTATTGTTTTTCAGCGATGATCATTTATAAGGCCTGACAAAGGGGTCAGGCCTTAGCAAATAATGCGGCATTACTCCCTGCCAGCCTGCCGGTGACGAGTGCTGAAGTAATATTATAACCGCCGGTGTAACCATGAATATCAAGGATTTCACCGCAAAAATATAACCCGTTCATTAATTTCGAGCCCATTGTTTTCGGATTAATTTCTTTCACGGACACCCCACCGCCAGTTACAAATGCCTTTTCAAGCGACAACGTACCATTGACCTTAAATCGAAACTGCTTACAACTTTTGGTGAAACTAAAGATTTTTTCGTTAGAAATGGTGCCTCCTTGTGCCGAAGGATCAATCTGATTCTGTTCTAATAGAAAGAGCAGATAGCGCTCTGGCAGCAGCCCTTTTAATGTATTTTTGATGCTTTTTTTCGGTTCCCTTTTTACAAGCTTGATGATCTCCCGGTATAACTCTTCTTCTTTTTGATTCGGCAGGGCATCAAGGCACATTGTAACCTCAGAGAGATTCCATTTTTTCATCGCTTTTACAACAAACTGACTACACCGTAAAACAGCCGGACCACTGATGCCAAAATGAGTAAAGATCATATCCATCCGATGGCTAATCAAAGGTTTCCCTTTTGGATTTAACACGCTTAATTCAATGTCTCGTAAGGATAAACCTTGCAGCGTTTTGTTTTGAATAAACGGCTCGGCAGATGTGACCGGCACCTCGGTTGGAAATAAATCGGTAATCGTATGTCCGGCTTTTTCCGCCCAGGCATAGCCATCCCCGGTCGAGCCTGTATGGGGCACGGATTTACCGCCGACGGCAATGACAACCGATTGGGCAGCGATTTTTTGTCCATCCTTTAGAATAACCGCAGCGACATGATTATCTATATAAATCATATCGGCAACCGGGCTATTTTTAAATACCTTCACATTTAGTTTTTCCAATTGCTGTAACAATGCCTCGACAACCGATTGGGCCTTGTTGGAAACAGGAAACATCCGACCGTGATCTTCTTCCTTTAAGGCAATCCCCAGTCCTTCAAAAAACTTAATAATATCTTCATTATTAAAAATCGAAAACGCACTATATAAAAACTTTCCGTTTCCCGGGATATGTTTAATTATTTCCTCAACAGGGAGCCGGTTCGTGACATTGCAGCGTCCGCCGCCGGAAATTGCCAGCTTTCTGCCAAGTTTGTCTCCTTTATCAATTAGCAATACCTTTGCGCCTTTTTCACCAGCCGCGATGGCTGCCATTAACCCTGATGGACCGCCACCAATCACAACTACATCAAATTTCATAGTTTCACCAACTTTAACAAGATTCATTTCATTATAAACACATTTAGTAAAATTAAACGAATTTCTTAAAAATAACTTGGTTGTGAGTAGCATCACGGGAGAAGAAGTTGTAAACTACTAGTAGTGTGCAAAAAAAGTCGAATGGATTATTTTTACACACGTATTTCTTCAGTCAGGAAGGGATTCTATGCAGTCTAAGCTTTTAAGAGGAACGTTTATATTAACAGTAGGAACAATCCTTTCGAAAATTCTCGGTTTAATTTATGTCATTCCATTCTTCCAAATCGTCGGTCGGGAAGGAACCGTCCTATACCAGTTTTCCTATGTTCCTTATCAGATTTTTATCAGTATTGCAACAGCCGGTGTCCCACTTGCTGTTTCCAAGTTTATTTCTAAATATAATGCTCTTGAAGAATATGCAGTTGGGAGAAAACTGTTTAAATCTGGATTAATCATTATGCTCTCAACGGGAATTTTGTCCTTTTTAGTTATGTATTTTGCTGCCCCCACCTTCGCAGAAATGAGTATCAGCGGCAAAAAGGCCAATTTAGAAAATGTCACCATTGTAATGCGAGCTGTCAGTTTTGCACTCATTGTCGTTCCATTTATGAGTCTTATTAGAGGATATTTTCAAGGTCATCAATCAATGGGCCCTTCAGCTCTTTCGCAGGTCGTTGAACAAATAGTTAGAATCGCTTTTACGCTCTTAGGGGCTTTTTTCGTGTTGAAAGTTTTACATGGAAAAATTGTCACGGCTGTCAGTGTGGCGACGTTTGCTGCATTTATTGGAGCGGTTGGCGGACTGCTTGTGTTATTTAGGTATTGGTATAAAAGAAAGCCCTATTTAGACGAGCTTCTTGAACATGATAAAGGTACAGTCCACATTTCTCTCAAAGGGATCTATAAAGAAATCATTATGTATTCTTTTCCATTTGTCTTAGTCGGAATCGCCAATCCATTATTTCAAGCGATTGACCAATTCACCTTTAGTAAAGCAATGGTGCAAATTGGAATCAATGAGAAAATGGCGGAATCGTTTTTTTCTATTTTAAACTTTGAATCACATAAGATTGTCATTATCCCCGTATCACTGGCAACAGCCTTCTCGTTAACGCTTGTGCCAAGTATCACAAAGGCTTTTGTCGAGGGTGACAGACGAAGCATGAATCATCAGTTAAATCAATCGTTTCAGGTTCTGTTATTTTTAACCTTGCCGGCAGCAATCGGCTTGTCATTATTGGCTGAACCGGTTTATACAGCATTTTACCAGCATGATCCCATTGGCACGGAAGTATTAAGAGCCTATGCACCTGTAGCGATTCTGTTTTCCTTATATTCGGTAACAGCCGCCATTTTGCAGGGAATCAATGAACAGCGATTTACGGTTTTAAGTCTGCTTGTTGGCCTCTTGGTTAAATTATCATTAAATATCCCGCTAATTAAGATGATGGAAACGAGAGGGGCCGTTTTAGCGACCACATTAGGATATATGGCGGCCATCATCATTAACATTGTTGTAATTAAAGTATTTTCCCGCTACTCTTTCCGTTTTGTCTGGAGAAGAGGTTTGTTGATTGCCATTTTTGCAGGATTGATGTGGGTCGGAACGGAAGTTGTTTATCGGATTTCACTGCTATTTCTCTCTCCTGAATCAAAAATACAATCGGTTATCATTATTCTCATAAGTGCTGTTGTTGGTGCTGGGATTTACTTTTATCTGGGCGTAAAGTCGGGTCTTGCAAGCCGCTTATTTGGCACCAGATTAGATAGTTTCATGAAAAAATTACCTGGAAGGAGGCGGACCTTTGAGAATTGATAAGATGCTGGCTAATCTTGGCTACGGCAGCCGAAAGGAAGTCAAGCAGCTGCTGAAAAGCGGTGCTGTTATGATCGATGATGTGGTGGTTAGGGATGCGAAACAGCATGTTAACCCAGAAACACAAACTGTTACGTTAAACGGTGAAGTGATTGAATACAAAGAATGGATCTATTTGATGATGAACAAGCCTTCAGGGGTGGTATCGGCGACAGAGGATAGTGTCGATGAAACAGTGATTGATTTACTGGAGTTAGAGGATCAGGTCTATGAGCCGTTTCCAGTTGGCAGGCTTGATAAAGATACCGAGGGACTGCTGTTGATTACCAATGACGGCCAGTTGGCTCATCGGCTGTTATCACCAAAAAAACATGTCCCGAAGACCTATTTTGCAGTAATCGATCAGGAAGTTACCGAAGCGGATGTTGAAGCCTTTGCTCAAGGTGTTGTATTAGACGACGGTTACCGAACCAAACCTGGCGAACTGAAAATCTTAAAATCGGGGATTCGCTCGGATATTAAACTAACCATTACAGAAGGAAAGTTTCATCAGGTAAAACGAATGTTTGCGGCCGTTGGAAAAAGGGTTGTCTACTTGCAAAGGATTTCGATGGGACCGCTTGAATTGGATGAAACACTTGAGCCTGGGGAATATCGGGAATTGACGGATGAGGAAGTTGAGAAATTGAAAAATTATCAGGTGAAATAAGAAAAGCGCAAGCGCCCTGCCCAGCGGCGTATGGCCTCCTCGAAAAAGCTATCGCTTTTCCTTCGTGCGATGCTGTTGCTACCGAAGCCTTCCTTGTGGAGTGCTCCAACTGAGATAAAGGAAACACGGTGAGCGCAAGCGAACCGATGTTGACTTATCGTAGGGCGGAGCACGAAGGACACTAGCCGCTAGGGCGCTTGAGCTAGACAATTCTCAAGGTAGAAAAATTTCTTTTTTCTTATCTTTTGAAAAAGCAGCCGTGAGAATTCAGGCTGCTTTTTATTATTCGGCGTGCCCAGCAAGCCGTTAATTGCTAATTGGTG
>NZ_JADDIU010000034.1 GCF_016464375.1 Bacillus renqingensis
GCGATATAACCGCCATCGAAGGTGGCTGCGGACAAGATAGCGAGAAATTAAATAAGCATACGATGGAGGGGGATGAACGAACAAATAATTTTGCCAATCAAAATCACCGTGTCACTTATCTATTGACACGACTTTTATTAGCAGAAGGTTTTATTAAATTGGAAAGTTTCATCGATGAAATGTTCGTATCGATGTCGACCATTAAAAATGATTTAAAACTTGTGCGTAAAATCTTGAAAAAATATAATTTAAGATTAACCAATCGCCCCCACTATGGTTCGAAAGTAGAAGGGGAAGAATACATGAAAAGGCTATGTCTCTCTAATCATTTACCCATTGGAAATCAAGAAACGATGATGACGGATCAAGCGTTAAATCTGGTTAATGAGACATTATTTTTAACAATAAAAGAAATTTTAATCCAAAAGGTCAATCAATTTAAGTTGGATATTTCAGATATATCGCTTGAAAATTTAGCCACACATATTGCAATAGCTTGCAAACGGATCAAAGAAGGATTTCTTATTGAAAACTTCCAAGATGGTTTAATGGATGAATATCCTTTCGAAAAAGTTGTAGCAAAGGAAATTGTTCAAGAGGTTGAAGAATATACCGGGCTGACTTTTCCTACTTCTGAAATGGATTATATTATTGTCCATCTGGTGGGAACCAAACTTTTGCATAAACAAGAACTAACTAGCTACAGCGGGTATGATGAAGTCGGGAGAATTGTAACCAGCATACTTGAAAAATTACAAGCAGAACTAAATTGGGATTTCAGCGGCGATAAGGAATTTATTCAAGCCTTAACTTTGCATATCCGTCCTGCCATGAATCGATTAAGATATAAAATGAACATTCGGAACCCATTAGTCAATGAGATTAAGACCAAATATCCTACAGCTTTTGAAGGAGCGGTTATCGCCGGTCAATGTATTGAAGAATATTTAAACATTGAAGTGGTAGAAGATGAAATAGCTTATATTGCCCTGCATATTGGCGTAGCTCTTGAACGGATGCAAATGAAGAAGCGGAAGATTAAAAGGGTCTTAGTCGTTTGTGCCTCTGGTGTCGGCAGTGCCAGATTACTATACTATCGATTGCAGAATAAATTTGAACACCAAATTGAGGTTGTGGACACGATCTCGTATTACAAATTATCTTCCTATGATCTTTCAACCATAGACTTAATCATTAGCACCGTTCCAATAAAGGAAGACTTCCAAGTTCCTGTAAAAGTTGTCAATACCTTTTTAGATGAAAAGGATGTTGAATCTATTAAAAACTATATCGCAATGAATCAAAGTGACGTTGAAACATTTTTACACCCTTCAAGAATTTTCATTCATCAACACTTTGATAATAAAGAAACGGTCATTTCATTTCTATGTGATCAACTATACAAGCAACAACTAGTACCGGATCATTTTAAGGCTCTCGTTTTAGAAAGGGAATCCATAGCCCCAACCTGTTATGGCAATCTTGTAGCTATCCCTCATCCAATTCGTGCTGTTACAGCAGAGACCTTTTGGACCGTATGTACATTAGTCCGGCCGATTCTATGGGATGAGCAGCAAATGGTTCAATTCATTTGTTTATTAAATGTCAAACAAGGCTCTCATAGTGATTTAGATAGAATGTTCAAAAAACTCATTTCTATTATTGAAAATAAAACCATTGTACAAAAATTAATTGAGAGCAAAACACCCAATGATATTATTGAGTTAATCAGATAGCTATTTACTTGGGTGATACAAAAAACGCTGTATCACCTAATCAAACTACACTGTAAATTCGATTCAAAATGATCATTAACGTGTAAGCGTTTCCGTTGCGGAAAGGAAATTACTCCTCTCCTAATCAAATTACCATTCAGTTACAATAAATAGTGTAGAAGATAGATTATTTTTGTGGAGGAGATTATATGAACACCATTATGTTAGTATGTGCAGCCGGAATGAGTACAAGCCTGCTCGTCACTAAAATGCAAAGGGCTGCAAAGGAAAAAGGAGTCGACGCAGATATATTCGCTGTTTCTGCAGGTGACGTCGATTCCATTTTAGAAAAAAAGGTGATTGATGTATTATTGCTAGGTCCTCAAGTAAAGTTTATGAAAGAACAACTCGAGGAAAGGTTATCAAATAAACAAATCACGATTGATTCCATCAACATGCAATACTACGGTATGATGAATGGGGAAAAAGTATTAGAACAAGCCTTGAGTCTTATCGAAAAAAAATCATAAAGCTTTTCCAGCACGTAAATCTAAAAAAGATGGAACGTTCGAATGAACTGTCTTTTAGTAAATGTAAAGATGCGTAGTTTTTTCAACTAAAACTCTACTATGAGGTGTGAGGAGGGATTTTTGATGGATAAATTTATGGATTTCTTACAAAACAAGCTTATTCCACCTCTTACGAAAATCGGGAATTTACGTTATCTCTTGGCTGTAAGAAATGGACTTGTTGTGACGCTACCCGCCATCATCGCCGGAAGTATATTTTTAATAATAGGTAATATACCTATACAGGCTTGGTTAGATTTTATTAAACCGTACGAAGATATGATTAATGTTGCTGTCAGCGCTTCTTTTGGAATTATTTCCTTGCTAGCCGCAATCGGAATTGGTTACGAACTAAGCAAAAGTTATTCGTTGGATGCCATTTCTGGAGGGGCATTGGCATTAATGGCCTTTATCATCACACAATTTAATAATAAGTTTGTTTTAGATACCAGCAGTTTTGATTCTTCTGGTTTATTTACGGCCATTATTTCAGCCATTTTAGCTACAGAAATCTACCGCTTTTTTGTTAAAAGAAATATTGTCATCCGTCTACCTGAAGGAGTTCCGCCAGCAGTTAGTAATTCCTTTATTTCGTTAATTCCGGCGATTACTGTATTGTTTTTATTTTGGCTGGTGCGTGTTCCTATCGGTTTTGATATTAGCGCTTTTATTGAACACATTTTTTCGCCGCTTTTATTTGCTTTAAATAGTTTACCTGGGATATTAATCTACACTCTCTTAGTAAGCTTGTTATGGTGTGCAGGTGTGCATGGTGATATGACATTAGAAGGTGTGGCCGATCCAATCTTTATTCAATTTCTCACGGCTAATGCTCTAGCCTATGCACATGGTGATCCACTTCCTTATATCACGGCTTCTGGATTTTCCAGTTTATTCGTTAATGTGGGCGGTACGGGTGCAACATTGACACTCGTTTTACTTATGCTTCGTTCACGCAGTAAAACGTATAAAGAATTAGGAAAAGTGGCCTTTCCAGGAGCATGTTTTGAAATTAATGAACCGGTCATTTTTGGGTTTCCTATCATCATGAATCCATTAATGATGATTCCCTTTATAGTGGTCCCCCTAATTCTAGCAACACTAAGCTATATCTTAATGAGCGTAGGGATTGTTGGACAGCCTGTTACGATGGTTCCTTGGACAATGCCGCCGATTATTGGTCCTCTTATGGCAACTGGTTGGGATTGGAAAGCCGGAGTTTGGTCGGCAATTGAAATTATCATTGCCTTGTTCATATATTTCCCATTCTTCAAAATGGCGGAAAAACAAATGCTTGCCTCTGAAAAAAGCGAGGAAAATATCGCTAATTCTATTAATCCAAGCATTTGAGATTTCATCAGCAAAAATGTAGTCTTTCTAGTTTACTGTATCAGGGCAGCCCATTTCATGAGCTGCCCTGATTAGTATTATCTCTTCCTGTTGTTCCAATCTATTTTGTGCTAGGGATTTTTCACATAAACAGCACTAAGGCACAACTAGCTAATCCGCCAATTGTGCCTTAAAACGAGTAAAACTTCCGATTGACCCTTAAAAATCGTCAACTTGCATTTAATTTAACTTTTTAATTTCCTCCTCCGTCAGTCCAGTGACTTTTAACACAACTTCGATACTTATCCCTTCATTTAACATCTTTTTGGCTGTTTCCTTTATTGCCTTTTCGATTCCTTCTTTTCTTCCTTCTTCTCTTCCTTCTTCTCTTCCTTCTTCCATTCCAAGCTTCTTATAGTACTTAGCAATCGAAGTATCGTCCAATGTCAGTCCCATTTCTTTTTCCTCCTTTTCGATTAACGGTGATATTTCCTGCACCAATTGTTCCGTATCTTCTATTGGTAATTCAATTAAATGGTCAATAAAAATGAGTAATGGACGGATTTTTTCCCTCGGCAGTTTTTCATCTGTAAGCAGTAATCTAAATAATTTTGCCTTATAATCCTTTTTGTTTCGTTTCCTAGATTTTAACATATAAAGGCCTGCGAGAACAACCAGTGCAAATGGATTTTCAGAGCGTAGTAATTCTTCTTCTTGTTGTTCCAAAATTTTGTAGGTATTAAAAGTGTAGGTTAAGGTAGTGCCGAAAAAAGAATAATGATAAGAATTGGGGTTAAATATTTTGGTTTTATCCGTGTACAGTGCTAATGTGTACAATTGTTGGTCATAGCTATCTAGGATTCGGTAAAAGTATTGAAACATCCGTTTAGGAAAATCCTCTTCTAACGTTCCCTGTATTTCGATATGAACGAGAACCCACTGTTCCTTTCCATCTTTTAATCTTACTTTCATCAACTTATCTGACCTGCGATTTTTTGAGCTTGCTTGGGGAAAGAGTTTGTGTAGTTCTTGTTCTAATGAAATCGGAGCAGTTGAAAAATCCACTTGTTCATATAGGGTCGGGGCGAAAAATAAAAGGAATTCCTCAAATAATTCAGTGATAATTTCCTTCCATAGTCGATCGTAGTCAGCCAAAACACGTCACTCCTTCATCTTTTTGAAATAGTAAAAGCCACAGTTCTTGGAACAATCACAGATAGGAATCATAGTTTGAAGGGCTTTTGATGGTCAATGAGGGGTAAGAAATGAGGCAATTTTTATACAACAATAAAATTATAGCATGGTTTTATTAGACCTTTTTATTCTTTAGCTAATTTTCACAAAAGTGTTGAAAATTTGGGGTGGAACAGAAGGTCAAGTCCCTTTTCCCACGGATTCACTGTATGCAAATGCAAACGGGACAAGGTGCCTGTCCCCTTGTCCCTAATTCCACTAGTTTATTATCTCAATCACTCGATTCAAATCCACCGCAATTTCATAAGCGTGTTTTTTCATTTCATCATTAGGTTCGATTAAATCGGGAACAATAATGCAATTGATATTAGCCCCGACTGCTGCCCTTAACCCGTTTAGGGAATCTTCTAAAACAATGGAAGAGCCTGGCGACTCCTGAGCACGGTTACAGGCTTCTAAGAAAATATCCGGATAGGGCTTCCCCCTTTGTACCTCATCACCGCTTATATAAAAATCAAAACGATTCGTTAACCCTGTCATTGCTAAATATTGTTGAATTGTCTCCCGGCTGCTTGAAGAGGCAATACATTTTTTCAATCCCCGTCTCTCAATATAATCTAATAATTCATTAGCCCCGGGTTTAATCGTTAATCCTTCATTTTCAAGAATCTTTTTAAATGCCTTCAGGTAATCACTTGTAATACGCTGTAGAGAAACCTCCTCTCCGTAAACCTCTTTTATTATTTCATCACATTTATGATCTGAAGCACCAATCATCCGTTTATAGATAGCCATCGGAAAAGCCAAACCAAGCATCTCCAGCGCTTGCTTCATTGCCAAATAGGAAGGGCGCTCCGTATCAAACAATAGTCCATCCATATCAAATATAACTAATTTTAAATCCTTCAAAAAATAGATCCCCCCTTAACATTTTGAAAAAAGACAGAGAGCTGACCCCCCTGCCTTATTTTGTAGAATTTTCGAGACTAGATACTTTGTCCTTGCTTTTTCTAGTATTCTACCACCCGATAATATCTTCTAGTTGATAATGGGTGGTTTCTTTCCTTTTCTAAATGTGTACTAACTCTTTCAAATAATGATGCAATAATGATAGGTGATAAGTATTTACGATACTTTTCACTGATTCCTTTAAGCTCGTATTGTTTAGTATCAAATATACTAAGTTTATCTGTAACCTTCAATGCAAAACGTTCAACCCGTTCCATTAATGGCCGGCTTTCATCCTCCCCCTTCATGAGAATCATACTAGTATCTTTCTCCACCAATTCTAAAGTACCATGAAAGAACTCAGCAGCATGAATGGCCTTAGTACGAATCCATTGCATTTCCTCAAGAACGCACATAGCATAAGAGTAGGTCTCCCCCCACACACTTCCCGATCCAACAAGCATATGATAATCTTCATCTTTATTTAATTTGGCAAATTGGCTTGCTTGACTTTCAGTTGCCTCCTTTACATCTAAGAGGACTGATGGCATTCTTTCAAGCTCATCCGCAAACTCCGTATATTCAGAAAACTCTCCTCTTACTTGAAGCAATTTGAAAATAAGCAAATATAATTGAAGATAAATGGATTCTGACGCAGTGTCATTCTCAGAATAATTCACTAATGTATAATCTGATAGATCAGCCAAAGGAGTTCCTAACTCACCAACCAGCCCAATAGTGGTGGCTCCCTTTTCCTTACAGAATTCTGCCGCCTTTACTGTTTCCTTAGTAGTTCCTGACAATGAGGAAAGGATCACTAAGGAATCCGGTCCAAATTGTTTGTGATTATATAAAACAAATTCAGCTGCAATTTCAGCAAATACCGGAAGTGTAGAAGTCGTTTTAATTATATATTCAAACGGATACATAATAGCGATGGAACCACCAGATCCAATTAAAAATAAATTTTTATAACCTCTCTCGTTAAGTGTTTCTACGATATCCTCAATTTGACCTCTTAAACCCAGGGCTCCATTCGTTAC
The DNA here is from genome assembly GCF_016464375.1 of Bacillus renqingensis. Taxonomy (GTDB): domain Bacteria; phylum Bacillota; class Bacilli; order Bacillales; family Cytobacillaceae; genus Neobacillus; species Neobacillus renqingensis. The sequence goes on from NZ_JADDIU010000034.1 coordinate 6,799, forward strand.
TTTTAAAAAGTTGTCTTTATTAAAATTAAACATGTAAATTTCTCCTTTATTTTGTCACCTAATTTCTTTAGAAAAAGTAGTCGTCTAAAGTTAAATTTTACTTTTAAGAACCTTATCAAAATCACTAAAAATGTCCTCTTCTATATCAATTCCTCTGCCTAATGTAATACGATAGGCAAGTACTTGGAATGGAATTACCAATAATAGAGGGCTCTTAAATTCATCAACATCTGCTCCAATAGACATTGTTTTTCCATCATCTTCTAATCCACATGTTATTGAAAAACAATGTTCAGTATAAGTGGAGAAATAGGTTTTTAATTTTTTCGCACGCTCAACATGTTGACTTTTCGTTTGGATTACAATCAATCCATAATTTTCATCCACTTCTAAATATGGACCATGCATGAAAGCCTCTAATTCAAATCCCTGAGTTGGGACACGAACCGTTTCTGTGAATTTCGTTTCACTTTCCTTCGCCGTACCATATGTTGGACCATACCCCACTACCGCAAAACGCGGAATACTTGTTAATTCTTGTTCATATTGACTATAAAATTTTTCTGTCCGCTCAATAATACTTGGAATCTGCTTGATTGCTTGTTCCAATTCTTTAATTTCTTGCATCTTAGCAGTTTCTGTTAACTTTCCTAGAGTAGAACCCGCAACAACACCCATCAGCATTAAGGTTAACACTGTTGCTGAGAAGCCTTTTGTCACATAGCCAACTTTTTCAACACCACAGCCAATATCAAGAACTAAATCTGCATATTCCGTAATCGGGCTATCTAAGTTTGCTGTTAAAACAGCAGTGGGAATGCTTCCAATTGTACCAGCCTTCTTTAAGGCTTCAATCGTTGAAGAACTTTTTCCACTTTGCGATATGGCAAGAATAAAGTCAGTGGACGGTTTTACCTGTTCATAATGGACAAAGGAAAAAGGCTCAACTATTTCAATTGATATTCCCGCCGTTTTTTCCAAATAATATTTTGCTGATAATGTCGCATTATAGCTGGAGCCAGTAGCGATAATCAGCCAGTTTTTTGCTCTTCCCTTTTCCATTAATTGTCTGAATAACTGAAGGCTTTCCTCATAATGACTTAAAATTTTCGAACATGTTTGTTCTTGTTCATGTATATAATCCATCATTGTCTCTTTCAATTTTCATTCCTACCTTTCTTGATAATAATCAACTCAGCCAAATATACCAGCCCAAGCTCCAAGAATACTTACTACACCAATTCCTAATAAAATCGTAGTGGTCTTCCACTGTTTTCCTAACAGCCAATAAATAATACCAAATGCAGCTAGAGGCAATAATCCCGGCATAATCCCGTTTAAAATATCTTGTACAGCTGTGGCTGATTTACCAGTTCCGATTTTTAAAGGAACATTCAGGACAATCATTTCTGAACTCATTCCACCAATGACCATTAACCCAAGAATAGCTGCACCTAAAGTCAAATAACCCATCGTCCCATTATCTTGTAATTTTTTTAAGAAACCAGTCCCCATTTTATAACCAAGCGATGTCAATATATAACGCAAAGCAATATGCGGGATATTGAATATAAGGAAAAATAGGATCGGACCTAGAATATTTCCTTTAAGGGCTAAAGATGTCCCAACACCAGTTGCAATGAGGCGAAGTGTACCCCAAAAAAAGGAATCCCCTATACCAGAAAGTGGTCCCATTAGGGAAGCCTTTACCGTATTAATGGATGAAGAATCAAACTTTGAATTATCAGCATTTTGTTTCTCCATTGCGACTGAAATTCCCAATATCATCGTTACAATATAAGGAGTACAGTTGAAAAACTCTAGGTGTCTCTTTAATGCCTGGGAAAGGTCTTCTTTTTTCTTATATAATTTTTTTAATATAGGAATCATGGCATAGACGTACCCTAAACTAGCTTGTCGTTCATAGTTCCAAGAAAATTCCATTTGGAACGAACGCCAAAAAAGTCTATTTAAATCTTTTTTACTAATCTCTGTTGATTCATCCTTTTGATTAGCAGCACTTTCATTAGAAGTCTTCATCGTCATCGTCCACCACTCCTCCTTCATTTGTCGCCAATTTTTGTTTTTGCATAATATTGACCATTATTATAGCCACAATAGCTCCAAGAAGAGCAATACCTGTTACAGGTATTTTTAAATAACCCGATAGTAAAAACCCTAAGAAAAAGTATGGTGCCACTTGTTTATTAATGAGTAATCTAGCAAGCAGTGCAAAACCTAGAGCAGGTATAAGCCCAGTTGCCACTTCAAGACCTTTTTGGATTGGTCCTGGAATTGCATCTAGGATAAGCTTAATTGTGTCGCTGCCAACATAAAATGAAACACCAACGATGATAGCGATAACCAAAGGCAAACCTATACCACCCAAGAGATGCATGGCTGATATCCCTCGAGTATTGGCTTCATCTGCATACCGATCTGCTTTATGCAAAAATATTGGTAAAACAAGAGCATAATAAAGATTTTCAAAGATAAGGGCCAATGTCGCAATTGGTAATCCAAGTAATAATGCAGTTTCTGCACCCGCCCCGGAAGAAATAGCAAACGCTGTACCTAAAATACCGCCGGTTACAACGTTAGGCGGAATCGATGCTCCAACCGAAAATGCCCCAACAAACGCTAACTCAAGAGTAGCACCCATAATTATCCCGGTTTTTATATCTCCCATAACAATCCCGGTAAAAAGGCCTGTTACAATCGGACGTGCTAAATTGCTTGTACCAAGGGCAGTCTCACCCTGTGCTATAAAGGCAATTAAAGCTAATAATATCGCTGTAACCACTTATAGTCCCTCCTCATGTTAATTTACTACGTTTTTTGCGTTTATTTTTTTGTCACTAGGGACCTGCCTAATTTCTACCTCTACACCCTGATGAATCATTTTTTTCACCAATTCTTCTTCTTCAGGCAATAAGTTCACTGCCTTGCTAATATTTCTTGTTCCTTCCCTTGCCTTCACCCCCCCTAAGTTCACTTGTTTAATTTCCGGATATGCGCTTACAATTTTCTCTGCATCGGCAACAGACTCAACGACAATAAACAGTTTGTATTTATCTGTCACCCCGCTTTTCAGTGCCTCGATAGAATCTGTGATATTTTTGATAACCAACCTGACCCCTTGCGGTTTTGCCAACTTAATTGTGGTTTTTCGTAATTCATTTACCGGTACATCATCGTTGGCGATTAAAATGCAATCAGCGCCAAGAGTTTGCGTCCAAGAAAAAGCAACTTGTCCATGTAATAGGCGATGGTCTACACGTAACAGTTTAATCATTTTAAATTCCTCCCTTAAAATTCCTCATCCTCTGTGTCAATTTCAATTTCTAGATTGCAATATTTTATCGAGTTTTTTGAATTACTTAGAGCTGTTTTAATCAATCTCAACGTATCCGTTTCCATGTTTCTCATCGATACTAGTTCAATGACCAATGGCAAGTTCAGTCCGGCAATTAAATGGATTCGCTTGTCTCCTAATAAATTCATAAATTCGTTATTAACGCTCCCGCCAAAGATGTCGGATACTACTATCAATTCATCTTCTTTCCCAAGCTTGTTTATCACATCGCTGATCTGGGAATGAAGATCCTTCTCTTCATCAACGTAAGCGGATATTGTCCAAACATTTTCCTGCTTACCTGTGATCATTTCGACTGAATGGAGTATCCCTTCTGCCAGTTTGCCATGCGAGGCAAATAACAAATATCTCATGTTGCATCACCACCTTTTAACCAATCTATCTATATACAATGCAAAAAGCGTGCCAACTTAGTGGCACGCCTTTTTTAAAAAATTAAAATTCCTCGTAAGCGCTTGATTCAGCAACGATATAATCGTAAATGTATCCGATTTCAGCCGTGGTGATTTTGACATTATAAATGTCTTCTATGACACTAAACGCTTCTTTGATGTATTTTATCATTTCCTTTTGACACTGTTCAAAATCTGCCAGATTTGCATAATTCTCGATCGGCGCCTGGCGAATGAGCCTTTCCACCAAACAACTAACATGAACATATAATGCGACCTTTTTGTCATTTGACAGTCGCTTGTTTAGCCGGATCTCTAACCGATGAATAAATTCTTCGGCGTGGGAGAGGATTTTCTCCGAATCCAAAATGGTAATCGATTCAATGACACGTTCAAGGGAGCAATTGCGAATCAAGTTATCATTGATTTCTTTAAAACGCTCTTCCTTCATGATCGGCAGGAAGATTTTGCGCATCTTAGCCTCCCCTTGTCCAGAGATAATATCCTCTAATGAAAGATACGGGACGTTATCTAGACCGGGGTCGGTTGTCCCGACGATGGCAAGGACATCATAAATTTGAAAGATGGCCTCTGAAGTCCCCACTTCTTTAAGACGGTCATAATCATAAGCCATGACTTGGATGGATAGATCCTCCGGTATACTGGCCTCGAGTAACTTCTGAATTTGGCAGGCCGTCCCCATCCCCGTTAAACACGAAGTGATGATGACCTTATCTTTTTCCTTTTCAGGATAAATGATGTTATATTCTGTTTCATTTGCCGATTGCAATTTTTCAATCATTTCTTCTAAAAATAAATCCTTCTCCAGCATACTGCCGAGAAATAGCGCCATTTGTGTGGAGACGTTATTTATAATCGCCACCGGGGCGTTTACATGTTTTTTAAATTGTGAATAGATATCTTTCAATGAACCCATATCGACTAAAATGACAAGCCCTTTTGAGACATCGTTATGTTCAATATAATCGACGACCTTGGCAGCGGTTTCCTCTACGGATATATCAATCGGCATATCGAAGGCCTCAAAGACGTTCTTCTTCAGCAAACGATTGGCGACGTTGGCAATGCTGCTGGCGGTTGCATACCCATGGGCAAGAATGATTGCCTTTACTTGTTGATTTGTTCGTTCAATCGCCAAACTTCGCAAATAGAGGGCCAAAAGGATTTCATCCATTTGATAAAGCTTCACCTCTAGTTTGCTTTCCAGCAGATGGACAAATTGCTTCGCCAGCTGCTGCTCCATCCTGTAGGATACTTCAATATGATGGGCCAGCTTTTTGATGGTCGCCTCTTGTTTTTCAGACCATCTTATCACCGTGCTGCCCTTGTAATAAAGGAAATGAGCAATGGCATAGATACTATTGCCATTAAATTTTATATGATAGTTATTTTCTAGATGCTGAATAATCTCTTGAACACTGACGGTCGTTAATTCCAACCTTACACCAGCGTCTTCTTTTGTATGATTAAAAATGAGCTGATCAAAGAGTAAGAGTATGTCGTTGATTACCTTTTGCTCAAAATATTTCTCATCCCAGCTTTTTGCCTGACGTTGTTCGAATAGGTCCAGCATTTTTTCAAATGTCTGTTTAATTAATTGCATATGCGAAATACTTGTCTCGTATAATTGATCGAGGGTTGAGTCGGGATGAATCACCATATCGTGATGTTGCTTTAATTTGTTGTCTGTAAACCGGATCGTCTCTTCCAACAGTTGATCGGGCAAATCATGTAAAGTTACCTGAACTTCATCTGCGTCCTGATTTTTCACAAACGAGGAGGCGGCAATGTATTTGATCGTGTTTTTCAAGTCACCCATGTTTCCCGTGTAATGGTATTTGGTTAAGGCATCAAGGGCCCGGTTCGTAATCCGAATCGGCTTGCCAAGTTTTTTGGCCTCGTTGATTAAAAACAGATAAATAAATTGTTTCTTCTCTTTCTCCCCGCGTTCATCGAGGCTCGGTATCACGACACGAATGGGAATACGCCGCAAAAAGGTTGGTAAAAAACTCTCCTCCAAATTTTCCGTTGTTGCAAAGATCAGACGGACATTTGCTTGATGGCTGCCTTCACTTTCGCCCATACGACGAAAAACGCCTTGATCAAGGAAAGTGAACAGCTTCTCTTGTCCCTCGGCATTTAACCTGTGGACTTCATCTAAAAATAAGATTCCCCCATCGGCTGCGGCAAGCATCCCATCTTTTGTTTTATCAGCGCCGGTAAAGGCACCTTTGACATAGCCAAACAAATTACTCGACATGAGCTCGGGGTTGTTCGCATATTGGGCACAATTAAAACTAATAAACGGAGCATCTTTCGCCAGTATCCCTTTTTCCACACTGTAACGATAGATTAATTCTGCAGTATAGCTTTTTCCTACCCCGGTCGGGCCGGATAATAGAATCGGCAGCCCGCCATCCGGGTAGAAAATGGACGTTTTCATCTGTTCGATCGCTTTTTCAAGACTACCGTCCGCGCCTATCAAACTTTCAAGGATATCTTGCGGAGGCTTTACCTCCGGCTGACATTGCAGCAACTCTTGAAAACTAGAAAAAACATAGGTTGGCAGCGGAAAAAATTTTCGTTCAAATAGAGCGCGGCTTATGAAGTAGACCGGTCTTGTGTTGATCTTAATAATCTTTTCCTCATCCACCAACTGATTGAGATAGTGACTCACGGTATTACGCTTCACAGCAAATAGTTCCGAAATTACCCCAGCCGTCAACCTCTCTGAAGGCCTCTCCAAATCCAACCCATCTGTCTCCTTATCCAGAAAATCTAATAAACTCTCTTTTAAGCCCATATTTTTCACCTGCCTTGTAGGAATTGCCTCCTTCTTTGATGAAAGACGTAAGGCCAGCCGGACTGGCATATAGGAGAGGGCTGTCCACTAATCCTCTCGCTAGGTACCACCTCAATTTTTGCGCGGCGGGCTAGCTGGATAATTAAAAGTGCGCGCGGCGGACGCCTTTTCTTTCTCACGCGTACTTTGAAACGCTCTAGGTGCGCGTGACGGCCGATTTTTCTCCTGCACACGTACTTTGGATCGCTCTAAGTGCGCGCGGCGGGCACTTTTTCTCTTGCACGCGTACTTTGGATCGCTCTAAGTGCGCGCGGCGGGCACTTTTTCTCTTGCACGCGTACTTTGGATCGCTCTAAGTGCGCGCGGCGGGCACTTTTTCTCTTGCACGCGTACTTTGGATCGCTCTAAGTGCGCGCGGCGGGCACTTTTTCTCTCGCACGCGCACTTTAGATCGCTCTAAGTGCGCGCGACCGACACTTTTTCTCTCACATGCGCACTTTGGACCCCTCTAAGTGCGCACGGCCGACACTTTTTCTCCTGCATGCGTACTTTGGATCGCTCTAAGTGCGCGCGACTGACACTTTTTCTCTCGCACGCGTACTTTGGACCCCTCTAAGTGCGCGCGACCGGCACTTTTTCCCCCGCACGCGCACTTTGGACCATTCTCAAAAAGGCAGCTGAATAAAATCGCTGCCTTCTATCTATCAATTGATATTAATACCCATTAGGGTTGTTCTTTTGCCATCTCCATGAATCGCGGCACATGTCTTCGATACCGTGTTCTGCAGCCCAGCCGAGTTCTGTTTTCGCCTTAGATGGATCGGCGTAACAGATGGCAACATCCCCTGGCCGTCTATCAACGATCTTATGAGGTATTTCCACACCAGACGCCTTTTCAAATGCGGAAACGATTTCTAACACACTATAACCCGTGCCGGTTCCCAAATTATAGGCTTCCACACCGCTTGTGGGCAGTATTTTTTCAAGTGCCTTTAAGTGGCCCTTTGCCAAATCAACGACATGAATGTAGTCACGAACACCGGTACCATCAACTGTCGGATAATCATTACCGAACACTTGCAGCTCCTGCAGTTTGCCTACGGCAATCTGGGTAATAAATGGCATGAGGTTGTTTGGAATCCCGTTCGGATCCTCGCCAATCCGGCCGCTCTCATGTGCCCCGATTGGGTTAAAATAGCGCAATAACGCAATGCTCCAGTCGTGATCGGACACATATATATCGCGCAAAATCTCCTCAATCATCAGCTTCGTCCGACCGTACGGATTCGTGGCGCTAAGCGGGAAGTCCTCGGAAATCGGCACCGTCTCCGGCATCCCATACACCGTTGCCGATGAACTGAACACAAGATTCTTCACATCATACTTTTTCATAACTTCACAAAGAATCAATGTACCTGTTATATTATTATGATAATATTTAAGTGGAATCGATACCGATTCCCCCACTGCCTTCAAGCCAGCGAAGTGGATAACCGCTTCAATTTCATTTCTTGAAAAAATCTCTTCAAGGTCTTCGCGGTCAAGAAGATCCACCTCATGGAATGGGACATCCTTTCCCGTAATCTCTTTCACCCGTGTCAAGACTTCAGGCTTGCTGTTTGAAAAATTATCGACCACAATGATCTCATAGCCGGCATTCAGCAGCTCAACACAAGTATGGCTGCCAATATACCCGGCACCGCCTGTCACTAATATCGCCATAATTCGATTTCTCCTTTTTAAGAAATTTACCCAGTCTTATCTTAACACAAATTTGAAAGTACGGGGCGGATCTTCTGCTTCAACCTAATTTTTACAGAGCAAACATTATGGTTCTGTTTAAGATATTGTGAAAACAATATCGTCTCTTTACACCACAGGCCAATATATATCATGTTGAATTAACGAAGGGCACCATAATTCATTTAAACAAAATGATATTTATCTTTATGTACGAAAAATACCACAGTATCATGGACTGTGGTAAGAAAAATATCGGGATAAGCAGAGTATTCGTAAAGGATATAGAGTTCATTCATCTAGTCTAAGTTCACCCAAACACTTTTAATTTCTGTATAGCTTTCAAGGGCATATGCACTCAAATCTCTGCCAAATCCTGATTGTTTGTAACCGCCGAATGGGGAGGCCGGGTCGATAGCGTCGTAACAGTTAATCCATATGCTGCCGGATTTTAGTTGATTGGCAATTTTGTGAGCCGTATTGACGTTTTCTGTCCAGATGCCTGCACCTAATCCATATGGTGAGTTATTGGCCCGTTCAATTACTTCTTCAACCGTATCATATACCATTACCACGACAACAGGACCGAAGATTTCTTCCTTGGCAATAGTCATGCTTTCTTCAACATCCACAAAGATGGTCGGTTCAATAAAATACCCTATGTCTGTTTTTCCACCCCCTGCTACAATCCTTGCCCCCTCTTGTATACCAATTTTGATATATTCAAAAACACGTTCCTGCTGCCTTTTTGATACAAGTGGCCCCATTGATGTATCTTCTTCTAATCCGTTTCCTATCTTAACTTTTTTCGCTAGTTCAACCAGTCCGGCAACAACTTCATCGTATTGCTTCCGATGAACATATACCCGAGAACCGGCACTGCACACTTCTCCTTGATTGAACATAATACCATAAAACACCCCGGGAATGGCTTTTGAAAGATCCGCATCCGGAAGAATAATATTAGGTGACTTTCCTCCAAGCTCAAGGGTTAATCGTTTCATGGTATCAGCGGCTTTTTTCATAATTTGCTTTCCGATTGCCGTTGAACCTGTAAACGAAATTTTGTTAACATCAGGGTGTTCTACGATCGCATTCCCGGCAATCGCCCCAAAACCAGGAACGATATTGATGACACCAGGAGGAAAACCAGCTTTTTCAACAAGTTCTGCAAAATAAAGAGCTGATAACGGAGTCTGTTCTGCCGGCTTTAATATAATTGTACAGCCGGCAGCTAATGCTGGCGCTACTTTCCAAGAAACCATATTAATTGGGTAGTTCCAAGGAATAATTTGCCCTACTACGCCAACCGGCTCTGGACGAGTATAATTCAAGAAAGAACCGGCAACCGGAATAGTTTGTCCCATTACCTTCGTCGCCCAACCGGCAAAATAGCGGAATTGTTCAATTGTTCCCGGCAGATCTACTGTCCGTGTTTCATTAATCGGTTTCCCATTGTCAATCGTATCTAACTGGGCCAATTCTTCCTGATGTTCCTCTACCAAATCCGCTAATTTATAGATTAATCTTGCCCTTTCAGCAGCGGATATTTTTAGCCATGGACCCTCTTCAAAAGCAGCTTTTGCTGCCTTTACCGCTAAAACGATATCTTCTCTTCCCGCTTCATAGACTGTAGCCAATACCTGTCCGGTAGCTGGATTATAGGTTTCAAATGTTTTAGAAGAGTGGGATTCTACAAATTCACCATTTATATAAAGCTTTTTTGTTTCTTTTAAAAACTCTGTCACTTTACTGCTCATTTTTAATAATTGATTCGCCACCAACATTCCTCCTTATCTTTATAAAGAAACAGGTCAGAGATCAGGCAGTTTCCACTTTTTCTCTAACCTGTACAATTAAATTTAATTAAAGTGTTTTTTCAAAAGCAGTAAGGGAATCATCTATAATACTAATGATCTCCTCAACCTCTTCTTTATTAATAATTAGCGGCGGAGCAATGGCAACGATATTCTTACCTTCCTCAAAATCAGCAGCTCTTAAGATTAATTTGTTATTAAAACAATGATCAACAACAAAAGCAGCTGCACGAATTGATTGTTCAAATGGTGTATCTGTATCACGATCTGCTTGTAAGTCAAAACCGGCAAGTAAACCTAATGCCCTTGGCTTTGCGAAATGAGGATGCTTATCTGCTAAATAAGCAAAACCCTTTTTAAGTACTGCCTCCATGTTGTTTACATTTTCAAGAAGATTATCTCTTTCAAAAATTTCTATATTCTTTAACGCTACAGCACAGGCGGTTGGATGACCGCTATACGTAAATCCGTGGCCTAAAATTTGATCGTATTCAACAATGGCATCTCTAATCTCCTTATTAACCAATACTCCTCCTAATTGTGCATAGCCGCTTGTAATTCCTTTTGCGACACTCATAATATCAGGAATAACATTCCAATTATCTACACCAAACCATTTTCCCGTCCGTCCGAAACCGCAAATAACTTCGTCTGCGATTAATAAAATGTCATTCGCTTGACAGAGATTTTTTACAGCCTTTAAATAACCATCTGGGGAAACATGAACTCCTCCTGCCCCTTGAACTGGTTCAAGAATAACCGCCGCAATATTTTCGGAACCTACTTTTTCAATTGTGTCGCGGATACATCCTTCATAATTTGGATCCGTTTTATCACCTAATTCACAATTGGTTACTTGCCCTCTGGCATTGATGATATCTATATCCCTTGAGCCTGCAAAATTATGGAAGGCATCGATACCTGTTGCAGTACCAGCTGAAACAGTAGCTCCATGGTAGCTTCGATTGATGGAGATAATTTTCTTCTTAGTTGGACGCCCTTTTAGATTCCAATAAAATCTTGCCAATTTAAAAGCTGTGTCGTTAGATTCAGAGCCGCCAGAAGTAAAGAAGATGGCAGATAAATCTCCTGGCGTGATGGAAACTACCTTTTCCGCTAAGCGAACGGCATTGGGATTGGAGTATCCGTAAAATGAAGAGCTGTATGCAATTAAGCTCATTTGATCAAATGCAGCCTGAGCAAGCTCCTTATTTCCATGACCTAAGTTGACATTCCATAACATTGAAACACCATCAATATAGGTATCTCCCTTTATATCGGTTACATAAATCCCATTTCCTTCTTTGAAAATAATTTTCGGCCCTTTTTCCTGAAACAATCTGGGTACCGTTGTCGGATGTAAAAAATGTTTTTTGTCTGCTTCAATTAATTTTTCAATTTGGGAAACTGTTTGCGGACTTGCCATGTATCATTACCTCCTAAAATAAAATAATAAATAGTTGAATATGTTTAAACCTTGGCTGCTCCTTTACTATAAAACAATAAGACTTACAATATAGTTGTGAAATTCAGGAACTATTAAGGAAATATTCCATAAATATAAAGTACATAATATTTTGAATATTGTCAACAGTTTTATTCTATCATCTGTCTACTCTATAGGGACAAATGCTATACTTTGTTCATAATCAGTGGCGCCTCCTACTGTTAGGATGTAACCGGTGAATTCTTCGATTGATCTAAGAGTACTTCCTGTTCTTCCACTGGCAAACGGTTGATCCTTATATTTGAGTATCCATAGATGATCGCAACAAAAGTGCTGATGTAACAGAAAAAGGCATATGGGGCATAATCTAAAGCAGAGACTTTAAGGACAGAGAACATGAAAATACCACATGTTGTCCATGGAAGAAGACAAGCTGTTACGGTACCACAATCCTCTAAAGTTCTTCCTAATAATTTTGGATGAAAACCTCGTTTTTTATATTCATTTAAAAACATACGGCCCGGTATTACGACTGACATAAATTGGTCACAACCAACAATATTCGATGTTATACATGTAGCAGCTGTTGCTCCGATTAAACTTCCTGTACGTTTTATTTTCCTTAGCATTCCACCAAGGATTGCTTCTAGTACTCTTACTTTCTCAAGCGTGGCTCCGAAAGATAACGCAATTAGAATCAGAGACACCGTATACATCATGCTTTGAATTCCACCTTGGTTCAACAGCTCATCCGTTACTTTATTTCCTGTTTCAGTACTAAAGCCATTATTCATGATTGATAGCATGTCACCTAATGAAACATGTTGGACAATCATAGCAATGATGGCACCGATAATAACACCAACTGATAAACCTGGAATTGCGGGAATCTTTAATACAAAAATTAAAAAGATAAAGATTAAAGGCAGTAATAACCATGGTGAAATAGTAAAATGCTCCGAAAGAATTTTTTGAACATTTGTGGCCATTGATAAGTCGACATGATCTCCATGAAATTTAAATCCCAGTAGTGTATATAAAAGCAGTGAAATAAGGAGTGTGGGAACAGTTGTATTCATAAGATTACGAATATGTTCAAAGAGATCTACCCCTACTACCGCCGAGGTGAAATTTGTTACGTCTGATAAGGGGCTCATTTTATCCCCAAAATAGACTCCGGAAACTACTGCACCTGCCACCATTGGTAATGGAATTCCTAAACCTTGACCAATTCCCATTAATGCTACACCAATAGTCCCGGCAGCAAACCAAGCATTCCCTGCCATACTAACAAGAACAGATATAATACAAGCAGTAACCAAAAAAAAGGTTGGCGATAATATCCCAATCCCATAATAAATCATCGAAGGAACAATTCCTGCAGCCACCCATGCACCAATAAATGCCCCAATTATCACAAGGATTAACAATGCTTTAATAGATACAGCTATTGTTTTTGAGATATCTTCCTCAATTGATTTCCAAGAATGCCCCAGTTTCAAGGCAACAATCACTGCAACAACTGTACTTAATAAAAGAGGAACATGCGGGTCAGCACCGTATACTCCGATACCAATTGCAAGGGCAGCTCCCATAAAAACAATTGGTATTAGTGCAATCCATACGGGAGGTAATTCATTCCCAGCCTTTCCCTGTTTCATTCACTCACTCTCCTAACATCAAAATTGATTTGCCAGTCGGTATTACCCAGAAGTATTTATATCCGCCATTTTCCTTGCTTCGAAATTACCATCATCTAAACCTTTAAGATATATTCCACCTCCTTTACAGATTTCTTTATCACTTTCCTTCATTTTACAATCGGAATATATCCTTAAATATTCCTTATTTACACTATACAAATAGTTTTTTTACAAGTCAATAATAACATCGAATATTTAGAAAATTATAATTATATCAAACTATATTGTTAATTGTCCGATTTTTAAAGGCATTTCAAACTTACCTTTCCACACCCTCATCCATGTTTAATTAAAATCTGCGTATTTAGTCTAGTTGCTTATCAAGATGAATCAAAGCGTGCAGCATCAGGTTTCCAGCTTTTCTAATATCTTCAGGGCTGCTATACTCTTCAGAACAATGACTTTTTCCGTCTTTACTTTTCACAAAAATCATCGCGGACTTTGTAACTGAAGCCATATGTGCTGCATCATGAACCGCCATACTGGAAAGTGTCAGATATGGCTCATTTAATTCTTCCGCTGTATTTTGCAGAACTGAAACAATTTCTGAATCCAGGATAATAGGACTTTGATTTAAAAAAACCTTCTCCTCGATTTCCACTTTTCTTTCATTTGCAATCTGCATCCAATTATCTTGTATTTTTTTTACTACTGTTTGGATTTGCTCTTCTGAGTCTCCTCTTATTTCAAATGTAAACTCAACCATTCCAGGTATGATATTGGTCGCATTCGGAAATACATGGAGCTTTCCAACCGTTCCTACCAAATCATTTTTCTCACTTTTACAAATATGTTCAATATGCAGGATAATTTCCGCTGCTGCCGTCAAGGCGTCCTTTCGGTGTTCCATCATAGTCGTACCGGAATGGTTCGCTTGACCGTTTACCCTCACCCTACTTCGATACATCCCCACTACCTTATCGACAACAGCGACTGAAATGTTTTTACTTTCAAGACGCTTTCCCTGTTCAATATGAAGCTCAATAAATCCCTTTTTTTCCTTGAATGATCTTTCCATCTCGGGGAAATTTTCTAGTGATCCGCCCACCTCTCTCAATTGATCCTTTAAGAAGTTCCCTTTTGAATCCCGTACATCTTCCAGTGCTGTTTTTGTCAATTTCCCTGTATATGCCCTGCTACCGAACGTTGATAAATTGAAATCATTTGACTCCTCAGCTGTAAAAGATACAATCTCTACATCATGATCTAAAATGATTCCATTCTCAATAAGTGTCCTTATTACTTCCTTCGCTGTTAGAACACCAAGTGGTCCATCATACTTACCACCATTGGGAACAGAGTCCAAATGGGAACCGATGACAAGACAACCTTCCTTCTTTCCGGATCCTTTTAACCTTCCCCAAGTATTTGCGGCACCATCAATTGTAACCGCTAATCCCATGTCCTCTAATTCATTGATAAATAGCTCACGGACAAGCTTGTCAGCCTGTGAAAAACTAGGTCTGGTAATCCCCCCTTCTAAACTTTCTCCATACTTTGCATATTTTTCAAGGTCCACCAACAATCTTTCAATATTTATCTGCATGTTCCAATCTAACCCTCACTTTTCTCGAAATGACCATAATAATCACTCGTCCCCTTTCACACCATAGGAAGGAGCGGTTTCGGGTTCAAGCGCTCTCACTTTATAATTTTCCGCTTGAGGGCCATATATCCCCCAAAGTTTCTTTAAATTATTGAGAGGGTCATCGTCATAATCAATTCTTAAGTCGACATATGCAAATGGAAGATCCGGCTGATAAATCAACAGTGCAATCGAATGCTCCTGGTCAAGCTCCCCTCCCATATCAAAACCTAATTCAATCGTAGAAATCAGCTTTTCTGCTAAAGGAAGATCCTGTAGTTTACTAAAATGAAGACCCATCATGCTAGGTATGGTTGAATCGCTCAAAAGATTTCCAATACAGGCTACATTGTCTGTATAAAATTCGCCATAATTTCCAAGCACCCGGTTACCGGTAAAAACACTCGCCCCTCCATGTGTATCAATAACAGCTAATTGTCGATATTCAGGATAATCTGAAGCCGCTGCCATCGTCCGGATTGCTGCTTGTGCATCATACCCTTTTTCTAAAGTGAGTAATCCAATATCAGCTAAGCGGGGGTCGGTCACATTTTGTGTAAGTATTACTCCAACGTTTGATTTGATCCAGGGACATCGCGCCCCAACAGCTGGACTGCTTGATGTAACAATTGCCCCTAATGCACCAGTAGTTGCACATCGTGCCGCCACGGAAAAGGTCATTTTATTTCCTCCTTTAAATAAAAAGCGGAGCAGCAAAAACAATTCACCTCTAAATTGCTGTCCGCACTATTCGGTATTGTAAAAGTTTACTAGTTTCCAATAAATTATTTACTCTTCATCACTAATAACTGCTTCAACATCAATCTCTACAAGCATTTCCGGAAGGGCAAGTCCGCTGACAACAAGACCAGTGCTAACAGGGTAAACACCTTTAAAATGTTTCGCAATTACACTATAAGCATCCTTACGATAGGATCGATCTGTTAAATACGTAGTAATTTTACAAACATCCTCCATTTTAGCGCCTGCTTCTTCCAAAAGCTGTTTAATACAGCGGCATGCATTTTCTGTTTGCTCAATTACATCTCCTACACCATGAAAATTCCCCTCTATGTCAAATCCTGTTTGTCCTCTCATATAAATATGGTTCCCAGCACGCACAACCATGCAAAACTCATTTGAAACATGATGAGATTCTTCTCCAAAATTAGGAGGATAAAACTTGTTGGTTTCAAATTTACGCAATCTTTTATGGACCATTTTCCATTACTCCTTTTACTTTATAATGATAAAGTGATTGTCATAATACCCTTAAACAGTAAGAGTTGTTGTTGTGTTAAGATTCGCTGCTTTTCTAACTAATTCACGTATTGGCTCTGCATCAAAGTTGTTGTATGTTGCCATGTATTGGGCAAATGGCGGACTTTGGGCAAACAACTCAAATGTTACCATATGGCCAGCATAAGAAGAATTGAGTAAGTCACGTGCAAAGTAAAGTAATTTCCCACGTTCTTCTGCAGTCCATTCTCCTACTGAATAGTAACGACCAATATAATCGATAATCGCTGGATCAGACATAGTTGATGTGTCTGGAGTAACAGCCAGCTGTCCTCCCACAAGTTCTCTCGTTAAATGGGCCATTTCCGGAAAGTTTTGTAAGGCAAATAATCTTCCGGTGTATAATAACGATTGATTTGGCATCATTAAGCCGCCAGGACTGCGCTCTGCATTGGCTACTGCTGCTGTTAAATGGGCATTGATTCCTTCACGGTACGTAATCAATTGGGCAATTTTTTCCTTTACTGCCTGCAGCTTAGTCAATCCAGTTTGTTCTACATTCAATAATGCTGTACCCAGTAAATAGTCTGCTCTCCTTAATATCCTTAGAGTGTAATTAAAAGCTGAATAGCGGTGCAACGTTGAGCGAATATAGGCAGCAGATTCCAGCGAACGGTGGAACAGTACATTTTCCCAGGGAATCAGTACGTTATCAAAAATTAGTAATGTATCAATCTCCTCAAATTTAGTTGAAATAGGATAATCGGCTTTTCTTTTCCCTGCTCCAATCGAAGAACGGCAGATATGTTTTAATCCGGGTGCACCCATATCACAAATAAATCCACAAGCAAACGGCGCCATTGCCTCTTTCCCTGCTTCCCAGTCTAAAATCGTTGGTTTAACAAAAGCCTGGTGGGCATAAGCAGCTGCTGTTTCAAACTTTGCCCCTTTCACCACAATACCATTATCGTTTTCTTTTACCACATGGAGCAATGTACCGCCATCTGTACCACTGAATAACTTACTGCGGTCACCCTTAGGGTCTGTATTTGCTGATACGTGGAACAAGTCCTCTCTTGCTACCCGGTCAACATGGTACTTAATATTTCTGGCATAGGCCGGGTCAATTTCATTCAATCTATCTTGGGCATCGTATAAGGACCACATTTCTCCGATTGTTTCATCCCCGACTCGGTAAACCACACCTTCTAGATCATCCAGAACGGTTTCCACATAAGTGCGAATGGCAGTCAAGTCTTCCTTTGTTTCAGGTGTTTTGTATCCTCTGCAGATTTCTTCTCCATCCGGTAATATTACCTTTACTCTGTCGGCATATTTTTCTTCATGATTGATGTCGTACATTCTAGCTTTTATATCAATAATCGGTTTAAAGGCCGGATGATCGGCCATATTTGTAACCTTTTCCCCATCAATATAAACTTCCCTGCCGTCATTTAATGAATCGCGATACTGCTTTCCCGTCATTAATACCATTTCTTTTTCTCCTCCCATTTTTTAAAAATGAATAACAAGGAAAAATATTATGCATCGTTAAATTGACCAAACTTTCCTCTATAATAGACAAGCGGGTCACCTACAGTCGTATTTGCTTTCACAACCTCTGCCAGAAAAACAGAATGGGTTCCTCCTGTAACTTCTTCCACTACGCGGCATTCCAATTGGGCAAGTGTATTCTCTAATATGGGATTTCCAAGTTCACCATATTTAAAGTCAACACCACTAAATTTGTCTGTATTTGCCCGGGCAAATTGTAATCCCAATTCCTTTTGGCTTTTAGTAAGAATGTTCACCGCAAATGATTTTTCGCCTGAAATAGCATGGCAAGTTCCTGTACTTTGATTGACACAAATCAGCAGCATTGGGGGTTCAAGTGATAATGAACTAACTGCGCTCGCTGTAATGCCATAATCTATTCCTTTATGGTTGACAGTGATAATTGAGACTCCACTAGCAAAATGGCCAATGACATTTCTAAAATGCTCCTTTTCTACTAAAGATATAAATTCATTTCCTTTCAAACGATTTCCCTCCCTAAAGAATTAATGGAATTATTCCTAATATGTTCCCTTATTAACACTATAAAGACTCTTAAAATAATTGTCAACAGAATTTTCCAAATACTCAATCTAAATACGTATTATTTTTTGCTCCTTTTTTAAGGACATACAAGAAAGCTATTAATAGTTACAATTCATTTGCTTACTTGCTATAATGAAGACTACTTAGCATCATTTATAAATTTGTTTAAAAATTGGTGGTGAAAACATTGAAACCAAGAGCCGGGATTGTAGGGCCAAGTGATTTTGTTCAACTAATCTGTGATATAGCTACTGAATATTCTAACAGGATTGAAACCATTTCTGTTACTTACGAAAATATGGATGAGGTAACAAGGATTTTACAGCAATATGAACATCAGACGGATTTATGGATTTTTGCAGGACCGGGGCTTTATAATGCCGCACAAAGGAGCGGTTCTAACAAGCCAGTTTTCTTCCTAGAGTTAGATGGGGCTAGTTTAACAAAAACCCTTGTTGAAATTGGGTATAAGGATGGAAAAAGTCTTGAACGTGTAAGTATTGATATGCTGACAAAACGTGATGTGACTGAAACTTATCATGATTTAGGGGTACCAAATAATGAGGTATACGTAAAGGAATATTTACATGATACTCCCCACGCAGAACTACTGACTTTTCATCAAAGACTGTTTAATAACGGAACAGTAAATTTATGTGTTACATGTCTTTATTCGGTTTATGAGAAACTGCGTTCCCAAGGTATCCCCACTTATCGGGTTACTCCAACCAGAAGCAATATCAGGGAGACGTTAACGAAGGCTATTCAGCAGTGGGAAACGTTACATTTTAAACAGTCACAAATTACAACCTTCCTAATACAAATACAAAAAATGGAGCAAAAGTCAGATTTCCATTCCATTTCATATGACCTTCATCGGTTAAATTTAGAATTGCAGGCTGCCATGCTGAATTTCTCTGAGTCAATTTCGGGGTCGTTTATGAACTTGGGAGTTGGGACATTTATGATCTTTTCAACAAGAGGATCCTTACACAACTCCAAACAACAAATTTCTTCCTTTTTAGAGGAATTAGCTTTGATAACCGATCTGCCTGCAAATATTGGAATTGGTTTTGGAGATTCTGCACTTGCCGCAGAGGAAAATGCAAGGTTGGCGTTAAATCACGCCCAAAATTATGGTCCTTTTTCCGCATTTCTTGTTGATACAAACGGAACCATTGAGGGGCCTCTCAAAGAGGAAGAAAATATTACATATAGCTATCGAACAGAAAACAAGGAAATTAGCGACAGGCTGAAAGATAGTGGTATAACAATTACCACCTTTAACAAAATTTTGTCCGTCCAAAAACGCATAGGCACGAATTCAGTCACTGCTGCAAATATTGCCGATTGGCTAAAAATGACACCAAGAAATGCGAGGAGGATTCTTAATGGACTGGTAAAACAAGGAATTGCAGAAATTATTGGTGAGGAAGCACCCACCTCTAAAGGGCGGCCAAGGAAAATTTACTATATCAATGACAAATAGAGCAATGATTTAAAAGCAAAGGGGTTTGCAGTTCGTTATCACTATCCCTTTGCTTTGTTATTTTTATTGATCTCCAGCTAACGCTTAATTTTCGTTTATAATTCAATCATTTTAGTCTCTCGTCCCATCAGCCAAGCCCACGGATCGCTAATCCTCCATCACTTGAAATCACTTCGCCTGTAATAGCTCGTGCCTGGTCAGAAGCAAGCAGCAGGTAGGCTCCAATATGGTCCTCAGAACTCATGGCAATTTGCAGCGGGTTCCGTTTTTTAATACTTTTCGCCTTCATCTCTTTATCAGCGATTGTAACAAAAGGCTGGAGCGGCGGAACGACATGTAAGGCTGTTAACGTTCCGCCCGGTGCCACTGCATTTACGCGGATGGCAGGGGCTAATTCAAATGCCAGCTGGCGCATTAACCCAATTTGTGCGTGCTTGCTAGCAGTGTACCAAACCCCGCCACCATCAGGATAGAAACCTGCACCGGAAACCGTGAATATCATATTTCCGGAAGATTTCCGAAGTTCTGCCAACGATGCTTTGGACCCATAAAAATATCCCTTAACATTGATATTAAATAGCAGATCATACGCTGCTGACATAGCTTCCGGTGTTACGTTTTCAAATTTTGCAAAACCATCAAATACACCGGCATTCGCCACAAAGATATCTATTTTGCCATAAGTTTCTACAGCCGTTTGGACGGATCTAACATGATCTTCATAGATGGTCACGTCCCCTTCTATACACTGAACAGCCTCCCCAAATTGCTGTTTTAATTCTTTCAATCCAGCAGCGGAGCGATCTAGGATTGTAACAGTACCGCCTTCTTTTATAAATGCCCCGGTGACAGCCCTTCCAATTCCAGAGGCACCTCCGGTCAAATAAATGGATTTTCCGCTAAACCTTTCCATCAATACCCTCCTTCTCTATTTACACAAAGATAGCTAGGTTTCTTGTATTTAATGTCGTTTGGTCAACAATGAATACGCGTTTAGATAGCTTCCATTCTCCGTCTACAAACGTGAATTCATCTTGTCTTTCTCCTGAAATTAAGTCATGATGGATATCAGTACTTCTGCTGCGATAAATTGTCAAATAGCTATTAACAACTGCTTTTTCATTCGGCGTGTATTCCAGCAACCGGACATTATGAACAGACCTTCTTGTCCGGGAAGGCGGTATTTCAGCCCAGGCATAATCTGTTTTTAACCGATCAACACGAATCTTCATCAGCTCAATATCTTCATTAAAGGCATACATATCTAAGGAATAATCCGGTCGTTCAACTCCTTCTTTATTTACCCGGACCGGCATTTGATAGGAAATCTCTGGATGTAGCAGATTAAACCAGCCGTCAAAATCGATATCATCTAGTAGTTTTGCCTCCTTGTACAGCCATTGTTCAAATTCATAGGTCGCCAGCATCTTCTCTAAACTCATTCTTTTCTCCTCCCGTCTTTTAACACCATTCTCATAGACACTTATCATCTAGTGATAAGGTCGAGCCAATAACGATAAAAGTTTCTTTGACTTGCCTCTGAGAACTTATCGTCAAACACCACGCCAGGACCAACGAAATCCTCAACGGGCTTTCGATGCAAGCCCATCGTGTAATTGTAGGTCAGTTGTTTCACTAATGGCATTGTTCCGGAGGCTGCGGAAGTGATATCTGTAAAGACCTCTGTGTCATCCTGCTCAAAGATTCCCGACGGGCTAAAAGTTAAAATAAATGATTCACGGGAACGTCTTTTCCAATCATCGGAGGCGTTTTTTTCTACTAAAAACCATGTAATCACTTCCATTTTGTTCACACTAATTGGTTTCCATAGACGAACAGATGTATTGGAAATCAACTGACCTTTAACCTTAGTATGAGAAATCAAGAATGATAGATTAGGGAAAATATTTCCGATCATATTTTTCAAATTTGACAGTATTTTGTACTGCTCTTTTGTTAAATTGGAGCGATATTCTTCCTTAAGTTCCTCAGGGAAAGCAAAATCAGGGTTTGGCGTACCAAGATTTAAACCGTGGCCATGGTTTGTATAGATTTGATAGCCCTTTTTCGAATAAGTGGCACTTGGGACCATGCCCAATTTGGCAATGGAGCCGTGCGTAACCATCGTATGGTACGAGTCGCCCACAAAATTATCAGCGCCGATTTTCCAGTTGGAGTGAATAACATATCGCTGCGGTGGTCCTATTACTTCCATTTCCGCCCGGCCTGCCAAAATATCAACATACCACTTAAAGTCACCTAAGAAATCTACTAAAGGTTCCGCCTGGTCATTCCATGTACCGAAAAGCAAACCCCTGTAAGATTCAATGCGGATTTTATAAAGCCCAAGCTGGGATTTATCCAAGTCTTCCCCATAAATATCCTTTTGCAGCGGGACACCAACGCAATCCCCATTATTCTTAAAATTAAAACCATGATACGGACAGGTAAACATTGCTTTATTGCCGGAATCCGCGCGGCAAAGCTTCATTCCGCGGTGTGTACACATGTTATAAAAGCCGCGGATTTCGCCGTCTGCACCGCGTGAAATAATCACGGAATATCCCGCAACATCTCTTGTAATAAAGTCATTTTTGTTGAGAATTTCTGATTCATGGCCAATAAACAGCCAGGTTTTTAAAAATACCTTTTTATGTTCTAAATCATAAAATGTCGGGTCTCCTAAGACAGAAGCAGGAATTGCACCAATTTCTGGCTGGACAGATTCTTTTAAGTATTCAATGGCTTCTTGCTGGGACAAATCTTCTAGATTTACATTCGTCTTAATCAATTACCTATTCCCCCTTAATCTTAAATGTTTAATTACTAGTATTACAGGAAAATGTGGCCGAAAGTATTCCTGTTTCCCTTGTTTCCTACACTTATATTGTAAGAATATTCCCTATCTTCATTTTATCATTATCCTACCATAATGACTCTATCTTTATTTTTCAAAACAGAAAATACACTCAAGGCAGCCAAGTAACTTGTTTTTGGATTATTTGGCATTGGCTCATTCTCTACACTAAGAGATAAGGTTCCGAATGATCCAGCCGCTTCAATTGTATGACTATTTTTCCTTACAGCTGGGTCTGATATAATTTTAACCGTTGTTTTGTCTGCTCCAAGCCCCGCCAGTGACAGGATGATCGACACATTGATATTTTTCGGGAATAATTCAATGGCTCGGGAGGCAGTGCCTTCAAACATCACCTGTTCTCGGTCTGCTGGTGCTCCTGGCAAGGCATGCGGCGGTTTCCTCGTTATAATGGAAACAGACTCTAGTCCTCCAACCGCTTTGGCCGCTTTCAAAACATCTAAGCCGCCAATGGCACCTGATGGCAGATAAATATGTGAATGATTTTCTCGACATATTTCTTCAAGACGTTGATAAAACTCTCCGTCAGCTAAAGCACCAACGCTGCTTAACACTAAATCTTTGCCGCTTGCTAGAATCCCGGCCGCATAATCGTTTACTGCTTCAACTGTCGCTGCTTCTACTACGATGTCAATAGCGGGAGATTCAATCAGCGATTGGACATCAACATAATGTTCGCTGTCAAATTCAGCGGCGAGCTTTCTGGCCATTTGTTCATTTCTTGTGTAAAGGCCAACAACTTTACTATCTGGAAGCAGCCCATCGATATTAATGCTTTGTAGCAGGAATTGTCCAATATTCCCTCCGCCAATTAACCCTATTCTCATCTGATGACCCTCCAATTAGTTAGCTAATCCGTAAGAATCGGCAAAATATTCAAGCCCGCAATGTCTTGTTTCACGGGAAAGGCCGCTTTCCTTTAATCCAGGAAAATCGAGATGAAGATCTTGGAACACCGTATGGTTATTATGAAATACAGCGCCTGCTTCCAATCGGTCGGCTAATTTCGCCGCAAGCACCACATCCTCCGTCCACACAGACGCTCTTAAGCCATATTCACTGTCATTGGCAAGCCGGATGACTTCCTCCATATCGGAAAATGGCAGAATCGGAATCACCGGCCCGAATTGTTCAGCGCGAACAATTTCACTTGATTGGCTGGCACCAGTAATGATCGTCGGCATGATAAAATAGCCTTGTTCCCATGTATCTGGATCCAATTGGATACCTCCAGTAATAATATTGGCACCCGATTCCTTTGCCCGTTCAATCAAGCCGCTCACATAGTCGTACTGTGCTTTGTTATTTAAAGGACCCATTTCTACATCCGGCTGAATTCCATTACCAACCCTGATGTGACTGAATTCTTTTGTTAATTTTTCAACCACTTCTTCATATTTGGATCCATGGACATAAATCCGTTTGATGGCGGAACACACCTGTCCTGCCGCGCGGAGGACGCCGAAGCGCAAGCGTTTGATAGCTTCATTGTCCAATTTGGCATCTTCAAAAATAATCGCTGCATCATTTCCGCCAAGCTCCATATACAGTTTTTTTACTGTCCCGGAAGCAGCACGCATAATTTCTTTTCCCGTTTCAGTACTGCCGACAAAAGCGATGGTACGTACCCGTGGATCGGTACAAAGTGCGTCCCCGATTACACCGCCAGAGCCTGTTACGACATTGATGACCCCTTCCGGAAAATAAGAGGCTACTACTTTTAAGAATGTCATAATCGTTAACGGACAACTGGTGGCAGGCTTCAACACGACGGTATTTCCTGTCAACACAGCCGGGATGACCCGCTTAAACGTTAGAATCAGTGGCGAATTCCATGGTGAAATGATGGCTGCCACACCGCGCGAGCGTCTTCTGATTTGTACCTTTTGGGCTCCCGGCAGGCTTTCAGGCTTCCACCATGATAGTAATTCTTCAGCCCCCTGCTTCATAATATCAACACAGCGGAGCAAGTCTTTCTTCGCTTCTACTAGTACCTTACCATTCTCGCGGACTAGCAATGGTACATTTTCTTCAACAATCGCTTTAATCTCATCGGCTGCGAGCCTCATCCGGTGTGCCCGGTCTTCGATTTCACTTTGTGACCAGCGCATGTAGGCCTTTGCTGCAGCTGCCACTGCATTGTCAACATCTGTTTTTGAACACAGTGCAACTTTACCAACTACTTCATTTATGTTTGCGGGATTGATGACATCAGTTGTTTTTTCGGCTTCCATCCATTTTCCGCTAATTAGATATTTTCCTGACACATCCGGATATGTTGAAATTATGTTCATGCCCATTTCCCCCTACAACTTTTTCGGTTTAAATGCTTCTGCTGCTCCCGGAGGGCCTCCAAATGGTTTGGCCATTGGTCCCACCGCTTCCATATCGACGACAATCATGGTCGGTTTTTGATTTTCAACCGCTTTTTCGAGCTCGGTAACAAATTCCGCTGGTGAGCCGATTCTAGACGCCTCAAATCCCATCGCCTTAGCTACCAGCACAAAGTCCGGGCTTAATAAATCAACCGCTACCTGGCGACCATATGCTGCACTTTGAATATTTCGAAGAACCCCGTATCCTGCATCATCAAAAAGGACGATAATTAGAGGTAATTTTTCCTCTGCTGCGGTAACCATTTCGCCGACATTAACCATAAAGCCGCCGTCTCCCGCCATTAGGACAACCTGACGATCTTTACGGCCGATTTGTGCACCAATCGCAGTTGGCAGCCCTTGCCCGATTCCTCCGCCTGATGCGTGAATGGAAGTTCTTGGCTCATTTATTTCAAATAAGCGGCTTCCCCATACATTGGCCTGAACTGTAACATCACGTACTAAAATTGTGTTTTCTGGGAGAATTCTTCGCATCCCATCAAGAATTTGTTCATACGGTCCAAGTGTCGCCCTTAATTCATTACGCAATTCTTCCCTTACCGACTGCACTTCATCGAGATAAGAAGCATCTGGTGCAAAAGCAGTTTTTGATAATGCTAGATTCAATCCTTGTAAAATTTGTTTCGCATCACCGATAAGTCCGTATGTTGTTTCATAGTTGCGGTTAATCGCTTGCGGGTCTGCATCGATCGCGATATGTTCTTCCGGAACAGAAATTTTCCAGTTGGAGGTCTCATTCCCTCTAAAACGAACACCGACGCTTATTAACAAATCCGATTTTTCAATTAAATCTTTTGTTAAGTTGTAAGCCGCAAAGTGACCGATGCATTGCGGATGATTCTCAGGAATGCTTCCTTTGCCGGATTGGCTTGTAATGACCGCAGCTCCTAGTCTTTCTGCCAGTTCCTGCACCTCTTTTGAAGCATCAGAGGTAATCACTCCTCCTCCTGCCCAAATAACCGGCCGGCGGGCTTGACTAATTTTTGCGAGTACCTCACTCGGAATCGTTGGAACAGATGAATTTGTTGGAGCTGTTAGACTGATTTCTTCAATTATATTATTAGGGATAATGGCAGATTGGAAATCAATGGGGATTTCAAGTGTAACAGGTCCTGCCGGATAAGCAAACGCATCTTGTATAGCCTGCCGGACGACTGCTGCTGCCTGCTCTGGTCTTCTTAAACATACCGCTTTCTTACTTGCCCCTTCCATCATGGACAATTGATCCTTGCATTCGTGAATATACCCTCTACCAGTTCCAAGATAGGCGGATGCCACTTCACCGGTAAGATGAAGGACCGGTACACCGGCTGCCCATGCTTCCACTAACGAACCTGCGGCATTCCCGGCGCCAGTTCCTGTGCTTGTGATCACAACCCCTAACTTCCCAGTTGCTCGGGCATATCCGTCCGCCATATTCACTGCTCCGCTCTCACCGCGGGAACAGACTAAATGAATGCTTCCTTCTCGAAGAATGGCATCATAAATCGGCATATTGTGGATGCTGACAATACCAAATGCTACTTCTACACCTGCACGGATAAGTTCTTGAACGACCGCGTCAGCTGTCGTAAATTCAAAATTTTGCTCACTCATGATTCATTCCTGCCTTCACCAGTAATTAAAGCGCTTTCCCTAGCGCTCCAGCTGTTTCGATTGTCGAACCTGAAACATAACTTGCCTTGCTTGAGGCTAAAAAAACAATTACACTTGCAACTTCTTCTGCTTCCCCAACTCTTCCTAAAGGAATATTTCTCTTTTTCGCCAAGTCAGCATAATACTCCTCTGGATTCATATCAGGAGCATTTTTCATTCTGCGGCGTTCCCATTGATCAGTCCGGATTAATCCTAAACTTACGGAATTGACTAAAATATTATCATAGGCAAGTTCCTGCGAAAGTGTCTTGCTTAAATTTAATAATCCGGCTCTTGTTGCCGCTGTTGTCACCATATGCCGTTCTGGTTCTTTTGCTAGCGTAGCGTTAATATTAATGATCCGGCCGCCGCCTCTCTTCACCAAATATGGATGAACCGCCTTCACTGCATAAATAATCGCAAAGTATTTTAATTGAATTTGCTGTTCCCATTGTTCATCGGTCACATCAAAAAAGTAGCCCATGACACTTTGACCGGCAGCATTCACAAGTATATCAATCCCTTCAAATCTTGATGCTGCCCCATTGATGAAGTTGTTAACGTCTTCCTTATTAGTAACGTCACATGTAGCAGCATAAATCGAATCCGTAGTTCCAAACTTCAAGAGGTGCTGAATGGCCTTTTCCATCCGCTCCTGATTTCTTCCGCAAACTGCAACACGTGCACCTTCCCAAAGGAACATTTCAGCCGTTTTTAAGCCGACACCGGATGTCCCCCCCATTATCACTGCTACTTTATCCTTTAATCCTAAATCCACTTTGACACCCCTTTTTCAGAAAAACATAAACACCTTGGCCATTCCTAAGTTTGGCGCAAGACTAGCCGGCTAAACCAATGCTTCTTTATCAACCCATCCCTGGTCAGGCTCCCCAGCCATCGCTGCCCGCGTTTCTGGTTTCGGCGGTCCGGCAATTCCCCATTGATCCATTAAATGCGGCACACGTTTCCAAACACGCGCTCTCCATTCTGACTCATCCTCAATCGTTTCTAAATAACAGGTATACTCCATCACAAACTTACCAGGGTCTTGGAAGTAACAGAATATATTGTTTCCAGGACCATGACGTCCAGGCCCCCAAATCTCTTGGTAGCCAGCTTTTCTGACATTGCTAATCCCTCGCATCAACTCGTCTACAGTATCCACTTCATAGGCCATATGATTGACCGAAGCATAGCTGCTCTGATTGAAGGCAATCGAATGATGTTTCCGGTTACAGCGAAGGAAAGACATTTGGCGCTCGCTCCAGTCCGTCACCTTAAAGCCTAAAATATTCGTATAAAAATCCGTAATCATGTCGAGGTCCTTTGTATTCATGACAACATGATTCAGTTTGACCGGATCGACATTTTTGTTTTTCCAAATCGTTGTATGCATTTCCACCCATGCCGATAATTCAATGCAGCGATTTTCCGGGTCAGCAAAACGCAGGCCATAGCCTTTCCCTTCTTCATCCAGATATCCAGGAGGAGAAACAATCTTTATTCCCTTCGAAGAAAGGATTTCTGCCGCTCTGTCAACGGCGTTTTTGTCCACCATTCCGAATGCGATATGATGGAGACCCGCCTTTTCACCAGCATGCAGACTTAAAATATGATTTTCAGGACCAGCGCCCCGGAAATAAACCGTCTGTTCATCCTCGGAAACTTTATCTAACCCCCAGACTTTTTCATAAAAATCAGCCTGTTCCTTTAGCACCGGGGTAATTAAGCTGATATGTCTTAAATGCGTAATTCCTAACACTTCGCCACCTCCATTTTTTATAACTATAAAATCAACAAGGATGATCCTGTTTGAATATAAGAGGACCATCCCTGTCAACGACTCAATTCTTGGATATTCAGGGGATGTTAGAACATCTTCCTAATGTAAAAATTACTTACCGTTAATAATGGCTTCTCTTTCTTTCGCACGTTGGATTCGAAGTTCTTCTAATGCGCTTCCTTTTGGATATGTTGGAAGGTTAGGTTTCACTGCCCCTAATATAACAAGCATTAATGCTTCTTCATCCGAATCATTTCGAAGTCCGCGATATACTCCAGGGGGCGAGCTGATACAATCCCTCTCGTTTAAGACAATCTCATGAACTTCTTCTTTACCTTCTTCTTGTATCAGGGCTGTGATGCTTCCTTTAATAACAAAAAATACTTCTTCCACGTCATCATGTAAGTGAAGCGGTCCCTCACATCCTGCTGGTAATACCATTGTGCTTAATGTAAAGTGTTCAGCTGCAATAACATTGGCATCAGCATTGGCTGTAGCACCTCGCCCGATATATCTCATTTGCGCCCGGCGATAGGCTGGATTCACTTCTTCTTGAAACTTCAATACATTCCAATCTAGAGTGCGATCCTTTAACCTTGCTACATACTTCTTTTCAAATGCTTCCAAATTCAATTTTTCCTCTGACATATTATCTCTCCTTTTAATTTGTTTTATATTTAAAACAATGTTTTTCTTATAGGTTAATATTAAAGCCCTTCATTTTAATTGTCAATTAAAAATAGTGGGAAGAGTATAAATAATCAAAAATAGGTTTTATATATATAACAATTCCCTACTAATAAAAGGATTTTCTGTCTTTTGTTAAACTACTATATGATCAGGGGGTATATTTGCTAATCTAACCTCCGCTGCTTCTTTTTTCAGTGTAAATAGATAGGTAATGAATCCTAAGGCAGCCGTAATAATCAACATAACGATGGACGGCCCAAAGCTACCATCGGCAATATCAACCATCCACCCCATGATATAACTTGCAAACCCGCCAAGAATGTTGGTAAAGCCCATTAAACCTGCGGCACGTCCAGCAGTTTCAGGTGTTGAAAATTTAACGATAAACAAATTACTTAAATGGAATACACCGCCTTGTGCTCCCATCGCTAAGCCCATACAAACACCAGCCATAACTGGCAGCGGCGAAAAGATAGCGGCTGTTAAAAATAAAGTTGTCAAAACGAAGAGAATTGTTGCAAGCAAGCTTGGGCGCTTTGTTTTATCTGCTAAATAACCGCAAATTAAGACAAATCCGAGGGCAAAAAGCCAGGATAATGAGGTAATACCTGTCATAGCCTCCCTTGAAAATCCCTTTGCGCCGACTAAATAAGTTGGGAGCCAAACACTAATCCCAAAGAATAGAAATGAAGCTATAAGCATTCCGAACCAAACAATCCAATAACGGAAGTCTTGGGAGAAATTTTGTTTTTTCGTTGAATCAACAGGAACTTGGCGAATAAAGGTTAATTCCTCTTTTCCAAGTCGTGGGTGTTCTTCTGGAGTATCCCGAGTAAGAAAGATAAACATTGGAAGTACAATAAAAATATTAAACGCGGCTAAAATGAAAAAGGCAGCTTGCCAATGAAAATTAGCAATAATAATTGTTAAGATGACGGCGCCACATGCAGGTCCTAAATAATTTCCCGAAAGCCAGGAAGATTGTGCCCGGCCTATTTCACGATAATTAAACCAATTCGAGATAAATTTGCTGCAAATTGGAATCATCATACCCTCCCCAATACCAAGGATGACACGGCTTACAATAAAAATTTCATACGAAGTGGATAACCCGCCAATAATCATTGTAATGGCCCATGCAATGAGGCCAAAAATTCCAGTCTTTCTAGCTCCGAGCTTATCAATAATAAATCCCCAAAAAATATTGGACAAGGCATAAGAAATGGTAAAGACAAAGGTAATCATTCCAATTTTAGCATTCTTATCTTCACCTGTTATTCCAAGGTCATGTAGGAAACGTTGATCTGTTTGAATAATTGAAATACCTAATTTATCAATTTGACCAAAAAACCAAAAAAAGAAAATTGGCATAGCAATGTAAATCCATCTTTTATTACCTTTTAGCATCTAAGAACCTCCTTCAGTTTTGGTTTGGTGATAACGCCTTCAAATGATTGTTGATTTAAAGAAATTCTTTAATAGCAACGAATAGGATCCGATTTCCCCCTTTACTATTATTCAAAACCGTTACTATGTTTTATATTCAAAACATAGTTTCCTAATATTTTAATTTTAAAATTTTATAAATATTGTGTCAATAGTTAAAACTAATTTTGTTTTACAAATTAAAATATGTTTCATATATAAAACGAAAAATAAAAAAGCTTGCGGTATTTCGCAAGCTCTAGATATTAGTCGTTTTTCCATGGTATCCCATAAAACCGGATAATATTTTAGAAATTTCTAGTACCTTCGGTAATGCTACTTTTTCAATGAATTCACTCTGGAAAGTTGTTTCTGTAGCGACCACATTAATCGCTGCCATTACTTGACCAGTTCGATCAAAAATCGGAGCCGCTACCGATTGTATTCTATGGTGAAATTCTCCCTTTGTGATAGCATATCCCTTTTGTCGAATTGTGGCTAATTCTTGTTGAAATTCCATGTAATCTGTTTGGGTTTTTTCTGTATATGGTTTTAAATTGGAGCCAAATATGACTTGGTTTAATCGATCTTGGGGTTGATAGGCAAGCTGCACCTTTCCATTTGCAATTGCATGGGCGGGCAGTCTCAACCCAATATTCACATTTACTGCTGAAACCCCTCTAACTGGTGCACTTCCAACGTAGACCACTTCCTGACCATCCAAAATGGATAAATGACAAGAAGCTCCCGTTTCATCCCTTAATTTTTCTAAATATGGCTGGGCAATTTCCGGAAGTTTTAATGTGCTTAAGTAAGCAAATCCTAATTCCAATACCTTTGGTGTTAAACTGTAGCGCTTTGTATGTTCATCCTGATGTAGATAGCCAAGCGTTTGAAGTGTATACAATAGCCGGAACGGAACCGTCCTACTCACATCTAGTTCTTTTGCGATTTCTACCAAAGATAGAGTTGGCCGCTCCTCATTAAATAATTTTAATATTTCCAAGCCCCTTACTAGGGAATTGGCATTATAACGTTCCTTTTCGTCTTTTGCCATAAATATTTCACCATCTTACTATTTATTAAATACGCTATCTTTAATTGTAGCCGAATTCAGTTAAAATGTTCAATCTTTTATAGATAGTACCTCCTTATCCTTCTCTACGGAGCTTAAAAAATTGTGAACGATGGTATTAAAACGGCTGGGCTCTTCCTGATAACATAAATGACCGGCACCTGGGATCGTAACGAATTTAGAGCCTTTAATAGCCTCATGAAGAATCTGCGATTCGCTAAGCGGGGTGACTTTATCCACTTCCCCGCAAATCACGAGTGTGGGAACCTTAATAGCAGAAAGAAGTTCCATTTGGTTTAGATGATAGAGTGAATAGGCTACCGATCGGAATCCCATTGGCCTAATTTGAGAATAGATTCGTTCTGCTTCTTTCAATACCTCAGGGTCCGGGTCAGGTGAAAGAAGATTTTTTACACGAAGTTTTGCAATTTCTTTCGGTGCTAGTGTTTTGATGCTATTTAAACGATTTTTTAAATTACGTTCATTTTCTTCTTTACTTAATGCTGCTGCCCCTCTTGTTGGATCAGAAATGATTAACGCATCTACCATATGAGGAAAGCGATAGGCTAAGTCAAGGGCAATGGCTGAACCCATTGAATGCCCTAACAATGAAACAGATTGATATTTTAGTTTATCGATAAACCCCTTTAAAATATTGGAAAACTGCCTAAATTCCTTAAATTCTTCTTTAGGATCAGAGCTATTCCCGTATCCGGGCGCATCCCAGGCAATCACCGTGTATGCTCGCGATAATCCCTTTAATTGTTTCTTCCATGATTGAGAGTTGTTCCCCATTCCATGCAGGATAACTAACGGAGGCCCCTCCCCATCGATTTCATAATGAATCGTTATATCATCCACTTCTAAAAAAGCCATTTTTCTCCTCCTAAACAAACGTTGTTTTATTAGCGAAACTTGTTGAATATCCTTATGATAAAACATTATTTGAAATAGTCAATATAGCTCTCAGAAATTTCATTAAACTTCAAAGAATATTTTCCTACTCAACTACAATAAAGCCATGGGAAATCCCATGGCTTTTAAAAATAGAAAAATACCATATTTAATAAATTAGCTGCCAATGTCGGGCTTCCAAGATGAAAAGCGTTTTTCAATAACACCCAATAACAAAGTAAGGATTAAGCCTGTTATGGTAATGACTAATATCCCAACAAACATGCGATCCGTTTGTAGGTTTTGTCCGTTGCTTGTCAACTGATATCCAATACCAGCTGTTGAAGCAAATAACTCACCTACTACCACGGCAATCAGACCTTGACCTATCCCTAGTCGGATACCATTTAAGAGAAAAGGTACTGTTGAAGGCAATGCAATTGTTTTAAAAATTTGGTACTCATTTGCATTAAATGTTCTAGCTGCTTTAATTAAGTTTTGGTCTAAAGTTAACATAGCTTTTTGGGCGCTCATCACTATTGGAAAAAAAGCCATCAAGAAAACGATAACAATTTTTGATACGGGTCCAATTCCGAATACAATTACAATTACTGGCAAAAGAGCAACCTTAGGAGTTACATATAATCCTGAAATGAATGGATTAACTACTGCATTAAAGTTGGTATTCCAGCCAGAGAACACACCAATTGGGATTCCAATAACTATTGCTAAGGCAAATCCTACTACAAATTCGTAGCCACTTACTTTCATATTTTCCCAAAAGGAGACCTCTTGGATCATTACAACCGCTGCTTGTGCAATTTTAATTGGTGAACTCACAAATAAAGGGTTTACCCATTCGTTTTGGGAGGCAATTTCCCAAAGTAATAGAAACATTAGAACTGAAACAAAACTAATAACTAAAGACTTATTTTGTTTTTTTAATTTCTTCTTTTTTATCTTCGACTCTGATTGCGCAAATTGGATATTTCCCTGAGTCATGTTAGTCTCCCTTCACTTTATTATTTTTCATTTATTAACAAAACCTTGTTTTGACGATTCCTTTTCAATAATAGACCATATATGGTCAACTAAATTTATAAACTCTGGGCTTCGCTTTACATGGAGATCTCTCGGTCTAGGTATAGTAACATTAATAACATCTACCACACGTCCAGGTCTTGCTCCAAAGACAAATACTCTATCAGCTAAAAATACAGCTTCGTCAATTTGGTGTGTAATAAAAAGACTTGTCTTCTTTGTCTCACTCCATATTCTAAGTAACTCACCCTGCATAAATTCTCTAGTTTGTGCGTCTAATGCTGAAAATGGTTCATCTAGCAATAGTAAGGACGGATTTACTGTTAATGCGCGAGCCAAGTTTACCCTTTGTTGCATCCCCCCTGATAATTCATGAGGATAATGATTTTCATAACCTTTCAGACCAACCATCTCGATAAATTCTTTGGCTTCTTGTTTTTTATCTTCAGATAGTAGTTTTTGAAGTTCAACCCCATATAAGACATTATCTAGGACTGTTTTCCATGGTAAAAGGCTAGGGTTTTGAAAAACCATTGCTCTATCGTTACCTGGGCCATCAATTTTCTTTTGGTCTAACAGTATTTCTCCTTTACTCGGCTTTAGCAAACCGACTACGGTATTTAAAAAGGTTGTTTTTCCGCAACCACTTGGTCCTACGATACATATAAATTCACCGTCTTTAATATCAAAGTTTATATTCTCAAGGGCGGTCACCTCTGCCCCAGTTTTATTATTTACGTATGTCACATTTAAAAATCGAGTCGATAATTTAACATTTTGTATGGATTCTGTAATCGCCATTTTAGTTACTTTTCACTCCTTCCAACCCTAATTATTTTTTAAAAGCCTCTTTAATATAGCTATTGGTCCAAATAACATCTTCAGTAGTATCTAGTTTAGTAGTAACACCCGACATCTCACCAAATTCAACTAATGGGTCTTGGGCATTATCCCAAGCCTCTTGATTCATTTCTCCATAACCTTTAAAAGTATCTTTTAATCCAATTATTGATTTCTCAAGAATATCTACATCAATACCTTCAAAATAAGATGCAATGGACTCTGCAGCTTTTCTTGGATTTTTACGTGTGAACTCCATCCCTTTTCCAATTGCCCTAACTACTTTTAAAGATGTTTCTTTATTTTTTTCTAAATATTTTTTATTAGCAAAGACTACTTCCCAAACCATATTCTTATACATTGGCTCTTCCATTGTATTGATTACAATTTCGCCGGCACCTTTATTTTCTGCTTGTAATCCCATTGGGGGTGATGCGATACCTCCATCAACAATCCCTTCTTGCATACCACCAATTTTCGGTCCATCGCCTGCTAGCTTGACAGTTTTAAGCGTGTTTGGGTCAATACCATGTAATTTCATTAAATACCGGGTGTAAACGTCCCCTGAATCTCCAACAAGATTTGTTCCTATAGTTGCTCCATTCAATAAAGCAATTCTATCCTTTAGTGATGAATCTTTAGAAACTTTCTTTTTACTTTGGTATTGTTTAGAAAGTGTAATTTGATAAGTCAGGGCCGAGTTTAAAGATTGGATAGCTACCAAATCTTTTCCTTTTTCTATAGGTGTAAACATGCTTCGCGGACCTGAAACTGCAAATTGTGCTTCTCCAGATAGTACTGAAGCAATTACCTGAGATCCGCCGCCGCCAGATGCAATTTTAACTTTGATACCTTCTTCTTTGAAATACCCTTGCTCAATAGCCACATAGAATGGGGCAACAGACAAAATTCTTACCGGTTCTGCAAAGGTAAGTTTTATTAATTTGCCATCTGCTTTTCCTGTTGTTGTTTCTTTACCTTGACTGCAGGCAGAAACGATTAAAACTAAACAAAATAGAATGGCTGCTAAAAATTTCTTCCTAAACATATTTACATACCCCCTGAAAAAATTATTAGTTTTATATATAAAACTTGTTTTTACATATAAACTAATTTTATGTTTATTGCTACTATTCTGTCAATAAAAATATTCTAAAAATTATAACAACACTGTTTCTATATTAATTTATCAAATTCTAGTTAAGTCAAATAGTCGCTTGTTTAAGTTGGAAGGTGAGGTTGAGTACAGCTACGTTGTGGGAGAGTTATTTTGTTTTCTAGAACGTTTCTCCAAAGAATAGGCGCTAGTCAGTACAAAAGAAGGGAATATTCAACTACAATAAAGCCATGGGAAATCCCATGGCTTTTAAAAAATAAAAATTACTCTTCAGTCTTCACAAGGTTGTACTTTCCGTGGCGGAAGGTTTTTTCGTCCCCTATCTATCTTTATTCTTCTGTTTTATAAAAGAAGAAGGTAAGACAGAAGGTGACCACAATTGCAACGATGTGAATGACAAAATAATTCACAAGTGCCTGGGCACTGTACATATAAGTAACAATTCCAGGAATTGCAGCAACGCCCATTCCGCTGCTTGCAGCATGAAGAAAACCACCTACTAGGCCTGAAACAGCGCCCCCACAAAGGGCAAATAAAAATGGTTTTCCAAATTTAAGGTTTACCCCAAAGATGGCCGGTTCTGTGATTCCTAAAAACGCAGGGAGCGATGCAGACATATAAAGACCCCGTTTTTTCTTATTCCTTGTTTTAATACCAACAGTCAATGCAGCAGTCGCTTGTGCCATAATTCCGCCTGTAATCATTGCGTTGAATGGGTTAAAACCAGTTGTAGCTAACAGATTTGTTTCAAGGGCTAAGAAAATATGATGAACACCGGTTACTACGATTGCTTGTTGTGTCCCACCAATAATAAGTCCACCAATTCCAAAAGGCAAACCAATAAACATTTTTGCTGCATTTAGTACACCAAGTTCTATGACATGGAGAATTGGACCAACAATAAATAATCCTAGTAAGCCGGAAACAAGCAGTGTTACAAATGGCGTAATAATCAGATCTAAAACATCTGGTACCTTAGAACGTAAATATTTTTCAATCTTTGCAGCAATAATTGCAATAACAAGTGCGGGTAAAACAGATCCTTGATAACCCACAATTCTAAAATGCATTCCGAGTATATCAAAGATTATCGGTTTTGCAACGCCGTTAATGACATCATTGGGATTAGGGAGTTGCGGTGCAACTAGCATTAAGCCTAAAACAATCCCTATGACAGGAGATCCTCCAAAGTTTTTAATCGCTGACCATGCAATTAGGACCGGAAGAAAGTTAAACGCCGTCTTCATCAAAACCGTTGCAATTGCCAGCATATTTTCATCCATTGGGACACCAAAAGCTTTTAACAGATTAATAATACCGCTGAATAATCCAGTAGCAACAAGAACAGGGATTACAGGGATAAAAACATCACCAAGTATCCTTGAAACCTTTTTGGGAATGGACATATTCGCGTACAAATCACCTTTTATATCTGTGTTAAGCGCTTTATTTGAACCACCAGTTACGATATCATAGACTCTATTAACAAAGCCTGTTCCAAGAATCACTTGATATTGTTCACCATTGAAGAACTGTCCTTTCACTCCTTCAATATCTTCAATTGCCTTTTCATTTACTTTTGATTTATCGTTTAGCGTCAGGCGGAGACGGGTTGAGCAGTGACCAACTGCTCTAATGTTCTCTCTTCCGCCAATATTCTCTATAATTAACCTTGCAACTGTTTGATCATCCATTTTTTTATCCCCCTATTATGAAATTTATGGTCGGGCTGCACTGCCGTCCGGTAATCTAGCGAGTGTCCACTCCGGTAGTTTGTCGTGACAAGGATATTTGGCAGCTGCCTTTTCATCAATTTCAACCCCGATACCTGGTTTGTCATTGAGATAGATATATCCGTCCTTCACAACTGGTGTTCCAGGGAATACTTCATATGTGTTTTCTTTTATACTGCAGCTCCATTCTTGAATCCCAAAATTTGGAGTTGAGATATCAAGGTGGGCACTAACTGCATGGCCTATTGGTGTTAAATCACCAGGTCCATGCCATGCTGTTCGAACTCCAAATGTATCGCAAAAACCAATAATTTTTCGAACTGGTGAAATGCCTCCTACTTGGCTAATATGCAATCTCAAATAATCTATATATCTTTTCGAAATAAGCTCAATCCATTCGTTCGGATTATTAAAAAGTTCTCCCTGTGCAAGTGGCGTCACGGTATGAGCTCGAATGTGGTCAAACCACTGTACCTGTTCAGGTGGAAGTACGTCTTCTAGAAATAGCAAATCAAATTGCTCCATTTGTTTTGCAAATTGCATTGCCTGATTTGGCGTAAGCCTTTCATGAACATCATGGCATAGGCCAAGTTCATCACCAAATTTCACACGCAATTTTTCAAAAGTGGTTAACACCGTTTTCATATAACTTTTGGGATCATAGTACACACCTGAGGTTGAAGTAACGGGCTTATGAATATTCGGATTTTCCCCGCCATAACCGCCAATTTGCACTCGAATGTTGTGCCAGCCTGCCTCTTTTCTTTCTTCAACCAATTCCAACGCATGGTTGATCGATTTTGCATCTGCATGAATATATGCTGGAACCGCATCCCGACATTTACCGCCAAACAATTGATATAACGGCATATTTGCCAACTTTCCTTTTATATCCCATAGCGCCATATCGATGCCTGAAATTGCATTATTTAATACAGGACCATTCCGCCAGTAACTGCTTACCATTGCAGTTTGCCAAATGTCCTCGATTCTTTGTGGATCCTTTCCAATCAGAAAGGGTTTTAAATATTTTTCAATGGCTGTAACAACCGCCAGATATCTTTGCGTAAAGGTTGCGCAGCCCAAACCATAAAGACCTGGTTCGGAAGTTTCAACTTTTACAGCTACAAGATTTATTCCTTCTGGAGCGGTTGTAATAACTTTTACGTCGGTGATAGTAAGTGCCAACAGATTCATCTCCTTCTAACTAGATGGGAACTTACGTAAGATTTCTTCCCAACAAAATGAATTATAAATGTTTCATTTTAAAAGTGAATACGCTTTAATGATTTAGACAGGATTACCGAAGATAGATAGTTTTTCACAATTTCTGAGACTTTTCCCAGCTTCAGATTTTGAGCAAATAAGCGTAAAAAAAGCTGATAAATCAACATGTAATTTGTTGACTTATCAGCTTTCAATTGAGAGGGAATACTTGAATTTATTTTTTTGCATGTCTTTGAGATTCTTTATAAAGGATGTAATTTAAAAACAAGATATCCACAAGGATAAAATAAGCATCTAAAATCTGATAGTTTATATCAGAGCGGAGTTCAATCTCAGGGGTATGGATATAGATACTTTCTGTACTAAGACGGGCCAATTCATTTTCCCCAAGACTCGTAATTGTCACAAAAGGGATCCCCTTTAGTACAAGCTGTTTGCTAAAAGCCTTGGCATTATCAGATTCTCCCTTTAGGGAAATCATAAAAACTAAATCCTCATTGGTTAAAGTATTAATCAGTGCACTAATTTCGTCCACTCCTTCGATTACATAGAAATGTTCATTTCCAGTTAGGAAGATTCTCCGCATTTCTTGAGCTACAGAACGTTGGACGGCACCCGTACCATATAAGAACACTTTTTTACTTTGGTAGATAAGTTTGCATATTGATGTAAAATCATGTTTTTTGTATTCATTAATATTTTGAATAAGGGCATTGCAAAAATTGTCAATAATATTTTGCTTTATCGGTTCCTCTTTGACCTCCCACTTTAAATAAATTTTTAATTCGCTATATCCCTTTAACGAAAGTCTTTGGGCAAATCTAAGAATGGTGGATCTTGACACATTACATTTCGCAGCTAATTCATCAATAGTTAAATCACTGCATTCCTTTTTGTGATTAGATATATAGCTCCATATGTACAAGTCGTTTTGCTTCAACTTATCATAGTTCGCGTTTACAAGTTCATCTAATTTCATCATTATTCCTATTCCTCAATAAAAGAATTGTCGTTTTTTTTATATTCAGTATAGCATAGTCCAACCAGATTTTTTTAAACCTAAATGAGGCTAGAAGTTATTCGACTTATTGGAGGATACCGCTGCTTCTATTCTTAGCTTTTTAAATAAAAACACGCAGCATAGCGAGCATAGAATCGCCATTCCAGCGATAAAGAGATAGCCAGCCTGTAGGCCGATCATCTCGTTTTTCAGTCTTTCTCCCAAAATATAATGGACAAAATCGATGATGACTCCGATGAGCAGATTTCCGATCACACTGGCAATTCCCATGAGCGTAACCGTAAATGTGATCGCTGTCCCCACTCCTTTCGTATGCCGTTTGGCTAGCAGTGCCATGACGGTTGGATAGATTGGGGCAATTCCGATGCCTGCAATGGCGAAGAGGATTGCTCCTTTTTCTCCAATGAAAACAGCAGCAAGGCTGCATCCCCCTGAAAAGGCAGAAAAGAGCATAACGGAAAGGGTATAACCGATTTTATCGGTAATTGGTCCGGCAAACAGCCGGGAGAGTGTGAAAAACAGGAAAAATAACGATAGCATTTCTGAGGCTTTTTTTAACGACCAATCATATACATTTTGTAGATAATAGACAAGCCAGCTGCCAACCGCCATTTCAGAAACCACTCCGAACGAAAGAACAGCGACAATTAACCAGGCAATCGGGTCGCGAAACAGACCACGAAACGATGTTGATTCTGCTTCACTGTGATGTTCATCCGGAAACCTTCCGATAAGCGAAGGAATAATCGGCAACAGTGATAGCGAAAGAATGATTACATACATCCCCCGCCAGCCAAGCACTCCATCCAGAACATGCCAGCCCATCATAGAGGCACCTATTATCGGCGCCCCAATGGAACTAAGTCCGTAAAAAAAATGAGCAAGATTCATCATCGTTCCAGTATTTTTGGTAAAGATGCGGGCCGCCATAATGCCAAGGCCAATCTCAAGGACACCGTTTCCTAGATATAACAAAAAATACGATGCTGTCAAAGTCAAATACCCTTGCGACAGATACATAAAGATACCTGCCAACGCCATAGAGGCAAATGCGAGGATTCCAGTCCACTTGATTCCGATTTTATCAGAAAGAATGGATGTGAAGGTGCATGCTAGTAAATACCCAAGCGAATTAAGGGCAAGCAGAATACCAAGCTGTGATTCATTCAGGCCAAATTCAGATTGCATACTCGGTAACGCAGGACCTTTAATATTTTCCGATAACCCGAAAACAAGAAAACCGCCGAAAACGACAAGTAATAATATGAAATAATTCCCTTTATGATGATTTCTATAATTCCCCAAAAACGATAACCTCCAAGATGATAATATCTAACAATCGATCAATAAGATCCAGCTTGCCAATATGTAGCTTCTCTATTCTAACATTTTCTATCTAGCAATCTTAAACAAATAGAAAAACGTGACAAGGGTTCTTTTAAAGGAGCATTCTTCGTCGAAAAATCAATTTTACCCGCCTGTTTTTCTATTGTATTCGTCTATTTTTCTATTTTATTCGCCTGTTTTTTATTATGAAGCAAAAAGTGCCAGGCACCGCCTAATATTCCGGATGGTGCCTGGCACTTTTTTGATTTACTCGTCAATTTAGAGGGTTTATCCGTCTGTTTATAAACTTTACCCGTCAATACTTCGACTTTATCCGTTTGTTTCCGCAATTTACCCGTCATTTTTCCCGCTTTACCCGTCAACGCTTGAAAAAGGAGCGGAAGACCCATTCCCCGTGCTGCTGCTTTAAAACGGATTATAAAAGCGATTGCCGTTGTGGAAGGTAATGTAAAGGGATACCAATAGAATGGAGACAAAGATAATGATGGTGATGATGTCGATTTTTTGGAATGGGCGGGCCCGGTACCAGGTACGCTTTTTGTTTTTTCCAAAGCCACGGAGTTCCATCGCATTGCTAATCATCTCGATCTTGTCGAGACTGGATAAGATGAGCGGGATGATGATGGATGCAGCGTTTTTGATTCGCTTCGGCAGTTTTTCTTTACGCGACATATCAATCCCGCGCGCTTGTTGAGACAGCGAGATCGTGCGAAAATCCCGTTGAATATCGGGAATATAGCGCAGCGCCAGTGCGACAGCATAGGAAATCCGATAGCTGACACCGATGCGATTTAGCGATGCCGCGAATTCACTCGGATTGGTGGTTACGATAAACAACAGTGCCGCTGGAATAACGGTAAAATACTTCAGCGTGACATTGAATTGATAAAATAATTGCTCCATTGTTACCGTATAACGGCCGGCCATTTCAAATAAAACATGGTTTGTCCCGTAAATTTTCACCCCTTCTTGCGGTGAAAAAAGGTAGATAGCAAGATTATTCATTAATAGAAAAACCAAAATAAATAGGAGAACAAACGCTACTTCCTTTAATTTCACCTTGGAAATCATAAAAATAACGATGCTAAACAG
This sequence comes from Bacillus renqingensis, assembly GCF_016464375.1. Taxonomy (GTDB): domain Bacteria; phylum Bacillota; class Bacilli; order Bacillales; family Cytobacillaceae; genus Neobacillus; species Neobacillus renqingensis. Next base: position 48,705 of record NZ_JADDIU010000034.1, read on the forward strand.
AAACAAACAAAGCAAAATTCGTGTATCGTACGTGAGCATGGCGATCGATGACCAAATAATAAAGCAAATCAGCTTGGTGACACCTGTAAGCCGATGAACCGGCGACTGTCGTTCAATATAGGAAAGCATTTCAGCTGCCATTCTTCCGTACCCCCTGGTCATACGCAATAAACCGTTCGATAAATTGCGTTGGCTCTTCCATTTCTGCCCGAAGTGCCAATTCATACAGGGACGTTTCCTTTAAATTGGCTGCTTCGACAATACGAGAATCCGCCAGTACATCGACGGCTGAATCATCAGCAATTTTTCGACCATCTGCCATCACAATCGCCCTTGGGGTATATTCAAGCATCAGATGCATATCATGGGTAATCATGATAATCGTTACACCTTGCCGATTCAGCTCTACCAAAAACTCCATGATGTCGGTATAATGGCGAAAATCCTGCCCGGCAGTAGGCTCATCAAGAATAATAATCTCAGGCTCTAAAACTAAGATGGAGGCAATCGTTACCCGCTTTTTCTGGCCAAAGCTTAGTGCTGATATCGGCCAGTTACGAAATGGAGACAATCCGCAAATTTTCAATGCTGCAAGCACCCGCTTCTTTATTTCCGCCTCTGGGAAGCTGCGAATGACAAGCCCGAAGGCGACTTCATCATAAATCATCTGCTTCGAAATCATCTGATTCGGATTTTGCAACACCATCCCAATTCTCGTGGCGCGCTCTTTAATCGTATCATCGCTGATATCATCCGCGCGGAAATAAATTTTTCCCGAGTTTGGCTTTTCAAAACCGCAAATTAATTTGGAGAGTGTCGACTTTCCGGCGCCATTCTTTCCAACGATACTGACCATTTCCCCTTTTTCAATCGAAAAAGAAACATCATGAATCGTTTGCCGTCCTGGTGTATAGCCAAAATTAATTTCTGTTAATGTTAAAATAGTTTCTGTTTTCGCTTTCGGCTGAGGGCGATCCACTTTTGCAAACCAGTCAACGAGCTTAGCTTTACAGGCATCTACTTGAAAGGTATCAAGATGGGCCGGCTGCATGTCCGGCGTCATGATGCAGCCGGCATATTTTGCTGCTTTTACATATAATGGCTCACGGATGGAACACTGCTCCAGTATGGGCGAGGCCAATAATTCATCCGGGGTCGTATCACTGACAATCCTGCCATCATCCATCACAATGATACGATCAACAGGACGGTGCAACACATCCTCTAAGCGGTGCTCAATCATCACAACGGTTTTGTTGGTCTTTTGTTGAATCTGGTCAATCAGTTCAATTGCATATTTTCCGGTTGCCGGATCAAGATTGGCCAATGGTTCATCAAACAACAAAATCTCCACATCGTCGACCATGACCCCGGCGAGTGAGACCCGTTGCTTTTGCCCGCCTGAAAGCTGATGTGTTGAGGCGTCCAAGTAATTCTCCATTTCGACCAGCTTTGAAACCTCTGCTACTTTATCAAACATTTGTGTTTGCGGTGTGCAATCATTTTCGAGAGCAAAAGCGATATCCTCGGCAACCGTCAGACCAATAAATTGACCATCTGGATCTTGGAGGACCGTCCCCACTTTTTTCGAAAGTGAAAAAATATCCTTTGGATTCTCACCAACGATTTGAAGGCTCCCCGTTACATTCCCTTTATATGAAAAGGGAACAAGGCCATTGATACAATGGCCAAGTGTGCTTTTTCCCGACCCTGAGGGACCGACAATGAGAACCTTTTCCCCTTCATAGATCGTTAAATTGATTTCCTGTAGTGTTGCTGCCGTCTGACTGCGGTATTGAAAGCTATAATTTTTGAATTGAATCACTGGTTTTTTCATATTGTTTCTCCTTGTAAAAACAGTGCTGTTTCTCTGTTCTTTGCGGCGGAATTCCCACGGGAAGCTGGCGGAATCGTCTCGAAACCCGACGGAATCGGAGCCGAATTCGACTGAAACCGGTGGGTTCCTTGTTGACTTTGGTCGGATCCTAACTAAAATCGGCGGAATTCCACCACTAAACATCCTTCGTCAGACTGCCGCTTTGACTGCGGCTTTTGGCATAGATGCTAAGCAGCAGCGTTCCAAGGACGGCGACTGTGACCATGTTTAAGCCCGCTGCCACGACCCCTTGCAAATAAACTTTATTCGCCGGCTCGGCATAGATAAGAACATCCAGTGTTGGCGCAATAAGAAACCATCCGATAGCCTGAACGAGTGATTTGAACCACGTTGAACAGAATCATTTTTTTTACATTAAAAACCCCAGATTCAATATTGATTTTTTTCGCGGCTAACCCAATTAAGAAGCCAACCAATCCGGAAACGACGACCCAGCTCCACCATGGCGTTCCATAGAAGATAGCGTCCTTCAAGGCGTGGCCGATTAACCCAATTAAACCTCCGGCGACTGGTCCGAAGACAATCGCCATTAATGCCAAAAAGCCGTACGATGTGTCAAAGTTTGTATTTGGAATTACTGTAGGTATCACGGCGAACCGACCTAAGATCACGAATACGGCTGCCCCAATCCCAATCGCGACAATTGTTTTAATCGATAACGGTTTTCCCCTCATTTTTCCAACCTCCAATATTTATTAATTGTACACAATCTTCGGTATTTTGCGAATAGAAATTTTCCACGATTCCCCCGCTTTAACGTGATAGGCCTTGGCAAAGGAACCTTGGTTAATCGCTACACCGATTTTGTCTAGGGAATTCACATAAAGCAATGGTTCACCTAGATGGATGTCAGCAAATGTCCGACCATACGTCATAATGTTTTTATAGACTTGGCGGGTATCATTTTCAATCGTTACTTCAAAGGAATCACCATATTCAGCAGGGAAATCTTTGAAAAGCGTACGATCAATATTCGTCCATAAATTGCCGAAGCGAATGTCCAGAATGTCGATATTTCCGGTAAGGACATGGCCCTTGATGCTCGGTTCAGCCTTAGGCAGCTCAATGATGGAATCAACCGGCACCACTGGACCTACTTGTTCAAATGGTATTAAATTGGAGGCAAGCCTCGCACCCGTATAGGCATAGACATCACGACCATGGAACGTATAGGATTCACCCGAGTGGGGCAGACGATTGACGGTTTCATCAATCATCCTCACCTCCTCAATACCAATACACCCTTTAATATGTGTCAGCGTCCCATTGTCAGGGGTGACAATATATTGATTTAACGCCGTTTTTGCAACAATGCTTCGGCGCTCGGAGCCCACACCCGGGTCGACAACCGAAACAAACACCGTTCCCTCCGGCCAGTAGGCGACTGTCTGATACAAGCGGTAAGAACCTTCCCAAATATGGTATTGCTCGATGTCATGTGTTAAATCAAAGATTCGGATGGCTGGATTTACTGAAACCGCTACGCCATACATCGCACTAACCGCACCGTCACTTAAACCAAAGTCAGTTTGCAAAACGAGATGGTTATTCATTTTATTTCCTCCTTGTTTACATACGATTTTTTATGAAGCCAGCTGATTTTTAGTTTTAGTAGAGTAGAAAACAGGAATTAGATATTGCCTT
>NZ_JADDIU010000035.1 GCF_016464375.1 Bacillus renqingensis
GGGTGTGAGTCAACGAATCATGTGTGTTTCTTATATCCCTGGTATGATTCCAGCTGGATTAATCCTATTTGACTTACTATAATTCCATTGCCCCTTATGGAGTTCAAAGTGCAAATGAACTCCGTCAGCAGCGCCCGTTGCGCCTTTCGTGCCAATTCGCTGACCTTTCTTAACGGTTTGACCTTCTTGAACCAATCGACTTCCGCTGGCCATATGAGCATAAACAGTCGTATAGAGCTGGCCATTTACAATCGAAGAAATGAAGATACATTCTCCATATGAAGCTGATTGATATGACCTTGAAACTACCCCATCTGCTGCTGCAACGATAGGATCACTACCCGTTTGGCTTCCAAAATCAATGCCATTGTGGAATGAATGATCATATGACCGAAAACCATACCCGGAAGTTACCGGTCCCACTGTAGGTCTAGTAAAAGCGCCACTAGATATTGCCATATTTGCCGAGGATGAAGATTCACTTCGAGAGTGTGAATTTCTAGTAGTATTTGAGTATACCTTTTTCGCAGCTTTTTTAACCGTTGCTTTGGTTGCTGCGGCTGCTTCGGCTGCTTGGCGTTCTTTTTCCTGTTGAATTGCCTTTTTGATGGCTATTTCTTGTGAGGCAAGGATTTGTTCCTGCTCCTTTAAACCCATCACATGTTTTTCTTCTTTAGCTTCTTCTTTTGCAAGAGTTTTCAGCATTTTATCTTTTTCTGCCTTTTGAGCTGCCAATTGTTGGTTCATTTTCTTTAAGTCTGCCATCATCTCCTGCAGACCGGCAAGCTCTTTTTTCACTTTTGCTTGCTTTGTCTCCAGCTCTTTTTTGTCTGCTTCATGCTGTCTTAATATTTCCTGGTCTGCATTAAGCAAGGTAGCTACCGCAGTGGTTCGATCAATAAAGTCACTAAAGCTATGTGCCCCTAATAATACATCAAGGTAATTGACCACACCATTTTCCTGATAATTACGTGCACGCTCCTTTAATAGGTCACTACGCTTTTGCATCCGCTCTTGAATAATCTTTATGTCCGCTTGGAGCTTATTAATCTCGGCATTGGTTTCTTTAATTTTGGCATTTTTCTCTTTAATTTTTTCAGATGTTTCACCAATCACAAGTTCAATCCGTTTTATGTCATCCTTTACACCTGACTGTTGTTTTTGCAGCTGGCCAATTTTCTCATTTACTTTATGTATATCTGATTTGACACCAGAGCGTTGATCCTGAAGCTTGTTTTGCTGCCCTTTTAGTTCGAAGATTGAGGCTGCTTTTGTTTTGGCAACAGGCCCGCCTAACATCGTCCCCAAACCAACCGTTGTTGCAACGGCAATAGTTATGACTGATTTCTTCATTCCGGTTATTCCTCCCATTACAATTTCTCTATGTATAAGCGGCCATCCAAGAAGAATTCAGGAGGGAGCCATGGAGGCCCCTTCCTGATCCTCAGGGATTGGATTACACCTTTAAGAATTTTCTAACGGACATTAAACTGCCCCAGACTCCAATCAAGGCACCCATTAATAAAAGAATGCCAGACACCTGATATATAAATGGATCAAATGGCAACATCTTAATAAATGTGCCGTTAAGCTTTGGATTTACATAATCAAATGCTCGATAATAGGCAATGGAAATAAGGATGATTGGAAGAATCGACCCAAGGATGCCAAGCCATAGCCCCTCAAGGAAAAATGGCCAGCGAATGAATGAGTTGGTCGCTCCTACTAATTTCATAATCTTAATTTCTCTTCGTCTCGCAATGATCGTAATTTTAATCGTATTAGAGATCAAGAAAATGGCCGTAAAGAACAAACCAATAATAAGAACGATACCGACATTGCGGCTTGCCTTAATAAACTTAAATAACTTTTCTACTTTATCCTGACCATACTTTACTTTAAAAACAAAATTTAGTTTTTCAATTTTGTCCGCTACCTTCATCGTATCAGTTGGTTTTTTCGTTTTAACAATAAATACGTCATTTAATGGATTATCCTGTTCAAAAAGCTTAAACGCCTTTCCTTCCTCGCCCATATTTTTTACTAAATCCTTCAACTCTTCTTCCTTAGGCGAGAACTTGACCGATTTCACTTCAGGAATCGCTTGAATGGCAGCTTTTAATGTTTCCTGGTCATGTTTGCTGGCCGCGACATCAATGTGAACGCGGATTTGTACATCCTCTTCAACCGTTTCGGCCGCTCTATTAAGATTCATCATAATGACGAAAAAGACACCCACTAAGATAAGCGTCACGGTTACGGCACTAACGGAGGCAAATGTCATCCAGCCGTTTCTGCCGATGCTCTTGACACTTTCTCGCACGTGACGGCCAATGGTTCTAATTTTCATATCCGTATTCACCCCTTTGCTCATCACGAACAATCTTGCCGTCTTCAATTGCGATGACACGACGCTTCAATGTATTAACAATATCCCTGTTATGGGTCGCCATGACGACCGTTGTTCCTCGATTATTTATCTCTTCAAAAATCTTCATAATTTCCCAGGTTGTTTCAGGGTCAAGGTTACCAGTAGGCTCGTCCGCAATGACCACTTTCGGTGAGTTTACGATTGAACGGGCAATCGATACACGCTGTTGTTCACCGCCGGAAAGTTCTGTAGGAAGCATTCTTGCCTTATGCTTTAAACCGACAAGGTCAAGAACCTCCATCACTCTTTTTTTAATAAATTTAGGCTGTGCTTCGATTACCTCTAAAGCAAACGCGACATTTTCATAGACTGTAAGAGTTGGGAGCAGCTTAAAGTCTTGGAATACGACACCTATATTACGGCGGTGCATCGGTACCTTTTTCATTTTTAATTTTGCTAGATTCACACCATTCATCGTGATAGTGCCGGAAGTTGGTACTTCCTCACGGTAGATCATTTTCACGAATGTCGATTTCCCGGCACCGCTGGGACCTACGATATAAACAAATTCACCTTGGTTGATGCGAATGTCAATCCCATTTATCGCTGTGACACCATTCGGATACTTTTTATATACATCTTTTAACTCTATCATAGTCATCACCTATAGTTTTATTGTTGAATAAAAGATTATTCGACAATTTTCTTTTAATTTCTACAAATCGGACACAATAACAAACAATGCGTTCAGAAATTCACATTGGTTTTATTATAACATCAAAAATCGGCAAAAAAAGCTATAAATATATTACAGTTTCATTTCAAACGATACAAAACATGACAGTTTTAGACACCGGCAGCACCATTTTCATGCGCAGCTGATTTTGTCGAATTTTCTTATTTTTAGAACAAAAGCCCAAGCGCTCTGGTCAGCGGCGTATAGCCTCCTCGAAAAAGCTAACGCTTTTCCTTCGGGCGATGCAGATGCTGTCGAAGCCTTCCTTGTGGAGCAAAACAATTCTCAGAGTCGAATATATTATACCTTCTTACCCTTTGAAAAATAAATCGCTCTGCCTCAGGAGACAGAGCGATTACTGAAATGTTTATTTTTTCGCCGAGAGCCAGTCAGCAACTTCGTCGGCATCTTTACCTGAGACCACGTTCTTCGGCATTTGGCCTTTACCATTTTTGATGATATCCAAGATTTGATCCTTGGAATACTTTGACCCTACCTTTGTTAAATCCGGGCCCATTCCCCCCTTAAGATCGCCGCCATGGCAGCTGGAACATTTTTGGTCAAATATCTTGGCCCCTCCGGCTGATGCGGTATCCTTTCCACCATCGTCAGAACCGCCGCCGCAAGCAGCAAGACCTAACACGAAAGATGTACCCAATAATAATGTAACGAATTTTTTCTTCATTGCCACTCCCCCCAAAGTGTAAATAATACCATCAATGCTTTATTATACCTGTATTATCCACGTTTGAAACCCTCTCCGAGTACCTCAGCGGCGTCCATAACCACGACAAACGCAGACGGGTCAAGGCTTTTCACCAATTGTTTCAATTTTGTGAACTCCGATTGATCCACGACACACATTAAAACCGGTCGTTCATGATCGGTAAATCCACCATATGCTGAAAGTTTTGTAACACCCCGGTCAATTTTTTTCAGAATGCCTTCACGTACTTCCTCCTGCTTATTGGTGATAATCATCGCCATCTTCGACCTGCCGAAACCGACCTGAATGAGATCAATCGTTTTACTGGTAACATACAGGCCGATCAAGGCATATAATGCTTTTTCAATGTCAAAAACAAACGCAGCAGTCAGAACAATAAGTCCGTCAATCATTACCACGCTTCGGCCCAGTGTTATCCCGGTATATTTATTGATGATTTGTGCTGCCAGATCCGTTCCCCCTGTTGAAGCCCGGCCGCGAAAAACAATCCCGAGGCCAAGGCCGACACCAATACCGCCGAACAAAGCGCCAAGCAAGGCATCATGTGTCCATGGATCCCAGCTTTTTGTTATAAACACAACAAATGGAAGAAATACGGTTCCTACTAAAGTTTTTACCCCATATTGTCCCCCACCCAATAAAACAACTCCGGCGATAAATAATGGGATATTAAATGCCCATTGGACATAGGCCGGTTCCAGCCCTAGAACGGCTTTTAATATGGTACTGATGCCGCTGACTCCCCCAGATGCCACCTGATTCGGTAATAGAAAAACATTGAAAGTGACAGCGATGATGGCTGAGCCAATAAGAACTAAAATATAATCCATGGCCATTCTTAGTTTTGGATGAGTATCAGCCAAAAAATTGATTCTTTTCATGATGATTCCCCTCTAAAATGCAGTCTAAGCGAACTGAGTATAGCATGGGGATAAATTAGTGTAAATGCCGTTGGGTTGACGTGGTGAAGTGATAAATTTTTTATAATATTTCTATCCAAGCAGGTAGCGAACTTTGAGAGGTTCTATGAAATATTACCATTGAAAAAGATTAGGTCCGCAACGCACAAAAAAATTTTTTGCACCGCCTCGCTAACTACTCTTCAATCTCCGAGTTTTGAAAAAGGAAAAGCCTCTGCCGAACGAGTTCGGCAAAAGGCTTAAATGTTTCATTATGAAATTCTCGACCTTAGATAGGCATTAATAAACTGATCAATATCCCCGTCCATAACAGCTTGAACGTTCCCGGTCTCGATTCCTGTCCGGTGATCCTTTACCATCGAATAGGGATGAAAGACGTAAGAGCGGATTTGGCTGCCCCAGCCAATCTCCTTTTGCTCGCCGCGAATTTCGGCAAGTGCCTTTTCCTTTTCTTCTGTTTCCCTTTGGTAAAGCTTCGCCTTCAACATTTTCATCGCATGCTCGCGGTTTTGGATTTGCGAACGCTCCGTTTGACAGGAGACAACAATCCCTGTCGGCAAGTGGGTAATCCGAACCGCCGACTCCGTTTTATTAATATGCTGGCCACCGGCGCCGCTCGCACGGTACGTATCCACCCGTAAATCCTCAGGACGAATCTCAATTTCGATTTCATCATTAAATTCCGGCATGACGTCACAGGAAACGAAGGAAGTATGACGACGTCCCGAGGAGTCAAATGGTGAAATCCGAACAAGACGATGTACCCCTTTTTCTGCTTTTAAATAGCCATACGCATTATGCCCATTAATACCAAGGGTTACGCTTTTAATTCCGGCTTCATCGCCAGGCAGATAATCAAGGGTTACTACCTTAAAGCCCTTTCTCTCAGCCCAGCGTGTGTACATTCTAAGCAGCATCGCACCCCAGTCCTGCGACTCTGTTCCCCCTGCACCGGGGTGAAGCTCTAAGATCGCATTATTTTTATCATATTCACCACTTAACAGAAGCTGAAGTTCAAAATGATTTAGGCGATCCGAAAGCTGCCCCAGTTCTTCTTCAAGCTCTGCCTGCAGCTGGGCATCACTTTCTTCTTTGACAAGTTCGTAGGTCAACTCCAGATTTTCAAACGATTCATAAAGTTGATAAAACTCATGGACCTGATCCTTTAAGCCGTTGGACTCGCTAATAACCTTCTGCGCCTGCTCTTGATCATTCCAAAAGTCGGGCTGCAGCATAATATCATCTAGTTCAGCAATTCTGGCCTCCTTATTTTCCAGGTCAAAGAGACCCCCTAAAGTCCGCTAATGTCTCAGCCATTTTCTCAAGTTTATTACGAATTTCTGCTAATTCCATTTTTCCACCTCTATCAAACGTTAGGATATTGTATTCATAATATCGTTGTAAGTACTTACCTATTATAACGTGATGACTAGAAAAATTTCAAAATTTGGCTAAAAGAAATCCAATGAATTTTTGATTACTTCTTCATTGTTGAAACTAGGGCTGATGATTGATATCTTCGGACCGGTTTCAATGAGTAGGTTTCTAGGTGAAAAAGTCCAACTATTAAAACGAGAGGCTTATCGCCTCTCGCCATTGATTAGTGAACATATTTTTTAGGCGCATGGGCAGCGCTTAACGATTTTTCCTTGTTTGTTTCTCCTTGGCCATGACATTCTGAACAAGCTTTAGAGGAATCCTGATGTTCCAATAACTGATCATTAAATTTACCAGTTACACCATACAGTAAGGTTTTCCCATCATGACATTTCATACAGAATTTACGTTCAACAGAAACTGTCCAATCTTTTTCGTCTGTAATAAATTCATTCCCTTGTATATTTCCAATATTTTCCCTTAACATTTTCAAATTATTTGATCCATGTGTTTCATGACATTCGGCACATGGAAGCGACCCATTTAAAGGACTACCGCTATCAGTTGTTGCTTTAATATTGTGTCCAGATTGACTAATAAGCGTTTCATTTTTATAAAATTGTTCAATATTAGATGCTTTCACACCATTGTGGCAGCTAAAGCATAATGAATAGTCTTCAGCTTTTCCTTCCGCTGTGCTGGCTTTTTTATATGTTTGAAAATGGCTGTCTTTGGCCGAAATTCTTTTCAGGCTGCTAGGATTTTCCTTTGTCCCTGGAGAATGAGGATTATGACAGCTTGTGCATGAGGCACTGGAATTTTGATTATGATTATTGTTTTTATATGAATCAGCTATTTTCGGTGCTCCATATGTTCCATCATGACAGGCCATACAAAAATTATCTTCTTTGGACCCAAATTTACCGCCTTCAAGGGTCGGATTTTTCCCATTATGAGTACTGTGGCAGTAAACACAAGCATTCGTAACATTTGAAAAAGGTCCATGTATGAAGTCTTTGTTGTCTAATTCCCTTAGATTATTGCCATCTTTATCCTTAAATTGATATCCGTCATAAGCCGTACTTACTGTAGTAAATTTAAGAAATCTAGGAATAATTAAATGGTTTGACTCATCTTTAATAGTCGGATTTAAATAGACATTATAAGTTGTACCAGGATTTAATTGTTTCGGTTTAAAGAGAAAAACATTCGAACTGTTGGTTTCCGTAAGTTGGGTTGTTGCTACTTTCGTTACAGTCCCCTCTATTTCTCCAAAAAACGTCATCAAAGGCTCAGTTATGATTAACGGCTCAGTGCTTCTTATATCAATTAAAATCTGATAATCTAATGGTACACGAGTCATATCTTCAGCAGGTAAATAGCTATCAGGCTCGTCCTTTGCTCCGGGTTGATACTGTCCTTCTGTACCAGAGGGGATAAAGTACATTTTTTCCATATATGGCCTATTCCCCACCTCTTCAGCAGAAGATGGGGTTTGATTTTCTGCCGCAGCAACATTTGCTATAGAATCGTTCTTCGGTGCAGTATCAGGTAGTTTAACTGTAAAGGTCCGATCTATTTTATTGCTAACCCCTTCTTCATCGGTAACAACAAAAGTGAGAGTATGGACTCCTTCAGTAAAGTCCTTCGCATATGTAAATACAGCATGTTGTTCCTGTGGTATCGTCTTAAGCTCTCCATCATTTGTAATGTCAACAGGCTGCTCAGAATTACCTTGATGTTCAAAAACCTTTAAAGAGAGTTTATCCGGAGTTTTCATTTCTTCAGAAATTTTTCCAGTAAATTCAACCTTTGAAACAGGTATCTCTGATCCTTGAACAGGAGTATCTATCGTTATTTCCGGGACACCCTGGGCGGAAAAAACGTATCTTTCAGGAGAATACAAAAGGAGGGAACTAATAAAAACGCTCCATATGATAATGTTTGAAATTAGCTTTCGTTTGTAGTTCATCCTTTTCATGATATTCATCCTTTTCTTGTGATAAAAAGTAGTCGCCTCTATTTAAATTATAACAAGTCAACTCACATTAATTTTCTTGGTTAAGTTAAATATTTTTGACAATTTGGAAGTCCATTTGTCATACTAAACAAGGTAGTAATAATGAATATTACTACCTTGTTTAAAGATTCATCATTTTGTTGAGCTATCAAATAGTGACGCTATTTGATAGTTTTTTATTTTGCTGGCTTTCCAGGGAATACCTTAATTGGGTTACCATATCTGTCTGTACCATCAATCAAGTATTTAGAATCAGGCTGCTGGGTGTCAAGTGCATGCGATGATTGGTGACATGCCCAACAAACAGACATATTCGTATATTTCTTAAGCTTCGAGCCGTCTTTGTTAACATCTTTCATGTATTCAACAGCTCTTTCTTCTGTCCAGCCTTCTTTCACGTAATCAGCTACTGTTTTACCTTGTGTATCAATCATAAGCGTTACATCAGTACCATGTGCAAAGTGACAGGATGCACAGTTTCTGCCGGCAGAAGACGTAGCGGCATTATGTGTATGGTAAGATTGTCCATCATTTTTGTTAGTATAGGCTGTAGTCCTGCTCGTTTTGTAGTTATCATGACATGCTCCACAGAACTGAGCATAGTTTTGTGCATTAGTACCATCTTTAGGTCCTGTTGATTTCATAATCTTCAAACCATTAGCACCTGTACTTGCATTAAATTCTGCATAGGCAGGATCAGGCGTTAAGTCAAGGGCAATAGCTTTTGTTCCTTTATCAACCGTCGATGACCATTTTACTGCCGTATGAGTTTTTCCATCAGCTGAAGTTTGTGTAGAAATGGTTTCCTTTAAAAGTCGGTCATTGACAGATCCGTGTGGATTATGGCAGCTTGAACATTCAAGTGTTAAGGTTGATGTTACAGCCGTTGAAGCTCCTGGAGCCTGGCCAATCACGGCATCTGATTTCACGTTATGCATAGAAGCACTTTCATGAGTATCATTGAAAGTACCTGCGCCTTCACCTTGACTTAAAACGTTATAAAAGCCCAGCGTCCCGTCATGACAGGACATGCACATTTCATATTCGCCATTTGTATATTTCAATAATCTTTCATCTTTACCAGTGTGTGTGCTGTGACAGTTTGCACATGAGTTGGTATTGTTTTGAAAATCACCGTGTGTCCTGTGTGTCCCAATGGTACCATCGCTCTTCACAGTGGCACCATGCATGAATGCTTGGTCACCTGCTACCTTTTCAGATTCGCCATCGGCATTAACTGCAGATACGGCAAATCTGTAGTAGGATGTTGGATTAAGATTCTCTTTAACATATTTTAATTCTGTAGTGCTTTCGGGTTGAGTTGCTCCGTTCCAATATACATTGTAAGATGTAGCACCCGGAACAGCTTTCCACGAAATTTCAAGTTTGTTTGGTCCTACTAGTTTTGAAGTTACTTCCGGCTTTGCTGGAGCTGCGGCCAATGCCCCAATTGTGAATAAACTGAAGATGGCCAACATCAAAATGGTAGAAAAACCAATCTTTCTCTTCATTTCTTAAAACCTCCCTTGTTACTCTCTCTTTTTCTTTTCTTTCAAAACATATAAGATAATTCGTAAATCTTCTTTTTTTGGCCTCACCTCCTTAAATAGGTGTGATGATTAGTTGTATACTGATACTCGTTGATTGACAGTATCAGTAACATACATCATCCCCCGTTCATCAATGTAAAGCCCGTTTGGAAGGTAGAACTTATCGTTTTCTGTCCCCATTCCCCCTAATTCAAATTTTTCCTTTCCATTTTTGTCAAATGCATAAATATTATGTGATAAGTTATTTACAATAAACACATTTCCTTTTGAATCAACTGCTATCCCACGAGGGTTAAGGAAGCGGGTTTCGCCCTTTCCATCCTTCGAACCATTAATGATTTTAAGAAACTTGCCCTTTGAATTAAAGACTTGAACTCTATTATTACCTGAATCTGTGACATAGATATGGTTGTCACTATCAACTGTTACCGCATTAGGCGCAATAAATTTTCCTTTTTCAGAACCTGATCCGCCTATTTCCAGCAACTTCTTACCATTTAAACTAAACACAAATAACTTGTTTGCCTTAATATCGGTGACATATAGGTTGTCATTAAAAATACGAAGCCCTCCTGGAGAGGAAATGAGCTTTTCCTTTTTCGATTTTTCTTTAAAATACTTTATAAACTTACCTTTTGAATCAAAAATTGAGATCTTTCCATTATACAAATCGGCAACATAGACATTCCCTTCTTTATCTCCGGCAACCCCGTACGGAAATTCAAACTCGCCTTTCTTTGTACCTTGTTTTCCAAATTTAAATATCGGTGTGCCAGCTGAATCGAATACTTGAATTCTTTTATTATTCGTATCACTAACGTAGACAAATTCACCAATTTTGGCGACATCCATTGGTTTTGAAAGTGGTTCATTAAAATCTCCGTACAAAGCTTGGATAAACTCAGGTGGACCATTTCGATCTACAGCTGCTATCACTGGTTTTAGTTTTGAGTCAAGATTAAAGAAATAGATGGCTGCAAAAAGGGCAACGGAAAGTGCCACAATTGCACTCATCCATATATATACAGTTTTCTTTTTCATGGGTAGTCATCTCCTCTTACTTTCCATCGCTGACCTATTTTTTATTTTTTGCAGCTATTCTATCTAACCCTTCAGTAGCTGGCTTATACAGAGGATCGTAGCTCAAAGCCTCTTTATATAACTTTTCAGCCTCAGAGTAATTTTTTCTATCCTCTGCCACTCTGCCAATCTCCGTTATCGTATCAGTATTGGTTGGCATTAATGAAAGCGCCTCCGAAAGTGATTTAAGTGCCTCATCATACATCTTGAGGTGACGATAAACCATACCCGCCAATAAATGACTCTTATAGTTTTTTGGAGATAGTTCAACTGCTTTTTGCGCCTGTGTTAAGGCATCATTAAACCTTTTTTCATCGATGTAAACAAGTCCTAAATTAAAATATGCCCCAAAATATTTTTTGTCTAAATCGACTGCTAAATTTAGTTGTTTAATAGCATCTTCATTGTCCCCTTTTAAATAATAGGTATAGCCTAAATTAACTCGATGCTCCGGATTGTTCGGTTCTGCCTCTATCTTATCTTTATAGTAAGCGAGCTTATCATTTAGCCGTTGTTCCGCAGGATCCGGCCAAAGAAATTTATCGCTAATATAATAACCACCAACTAAGCAGACAACTAAGGTCGTAAATAGCAGAAGGAACGCTTGAAGTTTGGTGAAATATTCATTTTTTTTCTTGACGCGTTCTTCCCTGTTAGCTTCTGTGACGGGGAGCTCTTGGGCCTCCATAATTCCACCTCATGTTCCATGTTTTATTTTAAAAATAACTACTCCTTATGGCATCTTGAACATTTCTCTTTAGCATGGCACGTATAACAAAGCCCAGACGGCTTTTGATTTTTAGCTATTGGAATTTTATGACGTTCCCGCCACATATAAGTTTGACTATGTGTACTTGGATGGCATGAAGAACAGTTTACTTGATTCTTGCTAGCTGTATTTGTTCTATTAATATCATGACAAGCTAAACATAATTGTTGATTCTCATTAGCTAATTTCCCATGCTTACTGATAAAATTATTTCCGTGACTTGCTGGACGTTTGTTATGACAGTCCTGACAGAATGTATTTTCCTTTGCGTAATTATAATGATTTTTAGTTTGTGCCTGTTTATTATCATTTTTAAGATATTTCTCTATTGTCGAAGGTTCTTCATAACCTTCTAATGGTTCTTTAGACATATACTTGTGGCACTCATTACATTTTGCTAATTCCTTTCCTGCTTGTATTCCATGTATTTTTGTTTTAAAATCTGCCTCTTTATGGCTCTTCGGAATCATACCGGATTTATGGCAGGAGGAACATTCAATCGTTATCTTTCTTGCTTTATGGCAATCTATACAGGTATCCATATCAGGTCTGGTAAATTTCAAATCGGCCATTGCTGTGGTTCCAACTTTTTGGTCCCATTTCTCGTAGTCCGTTTTAAAGGTCATTTTTCGGTCTGCTATTTTACCGTGAGCCACACCACTATGACACTGGGTACACTCAATTTCCTTGTTCATATGTTTATCATGAGGAATGATTAGATCTCCTGAAGCGGTAACATGGCGCTTCGTCATATCATGACATGATTTACATGCACTATCCGGTACTTCTTTAGGCATCCGAATGGGTGCAGCAGATGTATCAGCTGATTGTTTTCTTAATGCTTCGATTGCCCCTTTACTTTTATCTTTCGCTAATTTTCTAAAAACAGGATCGGTATGACAATTAACACAATCCACCTCATTATGCGTGGAAGCCTTCCACGTATAGTACTCCGGTTTCATCTCATGGCACGACGAGCAAAACTTAGAGCTTGAGGTTGCTTCTAGCCCAAAGAAGCCTGCAAAGAAGAAGACGGCTAGAAACAACAAGGTTAATGTTGCCACTTTAAATAACTTATAGCGAAAACGGGGAGGGTCCGATCGTTGTTTTTTCTCTTCGTTCATAAATGCGTCCTCCCTATGTTCAATTTATTTTTTCACAGCACTTTTAAAGCCGGTCCGATGACAATATTCGCAATACACATCAGTTGGTGCCTTTACACTGGATGGATTGTCTTTTGGTTTTTTATTATCGTGACAGACGAAGCAGGCTTCTTTTTCATCAGCTGTCCTTGCTTTATTTGCGTGACCGATTAACCAATAATTGCTCTTTTCATGGCTAGGAGGACGGTTCGCGTGACAGGCACTGCAGAACTGGTTGATTCTTGACTGCTCCTGTGCAGCAGCGATGTTTGGCGTATATTTATGTGCTTTTGATTCTTGCCCTTTCTTTTTTAGCAGAGAGATAATATCTTCTTTTGGAATTTCTTTGATCCATTTTGAATCTTGGTGACAATCCATACATTGATTTAACTCTTTTACAGCAGTACCGCCGTGAGCCTTATTCCAACTTGTTACTTTATGGTTTGCCGGCACTTTAATTTTTTTATGACAGGTTTCACATTCCATCGATACCTTCACATCTTTCTTTTCCTTTCCGATGGCTTGTAAAATAATATCCTGTGTCTTTTTATCGTGAACCTTTGCTAAATTCTCCGCATTTTCGCTTCTGGTATTCTTGTTCTCCTCAAGCTTTTTGTCGATCTCCTCCGGATTTGGCGGAACAAGGTACGAAACTTCCTTCCACGGTTTTTCGCCCTTATTGACTTTGTCGTGGCAATCAATACAGGTTCCCATATTGGGATCCATATATTTCTTTTCCATGACTTTCTGTGCTGTTTCTTCCGTATAACGGCCGCGCACTTCTTCAGTATTAATACCGCGGGCAGCAATTTTTCCGTGGGCAACCCCGGCATGACAGGTAATACAAGGGATACCTTTTTCAATATGTCCTTTATGGTTTACCTTTAGGTCGCCGGAAGCCGTGACGAGGCGGTTCTTTGTATGACATTGCAAACAGTTTTCATTTGAAATCGCTTCCTCTTCTGTCTGGACAATTTGCTCCGGTACACCTGTTACGTGGTAGTAAACTTCCTTCAATGATTTCACCTTGTGGGTCATCATATTGATTGCCCCTGGTTTTATATGACACTGGACACAGCTAATATTATTGTGGGCACTGGCTTTATAGGTCGTATATTCCGGTGCCATTTCGTGACAGCTGGAGCAGAATGTTGGCGAGTTGGTGAAGGCAATCACCCCATAGCCCCCTGCACCGACCACGATCAAGGTAATTAATGAAATAAACATCAATTTCCACCGGGTAACCGGATTCTTCCAATCTATATTTCTGACCTTTTTCCAAAACCTGCGAAATAAACCAACCTTCTTTTTCTCTTCTCGCGTTTCGGGATCGGTCTCTTTGTTTTTCTTCCTCCAAAAAGCCACCTTCCTCACCCTTCCCATAGTGATTTAGTTCTCTATTTATTTTCACTTATATCTCTCTAAAGGTAGTATCTAACATATAAAGGGATAATCCAATGTACAATTTGTGAATATTTTTTCATTGCTATTTTTTATGAAAAACAACATGATAAACGTTGAAATATCAAAGTTAAATAAGCACTGTACTCATAGTAAAAACTAGTATAACTATTAATTTTTATTCATTTTTTATTCAGCCATTATACTTGCTTCAATCACTTGTCTATGCCAACATTGTTGTCACTATAGCGGGTTAAGTGGTAAGATATATAAGGAAAATTATCGATAGCTTTGAATGGTTTTTTAAAATACAGGCTTTTTAAGAAAAAAGGAGCGTTCTTCAAATATGGGGATTTTAAATAAAGTCTTTGATCTGAATAAGCGCGAGTTAAAACGTTTGGATAAGCTTGCGACGAAAATTGATGCACTTGCTGCAGAAACGGAACGATTAAGTGACGAACAGCTTCGTGAAAAAACGGAAGAATTCAAGGCCCGCTATCAAAAAGGGGAAACACTTGACGACCTGCTAGTCGAAGCATTTGCAGTTGTCCGCGAAGGTGCCCGCCGCGTTCTTGGTCTTTATCCGTATCATGTTCAGCTAATGGGGGGGATTTCTCTCCATGAAGGGAATATTTCCGAGATGAAGACTGGGGAAGGTAAAACCTTAACGGCCACCATGCCGGTCTATTTGAATGCACTTTCCGGAAAAGGCGTTCACGTTGTTACCGTCAACGAATACTTGGCAAGCCGTGACGCCACCGAAATGGGTCAGCTGTATGAGTTTTTAGGTTTGAGTGTCGGGTTGAATTTAAACAGCATGGACAAGGATGAAAAACAGGCAGCTTATGCTGCTGATATCACCTATGGGACGAACAACGAATTTGGCTTCGACTATTTGCGTGATAACATGGTCCTTTATAAGGAGCAAAAGGTGCAGCGGCCGCTTTATTTTGCCATTATTGACGAGGTCGATTCCATCTTAATTGACGAAGCGCGGACACCGCTGATTATCTCCGGCTCAGCGCAAAAGTCAACAACCCTGTATATCCAGGCAAACGCCTTCGTCAAGACGCTGTCAAAAGACGTTGATTATACGTATGATGAAAAAACCAAAGCCGTTATGCTGACTGAAGAAGGAATTAGCAAAGCAGAGAAGGCATTTGGCATTGAGAACTTATTTGATATTTCACACGTGACCTTAAACCATCATATAAACCAAGCATTAAAGGCCAATGTCACAATGCATTTGGATGTTGATTATGTTGTCCAGGATGGTGAAATTGTCATTGTCGACCAATTCACTGGACGTTTAATGAAAGGACGCCGTTACAGCGAAGGTTTACACCAAGCAATTGAGGCGAAAGAAGGCGTCGAAATTCAAAACGAAAGTATGACAATGGCAACAATTACCTTCCAGAACTATTTCCGGATGTATAAAAAATTAGCCGGAATGACTGGTACGGCAAAAACGGAAGAAGAGGAATTCCGCAACATTTATAATATGAATGTTATCGTGATTCCGACAAACCGCCCGATTATCCGTGAGGACCGTGCCGATTTAATTTACGCCACGATGGAAGGCAAATTCCGTGCCGTCGTTGAGGATATTACGGAACGCCACAAATTAGGTCAGCCCGTTCTTGTCGGAACAGTTGCCATCGAAACATCTGAACTTATTTCAAAAATGCTATTGAAAAAGGGCGTTCGCCATAATGTCTTGAATGCGAAAAACCACGCTCGTGAAGCGGAAATCATT
Source organism: Bacillus renqingensis (assembly GCF_016464375.1). Taxonomy (GTDB): domain Bacteria; phylum Bacillota; class Bacilli; order Bacillales; family Cytobacillaceae; genus Neobacillus; species Neobacillus renqingensis. Next base: position 15,850 of record NZ_JADDIU010000035.1, read on the forward strand.
GCCGAAGCGGGTCACCAAGGCTCCGTCACTATTGCGACCAATATGGCTGGTCGTGGTACGGACATCAAGCTCGGTGAAGGAGTTGTTGAACTTGGCGGCCTTGCGGTTATTGGTACGGAACGCCATGAAAGCCGGCGGATTGACAACCAGCTGCGCGGACGTTCCGGTCGTCAAGGAGACCCCGGGGTAACTCAGTTCTATCTTTCGATGGAAGATGAACTCATGCGCCGCTTCGGTTCGGATAATATGAAAAATATGATGACGAAGCTTGGCATGGACGATACTCAGCCAATTCAAAGCAAAATGGTATCAAAAGCAGTAGAATCTGCTCAAAAACGTGTTGAAGGTAACAACTTTGATGCCCGTAAACAATTGCTGCAATATGACGATGTCCTGCGCCAGCAGCGAGAAATTATTTACAAACAGCGTGACGAAGTATTAGAATCTGAAAACCTGCGTGATATTGTTCAAAATATGATTTTACGATCCATCGAACGCCATGTTAGTATTTATGCACCAGAGAATGCTGAAGAGGAAGAATGGAACCTTCAGGGGATTATCAATTACGTCCATGGCAACCTTCTAGCTGAAGGGGATATTACGTTAGATATCCTACAAGGTAAAGACCCCGATGAGATAGTCGAAGTTATTTTTACAAAAGTAAAGGAACGCTATGCGGAAAAAGAAGAGCTTCTTGCCCCCGAGCAAATGCGTGAATTCGAAAAAGTGGTTACACTTCGTGCCGTCGATTCGAAATGGATGGACCATATTGATGCGATGGAGCAGCTTCGCCAAGGAATCCATTTACGAGCTTACGGGCAGACCGATCCGCTGCGCGAATACCAGCACGAGGGCTTTGCAATGTTCGAGGCGATGGTCGAGTCGATTGAAGATGAAACTGCGATGTATATTATGAAAGCGGAAATCCGCAATAATCTTGAACGGCAAGAAGTTGCAAAGGGACAGGCTGTGAATCCGAAAGAAGACGGAGAGATGGTGAAGAAAAAGCCAAAAGTAAACAAAGTCAATATCGGTCGCAATGCTCCGTGCCCATGTGGAAGCGGGAAGAAGTATAAGAATTGCTGTGGTGCGGCGAGATAATGGATTTTTGATAATGTAGAGCACCGGCACTCTATCGCCGGTGCTCTTTTTTCGTGTTGTGATATGGGGTTGGTTTTCTTTTATGTATGTAGAATTGTATTAAAAAATCAAAAAGCGCTGCCAATGGATTGGCAGCGTTCTTTAATTTTTCGATTATTGTGCTTCAATCAAGCCGTAACGGCCGTCCTTACGTCTATATACTACGTTTGTACGGTTTGTATCAGCATTTGTAAACACGTAAAAGTTATGACCCAGCATGTTCATTTGTAAAATGGCTTCTTCACTGTCCATCGGCTTAAGGTCGAAGCGCTTCGTACGAACTAACTCTAGTTCATCATCGTCTTGAGCTTCGGAATTAGAATTTGTAAATTGGAAAGGAACATTCCCTTTCTCACGGAACTTACGGTTTACTTTTGTTTTGTGCTTACGGATTTGACGTTCTAATTTATCACAAATTAAATCGATTGCCGCATACATATCACTATTTGTTTCCTCTGCACGCAAAACTAAATTTTGCAGTGGGATGGTTACCTCTACTTTTGACGTTTTATCTGCATTGAATCTAAGATTCGCATTTACTTTAGCATCGGGGGCTTCAGTAAAATAACGTTCTAATTTAGAGATCTTCTTTTCTACATACTCTCTGATTGCTGGAGTTACCTCAATGTTTTCACCACGTACGTTATAGTTCATCTGTGGACTCCTCCTTTTTATTAAGGCTATGTATTTACATTTCTATTTTATCCTATGTTTCTCCTGCTAAATCAACAGAAATTGTTTGTCGATTTATTGACAAAAACAATGGGTAAATAGTGACAATGCTTTTTGACTATAGAAGGTGGCTTTTACTAGAATGAATAGTTTCTCACTTTTATTCTAATCTTCGGTAAGACAACTTTCCAGTAAAATGCTCATGGCATAAGTTAAATTGATTGAAAACAAAGGAGGACCCCAAATGACTCAGGAAGAAAGAAAATTGCTAGCATGGCATGAAACGATGGAGCTGCATGAATTGGTTGCTTTCCAATCGATCGGGTTAATGAAATTAAAAATGTCGATTAATAAGGTAACGGATCATGAGCTGAAGGAACTTTATCGAAAATGTATTCGCGACCTTGAAGCCAATATTCATGACTTGCTTAAATTTTATCCTCAGGCCCAGGGTTATCAGTCACGTGACGACGATGAACGCCAAGAGCTAGGCTTTTTTGCCGCTGATCTGCTCATCCTTTCAAAGACGTTAATACGCAACCTTGCCACAGCGATTACAGAAACAGCGACACCGGCTTTAAGGCAAACCCTTACCCGGCAGCTAACAGGAGCCATTCATGCCCATGAAAGAGTATTTAATTATATGCACAAGCACAACCACTACCCGGCATATGATTTAGGCAAGCTGCTTGGTCACGACATCGAAAATGCCAATAAAGCCCTGAGAATGAGGTACTAAAAATGTCTATCGGGCGGTGACGGTCAAGGTAGCCTCCTTTTTCGAACTGGCTACCTTTTCGGGCTTCCAGCTGCTCCCCTTTGACCAGCATAGACGGTTTTTCTCCCGACACCCCATGGAAATTCACCAAAAAATGTGTCCATCCACAGTGGACAAATGGACGAATATGTCTTTTTATGGTGCCTGACACCAAATTCATCGGGCAAGCGTGAGCGACTGGATGTTTTCGGCCCCGGCTTGTTTTAATAATTTGGCTGCGTGTCTTAGGGTTGAGCCTGTGGTATAGATATCGTCAATAAGAATGATTCTTTTTCCTTGAATGTCCGCTTCGGGTATAAGTCTGAATACTTGGGGAAGATGGATGCGTTCTGTTCTTGATTTTTTTGATTGTTTCTCTAGGTGGATGCGGGTGAGGATCTCTGATGAAGGTAAACCAGCTTCGAGCAGCAGCGCGGCTGCCTGATTAAAGCCACGTTCGAAAAGCCTTTCTTCACTTAACGGGATGGGCACAAATACATCTGCTTCCAACTGTTGGACCACCTCTTTCAAAAAGTGTGCGAACACCTTCGCCAGTGCATAGTCTCCGCGAAATTTAAACTTTGCCATTACCTCCTTTAAAAAATCATTGTACAGGTAAAGCGAGTAGTTCTTCGTTAAAAACCCTTTCCACTTTCCATCCTCTTCCCAGCGAAAACAATCATGACACAAATCGCCATCACGGAATTTTTCATTTAATAATCGAAAGGGGCGGCTGCAAATCCGGCATGTTTCTCCGGCAATCTTCTCCAGCTTCCTTTCACATTTATTGCATATCAGCTGTTCCTTTTCTGCTGAAAAAATCGCCTGCCAGCCAATGTCAGGCAGGATGATTTCGTGACAGATAAGACAGTGGTTTTGTTCGAATATTTTCATTTTATGTACCTTCTTCTTTTCCCTGTTTGATTCGCAGATTAAACATCCACCTAATTTTTACAAATGCCTTATACATCTATAAGTCCGCGCTTCACTCCTTCACGGTTCATCGTCATAATCTGCTTCCTCGCCTTCAGCATCGCCTCCGTCTTTCCATAGTGAAAAAAGATTACTACCCCATCAGGATGGTCCTTGCTCCTCCCTGCCCTGCCGGCAATTTGCACAAGGGCACTTTCAGTAAAAATAGTATCCTCGGCCCCGACTACTGCGACATCAATATTGGGAAATGTAACGCCACGCTCAAGAATCGTCGTTGTAAGCAGCAATGGGATTTGCCTGGACCGCATTTTTTGAACCTTTTCTTTTCGGTCGGGGTCCTCAGCATGAACTGCCTCGATATTGGATGCGAGATTTCTAAATATCGGAAGTGCTTTTTCCATTAATGGAATATGGGGAAAAAAGATTAACGCTTGTTTACCGTTTTTAATCCTTTCCTTAACCCACTGAAGTATGCCTGGCGGGAGCTTGTTTCTTTGCAGCTGCTTTTGCCAGTTACCACACCAGGCGAATTCTGGTACAGGCAGCGGATGACGGTGAAACCGTGCAGGAATTGTGGTAAAGGCTCTCTTTCCTGAAAGGCATTCTTTTTGCCATTTTGGGTTTGGTGTTGCCGTTAGATAAACCATCGCAGACTCCGGTTTCCGCGCCTGATTCGCCGCATGCTGCAACGATTCCTCTACTGTATAAGGAAAGGCATCCACTTCATCCAAGATAATTGCATCAAAAGCATGGTAGAAACGAAGCAGCTGGTGGGTGGTGGCAATCGTAAGCGGAGCAAATAGATGGCGATCTTTGCTGCCTCCATACAATGAGGCAATCTCAATTTGCGGAAATGCGGCTTTAAGCCTTGGAGTCAATTCTAGCACAACATCCGTCCTTGGCGTAGCAATGCAAAGTCTTTTGTTTGCAGCAAGTCCTGCTTCGATTCCAGCAAACAGCACTTCCGTTTTCCCTGCCCCGCATACCGCCCAAATCAGCCATTCTTTATTTTGCAAAATTGCATCCGCTACCCGCTTGGATGCCTCTAGCTGCCCTTGTGAAAGCGTTCCTTGCCAGTTCATAATGTCGGTAGGCATCTTGATGTCAGGCACCGGACCATTCCAGCCGATTAGCGGCGTGCATTCACTGATACGCCCCATCATGATACAATGACGGCAATAGAGACAGGTCTCGCCGCAGCGAGCACAGGGGTAGGTCGCGAACCACTGGGGGTCTTTATTTCCGCACCGGGCACAAAACGGCTTTTTTCCGTCATAGTCGATTCCCTTGCGGAATGTTATGTAGCCATTTTCGTAATGGGTTTGAATTTCATCGAGCGGATATGGGAGATCATCTAAAAGGAGTTGTTTTCCACTGAGAAGCCGCTGTAATTCCGGGTTAAATTGAAAAAGCGGATTTAACGGCGGCAGGGGGATGGCTGTGATTTGAGAAATTCTCCGGGAGTCTTCTGAAAAATATTTCTGCAACATAAGACGGCCATTTATAAGTCGAAATCGCATGGCGGCACCTTCTTAAGAGTCTATTTTTGAAAAAATTCTACAAACTAGGCTAAAGTTCCTCCAAGGTTAATGCATTTTTTGTGACTATTTTGTGATTTTTATATCCAGCGCTCCATCCCCTGTTACAACACTAAAATAAAAAAGCGCAAATGTCCTGGCCAGCGGTGTATGGGGCAGGGTCTCCAACTAAAATACAGTCTACTTTCCCTCTATATTGATTTTTTTTCTTCTGAGGGCAGCTAGGGTCCGGCTTCTTCTCCTCTTAACCCTAAATGCTGATTATCCACCAATCATTTCCTAAACTATCAAAAAAACCATTCCGGCCGAAAAGCCGGAATGGCTGTATAAAAACGATCTTATTTCTTCATCCAACCCATGCCCATCGAGCCTTCGCCGAGGTGGGTGCCGATGACAGCACCAAAATAACTAATTGAGAATTCAACGTTTGGATATAACGCGGACAGTTCCTTACGCCATTCATTCGCTTCTTCCAGCCGGTTGGCATGAATGATAACGGCCTGGTATTCACCGCCCCTTGAGGCGTCTTCGCCTAACAGGTCGGCAATCCGCTTCATTGCCTTCCGCCGTGTGCGAATCTTTTCAAAAGGGACGATGACCTTATTTTCAAAATGCAGCAACGGTTTAACCTGCAACAGACTTCCGATGAAGGCTGCAGCTCCAGACAGACGACCGCCACGCTGAAGATGCGATAAATCATCCACCATAAAATAAGCACGAGCCGACTTCTTTAGCTCCTCCAAACGAGCGATAATTGCTTCCGGCTTCTCGCCCCTTGAAGCCCATTCAGCTGCTTCCAACGCATAAAAGCCTTGGACCATACAGCTGATTTCTGAGTCAAATGCAAATACCTCGATGTCCTCAACCATCGTGCCGGCGGTCACTGCGCCTTGAAACGTACCGCTGATGCCGCTGGAGAGGTGAATGCTGATGACCGCCTCATAGTCCTTGGCTAAATTCTTAAACAGCTCGACAAATTGGCCTATTGGTGGCTGAGATGTAGTAGGCAGCTCCTTTGTCTTAACCTCTTCATAAAACTGACTCCAAGTAATATCAATTTCTTCCTGATAGACCTCGCTTCCAAAAATCACATTCAACGGGATCATATGTATATTCCATTTTTCTCGCATCTCTTTCGGAATGTACGCGGTACTATCGGTGACAACTGCCGTTTTCATATCGCAACCATCCTTATCCATTTCAACTAGCAATCCGTATATTTATTTTATCGGAAAAGGAAACAAATTGCATTATTTAATTTGAGCAAAAAACGGGAGCGGACCTTTCTCAAAGTCAAAAGTTTTATCATTTCCGATCCTTAAAAATAATCCTTAACGGACTTTCACCCAACCATTTTTGATTGCGGAGATGACAGCTTGGGTGCGGTCATTGACGTTCATTTTTTGCAAAATATTGCTGACATGATTTTTGACCGTTTTTTCACTGATATAAAGAGCATCACCGATTCCGCGATTGCTTTTTCCATCGGCCAGCAGTTGCAGTACGTCACATTCGCGCCGGGTCAATAAATGCAGCGGACGGCGAATTTCTGCAGGGACATAAGGACTGACGCGGGCGGCACTTTCCCCTGCTGCAAGTCTGCGGTATTCTTTTACTAAATTATGCGTTACCTTTGGATGTAGGTACGAACCGCCATCGGCAACAACACGGACGGCCTCAATCAAGGTATCTGCATCCATTTCCTTTAACAGATAACCCATCGCACCTGTCTTTAGTGCATGGGTGACATAATTTTCATCATCATGAATCGATAATATAATAATCTTTGTTTTTGGATATTTCTCAATTAGTTTGCGGGTAGCTTCCACTCCGTTCATTTGCGGCATATTGATGTCCATAATCACGATATCTGGACGATACTCCTCGACAAGCGTCAATACCTCACTGCCATCATCACCTTCCGCAACAACCTGAAGCGACTTTTCAAATTCTAGTATTCTTTTTATACCCTCTCTAAACAATTGATGATCATCGATAATAATAATATTTGTAGCCATTTATGCACCCTCCTGTTCCTTATTTTCCCAAAATAACAAACTGTTTTTTAAAACTTAGGCAAAGCTTGTGTCCTAGTTAATTAAAGGAACCCGAATGAATACGGAGGTTCCTTTGCCAATTTTGGAATCAAAAGTAATCTCACCATTCAGCAATTCAACCCGCTCCTTCATCCCAATGATTCCAAATGATTCCGGCTTCTTCTGATTCAAATCAAAACCGACTCCATTATCTTTAATAGAAACAGAAACAGCGGTATGGCTTATTTCCAGTCTTACTTTTATTTGACGGGCATTGGCATGTTTCAAGGCGTTTTGTACGGATTCCTGAATCATTCGGAAAAGGGCCACTTCATACTTTGGCGGCAACCTAAGTTCTAATCCTATATTTTCAAATTGAATTTGTGAATGATTATGATATTCTTCGATGGTTCGTAAATATTTTCGGAGGGTCGGGACAAGGCCTAGATCATCGAGTGCCATTGGACGCAGGTCATAAATAATCCGCCGGACTTCATAAAGCGCTGAACGCACCATTTTTTTAAAACTATTAATCTCCGAAAAAGCTGCGTCAGCCCCATTCTCGCGGTAGACACGTTCAATTAAATCCGAGCGGACAATCACATTAGCAAGCATTTGCGCAGGTCCGTCATGGATTTCACGGGATAGACGTTTTCGCTCCTCTTCCTGGGCCTCGATAATTTTTAAGCCGAAATCTTGTTTGGCTTTTGCATGTTCATACGCTTCACCGAAATATTTTAAATCACTCTGCAAATAATTCATCACAACTGAGAATTGTGAGAGAAGCTGTTCGGCTCGGTCTATCGTTTCATTTACACTAAGAAGCCTCTGTTCAAGGTCATTACTTTTTTCCAGCAGCTGCTTTTTGAACTGCCAGTTAATCGAAAGATCCATCTGAAGCTGATGTGCCCTTTCATATGCTTCGCGGATTTCATTTTCAGTGAAATTTTTAAAGTTTTTGCTAACCTCTGACAGGCTATCCCTTGCTTGATCAACCTGTACCTGCAACTGTTGTTCCTCTTCTACAAGTTGGGTCATGGTCTCCTTGATTTCTGCTAACTCGTTCGTCAAACTTTTGTAATCTTTCCGACATTGCTCACTAATCCGAAAAATATCACTCTTACTGCCTGTTACAGTTTCAATCATTTCCTCGCGAATCTCGTCAATTGACTTTACCTTTGTTCGTTCTAATTTCATTCCCATATCCCCCATGGGTGTATTTTCCCTATTTATGTAGATAGTACTAATAAACATGCTCAGCCAAATCGGATTTAAAGACCCTTAAAGTCCAAAAAACATTGTATAATATACTAAGTTCTTTCGTTATTATAACATTCGAACTTTACACCTATATTAAAGGTATATTTCATTATTTTTTTTTAAAAGAAAGGAAATGGAGATGCTACTTCGTTACTATACAGTTAAAGACTACGGCGTTCATGAAATTATCATCCAAAAATCCCGCTTTATTGCTCAAATCAAGCGGGCCGAAACAGAGCTGGAAGCACAAGCGTTTATCCAGGAGATAAAGAAAAAGCATTGGAATGCGACACATAATTGCTCTGCCTATCTGATTGGCGAGCATGATCAGATTCAAAAGGCGAATGATGATGGTGAACCAAGCGGCACTGCCGGTGTCCCGATATTGGAAGTGTTGAAAAAAAGAAAGCTTAAGGATACCGTGGTTGTGGTTACACGTTATTTCGGCGGGATCAAATTAGGTGCCGGCGGTCTGATTCGTGCTTATGGTAAAGCAACCTCCGAAGGCCTTGACGCAGTTGGCATCGTCGAGAGAAAACGCACGCAGATTATTCATGTGCAAATTGATTACACCTGGCTTGGGAAAATTGAAAAAGAGCTTCGCGCATCTGAACACAAAATCAAAGAAATCCATTATTTAGATATCGTCGAAATCGAAACATTTGTTGATGAGAGCTTAGTCAAGAGCTTCATGGACTGGATGATAGAATTAACAAACGGGCAATGTGCACTAAAGCAAGGTGAAACGGTTTATATAGAGGAAATTCTTTAGCTAAAAACGGGGTATCATTCAACGGGATGATAGAGGTACTCCCATGAGGGTGACCCTTTAGAAAAGATAGAATTGAAAACCTTTTAAAAAATCATTTTACCAATCTAGCAAATTAGTTTAAAATAAAGTTTGACTTATCATTTAGACAGATTTAGACATTTTTCTATTTTGAGGAGGAAATTTATGTCTGCTAATAGACAATCTTATAAAAACAGTCAAAAGGTGAAAAAAAGGAAGAAAAAACGAATATGGGTTTGGATTGTTGCACCGATAGTAGTGTTGGTTTTGGGAGCAGGAGTCTATGCCGGTACGTTGTATAAAAAGGCTGAATCGGTGATGAATAAATCCTATAAACCAATCGAACGCGACTCTGCCCGGGTTAAACCGCTGACAATTGATAAAACCTCGATTCTTTTTATCGGTGTCGACGGCAGTGAAAAACGAAAAAAGGACGGAGCTGCGCGCTCAGACGCCTTAATGCTGGCAACTTTTAATAAAGCTGAGAAATCGGTCAAGCTGCTCAGCATTCCACGTGATTCCTACGTCCACATTCCGGAGAAAGATATTTATACAAAAATCAACCATGCACACGCCTATGGCGGTGTAAAGCTGACACTAGAAACAGTAGAAGAACTACTTGATATCCCTGTTGATTATTATGTAAAAATGAATTTCAACGCATTTATAGATGTAGTCAATGCACTTGGCGGTATAACGGTAGATGTTCCATATACGTTCTCTGAACAAGACTCGAAGGACCGACCCAAAGCGATTACACTCGAAAAGGGTGTACAGGAATTAGATGGTGAACAAGCCCTTGCCCTTGCCCGGACAAGGAAAAAGGACAGCGATATCCAAAGAGGCGAAAGACAGCAGCAAATCCTAAAGGCAATTATGACCAAAGCAGTCTCGGTCAAGTCACTTGGGAATTACACAGATGTGATGGAAGCGGTTGGGAAAAATATGACAACCGATTTAGCATTTGACCAAATGAAATCTTTCCTAGGCTATCTGCAGGCGGGAAATAACTTAAATATTGAAACGCTAAGTCTTGCCGGGAAAGATTCTTACATCAACGGAGTTTACTATTACCAATTGGATAAAACTAAATTAGAAGAGACCAAGAAAATTTTACATGATCAACTGCACATCTTGGACGATACAGCTGAGGATACAAATTAACCCGGAGATTTCTCCGGGTTTTTGTTGTGTGGACAATATACAGCAAACATATAAAAAGGAAGCAAGAGAACCATCTCATGCTTCCTATCTGTTTTTTAACATCCCCATGATGCGAAGTAGAGGACGATAGTTTTTGTTGATGAGACCGATGTTTTCGACGAACAGTTCGATAGCTACGAGAAGAATAGTGATGAATATGATGGAGCCCCATACTGTTGTCATCGTGAAAATAAAGGCTGCCAGTCCGAACATCGCACTCATTGCATAAATCAATAGGACGGTTTCGCGATGAGTATAACCAAGCTTTAGAATACAATGGTGCAGATGTGATTTATCTGGTGCCGATAATGGGTTTTTATTGTAAAGCCTGCGAATAATCGCAAAGAACGTATCTGAAATCGGGACACCTAAAATGATGATTGGTACAACAAAAGAAATGACAGTAATATTTTTAAAGCCAAGTAAGGCCAAGACAGATATCATATATCCTAAAAACAGTGCGCCGGAATCACCCATAAAGATCTTTGCTGGGTGAAAGTTATATTTTAAAAACCCTACCGTGCTGGCAATCAAAATAATCCCCATGGTCACAACATATGTATTTCCCATTACAACCGCCATCGCTGTAATCGTGATCAGCGCAATGGAGGAAACACCAGCTGCCAAGCCGTCCAAGCCATCAATTAAATTAATGGCATTGGTGATACCGACAATCCAAAGGACTGAAATAGGAATGGTTAAAATACCGAAATCAATCCGTCCATTAAAAGGTAAATTGATAAAATCTACATCAACACCGCCCCAAAGAACGACCACAAGGGCAGCCGAAATCTGCAATAACAGTTTTACCCTGGCGGACAAATCAAAAATATCGTCTAAAACACCAGTAAGTAAAATAATCCCACCGCCAACCATGATGGCTTCATGTTCATGATACGGGGTATCGGGCCGCATGATCAAAAGTCCTAAAAGGAAACTGATATAAATCGCCAGTCCGCCTAACCGGGGCATAATCTTTTGGTGTACCTTTCGAAGATTAGGTTGGTCTGTTGCTCCTATTTTAAAGGCAAGTTTTTTTACAATAGGAGTAATAAGAATAGAGCATAAAAAACATAATAAAAAGGCTAGGTACAACATATAGACCCTCCTTATCGGTAGGATGCCCCTCTAACAGATTTTAGAAACAGGCATATATTTCTAAACATAACGTACATATTATAGCATACATTTTTAATTTTGGAATAGTTGAACCAACTCTATTACTAGTCCCACCCAATTGGACGAATATTGTCGCAAAAGGTTTCATTTTGTTTTAAAAAATAACTTTTCTTTCATGATTTTCACTAAGAATCTGGGCAATGCCAGCATCCTCTTCCACCTTGTCGGCTGCTTCAATAAGCGATAAAACCACTCCAAATTCAATTTGCGCCAAAAAAGCGGGGCTCGCTTGACCTCACCTGCCAGCACATCTATACTGCCGCCAACACCGATAAACAACCCTTTTGAAAAGTAAGGCAGTTTTTGGGCAATCCATTTTTCCTGTTTTGGAAAGCCTAAGGCTGCAAAGACAATATCGGGATTGGCTGCCTTTATCTCATTCGTTACCGTCTCATCAGTCCAATCGAAAAAACCATGATGACTTCCGGCAATTTGCAGCTTAGGATAGCGACTGGCAATATTGGCAACAGCTTTTTTATTCGTCTCTTGTTTGCCGCCCAATAAATAGATCCGCCACTTCTTCTCGTTACCAAGCTCAAGCAGCCGTATCATTAAATCAAATCCGGCGACCCGTTCCTGGATCGGGGTATTTAAGATTTTAGAGGCTATTACGATTCCAATGCCATCGGGTACAACAAAGTCAGCCGCTTGAATCATCGACTTATATTCAGGATGCTCATCGGCATACATTACAATTTCCGGATTAGCGGTAACAATAAACGCTTTTTCATTGTTATCTACATATTGTTCGAGTAAACCGGCAACCTCATGAAACGGTTTATTAATAAAATCAATTCCTAAGATGCGCACAGAGTTTCGTTTCATTTCATAATCCTCTTACTTTTAATAATTTTTTTCTCAAGTCTTGTCCGAATCGCCAATAAAAGCAAAATCTGGATAATTATTTAGAAACTCCAATTAAGCCGCTTTGTTTACGCATTACCTCTTCACGAAACTTCTTTTGCTGCTCATTCGACATGGATTTATATTTCTTTAAAAATTTCTCGTATTCCGGAATCACTTCCGTTACCGGGCCCATTTGTTTGATTTCACCATATTCAAGCCAGATGGCCTTATCACAAAATTCTTTAATTTGTCCCATTGAGTGGCTGACAAAGAAAATCGTTTTTCCTTGTTCTTTGAATTCGAACATTTTATTTTTTGACTTTTGGGCAAAAACCTGGTCTCCCACCGACAATGCCTCATCGACGATTAGAATATCAGGATTGACAGTGACAGAGATCGCAAAACCAAGGCGTGACTTCATCCCGCTTGAATATTTTTTTACCGGCTGGTCAATAAAATGACCGATATCGGCAAAATCAATGATTTCCGGCTCCATCGCTTTTATTTCCTTCTTTTTAAAGCCAAGCATTAAACATTTTAATTCAATGTTTTCCCGGCCAGTTAATTGATTATTTAGACCCGATGAAATAGCAATGATGGAAGTCTGACCAACTGTTTTTACCGAACCTGAAGAAGGGGGTATTACCCCGGCAATAAGGTTTGACAAAGTGGATTTACCTGAACCATTAACCCCTACGAGACCCACGACATCTCCCTGCTTTGCTGTAAACGAAATATCCTGCAAGGCGTAGAAATCCTCCCCATAACCGCCAGGAAGGATTAAATCCAACAGCTTTTCTTTCGGCTTTGTATGCATCTTATATATTTTATATACATTCTCGACAATTACCGATTCACTCATAAAGAATCACCCCACATTAAAAAGCACATACTTAACTACTCATTATAAATAATCGACAAATCGATTTCTAAATTTTAAATGGAGAACGGAACCAATGAAGAAAAAGACAAATGTTGTTCCCCAGAAAAACCACGTTAAGGATAGATGTTCTGTCATATACCAAGATGTCCCGAGAAAAGATGCTCTATATCCTTCCACAATATAGTATAACGGATTTAATTTTAGCAAAAAGGTTAAATCCACGCCTTTGAAAACTAATTTATCGGTATGCCAGAGCAAAGGAGTAAAATAAAGCAACAATTTTAGTACTGATTGCACAATTTGCTGCACATCCCTCACTATTGTCGACAGCGTTGAGGTGATGAGTGCAAGGGCCAACAAGAAAATAAGTGTTGCCAGCATAAAATAGGGCAGCTGAATATAATAAATCGATAATTTAAAATGTGAAAATTGTAAAATAATTGTCACAACTGCAACAAGCATTAAATGCGAATAAAAACCAGCCATGATAACGAAAGATGGAATGGCACTCATTGGAAAACTCATTTTTGCAATCAATTGGAGTCTTGAGTAAATCGACCTTGAGGTACTGGAAATCGTCGGGTTAACAAAAAACCAAACCACCATTCCCGTTATCATCCAAATAAAAAAGGAAACGTGGGCCCCATTCTCCAGTGTAATCAGTCGACCTTTACGCACTCCAACGCCGAATACAAACCAATAAATCGCAAGCTGAATCATAGGATTTAATAGTTCCCAAAACCTTCCTAAGTAATTGTTCGTATTCGCGCTCTTCATTTCAAAGGCTGATAACCTTAAGATCAGATAAAAGGAACTAATTTGCTCCTTAATAATGGTGATCATTGACTTCATGAAAATTAGTCCTTCCTATTACTAGTATAACCTTGTCCATTATACATGAAATTCGCCAAATGGGCATTACAAAAAAAAAGCACAAGCGCCTTGATCAGCCCCGACAAGCATAAGACGCTCCTGAATTGAAGGCGCTCTTTGCCTTCAATTCAGGAGTGGCTGTAGATCATAGAGGGGCTAGGCGCTCGAGCTAGACATTTCTCAAAGACGAAAATTTTATTTTAAACAAGGCCTCGAGCGGTAACCGTTCTCGAAGCATCTGTTGGAACTGTATTCAAAGGTTTTCTCGAAGCCCCTGATAGCCTTTTTCCAAAAACAGATAACGAACCAAATTAGCACTAGAATCGCCCTTAGAGTACTTGTTCCACTGTTCAGCATAATAATCGACCACATTTAAGTTGAAACGATTTTGCTTCACTAATTCAACAATGGAGTCTGTATCCTTCACAATGGGACCGGGAAGATTTTCTTCAAATCCGTCAAAAATACCACGCCTCCCTTCATACACCTCTAAATCATAAGCAAAGAAGATCATCGGGCGGTGCAGCAGAGAATAGTCAAACGGGATGGAAGAATAATCGGTAATCAAGATATCAGCAGCGATTAACAGCTCATTGATTTCATATTCATCAGAAGAAAAATCATACAAGAAGCCGGGTGCGGCTTTTTCAAAATCAAGTCGATGTTGAATTGCCGGATGAAGTCGTAACATTAAAATATAATCATTTCCTAGTTCCCGATGCATTTTTTCAACATCTAGTTTAAGGGAGAATTCCTTCAATTCATGATCGCGATAGGTCGGCGCATAGAGAATCGTTTTTTTTCCTTTCCATTCAGGATGTTTATGTAATAAGGCTTTCAGTACCCTTTGTTTTGATTCCCCGTCAAAAAAGAAATCCGTTCTTGGTATGCCGGTCCTTAGGATATTCTCTTCCTTAAGGTTAAACGATCTTTTAAAGATTGCAGCCATCACATCTGAACCAACAACTACTTTATGAAATCTGCTGTACACCTGTAAAAACCGCTGCTTTGCCCGCAGACTGCGGGATTGAACCGACTCATCCTCGAGGCCAAATTTCTTCAGTGCCCCTGTGGCATGCCATAACTGGATACATTCTACCCCAGCTTTAAAATGAATAGCTGCTAAAAAGCCAAAATAATTATCGATTAAAACATATCGGGAAGTAGCAAGATGATAAATAGCCCGAAACCAATTTAAAAGATTGTACGTTTCAAACGGAATCTTTGTAACATATTGGTAATGGGCGAATTTTTTTATACAATTCCCCTTGCAAAGGAATACTACCTCTGTTTGAATCTTTTGCCGTTGCATTTCCTCAAAGACATACTGGCTATTGTCACCAAAGCTGATGACAAAGGTTGTTTTGTCTTTAAGCGGCAGCAGGTTCAAGATCGAAAAGACGCACTTAAAGACAAATAAATACAAAGAAATGGCTAGTTCTCTAGCCATTCTTCACCATGTTTAAGTCATTTTTTATTTTTGATGTGGAAATGCCGATCGTTCTTGGTAAATAAACAACTTCACAATAGTCTTTAAGGAAATCAAATTTGCCTTTCCAATCGTCGCCCATAACAAAAATATCTACATCATGTTTGATGACATCCTGAATTTTTTGGTCCCATGTATTTTCTGGAATCACTTCATCCACAAAGCGAATCGATTCCAAAATCATCTTTCGGTTATCAAAGCTGTGGTATGCCTGTTTATTTTTTCCTTTATTAAATTCATCAGTAGAAAGGCCGACAATCAAATAATCTCCTAATTCTTTTGCACGACGCAGTAAATTGATATGTCCAAAATGGAGTAAATCAAATGTTCCGTATGTTATTACCTTTTTCATGAGAGAAACCCCTCCTGATTTTATTGTAGGAAATAAATGATTATTTTATTCCAAAAAGTCGAATTCTGTATTTTGTAAACTACACCATACCATTATAAAACTACAAAACTTAAATTTCAATCATAATTTTTTCCTAAAAATCCCCAACAACCTTGGGACTATTGCAGTTCTCTTACAATATACGTCATACTAACCCAACCCATTTTGCCTTTTGCTACGTTCACTTGATACCATTTCTTTGATTTATCCATAATAACCTTTTGCTTTTTATCCAATGCCAATGAAACATATTGATTTAATTTAAATGTCCCGATGATGTTATTACCTATATCAGGAGTTGACCGGACATTTACGCTTGATGCATGAACCACTCTTCCCAAGTTTAGCACAGAAATATAGTCCTTATACTTCGAAAAGCTTATCGACGTAATCGTGTATGGCTTATTGTTATATAAAACCTTTACTTTAAAATCATTTGATTTTTCAAGGATGTTAAAAATAGCGTCTTTTTTAACTATACTTGATAAATCCCTTTTAGCAACAGCTTGAATCCCTTCTGGGAATTGATCAACCCCAGCCGGTATTGCCGGTATGGAAAAATACCTTGAATCAATCTGTGGATTTTGATACTGTTTTTTGTCGAAGGCCATGATCTTCTGCATATGGCCGGCAATGCCATTCCCCCATTTTGAGTCGCTGGCATACCAAAAGTTCATCCCGATACTTTTGCCTGCTACTCTTGTTCCTTCAGCATCATTTGTTCGGTAGCCAAGAAAAGCCCCTTCAAAATGTGTACCGTTTGGATTTAAGTAATCAGCCTTCACTTTTTGGGCAACATAATCGATACATTGTTCTACGGATGAAAAACGATAGGCCCCTACAAATGGTGTGGCATCATAGGCACCATAACCATATATATTATTTTTAGCTAATGAAATATTCGATGTCCCAAAGCCGCTTTCATGGATAGCATGTGCCGCCAAGTACAGGGCATTGACGCCAAATTTATTTCCGGCATTGATAAAAGCTTGTCCCTTATTTAAAAGGACGCTTACTCCACCATGCCTCTTATAATTGGCGGCGATATAAGCATTGATTTGCGGTGCAGTCACCGAGGATTTGGTCCGTAAGTCAATGAACCGATAATCATTTTCGGTTAGGTCATATTCCTTCAAATAGCTAGGAGAAACATATCCGGTTTTCCCGTTGTAAGTTACTTGATACCAACCGTTTAATTTTCCAGACGATGTAACCGTGGTACCTTTTGGAATGGTAGTGAGAATTTCCGTTCCTTCTCCAGATTTACGTAAATTTAAGTCATCGGTTACCAAAAAAGATTTTTTCTCATTTGGAATTACTGGGTTATCATCAGGCTTTGGTTTTACTACTTTTGGAGGTACTGTTTGCAGATAGGACATCGATACATAGCCATTCTTTCCTTTATAATTGACGGCATACCAATTACCGATACTCTTAGTAGTCGAAATCTTCGTTCCTTTTGGTAGTTTCACAAGTTTCTGAAACGCACTCCCGTATGAAGCATACAAGTACGTATCTGTTTTCGTTTGAAGTTCCTTTTTGGCAAATGATTTTGGTGAGGTTTTACTAACATCACCACTGTATGTATAGAGTGACTTACCATTGAAAGATACACGATACCACGTTTGCCCGATGCTATTCACCACTTTTTGAGTAGAGTACAAACCGTTTTGACTCGACAGACTCGCCACTGCTTTCTTCTTTGTATTTGGCTCGGAATAAAGCTTCACCGTCTTTTTCGTAAAATAATAGCTGCCACTTGTTTTCGTATAAATATTGTACTCTTTCAAATAGGCACCGCTAACCCAGCCCGTTTTCGTGACATTTTTCCCTTTTGATTTGTATGTATAAGAGACTTTATACCAACTCCCCTGTTTTTGGGAGGAAGGAACCGTTTTTCCTTTTGGGATGGTTAGGATGGTTTTGCTCTTGGTATTTGTCCCTGTTCGTAACCTTAAATTTGCAGTTGTTTGATAAGAAGTTTTACTAAAATTAACAAGCTTCGCCGCCTCTGCGTGGCCTAAGCCGCTGGATAAAATCGGTATTGTCGTGCTTGTACTTACACTTGCTAATAAAAGACCGCTTGATAATACAACCACTTTCCCCATGTTTTTCAATCAATCCACTTCCTTTTCTCTTTCTACAAATAAAACAGCGGAATTCTCCCATTCTAGTAATTTACTCACTCAAAAGCTGGAAAAATACCACGAATTATCTCTTATTATCTCGTATTGAGTAGAAAAATGAAATAGGCTTTTGATAAATTTCCCCAAAAAATAACCACCAACTAGGTTGATGGTATCGATTACTTAATTGTTTAAAATCACTTCATTGACCACTCGTTCCGCTGAATGGCCATCCTCCAAATAGCAAAAGCGCTGATAAAATTCTTTTGGCAGCTGTTGATCGTTTTTAGTTGTTTCAAGATCCTTTATTGCTGCAATCACCTCTTCGGTAGTACTGACTAAAGGGCCCGGAGC
The DNA here is from genome assembly GCF_016464375.1 of Bacillus renqingensis. Classification (GTDB taxonomy): domain Bacteria; phylum Bacillota; class Bacilli; order Bacillales; family Cytobacillaceae; genus Neobacillus; species Neobacillus renqingensis. The sequence goes on from NZ_JADDIU010000035.1 coordinate 34,320, forward strand.
TTCCTTTTCAAAATCAAAGTAAAAGCCTCTGATTTCACCCTTATATTCCTCTAAATCATAAGTAAAGAAAATCATTGGCCGTTTTAAATTGGCATAATCAAAAAATACGGATGAATAATCAGTAATTAACAAGTCGCTAATCAGATAAAGCTCACGAATGTCTTCATGTTTTGAAAAATCATAGGCAAACCCTTTAAAGGCATCCAGTTTAAAGTTTTCCGCTACTAGGTAATGCATGCGGAGAATAATGATATATTCATTTCCGAGCTTCATTTTTAGCATGTTCAAATCCAAATGTAAGTCATGCTTGTATTTCCCCGATGCAAGATATTGATGATCCCTCCATGTTGGGGCATAAAGAATGACCTTTTTATCCTCAGGTAGTTGATGTTCCTTTTTAAAAGCGTTTGCCACTTCATCACGGTTCGGCTGATAAAATATATCATTCCTTGGGTAGCCCGACTCAATCATTTTTTTCTCAAAGCGGAAAGCTCGTTTAAAAATTTCCGTTGAATAGCGATTCGGGGAGATTAAGTAATCCCAATAACGTGATTCCTGATAAAATTCTTTTTTGTATTGTTCGGTACTAACACCCGGCATGTGGACTTCTTTCATATCAAAGGCAAGCTTCTTTAATGGTGTCCCATGCCAAGTTTGTAAGTAAATCGTCCCCTTTGGTTTTGGAATCCAAAGCGGCATCCGGCTGTTCATGACCCAAAATCTTGCTCTGGCCATTAAGTAAAGCCACTTTACCGAAAATCTTTTGGCAAACGGTACCCCTTTTTCAAGGAAGCTTTTTTCAAATCGGGAATCAACACTCCAGACCATTTCATATTCAGGATATTTCTCTAAAAGATACTCGTATATAGCTCGGGGATTGCAGCTATATTGCTTGCCAAGAAAACTTTCAAAGATAATTAAGTTTTTCTTTTTCGGAAGAAGAGAGACGATTTGAAATAAACATTTATAGGCCCATTGGGCAATAGGCCATTTTTTGACGGAAAATAACAATGCGACCGGCCCTCCTGCTATAGTTAGAAATGAATACAAGGCTGCCCCAAAACGGTTTGCAGCCCTTTTTTCATACTTATATTGAATAAAAAAGTTGGCGATTTTCCTATTCTAAAGCTTTATAAAATGTCCCCATCGCCTTTTTATTATATTCTTCGGGACTGAAAATTTCAGTCTTTAACGCCTGCCCATGTCTAGCAAGCTGATTCAGGCCTTTCTCAAGCCCTTCAATGCTATCCTCTACTAATAAACCGTATTTACCCTGTTCCAAAACAGTTCTATTCGCAACAATATCAGTGGCAACAATTTTCATTCCCAGTGTCAACGCCTCTAATAAAACCATTGGTTGTCCCTCATAATGAGAAGAAAGAACAAAGCAATCGCATTTATTCATTAATTTGAACGGATTATCTTGTTGGCCTACAAGGAATACGGAATCTTCAACACGGAGGTCAATAATCAGATCCTCCAAATCCTTTCGTAAAGGTCCTTCTCCTAAAATATACAGCTTCGAGTTTTTAAATCCTTCATGAAATTTGGCAAAAGCTTTAATTAAGTTATCCTGTCCCTTTTCCGGGGATAATCTCCCCATATTAATAAAATTATAATTTTCTCTTGACGGCTCTGGAATATTCTCTGATTCAATCGCTAAGGTTTCATTGAGATTGTTTTCCACCAATGATCTTTTATCTAAATGGCTAGTCAATTTTTTATACCGTTGATAGTTCATGATTTTAAAGAGAAGCAGCTTCACCCTTGCCTTGAAACCACTCTTTTTAACAACTGATAATACGGAGGAATCAATCCAGCCTATAACGGTTCCGTTTATAGAAAACCTGCTGTAAATACCGTGCTGTGTTCTTCCTTCTAAATCCACTTTTACTAACATACCCTTGTAATCATTACTGGTTGATACTTTATAAATATCTTCTATTTTATATGGTTTGCTCCAAATATCATAGTCGGATGGATATTTTAAAACAGCCCATTTATCGACCTGTTCTTGAAAAATAACACTGTCAGGCAGCAGCTCAAAGCACTGTTCATGAAGCCAGCCTTCAATCCGGTCGTCTAAACTAAATTTATAATAACGATCTGTTTCTGTGCATGCTTCCCGTAAAATAGTTACTTCCTTATCTAAATAGTGAGTGGCAGCGACTACTTTTTCTGCACCCTTCACTTCTGCAACTCTATTCCAGACAAAATGGTTACCAGGTTTTGTAATTATCGCCCTTGATTTGAAGACATGGTAACTGATTCGTTCACCTTCTTGGTGATTGATACTATTTTCTTCATCTTGGTTTTTTGATGAGACTTTTTCCGTACTTAATTTGAGTATCTTTTCGATATTAATGGAATTCATGACATAATCAAATTTCGACTCATCCGCATATTTGGATAAATTCTTTTTATTCAGCTCCATCGTTCCTACTGAAACACTAACAAGCTTATCAAAGCGGTTATAAACGGAGAAAAGCCCTCTTAAATTAATCCGGTGCGGTTTCCTTCCATTTATCGTTCTTTCACTATCGGATAATAGATCATTGTGCATATAACAGATTTTTTTCTTCGCATCTGCAGCCAATAAGAACTTTGCCCAAAAAAGGCTATAGCCACTGAAATCGATGACGTAATCAAATTGCGACCTTCCAACATATCGTTTGTACTCCCTCTTATAGGCCTCTTCAGGGTACAGTTTTTTGGTAAAATTACTATGGGCCCCTCTATTATGGATAAATTTGTCCCGATAGGTTTCCCAAAAGCTATAGACAGCTGCTCCGTGCCGAAATACAAATCTGGCATTTTTATTAACCTTCGCCATATTATTTAAAGATTCTTCGGACGAAGTCGCATTCATTAAAATGCTGACATCATATTTCGTATAATCTATGTTATCCATCAAGTTAATAAAAGAGGAAGTAATCCCATTATTTCTCATACCGCCGGGATAAATGAGAATCTTCTTTTTACCGGTATCCAAGTGATTTATGACGTTTAATGGAGCCTTATTTTTATTCAGTATATACTCAACAATTCTTTTCGTAACATTCCCATCATCATGATTGGTAAATCTTTCTTTCACTTGCTGATAAACTTTTTGATAATCCTCTTGAACTTGAGTGATATTCTGAACCGCAGAGGCCACTTCCTTAATAGTAAACAGAGTAGGCCCTGGTAATTCCTCGTCAGATAAATAACGTCCTCTTTCTTCATCGTAATCTTCATAGTCCCAAACATAGAAAAGAATGGGTTTATCGGTTACTAAATAATCGAAAAAGATACTCGAATAATCGGTTATCAAGACATCGATTACGCTTAATAATTCATTCGTATCAACAAAATCCGGTACCAGAATATCTTTTATTTCACTAAATTTCCTAGCTTGTTCATATAAAAAAGGATGGACTTTAATCAACAAATTATATTCGTTTTCCACTTGGCTTTTTAAATAATTCATATCTGCAATGATTTGATACATATCATTTTTTGCTCTCGAAACATGGTTACCCTTCCAGGTTGGAGCATAAAGAATGGTCTTTTTGTTCTTATCTATTTTCAACCCCAGTCCAGCTAGATAAGAATTGTATTGATCTGTATGGGTTCGTAACGTTAAATCAATCCTTGGGTATCCTTCCTGAATGATTTCTCCTCTATAGATCCCCTTCAGCTTATAGCTATCGAGAAACATGTTAGTCGTGTGTTCATTCGGACTCAGCAGGAAGTCGGCACTTAGAAAATTCCTGAGGACATTCTTTGAGTTGGCCGGATTTCCGGGTATATCAAATCCCATACTTTTTAACGGGGTCCCATGCCAAGTATTAATATATACCTGCTCATCTTTAGGGATAAAAAACGGCTGGAATGTAGAGTTGTTAATTAAATATTTACTCGTAGCCAAACATTTAAGATATTCTTTTGAATTTCTTTGAACAAATGAGACATTGTCTAATCCCTTATATTGGTTTATGACACCATTTAAATCCTCAAAGCTGCTTACAGACCAAATATGTTTAAATTCCCGATAATCAGGATTGTTAACTATGTATTTAAAAATCGCATAAGGGCTGTCGGTTAAACTTTTCCCATCTCGACTCTCATAAAAAATGGTGTTTTCGACCACTTGTAGTTTCTGATAATATTTTCTAAATTGAAAACTATGGCGGTGATTCGCCCTTCTAAAATAATTATAGATCGGTTCTAAAATAAATTTTATTTTTCTTTTTAAAACCTTTATATTCATTCATTGTACAGCTCCCTTTTTAGATCCCTACAGTTCCATTTATTATAACATCAATAAAAAACGAATTTAAAAATACAAATTCTTAAACATGATGTTATAGACGAGTCAGAGACCGCGTTGAAAAACAATCCGCGGCCTTGTTCTCAGATAAAGCATAAATTTACCCTAAAATCCGATAAAAAGTACTCATTGCCCTTTTATTGTATTCGTCCGGTACAAATTTATCTGGTTGATAATCCAACTCATTTTTAGCAATTTGATTTAAACCTTTCTCTAAACCTTCAATGCTATTTTCCACTAATAAACCATACCTTCCTTGTTCCAATACTGTCCTGTTCGCCACTATATCTGTTGCAATAATATGCATTCCAAGAGTCATTGCCTCTAATAAAACCATCGGTTGCCCTTCATAATGAGAAGAAAGTACAAAACAATTACATTTATCCATTATATAGAATGGATTATCAACTTGTCCTACAAGAAAGACATCCTCTTCTAAATTCAATTCTTGAATGAGGTCACTCAAATCTTTCCTTAATGGACCTTCTCCTAATATATACAGTTTCGAATTTCTATAGCCTTGATTAAATTTTGCAAAAGCCTTGATTAAATTATCTTGGCCTTTTTCTGGAGATAGTCTTCCCATTGTTACGAAGTTATAATTTTCATTAGATGGTTCAGGAATAAACGTCTCTCCTTTTTCAATTCCCAACGTTTTAATAATATGAAAAGCTCGTTTATTTAACCAACCAATGGCTTCATTTTCATAAATAAAATGACAAAATACTCCATCAAGCGTTTTTGCTTCCTTATCAATTGTTACAGTTTTTCCATTAAATTTTTGTAGTGCTTTTGATGGTTCCACACTTCCAAGGTCCTCAAGCGTTTCCAAAATCACTTCATCATTTGATACATGAACTTCAGCAATCTTTTTAACAGTTTTTTCTGAAATAATGACAGGTTTATCAATAATCGAAACTGCATTATGGTCTAACCAGCCAATTTGTTTCCCGGCATGATAACACAAAAAATACGTTCCTTTTACGGTTCTATTACATTTCGTTATAATGACTTCCAAGCCCGCCAACTCTTTTGCATCCATTATTTTTTTATATCCTAAATTCGGGTACGGTTTAGACCAAACTGCATTTGTTCCCGGATTGGAAATAACTCCATATTCATACAGGTTATTTTCTTCTAACGTCCTATTTTCTAAATGATTTATAATTTTTCTATACTTTCTATTTTTAACCACTTTATATAAGCTTTTTTCTAAATTCACTCTATATCCAGCATCAAGAGGATATTCTTTTACAGTTTTCAATGCAGAAGAATCAATCCATCCCATTAAGGTTCCGTTTATCGAAAACCTGCTATAAATACTATGCTGTGTTCTTGCTTCAAAATCGACATCAACTATGATCCCTTTATAATCCTTACTGGAAGAAACCTTATGAGTACTCTCAATATTAAAGGGCTCATTCCAAATATCATTTCCATTTACATTTTGGAGAAGCGCTAATTTATTGACTTGTTTTTCAAATAAGAGACTGTCAGGGAGTAGTTCAAGACTGTCCTGGTTAATCCATCCTATTATTCGGTCATCGATACTGAATTTGCAATAGACATCTGTCCTCGTAATAGCCTTACCTATGATAGTAACCTCTTTTTCTAAGAATTTATGGGCAGGGTAAAGCTTTTCTGCACTACTGAAAACAGCTGGACGATTCCACACAAAATAATCCTTCGGATTGTTTATGATGGCTCGTGATTTAAGGTATTCATACTTTATTTGTTGACCCGGTTCATTAGCATTATCGGGATCTTTACCCTGAACATCGTTACTCAGCCTTAGAATCTTTCCGGGATTAATCGAGTTCATGACATAATCAAATTTTGACTCGTCTGCATATACTGACAGGTTCTTTTTGTTTATCTCCATAGTCCCTGGAGAAACACTAACTAATTTATCAAACCTGTGGTAAACTGAAAAAAGCCCTCTTAAATTAATTCTATGAGGTCTCCGTCCATTGATAGTTCTTTCACTATCAGCCAGTACATCACTATGCATATAGCAGATTTTTTTCTTAGCATCAGAAGCGAGTAAAAATTTCGCCCAAAACAGGCTGTAACCGCTAAAATCAATGACATAATCAAATTGCGTCCTACCGAAAAACCTTTTATATTCCCTTTTGTAGGCCTCTTCTGGATAAAGTTTTTTTGTAAAATCACTATGTGCCCCTCGATTATGAACAAATTTATCTCGATATTGTTCAAAAAAATGATATACAGGCAGCCCATGTCGGAAAAGAAACCTTACATTTTTACTGATCTTTTCCATATTTTTTAAGGATTCTTTTGAATTTGTTGGTTGCATAAAGATACTAACATCGTACTGATTAAAATCAATATTATCCATTAGATTGATAAAAGAAGCTGTAATGCCATTATTCCCCATACCTCCGGGATAAATTAGAATTTTCTTTTTCCTCTCATCCACATCATTAATAATATTTAATGGCAGGGTGTTTTTATGAAAAATATAATTCACTAACCTTTTGGTCACATTTCCATCATCATGTTTCGTAAACCTATTTTGGGCTTTTTTATATACCTCATTAAAATCTGTACTTATTTTATCAATATTATTAACAGCTGTTACTATTTCTTTAATCGTAAAAAGAGTAGGGCCCGGTAATTCATCAACTGATAAATAACCACCACGTTCTTCTTGATAATCATCATAATCCCACACATAGAACAATATGGGCTTATTTGTAACAAGATAGTCAAAGAAGATACTAGAATAATCCGTTATAAGGATGTCTACAACACTTAACAATTCGTTCGTATCTACGAAGTCAGGAATTAATATATCTTTAACCTCATTAAATTTTCTAGCTTGTTCGTATAAAAAAGGATGCACCTTAATACATACATTATAATCTTTACCTGCTTGACTCTTTAAATAGGTCATATCAGCAATAATTTGAAACATATCATTTTTAGCTTTTGAGACATTTTTGCCCTTCCATGTTGGTGCATAAAGAATCGTTTTTTTGTTCTTATCTAGAGCAACCCCCAACCCTCTTAAATAGGATTGAAATGTTGCCGAATCAGTATTAAAGGTAAGATCAATCCTCGGATACCCTTCTTCAATAATTTCCCCGTTATAAACACCATTAAGTTTATAGCTGTTTAAAAACATATTGGTTGTATGCTCGTTTGGGCTTATCAGATAATCGGCACTGATAAAATTCCTGACAACATTCTGTGAATTTGAAGGGTTTCCCGGTATATCAAAACCCATACTTTTAAGCGGTGTCCCATGCCATGTATTAATATATATTTGTTCGCTTTTGGGGATAAAAAACGACTGAAATGTAGAATTATTTATAAGATATTTACAAGTAGCCAAAGCTTTGAGGTACTCTTTCGAATTACGCCTGACGAATTTCACATTATCTAACCCTTCATATTGGCTTATTACTTTGTTTAAATCCTCCATATTACTAATAGACCAAATATGTTGATACTCTTTAAATTCAGGATTAGTGATTAAATATTTAAAAATGGCATAAGGGCTGTCTGTTATGCTTTTTCCATCTCTACTTTCATATAAAATGGTATGATCATTTACAGTTAATTTTTCATAATATCTGGCATATTGAATATTTCTTCGATGATTTGCTTTAAATAAATAATTATAAATCGGATCTATAATGAATTTTAATTTTCTTTTTAAAACCTTTTTATTCATTTATTACTACAACTCCCTTATTCTCATGCTTCCTTCCTGTGCTGACAATAAACAACCAATATTTATTCTTATAACTTTAATTTCCCCTATTACCATTGACTAAATGTAAGTGTTACTATTATCAATAAGGATTTTAACAGTGATGATTATAACATACATCTTTTTATATAGTAATCTAAAAGTGGGCCCCCGGAGTCATTGAAAATCCCCTCAGTGTTATAAATAACCATGCGGTGATTTAATATCTTAAACGACTTTAAATGACATTAGTATACAAAAAACGGCACTCTCATGGTACAATTTATCTGCATCTTTTGTAATACTACGATTGGAAGAGGTATATCTATATGAAATTAATTATGGAGCAGGTGGAACAATGATTCGAAAAAAAATAGATCTTCATATAATTTTATTAGCATGTTTAGTTTTGATAATGGGAGCCGTTATTTTCTATAGAATAATTGTAAAAAAGTATTTTTACCTATCTTTGGCAGGTGATTCATTTCATCAATATGTTCATTTTTTCAATTTATTTCATGATTTAGTGAGAAGTGGTGAACTTCCATTTTGGTCATGGAATTACGGGCCCGGAGGGAGCTTTTGGAATGACTTTGGATATTACATGCTTGGTGATATCTTCATTTGGCCCCTTCTATTATTTCCTAAAGGCTGGTTTCCATTTTCTTTTATTCCAATCACTATCCTAAAACTTTTCTTAATTAGTTTGGGAACCTATTTATTTTTAAAAAAATTGAGTGTAAAAAAAGGTATAGCTTTATTAGCGGGGATTGCTAACAGCTTTGCCCTTTTTAATTTTGATCATTTTTTTACCCACTACTTTTTTCTAAATGCTGCTGTATATTTTCCTTTTATCCTATTGGGATATGAAAGGTATATATCTAACCAAAAGCCTATTTTACTGTTTATTACATTATTTTTAGCCAGTATTAGTAATTTTTATTTTTTATTTATGATTACAATTGGTCTATTCTTCTATAGTATATTTAGATATTTTTCAGGTTCTTTTTCCGACAAAAACCTGAAAGGGTTCTTTCTGTTTCATTTAAAATTATCTTGTCTTTTCTTATTATCACTAGGGACGGCAATGGTCATATTCCTTCCCTCGGTAATTAGTCTTTTTCATTCAAGTTTATTTCACCGCCCACATCAACCAATTCTTGATAAGTTTTTAAGTATCGATGACCTTATCAGGAAGCTAATATGGAACGGCGGAATCAACTTTATACCATTTCTTATGATTCCTTTGTTCTTTATCAACAAAATCAAATATTTTCTTATATATGGTATCATGGGATTAACCCTATTATTAATGATATCACTACAGGACGTTAATTCTTTTGTTGGCGGTTTAAGTAACCCTTTCGAATTTAGAGCATTTTTTCTTTTTAATACCCTTTTTATTATGTTGTCATCTATTGCAGTAGATAAAATTGACTTCAAAAGGTGGAAAAATATATGTGTCATTTTGATTATTTCCTGTTTGATTTATTATTGGATAGATACTAATCCATTTACACATTATGCAAAGTATATCAAATTTATTCCAATAGCATTTTCTATTTTCTTTATTATATCGCAGTTTATACATAATAGCTGGATTAAGAAGGTTATAATTTCATTAACTGGTTTGACTGTCATAGCTTATAGTCTAATCCTTCCCTATAGTTTTGTGACAGATCTCCTGTATAAGTCTGGGGGAGGAAATCCTGGGCCCTATCATAAAGGGATTTGGGGGGTCTTACCTCTTATAAATAAAAATAAATATGAAAAATTCTTCGATAATTATGAGGTAAAGAAAACCCTTAATTATGTCAAAACAGATAAGGACTTTTTTAGGATGACTGTAAACTCTCCAGGTATAATAGGAAATAATTCATCTATGAGTTATGGTTATAAATCCTATACTACTTATCAATCATTAGTGAATTGGAATTTGCAGAATTTTGAAATGGATTATCTTGGTCAGGATGGCTTTAGACGTTTAAACAGAACCAGGGGTTTTCAAAATAATACCTTTATTACAACGATTCTTAACAATAAATATAATATTTCTTTTAATGGATCGAAAACTAAATTGTTTGGTTACAAGGAGATTTATAAACACGGAAATACTATTATTGAAAAAAATGAAAATTCGTTACCCATTGGGTTTTTATATAATTCGGCCGTTTCTTCATCCTTATTTAATCAGACAGATTATCAGAAGCGTGATGAGTTAATATTACGTAATGCGGTTGTACCAGAATCAGTATATAATAATTCAGGGTTGTCATCTGATTTAAAATCATCGGTTAAAACAATTGGTACATTATCACAAGCAAAATATGATAAAGTGTCCAAAAAAAGAAAAGTAAAAAACGGTTTATTAGTCTATTCAACTAGACCTATCGAAATAACAATTCCAGTGAAGAACCACCCATTATCTGAATTAAGGGTGTATGCTGATATTATTCCTTATACAAAAAATCAGGGTATTACAATCAATACCTTAACTAATTTAGGTGGAAAGTATTTTTTTGAAAAGAACATGAATCATAATCAGTATCAAATATCTCAGTATCATTATACTGATACAACGAATAAAGTACTCTTTCGCTTTGGTAAAGATCAAAAAACGCAATGGGTTCGGTTAACTATCCAACCAGGAAAGTTTCTAATTAAAAATATACAGGTATCAACTGATGATTATAAAGTATACAAAGATATTACAAGTACCTATAAAAGAAATAGCTTAAAGGAAATTAAATTTGGAAATAATTATATTCAAGGAAAATATAGTAGCAATAAGGAAGCAATTCTATTTCTTTCCATACCGTTTTCATCAGGTTGGAAAGCTACGATAGATGGGAAAAAGGTGGATACTTTCCCAGTTCACTCTGCATTTATGGGAATAGCCGCCCCTCAGGGAAATCATGCTATCAAATTAACATTTACACCAGAGGGATTTTTCCCTGGTCTAATAATTTCTTTAATAAGCTTCAGTTTAACATTATTTTTATTTATCATAGGAAGAAAAACAAAAAGAATAGGATAAACTAGCTAAATGATGGCATTGGTATTAAACCAAGGTCATGTTAATGGACATATTGAGATGTTAAAGTTGACATTTCTATGATTTCCACAAAAATATAATATCTGATAATTTTTAGAAAAGAAAAGTAATTGTTCTTGTTTGCTTTTTGATTTTGACTCACAAGATGAATTATGATAGAATTCTTTTGGATTTAAAGAATTCTAAGAGAGGGGCACCTAAATGAAATTGATCACAATCCTAGTGCCTGCATATAATGAAGAAGAAGTTGTAGGTCAATTTTATAAACAGGTAAGTCAGGTCTTAGAAAATATTCCTTTTTACAATTTTGAGCTTCTTTTTATAAACGACGGAAGTAAGGACAATACCTTAAATATTATAAAAAAATATGCTGAAGAAGATTCCCGAATTTCTTATATTAATTTGTCTAGAAATTATGGAAAAGAAATTGCAATGTCAGCAGGCTTTGATTATGCAAAAGGAGATGCTGTCGTCATTATGGATGCTGATTTGCAGCATCCACCGGAAATAATTCCTGAAATGATACGCTGGTGGGAAAAAGGCTTTGATGATGTATATGCAAAAAGGATAAAACGTAAAGGTGAACCTTGGCTTAAAAAGCTCACTTCAAAAATGTATTATAAATTACTGCAAAAAACCACCAATATTCCTATTCTACCAGATGCCGGTGATTTTCGATTATTGGATTGCCGTTGTGTCAATGCGATTAAACAATTAAGGGAATCACAGCGTTATACAAAAGGAATGTATAGCTGGGTTGGATTTAACAAAAAAGAGATTGAATATGAGGCAGCGCCACGTGCTGCTGGTGAAACAAAATGGAATTACTCTAGGTTAATTGAATTGGCTCTTGAGGGAATTACATCATTTACCACGTTCCCCTTACGCTTATCTAGTATCCTAGGCTTTTCCATTTCTATTTTATCTTTTATTTATCTAGTTTTTATTATTATAAAAACACTTGTATATGGAGCTGATACAAGTGGTTACCCATCCATGATGGTAATCATCTTATTTTTAGGAGGGATTCAACTTATCTCATTAGGAATAATCGGTGAATATTTAGGAAGGATTTTTATCGAAACCAAAAATCGACCTTTGTATTTTATTGATGAATATGGTTCGATGAAGGTAGAACAGAAAGAAAATGAATATGACAAAAGAACTTTATAGAATTATTATGTATATTATTATGGGTGGGTTTACAACTTTAGTTAATATTATAATTTATTGGATTACTGATGAGAAGCTTCATCTTGATTACCGTGTTGCTACAACCCTTGCTTGGATTGCGTCTGTTTTATTTGCGTATGTGGTGAACAAACGGTACGTTTTTGAGAGTAAAACTTCTTCTCGGCGTGATACATTAGTAGAAATGGCTTCTTTTTTTGGCTTTCGCCTTTTATCCTTCTTTATGGATTTGACCGCAATGATAATTCTAGTTAGTGGTATAAACATGAATGGAACATTGGCAAAAATATTAGCAAACATTGTAGTATTAATTGCCAATTATATATTTAGTAAATTATTTATATTTAAAAATAGTACAGATACAGCTGAATAATTTAAAAAACAGCACAACTTTTGAGGCAATTAGAAAGCCAGTAAAATTGATGTGCTGTTTTTTGAAGTTACCTTATGGAAAAAATGTATATTTTCTTTAAACAAAACAATATGGTGTGCCAAATCTTGATTTAACTATCCTTTTTAAAAAGTAAAAATCTATATAATTTCCCTTCAACTCTTTGCCCCTGCTGACTAATTCCATTCCCTAATTTTAAACCTTTCCTTTTGAATTACAAAATATGCTATAATATTTCGGTGTTATTATCAAAAAATGAAGATAACAGGGGAAATCATTTTAATAAATATTCAAAACGGAAGGAAATGAGTCGATACTTATGTTCAATAGATTAAATCCTGTTCGCATTATTATAAGTTTATTAGTAGGAGTCTTTATAGGGCTAGGATTTCTTTCTTTTTCGTATCCTATTAAATATTTTTCTCTTTATACGATAATCTTTTTTGCATTAATAGGCAGTTTTCTTAGCTACACCGTTCTCTTTGTAAAAAGTGTTCGCAATCCCTTTATCGGTCTAACTAGAGCAGCAAAAGGAACAAGCTACCTCTTTTTACTATTGTTGTCCCTTATTCTTACAATGGCTTTAAAAGGACCGCAACAGCATTTAGCGCAATATTCATTTTTTGTTATCGTTTTAACGTATTTGGCTACTTTTTTATTTTTTTCCTTTGGAATTCTATTCATAATTAGGCTATTTTTCCTCATCCATTCTAATGACCACAATAAGGAAATTCCAAAGAGAACTATTTTATATTTTGCATCTTTACCTATCATCATTTCGTTGTTCTATTTTTGGGCGTATTATCCGGGTGTTTTAATGGCCGATTCTGTTAACCAATGGCAGCAGGCTCATTCGACATTTTATAATGATTGGCACCCTGTTATGATGACATGGCTCATTAAATTGACTACCTTATTATGGGATAATCCTGCCTGTTTTGTTATTTTACAATTTATCCTAGCGGGTCTGATAACGGGGTATGTTCTGTATTCTTTTAAAAAGTTAAACATAAATAAATGGATTTTATTAATTGGATACTTATTTTTAAGCGGTTTTCCGCTAATCTCATTGTATTCTGTCGTTATTTGGAAAGATACATTATTTGGTTACTTTTTTCTGTTATTTACAACCATACTGTTGCAAATTCTTTATACAAATGGTAAATGGCTACACTCTTATAAACATTTATTTTGCCTTTACTTAGCTTTATGCGGTGTTGCTTTATTTAGGCACAACGGATGGCCTGTCATTCTTGCAACCATCATCATCTTTTTATTCTTTCTAAGAAAAAACTATTGGCGTTTGTATGGTGTGTTCTTTCTCGTGATTGGAACCTATCTGATTATTACAGGGCCCGTATACCAACATTTTAAGGTATTTCCGGCTGAGCCAACAGAATCTTACAGCATTCCGTTTCAACAAATTGCGAGGGTCATGAAGGAAGACGGCGACATGACAACTGAACAAAAACAATTCTTCCATCAGGTTCTTCCTATTAATGAGTGGAAACAAAGATATCATCCAACCGATGTAGATATGATCAAGTTTACTGGTCATTTTAATAGAGAATTTATTAAGGCGAATAAAAAGGAGTTTTTTACAAATTGGCTGGCTGTAAGTGCTCAAAATCCAAAATTGGCTTTTGCCGCCTTTTCTGATCAGGTCCAACTTGCATGGAAATTATACGTTTCAGGCGGAGACATGCGTCGTCCTATTTTTCGCGATAAAGCTTTTTCAAGTTATCGACCGGTATATTTTATGACATCGAAAAATGTTAAAAAATATCATGTTCAATATAAATGGTTTCATTATAAGGATTACGGTTCAGATAAAGCGAATATGAAGCTTTATCACTTTATTAAAAATATAAACCAATCAATTACCCATGGGCTTTTACGTGTCTTCGTCATGCCGGCACTTTACCTCTATCTTATTGTTTTATTTTTATTTATTACGACACTAAAAGGAAACTGGCGCTATTTACTGGCAGCAGTTCCGATGTTACTAAATCTGGGGTCGATGTTTGCTGCTATTCCAGCCCAGGATATACGGTATTTCTATCCAAATTATTTATTAGCCGTGCCTTTTTTCTTTTTAGCTACTTTATCTTGGAGAAAGCGTGATGGAAATGGGTAAAAAAATATTACATTCACTATGTCAACTACCCCACTGAGGTGAATCTATTCAGTGGGGGCTTGA
>NZ_JADDIU010000036.1 GCF_016464375.1 Bacillus renqingensis
AAAAAGACAATCTGAAAAAGATTGTCTTTTTTTTGTATTAAATCACTTTTCATTGCCCCTTTTAGGGTAAGTATAGTTTTTGCAAAATATAGGGCTTAACAAAAATTAATTTTATGTTAAAGTAGAATGAAAACCATTCATAAAGGAGACATTATGGTGTTAGAAAATAGCGTGATAATGGTTGCGATCATTTTAATCATTAATATCGTTTACGTATCATTTTTTACGATAAGAATGATTTTAACCTTAAAGGGACGGCGTTATTTAGCGGCGGGTCTCAGCATGATTGAAGTGGTCATATATGTTCTCGGTCTCGGGCTTGTTTTGAAAAATATTAATGAAATCCAAAATCTGATTGCTTATGCAGTTGGTTATGGGATTGGCGTTATTGTTGGGATGAAGATTGAAGAAAAGCTGGCGTTAGGCTATATTACTGTCAATGTCATCACTTCAGAATGGGATAAGGATTTACCAAGGCTCATAAGAGAAAAAGGGTATGGGGTGACGGACTGGCAGGCCCATGGGCTTGAAGGCAACAGGATGGCGTTGCAAATTCTGACACCAAGGAAATTTGAATTAAAGCTTTATGATACAATCAAAAGTTTCGATCCCAAGGCATTCATTATCGCCTATGAACCAAAGACGATACACGGTGGCTTTTGGGTGAAATCAGTGAAACGAGGGAAGCTGTTTAAATGAGCAAAAAGAAATTTGAAGTTCAGGAAAACGAAAGTATTGAAGCATGTTTAAATAGAATAAGGCAAGAAGGGTACACTCCGATTCGGCGAATCGAAAAGCCAATTTTTCAAGAAGTGAAGAAGAACAGCGAGACGATTTATGAACCAATTGACAGGAAAATCGTCTTTGAGGCAAAGTTAATAGAGTAAAACACGAACATTCTATCTGAAATTTAAAAATAACGTTCGATTAATTGTTGACAGCTTCATGAAATAGCTGTTAAGATAGAGATAATTAATGAAGAATTTACCTTTACCCTCGTATATCCATGGGAATATGGCCCATAAGTTTCTACCCAATAACCGTAAATTATTGGACTATGAGGGAAAGTCAATATGTTCGGCAACAAGGAGAGGGTGTCACTGGCTTGATCCTTCGTTTTGTTGACCTGTTTTCGATGCCCGGACAAATGGCTTTCTCTTTTAGAGATGCTGTTTGCCGGGTATTTTATTTTGATAAAAAAGGGGGTCTCAAAATGACAGTTTGTGTTGGTGTTATTATGGGGAGCAAATCGGATTGGGAAACGATGAAGCATGCTTGTGATCAATTAGAGCAATTAGAAGTTACCTATGAAAAAAAGGTCGTATCCGCTCATCGGACACCTGATTTAATGTTTACATATGCGGAAGAGGCAAGAGAAAGAGGACTGAAGGTGATTATTGCCGGGGCTGGCGGTGCTGCGCATCTTCCAGGGATGGTTGCCGCTAAAACAACCTTGCCGGTAATCGGTGTTCCGGTACAATCGAAAGCATTGAACGGGTTAGACTCCTTGCTGTCAATTGTACAAATGCCGGGCGGAGTGCCGGTGGCAACAGTAGCAATCGGCAAGGCAGGAGCTATAAATGCCGGCCTCTTGGCGGCGCAGATCGTAGCAACAGAGGATGCTGGATTAGCTGAAAGACTGCAGGCCAGAAGAGAGACAATTCGTAAGGAAGTCTTGGAAAGTAGTGATGAGCTTGTATAATAAAACGATTTTACCAGGGTCGACAATAGGGATTATCGGCGGCGGACAACTCGGACGGATGCTGGCGTTAGCAGCAAAAGCACAAGGCTTTCGCATTGCGGTATTAGAACCGACAGCTGATTCTCCTTGTGCGCAAGTGGCAGATGTTGAAGTTATTGGTGCATACGATGATCGGGAGGCAATTACCAAGCTAGCGGCTGTCAGTGATGTAATTACCTATGAATTTGAAAATATAGACGCCGAGACATTGCGGTGGATTTGCGAGCAGGCCTACGTTCCTCAAGGGCCTGCGCTCTTGGCGATTACCCAGGATAGGATTAAGGAAAAAGCAGCGATTCGACAGGCCGGTGTTGAGGTTGCCCCATATGAAATTATCGAAAGTATGGCAGATTTATTTTTAAAAATCAATAAGGTTGGTTACCCGGCCGTCCTGAAGACAGCGAGAGGCGGCTATGACGGAAAGGGTCAGTTGGTGATAAAGACGGAGCATGACCTAGCAAAGGGGGAGGCCCTTCTTGAACATGGTGCCTGCGTTTTAGAGCAATGGATTCCTTTTGAAAAAGAAATATCGGTGATCGTGACACGTAAACCAGATGGTGAAACAGCTATTTTTCCAGTTGGGGAAAATATTCATGTCGAAAATATTCTGCATCAAACAATTGTTCCAGCCCGGATATCTACTAGTCTTCAGTTAAGAGCGGTTGAAAAAGCAAAGCAGATTGCCGATTCACTTGGATTAGTTGGAATTTTGGCAGTTGAAATGTTTGTAACGGAAGAGGGAACGATTTATATTAATGAATTGGCACCCCGGCCGCATAACTCAGGGCATTACTCGATTGAGGCCTGTGTGACATCGCAGTTCGAGCAGCATATCCGCGCCATCTGTAATTGGCCATTAGGAAGCACCGAGCTATTAAAGCCTGTCGTAATGGTCAACCTATTAGGAGAGCATCTTGATAAGCTTTTCGAAGAAATTCCCGCTTTGGCAGACTGGAAGATTCATTTATATGGGAAAAAGGAAGCGAAGCTAAAGCGGAAGATGGGGCATGTGATATTGCTAAGGGATTCGATAGAGGAGGCCCTGACTGAGGTTGAGGCAAGCCAAATTTGGAGTGGAGTTAAGGAAAAGATCGGAGGATAAAACATGATTGATCGTTATACGAGACCGGAAATGGGGGCAATTTGGACGGAGGAGAACCGCTTTAATGCTTGGCTAGAGGTAGAGATTCTTGCCTGTGAGGCATGGGCGGAATTGGGCGAAATACCAAAAGCGGATGTTCAAAAGCTACGCGAACATGCTTCGTTTAATATCGACCGAATTAAGGAAATTGAACTTGAAACAAGACATGATGTCGTTGCCTTTACCCGCGCCGTTTCTGAAACTTTAGGGGAAGAGCGGAAGTGGGTTCATTACGGCTTAACTTCAACGGATGTCGTTGACACAGCACTTTCCTACGTATTAACACAGGCGAATGCGATTTTACTTAAAGACATTGAAAACTTTATTGAAATTTTGCGGAACAAGGCGATGGAACATAAATACACGGTGATGATGGGGCGGACGCACGGCGTTCATGCAGAGCCGACCACTTTCGGTTTAAAACTCGCTTTATGGTATGAAGAAATGAAGCGGAATCTTGAGCGCTTCAAGCAGGCGGCACAGGGTGTTGCGGTTGGGAAAATTTCTGGTGCCGTTGGTACCTATGCCAATATTGACCCATTTGTCGAGCAGTATGTTTGTGAAAAGCTGGGACTTGAACGAGCACCGATTTCGACGCAAACATTACAGCGTGACCGTCATGCCCATTATATGTCTGTGCTTGCACTGCTTGCGACCTCGATTGAAAAATTTGCGGTAGAGGTACGCGGGCTGCAGAAAAGTGAAACCCGTGAAGTGGAGGAGTTTTTTGCTAAAGGACAAAAGGGGTCTTCCGCAATGCCGCACAAGCGGAATCCAATCGGCTCCGAAAATATGACCGGAATGGCACGTGTGATCCGCGGCTACATGATGACGGCTTATGAAAATGTGCCACTGTGGCATGAGCGCGATATTTCACATTCTTCTGCTGAACGGATTATCTTGCCGGATGCAACAATTGCCTTGGATTACATGCTAAACCGCTTTGGCGGGATTGTGAAAAACTTGACGGTCTATCCGGAAAATATGAAGCGCAACATGGAGCGCACGCTTGGCCTGATTTATTCGCAGCGCGTGCTGCTGGCCCTTATTGACAAGGGGTTATCCCGTGAAGAGGCGTATGATACGGTGCAGCCTAAGGCAATGGAAGCATGGGAAAAGCAGGTTCCATTTCGCGGCTTAATTGAAGCGGATGGAAAAATTACTGCTTTACTTTCTGAGGCAGAAATCGCGGATTGTTTTGATTATCATTACCACCTTAAGCATGTCGATATGATTTTTGAACGGTTAGGGTTGAGCAAGTAGCGACTAGTTGATAGGTCGCCAATAAAGGCTATTGGCGACCGAAGCCGGAAAAAAATCGGGGTCTCGGTGGCGTAAAAGGGTTCTACGTGCCCTAAGCTGGAAAAAAGTCGAGTACTCGGTAGCGTAAAAGGGTTCTATGCGCCCGAAGCTGGTAAAAAAACGAATACTCGGTCCATATATAAGCATTCCACGCAACCGAACCCAAGAAAAAACCGAACCTGCGGTAGCCAATACTGACAAGAAAATACCAGAAAACAGTCTAGGGGGCTCAAATTGCCCCGCACCATAACTGGAAGATTCCCAATTTTAAAAAATAGGAGTGAATCATGATGAGAGAACTGCTATATGAAGGAAAGGCCAAACGAATTTACGCTACAGATGATGAACAGGTTGTTCTTGTTGAATACAAAGATTCCGCCACCGCCTTCAACGGGCAAAAAAAGGCTGAAATCGACGGTAAAGGCCGATTAAATAACGAGATTACCAGTTTGTTATTTTCAAAGCTTAAAGAAAATGGCATTGACTCGCATTTTCTAAAGCGGGTGTCGGAAACAGAACAGCTGGTAAGAAAAGTTACGATCATCCCGCTCGAAGTGGTGGTGCGCAATGTCGCCGCAGGCAGTCTTTCCAAAAGATTGGGAATCGAAGAGGGCCGTGTACTTACTACTCCACTCGTTGAGTTTTATTTAAAAAACGATGACCTGGGTGACCCGCTTGTTACAAAAAGCCATATTCTTGAATTGAACGTTGCAACAGTGGAGGATCTCCATCAATTACGAGAAAAAGCGCTGCAAATCAATGGTATCTTATCCAATTTTTTCACCGAACTGGGCATCCGCCTAATCGACTTTAAGCTGGAATTTGGCAAGGACCATGAAGGGCAAATTTTACTCGCAGATGAAATCTCCCCCGATACATGCCGCCTATGGGATCAACAAACCAGTAAGAAGCTCGATAAAGATGTATTCCGTCGTGATTTAGGAAGCCTGACAGAGGCCTATGAAACGATTTTAGAAAAACTTGGAGGTCATCAGCATGTATAAAGTAAAAATATATGTTACCTTACGGGAAAGTGTATTGGATCCGCAAGGAAAGGCTGTAACCAACTCATTAAACGCATTACACTACCAAGAAGTAACCGATGTCCGCATTGGTAAATATATGGAACTAAAGGTTGAAAAATCTGACCGCAACATTCATGAAGTGATCGACGAAATTTGCGATAAACTGTTGGCCAATCCAGTTATTGAAGACTATCGCTACGAGGTAGAGGAGTGTGTCGGACATTGAAGTTTGCGGTGATCGTCTTTCCGGGCTCAAATTGTGATGTCGACATGTACCACGCGATCAAAGATGAGCTCGGAGAAGAAGTAGAATATGTTTGGCATGATACGTCCTCCTTAGAAGAATATGACGGAATTCTGCTGCCGGGCGGTTTCTCGTATGGTGATTATCTCCGCACCGGAGCGATTGCTCGCTTCAGCAAAGTCATGCAAGCGGTGATCAAAGCAGCGGATGACGGAAAGCCCATACTGGGCGTGTGCAACGGATTCCAAATCCTCTTAGAAGCAGGTCTTCTTCCAGGAGCGATGCGCCGGAATGAAAGTCTTTCGTTTATTTGCAAACCAGTTGAATTAAAAGTAGAAAGCAGCACAACGATGTTTACGAACGCATATCAAGAGGGACAGACCATCACCATCCCTGTCGCACACGGGGAAGGGAATTACTATTGTGATGAAGAAACGCTGGCAAAGTTAAAAGCGAATCACCAGATTGTATTTACGTACCGGCGAAATCCGAATGGAAGCCTCGAGAATATTGCCGGGATCATCAATGAAAAAGGTAATGTCCTTGGGATGATGCCACATCCTGAACGAGCCGTTGACACCCTTTTAGGCAGTGCTGACGGGCTGAAGATTTTTCAATCAATCGTAAAGACTTGGAGGGAAGCACATGTTGTTAAAGCATGAACCACATCCGCAGCAGATTAAAACAGAAAAGCTATACCAGCAAATGGGATTATCTGACGAGGAATTTACGATGGTTGAAACTATTCTCGGCCGCACGCCCAATTGGACCGAAACAGGATTATTTTCGGTAATGTGGTCGGAACACTGCAGCTATAAAAACTCGAAGCCGGTTCTCAAAAAATTCCCAACATCAGGGGAAAAGGTTCTTCAAGGGCCTGGAGAAGGCGCTGGAATCGTGGATATCGGTGACGGCCAAGCAGTGGTGTTTAAAATAGAAAGCCATAACCATCCGTCAGCCATTGAACCGTATCAAGGCGCAGCAACCGGTGTTGGCGGGATTATCCGCGATATCTTCTCGATGGGTGCACGCCCGATTGCCTTATTAAACTCACTTCGGTTTGGCGAGCTCGATTCGGCCCGCGTCAACTATCTTTTTAAAGAAGTGGTTGCCGGGATTGCCGGCTATGGCAACTGCATCGGGATTCCGACCGTTGGCGGCGAAGTGCAATTTGAACCATGCTATGAAGGCAACCCGCTTGTGAATGCGATGTGCGTTGGTCTGATCCATCATGAAGATATTAAAAAAGGTCAAGCCCACGGTCTCGGCAACACCGTTATGTATGTAGGGGCAAAAACAGGACGCGATGGGATCCACGGAGCGACCTTCGCTTCAGAAGAATTAACAGAGCAATCGGATGAGAAGCGGCCGGCGGTGCAGGTCGGCGATCCATTCATGGAGAAACTGCTCCTTGAGGCATGCCTAGAATTAATTCAATCGGATGCCCTTGTTGGGATTCAAGATATGGGGGCAGCAGGTCTGGCAAGCTCCTCTTCGGAAATGGCCAGTAAAGCCGGCATGGGAATTGAAATGAATTTAGACCTCGTACCACAGCGTGAAACGGGCATGACGGCTTATGAAATGATGCTTTCCGAATCGCAGGAGCGGATGTTGATTGTCGTGAAAAAAGGCAGAGAACAAGAGATAGTCGACTTGTTTAAAAAATATGACTTAGAAGCCGTGGCGATTGGCAAGGTGACCGATGACAAGCAATTCCGCCTGTACCATAAAGGGGAGGTAGTAGCAGATATTCCGGTGGATGCCCTGGCTGAAGAGGCACCGGTTTATCACAAGCCATCGAAAGAGCCTGCTTATTTTGCCGAATTTCAGGCAATGACTTCTGAAGTTCCACAGGTTACTGATGTAAAAGAGACATTAATCCAAATTTTATCGCAGCCGACTGTAGCCAGCAAGGAATGGGTGTATGAGCAGTACGATTACATGGTACGGACAAACACAGTCGTCTCGCCGGGTTCAGATGCCGCGGTCGTCCGCATTAGAGGGACACGCAAAGCATTGGCAATGACTACCGATTGTAATTCCCGTTTTGTATACCTGGATCCAGAAACCGGTGGAAAAATCGCCGTAGCGGAAGCAGCCCGCAATATTGTCTGTTCGGGTGCGGAACCATTAGCGATTACCGATAACCTAAATTTCGGAAATCCGGAAAAACCAGAGGTATTCTGGCAGATTGAAAAATCAGCCGACGGTATCAGTGAGGCCTGCCGTGTACTTGAAACACCCGTAATCGGCGGAAACGTCTCTTTATACAACGAAACAAGCGGCACCGCGATCTACCCGACACCGGTGATCGGCATGGTCGGGCTTGTAACCGATCTTGACCATATCACGACACAGCCGTTCAAAAACAGCGGCGACCTCATCTATTTAGTGGGGGAGACAAAGCAAGAATTTGGCGGCAGTGAGCTGCAAAAGCTGCTTCACAACGGCCGGGTTTTTGGAAAGGCTCCCGAGCTAAATATCCATCTGGAAAAAGAAAGACAAGACCAAGTGCTGGCGGCAATTCGCGCAGGGGTTGTGCAATCTGCCCATGACCTGTCAGAAGGCGGCTTAGCCGTTGCCCTTGCAGAATGCCTATTTGGCGGTAAGCAGCTTGGTGCGAAGGTCAACATCAACGGCGATCCGGTCACGGCTTTATTCAGTGAAACGCAATCCCGCTTTCTATTATCGGTGAAAAAAGCAGATCAACAACAGTTTGAAAGTTTAGTAGCCGCCCAGCTGATTGGCGAAGTCAATCAAACAGGCCGCCTACAAGTTGCAACCAATGAAAAAATGATTCTTGAAGCAGAAGTTGCGGAATTAGAAACAGCCTGGAAAGGAGCCATCCCATGCTTGCTGAAATTAAGGGATTAAACGAAGAGTGCGGCATCTTTGGTGTCTGGGGACATCAGGATGCCGCCCAGCTAACCTACTACGGACTTCACGCCTTGCAGCATCGCGGCCAAGAAGGAACCGGTATCGTCGTTTCCGATGGAAAAACATTAACAGGGGTTAAAGGTGAGGGGCTGGTGACGGAGATCTTTACCGCTGAAAGAATGGCTGAATTAACCGGATCAGCTGCCATCGGTCATGTCCGTTATGCAACGGCAGGGGGCGGAGGCTACGAAAATGTTCAGCCGCTCCTCTTCCATTCGCAAACCGGCAGCCTGGCGTTAGCCCATAATGGTAATTTAGTAAACGCTAATTTCCTGAAACACCAGCTGGAAGCCCAGGGGAGTATTTTTCAAACAAGCTCCGATTCAGAGGTTTTGGCCCATTTAATCAGACGCAGCGGCTTTCATCACATGAGTGACCAGGTGAAAAACGCCCTGTCGATGTTAAAAGGAGCCTATGCCTACTTAATTATGACCGAAACGGAGTTAATGGTGGCGCTTGATCCGCATGGATTAAGGCCGTTGTCGCTTGCCTGCCTGGGCGATGCCTACGTCATTGCTTCGGAAACATGTGCCTTTGATGTGATAGGAGCAGAATATATCCGCGATATCCGGCCGGGAGAATTATTGATTATTAATGAGAGCGGACTGAAATCAGAACAGTTTGCCGTTAGTTCAACAAAGGCCATCTGCATGATGGAATATGTTTATTTTTCAAGACCTGACAGTAATATTCAAGGCTTTAATGTCCATACAGCAAGGAAAAACATGGGGAAACGTTTAGCCATCGAGGCCCCGATCGAAGCGGATGTGGTCACAGGAGTTCCGGACTCCAGTATTTCGGCGGCCATTGGTTATGCCGAAGCGACCGGGATTCCTTATGAAATGGGCTTGATTAAAAATAAATACGTCGGCAGGACGTTTATTCAGCCGTCACAGTCATTGCGTGAGCAAGGGGTCAAAATGAAACTGTCTCCGGTCCGCGGCGTCGTCGAGGGGAAACGTGTCGTCATGGTCGATGATTCAATTGTAAGGGGAACGACAAGCAGGAGAATCGTGAATTTGCTGAAAGAGGCAGGGGCAACAGAAGTGCATGTGGTCATTAGCTCGCCGCCGATAAAAAATCCATGCTTCTACGGGATTGATACTTCATCGAAGGAAGAATTGATTGCCTCTGATAAATCAGTCGAAGAGATTCGCCAGCTGATTGGTGCAGATTCATTAACCTTCTTAAGCACGGAAGGAATGGTTGCAGCGCTCGGGCAAACGGAAGGAACAAATGGCTTTTGCCTCGGCTGTTTTACAGGGGATTACCCGACAGAAATCTATCCAGATACACGACAATACTATTACCAAAGGGGGTAACGGCTGTGGCAAATGCATACAAACAAGCAGGCGTTGATATCGAAGCAGGCTACGAAGCGGTTGAAAGAATGAAAAAGCATGTCCAAAAAACAGCCAGAGCCGGTGTCCTCGGCAGCCTTGGCGGCTTTGGCGGGATGTTCGATCTATCAGCACTAAATTTAAAGGAGCCGGTTTTGGTGTCAGGCACCGATGGCGTTGGGACGAAAATTATGCTCAGCTTTATGATGGATCGCCACGATACGATCGGCATTGATGCGGTGGCGATGTGTGTCAATGATATTGTGGTTCAGGGGGCGGAGCCGCTTTACTTTTTAGATTATATTGCCTGCGGGAAGGCGGAGCCGGCGAAAATCGAGGCGATTGTCAAGGGGGTGGCGGATGGCTGTGCCCAGGCAGGATGTGCCTTAATCGGCGGCGAAACGGCGGAAATGCCCGGGCTTTACCGCGAGGATGAGTACGACTTAGCCGGTTTTTCCGTTGGTGCCTGTGAAAAACAGCAGCTCGTTACCGGTGAGACTATCAAGCCCGGGGATGTGCTGATTGGTCTGGCATCAAGCGGTATCCACAGCAACGGCTACTCGCTCGTTCGAAAGGTGTTTAACAACTGGTCGTTGCTGGAGTTTGTCGATGAACTTGAGTGCACATTAGGGGAAGAACTTCTAAAACCAACCAAGATCTATGTAAAATCAATTTTGTCTGCGCTCAAGAAATTCAACTTGAAAGGGATGGCCCATATCACCGGCGGTGGTTTCATTGAGAATATACCAAGGATGCTGCCAGCAGGACTTGGGGCGGAACTGGATGAGAAATGCTGGCATATTCCGTCTATCTTTAAATTAATATCTGAGGTAGGACAAGTCGATTATCAAGAGATGTATCAAATTTTTAACATGGGAATCGGTATGGTAGCTGCGGTTGACAAGGAAGAAGCGGCGTTAGTGATGAAGCATTTTGAACAATGCGGTGAAACGGTCTATCAAATCGGCGTTGTGACGGAGCAAGAAGGCATTATCATTAATGGGCGCGGTGGCCGCCGATGAAAAATATTGCCATTTTTGCATCAGGAAGCGGCAGCAACTTTCAAGCTATTGTTGATGCGGTTCAGACAGGAGAACTGGCAGCACATATTTCCCTGCTCGTTTGTGATAAACCGGAGGCATATGTCATCCACCGGGCAAGAGCGGCCAACATCCCATCATTTGTGTTTCGGGCTAAAGAGTATCCCAGCAAAGAGGATTTCGAAAAAGAAATTGCACGTGTGCTAAGCCGCCACAACGTTGAATGGATCGTGCTTGCCGGCTATATGCGTTTGATCGGAGCAACCCTCTTGAAACAGTACGAGGGGCGAATTGTCAATATCCACCCATCGCTCTTACCGGAGTTTCCTGGTAAGGATGCGATTGGTCAGGCTTTGGCTGCTAAGGCGAGATGGAGCGGTGTAACCATCCATTACGTTGACGAAGGGATGGATACGGGTCCCATCATCGTCCAAGAACGTACACCAATAGAAGAAAATGAGACAAGAGAAAGTCTACAACAAAAGATTCAAGCCATTGAACACAAACTCTATCCGTCGATATTAAAAATGCTGCTAACAATAGGAGATGGTAAACATGACGAAAAAGCGCGCACTTATTAGTGTTTCAGATAAAAAGGGAGTGGGGGAATTTGCCAGAGAGCTGGCCAGTCTTGGATTTGAAATTATTTCCACCGGCGGTACGAAAAAGATGCTGCAAGAGCAAGGAATCCCTGTGCTTAGTGTGAGTGATGTGACCGGTTTCCCGGAAATCCTTGAGGGCCGCGTTAAGACGTTAAATCCTTTTATTCACGGTGGTTTACTGGCCAAACACGATGTGGAAGGGCATCAAAAGCAGCTTGAAGAACATGGCATTGAGCCTATTCAGCTTGTGTGTGTCAACCTCTATCCATTCCAGCAAACGATTGAAAAACCGGGTGTGACAGAAGCCGATGCGATTGAAAATATCGATATTGGCGGTCCGACCATGCTCCGGGCTTCGGCGAAAAACCACCAATATGTAACGGTCGTTGTGGATCCGGCAGATTATCAGCGGGTTGTTGCTGAATTAAAGAAGAGCGGCGATACTTCACTTGAGACGCGCAAGCAGCTAGCGGCTAAAGTATTCCGTCATACCGCAGCATATGACGCTCTGATTGCTGAATATATGACAAACCTTACGGCGGAGGAGACGCCTGAAAAATTAACCGTCACTTATGAATTGAAACAAACTCTTCGTTATGGGGAAAATCCGCACCAAAAGGCTGCCTTTTATCGGAAGCCGCTTGGTTCTACGTTTTCGATTGCCTACGCCGAGCAGCTGCACGGAAAAGAGCTATCCTACAATAATATCAATGATGCCGATGCGGCCCTTCAAATTGTAAAAGAGTTCGCCGATCCTGCTGCAGTTGCGGTGAAACATATGAATCCATGTGGTGTCGGCACGGGAAAAACTGTGTTTGAAGCGTTTGAAAAAGCATTTGCGGCGGACCCGGTCTCGATTTTTGGCGGCATTATTGCCTTTAATCGTGAAGTGGATGCGGTGACCGCTCAGAAGCTGCATGAAATCTTCCTTGAAATTATCATTGCACCATCGTTCTCGGAAGAAGCGTTAGCGATTTTAACAGCAAAAAAGAATTTACGTTTATTAACGATACCGTTTGCCCAGGAGCAAAAGCCGGAAGTAAAAATGGTAACCATTGAAGGCGGTCTGCTTGTTCAAGACCGTGACCGTTATACATTGGATGATGCGACCGTCACGATTCCAACACAAAGACAGCCAACGCCCGAAGAGTGGGAAGCATTAAAGCTTGGCTGGAAGGTTGTGAAACATGTGAAGTCTAATGCGATCGTTGTGACAGACAAAGATATGACGCTGGGGATTGGTGCCGGACAAATGAATCGTGTCGGTTCAGCAGAGATCGCCCTTAAGCAGGCCGGGGCCAAAGCAGAAGGTGCTGCCCTTGCCTCCGATGCCTTCTTCCCAATGGATGATACGGTCGAAGCAGCAGCAAAGGCGGGGATAACGGCCATTATTCAGCCGGGTGGTTCCATCCGTGACGCCGATTCGATTAAAAAGGCAGACGAATATGGCATAGCCATGGTGTTTACAGGGGTAAGACATTTTAAACACTAATGGTTTATTAAAAATAAAAGACCAATTTTTTTGATTCAAGCTAATAAGAGTTTATTTTTTACATTGATAAATGGAGGTGTACACCATGAAGGTTCTAATTATAGGCCGCGGCGGCCGGGAGCATGCAATTTGTAGAAAAGTAAGCGAAAGCCCGCTTGTGGAAAAAGTATTTGTGGCACCGGGTAATCCGGGAATGACAGATGTTGCGGAGCTCGTTGCGATGGAGGAATCTGACCACGAACAGCTTCTTCAATTTGCCAAAGGTTCGGGTGTGGATTTAACGATCATTGGCCCGGAGGTTCCATTATTGGCTGGGCTTGCTGATCAATTTCAAGGGTCAGGGTTGAAAGTATTCGGCCCGCAGAGAGCCGCAGCTGAAATTGAAGGAAGCAAATCATTCGCCAAAGACTTAATGAAAAAGTACCAAATTCCAACAGCTGAATATGCTGTGTTTACCTCTTATGCCGAAGCGCGACAATATGTCGAGGAAAAAGGAGCACCAATTGTCATCAAGGCTGACGGCTTGGCTGCCGGAAAAGGCGTAACGGTGGCCTTAACAAAAGAGGAAGCTTTGGCAAGTCTCGAAGACATGTTAGTCAGCGAAAAGTTCGGGGCCGCATCCTCAAGGGTCGTTATCGAAGAATTTTTGAGCGGTGAGGAATTTTCATTAATGGCATTTGTCAATGGGGAAGTGGTCGTGCCGCTTGAAATTGCCCAAGATCATAAGCGGGCATTTGACGGTGACCAAGGCCCGAATACCGGTGGAATGGGGGCGTATTCACCAGTTCCGCAAATCGGTTCGGAAACCGTGCAAACCGCTGTTGATACCGTCCTAATTCCGGCGGCGAAAGCGATGGTGCAAGAAGGCAGAAGCTTCTGCGGGATTTTGTATGCGGGATTGATTAAAACCGCCGAAGGCCCAAAGGTTATTGAATTTAATGCCCGCTTTGGCGACCCGGAAACACAGGTGGTGCTGCCACGGCTTAAATCCGATTTAGTTGAAGTGATTCTTGAGCTGTTGAATGGCGCAAGGCCGACTCTTAAATGGGATCCCCAGGCAATGCTAGGAGTGGTGGTTGCTTCAAAAGGGTATCCAGAAGAGTATCAAAAGGGAGCTGTACTGGAAGGTATCACCGAAATGAATCAATATATTTTTCACGCCGGAACGGCAAAAAATGATGCCGGTGCCTTTGTCACAGCAGGCGGCAGGGTCCTCCTCATTGGGGCAAAGGCCGCGGAACTAGAGGAAGCACAGGAAAAGGTATATAAGGAACTCGAAAAATTAAACTGTGATGGCGTGTTCTATCGAAAAGATATTGGAAAGAAGGCAATCGAATCCGTGGTTCGCGGATAAATCGCCTGTATTCGCGGATAATGTATAGCAAATCGCGGATAACTTGGTTAGATTCGCGGATAACTCATCAAAATTCGCGGATAAAGGTTTCGCAGGTGTAGAAAATCGGGCGCGTCGCATTAACGGGCCCGATTTTTAGAGCGGCGCATAAACGCATAAAGGATCGCCACAATGCTGCCAATTAAAAGAATGAGAACAAATGAAGTATGAGTGATCCATTCACCAAGCATTGGTCATCGACTTCCTTTCTGGGGGTTTGTCCGATTTTTTTAAGAGGACTGGCATGGCACTTTCTTGCCACTTCCAGTCCTCCATTCTTTAAGTTTCCATGTTTCTTCTCAGGTCGGATTATAAGGGACATCTTCATGAAGCCCTTCCATCCCATCCAAGGAAGAATCTGAAGAGATACCTGTTTGCTGCATTTGTTGGCATTTTTCATACATGTCCGTCATCGGGCAATAACGGACAATTCCTTCCGCCACCTTCATTGCCCCGCAGATTGCTACCAACAAATAAGATTGGCGCCAAGGCCTTTTCACCAGTTTCGCCGTACACCAGGTAAGGATGGTTAATCCGGCGGTAATTCGAATCAAGGCGTTTAAAATACCAATATTGGGTTTAATATTCAAAATGCTCACTCCTTCACAAAATATTTATCATTCTTTACTGCTTTAAATGAAAAAATATGATAGTATGGTTATACAAGAAAATGTAAGGGTTTTCTTTTATTGTATAGTGATTCTTTTTAAATTTAGTCAGTTTTGGCAAGGGAGGGACTTCACATGCTCGAACAGCGCTACCGTTGGAAAAATAAACAGTTACGTACGCATGTGTCCGTTTTAGATGGGGCCGTTTCGCCTACCATCTTATTGAAAAATGCAACTTATTTGAATCAAACCTTTCGAAAATGGATGAGAGCCAATATTTGGATTTATCAAGATCGAATTGTTTATGTTGGAGAAAATTTGCCAACATATGTGAAGGATTGTGAAATCATTGATTGTACGGATCAAATCCTTGTACCGGGATATATTGAACCACATGCTCATCCGTTTCTGTTATATAATCCCCACACACTCGCAGAATATGCATCACAGTTTGGGACAACGACGATCATTAATGATAACCTGCCTTTAGTTTTAAATTTTACAAAAGAGGAAGCGTTTTCATTACTGCAGGAACTGCGAAATATTCCGACAACCATGTTCTGGTGGTGCCGCTTTGATTCCCAAACGGAAATTCTGCATGATGAAGAAACTTTTTCGCATAGTAATATTAAGTCGTGGCTTGAACAGGATGCGGTCCTTCAAGGGGGGGAATTAACCGGATGGCCGAAACTGCTGAACGGTGATGACATGATGCTTCATTGGATTCAAGAAGCCAAAAGGTTGCGGAAGCAAATTGAGGGCCATTTTCCCGGTGCTTCGGAAAAAACACTTGCAAAAATGATGCTGCTTGGAGCGGATTGCGACCATGAAGCAATGACAGGTGAAGAGGTTTATAACCGCTTAATGCAAGGGTATATGGTGTCATTAAGACATTCCTCAATTCGGCCTGACATGCCCAAACTGTTGGACGATATAAAACGATTAGGCATCGATGCATATGATCGGATGATGTTTAACACGGATGGTTCAACATCGCCTTTTTACGAGCAGGGAATGACCGACCAGCTGATTCGGATGGCCATTGAGAAAGAAGTGCCGATCATTGATGCCTATAACATGGCAACCATAAATATTGCCCGATACTATAACATCGATCATTTATATGGACATATAGCAACTGGCCGGGTTGCGAATATTAACTTTTTATCGAATATAAAAAATCCAACCCCTGTTTCCGTTTTAGCCAAAGGGAAATGGGTGAAACGAGGCGGTGTAAAGGTTGAAAATACGTATGCACCAGTGGATTGGGATCAGTATGGCCTTAAACCATTAGAATTAAATTGGGATTTAACGATGGATGATTTACAATTTTCGATGCCGTTTGGAATTAAAATGGAAAACTCCGTCATCACAAAACCATATTCCATTACGATGGATGTTTCCGCTGACGAATTGGCTGGCGATCATGATGAAAGCTTTTTTACATTGATTGACCGCAAAGGAAATTGGCGGATAAATACGATCTTAAAGGGTTTTGCCTCAAAATTACAGGCGTTAGCAAGCTCTTTCTCCAATACCGGGGATATTATCCTAATTGGAAAGAATAAACAAGATATACTTCAAGCTTTTAATAGAATGAAAGAAATAGGCGGAGGGATTGTTTTAGTAGAGGATGGAAAAATCGTTTGTGAACTGCCGCTCCCATTAGGAGGAGTGATGACAGATCTTCCGCTCGAAGCGTTGATGATCCAAGAAAAAAGGCTCTTTGCAGAATTAGTGAAGCGGGGTTATGCATTTTCTGACCCTATTTACAGTTTATTATTTTTTTCATCGACACATCTGCCCTATATTCGCGTAACACAACAGGGAATGTATGATGTAATGAATAAAACAGTACTCTTTCCGACGATAATGCGTTAAAATATAAACATATTAAAGAGTTGAAGCTTAAAAGGAATTAGAGGTGTTCGTTGGATGAAGAAATGGGCTGTCGCCGCAGCAGCTGTTCTACTATTGTTTTCTGGCTGCAGTAAGAAGGAGAAGGAACCGGAAAAGAAGGAGAAAGTAGTTGAGAAAGCCACACAGGAGCGAGAGACCAGTTATTCCTTTCCCTTAACAGGAATGGTTACGAAAAAAGAGCCGGATCAAAGGGCGATTGCCGTGATGATTAATAATCACCCGAAAGCAAGGCCGCAGTCTGGTTTAAACAAGGCTGACATTGTCTATGAGATTCTCGCCGAAGGAGACATTACTCGGTTCTTAGCCGTGTTTCAAAGTGAAAAACCTGGCAAAATCGGACCTGTCAGGAGTGCCAGGGATTATTACATTAAACTGGCCAAGGGATTGAATGCCCTTTATATTGCCCATGGCTACAGCCCGGAAGCAAAGAAAATGCTGAACAACCATTATATTGATAACTTGAACGGAATCGTGTATGACGGCACATTATTTCAACGCTCAAAAGCACGAAAAGCGCCTCATAATTCTTATATTACGTACGAAAATATTTTAAAAGGTGCTAAGCAAAAAAAGTATTCGATGAAGGGATTGCCGCCAAGCTTTCAATTTTTAACAGACGATGAGAGTAAAGCTATAAAAGGTAATGAGGCAAATTCGCTGAAAATAACTTATTCAAATGGTGGGATCTCTGATTCTAAATTTGAATATGATGCCGCACTTGGCAAATATAAGCGTTTTTCCGGCGGTAACCAAACAGCTGATTTGGAGACAAATGACCCCATTTTAGTTGATAATATTTTTATCATCGAGACCGTTCACCGATTTATCGATTCGTACGGACGCAGGGATGTCGATTTAACATCAGGCGGGAAAGGTTATTTACTACAAAAGGGCAAGGTAAATGAAGTGAATTGGGAGAATCGTGATGGCCTGATTGTTCCGCTGAAAAACGGAGAAGAGGTGCGGATGGTACCCGGGAAGACATGGGTGAATGTGGTGCCAACTAATCCGGGGCTGCAAAAAAGCGTTAGATTTGATACGAATTAAAAAGGAGTAAAGAACATGCAAATAAATAAATTACGAGGAAAAGAGCTTGATCAATTATTTAAAGCGATCCTGTCTTTAAAAGATCTTGAAGAATGCTATCGTTTTTTTGATGATTTATGCACCATTAATGAAATTCAATCACTGGCACAGCGCCTCGATGTTGCCCGAATGCTTCGTGAAGGAAATACGTATCATAAAATTGAAACAGAAACCGGAGCAAGCACAGCAACGATTTCACGGGTAAAACGCTGCTTAAACTTCGGCAACGATACGTATGAAATGGTGCTCGAACGGCTTAAAGAAGATGAAATAGAAGAGGAATAAAGGAGCCGAAGATAATAGTCTTCGGTTTTTTGTTTTAGTGGTACATACTCGAAATTGCCGCTCTATTCTATCAATCCACCGCTATCTACTCCGTCCCTATATATTTCCATCTCTAGATTCGTTGTTTTCTTTTTTAATCGATTCCGCAAATGCTATAATGGTGTAATGGAAATCAAAATGGAGGACTTAAAAGAATGTACGACGTTAGCCAGTGGCGCCATGTATTTAAACTCGACCCAAATAAAGAAATTTCGGATGAAAAACTTGAAAAGATTTGTGAATCGGGGACAGATGCTGTCATCGTGGGGGGAACAGACGGGATTACCCTTGAAAAGGTTCTTGATTTATTAGCGAGAATTCGCCGCTTTACCGTTCCATGTGTACTGGAGGTGTCAAGTATCGAGACCGTTACCCCGGGGTTTGACCTTTATTTTATCCCAACTGTGCTAAACTCTCGTGATCCCAAATGGGTTACTGGACTTCACCATCAAGCAGTAAAGGAATTTGGTGGAATAATGAACTGGGATGAGATCATCATGGAAGGCTATTGCATCCTTAATGATGAATGCAAAGCAGCCCAGCTGACAGAGGCCAATACTCATTTATCAACTGATGAAGTGAAGGCATATGCAATGATGGCTGAGAAGATGTTTCATCTACCCATCTTCTATTTAGAGTATAGTGGCGTATATGGTGACCCCAATGTAGTCGCAAATGTGAAACAGTCATTGGAGAGAACGACCCTTTTTTATGGGGGAGGTATTTCTACTATAGAACAAGCGGCAGAAATGGCCGAATATGCAGATGTCATCGTTGTTGGCAATGCTCTTTACGAAGATTTCGACAAAGCATTAGAGACAGTTAGAATAGTGTAATGATTCATTTGTGGAATAAAGAAATGAATGATAAAATAGGAACAAACGTTTGTGATGGTGGTGAAAAAATTGCAATATTTAATTGATAAGCTTTTAAACGGCTTGAATCCGGAACAGCAAAAGGCTGTCAAAGCAACAGACGGTCCATTGTTAATTATGGCCGGTGCCGGAAGCGGCAAGACAAGAGTGTTGACACATCGTGTTGCTTACTTAATTGTGGAGAAACGGGTGAATCCGTATAATATTTTAGCGATTACCTTTACAAATAAAGCGGCAAGAGAAATGAAAGAAAGAATTGCAAAGTTGATGGGCGGTGCTGCGGAGGAAATTTGGATATCCACCTTCCACTCCATGTGCGTCCGAATCTTGCGCAGAGATATCGACCGTATTGGCTTTAACCGCAATTTTTCCATTCTTGACTCGACTGACCAGCAATCGGTTATTAAGGGCATTTTAAAGGATAAGAATATCGATCCGAAGAAATTTGACCCGCGGGCAATCCTTGGTTCGATTAGCTCCGCGAAAAACGAACTCATTGATGCCGAAGAATACGCCAAGACCTCGGGCGGTTACTACGAACAGACTGTAAGCGATGTGTATGAAGAATATGAAAAGCGCCTCCGCAAAAATCAGGCACTCGATTTTGATGATTTGATCATGAAAACCATTCAATTATTCCAGCGGGTCCCGGAAATACTGGCGTATTACCAACGCAAATTTCAATACATCCATGTGGATGAGTACCAGGATACAAACAAAGCGCAGTATTTGCTGGTAAAGCTGCTGGCGAATCGCTTTAAAAATTTATGTGTCGTCGGGGACTCGGATCAATCGATCTACCGCTGGCGCGGCGCCGATATAGCTAATATTCTTTCATTTGAAAAGGACTACCCGAACGCAACCGTGATTCTTCTTGAGCAAAACTACCGTTCAACCAAACGTATACTGTTAGCGGCCAATAAGGTGATCGAAAACAATTTTAACCGCAAGCCGAAAAACCTTTGGACGGAGAACCCGGAGGGAAATAAGATTGTTTATTACCGTGCCGACAACGAGCAGGGTGAAGCGCAATTCGTCGCCGGTAAAATAAAAGAATTAACGCGTGACAATCAATATAAACTAACGGATATTGCTATCCTTTATCGTACGAATGCACAGTCGCGTGTCATGGAGGAAGTGCTGTTAAAATCCAATATCGGCTACCAAATTGTCGGTGGAACAAAATTCTACGATCGGAAAGAAATTAAGGATATTCTCGCCTATTTACGATTAATTTCCAATCCTGATGATGACATTAGCTTACAGCGAGTTATCAATGTACCGAAACGCGGCATCGGTGCGAGTTCCTTCGACAAAATGGCTAACTTTGCTGCAGCCCATGATCTTTCAATTTTTCAAGCGCTTGATTCCGTTGAACTGATCGGTTTAAGCCCGAAAATTACGAAGGCAGCAAGAGAATTCCGTGACTTGATCAAAAATTACACGCAGATGCAGGAGTTCCTTTCCGTTACGGAATTGGTTGAAGAAGTGCTGGATAAAACGGGTTATTCGGAAATGTTGAAGGCAGAAAAGTCACTTGAAGCCCAGAGCCGTCTAGAAAATATTGAGGAATTATTATCGGTTACGAAAAACTTTGAAGAGGTCAATGAAGACAAAAGCCTTGTCGCGTTCCTCACTGACTTAGCCTTAGTGGCGGACATTGATTCAATGGAGGATGAGGAAGAAAAGAACGATTCCCTTGTGCTGATGACCTTACACTCAGCAAAAGGCTTGGAATTCCCGGTCGTCTTTTTAATCGGGATGGAAGAAGGCGTCTTCCCACATAGCCGCTCGCTGATGGAAGAAGCGGAAATGGAAGAAGAACGGCGCCTTTGCTATGTTGGCATCACCAGGGCCGAACAAAGCCTGTTCCTCACCAATGCCCAAATGCGGACGTTGTTTGGTCGTACCAACTTTAATCCACCATCCCGATTTATCAATGAAATTCCTGAAGAACTTTTAGAAGGAGTCGAGCTTGAGCGAGGGATGAACGCTCCGTTTGGCTCGAGACCGTTTGTTCATACAGGATCATCTTCCAGGTCTCCAGCGACACCAAGAAAACCGGTCATGCGTCCGACTGCTACCAACAGCGAAGAAGCAGACTGGAAGGTCGGCGATAAAGCCAAGCACGGGAAATGGGGAATTGGTACAGTCGTCAGTGTGAAAGGCCAAGGTGAAGGAACAGAGCTCGATATTGCTTTTTCAAGTCCAATTGGCATCAAGCGTCTGCTGGCTAAATTTGCTCCGATTAAAAAGGCATAATCGGCTATCTCCATTTCCATTTAATTAGTAATTGATAAAAAGGCGAAACCTATTCTCCAAATATGGAGTCAAAGTATATGTCGACATTTAAATGAAAGGGTTGGATATATGGACCTTCAATTCGCTGGTACAAGAATACAGGAACTAAGAAATCTGCTAAACCAATATGGTTATGAATATTATGTGTTAGACAAGCCATCTGTACCGGATGCGGAATATGACCGCCTTATGCAGGAGCTGCTGGCGCTGGAGGAACAATTTCCACAGCTGAAAACCCCTGATTCGCCAACAGTCCGAGTTGGCGGGGCAGTACTGGATATGTTTCGAAAAGTCGAGCACCGCATCCCGATGTTAAGCTTAGGAAATGCCTTTAATGAGCAGGATTTACGCGATTTTGACCGGAGGATTCGCCAAGCTGTCGGCAATGATTTATCCTATGTGTGCGAGCTGAAGATTGATGGACTGGCTGTTTCCTTACGTTATGAAGAAGGTTTGTTTGTCCAAGGTTCAACAAGGGGTGACGGCTATATTGGTGAGGATATTACGGAAAACTTAAAGACGATTAAGTCGATTCCGTTACGTTTAAGGGAAGCTGTTTCTATCGAAGTCCGCGGCGAGGCCTTCATGCCAAAACGTTCGTTTGAAGCATTGAATGAGGCTAGAAAGGAACGCGGTGAGGTACTGTTTGCCAACCCAAGAAATGCCGCAGCCGGGTCGTTAAGACAGCTTGATCCGAAGATAGCTGCCTCAAGACGGCTGGATATCTTTTTGTATGGGATTGGCAATCCTGAGGCAATCGGCGCAGTTTCTCATAGTGACGGGCTTGATTACCTCGACTATCTTGGTTTTAAAACAAATAAAGAACGACGCAAATGTCCGACGATTGATGATGTGATTGAGTTTGTCAATGGCTGGATTGAAAAGCGCCCGCAACTTCCTTATGAGATTGACGGGATTGTCATCAAAGTCGACTCACTTGCGCAGCAGGAGGAACTTGGAACAACGGCAAAAAGTCCACGCTGGGCGATTGCTTATAAATTCCCCGCCGAAGAAGTCGTGACGACCCTTTTAGATATTGAACTGAGAGTTGGCAGAACAGGTGTGATCACACCCACTGCTATCCTTACGCCTGTTAAGGTCGCTGGTACGACCGTAAAGCGTGCCTCTTTGCACAACGAGGATTTGATTCGTGAAAAGGATATTAAAATTGGCGATAAAGTGGTCGTTAAAAAGGCTGGCGATATCATTCCAGAGGTCGTCAATGTCTTGGCTGAACAACGGACAGGAGAAGAGATTGATTTTCACATGCCGACACATTGTCCGGAGTGTGACAGCGAGCTTGTCCGTCTTGATGGTGAGGTTGCCTTGCGGTGCATTAACCCGAATTGTCCAGCCCAAATTCGCGAGGGCTTGATTCATTTTGTTTCCCGTGATGCCATGAATATTGATGGTTTAGGTGAAAAGGTGATCAGTCTGCTATTTGCGGAGAAATTAATCAGCGATGTCGCGGATATTTATAAGCTTACCCGTGAACAGTTGTTAGCGCTGGAAAGAATGGGTGAAAAATCTGTTTCTAATCTATTGGCAGCAATTGAAGCATCCAAAAGCAATTCACTGGAAAAGCTGCTATTTGGGCTTGGGATTCGTCATGTCGGGGCAAAAGCGGCAAAGACACTAGCCCAACATTTTGGAACTATGGAGAGACTTGCAGCAGCATCAAGAGAGGAAATAATGGCTATCAGGGATATTGGTGACAAAATGGCTGATTCCATTGTCAGCTTTTTTGAACTGGACGAAGCGAAGGAGCTTATTCAAGAGTTGCTTGCAGCCGGTGTAAATATGGAATACAAAGGACCAAGACCTATTTCAGCAACGGAGTCTGAGTCGATTTTTGCCGGGAAAACGGTGGTCCTTACCGGAAAACTGGAACAGTTAACGAGAAATGAAGCGAAGGAAAAGATCGAGGCTTTCGGCGGAAATGTTGCCGGAAGTGTCAGTAAAAAAACAGATTTGGTCATTGCCGGTGCTGATGCAGGATCGAAGCTTGCCAAGGCACAAGAACTGGGAATCGAAGTGTGGGATGAAGAGAAGCTGCTGGAAGAATTAAATAAGTAAGAGGTGTTTCAATTATATGAAAAAGCTCTCATTGCTAGCCCTCTCTCTGGTATTTTTGTTAAGTGCTTGTGCGCCTAATTTCGGGAAGCAAAATGAAGAGGTCCAAACAAAGGAAAAGACAAAGGGAAAGGCAATCATTCCAAAGTATAATATTTCAGACAAATATTATCGGACGATTCTGCCCTTCAAACCAGGGGAAGCACGCGGGTTAGTTGTTAATAATATCAATACAAGATATGATTTAAATGAATTTGAAATGGGCTTAATGCGGATAGCCCAAAACAGCTTTGATACAGAAAAGTATTATTTCCGCGAGGGCCAGGAAATCAAGGCGGATACCATTCGAGCATGGTTAAATCGGCAATATACGAAAGAGCAGTTAAAGAAAAATAAGCTGAAGCAATCGGACAATATTGGGTTAAATCCGGTTAATACCGGTTCTGAAGCTAATCCGAGCTCGCCTATCTATTTGGCCCATATATTAGAGCATGATTATTTAACAAAAGATGATAAAGGGAATGTAAAATTAGCAGGTGTCACGATTGGACTGGCGATGAACTCCACCTACTATTACAAGGTTGCTGTAGGTGGCGGCACGGTTGAAAAGGAAAAAAGTATTCCCTATGCGGAAATGGTACGGGAAGGGAAGAAAATTGCAGCCGAAGTCGTAAAACGGGTCCGGGGAATAAAAAAATTATCGGATGTTCCGATTACAATCGCCTTATTTAAGCAGGAAACAAAGTCATCTGTCGTACCCGGTAATTTCTTTACCTATACCACGGTTGATAGTGGAAGTTCGAGTTTAAATGACTGGGAGAAGGTAGATGAGAAATATTATTTATTTCCTTCAACCAATGCCAAAAATGATCACCGTGATGATATGACTTCCTTTTTGAATTTTAAGCAGGACGTGGAAGACTATTTTCCAAACTTTAATGGGGTCGTCGGCAGGGCATTTTATAGTGGTGATCAGATGCAGGATTTAACGATCACTATCCCTATTCAGTTTTATGGGAAAACAGAAGCGGTAGGGTTCACCCAATACGTCACGGGTCTAGTGATGCAATATTTTCCTAAATATCTATCCGTTTCTGTAAGTGTCACTTCCGTAGATGGTCCTGAAGCCCTCATTGTCAAAAAAGCCAATGGAACAGAACCGTTTGTATATATTTATCAATAATAACCCGGCGCTCTGCCGGGTTTTTTTCTAACTTTCGAACCATTTGCTACTGTTTACTGATTCATGTAAAATGGATAGTGTATGTAAACGTTTTATTACATAGGAGGGGTTTTAGAAAATGGTACAACCATACAAGCATGAACCATTAACAGATTTTTCAGTGGAAGAGAACCGTCAGGCCTACCTTAAAGGGTTAAAAACAGTGGAAAGTTATTTAGGTCAAGACTATGATTTGCTTATAGGCGGAGAAAGAATTTCTACTGAGGAAAAAATCGTTTCTTATAATCCAGCCAATAAAGATGAAGTCGTCGGTCGTGTTTCAAAGGCAAACCAAGAACTAGCTGAAAAAGCAATGCAGGCTGCTGTCAATGCATTTAAGACTTGGAGAAAGACAAAGCCGGAAACTCGGGCAGATGTACTCCTGAAAGCAGCAGCCATCATCCGCCGCCGCAAACACGAGTTTTCTGCTCTGATGACAAAAGAAGCAGGAAAGCCTTGGAGAGAGGCAGATGCTGATACGGCAGAAGGAATTGATTTTCTTGAATTTTATGCACGACAAATGATTGCCTTGAAAAATGGTGTACCGGTTCAAAGCCGTCCAAATGAGCACAATCAATATGGCTATATTCCTCTTGGCGTGGGAATTATTATTTCACCATGGAACTTCCCATTTGCCATCATGTGCGGCACCACTGTTGCAGCGATTGTGTCTGGAAACACAGTGCTATTAAAACCAGCTTCCACAACGCCGATTATTGCCGCTAAATTTGTGGAGGTAATGGAAGAAGCAGGTCTTCCAAAAGGAGTGCTCAACTTCGTTCCAGGAAGCGGTTCTGAAGTAGGTGACTACTTAGTTGATCATAAAGATACTCGCTTTGTAAGCTTTACAGGCTCCCGTGATGTTGGGCTTCGCATTTATGAGCGGGCATCAAAATTAAGCGGAGGACAAATTTGGTTGAAGCGTGTGATTGCAGAAATGGGCGGTAAAGATACCATTGTGGTTGACAGGGAAGCCGATCTTGAGCTGGCGGCACAATCAATCGTTGCCTCTGCATTTGGCTTCTCTGGCCAGAAATGTTCAGCATGTTCCCGGGCTGTAGTGGTTGAGGATGTGTATGATCAAGTATTGAATCGTGTGGTAGAGTTAACCAAACAATTAAAAGTTGGCGACCCAACTGATCAAGGTACATTCATGGGGCCTGTGAACGATCAAAATGCTTGGCAGAAAATCATGGATTATATTGAGATCGGTAAACAAGAAGGGACGTTACTGACCGGCGGTGAAGGAGACAATTCAAAAGGCTATTTCATTCAGCCAACGGTGATTGCTGATCTGGATCCAAAGGCTCGCATTATGCAGGAAGAAATCTTTGGCCCAGTTGTTGGATTTACGAAAGCGAAAAACTTTGATGAAGCCCTTGAAATTGCCAACAACACGGAATACGGTTTAACAGGAGCGGTCATTTCCAGCAACCGTGCCCATATCGAGCAGGCTCATGAAGACTTCCATGTCGGTAACCTTTATATCAACCGCGGCTGTACAGGGGCAGTTGTCGGCTACCAGCCATTCGGCGGCTTCAACATGTCCGGAACCGACTCCAAAGCAGGCGGCCCTGACTACTTGCTATTGCATATGCAAGCGAAGACCATTTCTGAACTGTACTAATTTAGAAAATCAGATACTGCTGGAGATAGAAAACAATAAGAAAAGCCTCTTTTCATGGAAGAGGCTTTTCTTATGTCCGTTTCCGAAAGGAACGCCGTTTAACAACAATCAGCTTTTTCTTTCGCTGAGCCGGAGAGATTGAAGATGGTATAGTGTCCAAAACATTCAGTCATTTAAAGGTAGTAAAGGTTAAAAATAATATCTTGATCATGGTTACCAAAGCCTTTTCCGAAGATCGTTGCGCCACCAACATTCTGAGCATCGCTTTCAACGGAAATTTTTAACTTTAGTAAATTCGAATCCTCTAGCTTCAAATCCTTCAATACTACATCGGAAAGGAAGTTCCCATCGATACAGGTATCGTATTGACTGACTCGTATATGCTTCAGTAACCCATATTGACTATTTTTATCCTCCCACCAGGATGGTGTATACCTTCCCCGCGTATCTGAAAAGTTGCCCGGACATGTCCAAGTTCCTATATTGATATCATTAACGTAAAAAGTAATATCACTTGGCCAAACATTATTAGAATTCGGAAATTCAGAAGCGAGCTCGATAATAATTTCTAATAATTCCGGCTTATCTCTAGCAGTAAGTAAATTCGGGATCTTATATTCAACAAATCCTTCAGAAAACCATACTAATGAAGCGTTCATACGTTCAGTATCCATGAAGTATTTAGGGTCATCCACATGCCCGATAAATTTTTCAGTTGAGGCGATTCCGCATGTTGGCTTTACATAAAAGTCTGTATAATGCCCGACACTTAGCTCAGTGGTGTGTAACTTGTAAGAATGATATATTTTTTGGGGAAATTGAATTTCAATATTATCAACAGACAGATAAGAAAGCTTTTGTATACCTGATTTACCCGGAACCTTTTCTGACTTTATTAAATGCGCTTCCTCTAATTTCTGAATATGCCTGGTGATAATTGCACTGCTCAATCCCAAACTTTTAGCAAGCTCTTTTATATTCATTTTTTTTTCAGATAATAGCTGAAGAATTTCTAATCTAACTTCACTATTTAGAGCTTCATAGACAGGTAATGAGTTTTTTGAAATATCTAATTGCATCTTTTTACCACCTTTCATTAACTTAAAATTAGATGTTATATATTTTTTTTATTATAACATGAATTTAAATTGACTAAAAGGTTAATCATAAAAAATGCCTATATAATAGCGTTGACAGCGCTTTAACAGAAGTGTATAGTGAATTTATAAATTTATTATTATCATTAGATTACTAATAAGTTAACTAATGTGTTTCATGTTAAGGAGGGATGTAATCTTTTCAAACAGCTTTTGTCAGGGGAATAAAAAAATATATTTAGGGAGTAGTGAAAAATGAGAAAACTAGGTTTAGTTTTTATGACAATTATGCTTGTTGCTGCTTTAGCTGCCTGTGGTGGAAAATCTTCAGGTTCAAACTCAAGTTCAAGTAAAGAGATTGTCTTTTGGAATCCATTCGCTGGCCCAGATGGTCAAAATATGAAAAAAATGGTAGATGAATATAATAAAACAAATCCAAAATACAAAATTAAAAATATATCTCTTAAAGAAGGAGATATGTATAAAAAAATTCAAACGGTTGAAAATTCGGGAAAAAACGTCCCGGACTTGATGATTGTCCATGCTGAACGAATCAAGCTGTATCATGATAATAAGATGTTAACTAGTTTTGATAAGTATTTAAAAGATTACCCGGAAATAAAGGCTGAAAATTATATGCAAGAAGCTTGGAAGATTGGAGATCTAGATGGTTCTAGATACAGTGTTCCACTGGATATCCATTCATCCGTAATGTATTACAATAAAGATTTAGTAGAAAAGTATGCTCCAGGCGCACTTGATGATAATATTGTTACTTATGATGAGATTGAGGCGGCTGGGGAAAAATCCCAAAAGGATAAAATTACTGGGCTTGGGATTACATGGATGAAACCGATTTTTCTTTCCTTGTATGCACAAAATGGAGGAAAGTTAACAGAAAATGGTACAGACCCGACCATTCATAATGATCAAGCAAAAGCTGCCTTCCAAAAATGGATTGATTTATATAAGGAACATGTTACAAACAAAGATGGAGAAGACCCATTGCAGTTATTTCTTCAAGGGAAATTAATTTTCTATCCTGAAGGGATCTGGATGAATAATAATTTAAAAGATGCAAAATTCGACTATGGATTAACAAATGCACCACAACTTTCTAATGATAAAAGTAAAATGGTCAACTGGTCTTCATCCCATCAGTTTGTCATGTTTAACAGTAAAGAACGCACGGATGAAAAAGCAAAGGGTGTTTTAGCATTCGTTGATTGGGTTCGTGACCATTCATTAGAATGGGCAAAAGCTGGACAAAACCCAGCATCACTTAAAATTCTTGATGAACCGGAATATCAAAAAATGGCTCAATCATTTTTATTGAAAGATCCTGTAGAACAAGCTTCACTGAAGATTTTTGACTATAAATACAATGGATATGTTTCAGAAGAATTGGATGCTAAAAGTCTTGATATCGTATTTGGAAAAAATCCTGTTGATAAAGCACTTGCCGATATTCAAAAATCATTAGAAGATAAAATCTCGAAAGATAATACAAATAAATAAAAATTGAATTAACTTAAAAGATGGAAGCTGTTTCTATGAATAAAAATAGCATGCAGCTTCCATAGATTTATCATTTTGGAGGGGTGAATATGGAAGCACCTGTGAAAGTAATAGAGAAGAAGGCGACATTTAAACGCTCCAAAAAAAGAACGGTAAATTGGACTCCTTGGGTCTTTGTTACACCACATTTGGTTATTTTTAGTCTTTTCTTTCTAGTGCCGATTCTTTACGGAATCTATATTTCTTTTACTAGCTGGGACTTGGTTGGAAAGCCAGACTTTGTCGGATTAGCGAATTATAAGGAGATCTTATGGCAAAAGGATTCATCATTTTACACGCAATTCCACAATGGCCTCAAAAATACTTTTATTTTTGTCCTTTTATCTGTTCCTAGTTGCATTA
This sequence comes from Bacillus renqingensis, assembly GCF_016464375.1. GTDB lineage: Bacteria > Bacillota > Bacilli > Bacillales > Cytobacillaceae > Neobacillus > Neobacillus renqingensis. Next base: position 29,311 of record NZ_JADDIU010000036.1, read on the forward strand.
TCATTCCGCTCTTATTAGCTAGTGCTTTAAATGCTAAACCAAGATTTCATAAGTTATTTCAATCTATTTTTTATATGCCAACTTTATTTTCTATTTCTGCAGTGGTGATTATTTGGACCTTAATGTTTAATGTGAATCAGGGACCTATTAACAATCTATTGGGTAAATCAATCCTTTGGACCGGTAGTCAGCCATATGCCTGGGCAACTTTAGTGATTGTAACAGTGTGGTGGGGCATTGGCGGTAATATGATTATTTATCAAGCCGCTTTGAATGGAATACCTAAAGATTATTACGAGGCTGCAGATGTAGATGGAGCCAATGCTATTCAAAAGTTTTTTAAAATTACTCTTCCAAGCATTCGCGGCCAAATACTTTATACAGTAGTGATTACAACTATTGCCCAATTTAATGTATATGGTCAACCTCTTATGCTTACAGCTGGAGGTCCAACTGACTCTACACGCGTGCTGTTAATGGATATTCAACAGAATGCATTTGGATCTGGGCAATCGATTGCTGGTATTGCGTCAGCCATGGCCTTTATTCTTGGTCTGTGTATCATGGTTGTATCCCTTATTCAATTTCTCTTTTTACGTAACAGAGACTAGATGAGAGGTGAAGAAAGGATGAAGAATAAACTACTATCTTTTCCTAAATTAGTGGCTTTTTTATTTTTACTGTTAATGGCGATTATCTGGGTTGTTCCTTTAATATGGGGACTCGTAACTTCATTTAAGGGAGATATGGAATTTAAGACGATAGGTTTTAAATTTTTGCCCGTTGAATGGGTAACGACTAATTATACTTCACTCTTAGTGGATAACGATAGTACACCATTATTACACTGGTTCTTTAATTCATTAATCATATCAGTTGTTCATACTTTACTAGTTCTTATCGTAGTATCTATGGCTGCCTTCGCTTATGGCAGATTACATTTTAAAGGACGCAACGCTCTTTTCCTATTTTTGATGGCTACTATGATGTTTCCAGGTGTAGTTAACTTAATTCCTTTGTATAAAATTGTCGATTCGCTCGGCTGGGTTAATACTTATTGGGCAGCAATCGTTCCTGGAGCTGCTGGGGTTTTTAATATCTTTCTCGTAAGACAATTTATGGTGAATATTCCAATTGAATTTGATGAAGCGGCAAGAATAGATGGTGCTGGTGATTTTCAAATATTTTTTAGAGTTGTATTGCCGCTATTAAGACCTATTTTGATGGTTGTTGCTTTATTTAGCTTCACTGGTTCGTGGAATGACTTTCTATGGCCATCCATCGTCTTTAATGATATTGAAAAAATGCCGATAACTTCTGGGCTTCAGTTATTGCAAGGAATGTACACAGCACAACCGACGTTACTAATGGCCGGAGCATTAATTGCTATTGTTCCAACGTTTATTCTCTATTTATTTGCACAAAAGTATTTTTTACAATCAATGTCACTTTCTGCTGGTGTAAAAGGTTAAAAAGGGGATGTGAGTATGTCTAATAAAATGGAAAGAATCATCGTATATATTGCATCTACGTGGCAGTTATTAGATGGACTCATAACCATCTTTTTCTATGGACCTTATATAAGACAAAAAGGATCGCATATTAATGAATTATCATTTTGGGAAAAACAAGGTTTAAACTCGCTCTTTGGGAGTATTTATAGCTTTGTTTCTATATATGGGATTTTACTCATTTTACTAGGTTTAATTACAATTTATCTGACAAAAAGCTATTTGAAAAATGACATAGTGCCTAAGAAAGTCCCTTTTTGGTTTTTAATATGTGGTATTTTTTCATACTTTACAATGGATATAATCAGTCTAGTTCTTTATATGGGAGCTGGAATTATTATACTTGCGAAAAATCGCTCTATAAAAATTCATGCAAAATCTAAATGATCAATCTAGGAGGAAAAAAAATGAAAGAATTACATCCAAGACCACAGTTTGTCCGAAATGATTGGGAATCACTAGATGGTGAATGGCAATTTGCATTCGATGATCATAATAGTGGGGAAGTTAATGGATGGGTAAATGGTATTCCAAAGAAACAAACGATTCAAGTGCCATTTAGCTACGAAACCAAAATGAGTGGTATAGAGGATCCCTCACATCACCCTGTCGTTTGGTATGAACGGACCATTGAGGTGACACATGATAAAAATGTATTGCTTCACTTTGAGGGAGCGGATTATTATACAACACTATGGGTTAATGGAGTAAAAGTAGGGAATCATCAAGGAGCTTATACTGCTTTTGTGTTTGATATTACCAACTATGTACATAAAGGTGAAAATCAAATTGTCGTTAAAGTAGAAGATTCGGTAGATTGTTCTCAACCACGTGGTAAACAAAGATGGTTAAAAGATAACTTTGGCTGCTGGTATGTTCAAACGACTGGCATTTGGAAAACAGTATGGCTAGAGTATGTTTCACCGCTTCACATTGACTATGTGAAAATGACACCTGAATACGATAAAAGTGAAATAGCCGTTGAACTGCACACGAATGGATTTCAATCAGATGCTAATATTACAGCCAGCGCCGAGATTTCTTTTGAAGGTAAAATAATCAATAAAGTAGTGGTCAATGTAATAGATGGAGTAGCAAAGTTTTCTCCGAGTGTCATTGAAAGTGGTGATCCTTGGAGCATGAAGAGCTGGAGCCCGAACACTCCAAATCTATACGATATCAAATTTGAATTATTTCAAGAGGGTAACTCTGTTGATCTAGTGAACTCATATTTTGGAATGCGTAAAATTTCTATTGAAGGCCGGAAAATTCTCCTAAATAACAGGGATTTATACCAACGTCTAATATTAGATCAAGGTTATTGGAAGGAAAGTGATTTAACTCCACCTTCTGTAGAAGCACTTGAAACAGATATTGATAAGGTGCTTGAAATGGGATACAACGGTGTCAGAAAGCATCAAAAGATTGAGGATAATCGCTTCCTTTATCTTTGTGATAAGAAAGGTTTACTAGTTTGGTCAGAGGTTGGAGCAACGTATTCATTCAATGATCAAGCTGTGTCTAGTTTCACAAACGAATGGCTAGAAATAGTGAAACAAAATTACAATCACCCTTGTATAATAACATGGGTACCATTTAATGAATCTTGGGGGATAGGGGATGTCTTTGTTAATGAGGCACAGCAAAAGTTTACTGAAGCGATCTACTATTTAACCAAAACGTTAGATCCCATGCGGCCGGTTGTAACGAATGACGGTTGGGAGCATACCATTTCAGATATTATCACTCTCCATGATTATGAAGAATTTGGAGAGGAATTCAGGAAACGTTATGAAAATGCCGAACAGCTGCTATCAAATAACATTCAGCATAATAAGGAGCGCTATCCTTTTGCGAAAGGTTATGGCTATAAAGGGCAACCTGTGATTATATCTGAATTTGGAGGTATTGCGTTTACGTCAGAAAGTGGCTGGGGATATGGCAATCAAGTGAAAGATGAAGAGGCATTTATAAAACGCTTTGATAGTATTCATCAAGCGATTCAGGATCTCGACTATGTATGTGGTTTCTGTTATACACAGGTAACAGACGTTCAACAAGAAATTAATGGATTACTTACCATTGATAGAAAAGCAAAAGTAGATTTAACAAAGATTCGTGAAATTAATGAAAGAAGAATAAAATAATATTTTTTGAATGAATTTCTAACTCTTAATAGATAAGACACTAGGTGTTACTGCCAGTGTCTTACCTATTATTATATATTTTCAGAGTAGAGTTTTATTTTAACGATAAATTCAGTCAAACCAATATGGAGGGACTAATAATGGAAACAGAAGCTCACAATATTGTAACAAGTCAAAAAGATGAAATGTTTATGAATCCCCTGCTCGAAAGCGGTCCAGATCCTTATATTTATAAACATACAGACGGTTACTATTATTTTACAGTAACGTTGTCTGATCATATAGCCATTTGGAAGAGTCCGACCATAACAGGAATTTCAGCATCAGAGAAAAAGATAATATGGTCTCCTCCAGCAGAAGGTCCGTATAGCCACAATATTTGGGCTCCTGAAATACACGATATAAATGGGAAATGGTATATTTATTTCACTGCTAACGATGGTGGTGGGGATGACACTCGTCAAATCTTTGTACTTGAAAATTCTTCACCAAATCCATTGCTGGGCAGCTGGGATTTCAAGGGTGCGGTGAATACCGAACATCCTGGTTTAGATGGAACCGTTCTTCAGCATAAAAATGAATTATATTTTGTTTACTCTGGATATGGGTATTTTCCTGATTATGGATCAGCACTTTACATAGCAAAAATGGCAAACCCATGGACACTAATAGGTGAAAACATATTAATATCGGCACCGTCGGATGACTGGGAGAAACAAGGTGGAATGGCAATAAATGAAGGGCCTATATTTCTGAAACGGAACGGCAAAGTTTTTCTGGTTTTTTCTGCAAGCGCAACATGGTCTGATGACTATTGCTTAGGGATGCTTACAGCATGTGAAACGGCAAATCTTCTTGATCCTGATTCTTGGGCAAAGCACCCAGGACCAGTTTTCTCGAAAAGTGTAAAAAACCGAGTATTTTCCCCTGGGCATAATAGCTTTACACAATCCCCAGACGGAACTGAGGACTGGATCGTCTACCACGCATTTTCGTTTTCAGAGGCTGAAGGAGACCATGGTCTGGGAAGGCTCCGGAATCCAAGAGCTCAAAAAGTCAATTGGAAACAAGATGGTACTCCTGACTTTGGCACCCCACTACCAGCCTATACACCAATGCTCAAACCTTCTGGAGAAGTATAGACTTTATCTTTAAAAGCAGGAGGGAGTCCCCCTCCCCCCCTAACTGTCCACCCCACGCGCACAATTGTCCACGAATGGTGTCAGGCACCAACTTTAACCACAAACAGTATCGCAAAAATTTCCCTTTTATGTTAAAGGAAGAAAACAAATTGTTTAATAAAAAGAGGGCACATCTTTCATTTTATTAGACTTATAATTTATCCGCAGATTTTTGAGTAATATCCGCGAATCAGATGGGGTTATCCGCGAATTGATGGGCATTATCCGCGCATGTTAGCAAGTTATCCGCGAATCACAAACGAAATCAACATTCTTCTCAATTTTTATAAAAATTTTCAGAAAAGTGGTTTCTTTTTTGTTGATAGTGTTATATAATACAAGACGAGTAATAACTCTGTATTATAACAAAGAGGTGATATAGTTCATGTCGACACAAACGACAGGTATTGAAGTAATTGGGGCATTGAAAGCCCGGTATGGTGAGATTTTGACTCCTGAGGCGCTAAAATTTATTGAAGAGTTAGAACGTCATTTTGGTGCCAGGAGAGAGGAACTGTTACAGTCCAGACAAAAACGGCAGGAAGAAATCAACAATGGAAAGCTGCCTGACTTTCTTCCCGAAACAAAGCATATTCGCAATGGGGACTGGACCATTGCACCGCTGCCGCAAGACCTTCAGGATCGCCGGGTGGAAATTACCGGACCGACAGACCGAAAAATGGTCATTAATGCCCTGAATTCAGGGGCAAAACTATTCATGGCCGACTTTGAAGATGCCACATCACCGACATGGGAAAATGTCATTGAGGGCCAAATTAATTTACGAGATGCCATAAGACGGACCATTTCCTTTGAAGGTCCCAATGGAAAAAAATATGAACTGAATAAACAAACAGCTGTGCTTATTGTGAGGCCGCGTGGTCTCCATTTAGTGGAAAAGCATATTCTTATAGACGGGAAGCCAATTTCGGGAAGCTTTCTCGATTTCGGACTTTATTTTTTCCATAATGCCAAAGAACTATTGGCAAGGGGCACAGGTCCTTACTTTTACCTGCCGAAGCTTGAAAGCCATCTAGAAGCCCGGCTATGGAATGATATATTTGTGTTCGCACAAGAAAAGCTTGCCATCCCGCAAGGAACCATTAAAGCGACCGTGCTTATTGAGACAATCTTGGCGGCGTTTGAAATGGATGAAATTCTCTATGAGTTAAAGGAACATTCAGCAGGCTTAAACTGTGGCAGGTGGGATTATATCTTTAGCTATTTGAAAAAGCTGCGCCATCAGGACAATGTGATTCTACCGGATCGTTCACAAGTGACGATGACCACTCCGTTTATGCGTTCATACTCCTTGCTGACGATTCAAACATGTCATCGCCGTAAGGCACCGGCAATGGGGGGAATGGCCGCGCAAATCCCGGTGAAAAATAACCCGCAGGCAAATGAAGAAGCATTTGGAAAAGTGCGCGCAGACAAAGAGCGTGAGGCACGCGATGGTCATGACGGGACATGGGTTGCCCACCCGGGACTGGTTCCTATAGCAATGGAGGTATTTAACCGTGAAATGCCAACGCCGAACCAAATCCATACAACCAAGCAGCTTAAAATCACGGTTACCCCTCAAGATTTACTTGAAGTACCAAAGGGCACGATTACGGAAGAAGGTGTTCGAACCAATATCAATGTCGGGATTCAATATGTAGCTTCCTGGCTTTCCGGTAGAGGAGCGGCACCGATCTACAATTTGATGGAGGATGCAGCGACGGCAGAAATCTCACGAGCTCAGCTTTGGCAGTGGATTCGCCACCCTAAGGGAATCTTGAGCGACGGCAGGAAAATAACCGCTGACATATATGAACAACTGAAGAAGGAAGAATTGGAAAAAATCAAACAGGAGATAGGGGAAGAGGCATATGCAGGCGGCCGGTTTGATGAGGCTGTACAACTGTTTGATAATCTGATTTTACAAGACGAATTTGTTGATTTCTTAACCTTACCGGGTTATGAGCAATTATAAAAAATAGATTAATAGGAGGAATAGAAAAATGACGGATGCAAGAGTAACTCAATTACAAGAAAGCTGGGAAATGGATGATCGCTGGAAGGGGATAACAAGACCCTATACGGCAGAGGATGTTATCAAGCTTCGCGGTTCGATGGATATTGAACATACTTTGGCAAAAAAAGGCGCTGAAAAGCTTTGGAAGCTAGTAAACGAAGAAGACTATATCAATGCCCTTGGCGCCCTAACAGGAAACCAAGCTGTGCAGCAAGTAAAGGCGGGTCTGAAAGCGATCTACTTAAGCGGTTGGCAGGTCGCAGCAGATGCAAACCTATCAGGGCATATGTATCCTGATCAAAGCTTGTACCCTGCAAACAGTGTTCCAGCAGTCGTAAAGAGAATTAATCAAGCGCTTCAACGCGCTGACCAAATCACCCACTCTGAAGGCGACGATTCGATTGACTGGTTCGCGCCGATTGTTGCCGATGCGGAGGCCGGCTTCGGCGGTCAATTGAACTGTTTTGAACTAATGAAGGGGATGATTGAAGCAGGTGCGGCCGGCGTTCACTTTGAGGACCAGCTTTCATCTGAGAAAAAATGCGGCCACCTAGGCGGAAAAGTACTGCTTCCAACTCAAACGGCTGTGCGTAACTTAATCGCAGCCCGACTAGCGGCAGATGTAATGGGCGTTCCAACTGTATTGGTTGCCCGAACGGATGCTAATGCAGCGGATCTTATTACTAGCGATATCGATAGGTATGATGCTCCATTTATTACGGGAGAGCGTACACCGGAAGGCTTTTTCCGCACAAAAGCAGGTCTTGACCAGGCCATTGCCCGCGGCTTAGCTTACGCGCCATATGCAGACTTGATTTGGTGTGAAACGTCCGAGCCTAATATTGAGGAAGCAAGACGCTTTGCGGAGGCAATCCATGAGAAATTCCCTGGAAAACTATTGGCTTATAACTGCTCGCCTTCGTTCAACTGGAAGGCAAAGCTTGATGAAGAAACGATTGCAAATTTCCAACAAGAACTGGGCAAGATGGGCTATAAGTTCCAATTTGTTACCCTGGCAGGATTTCATGCACTTAACCACAGCATGTTTGAGCTTGCTCGCGGCTACAAGGATCGCGGCATGGCAGCATACTCTGAATTGCAGCAAGCAGAATTTGCCAGCGAGCAATACGGCTATTCTGCAACACGCCACCAGCGTGAAGTTGGTACAGGTTACTTCGATCAAGTTTCTATGGTCATCACTGGCGGGACCTCTTCAACTACAGCATTGAAGGGCTCTACGGAGGAAGCACAATTTACAGGTGCAAAATAATTAACGTTGGTAAATCCCTGTCTCCTTTTTGGAGTCAGGGATTTTTCGTGGTTTAAAACGTATATCGGTTATGTCTGGAACGTTTTTTTGGCTATAATCATAGGTAATAGTAGTTTCTTATATTGGAGATGATTTAGTTGAAAAAGCCGAACGTCGAGGAGGTCCTGCAGCAAGGGATAACCGGACCGTTAGAAACAAAGCCGGAGGAGCGCCGCAAATATTTAGGGACGTTACGCGAACGGATTGTTATTGCCCTTAAGAAGGATCAAGTGGCTGAAGAAGAGGTATACCCGCAAGTTGAACAGAATATGAAGGTATACCCAAAAGCTCATCTTTTCCTAAATGGGACAATGCCATATGAGCAATTATCCAAATATGTAAAAATGGCTGCAAAAAACAATATTGACCATACTATTGTAACGAATAAGGAACGAGACACGGATATTGGCTTGGTGCTGGCAATGGATTACGCCATTGACAAGGAGGAGATATTGATTACTAAAAAAGCCTTGAAAGAACCAGAAGAGGAGAAAGGATTCTTTGCCAAATTATTTAAACGATAGGAACAGGGGGACGGCTCCTGTGCTTCCTCGTGGGTAGCATAAGCGCTGTCCCCTTTATTTTATTTTTTTAAAAATAGAAAAAAGGTCCTATAAATTTTTGTTAGTTTTATAAAATGTTGTAGACAACAGGATAAATTACCTGTAATTTCTTATAATAAGGTCTATTTTTTCAAAGTTTACTAGACCATTTTATTTAACGGTTATAAAGATATTATCTCTATTCTAATAGTGAATCTAATTTAATAACGGCCTCTAATATTATTTTTCTAGCTGCTTCAATGTCTTCGGGCGTGCTATATTCTTCCGGACAATGGCTTTTACCATCAATACTTCTTACGAATAACATGGCTGATTTCGTAATCGTTGCCATATGGGCTGCATCATGAACCGCCATACTGGACAAATTCATATAAGGTATTTTAAGTTGCTCAGCTGCGTCCTGTAAAGTTTTTCTGATGTCTGTATCTAGATTAACTGGTTTTTGGTTTAAAAAAGGAGCTTGTTGTATATCGATTTTTCTCCTATAAGCTATATCGTTCCATTTTTCTTGCAAGAAACTAAGTGCATTTTGAATGTTTTCTTCCGTCTCTCCTCTTAGTTCCAAAACAAAATCCACTTGTCCAGGAATAATATTAGCGGCATTTGGTATCACATTTAATCTGCCAACGGTCCCTACTACTCCATGATTAGGATTTTGACAATAACGCTCTACGGCTAGGATCATTTCTGAGGCGGCCGTTAAAGCATCTTTTCTAAGATCCATCATGGTTGTACCGCAGTGATTCGCTTCACCTGTAACCTTAATATGGCTTCGATAGGTTCCTACAATATGATCAACTATAGCGACAGGTAAATGATGGCTCTCTAATCGTTTTCCTTGCTCAATATGAAGTTCCAAAAAAGCCTTTTTATCTTGTCTTAATTCTGTCATGAATGAATATTTTTCGAGGCCACCGCCAACTTTTTTAAGTGCATCGCTTAATAGAAATCCACGTGAATCTTGAACATGCTGCAGCCTATCAACTGTCAGTTTACCGGCAAAGGATCGGCTCCCAAAGGTGGGGAGATTAAAATCATTTGACTCTTCGGCTGTAAATGAAACAATTTCAATATCATGATCGAGAAGGATATGATTTTCCTTTAGGGTTTGTATGATTTCTATTGCCATCAGTACGCCTAATGGTCCGTCATACTTCCCGCCATTTGGAACAGAGTCAAGATGTGATCCTATTACAATGCTGCCACGTTTTAATCCGCTCCCTTTTAAATTCCCCCAAATATTCCCTGCACCATCAATGACAATGGATAATCCTAACTCCTTTAGATCTTGTATAAATAGCTTGCGAATTTCAAGATCTGCTTCAGAAAAGCTGGGTCTTGTGACACCGCCATTGTCATTAGCTCCATATTTTGCATACTTTTCGATATTTGATAAAACACGACTTCCGGTCATTTTCGAGTCTTTCAGCCCCTTTTATAGATTATGTGTAATGAAAAGAGACGAAAATAATCAACAATTTTCGCCTTTTAATCAGTTGTTTTTAATCGATTAGCTTGAATATGAACCTTTACTGGTCTCCTTTTACGCCATAGGAAGGAGCTATTTCAGGATTAATGGCCCTCACTTTATAATCATCTGCTTGCGGCCTGTAAATTTCCCACAGATTTTTTAAGTCTTGAAGTGGATCGTTACTATAATCCACGCGTAAGTCGATATAGGCAAAAGGGGCGTCTGGAACATAAATCAATAAGGCAATCGAATGCTCCTGATCTAATTCTCCTCCCATCTTAAAGCCCATCTCAATGGATGAAATTAGTCGTTGGGCTAAAGACCGATTTTTGTTGGCTAAAAAGTTTTGTCCCATCACGTGAGGGATCGAGGGATTACTCAATAGATTTCCTATAGAGGCTACATTTTTTTCACTAAATTCTCCATGTATCCCAAGAGCTTTTTGACCAGTAAAGACAGCAGCTTTTCCAGATGTATCTACCACGGCTAATTGACGATATTCCGGGTAATCGGAAGCGAATTTCATGGTACGGATCGCGTTATCCGCATCATAATGTTTTTTTAAAGTGGAAAAGCCAATGTCTGCCAATCTAGGATCTGTTACATTTTGTGTAAGGACGATTCCAACATTAGCCTGAATCCAGGGACATCTAGCACCTACAGCGGGGCTGCTTGAAGTAATAATTGCTCCCAATGCACCTGTCGCTTCACAGCGTCCCGCTACTGAAAACGTCATTCCCATCCCTCCTCATAATAGAAAGCAGACTCGATACTGCTCTCGTAGATCCATTTATTCGTTGTCACTAATGACTGCTTCTGCGTCAATTTCTACAAGCATTTCAGGTAGAGCAAGTCCACTGACCACTAATCCGGTGCTTACTGGATAGACACCTTTAAAATGTTTAGCAATTACGTCGTAAACTTCTCTACGATAATTACGATCCGTAACATAGGTTGTTAATTTACAAACATCCTCGATTTTACCGCCTGCTTCTTCTATCAGCTGCTTAATGCAGCGGCAGGCATTCTCTGCTTGTTCAGCAGGATTATTTTCACCATGAAAATTTCCTTTTAAATCAAACCCTGTTTGTCCTCTTAGAAAAATTCGATTGCCAGCACGAACGGCCATTGAAAATTCATTGACTACATGGTGGGCTTCTTCTCCCATCGTTGAGGGATAAAAGCTATTGGTTTCAAATTTACGATATCTTTCAATTTTCATTATTGTTCTCCTTATATTTATAATATTTTTGATAAGACCTTTGTGCGTTTAAAAACATCTGACTTATAAAGTTTCCAACCAAGTAGATGTTCGGCTTGAGAATATTGACCTTGCAGCAATAAATCGCGAATTCGTGTTGAAGAGATTATATCACCACCTTGATACTGGACAGGGGTTAACACCTCGACATGAAAATAATGACGTAAAACTTCAATATTACCTTTTCTTCCTTTTCCAAAATAGAAATTGGGTCCTTCCCATATTTCAATGGGATGGAGGTCTTTTATTTCTTCTATGAAAATAGGGACCTCTTGTTGAGTAAAAGCTTCATCAAATGAACCAACTATGACATGTTCAGCCCCTAGCCTCTCGAGGAGATAAAGTTTTTCAGCTAATGTGGTTAATTTCATCCCATTTTTAAAATAGACTTTTGGAGGCGGATCAAAGGTATAAACAACAAAAGGTACCCTGTTTCTTTCCGCTCTTTCTTTTGCTTTTTTTAATAAGGTTTGGTGGCCTTTATGGACTCCATCAAACGCGCCAATGCTTAAGACAGATGCTGGAAGAATTAAAGTACCCGATTTATGAATCTCCATTAAACCCTCCCCTTCCAATTAAAATTATGATTTACATGGTTGCAACAGGTACGGATGTTTTTAGATTGGCGGCTTTACGAACTAGTTCACGCTGTACTTCCATATCAAAGTTATTAAATACAGCTAAGCTTTGAGCAAATGGTGGGCTTTGTGCAAATAATTCAAAAGTTGTTTCGTGACCTGCATAAGACGAATTGAGTAAGTCTCTCGCGAAATACAATAATTTTCCTCTATCTTCCGCACTCCATTCACCAACTGAATAATATTCATCAATGTATGGCTTTGTTTCAGGATTTAATAGAGTTGCCGTGTCTGGCGTAACGGCCAATTGTCCTCCCACAAGCTCCCTTGTTAAATGGGCCATAGCCGGGAAATTCGTTAAAGCAAACACACGTCCATTAAATAGAAGCGATTGGTTTGGCATCATTAAACCGCTAGGACTTTTTTCTGCATTGGTCACAGCAGATGTTAAAAAGGCGTTAATGCCTTCTCTATAGCCAATTAGTTGGGCGAGCTTTTCTTTTACCGCTTGTAATTGGGTTAATCCAGTTTGTTCAACATTCAATGCAGCGACACCAATTAAATAGTCGGCTCTTCGTAAAACACGTAGAACATAGTTAAAAGCAGAATAACGATGCAGAGTGGAACGAATATAGGCAGCAGATTCTAGTGAACGGTGGAATAGTACATTTTCCCAAGGAATCAGAACATGATCAAAAATCAATAATGTATCAATTTCTTCAAATTTAGTTGAAATCGGATAGTCATTTGGATTTTTGCCTGAGCCAAGTGATGTACGGCAAATGTGTTTCAGACCTGGGGCATTCATATCGCAAATAAATCCGCAAGCAAAAGGTGCCATTGCTTCCGATCCTGCATTCCAATCTAAAATCGTTGGTTTTACGAATGCTTGATGTGCATATGCTGCTGCTGTCTCGAACTTGGCTCCATTGACCACAATCCCTTTATCATTTTCCTCTACTACATGAAGAAGTTTTCCTCCATTTTTACCGGAAAATAATTTACTTCTATCTCCTTTTGGATCGGTGTTCGCTGAAACGTGATAAAGGTCTTCTCTAGCAATACGATCGATATGGTATTCAATATTTCTCGAATACGTAGGATCGATTTCCTTCAATTTATCTTTCGCATCATATAAAGACCACATCTCACCAATGGTTTCATCCCCAACACGATAAACAACCCCGCCTAGTTCATCAAGAACCGTTTCCACGTAAGTCCGAATTCCTGCTAAATCTCCTTTTGTTTCGGGTTTTTTATAGCCACGTGAGACAACCTCTCCATCAGATAATTTGGCGGTTAGAATATCGGCATATTTCACTTTATGACTGAGATCATACATTTTTGCTTTTACATCGATGATTGGTTGAAACGCAGGATGTTCTGTTATGTTTTTAACTTTCTCTCCATCGATAAAAACTTCTCTTCCATCATCTAAACTTTTTCTGTATTGTTTTCCTGTCATTAAAGTCATTAGAATTTCTCCTTTATTTTGTTAGTGGTTTAAATATTCCAAAATTTCTGTTGAAAAATAGAAGTGGCTGGTGATCTTTTATCTCTACATGATTCATTTCACCCAAGTATATAGTGTGTGTACCAGCCTTAACTTTTTGAACAACGGTACATTGTATTTGTACAAGGTAGTTTGAAAACAATGGCACTCCTGATTTTCCATAAGTAAGTTCAAGACCCTCAAATCGATCCTCCATTTTTGTTGAAAAACGTTTAGCGAAATTCTCTTGACCTTCATGTAAGATATGAACGGCAAATGATCCAGAAGATGAAATAGCTTTATTGGTATCTGTGTTTTGATGGACACAAACCAAAAGCATTGGTGGTTCAGCTGACAGGGAAGTGACAGAACTTGCTGTTAAGCCAAAATTTTGATTTTGAAAACTTGTGGTGATCACGGAAACTCCAGTCGCTAACTTTCCCATTGCCTGTTTAAATTCATCCAATCCAATAAGTGATTTTGTTTTCATTTAGCATCTATCCCCCTCTTTTTTATTTAAGGATAAATTCCTTATGTGTTCCCAATTATAAAGAATAAGAATAGAAAAATGTGCTATTTTGTGAGATTTACTAACATTGTTTTTTAGTATTAACAAGGTATTTAAGTAAATGTTAACTTTTGAAATCGTCTTATTAAGAAGCCTTGGGTAAAGTTATAGAAATAAGAACGGAGATTTTCCAATCATTTGGCAAAAACTATATAAACTTAAAATTTGTCCTTTTTTGTACAAAAAAAATAAGAAGGGCTGGATTAATCAGTGAAGGATAAGAAGATCTTAAGGGTCCTTTTTAATATTTATAAATTGTTTATGTTAGAAAATATAACACAAGAATTGAAAAGTTTACTTTATTGAATTATAAATAATATATAGAAAATAGAGAATATTTCCTAAAGTATTCCTAAATAGGAGGAGGAAAGAAAAAATTTGATAATAACCAAATAAGAATTGGAGGATCTATTATGCGAAAAACATTTCTATTTTTATTGATGACGATATTGTTGATGTTGTCTGCATGTTCATCTGGTAAGGTAACTAAAAATGCGGATCATACAAATAAGGAACAGGGGGAAGAACTAAATTTAGCCTTTTCAACATGGGTTGGATATGCTCCGTTTTATATTGCTGAAAAAAAAGGATTCTTTAAAAAAAATGGTGTAAAGGTAAATCTAACGAGAGTTGAAAATACTTCAGATCGTTTAAGTGCAATGGTAGCTAATCGAATTCAAGCAGTTGGAGGGACTGTTGATTCATATGTAACTGCTGCGTCAAAAGGTATTGATTTCGTACAAGTCCTGCCTACTGAAGACTCAAATGGAGGAGATGGTATCATAGCAAAAAAGGAATTTAATAGTCTTCAAGATTTAAAAGGTAAAAAGGTTGCAGTGCAAACCGATGGCGGAGCAAGCTTATTCTGGTTTAACTATTTATTACAAAAAGAAGGCATGACTATGGATGATTTTGATATTCAAAGTATGTCTAGTGGAGATGCAGGTTCAGCATTTGTAGCTAATAAAGTGGATGCTGCTATTACATGGGAACCATGGTTAACCAATGCAAAGAATACCGATTTTGGTAAAGTCTTAATGACAAGTGAAGAAACTCCGGGAATTATTACAGGGACTATTGCGATGCGTAAAGATTATGTGGCGGATAACCCGAAACAAGTTCAAGCGTTTGTAGACTCTTGGTTTGAAGCGGTTGAATTTTATAAGAACAATGAAGATGAGGCGATCACCATTATGGCTGAAGCTTTGGGTCAAACCGATAAGGAATTTAAAGAGTCCATAAAAGGTGTTAGTTGGTATGATCATAAAAAAGCAGCAGAATTCTTTGGTACAAAAGAAAACACAGGTCAATTGCTTGAGTTATTAAAGGCGGCTTCTGACATTTGGTTAGAACAAGGGATTATTGAAAAAGAACCAAAAGTGGAAGAACTCGTTGATTATTCTTTTATTAAGTAAGGGGGAGGTATTATGACAAAAGGAAGGACAACTGTTACGGAAACGATTTTTCTCAAAGAAGAGAAAACAGTAAGGAGAAAAAAGAACAAAGATCTATTAAAGCCTTATAAACCTATTTCTAAAAATCTCTATTTAACCCTTTGTATTGCAAGCTTTATTCTATTAGTTGGGATATGGTCGTTGTTAACCTATACAAGCATTATCGATTCCGTATTTTTGCCTACACCTACTGATGTCATTTCTTCAGGTATTACGTTGTTCACTGAATTTAATTTTGTAAATGATATATTGGTGACATTATATCGTGTTCTTGCTGGTTTTGTTCTTTCTTTAATTATAGGTGTCCCATTAGGGATATTTATGGGATCGTTCAAAATAGTGGAAGCATTTTTTGAACCACTTGTTTCTTTTATGCGCTATATGCCTGTTTCAGCCTTTATCCCGTTATTTATTTTATGGATTGGGATAGGGGAGTTAGAAAAAGTTACCGTGATTTTTATTGGAAGTATCTTTTCGATCATTTTAATGGTCGCTGTAGAAGTTAGTAATGTCCGTCGTGAATTAGTGGAAGCTGCTTATACATTAGGTTCTACTCATTTTGGCGTTTTACGCTCAGTGGTTCTACCTGCTTCTATGCCAGGAATTATGGATGCTATCCGCTTGGTCCTTGGTTGGGCTTGGTCGTATATCATTGTAGCTGAATTAATCGCTGCACAAACTGGGATTGGAAGTGTCATTATTGAATCACAAAGGATGTTCCGAATAGGGGATATTATATTTGGTATTCTTACGATTGGTGTACTAGGCTTAGGCTCTGACTTTCTTTTAAAATCATTAAGTAAAAAATTATTTGCTTGGAATTACGGAAGGTGATGGAATAATATGGATGATCTAGTTGAAGTGAAAGAGGTAAGAAAAATATTTAAGGGAAAAGGAAAAAGTCCTGATGTATTGGCTGTTGATACGGTTAATTTAAAGATTAAAAAGAATGAGTTTATTACGATTTTAGGCCCTTCAGGATGTGGAAAGTCGACCTTACTTCGAATGATAGGGGGATTAGAAAAACAGTCAGAAGGAATCATTTATTTAGCCAGAAATGAAATTACAGGTCCCTCAGCCAACAGGGGAATGGTCTTTCAAGCTTATTCCTTATTTCCTTGGCTAACGGTCGAAGAGAATATACAATTTGGTTCAAAGATTAAGAAAATGGAAAGTGCCAAGAAAAAGGCCATCACCCAGCAATATATTGAATTAGTTGGTCTAAAAGGATTTGAACAGCATTATCCGAAACAATTATCTGGTGGAATGCAACAACGGGTTGCCATTGCAAGAGCTCTTGCGAATGAACCAGAAATTTTATTGTTGGATGAACCATTTGGAGCACTAGATAGTCAAACGAGACTGATCATGCAAGAATTGCTTCTTACTATATGGGAAAAAACCCATAAAACAATCTTATTTATTACACATGATGTGGAAGAAGCCATTTTTCTAGGGACTAGAGTTCTAACGATGACATCAAGACCAGGAAAAATCAAAGCAGATATCCCTATTACTTTAGAGCATCCGCGTTCCTATAAGATTAAAACAGAACATCACTTTATTGATTTAAAAGAACAATTAACAGAATTAATCCGGAGTGAAAGTTTAAAGTCGATTGAGTTACAAGCTCAATAATGAATGAAAGGGGCATTAGGGTGACTACAAAAGAAGCATTTATGATTGAGTTTAATGAGATAAAAGCTAAACTTAAAAAACATGCTAGATTAAGAGCCATACTTGAAAAGGATCCCCTGTGTCATTGCTATTTGGAATTGTTCTGAAACCTCAACGACCACGACACATGATATTGTCATAGAAAGCTGTAGAAGGATTGGTCTAGAAGATCTTGCGAAATGCTATGAAAAGATTAAAAGGGATGAAAATTTTCATGTTGGATTAGGGGAGACCATCATCAAAAAATACATGAATACTGCGGAACAAATAAAAAATGCAACGGAAGCCATTCGTCAATTTCATGATGAAATGATGAAGTTTTATAATGGTTTATATGATGTAGAAATAGAAACAGCCAATTAGTGGAATTATTTTTTATATTAAAAAACTACAGAGGTTGGTGCCACGTAATGTCTAATGTTACTTATATAAAACCAAAAATTTTTGATAATGTAATAGAAGAACGTCAACATCGGAAAGAAAAACTAGCTGCTGCTTTTCGTTTGTTCTCCAAATTCGGATTTGACGAAGGAGTAGCTGGTCATATCACCGTTCGAGACCCTGAATACCCCGATCATTTTTGGGTAAACCCATATGGAAAACATTTTAGTCAGATTTGCGTTTCAAACTTAATCCTTGTGAATGATAAGGGCGATATCGTAGAAGGAGAAAAGTCTTTAAATGGGGCGGCTTTTGCCATTCATTCAGAGATTCATAAAGCTAGACCGGATGTAATCGCTGCAGCACACGCTCATACCCCATATGGTATTGCTTGGTCTAGTCTTGGGAGATTGCTAGATCCTATTTCTCAGGATGCCTGTCAGTTTTACAACGATCACGCTCTTTTTGATGACTACACTGGTTTAGTTTATGAATCAGATGAGGGAAAAAGAATTGCAGAAACTTTAGGAAATAAAAAAGCAATTATTTTACAAAATCATGGTTTGCTAACTGTTGGGCAATCCGTTGATTCAGCGGCTTGGTGGTTCATTACAATGGAAAAAGTATGCAAGGTTCAACTGACAGTCGAGGCTGTTCAAAAACCGATTTGTATTAATGAAAAGAGTGCTCAAATAGCTTTGGAACAAACAGGAATAGAGTATGAAGGCTGGTTTAATTTTCAACCCCTCTGGAATAGGATTATTAAGGAACAGCCGGACTTATTGCTTTAATCAATTTTAAAAAAATATAAATGGATAAGTATGACTTCGATTGGTAATCGAAGTCATTTCTTATCATGAAAGTAATCGTGGTAAAATGACAGTAAAAGTATTTTTTCCTTTTTACTTTAATCTTTTAGGAAGAAGGTGACAACCATGATAACAAAAGCAGGAATCGTCGGTCCTAAAAATACTGTTGAGATGGTATTAGAAATTTCAGAAGAATATAAGGAGAAATTGCGTATATTTCCTTTTATTTACTTGAGTCTTGCAAAATTTTTGTCATGTAGTATTTTGTCGATTGATTTATCTTCATAAGATTCTTTGTCGAATTGAGAAAATAAAAAAGGACATCACCAGACTTATGT
>NZ_JADDIU010000037.1 GCF_016464375.1 Bacillus renqingensis
CGTAATACAAATCAGATGGAGTCTTCTTGCCGAAATGGATAAAAATAGAAATCTATACATAGATGATTTTGAATTTGCAGAAAAGGTACTACAAAGAATTAATTATTACCGCTTAACTGCATATGGACTTACTCTAAAAGATCCTGTTAATGAAGATCAATATATGAATGGTTCATCCTTCAGCAAAATCCTTTCATTATACGAATTTGATCGAAGACTAAGATTATTACTGTTAGGTGTATTGGAAACCATTGAAATTGCATTCCGCACACATATTTCGTATGAAATGGCTCATAAATTTGGACCACTTGGTTATAAGAACAAAGAACATTTTATTAATGAAAAGTACCATCAAGATTTTTTGGATGAAATGGGAACATTAATAAAAAAAAGCCGTAAAAGTGAATTATTTATTGAACATCATTTTAAAAATTATCAGGGTAATATTCCGATTTGGGCAGCAATAGAAGTCACTTCATTCGGATTCATTTCCAAACTATATTGAAATTTAAATGAGGATGTAAAAAAGCATATAGCAAAAACATATTACAATATCCCTTATCTTTACCTTGAAAGTTGGTTGCAATCATTATCAAATGTTCGAAATGTTTGTGCTCATTATGGACGTTTGTATAATAAAAGATTAACATTCAAACCCCGTTTGTTTAAGGAAGAAAGAAAGCAAATTGATAATCAACATACGTTTGCCGCAATCTATATTACACAAAGATTGTTAACAAAAACGGAAGGAATTAGATTTATTACTGATTTAGAAGCACTAATTTTTGAATATGAAGAGGATATAGATTTTTCATGCATTGGTTTCCCTTCAAATTGGAGAGACCTTTTAATGAAAATCAATAAGCAAAAGTCCCGAATTTCAGAAGGAGAGTGAAAACTACTCTCTTTTTTATGTATCTATACCCTATATCAATGTAGTGACAATAAAGTCACTTAAAAAAAGAGCTGTTCAAAGTGCATACCTATATGTGCAACAATTATTTTATGTACTACAGTCTATTACGGACCTTAGGAAAAAAATACAAAAATTCTATCAAACAAGCTAGAGAGAAATTCGATGTTAATGGAAAACTTGCCATGAAATACGGTTATCAAAATTAAAAGAAGATGTTTTACTACGACAAAGGCTTTAAAATTAATTAAAGAACACTTCTGGTGTAAATCAAAATGTTAAAGTAAAATACCGATACCCTTTCGGCAAATATAGCCCTGCATACAGACTCAAAAATAGGGAATACGAACTATGCGGCGCCAAAATCATCTCCATTATCATGCATCACGTAAGGAAACTTTCGGAATTGAAACCGAATAACCCTTGGAATATCCTAATGATTGCGAAAAACCGAAAGACAATCGCAACTTGCGAATACTGTTATTCTCAATTCAAGAAATTTAGAATTAGACATTTAATCAATAGAGAGCCGTATACATTGAGAAATGTACGTGCGGTTCGGAGGAAAGGATTTGGGAATCATACAATAATATTGTATGTGCACCGAGATCTTATCCACTCTGGACGCTTGAGGGCTGGGTATATTTATTATCCGTGATGGATTTGTTTTCGAGGAAAATAGTTGGATGGCATATGGGCGGTCATATGAAAAAAGATGTGCCAATCCAAGCATTGAATATGGCGAGCCAATCCACCCTCAATGGATTGGCTTTTTCCTTTTAAAAGGGATTCTCCGGAATGATCGATTATTGATAAACCAACTGCTTGACAATGTCTTCTCCGTTCCTGTTATTGTCTCTGCCATCCTTAAAGATAACTTCCCCCGGTGTGATGCAATCAAATACAGGGCAGACATTCAAGCAGAGATGACAGCCTACGCAATGGTCAATAAGAATTTCTGGTTTTCTTGTTTCACTATTCCATGCGATGGCCTGGTGGGCACCATCGTAACAGGACACATAACACCTGCCGCAGCCGATGCACTTTTCGAGATGAATGGCCGGGATAATTTTATAGGATCGATCCAGTTCTTCGGCAGGAATAATATTGTTCACGGCAAGTCCAACCATGTCTTCCAGATTATCGACGCCACGTTCATCCATGAAATGACTGAGTCCATTGATCATATCTTCGACAATCCGGTAGCCATACTGCATGACAGAGGTGGTCACCTGAACGTTGCGGCAGCCCAGGAGAATGAATTCCAGAGCATCCTGCCATGTTTCAATCCCACCAATGCCACTTAGCTGTACTGTTTTCAATTGTTCACACTGTGCCAGCTGTGTAATAAACCGAAGCGCAATTGGCTTGACGGCATTGCCAGAATAACCTGAGATAGCCGATTTGCCGTTCACAACAGGAAGACCCGTTAGATGGTCCAAATCAATTTTGCTGACACTCTTGATGGTATTGATGGCGGAAATCCCATGTGCGCCTCCCTGAACAGCAGCAATGGCCGGATCCTCCATCTTACTAATGTTTGGCGTCATTTTAGCAACGACAGGAAGATGGGTATGGTCGACGACCGCTTTCGTATATTTTCGAACAAGCTCCGGATTTTGGCCAACGTCCGACCCCATGGCATGACTGGTCATCTGCGGGCAGGAAAAATTAAGTTCCAGCATATCCGCTCCTGCCTCGGTAATGGCCTTTGCAAGGGTAATCCACTCCTCTTCGTTGGAACCCATGATGCTGACGCCAATAACCTTGTTCGGATAGTTCTTTTTAAGCTTTTTAATTTCCTCAACATTCTGTTCCAGTGACCACTCCGAAATTTGCTCCATATTTTTAAAACCTATCCACGGCGTATCCTCTTTGGTAGTAATATCGAAACGGGGAGAACACTCGTCCATGCCGTTAATCCCTACTGTTTTGTAAAAAATTCCGGCCCACCCGGCATCAAATGCTTTGGAAATCATTTCTGCATTGTTGCACACCGGAGAGGATGACAAAAAGAACGGGTTTTCGCAATGTACACCGAGAAAGTTAATCGATAAGTCTTTTTTCATGATCATGTCTACCTCCTAGTGAATGATTCCATCATTTTTACAGCGGCCTCTTTGCCTTCTTTGACAGCCCTTACAACAGTGTCCCCGCCATTTACCATATCTCCGCCCGAGAAGATA
Source organism: Bacillus renqingensis (assembly GCF_016464375.1). Lineage (GTDB taxonomy): Bacteria > Bacillota > Bacilli > Bacillales > Cytobacillaceae > Neobacillus > Neobacillus renqingensis. The sequence goes on from NZ_JADDIU010000037.1 coordinate 3,100, forward strand.
TCACCTGAATCCCTCCAGGACGCGGCCTCCGACTGCATTGTTTGACCAACTGCCAAAATAACCGTATCTGCGGCAATTTCCAGGATGGATCCATTGCTCATATGTTCAAACTTTACCCGCTCTACCCTGCTTTGACCGATAAATTCTACCGGTTTAAATTCAGAAATTAATGGAACACCCAGTTTAAAGACGTACTCTTTTTCTTTCTGAACCGCAGGCGCTCCCTCGATTGTCTCAATGAAAATATCGTAGATAGACGCAGCGCCAAGCATTTTGCATGTTGCCGCACAGTCCATCGCGACATCTCCGCCGCCAACAATGACCACATTGCCAAGGGATGGCATCTTTCCGTGGGCTTCTCTTGCCCGGCTTAAAAATTCAATCGCGGTAACAACACCTGGAAGATCAGCGCCGGGAATGGTTAGCATCTTGGACTGCCACATTCCAATTCCGACAAAGATGTTATCGTATTCCTCCTTCATTTTCCCCAGTTCTTTCGTGGTGACTTTGTCATTTAATCTAAATTTTACCCCAAGCTTTTCAAGCTGGTGGATATCCTGATCAATCACTGCATCCGGCAAGCGATAAGGAGGAATGGCATAGCGGAGCATACCGCCTGGTTTTGGATGCTCATCAAAAATGGTTACCTGGACTCCTTGCTTGGCAAGTTCGGCGGCACAGGATAGACTTGCCGGCCCTGCTCCTATACAGGCAACGCGCTTTCCGGCATACGTATCCTTTTTGGAAAGATAGGTCTTATTCAATTTTCTTTCATACTCCATGGCGAACTGCTGCAACTTACCAATCTGGATTGGCCGGTCAATTCCACAACGGCTGCATTCTTGTTCGCAAAGCCTCTCCTGTGGGCAAATTAGGGAACAACTGGCACCGAGAATATTGCTCGTGCGAATGGTTTCTGCTGCTCCATTTACATTTCGAAACCGGATGCTGCGGATAAATTTCCCCGGATCTGTTCCGGATGGGCAGCCCTTGCTGCATGGGGGATCTTCACAAAGTAAACAACGTGATGCTTCTTCCATTGCTCTGCGGAAATCAAAACCTTCAATCAGTTCTGGTTCATATTCCACAACTAGTTTTTGAACCATAATGAAACCCTCCTACTTTTTAAGAATCTCTGGTGCTTACCGATATGCCATTTTATGGGGGTGAGTTTTCCAAACAACAAATGAAATGGGGAATCACTTGCTACATCCCTGTTTGGCAATAAAATAATCAGACCATAAACATTGCCTCTTTACTTTTATTTACCATTTTATATTAGCATAAATTTTTGAATATGTGATCGTTTTCACAAACTGTTTGAAATTTGGTGGACGGGTTTCAGAATAGATGAAGTAAGTCTTGGTAGGGGGATTAATTATTCGACGTGGGATGTATGAAGGTCCTTCCAAATCAATAGGTAAAACTTAAGTTCTTTCTATATAGAATCCTCTATATCTTTTCATATTGAGTTCCTCCTAATAAAATCGAAGGGATAGATATTTCGTAAAAAAAGAAAAAAAACCGTGTAAATTGTTTTTACAACGGCAATTAAGGCAAATCATCAAATTCCTTTGGCAATTCTTTAAATCGGTTTTCTTCAATCATTGAAACAATATTCATTGTTGGTAAAATAATGGGACCTTCACTACCTTTACTTGAAATATCTGATACAATTCCTCTAAGATACGGAAATAAAATAGCTATAGCATTAATTTTATAAAATCCCAAGATGTCTTCTTCAGTCATCTCTTCTGAGCTTTGATGTATTTCAAAATACCCTGCAATTCTTACTTTTACATAAAAGCTCGAATTAATAACTGATGGGTCTCCTAGTTCAATGCCTAAATATATTATTGCCTCTTCAATTGAATTAGGGTTAGTTTCTTCTGTTCTAATTCTGGAAAGAAATCTTCAAAATCAAAATCCCTTTGTTTACCATTGGCTGAAATTGTTACACCTGGTTTAGGATTGTTAAAAGTCACGTTCATATCAAACTTTTTTGCTAATTCTAATGCCTTTTCTTTGTCTAGAGAGAATTTCATTTTATCTCTCTCCTTTTATATTTAGTTTTATATCAACCAATAAATCTTGGCTTTCCGCTTGGCTTTCTTTTTATAGAATTAAAAAGTCTTTTTACTTTTATACTATTCCCTTTAATAACCTCGTTATTCCTTACACATATTTGTGTTCCCGAAAGGCTTAATTCCATAGCTACAAATAACTCATCATCGTCAAAACGAGAAGGTAATTTATGAAAAGTTTTTTGAATCATCCAAATATTAGGAGGTAACAATGATAAAATGAAACATCTAATTTTTGCTGGAGTATTATCAAAATGAAGAAGCTTCTATCTTCATTCCATCCGCCTTTAAAAAATTTAAAAATTCTTTTAGAAAATCGAGACCCTTACGAGAATCGAGATTTAAAAAATTAGATTCATTTAATTCAAGTATTACTTCTATAACAAATGGTGTTTCTCCTCTATATTTTGCATGGTTTCTCACTTTATTTTTTGCCCAAATTATTGCTTGTTCTTCATCATCTTTATAAAAATATGCACCTTGCCCCAGCCAATGGTCATTTCTAGGTTCACCAAATTCAAAATTCCTTGATTCTTCAATGGCCATAGTGCCAGTTTGTAAAGTATTTTTAGAGCTTTTGGTATAGGGCGATTGTAAGAGGTTTTTCTTCAACTGAAACAAAGGATTTGCTTGAAATTAATTTAGGGCATGACAGGGCCTAAAAATTACTTTTTTAGAAAATAAATCATTTGATTCAAAATAGATTGAAATAAAGGAAATCATTTATTATAATTGTTACTAATTTAGGAATTGTGAGAATGTTTCTAAATCATTTATTACATCAAAGAACAGAAGGGGGAATACAGGTTGAAATTAAATCCACGTCCAGAACCAGCATTAGAAGAAAAAAAGAAAAAAATATTTAAACAGCCAGACGCTTATGTACTTATGTTTGTGATTGGACTGATTGCAGCCATTGCCTCTTATGTAATCCCGGCAGGAGCATTTAAGAGAGTGGAAAATGGGGACATTACTTCTGTCGTACCTGGGAGTTATCACATTATTGAGCAAACGCCGGTTAGCTTGATTCAGTTTTTCTCAGCTATTCCTCAAGGAATGGCTGCCTCAGCTTCTATTATCTTTTTAGTTCTCTTTACAGGTGGTACGCTTGCTATTTTAGAAAAAACCGGTGCCGTTAATAGCCTAATTCATTCGGTTGTTGATAAGTTTAAAACCAAGCAATTATTATTTATTGCCGTAGTTGGTCTATTATTTTCATTCTTAGGAACGACCGGAATTGTTGTGAACTCTGTGATCGGCTTTATTCCGCTTGGCTTAATTGTTGCTAGAGCTCTTAAATGGGACGCAATGGTTGGAGCTGCCATTATCTATTTAGGTGCTTATTCAGGATTTAACTCTACCATTTTGTCGCCTACTCCTTTAGGAGTTGCACAAAAGATGGCTGAACTTCCTATGTTCTCAGGCATGGGCCTCCGGGTTGCAAACTACCTGGCCTTCACGTTAGCAACCATTGCCTATCTCTACTTTTACACGAAGAGATTACAGAAAACTAAGAAGAGTCTGTTAGGTGATGAGTGGTTTCCCGCCGAAAACATTCAGATAACGAAACCAGAAAAACTTACCTTCCATTGGAAGCATAAACTGATTTTAGCGGTTACAGCGTTATCATTGATTGGGTATGTATATGGGGCCTTTAAACTTGGCTGGTCTGATTTGGAAATGGCGGCTGTCTTTATTTTTATTGCTGTTGTCGCAGGGATAATTGGCGGTTTGAAGATTAACGATATCGCTAAAACGTTTATCGGCGGCTGTCAGAAGCTGATATATGGTGCTCTTATTGTAGGGATGGCGAGATCAATATCGATAGTCCTACAAGAGGGGAACATGCTGGATACCATCGTTAATTCACTTGCCAATTTATTGCATGGATTAAACCCGGTATCTAGCGCAGTTGGAATGTATATCTTAAGTGCCTTTTTACATTTCTTTATCTCATCTGGAAGCGGCGAAGCAGTTGTCTTAGTACCTATTCTAACACCGCTTGCCGACTTAATGCATATTACACGCCAGGTGATGATCCAAGCCATCATGCTCGGTGAAGGTGTGGTAAACTGCTTTAACCCAACATCCGGTGTTTTAATGGGGGTTTTAGCAGCCAGCGGTATTCCTTATACAAAATGGGTACGATTCATACTACCTTTAGTGGCCATGTGGTTTATTATTGGACTTGTCATGGTTATCATCGGAGTTTTAATCAACTGGGGACCATTCTGATTAAAAATAGAGGGTGTACTATGAATTATTACAATCGTACAAAAGAAAGTTATCCTCATTTAACGAAAGGCTTAAAAAAAATCGCTGAGGCACTGCTGGCAAATCCAATCATGTTTGCCACCTATTCTGCGAAAAAAAATGCAGAAACGCTGGATGTTAGTGAGACAATGGTAGTCCGATTTAGCAAAGCGATTGGCTATCGCGGCTATCGTGAATTACAGCTGGATGTCCAGCATTCCCTGCTTTCGTTAAAACTGGATTCCGATGAGCTTTTTAAAAAAAATGAGAATTCATTTGAAAGCATTATGAACGTAGATGCACAAAACATTCTGCATGTATCATCCAATATGGACTGGAATATAGTGGAGCAAATTGTTGAAACGTTACTGAAAGCAAAAGAAATAAAAGTTGTAGGATATTATCATTCCTTTTCATACGCACACTGGTTTTCCTTTATTCTTAATAGTTTATTAACCAATACATCGCTATACCGTCCGGAAACAGATTCCGGAATTATGAATAAAGGGAACGAGTATTGTGTTGTGATTTTCTCCTACTACCGATACGCCCTGGAATCGATCAGAATTGCGGAAGAAGCAAAGGAAAACGGGAATACGGTGATTATCATTACCGACTCGGTGCTCTCACCCATTAGTCATTTGGGAGACTATGTACTATCAATCCAAATCGCGCAAAATTCTATAATGGAAAAGGGCCCGGTTACCTTTTCCCTTTTAAACTCGATTCTTCTTCATCTAGCAAAAAAAATGGAAAAAGTAGAATTAGTGAATCCAATAAAAAAATATTACATCAAGTAAAGAAAGGGATGGCTAAAGTGGCTACACCAACCTTATCAAAAAAGTTAAAGGAAAAAATCTTTGAAACTTTTGATTATCTTCATCAACATCCCGAGTTAAGCTGGGAAGAAAGGGAAACTACGAATTATGTTGAACAAATTTTAAAAGATGCAGGCTGCCAACAGGTTGTCACCTTTGACGATTGTACGGGTGTGATTGGTGATATTGGGAATTTCAGCGGCGATCGGCCGATTATTGCGATTCGCGCCGATATGGACGCCTTATATCAAGAAGTAAACGGAAAGATGCAGGCCAATCATTCATGTGGACATGATGCCCATATGACGATTGCATTAGGCGTTTTATGGAGTATCCAGCAGAATGAACAGCTGAAAAAACAAATCGGCATCCGTTTTATTTTTCAACCGGCAGAGGAAGTTGGGGCCGGGGCGCTGAAATTAGTGAAAAAAGGCATCGTAGATGACGTCGATTATTTATATGGTGTTCATCTCCGCCCAATCCAAGAAATGAGAAATGGATATGCATCGCCAGCAATCGTACATGGTGCAACGCGGTCGATCGAATTTGAGATAAACGGCGATGATGCCCATGGAGCCCGACCACATTTAACCCAAAATGCGATTGAAATTGGCGCCTATATCATGAATGCACTGCATTCCTTGTATTTTGATCCGAATATTCCCCATTCTGCAAAAGTCACAAGATTTTTAGCAGGCGGGAAAAATACAAATATTATTCCAGGAAAAGCTTCCTTAGCCATCGATATGAGGGCACAAACAAACGAACTGATGGATGTTATGCATGCTTCAGTGCTTAAAATTATTAAGAATGCAAAAGAAATTTACCACACGAATATTGAAATTACAAATGATTACGGCATTGTCGCAGCCGAGTCAAGTGAAGGGGCACAGCAATTTGCTGCTAAAGCGATTGAAAATGTGTTAGGAAGTGAAAAATTAACGCCTCCTGTGATCACTCCTGGAGGGGACGACTTCCATTTTTATAAAGTAAATAAACCGCACCTAAAAGCAACGATGATTGGATTAGGATGTGACTTGGCCCCAGGTCTGCATCATCCTTATATGCATTTTGAAATAGAATCCTTATTGAATGGTATCAGTATCTTTAACGAAATCTTACATCTACACAGTTTGGAGGATTAGGTAATGAAATCCATACGCATTGATAAAGTAAACCTGCACCTTATAGATGTATCGTTAAAGGCGCCTTTTACAACCAGTTTTGGAACTATGCAATCAAAGAAGGTCGGTATTGTCGAAGTCGTCGACCAATCCGGCCTCACTGGCTGGGGCGAAACCGTTACCAGCGATGAACCGGATTATAATGAAGAAACGACTGTAACGGCCGTGCATATGTTGGAAAAATTCCTGATCCCTGCCATTCTAAAAAAAGAGATTGCCCATCCTGATGAAGTGTTTGATCTATTTCATTTTGTGAGACGAAACCATATGGCGAAAGCGGCGCTTGAAACAGCGATCTGGGATGTTTTTGCAAAGAAAAACGAAAAACCGTTACACCAACTTCTAGGCGGGGTAAAGGAAAAAATAGAAGTAGGCAAAAGCATCGGGATCCAGCCAACGCCTGCCCACTTAGTCGAAAAGGTTGAACAGTATGTTCATGAAGGCTTTAAAAAAATAAAAGTAAAAATTGCCCCGGGGGCTGATCTTGCGTATATCCGTGCTGTACGTGAGAAGCTGCCTGATGTCCCTTTAATGGTCGATGCAAATTCTGCGTACTCCCTTCAGGATATCGAACATTTAAAAAAATTAGATGAGTACAATCTGATTATGATTGAACAGCCATTAGCACATGATGATATTATTGATCATGCTAAACTTCAAAGACAGCTTCAAACACCTATATGCCTGGACGAAAGCGTGTATAGTTTTGAAACAGCTAAAAAGGCGATTGAGTTGGGCAGCGGCCGTATTATAAATATTAAAATCGGCCGTGTCGGCGGCCTTCGTGAAGCCAAAAGGATTCATGATTTATGTCAAAGCCACAATATCCCGGTATGGTGCGGAGGCATGCTTGAAACCGGCATCGGCAGAGCCCATAATATTCAGATTACCACACTGCCGAATTTTACCATTCCTGGTGATACAGCCCCTTCTCAGCATTATTGGGACGAAGATATCATCTCTCCAGAAGTAACCATGGACCATGGAATCATTAAAGTTCCAACAGGTTCAGGAATCGGATATGAAGTAGACCGGAATAAATTGAAGAAACGACTGGTGCACTTGGCTAGTTTTTAATTTTTAGATAAAGATAATAAACCCCCGGCAAGCGTAAAATTACGCTAGTGCCGGGGGTTTATTATCCATTATGAGGATACCTTTAGAATTTCGGAATACCCTCTTGGAGTCGATTGTAAATGATTTCATTTTTGCTTTTTTGTCCCCAGACTGTTAGCCGGACCACCAGCAGATATGCCGGTTGTTTCCTTAGACCCTATTACTGCTAGAGTGGAATATTTACCTAGCCGGAAAGATCTCCTTTCCATCAATGGTAACCACCGGGTCTTTGACAACACAGTCGATGTGGACGCCTGCCTCGTTTGTACCTCCAAATGGTTTGTTGCTGCCAAAGGCAATGTGAACGGTTCCATAAACCTTTTCATCCTCTAAGACATTTCCCGTCAGGCGGGCTTTCTTATTGGTGCCAATTCCAAATTCAGCGATGATTCTGCCATTCTCTTTTCCTAGTAATTGCAGTAATTGCTTGCCCGCTTCACCCGAAGCATCTGCCAATCGGCCATTTTCAATGGTTAATAGAATCGGCTCCTTCAAGACACCGATTCCGGCAATCGATCCATCTATAAGGATGGTGCCATTGGCTGAATCTTCGATCGGTGCAATATAGCTTTCTCCTGAAGGAAGGTTGCCGGATTCGCCTTTTTCTCGAAAAACACCTGTGCTTGGAATTCCGTTTCTCCCTTTAATCGAAAATGTCAATGTCGTATTTTCTTTTTCAATGGTGACCGTATTGCCTGTATCAAGCAGCTCGCAATAGTAAGCCGTTAACCGCTCCACCTCAGAATAATCAGCCGTTATAGCCCCCTCTTGCAGCATATCCATCGTCAATCCAGGCATGGTCGCCACGCGCGTTCCATTGGCAGAAGCCTCTTTCCTTGCTTTCGTATGGGTAAGCGAATGATGGGTGATACATAGTACGACTTCAGCCGCCTTCATCGCATCAGCCACCAGACGTGGGGGCTCCTCTCCAGATTTCGTTCGCGTCTTCATCTTCAAAAGCTGTGTTTCATTCCCTATATCAACACCTGCTTGAAAAAAAATATCCGCTATTTTGACTGACTCTGCATCCGTGACAATTAAAATATTCTCATTTGCCTGTAGATTCAAATTCCTTCTTAATATCGACTGGGCAATTTCAATTAATCCTTGCATGCTGTTTCCTCCCCATTTAGACCCTTAATTTCAGTTGGTATTTTTGAATAACCTCTCTGATTTCATCCCTTGTCTCCATAAGAAGAGGCAGGTATTGCTGAATTTTTTCATCTGACATACGATAGATGGGACCTGATACGGTGACAGAACCAATAATTTCATCCCCGTCAAATAACGGAACGGCAATGGCGATGACATCCCGCGTATATTCCCCTTGGCTTTGGGCCCAGCCTCGCTCCCTGACTTTTTCTAATTCCGCTCGGAGTTGATCAGGATCCGTCATCGTTGTCTTGGTATACTTTTTTAGACCGGAATGAATAATCGATTCAATGAATTCATCAGGCATATAGGCTAAAATTGCCCGATAGGAAGCGCCGACATACAACGGTGCTCTGCTTCCCGCTGAAACAGAAAACTTCACCTTATTTTCCGGTTCGACTACCTCCAGTGTAACCGCCTCCTCGCCATCTAAAATCGTAAGAAATATGGATTCACCTGTTTCATCTTTCAAACGATTAAGAATCGGACGGATCAATTGATTGACATTTAATCCTTCATACATAATCATGCCTAATTCCCATGTTGCATAGCCTAAAGAATACTTTTTCGTTACTTTATCCTTAGAGACAAACCGATTTTTTTCCAAGGTTTCAAGAATGCGATAGATATTGGTGTGATTTAAGCCCAATTCATTGGCCAGCTCTCTTCCTCCCCAAACTGGCTTTTCTCTAGTAAACATCATCAGCACCTTTAATGCTAAGTCTAATGTTTTTAACATGAGGAAATCCCCCTAACCAATCAATAGTCACTAGTTTCATTAGATAATGAAAATTTTATAAAATCAACCCTTTTTCAAAATAAAAGCAGTTCTCCTCTAAACCCAAAAGGGAGAAAGGGCTTAGAGGTACTAACTGCTGACAATAGCCTGGGCAGCATGTAGTAAGGCGCTGCCTTTATCTGAAATTACTTTTGATAAAGAAAATCAATGACTGCCGCGACATATACCTTAGCACAGCAAATAATATCTTCTACTTTCGCTTTTTCATTATACCCATGGATGGAAGGCAAAAATGCTGGACCATATTGCAAGACAGGGATGTGATACTCCCTGAAATGACGAGCATCACTGCTTGCCCATTGCATCACACCATAGGCTTCCTCGCCTGTCACAAAGGTGATATTATCGACAATCGCTTTGCAAACAGGATCTGCAGCAGGGGTATAATTGGCATGACTTCTAAATCCAAATGGACGAATTTCATAGCGAATCCCTAATTCATCTAATTGTTGCTTTAAATAAGCGGTTACTTCATCTCGGGTTATCCCAAAGGGTAGGCGGCAATCGACTTGAACCTTACAACTTTCAGGGATCACATTGGACTTGGTTCCGCCCTGAATCGTCCCAATATTCACTGTGACTCTTTCTAAAACCGGCTGGAACTTCTCCCGATCTTTTTCAACCTCACGCATATACCGTTTGGAAACCTGGATCAATTCTTGGACTTCCTCAGGAATGGTAATGTCGAGATCCCAGAGGGTTCGTATCTTTTCAATTGCAGCGATAGCGTCCGTAATGGCATTATTACCTGCCAATGGGGACAGGCTTCCATGACCGGGTTCACCAAACACTTCCAGCTCGAACCAATAAGAACCTTTTTGGCCAATGGTCGGATTTAATCGGGATGATGGCTCTGCAATTAAACAGCCATCCCCTTGAATAAGACCGTTCTTTAATAACCATGGAACACCAAACTCACCGCCTGTTTCTTCATCCGGAACAATGGCAAGAGTTAGTTTACCTGGGATATCAATATTAAGCCGTTTCAATAAGGCGAAGGCAAAAATAATTCCTCCAAGTCCTGCCTTCATATCGCTGGCTCCTCTCCCTAACAGCCATCCATCCTTCACCTCGCCTGAAAAAGGATGGAAATCCCACTTGGACAGGTCCCCAGCGGGCACGACATCCGTATGGCCACAATAAATTAAATGTTTTCCTTGTTCAGTACCAATACTAGAAATCAAGTTAAACATCTTCTCATTTGATTCATGCCATTCGGCTTGAAGTCCGAATTGACGAAGATAATTGGAAATATACTCAGAGATTTCGGTTGAATCTCCGGGTGGATTTTCACTTGGAATTTTAATTAAAGAACTGCAAAGCTCTATTAATTCATCTTTTCTTGCTTCCACTTCATCTATTAATCTTTGTTTTAGCGCCTTTACGTCCGTCATCCTGCATTCACCTGATTTCCTTTAGTTTGTAAATGGCTCATTTTTCCGTATAGCTGCTCCAAGCGTGCAAACTCTTCCTGATCGTAAAAAGCACATTTATTTTCCCCAAAGAGCTTCGCTACTTCAATGGCAAATCGGACAACCTGTTCCACATCGGTTGGGTGTGTAGCACCTGTTCCACATCCCGCGACCGTTGTTTCTGTTGTAATCGCCACACCGACAACCGGGCTCTTTGTGGCAACCGCCGGCTGAAGAATACTATTTACATGGTAAACACCGTTTCCATAAGGAGTAATATCCTGCGTTGTGATCGGCAAAGTGACTGGCAAACGTCCTGCTGACTGTGTATAGACATTCAGTAAATCGTTGCTTACTTTTAAAATATATCCTTCTTTCACAGTTGGCGTAATCGCAAATCCTTTATGATTCGTAATCATATTTCCTTTTGTTGTATCAATGGACAGAATCGCATCCATTTCTTCCGTTACTTCATGCTGATTCATCGTAAGGATGTCCACTGGTGAATCCATAAACGGAACCGGATCATGTGGCAGCGTAGGGGCGGTCGGGCAAATATGGGTAGTTAAGATTACATCCCCTTTGAGGCGGTCGCCTTTTCCCGCCATGTCCAAGAGTTTAGCTGCCGCAGATACACATGATAAAGCGCCATCTCCATCGGATACAAACCCTTTGACCTCCGGGCGGGCTCCAATTCCGCCTAAGCGTCCAATAATTCCTAAAGTAGGGGCAGTTCCACCCTTTATCTTTCCTTGTTCGCCAGGAATGACGACCTTTATGAAATCCGTTGAACCCTTCTGGCCTTCCACGGTTTTAACTGTAATCTCTCCTAGACTAGAAATTCCCTCAAGATATTTTTTTACATCATACCCAGTGACATCAATGGTATCTAATACTTCTAATAATTCGATTACGTGCTTTAGTGACATTGAAAAAAACCTCCAGCTACTATTTTGATAGAAATAAACAAATAATTTTCCGGCCAGCCTACTAGCTTAGGCAGCCGCTCTTAATATAGATGACAAGCAACCCGCTGATTCGTTCCATTCTGTTTAAGTTCGGGAACTGTACTTTTGCAGCATTCCATTGCTTGCGGACATCTCTGGTGAAAGTGACAGCCAGATGGTGGATGAACCGGGCTTGGCACATCCCCTTTTAATAAAATTCTTTCTTTCTTTTCATAGGGGCTTTCCTTCGGAACAGCCGATAGCAATGCTTTTGTATAGGGATGAAGCGGATTCTGATAGATTTCATTGTATGAACCTATTTCCACGATTTTCCCTAGATACATCACCGCAATTCGGTCACACATATAGCGGACGACATTTAAATCATGCGAGATAAAAATATAGGTTAACGAAAATTTTTTCTGCAAATCTTTTAATAGGTTAATCACTTGCGCTTGTACAGATACGTCTAAGGCGGATACGGGTTCATCACAAATTATGACATCCGGGTTTAACGCAAGTGCACGGGCAATATTAATCCGCTGACGCTGACCACCAGAGAACTCATGTGGATAACGGTCAGCATGGTAGCTATTTAATCCGACCACTTCCAATAATTCATGAACCCTCTTTAACCGCGATCGCTTATCGCCCACTTTATGAATTTCTAAAGGTTCAGCGATCAGTTGTTTAATGGTTTTTCTTGGATCCAAAGAGGCATACGGATTTTGAAACACCATTTGAATCGACTTACGCGAATCGCGGATTTCTTTCGTTCCCATTACCGCTAAATCTTGACCTTTAAACAACACCTTGCCATCAGTTGGCCGAACTAATTGGTTAATAAGCCTTGCCATCGTAGACTTACCGCAGCCTGATTCTCCTACAATCCCAAGCGTTTCCCCGCGGAACACCTCAAAACTAACTCCATCGACCGCTTTGACACTTTGGTTGGATTTTTTAAACGGGATCGGGTTCTGGATGGGGAAATGCTTTTTCAAGTTCTCCACTTTAATAATTGCTTCAGCCATGGTACGCCTTCTCCTTTCTTTTCAGCCGCTTTTCTTTCGTTTGAAAATGACAGGAGACCGTATGTCCTTCCTCTACCTCAATCAGCTCTGGTTTCTTGGAAAAGCAAACCTCTTGTGCATATGGACAACGATCGGCAAAATGACAGCCAGGAATGGGCTCACGTAAATCAGGCGGAGTTCCAGGAATGGTCGAAAGCTTTTCCTCGTTCTCACTATCACTCGTAATCTGGGAATCTAGCAAGCCCCACGTATACGGATGAAGCGGACGATCAAAAATCGTTTTGACATCGCCTGATTCCACAGTGTTTCCCGCATACATGACAATCACCTGATCACACATCTCCCAGACGACTCCTAAATCATGCGTAATCATGATGATAGAGGTGTCGATCGTATCCTGCAGATGCCTCATCAGATCTAATATTTGCGCCTGTACCGTCACATCTAACGCGGTGGTAGGTTCATCCGCAATTAATAGTTTAGGATTACAAGCTAATGCAATGGCAATCATCACCCGCTGTCTCATTCCTCCGGAAAATTCATGCGGATACATATCCATCCGTTTTTCAGCCTCTGGAATTCCTACCAGCTGTAACATCTCTATGGCCGCTTTTTTTGCTTCTTTTTTGGAAACCTTCCGGTGCGTCCGAATCGACTCGATAATTTGATTCCCAACCGTAAATACCGGGTTCAAGCTCGTCATCGGATCCTGGAAAATCATCGATATTTCATTTCCCCTTATAGACCGCATCTCTTTTTCCGATAAAGCAAGAATGTCCTTCCCCTCAAACAAAATCCTGCCGCCGGCAATTTTGCCAGGTGGATTTGGAATCAGCCGAAGTAAGGCGGTGGCGGTAACACTCTTTCCCGATCCTGATTCACCGACAATCCCTAGCGTTTCCTTTTTATTTAACGTAAAACTAACACCATTCACCGCTTTAGCGACTGAAGATGAGGAACGGAAATGCACTTCCAAATCTTCTACCTCTAATAAAAAATCGGACATCCCAATCCCCCCTTTTACACTTTCATCTTCGGATCCAGAGCATCCCGCAGCCCGTCTCCAAATAAGTTAATACCAAGTACAGTGAGCAAAATCGCTAAGCCTGAAAATGTAGCCATGTGGGGACTTAACACTAAATAGTCCTTCCCATCCTTCAGAATACTTCCCCAAGAGGCAGTAGGCGGCTGGACACCGAGCCCTAAGAAACTCAAAGCTGCTTCTGAAATAATCGCCCCCGCAACGCTCATGGTTCCATAAACAATTATTGGCGCCATACAGTTTGGCAGGATATGTTGGAGGATAATTCTTCCATTCGTAGCACCAAGTGATTTCGTTACCTCAATAAATTCCTCTTCCTTTACACTCAGTACTTGTCCACGTACAATACGAGCAAACCCCGGAATATTGGCAATGCCAATCGCAATAATCACATTCACTAATCCTTGACCCAGCACCGTCATTAAGGTAATTGCTAATAAGATGAAAGGAAAGGCAAATAAACCATCCATGGTTCTCATGATAATAGCGTCAAGACGCCCGCCAAAATACCCGGAAACCAGTCCTAATAACGTGCCAAAAAAGGCACCAAAAATGACAGCAGCAATACCGACCATTAATGAAATCCTTGCCCCGTAAACCAAACGGCTGAACAAATCCCTTCCATAGTTATCCGTACCTAAAAGATGACCATCGGTACCAGGTACGGCTAAAGAATGAGCGACATCCATTTGATTCGGGGAATGAGTCGCAATCAGTGGCGCAAAGATGGCAATAAGAGTCATAAGGGCGGTAATAGTTAGACCGATGGCGGCAAGACGGTTCCGCATCAGTTTTTTCATCAGTCCCGCTTCTTTCTTTACCTTCTTTTTTTCCGGCTCAATTTGAACAATTGAACTTTGTACAGAAGCCATTATTTTGTCCCTCCCTTGCTTGAGGAATAATTAACCCGTGGATTGACTACTTTATACATCACATCAACGAAAAGATTGACAAGTACAAAAATGACAGCAATAAACAGCACCGTTCCTTGAACAACGACAAAATCACGCTTGTCAATCGCATCGACAATCAATCGTCCCATCCCCGGCCAGCTAAAAATGGTTTCCGTCAAAACAGCGCCCCCCAGCATCATTGAAATCTGCATCCCGAGTACGGTAAGCAATGGGGTTAAGGCATTTTTGAAAGCATGCTTGCAAACCACCCAAAATTCACCCAACCCTTTAGAACGAGCGGTTTTAATGTAATCCTGTGAAATAACCTCCAGCATACTAGATCGGGTAATCCGGGCAAAGGTTGCCATCGGAATCGTAGCAAGCGTAATACTTGGCAAGACCAAATGCTTCAAATAAGGGATTAGCCCCTCTTCCATTGATCCCATACCGGTTGCCGGGAACCAGCCAAGGTTCACACTGAAATAGAGAACGAGCATAACGCCCAGCCAAAAGATAGGCATCGATACCCCGATTAAAGAGACAAGCATGACCGCATAATCCATTAAAGAGTTTTGTTTAGAGGCCGAAATAATTCCAGCCGGAATCCCAATGAAAATGGCAATCACAAGGGCACTTGCCGCTAAAATCAATGTATTAGGAAAACGCTCCATTATTAAATGACTAATCGGTTCATTATAGGTAAGCGATACGCCTAAATTCCCTTGAAGCAGATCGATGACATAATGGAAAAATTGCAAATATAATGGATCATTTAATCCAAGACTCTTCCTCAATGCCTCTATATCTTCCACACTTGCTTGTGGACCAAGCATAACGGCTGCAGGATCCCCAGGGATGAGCCGGGTAATAATAAACACAATAATCGCAACGACTACAACCGTAGGCAGAAGATCAAACAGCCTTCTCACAATGTACTTGCCCATAAGGTACCTCCCTTTTTAAACCACAATTTGAAACAGTGATTCAGTATATGAATTACGAATTAGTGTATCACTGCAAAAATAAGTTGTAAATAACAAATAATCAAAATGTAATATTTTTTGAAAAGATTTAAAAAACTTATTTACTCATTAAATTTTATGTGGTACATTTTATTTTAAATTCATTATGAGAAACCATGATTCACATTGTGAATCAAAAAGGAGGAAAAAGATGAAAGGCAATCGTTTTAGCCACTTGGTTTTATTGGTTATCACTTCTCTTGTTTTGATACTCACCGCCTGTTCTTCAGGAACAAATGATTCAAAAGCGTCACCTTCTAATGGAAACAAGAAAGAAGCAGGTAAGCCTCAAGATGGAGGAACTTTAAAGGTAGGTCTATCCGCAAACCCAAAAACATTGGACCCAATTAAATATACCGGGGTCTATGAATCACAGGTCATGCGCTCAGTAGGAGATACGCTCATTGTTTATAACAAAGAATTAACGGATTTTGTTCCATCATTAGCTAAAAAATGGAAAATATCCGATGATATGAAGGTCTATACCTTTACATTGCGTGACGATGTTTACTTCCAGCAGGGGAAATACCAGGATGGTCGTAAAATGACAGCGGAAGATGTTAAATACAGCTTGGAACGCTCTTCCAAACAATCAGCGATGAACCGTCTGCGCGGCGTGGAAAAGGTGGAGGTCACCGGGGAAAACGAAGTCGCCATTCATTTAACTAAACCGAATGCCGCCCTACTACCAATGCTAACGGATGCAGGAAACATCATTGTTCCTAAAGAAGAGGTGGAAGGCTGGGGAGACCAGTTTGGCAGCCATCTAATTGGTACCGGTCCTTTCAAATTGGATAGCTGGGAAAAGGATTCTCAAGTGAAATTAGTCCGCCACGATAAATATTGGGGAGAAAAGCCGCATCTTGACGGTGTTGTTTTCAACATTATTCCCGATGCCAATATGATGGTCAACTCTTTACGTTCCGGTGACATTAATATAGGGATGGACGTAAAAGGGCAAAACCGTGAACTTGTCAAAAAAGATCCTAAACTCAAACTTTTATCAAAACCTGCCCTCTCCTTAACTTACTTAGATCTAAACAACAAAAAAGGACCAACGGCTAATAAAAAAGTTCGTGAGGCCATCTATAAAGCAACAAACGTTGAGGAAATTGTAAAAGGGGTAAATAAATGGGGCGGTGCAGAAAAGTCATTCATGCCGCTGCCTAAAAAGTCTTGGGGTTACAGTAAGGATCTAGAGAAGCTAACGCCAACTTATGATCCTAAAGAAGCGAAGAAACTTCTCGCAGAAGCAGGTTACCCAGATGGCTTTAAAACGGAACTATATCTTGCTGAATCCCGCGTCCCATACGGAACAATTTTTCAAAACCAAATGAAGAAAAACCTGAACATTGATGTAGAACTTAAAGTAGTGGAATGGGGAACCTATAGTGATACAGTCGCCAAAGGAAATGCACCGATGTCAATCGGCGGCTGGACCTGGTATCCAGACCCTTACTTCTTCCTCTTCCAATTATTCCATTCCTCACAGGTTGGTGCACTTGGAAATGGTAAGGGCTACGAAAACCCTGAAGTAGACAAGCTTCTGGATAGAGCTGTTTCTGAAACAGTGGACCAGAATGAACGAGCAAAACTCTATCAACAGGCACTTGAAGTCATCCTGAAAGATATCCCACGGATCGAACTCGATACAGTCGATGCTACAGCAGGGATAAACCAAACGGTTCAAGGGTTCGATGTATCACCAGACTTCTCCTTACAAATAGTGGATCCAAACGGAACAAACGTATGGATGAGCAAATAATCTGCTAGTTGAAGAAGCCTGAATGCAGAAAACGATCAAGAAAAGTAGAGGTGAAATCTCTACTTTTCTTCTATTCTATAAGAAAAGCGCAAGGCGCCCTGGTCAGCCCCGACAAGCATAAGACGCTCCTGAATAGAAGGCGCTCTTTGCCTTCAATTCAGGAGTGGCTGTAGACCATAGAGGGGTTAGGCGCTGGAGCTGGACAATTCTCAAAGTCGAAAATTTTATACTTTCATAATCTACTAGAAAGAAGGTCATAGTCAGTGGAAATAACGGCTATTACAAACGCAAACGTCTACCAGGAAAAAACCGGAAACTTTTCTGTTCAGACCATTTTAATCAAGGATGGGCGCCTGCTCGATATCCTGGACCCAGCTAAGAACATATCTGCTCACACCATCATAGCGGCAGACGGTCTTTATTTAACTCCCGGATTTATTGATACCTGTTCTCAAATCGGGCTAAAGGAAGTGGGAATCCGTTGGGAAGGCCATGATGGATATGAACCTAATGAGAATCACGGACTGGACTTACAGGTCATCGACGGGATTTATCCATTGGATCAAGCCTTTCAAGACGCCGTCGCATTTGGGGTGACAGCTGCCCATATTGTTTCCTCCCCAGAGTCCGTTGTAGGAGCGAGAACGGCTGTAATTCACACAGATGGAAAAACAGTAGATGAAATGGTCCTCCATTCCAATCTCGGGATTGTTTTTTCCATGGGGGATCTTCCTAAAAACGCTTATTTTGAGAAAACAAAGACCCCCCTCACCCGCATGGGTATCGCTCTAAGAATCAGAACGGCCTTAAAGAAACTGCAAGCCACAGGCAGGCTGCAGGATGTCCCTATTTTCATTCGCTCACACCGGGCAGATGACATCGCGACCGCTTGTCGCATTGCTGGAGAATTCAATCTTCCATTTGTTCTTGTTCATGGAACTGAATATCCGCTGACAAGCCGCCTGCCAAAAGGAGATTCTTTCTCCATGATTGCCGGTCCCTGCTTTCAACCGATGGAAAGAGGCGAGCTAAAGAATTTAGACCCGGCACTATATAACACTCTGTTTAACGATGACATTCCGTTTACGTTTGCAACAGATCATCCCGTCAGTTCTGTAACGCATTTGCAAAAGGAAGGGGCTTTAGCACTAAAAGCCGGGGTTCCGGAAAAAGTTATTTTAAACGGGTTAACCCAAGATGCTGCTAAACTATTAAAAATTGAGCATCTCACAGGAAGCCTGCAGAAAGGCCTTTATGCCGACTTAGTCCTATGGAATAAACATCCGCTAGATTTAACAGCACGCGCGGTCCGAACGTTTATTAAAGGAAAAGAAGTATACAGATGGGAGGGATTAAATCAATGTTAACTGTATTTTCTGGAGCCGATATCTATACAATGGACGAAAAAAATACCGTATTACGCAATGCAGACCTGTGGATACAAGATGGCAAAGTAATCAAGGCAGGGGTGAATACGGAGATCCCTGCAGATGCAGAAGTGATTTCTGCGGCTGGCTATGTCATAACCCCGGGGTTAATTGATATCCATACACATGTTGGGATTTGGGGGGAGATCAATGAACGAATCAATGATGCCTGTGAATATTCCAGCCCTTTTACTCCACTGATGTCTGCGATTGATGGGATTGACATCCACCACTTTTCCTTTCAGCTCGCACGCAAAGGCGGAGTGACAACGATTCAAAGCGGGACCGGAAGCGCCAACCCAATTGGCGGGGTTTGGACGATTTTAAAAACAGCTGGAGACAGCCTCGAAGAAATGATTGTGACTGAAAAAAGCGGCTTAAAAGGAGCATTAGGGGAAAATCCCAAAAATGTATTTGGCCAATCCTATCAAAAGACTCCTGTAACGAGAATGGCCGTAGCCCAGCTTATCCGTCAAGGCTTTCAAAAGGCGGAGAAGCTAACCCAGACGGAACGATTAGATGCAATTGAACACGGGACAGAACTGGCCCCCTTTATCGAAGTACTAGAAGGGAAAATGCCGATGCATCTGCACTGCCATCGTGCTGATGATATCGCAACTGCAATTCGTATTGCAAAGGAATTCCAAATCAAGCTTTGTCTGGAGCATTGTACCGAGGGACATCTTATCCTTGAAGCGATTAAGGAGAGCGGAGCCAATGTCACCTTAGGACCATTTATGCTTCCAGCTACTAAATATGAGACACGGAACTCCACCCCTGAAGCACCGAAGTTGTTCCATGAAGCGGGAATCCCATTTGCCATCATGACCGACCACCCGTTTATCCCGATTCATTACTTACTTCTGTGCGCAACAGAGGCTGTTCGTTACGGATTGGAAGAAACGGCGGCATTAAGGAGCATTACCAGTCAGGCGGCTACATTAGCCGGGATTGGGGACCGTGTTGGTTCACTGGAAGCAAGCAAAGACGCTGACTTTGTCCTTTGGTCCCATCACCCATTTGATACCCGGGCAAACGTAATGGCTACCTATATTAACGGAAAAAAAGTTTATGACAAGGAGCAGGATAAGCCGTGGAGCAGTCGGTAGGGATCATCACAATTGGACAAACGCCAAGGGTAGATATGATACCCGCTATCAGAGGGTTCTTTCCAGCCGAGACCGTCATCATCGAAAAAGGTGTTCTTGATGGAAGACCTCAGGAGGAGATTCTTTCTCTTACCCCTGAACCTGGTCAAACCACTTTGATCTCACGGTTGAAGGACGGCGGAAAAGCGGTGATGGCCAAGGAAAAGATTGTGCCGATTGTACAACAGCTCATTGACGAACTAAATCAGCAGAATGTTTCCCTTATTGTTCTAGCCTGTACCGGCCAATTCCCTTGCTTTCGGAGCGAGGTTCCTGTTGTATATCCAGACCACCTGCTCAGCCATGTGGTACAGGGCGTTTTACAGGGGGGATTACTAGGCGTCATCATCCCGCTCCCCGAACAAGCACCAGCCATTATCCAAAAGTGGAAAGCGGCTGATTTTGATGTCATCCCGGCTGCCAGTTCCCCCTACTTGTTTCAAGAGAAGGAACTGATCAAAGCGATAAAACAGCTAGAGTCCTTTCCAATCAAAGCCATCATTCTCGACTGCATGGGATATACAGAAGAGATGAAACAAATGGCCCAAGCCTACACAACCAAACCGATCCTGTTATCTCGTACTATTATCTATCGTATGATTGGGGAGATTCTGTAAAACAGTGTCCAGGACTGGAGTGGCGCATGCCGCCAGACGTACAAAAGGAAGCATGAGAATCCATGCTTCCTATCTTTATAGTAAACATAAACCTATTTAACTGCAAACAGTATTCCTAGCAGTTGAGGGTAAAGATATATTTGTTTCCTAAAAGCCAACTGTCATAAAATAAGACAACAGTATCGCGAAGACCTGCCAGACATTTGCTGGACAGGCCGTTTCACATAGTATCAGAATTTATATCATTTGACCTTGAGAGATGTCCAGCTCAAGGCGCCAGCAGCTCGAGGTCACAAGCCCATCCGTCAAGAAGGCTAAAGAACAGCCTTCTTGCGCCGGCTCGTCTTGTGCTTGTCGCCGCTAGGCGGGCGCCTTGCGCTTTTCTTGTCACTTACTCTTTTATTACAAGTTTTAACGGAGCAGGAATATTCTTTTCAACTTTTTTCCCTTGGATTACATCTCGGCCGGCATCGACAGCCAGTTTACCGATTAAATCCGGCTGCTGGGCGACGGTTGCTTCCATTTTCCCGGCTTTAATTGCTTTTAGCGCGTCATCATTGCCATCAAAGCCGATGACCATAATATCTTTCCCCGAACTGTTAATCGCCTCAATCGCTCCTAGTGCCATCTCATCATTATGAGCGAAAACGGCCTTAATATCCGGATTGGCCTGAAGCAGATTTTCCATTACATTTAAGCCTTTCGTTCGGTCGAAATCCGCTGACTGTTTCGCAACAACCTTTAATTTTTTATCTGCAATGTTATGGAAGCCCTGACCGCGTTCACGAGTCGCTGAAGCTCCTGGAACGCCTTCAAGCTCAGCAACCTGTGCTTTTTCTCCCAGCTTTTTCGCAATATAATCTGCGGCCATTTCCCCACCCTTAATATTATCGGAAGCCACTAATGCTGCAACTTTCCCTTTATCAGCGGAACGGTCAAGTGTAATCACCGGAATTCCGATATTATTGGCAGATTGGACAGCGGTTGAAATCGCCGCAGAATCCGTTGGGTTGATCAGCAAAATGTCAACACCTTGTTGAATTAAATCATCGACATCATTGATTTGTTTTGCAGAATCATTTTGTGCATCGACCACTTTAACTTCCATTCCCAATGCCTTCACTTCTTTTTGCACACCATCTTTCAAGGCAACAAAAAATGGGTTATTTAAAGTTGAAACAGATAAACCAATCTTCACATCTTTTAAGTCATCTTTTTTCGCGGGCTGGGCCCATTCAGGCGGCTGCATTGAACAAGCACCCAACAACAACAGCGACAGTGACATGAATAGAACAGCTAGTTTTTTCATGAAAATTCGCTCCCTTATGCTGATTTCTTCCGATCAAGTAATACAGCAATAATGATAACAATCCCTTTTACAACCTGTTGATAGAAAGAAGATACACCAAGCAGGTTTAGACCATTGTTTAATGTACCGATAATTAATGCCCCAATCAGCGTTCCGAAGATTCTTCCTTTACCGCCGGATAAGCTTGTTCCGCCTAACACGACAGCTGCAATTGCATCAAGCTCATAGGATGTACCAGCAGTCGGCTGAGCGGAATTCAAACGGGATGTTAAAATCGCCCCAGCTAAAGCAGATAGTAAGCCGGAAAGGGCATAAATCATCACCTTTACCTTTGGCACTTTGATTCCGGCAATAATAGCAGCCTTTTCATTTCCGCCAATCGCATAGGTTTTTCGGCCAAAAGGCATTTTATGAAGTACGATATATAATAGAACAAATGTCACAATCATAGTAATGGCTGGAACAGGGACTCCGAGAAAATATCCCCGGCCGAATAGTTGAAATAAATAGTTATCACCCAGTCCTGTGATTGGATTCCCTTTTGTATACACAAGTGTCAGGCCTCTAAAGATCGTCATCGTTGCCAGCGTAGCAATGAATGGAGCCATTTTCCCTCTTGTAATCAATAATCCATTCACTATACCCATTACACCGCCAAGAAGACAGCCAATAATAATGGCGAAAATTGGATCAAGACCTGAAACAATCATTCCTGCCGTTAAAGCACTTGCTAAGGCAAGGATCGCCCCGACAGACAAATCAATGCCACCCGTTAAAATAACAAATGTCATCCCAAAGGCAATCAGCGCATTGATTGCTACTTGACGCAACAAGTTTAGGATATTTAGAGGTTCAAGAAAACTTGGATTCAGTACAGAAACAATAATAATTAAGATTATAAGTCCTAACAGCGGCCCAAGCTTTTGCGTAATGGTACTTACGAAATTCGTCTTGCCGGCTTTCGTACTTTCATTGATTGCATTCATCTCATTGACCTCCCGTTGCCAATGTCATAATTTTTTCCTGGGTTGCTTCTTCTTTTGTCAATTCCCCGCTTATTCTACCTTCATGAACTACGAGAATCCGGTCACTCATGCCCAGAACCTCCGGCAGCTCCGATGAAACCATAATGATGGCAACACCACGATCTGTCAGCTCATTCATCAGCTGATAGATTTCCCGTTTCGCCCCGACGTCTACTCCTCTTGTCGGTTCATCTAAGATTAGCACCTTCGGACCAATACCAATCCATTTCGCAATCACCACTTTTTGCTGATTGCCCCCTGAAAGGCTGCTAACCGCAATTTCCTGCGATTCCGCCTTAACCGTCAGGCGTTTAATCAGCATATCTACAAAATCATTCTCACTTTTTTCATTAATCAGACCTTTTGGTGCAAAACTATGAAGTGATGGTAATACCATATTTTCTTTTATTGAAAAATCCAGGATCAGCCCTTCATCTTTGCGGTCCTCCGTGATAAAACCGAGTCCGGCTTTTACGGCCTGGTCCGGGGTGTTAATCGTGACTTTCTTGCCCTTGAGCCAAATCTCACCGCTATCAAATGAATCGAGTCCGAAGAGTGCACGCATGATTTCCGTTCTTCCCGCTCCCATCAATCCTGAAAAGCCAACTATTTCACCAGAACGGACGGAAAAATTCACATCATGAAAGGCGCCTTTTTTCGTTAACCCTTTTACCTCCAGAACCGTTTCCCCCGGACTTGAGGTCCGTTTCGGAAATCGGTCAGTTAATTCGCGACCCACCATTTTCCTTACCACTTCATCAAAGTTCGTATCAGGAACTGCCTTTGTATCAACTGTCTTTCCATCACGCATCACTGTAATTCGGTCACAAATCGTAAATATTTCTTCCATACGGTGAGAGATATAAACAATAGATACGCCTTCCTTCTTTAATGACACAATGACATCAAACAGCTTTTGAATTTCCCTTTCCGTCAAAGCGGCTGTCGGCTCATCCATGATAATAACCTTCGCATCGGTCATTAACGCTTTGGCAATTTCAATCATCTGTTGTTCCCCGACAGAACAGCTGCCAGCCTCTTTTTCTGAAGGAATGGAAACGGCTAAGCGATCAAACTGTTTTTTAGCGAGCGCCTTCATTTCCTTTGTCTTTAACAAACCAAGCGGCGTTCTTAATTCCTTGCCGATAAATAAGTTTTCCAGCACCGTCATATCCGGCCACATATTCAATTCCTGATGAATAAAGGTAATTCCGTTCTCTTCCGCTTCTTTTGGATTTTTAAAATACCTTTCCTTCCCATCAATGGTGATAGTGCCTTGATCACGAGTGTGAAGCCCGGTCAGTACATTCATCATCGTTGATTTCCCGGCACCATTTTCCCCCATTAAGGCGTGGACTTCTCCGTCCAGCAATTCAAAATCAACGCCAGTTAAAACTTGATTGGTCCCAAATGCTTTATAGATGTTCTGCATTGAAACTCGCATTCTTTTCACCTCAGATATTAAAAGCGTATGTGCTGCAGTCAGCCCCGACAAACACAAGACGAGCTGGCCGAAAAGCTGCTCATTTAATTTGTACGAATTGCCTGTGACATCGGGGGCTAGCGTGAAGCTGGATATTTCTCAAAGACGAATGATAGAAAATCTGATACTACTAGAAAAATACACCCGATTGTAGGATACAATTGGCATATGGAGTGGTTTCCCCCGTTCGAATCACTGCCTTGGCGTTTTTCGTTAATTGTTTAAATTGCTCATGGGGCACCTGGCTCATTTCGATATCCGCAAATTTGCCTTTTACATACTGTTCCATCAGCGGATTTCCTTCTGTTATTTCAGAAGCAATGATGCACTTTTCAATCACCATGTCTGCGGCAACCGCATCTGTCACCTCTTGAAATGAAGGCATTCCCGGCTTGATTGCTAAATCAATTCTCGTTACCCCATCAGGAATCGGCAATCCAGCATCGGCGATCACAATATAATCGGTATGACCAAGATCCGTTAATACCTTTGAAATATGGCTATTTAAGATACCAAAGCGTTTCATTTTACAAGCTCTCCTCTACTTCTTCTCTTGTTGGCATACCGCCCTGTGCCCCAAATTTTGTTACGGATAATGAGGCCGCGCGATTGGCAAAGCGGATGCTTTCTTCAAAGCCTTTTCCTTCAGCTAATGCGACAGCAAATGCAGCATTAAAGGTGTCACCGGCACCTGTTGTATCAACAGCCTCTACCGGGAAAGATGGAATCACAACTTCTTGTTGACCATTGTGGAAACGGACGCCATTTTTTCCTTCTGTAATAAACACTTTGTTTGGATATTTCCCGATTGCTGCATGAATGTCCTTCGTTCCAAAAAGGACGGAAGCTTCCAGCTCATTCGGTGTAATATAGGCAGCTTTTTCGATAACATCCTTACTAAGCGGTCTTGCAGGTGCCGGATTCAATAAGAGCGGTACCCCGAATTCATGGCATTTCTCACTAACATATTCCACTGTTTCTTCCGGAATTTCTTGCTGAATTAAGACCATATCTGAAGTACGAATACTATCAAGTGCTTTTTCTACAAATTGTGGGGTAACAAAATCATTGGCGCCTTTTACGAAGATGATGCTATTATCTCCATCAGCAAGAGTAATGTGAGCAGTACCGCTTTTTGTATCTGTAACCGGTTCCACATAATCGGTAAAAACATGGTTCTTCTTAAAATTGTCAAGGATGGCTTTTCCAAATGAGTCATCACCTACGCAACCAACCATGTACACCTCCGCACCTAACCGGGCAGCGGCAACAGCTTGATTTGCTCCTTTACCGCCCGGAACTGTTTTAAACGATTCACCAATAATGGTTTCTCCCTTATCTGGCCGCTTTGAAGCCGTTACCACTAAGTCCATTGATGAACTTCCAATTACAGTTATTTTAGCCATTGTTTTCAACCTTTCTTGTTGTTTGCCTTTCAATAAATCTTACAGGCAACTGAATATTTTTATGTTCGCTTATTTCACCATCAAGCAATTGAATCAGTAATTTTGCAGCTTCTCTTCCCATGTCATATGCCGGCTGTCTGATCGTTGACAGCGGCGGGAACAGTAAACGACTTAACGGAATATCATCATAACCAATGATTTGCAGTTCTTCCGGAACGGAAATCCCTCTCTTTAGGGCTTCATGTAAAATTGCCGCTGCTCCTAGATCATTACTGGCAATCACCCCATCCGTCTCCGGGAATTTTTCGAATAATTCCGCGGCAGCCTTTTCCGCATCCGCGAAAGTAAAGGAAGCTGTTGTCATGACATTAAAATTTATATTGAAGTTACAAAGCTCATCAATGGCACCTTTAAAGCGATCCTGAGCAGTCTTTAATTCAACCGGCCCCCTCAGTAAACAAATCCGCTTACTTCCCCTTCTAATCATTTCCCTAGCTGCCATTTTCCCGCCAGCCAATCCATCTGCATAAACAGAGGGATAGTGATTAGATGTTCGGTCGAGAAAAACTACCGGGAAGGACAAATCCTCGAAATGCTTCATTTCGGTTTGATTTGTCGCAGATATGACACCGGTTACATTATTTTGTTTAAAGGTTTCAATGTAACTAATTTCCTTCTTAGGGTTCTCATCAGCATTTCCGATAATCAGCCTAAAGTCATGCTCCTGCATTTCATCCTCGACCCCGCGTGCTAACTCCGGGAAAAACGGGTTGCGAATATCCGGCAACAATAAGCCTATTAATCTTGATTTTTTCTTGTATAGTGACCGTGCCACTTCATTTGGTTTATAACTCAATTCTTTAATCGTTTTATCAATTAACTTTCTCGTATCTTCATGTACGTATCCTTTACCATTTAAGGCTCTTGAAACCGTCGCTACAGATACTCCGGCTCTTTTGGCAACATCTCGTATTGTAGTCAATTTGGTTCCCTCCTTATGTGTAACCGATTACACACTTAGATTATCACATCATTTTTTCTTTTGCAACAACTAATTAATAATGCAAGTATCTGGTGATAAAAAGTTCCGAATGTGGGATTCAATCAAATTCATTTCTGTAATTCCCCATCTTTATTAGGGCTTGATTGATACAGAATATGGTTGAATTGAATTCCTAATTGTAGTTTTTGGATAAAAATATCTACTTATATCGTACCCGAAAAAATATACAAAAATATTAGTTGGGATACAACAAGAAGAAAGTATGCTATGCCATAGCTAAGTTTTACCTTTGTTTGTATTTTTTCTTGAGAACTATTGTTAATATCTTCTTCCCCTTTCACGGTAAAGACTAAGTGCTCCCCATATTGCATAGTCTCTGCTACAGATAATTTTTTAATGTTAGTAAATTCCGACTGTATTCTTCCGATCATCCCTACTTTTGGAAAGAATACCTTCAACATTCCTGTTTCTTGTTCTCCATTTCTGTCAGGTTCAAATTGAAGTTCAATCTCCTTTCTTTTTCGAGGAAATTTCACTTCGTTGATTAAAAATAGAGATTTTTCTACATTCAATTTTCTTGTAAACACTTTCTTTTCATTTTCATTGTTTCGGGTTAACCAAGTTTCTATAAGTAATAGCAAATAGATTATACAAATAGTTAGGCTTTTAAAATAAATGCCGACTCCAAAACCTAAAAGTATAAATAACCCAAATAGAATCCCTTGGGTTCTACGATTTTGATAGGTAGCAACTTTCAGAATCCAGTACCCATCCAATGGATACAAAGGAAATGAGTTGACTAGATTTATAAGCAAGAACAGGAAGGATGCAGCAGAAAACCAACTTATTCCATAGTGAATCCCAATAATAAAGCAAATTATACTGCTTATTGCCCCTAGAACTGGTCCCCCAAGACTTACAAATCCTTTTTCCTTAAGTGATAATTTTTTACTTTTTGTCATAACAAAAGCCCCTAAGAAAGGGATAAAGGTTGGTGCAGTAACTTGTAATCCTCTGTACTTAGCAGTAAGTACATGCCCTATCTCGTGAATAAAGATAAGCAAAACAAGTAGAAGAGCAAACTTCCAAGGATAAACAAGAGCGTATGCCCAAATAGACATTAACATTGTTGTGATGGTTGCACCAATTTTTCCAAATTTAAGCCAAATCATGAATGGCTTTGATACAAGTAATTAATGTGTCAATGCAGCTATTATCACAATATATATGGAATAGATTTTTCTTTTTATAAGCACTCGACCGGCCTCCTTATATGTAAGGACCGTTTATTTCTAGGGTCAACTGATATCCAAGAAATCAAAAGAACTGTAAACAGAATAGAAGCTTCCCAAACTGAAGACGTAGTTGGAATGTTGAAAGTGAATAAAAAGAAAACAGATTTCGAAGTTGAATATCTAAACTTTATTATAAATTATCAAACTTTATTTCAAAGCTACAATATTGCTGCAACTCGTACTTTTTCACCCAAAACACGAACGTTCTAATTGCATGTTTTCTTTTTCAGAAAAAAAGTGGTATAATGTACTTAGAAATGAATACATTAAAAACGACTGAAGATGTGTCACCATCCTCAGCCTATACAATAGCTTGGTTCCCTACAAGGGGGCGGGCAGTAGTTAGAAATAATCCACCAGAGCCACGAACTCAAGGGTGGATTATTTTTTGTTAAATGACAGCAGTGCTATAACAAACATGCCGAACATTATCGCAATTGACAAGCTCTCATAAACTGTCATCATAGCACCACCCCCTTTCTTAATAATGGGGATGATGCCGTCACCCTTGAGTTACCGTTATGCTATTGTCCTTTAATTATAGCATTTTTATGCTATAAATGCTAAGCGCCCTCAATCTAACACAATATAAATATGTTAGATTCAAAAGAAACAGATAAACCCTTATAAAATGTGGGTCTATCCTACATTTTATATCTGTTAAAAGGTTACAAAAAAGTAGTAATCCATTACTAAATACTTTATAATTTTAACAAATGGATGGTGAACGGAATGGATAAACAGATTTTAGAAATCTTATTGGAACTACAAAAGGGTATGAAAGATGTAAAAACTGATATCCAAGAAATCAAAAGAGTTGTAAACAGAATAGAAGCTTCCCAAACTGAAGACGTAGTTGGAATGTTGAAAGTGAATAAAAAGAAACAGGTTTCGAAGTTGAATAGCTAAACAACAGATTAATAGAAATGGACAAACGTCTGTTTAATATCGAAAAGCGAATTGAAAATTAAACCTTAACAACACTGGTAATAACTGGTATTTTTTGTCTAAAAATGGAAAATTTATATTCAAAAAGCCACAACTTTTTCACAAAATGTGGCTTTTTAGTGCTTTTAAATGTGCTAAATACTTGGGTTTCTTATGATATTTTTGAACATTGTCCCCCAGAAGAAAATAATTAATGCAGCGATCCTTTTTTAATCGTGCATTGCTCCTGCCTCTCGGGAAGTCATTGCACCTTGGCCCCTCCTTATATCTTTTTGAATTTCCTGTTTTACTTTTTGGGCATCAGTTCCGGCAAATGTTGGTTTCCTACTAGCACCCAAATTCTCTTTAGCTTGTTGATCCTGCTGCATGCAATTCCTCCTCAATTTATTGTTATAATCATATTATTTATAAAAAACAGGCGTTCTATCCCAAACGTTTAACTGATAAAAAATCAATTCAGCTGCCAGCTCCGGAGGCCTTTTATAATGATGCTAACTGATCAGGTCAGGAGAGAGCCAAATCAATTCATTTCAGAAAGCACAAGGACAGATCCTCAGATTGTTTCTCGCAAACAAAAATTGTATATGCCTACATTCCCTTTGAAAGCGATTGCTATATTAGCATAATGGACGTAAAGTGGAAGTAAATTCAGAAAGTTTTTTAGAGGGGGGTTTTTTAGATGAAAGCAAAGGGGAAAAAGTCTTCTAAGGGATGGGAGTTTTTTCAGGGGCTTGGTAAGACCTTTATGCTTCCAGTTGCGCTACTCGCGTTCATGGGTTTGCTTCTTGGTATTGGCAGTTCGTTTACAAGTCCAACGACTATAGAAAATTTACCGTTTCTTGATCATAATGTCATACAAATTATTCTACGATTTTTATCAACCATCGGAGGCTTTGCCTTTACTTATTTACCTTTATTATTTGCGGTAGCGATTCCACTTGGGTTAGCCCGTACTGAAAAAGGGGTTGCTGCTTTTTCTGGTCTCGTCGGTTATATCATCATGCACTTATCGATTAATTTCTATTTAAGCGAAACCCACAAGCTTGCAGAAGCTGAAGCCATGAGACAACAAGGTCAATCGATGGTACTTGGAATTCAAAGCCTTGAAATGGGGGTATTAGGCGGGATTATCGCTGGAATTATTGTGTATTTCCTGCACCAGCGCTATCAAAACGTGAAACTGCCAAACGCATTTGCTTTCTTTGGCGGTCCACGATTCGTTCCCATTATCACCTCTTTGGTAATGTCCATCGTTGGGATCATCATCCCCATGATTTGGCCATTCTTTACGATGATTATTAATGGAATCGGGAATGTAATCAGCGGTGCCGGGACATTCGGACCATTCTTATTTGGCGCCGGTGAAAGACTGCTTCTTCCATTTGGACTGCATCATATTTTAGTAGCCATGATTCGCTTTACTGAAGCCGGCGGTACAGCCGTTGTGGACGGTCAAACGGTGTCAGGTGCCCTTAATATTTTTTATGCACAGTTAAAAAACGGCGGTCCGATCAGCGCTTCGGCAACAGCATTTTTATCTCAAGGAAAAATGCCAACCTTTATGTTTGGTCTACCAGCCGTTGCGTTAGCCATCTATCATACTGCAAAGCCAGAAAACCGCAAAAAAATTAAAGGACTTCTTATTTCTGGCGTAGTTGCCACATTTGTAACAGGTATCACCGAACCAATCGAGTTTTTATTCTTATTCATCGCACCTGCATTATATGGAATCCATGTTGTATTAACAGGTCTAGGATTTATGGTAATGGCCTTACTGGGTGTCAAGATTGGAAATACGGATGGCGGCGTATTGGACTTCTTTATCTTTGGGGTCCTTCAAGGCAACTATACAAAATGGTATCTCGTATTAGTCGTCGGAGCCATTTGGTTTGCGCTTTACTATTTCATCTTCCGTTTTGCCATCTTAAAATTCAACTTGAAAACACCTGGCCGGGAAGATACATCAGAAGAAGTAGAAGCAGACACTACTGCAGCAGTGAAAAATTCAAATGGTCAAACAGACACCCAAGCAGCGCAAATTTTACAAGCTCTTGGCGGAGCCAGCAATATTGAATCATTAGACAACTGTATTACAAGATTACGATTAGTGGTTGATGATATGAGTAAAATAGATGAAGCGAAACTTAAGAAAAATGGTGCCCTTGGTGTGGTTAAACTTGATGCCCATAATCTTCAAGTCATCATCGGAACCCAAGTAAACCATGTTCGTGTCGAAATCGATAAACTGATGGAATAGGATGAGACAGCCCTCATCCTGTTTTTCTCTAAAAATGAAAAAATTGAAGCATAGAAGAGGGATCATATGAAAAGCCATTTTGATGAAGCAATCAATCGAAAAGGAACCTTTTGTACCCAATGGGATTATATCGAAGACCGATTCGGAACAGGTGATTTACTGCCTTTTTCCATTTCAGATATGGATTTTCAAAGTCCTCCAGAAATCATTGAGGCAATGCAAAATCGCACCAAACATGGAATTTTTGGATATACACGCTGGAACCATCATGACTATAAATCAGCCATTACCGATTGGTATAAAAGGCGATTTTCTGCACAACTAGTAGAGGATTGGATTGTCTACAGTCCAAGCGTTATTTACTCGATTGCAAGACTGATTGAAATGCTGTCCGCTGAAGGCGACCATATTGTGCTGCAAACACCAGCCTATGACGCCTTTTTCAAATGTATTCATGCATCAAACCGAAAGCTAATGGCTAACCCCCTGGTTGATCAAAATGGACAGTATACGATTGATTTTAACGATTTAGAAAAAAAACTATCACATAAAAAGACAAAGATATTGTTACTTTGTAATCCGCATAATCCAACTGGACGGGTATGGACGAAACGAGAATTAACAAAAATAGTTGATCTATGCACGAAATATCAAGTAAAGATTATTTCAGATGATATTCATATGGACATTGTCTATCCTGGTCGGAAATTCACCCCTATTACTTCAGTAACAAATGATCTTGAACATATTTTTATCTGTTCTTCGGCCAGCAAAACCTTTAATACCCCCGGCTTAGGAGGCTCCTATGCCCTACTTCCGAATGAAGGACTAAGGGAAAAATTTATGACTTTATTAAAAAATCGCGACGGGGTCTCAAGCGCCAATATCTTTGGGGAGATCGCAGTCATCACAGGCTACCGTTATGGAGAAAAGTGGGTTGATGATCTTTGCACCTACCTGTATAATAATATGAAATTAATGAAAGATTTTATCGAACAAGAGATTCCTGCCATCCATTTTGAAATCCCAGAATCCACATACTTAGCCTGGCTAGATTGTTCGCGACTTCAAACAACGGATAAAGAACTTCAGTCCGCACTTGTGGAAGACGGGAAAGTTGGAATCATGTCAGGAACGGTTTACGGAGAAAATGACCGAGTCTTTCTGCGCATGAATATTGGCTGTCCACAATCCAAGTTGCTGGATGGATTATCGAGGTTAAAGCAATCGGTTCTTTCTCTTACGCGGTAGTAAAAGACGGCTTGTTCACAAATAGGTGATAATATGCAATCCTTTATCAAACGACTTTTAAAGCATAGAGATCAATTAAGCCAGCTTGAAAAACAAGTATTAAATTTTATCATACAACAGCCTGAAAAAATAGCGGACCTAAAACTGGACGAGGCGGCTAAAGAAATGTTTGTCTCAACCGCAACCATTACTCGAACATGTAAGAAGCTCGGTTTTCAGGGATACCAAGACTTTAAACTTCAGCTTCATCTATATAATCGTGAGGAACCTCAAGTGGAAAGCCATGATTTGTCAGCAAACTTAGCATTCCATGTCAAACGTTACGAAAAGGATATCCGTGAGGTTTTAAAAAGAATTAATGCAGAGAATTTAAACAAGGCGGCATCCATGCTCGCTAAAGCCAGACATGTAGAATGGTTCGGAGTGGGCCATTCTTATTCTGTGTGCTGGGATGCATCGAAAAAACTGCTTCTTCTTGGTAAAAGCAGTATGGCTAGACTGGATTGGGATGATTTAAGAAGTGCAGCCTTCAACTTACAAAAGGACGACCTTGCCATATTTGTTTCATACAGCGGTGAAACCCTGCACATTCTAGAGTACGCCCATATCGTCAAAAACCAAGGAACTCCCATTTTATCCGTAGTTGGAACACCCTCCAATCACTTAAGCAATCTTTCGGACTTTGTGTTCTATACGCCAATTGAACACTACTACCTCAAAGACGTTGACCTGTGCTCCCGTGCACCCTTTCAAATCTTTATAGATTTACTGCTATTGGAATATCAAAGATACTCAAAAGGCGATTTTTCATGAAATGGATGAAGGATTGCAGGAAAATCACCGGCGTAGCGAAAAAATGGAGGACGGCGAGTCCCACTGCAAATAAGAAAAGCGCAAGCGCCTTGGTCAGCCCCGATAAGCATAAGACTCTCCTGAATAGAAGGCGCTCTTTGCCTTCAATTCAGGAGTGGCTTATGACTCGAGGGGCTGGGCGCTGGAGCTGGACAATTCTCGAAGCCGAGTGATATAAATTCTGATACTACAAGATGAAACTAACGTCTTGGAACCCCTACTCTTTTTGGACGGTTGAGACAACCTTATTGCTTGTTTTAATTCCCTTTGTTTTCTGGCACTTCTTGTCCGGTGTTTCAAATAAGCTTCCCTCAACGTCTGGTTAAGAATCCTTTGGTGAATTTTTAACATTTCTTAAATAAATCTGCGTCAAAAGTAATCCATTCCTCGACGATCTTTTTATTCTTTACACACAAAACTGGCTGATGCCCAAAATTTCAACTTGCTGCCCACTAGATTGACCATAGTAGCCTATGCCTTCATGAGTCCCTGAAGCCTCCATCTGACGGAAACATCCTCATCTTTTTCATAGTTCATTTGGTTACAAGTAACTCTTGCGACATTATCATCTTTTTCGAATGACTTTAATATCGGGATATTTTACTTCTCATCGGAAGTAGAAGAACTGTCCTCAGGCTTTACGTCTTTCATCTTTGTTGGATCAACTGTAACGACAAAAGGCTCACTAACAAAGTTGGTAAAGGCATGAATTCGATATTCTATATGATCTGTACTACAATCATTTGCTAGAATGGCCGTTAAATCTTTGGGATTTGTCCATAAGGTTTCATTGCGATTTAAATGCTGCTCCCTTAGAACCTTTTCTCCCTCGTTGGTCACAACGGAAACACGGACAGTTGTATCGAGATCAGATATATTCTTTATCGAAATAGTATGAGCAAGTGAACAATTTTTTCCATATATTACTTCTGAGCCCTTAATCGTTAACAAATCAGGAGTGGTAGCATTTTGAATCGTACCTGTTGCCTTGGTTTCCGAAGTAAACCAAGCAAACGTTCCTGGAATAGACGATAGAATCACACTACTTATCAAGAACAAAATCCCGACAAGAGATGTGAAGAAGCCAACCTTTATATATCGTTTTCGCCTTTGATTGCGCATTCTCTCGACCCGTGTATTCAATCCTATCACCTTTTTCATAAGAATTCCTATCTAAAATAAGGGCAGCCGAATGGACCGCCCTTAACTAGCTACTCTTTGTATTTTGCTCCCGTATCTGTTTGTTTTGCTTGAACCGTAAGGGTACCGTCATATTTTGCTCCTTGATACTCATTCCCTGCCTTTTGATCAAGCTTTACATCAAACACAATACCAATATACTCATCTTCTTGTAGTGTAAAGAATTCGTCGTTCCCAAATTTAAACGTTTTCGTATTGTTAGCTTTCGCCGTTTTGGCAAGGGTAGACATTGCTTGGGCTTCTTCAGCGGTGACTTCACCCGTCACAACTTTCACCCCTTTTGGTAATGCTTTGGATTTCTTCAAGGCCTGCATCGATTGTTCATTATGGTTGCCATTAAAGAAACCTTTCTCCCACTCCATTCTCCAATCCTCAATTTCATCTTTGTCTGGCTGAATCTTGTATTTAAATGCTAAATAATAAATTTTATAAGGACTGGCAGGTGCTTTATCAACTGTTGAGGTATAGGTCATTTTTAAAGTTTCAGCCATATT
Source organism: Bacillus renqingensis (assembly GCF_016464375.1). GTDB lineage: Bacteria > Bacillota > Bacilli > Bacillales > Cytobacillaceae > Neobacillus > Neobacillus renqingensis. Next base: position 38,333 of record NZ_JADDIU010000037.1, read on the forward strand.
TCCTGTATTATCGATGGTGACGACATCCCCTTTTACGACTTGGGAAGGCGCAATCTTGCTGGCACTAAATAATTTTGTAGAAATATCCTCACCATTATTGACCGATAATGTACCATTCTCAATATTACCGTTTGCTTTCGTACTAGACGTAAACCATGAATATGTACCGTACCCTGCACTAACTGCCAATGCCCCAGCCAATGATGTTGCTAACAATGCTTTTTGAACCTTTTTCATTCAACATTCCTCCTAAAATAGTGTTTTATTTTTAATAGAATTCCCTTTGGCCAACTTGGATACATTGACTTCTTCCTTACCTTCCTGTTTCTCTATGTATCGATAAACTCTTTGATACACTTCAATTAGGAAAAATAGCAATAAAGGAAGGAGGATAAATAAAGCGAACCCAGCTTTACTTGTCAAAAACTTTGCCACATAGCCGGCATACGGGATGATGAGTTTTACCTCCCCGATTACGTCGGCAGGGTTCACCACCCACTCGTCCTGCACATTGTTATTATCCCCTTTTGTCAAGTATCCTTCATTTGTAACAGATACTACCCGGTGCGTGATAAGTTTTTTTTCAGAAAGTTTAAAGGTTATAATGTCTCCTTTTTTTACCGCTGAAGCCTGCTTGGCTCTAACAAAAATCATGTCTCCTGCCTTGATTGCCGGCTCCATACTATTTGTTAAGACTGTTAGTGGCTTGTACCCAAAATATGTGGGGATCTGGTTTGGATGGTTTTTCCCCTGAGTCGTGAATAAAAGAAAACCAATACTTCCAATTAAGAGAATAGTGAGAAGATAGGTGACTACTTTCATTCTTTTAAACAATGAACCACATCCTTCTTTCACAAATTCAAATTCCTTATGGACAAATCTACTAAACTTAAACTAGCAAGTCAACGATACAAAGAACAAAAACGTTCGCTAAATAATGACTGTTTTTGTCATAAATTTCATTTTTAAGGAAGAATCCAGTCATATTTTAAAAACATTCGCTAATTTCCCGGGCATTTAGACTTCTTTTTTAACAAAGGGTCAATATTTGATGAACGACTTTTATACCATTGCTTTAATTTTTAGAATAATATGTAAATATATCAAAAATATTTTAAGGAGGTTTTGTTTTGAAAAGAATGTTAAAGTATAGTTTCACAACCATGGTAGTGGCAGGAACCATATTTTCAGGGATTTCTAGTACTCTACCAGCAGCCGCAAGTGGTCTGAGCGATAACAAGGTAACGTCCCCATTACCTCACCCAAAAGGGACACTTGATCTCGCTCTAGTAAATGATGAAAAAATTATTGCTTCGTTAATCAGGCAGGGAAAAATATCTGCAAATGCATCCGAAGCAGAAAAACAGAAGGCCCTAACAGCCTATTTAGAGCTAAAAGGGAAACAAGTGGTATCAGATAAGCATACTGATCCCCTAAAACCAAAAGTAAAAGCCGCTGAATCGGCAAAGCATGATAAGTTTAAAAGATTTACGAAAGCCGGTAACAACGGCAAACTACAAGGCAGTCAAGTACATCCAGATCCAGTGAAAGAATCGGCATCACCAGGAGTCGTCAAAAAAGGGAAACTTCTTACTTTGATGGTGGAATTCTCCGACTTTGCACATAATAATATTAAACCAACTGAAACGGATAACTACTATTCGGATTATAACACCCAGCATTATGAAGATATGATTTTTGGAAAAAATGGGGTCAAAGGGCCAAATGGAGAGAATTTTATTTCCCAAAAGCAATTCTATGAACAGCAATCCGGTGGTACATATACCATTGAAGGAAAGGCTTATGGCTGGCTCAAGGTTCCTGGAACAGCAAAATATTACGGGGCAGACAAGTCCTCTGGTGGTCATGACAATGTTTCACCAGGTGGTGCGAAACAATTAGTAGCCGATGCCTATGCTGCAGCAAAAGCGGCCGGAGTTCCACTACAAGATTACGATTTAGAGGATCCACATGATTTAGATGGCGACGGAAATTACTGGGAACCCGATGGATTGGTTGACCATCTTCAAATCATTCACTCGGGAATGGGTCAAGAAGCTGGGGGCGGCTCACTTGGAGATAATGCTATTTGGTCCCATCGCTCGGCCGTATTAGTTGATCCAGATGGACGAGGCAAAGGACTTCCTGGTTTCTATGACTATACGGTCATGCCAGAGGACGGCGCCACTGGCGTATTCGCCCATGAATACGGCCATGACTTAGGTTTACCGGATGAATATGATACGATTTACTCCGGTGCTGGTGATGCCATTGAATACTGGTCGATTATGTCCTCAGGCTCTTGGGCTGGTAAAATTCCTGGAACAGAACCTACTGGTTTTTCACCTTGGGCAAAGTCTTATTTCCAAACTACTTTGGGCGGAAAGTGGACAAACCCTACAAAGGTAGACCTAAAAGACATTAATAAGAAAGGAATTTCCTTCTTATTAGACCAAGCCAACTCGCCAAATGGTAAGAACCATCAAGCGATTCAAGTGAACCTGCCTCAGAAGAAATCACCGGTTAACACACCTGCAGCGGGAAGCTATGAATATTGGGGCGGACAAGCGGATGAAATGGATACCAATATGGTGGCGGATGTTGACTTGACAGGGACAACTTCTGCAGCCTTAACCTTTGATGCTTGGTATGACATAGAAGAGCAATGGGACTTTGCTTTCGTTCAAGTTTCTACCGATAATGGTGCACATTGGACCTCTTTAGCAAATAGTGATACACGAGCGGATGCCGTACCTGAAGCCTATCCAACTATATTGCAATCTTTACCAGGATTCACTGGAAATTCTAATGGCTGGAAGGCGGAGAAATTTGATTTATCTGCGTATGCAGGACAAAAAATCAAGTTACGCTTACGCAATATTACTGACTGGGGTACATCGTTTACTGGCTTCTTTGCGGACAATATTAAAGTAGTAGCCGATGGAAAAACAATCCTGGAAGATGGCGGCGAAGATGCAACTTCTGCCTTTACATTGAATGGATTCCAAAAATTTGATGGCAACAAATATACGGACCAATATTATTTACTCGAATGGCGTAACCACCAAGGGGTAGACACGGGTCTTGCCCATATCCGCCGTGGAAATTCGTTAATGAGCTATGATGGTGGATTAGTCATTTGGTATGTAGATAATAGCTATACAGAAAACTGGACAGGTATTCACCCTGGAGACGGGTTCCTGGGAGTGGTGGACGCACATGATGATACCAATCTCGTGTGGAATACCGGTGGACAAGCTGACAGCCGTTTCCATATTGCAGATGCTGCCTTTAATATTTTCCCAACTTCTGGTTTAAATATCCAATATCCTGGACGGACTTTAACGTTAGCAAGTAAGGCAGGTATTCCATTGTTCAATGACAGCAAAGATTACAATAATGCCTTCTTACCGGATGCAGGCCGAAACATCGGTCATTTTGGCTTAAAAATACTGGTAAATGATCAAGCAAAAGATAAGTCCGTAGGTTCCATTAAAATTTCTAAATAGATGAAGAGGTCAGTCCCCCACTGCTTTACATTGTGAAGGACTGACCTACTTAAAACTTTTTGGATCGATATGCTCTTATTTCCTACGTTCATTGTCCCGCCTTTATATTATACTTATCCTCAATTTCCATTTTCTTACTGAATGATAGACTTTGAGGTAATGTAATGGATGCCAAACTGGCAAGAAGCGCAAGGATGCCAGCAGTGCTGAACGAAAATAAATGAGTTCCAAACACTTCGTAGCCCCAGCCTCCGAGAAATGAACCTATGGCTGCTCCAATTTGATGTCCCACAAAATAAGCTAATCCATTTAAAATACCTAGTAACCGGACTCCATATAAATCACCTAAGATTGCTGTAGCCATTGCCACGGAACCTGCCCATACCAATCCCCCAATAGCAGAAACAAGAAAAAGCTGCCAAGTTGCCGCCGACAACACTAGACCGAAAAATCCAAGTCCGCGAACAAAGAATACTAAAAACAAGATATTTTTCCGTGGAAATCGGTCAGCAAGCTGGCCTAAAAATATTGTTCCAAAGATAGCGACAATTCCAATCATCCCCACCCCAAAGGAAGCCGTCATTGGCGCAAAATGGTGATCCACCAACATCGGGACCCCATGCGAGCCTAACAGATTCATCCCAAATCCGCAGGCGAATAAGGCAAAGACAATTTTCCAATAGGTTGGTGTCTTGAGCGCATCCTTTAAAGTCAGATCTGCATGAGCCTGCTGTCTGGCTTTTCCGCCCAGCGCACCTCGACCATCCGCCTCTTTCGGAACATCTTCCCGCATAATAAAAAGCGCCGATGGAAGAACAAGAAAAATAAACACTCCACCAAATAATAGAAGTGTGTTATGCCAGCCGATTATGCCAATCAGCCATGTTTCGATGGGTGTCATCACGGCAATCCCTGCCATTCCCCCTGTCGTTAAATAAAACAGAGCCTTCCCTCTTTGACGGACAAACCATTTACTAATAATGGGTGATAAACTGACACTGCTTAAAAAGGCGAGCCCAATCGACAGGAACACTCCATATGAAAGCAAAAAGGAAATCAGCCCTGTGGAAACAACTGTCCATACGATTGAAATACAAACAATGGCCAGTCCGGTTAGCAGCAAAACCCGGGTATTAAAAGCTTTTAAAAGAATTCCCGCAACAGGCATTCCGACCCCATACGCAATCATCCCAACAGAAACAATAAGCGAAAATTCCGTTCGCGATAACCGTAAATCATCCATAATAGGATTCATAAAAGGGCCAATTCCCATCCGCAGCCCCGTTGTCAGCAAAACAATAATAGAGGCGGAGATGACGATGTACCAGCCGAAATAAAGACGTTTGTTATTAATCACGGTTTACACCAGTCACTATTTTATTGAGAAAACCGTTCCCAAATATCATTTTATAAAACCTCCAGTGTATCTATATAGTTGGTGTTTCAAAAAAATGCACCTTTCCATAAATTGAAAATACCACAGTCAACAAGAACGTGGTAGACCCAATTCATCAAAATCGAAATTTCCTAGATGGTACCTGGTTATAGCCTTATTCCCCTTATAGGTTCCTTTTCCTTGTGACACAATTAGAAACAATTCTACAGAATCCTTGGATTGCCCTATTAATTAAACGTTTATTTAAAAATGCAAAAGAACACGTCACTAAAAGGATTTATCAGGTAGAATCTAAAATATTTGTCATTCAAACAAACGTTTATTTAGATTTGGTCTGATCCTAATTGTTAATTAAAATAAAACATTTCACATTCCCGCTGCAAAATAAAATAATTCTTGTTCTATCGTTCTCTTTACTTTTTTACTTTTGAAATAGTCACCCCATCACCTATTGGAATGAGGTTAGATTCCAATTGAGGATGCTTTGAAACATTATTCTACCTCCTTCTTTCAATACTTCACATATATATTCAACCCTTTCAAAAAATTCCCTGCTATTTTTTAAAGCCACTTTTTTAAGTTTAGACTACTTTTTCCCAAAAATACGTGAAGGGGAAGCACAAGAACCGCCCCCCGTATGTGCGGCGGTAATTCTTAGTAAAATCTTATGGTTAAGAGGCTGTCTAAAAAGTCCACTTTAGATTGATTTTTGCCCAAACAAAAAACCCAAGAATGTTGAAATAACAGCGTTCTTGGGTTTTACTTTTTTATTATTGGAGCTAAAAACTTACTTTTTGGACAGCCCCTTTAAAAACCAAACGTAGCTTACGGACCATAATTGATGGCCACAGCAATGATGACAAATATAACTTCAAGAGCTAAGATGCATAGGAAAAGGGGCCACAAAAATTTATACCAGCGGTCGATTGGGACACATGCAATCCCGCAAACAACGGCAACGGTATGGGGCCATAACATACTTGCAAACCCATCTCCAAACTGGAATGCGAGTACGGCAATTTGTCGATTTAGATCCAGAAGATCCGAAAGTGGTACCATAATCGGCATTGACGTAGCAGCCTGGGCGCTTCCTGAAGCAATAAAGAAATTCAGCCCTGTTTGTAAAAAGACCATAGATGAACCGGCTACTTCCGGAGATAAATCTTTCACACCTGAAGCCATATAATGAACAATGGTGTCAATGATATGCCCATCTTGTAAAATAACTAAAATCGCGTTCGCCATCCCAATAATAAGGGCACCGAAAATAACGTTTTTACAGGCCTCGATAAAGACCTCGGATATTTGGCCAAATTTCATCCCATTCACAAGTCCAATCACAATCATCATCGTAATCAACACACCGGATAATTCATCAAGGTACCATTTAAATTTAACCGTCCCAGTGACTAGAGTGATAATCGTAAGAACAAACAACACTAAACTGACTTTATGCCGGGTTGAAAACTTGGTGGTTGCGATATTTGATTGTTTAATATCTGCGAGGAACGGAAACTTAATATCTTTTACAATACTTTTTTCCGGATTGGCTTTTACCTGTCTGGCATAGCGCATGACGAAGAAAATAGAAAGTGACATAAAGCATATAAAGGCAATAATTCGAAATCCAATTCCGGAGAACATCGGAATTTCGGCAATGCTCTGGGCAATACCAATTGTAAAAGGATTGGTGATTGCTGCTGAAAAACCTGTTGCAACTCCAACATAAACAATCGCAAGTCCTACAAAGGCATCATACCCGAGAGCAACCGTGATCCCCATCATTAACGGAATATAGCCATAACTTTCCTCATACATGCCGAAAGTAGCACCCATTAATCCAAAAATGAGCATGAATACAGGAATGAATAAAAACTCCTTTCCTCTTGTTTTTCGGACGAGCGCCCCAACGCCACTGTTAAATGCACCTGTTTTTGTCAGCATAAAAACAAACCCATAGGCAATAAACACGTAAAAAATAATCGGTGCAGCATTTATCATTCCTTTATAAATACTCATCACCATTTCAAACGGGGTAACGGGAGATTGTGCAATCGACTGATACGAACCAGGAATAACGACTGAGTTTCCTGTATTTGAATCTTCTACCCTTTCAAATTCACCAGCCGGAACAATATACGTTAATATGGCTGCAAAAATAATAATCATCCCCATGAACACATAGCTATGGGGCATGGTTAGCTTAAATCGTTTTTTCTTTTTAATCGGCGCCTCTAGTGCTCTATTTCTAGATTCTGCATAAATCCTCCTAAAAAATAACCAAGGTCGTTTTGTTACTCTTCATCATTCAAGTATTGAATAGTCGCTACTGCTAATACTTTTGATGCAACGAGTATTGCACGTTCGTCAATTTTAAATTTTGGGTGATGATAAGGATAGACCGTTTCGTCCTCAGGATTCGCTGAACCGGTAAAGAAATAAGTACCTGGAATCTTTTGAGTATAATAGGCAAAGTCTTCTGCACCCATCATGGGTTCTACTTCGATAATGTTATGTACATCGACTACTTGTTTGGCGGAGTCTACTAGTAGATTCGTAATGTCTAGGTGATTATATGTAGACGGATAACCTCGGAGATACGTATATTTGTACGTTGACCTTGCAGCTTGGCATGTGGCAGAAGTGATTTCCTCGATCATTTTTTCTACATCCGTGCGGATCTCCTCTTCAAAGGCTCGGACTTCTCCTGTTAATTTCGCCTCTCCATTTATAATATTTGTAGCGGTTCCGGAATGAAAAGATCCAACGGAAACAACGGCGGATTTTAAAGGATTGACGCGCCTAGATACAATATGTTGTAAATTACAAACAAGCTGGGCCCCAACGACTAAAGCGTCTTTCGCATGATGGGGTGATTGTGCATGGCCGCCTTGCCCTAGGACATCAATATAAAATTCATCTGCGCAAGACATTATGTATCCGCCTCGATAAGCAATCGTTCCCACAGGATAATCATTCTCCATATGTGTCGCGAAAATCACATCAACTCCGTCTAAGCAGCCATCTTCGATCATCGCTTTTGCGCCACCGGGAAGAACCTCTTCCGCATGCTGATGGATAAATACGATATTTCCTTTTAGTTGATCTTTTTTTTCTGCAAATACTTTGGCAAGCCCTAACACAATTGCCGTATGTGCATCATGACCACATGCATGCATGACACCAGGGACTTTGGACTGGAAGGGTAAATCCGTTTCCTCTTGAATAGGGAGCGCATCAAAGTCGGCTCTAATCGCAACTGTCTTTCCCGGCTGCCCACCTTTTAGCTTGGCAACAACCCCACTTCCCCCAACCCCAGTCTTCACCTCTAAACCTAAGTCCTGCAAAAACGCGGCAATAAATTTAGGTGTTTCAACTTCCTGAAAAGAAAGCTCCGGGTTCATATGTAATTCCCTGCGGATCTCTACCATTTCAGGAAAAATTCCTTCTAAGCGGTTCAATAATATTTTTAGCATGTTCACCATCCTCAAAAAAGTTCTATGTAAAAAAGTAGGATACTATATGCAGATATGTACGTCAATTCATACGAATTGGAATTTTCGGATTATTTTTGTTAGCTAGGAACTATTACTTCCAATCCCAGATCACTATAAGGAGTTCGGTGATAGTGATGGGGAACGAGATTTAAGTAGCATGTTTCAATCTACTTAAATAGTATAAATGAATATTATTATCAATCGAAATCCAAGTGAATGAAGTTACTTCACGGGTACTCCCCTAAGTTGTATAAGTTGGTAGGCTTTCAAAGCTATTTCAATGTTTAATCTGTTCTCCGGCATATCAAAATCAAGATTCATAATATTTTTTATTTTATTCAGTCGATGATAGAGTGTTTGTCTCACAATATTTAATTCTTGAGCTGTAAGCTTGTTTGAACGTTCAAACTCAAAGTATTTGGTTAAAGTCAAAAGCAATTTCGTTCCATATTTCATGTCATAATCGATTAAAGGAGAAAGGTAATCTTCAATAAAGTGGGCTATCTCTTGATCCTACTGACACCGAAGAAGCAGACGAAATATACCAAGATCTTCATAAAAGACACTTGATGAAAGTGTACGATAATTTAAAGCTAACTGTGCCTCCCGATAGCCAGCATGTGCATCTAAAAGTGACTGGTATTGTCGTCCAACGCCTATACCAATTTGGCTAGATTCCCCCACTTTAGCATATTGCAATGTATTGATCACTTTCAAGAAACGTACTTTGGAGGAATCAGCTGTTCCAAGATCAATTGCTAACACAATAATCTGATTTCCTATAGATGTAATATAGGGTGTAAAGGAATTTCTTTCGAATTTAGATCGAATTTTTAAAGAGTGTTTATATATAGTAGATTCATTTTCTTCATCCAATAAACGCTTCCTCGCTATTTAGTGTTTAGTTTAAAATCT
>NZ_JADDIU010000038.1 GCF_016464375.1 Bacillus renqingensis
TCAGGACGGCGAAATGGAGTAGTTGGCTTATCCTTTTGCATGTATTTACCACCTGCTGTTCTAAAATGGGTATTGTGCCATAACTACTCTATTTTTTGAAAGTGACAAATATTCATCGAACCATTTCTGCATTGAAATCCCTAATTATAACCAAAAACAGTAGATAAGCTGGAGAAATTTGTAGATAGGGGCTGATAGTTTGTAGATAGAATCCCTTTTTTTGTAGAAAGGAATACCTATCGGCGGCCCTACTTTTTTCCTTTTTGTTTCAGCCAATGCATGATTGCCGAAATGACCTTCTCTAGATCCTTTCCGGCAGGTGTTAATTCATATTCAACCTTTTTTTGAGAGGATAAATCAACTTTCTTTACAACCAATCCTTCCCTTTCTAAGCCGCGTAATCGTTCCGTTAAAAGTCGATCAGAAATGCCAGGAATTTCATCTAAAATTTCGTGATACCTTTTTGGCCCTTTTAACAAACTAAATATAATCACACCAACCCAGCGTTTACCAATAAATTCAATCGTACTATGAAAGTCTTTGCAAATAGCGGGTGTGTTATTTTTTGGATTTGCAGGCTTATGATCATTCATGTAAATCCCCCTTTGAACACTAAAATTTAGTATTGGTCCTATTTTACTAAAAATCCTTTCACTTGACGAATGAACTTACTTATAGTAAGTTAACATCTGTACTTATAAGATCCTAGGGAGGTTGTAAACGATGGCGACTGCAACACTGAAAAGTTTATCAGAAGTAATTAAGGAACGTCACTCTATTCGAAAATATGATCCTGACTTTAAGATTTCAAGACAGGAAGTGGAAGAAATTTTAGACGAAGCGATAACGGCGCCTTCTTCAAGTAATCTCCAGCCATGGCGATTTATCGTGTTTGATAACGAGAATACGAAAAAAGAACTGCGGGCCATTGCCAACAATCAAGAACAGGTTGAAACTTCATCCGTGGTCATTGCGGTTTTAGCTGATAAGGAAATGTACCACAATATTGAAAGAGTATATCGGAGTGCCTTTGAGGCAGGGTATATGGACGAAGCAAATATGGAACGATTGATTAAAAGCGCAAATAGCACGTACCCTCATGCTTCAGAAGAAGTCCGAAAAAATATTGCCTTCTTTGATACCGGGCTAGTTTCCATGCAAATTATGCTGCTTGCCAAGGCAAAAGGTTATGATACAGTACCAATGGGCGGCTTCGACAAAGTCCAATTCCGCGAACGATTCAATGTAGCGGACAGATTTGAGCCAGTTGTACTGATTTCCTTAGGAAAAGCAGCTGCACCAGCTTTTAAAACTACAAGAATTCCTTTAAAGGAAATTATTGAATATAAATAAGAAAAGCGCAAGCGCCCTGGTCAGCGGCGTATGGCCTGGAGCGCTCCAACTGAGATAAAGGAAACACGGTGAGCGCTAGCGAATCGATGTTGACTTATCGTAGGGCGGAGCGCGAAGGACACTAGCCGCTAGGGCGCTGGAGCTGGACAATTCTCAAAGTCGAATGATATTAATTCTGATACCATGAGAAATGCGCAAGTGCCCTGGTCAGCCTAAAGGCTAGCATAAGATGCTCCTGAATAGAAGGCGCTCTTGCCTGCCATTCAGGAGTGGCTTATGACTCGAGGGGCTAGGCGCTCCTCGAAAAAGCTATCGCTTTTCCTTCGTGCGATGCTGATGCTGCCGAAGACTTCCTTGGGGCTAGACATTTCTTAAGGTCTTATAAATTAGTCTTTAAAAAAAGGTCAGTCCCCATTGTAGGGGAACTGACCCTTTTTCTGGAAAATTTCCGATTGTCCCCTTAAAGAACTGTCCCTACCTCTTTTACTTTAACAGTCCATTGAAAAGGATCTTCTATTTTCCCGAGCTGGATGCCTGTAATGGTGTCATATAGGCGCTGGGATATTTGGCCGATTTGTTGATTGTTAATGATTATCGTTTTGCCATTCCAATTTAGTTCACCAATGGGGGAGATAACTGCTGCCGTACCGGCTCCGAATACCTCTTCCAATTCCCCGCGCTCATGGGCTGCGAACACCTCTTCAATTGAAATTCTCGCTTCTCTCACCGGTACCTTCCAATAATTTAATAATTGAAGGACCGAATCGCGAGTAACACCTGGTAAAATACTTCCATTTAATTTTGGCGTCACAACTTCACCATTGATCTTGAAGAAAATATTCATACTGCCGACTTCTTCTACATACTTATTCTCTTTCGCATCTAACCAAAGAATTTGAGCATAGCCGTTGGCATCAGCGTTTTCTTGTGCCTTTAAGCTGGCGGCATAATTGCCTGCCGTTTTCACATGACCAACACCGCCGACAACAGCGCGGACGTACTGCTCTTCGACTTTAATATTGACAGGACTTAATTGATTGCCGTAATAGGCTCCTGACGGGGAGAGGATGACCAGCAGCTTATATTGGCGGGCAGGCCGTACCCCGAGATAAGCTTCCGTTGAAAAAATAAACGGACGAATGTAAAGCGATGTTCCTTCACCAACAGGCACCCATTCTTTTTCAATTAAAATTAATTGTTTGATGGCTTTTAATAAGAAATCCTCATCAATTTGCGGAATACAAAGTCTGTCGCATGAATCGTTCAATCGCTTCATGTTTTTTTCCGGACGAAAGAGTTGAATCGTTCCGTCTTGTGTCTTATAGGCCTTTAATCCTTCAAAAATCGCTTGTCCATAGTGGAAAACCATCGCTGCCGGGTCCAGTGTGAACGGTTCATGAGGAACAATTCTTGGTTCATGCCAGCCGTTGTCCACAGTATAATCCATCACAAACATATAATCGCTGAAATACTTCCCGAAACCTAGCGAATCAGGATTAGGCTTTTGCTTTAATTTCTCTCTTTGAATAAATGTAATCTCTTGATTCATGATTGCACCTCACCTTAAATATCAACTATATAATGAGATTACGCTAATTACAGAAAAAGCACAATAAATTGACTCTTTTTGATGGCAAGTAGAATCGCACCTTATTTGCATTTTTTTGCCATTCGCTAAAAGGATAAAATTCCGTAAGTACCTATTGCTTTTTCTAAAGCCTGACTCCATGCAAACTATTCAAAATTATGGTAATCTTAATATATTGAAAGGAGTGACAAGGTATGAGCAAAACAATTCCAGAGATTACACTGAATGATGGCGTTACAGTCCCGGTGATTGGTTTAGGTACATATAAACTTAAGGGGATTGAAGGTGTTCGTTCGATACAAAATGCCATTGCTGCCGGTTATCGACTTATTGACACAGCTTACAATTATGAAAACGAAGGAACCGTAGGTGAAGCTGTTAGACGCAGTTCGGTTCCAAGAGAAGAATTAATCATAACTTCCAAATTACCGGGGCGTTATCAGGAGCATGAGAAAGCTGTTACTGCCATACAAGAATCCTTATTCCGGGCAAATCTAGATTATTATGATCTATACCTTATTCATTGGCCTAACCCGAAACAAGATCAATATGTGGAGGCATGGCAAGCATTAATTGACGCTAAAAAATGGGGGCTTATTCGTTCAATAGGTGTATGTAATTTTTTACCTGAACATATTGAGCGTTTAGAAAAGGAAACGGGCGTAAAGCCAAGTATCAACCAAATAGAATTACATCCATTTTTCAATCAGGCTGAACAAAGGAAATGGCATGAAGAGAATAACATCAAGACAGAATCTTGGAGTCCATTAGCGCGAGCCAATAAAGTCTTGCAAAATGACACGATTCAAACGATTGCCGCCCATCATAATAAAACTGTTTCACAAGTTATATTGCGCTGGCATTATCAACTCGGGTCGATTGCCATTCCTAAATCTTCATCACCAGAACGACAACTTGAAAATATATCGATTTTTGACTTTTCCTTAGATAACAAGGAAATGGATCTGATTTCCGGACTAACTGTCCCAGATGGCAGGATAAATAATCAAGACCCGGCTGTATATGAAGAATTTTAACCTGCAAAGCATGAGGAACGGTTCTCATGCTTTTCTCTTTAACTTTTTGAAGCAAAAGGGGCAGGGGTTTTGATTAGGAAATGTCGAATTATGTTAGAAAAAATTTAAAATTCCAATCCATCTCTATATCTTGGAGTAGAGGTAATTTAGCAAATTTTTTTACCTTCGTATCAATTAAAGGAGTCAGTCCCAGTGGGGGACTGACTCCTAATGAGCGAAATCGTATTTAATATTAGAAGCAAAAAATTGCGACTTTGAGAAATGTCCAGCTCAAGGCGCCGGCCTTGCGCTTTTCTTACCAGCTGCGAATCGGCGGCGAGCTGGGTGCATGCTGAATCATATGGATTACAGGGATGGTATAGGCGATTAATACCAGTGCGACGGTGATTCCAATCCAAACGGACCACCGTTCAAGGATCGCCGGCGGCTTTGGCTGTTCCGCGTCAACTTCACCAATTGGATAATCAACAGCACTTTCGGCCTTTGGTGCAAAGAACCATAGGTACACAATCGTTATAAGAAATAGGACCGAACTGATAAATAGCAGGATGCTGCCGACTCCTGTAAACAAACGGTACGGTGACCATACATCGGCAATCGGATGATGATTATAGGTGGTAAAAGACGTGCGGCGTGGTTCACCGAGTACCCCGACAATATGCATGCTCGTAGACATGATTAATATCCCGATGGTCCATAACCAGCTTTGAATCAGCCCCAGTTGATTGGCAAAAGGGGTTAATTGCCGATTCCTTAAGGCGGGAACGAGCCAATAGGAAATTGCGAAAAAGGTTAAGATGACCGCTGCAGCAATTGTAATATGAAAATGCCCGGTAATGAATAGGGTGTTGTGAACGACCTGATTCATTTGGAAGCTAGCATTGACAACCCCTCCTGCGCCGGCGGGGATAAAGATAAGCATACCTAGAAAGGTAGCAACAAATCTAACATCCTTCCAAGGGAGCTTTTTAAACCAGCCGAATAATCCGGTTGCCCCTTTGCTTCGACCTGCTAACTCAAAGGTAGCGATAATAGCGAATGCCGTCATCAAAGATGGAATCACCACTATCATCGTCAGAACCACTTGTAAAAACTTCCAAAAGGAAGAAACCCCTGGCTCCATTAGCTGATGGTGGAACCCTACAGGAATCGAGTAAAGGATAAACAAGAGAAATGTTAACCTCGGCAAGGAATTGCTGAAAATTTTTCCACCGATAATCTTGGGAATGTTGACATACCAATAAATATAGGCAGGCAACAGCCAAAAGTAAACCAACGGATGACCGAAATACCAGAAAAGGGTCCGGCTTAGCTCTACATTCACTTTATCTGTCCATCCTAATGACCAAGGAATCAATTGAAACACGACTTCGATTGCGACACCAACGGTACAAATCAGCCAAAGCACCATAGTAGCGACCGACATAAAGGCGAATAGAGGAGACGTCTCACCAGGATGTTGCTTCCGCCATTTATAATAGTTCATAAATATGGCGACACCGCTTAACCAGCTACCAATCACCACCAAAGCTAATCCGATATAAAAGATGGGCGAAGCCTTCATCGGGGCATAAAAGGTATAAAGGACAGAGGCATCATTCGTAATAATCATGGCTAAACCAAGTAAAGTCCCGATGACCATCATGTAAAACCCAATCCAGGCAACAAGATTAGCGGAGGGCAGTAATTTGCCGCCTAACGTTTTGGCAAGTCCTGAATAAAGGTAGCCAATAATGAAAAAGGTGGTAAAGATTAGTGCCATTGACACACCGTGGGCCGTTAATAATTGATAATATCCAATATTGCTTGGAAGGGTAATATAGCCAGTCCGCTCTAATGCCTGTACTAATCCGGCAATTGCCCCAATGAGAAAAGCAATGAAGGCAAAACCAATATGGGCTAAAATTAGCCGCCGGTCTGGGGCCTGAAAGCTCATTTTATCGGAAGAGCGGTCGCGCAATGTATTCTCCATAAAATATGTTCCTCTCCTATACTACTTTTAATTTGCCCATCATCATTTGGTGTCCGGAACCGCAATATTCATGACAGAGCATTAAATAGTCACCAGGATGTTTAAAAGTGTAAGTAAATTCAGCGACATGTCCCGGAACTACCATGATATTGACGTTTGTATTGGGAACGTATAATCCGTGGACAACATCTGGGCTCGTAATTTCAAAATGGATGGTAGAACCGGCCGGCACTTCGAGCTGATCCGGCAAATAGGAAAACATTTGTGCAACCATTGTTGCCTTGTATTCATTTGGTCCCACTTGAACAAGGTTTGGTTTATTAAAAGGGGCATTTGTCCGAACTTGTTCAGGCGGTACGGTTTTCATTTGCCCCGGTGGCTGCAGACCTAATCCAACCGCTAGAACTCCGAGTATCACAAGAAAGACAACCAACGAAATGGCCCCAATCGTCAGCCAAATACGTTCGTATCGTGGTAAGTGAATATTTTTAAACATCGTATCCTCCAGTCCATTCATCAGCGTTTTAAATAAATAATGAAGATGACAACCCAAAACAGCAGTACAAGAATTCCAATCGCCAAAACGGAAAAAAAGGTTCCTCTTAATTCTTGATTATTTGTCGCATCAGATGTTGTTTTTCCTTGTTGTGTCATACTGTTCCTCCTCGGGATTTTTAGGTAGAGCTGTATGCTTAAATTGGTTGGTGTTCCTCTCGTCCTAGTATCAGAATGGATATCATTCGACTTCGAGAAATGTCCAGCTCCAGCGCCCATCCTCTATCCATCAGCATTGCCCGACAGCGGTTTATTTTATACGGTATTTCCTAAATTTTGAGGCTTGTGTTTTGCAGATAACTGGCCTAAATTCGCGGCTAATGTAACTACTTCCTTTATTACTTGATGCCCATCAATTTTTCCCATCATTAACTGGTTTAAAATGAAGGTGTAATCAATCGAAGGAGGAAAGGAACATGACAAAAGCCGTATTTCAATTAGAACCACTGACCTGCCCATCTTGTATTAAAAAAATCGAAACGACACTAAGTAAAACAGCAGGTGTCGAATCAGTAAAAGTATTTTTTACCTCAAGTAAAGTCAAGGTTGAATTTGATGAGTCGCTTGTTCAAGCGAGCCAACTAGAAGAAAAGATTAAAAACCTAGGGTATCCAGTACTAGCAGCAAAGGTTTCCTAAACTTACGTCAATAGATAGAAAAAGACTTATGCCCTCGCTTGTTAGAATAATAGCGACGAGGTTATAAGTCTTTTTTTAAAGGATCCTCACTTGACTACCATCAATTCTTTTGAATGAAAAGTGCCTTATTATATGAATAAAGAATATGAATGGGAGGATTGAAAGATGATAGCAGTTATTCATCAACATAAAAATAAAATAATTTTTGTCTCTGGGACCTTTATCGTCATTGGTTTTCTATCTGGTCTATTGGGAAACGACAGGATCAAAGCCCTTGTTCTCATTATCGCAACAATCATCGCCAGTGTTCCTATTTTTATCAAAGCATTCCAGGCACTTAGAGTGAAAGCATTTAGCATTGAATTGTTAGTCAGTATCGCTGTAATGGGGGCCCTTACTATTCAGGAGTACACCGAAGCAGCCGTTGTCACCTTTTTATTCCTATTTGGGAATTGGCTCGAAGCCCGAACATTAGAAAAAACACGTTCATCACTGAAAGAACTCGTCGATATGGCCCCGGAAGAAGCAATGGTTGTCCGCGATGGAACCCCACTGACCATCCCCGTAGAAGAAGTAATGGTCGGGGATCGGGTCATCATTCGATCTGGCGGCAAAGTCCCTGTTGATGGACGAGTCTTATCGGGGCAAGCTTTTTTAAATGAAGCGGCGGTGACAGGTGAATCCATCCCAGTGGTCAAAAACATAGACGATAAAGTGTTTAGCGGTACCATTGTGGACAACGGCTATATTGAAATTGCTGCTGAAAAGGTTGGCGATGACACCACTTTTGCTAAAATCATCGAATTGGTTGAAGAAGCACAGGAATCAAAGTCAAAAACAGAGAAGTTTCTTGATAAATTTTCCGGTATTTACACGCCGGCTGTTGTCCTTTTATCGATCATTGTCTTTGTGCTGACAAGAGACCTACATTTAGCAATTACCTTTCTAGTAATTGCCTGTCCCGGAGCCCTTGTTATTGGCGCCCCGGTATCAAACGTGGCGGGTATCGGGAATGGTGCGAAAAACGGTGTCCTTGTTAAAGGCGGGGAAGTGATGGATAAGTTTGCCAAAGTGGATACACTTGTATTCGACAAAACTGGAACGCTGACGAAGGGAAAACCAGAGGTAACCGACATAAAGACATTCACACAAGTAAGCCCAAGTGACTTACTTGGATTAGCGGCTAAGCTGGAAACCATTTCTGAACATCATTTGGGGCAAACGATCGTGAAGGAAGCTAAGGCTAGAAAAATGAACTTAGCTGGGGGAGTGGAAAACGGAGAAGTCATGAAAGGAAATGGAATCCGTGGTGATGTTGACGGGCATCATGTAGTTGTTGGGAATCGCAAATTAATGGAGCTTGCGGACATCTCTATCCCAAAAGAGGCCTTAATGTATGCAATCAATCAAGAAAAAGCGGGCAATACGGCTATTTTTACAGCAATTGATGACAGGTTTGCAGGACTGTTTTCGATTGCGGATCAGATTCGTGAAGATGCCCAAAAAGCCTTGACCCAAATGAGGAAAGATGGGATTAAAAAAATCGTGATGCTGACAGGTGATAACCAGTACACTGCTCAATTGGTTGTCGATCAACTAGGAATGGATGAATACTATGCGGAACTATTACCGGAACACAAAGTAGAACATGTAAAGAGGTTAAAAGAAGAAGGATACGTCGTGGCGATGGCCGGGGATGGCATAAATGATGCACCTGCGATTGCGACTGCGGATATTGGTTTGGCAATGGGTAAAGGCGGGACAGATGTTTCAATGGAAACGGCCGACGTAGTCCTGATGGGAGATCAGCTCACGCAATTGTCCCATGCCTATTCACTGTCAAAAGCAACGATTCGTAATATGAGGCAAAACACCTTTTTCGCCGTCTCCATCGTATTGGTCCTCTTAATGGGTGTTCTATTCAGATCCGTTCATTTGGCATCTGGGATGTTCATCCATGAAGCAAGTGTATTACTGGTGATTTTAAACGCGATGAGATTAATCCGATTTCATCATAAGAAAGAAAAAGGAAAAGGAATGATGCAGGCGGCACAAGCTTAAATAGAAATGTGTGGTAATCTTAAGCTGTGCCATCCGGTTTTGCGAAGACGAGAAAGAGGTGAATAAGGTGGAGAAAAATAAAACATGTGGACATAGGCATGATCAACATAAAATGTGCGTCTCTTTAGTTCCAATTTTTAACCATTTAGAAGTAGATCAAATGAAGGAAATCATGAAGGCAGCGCAATCTGTCGCTTACAAACGAGGGGAAATTATTTATCACGCCGGTGACGAGTCGGATTCACTTTATATTGTCAGTAGAGGAAAAATAAGAATTTATCGCCTTTCTGAATCGGGAAAGGAACAGTTGGTTCGTATTTTGCAACCGGGTGATTTTACAGGAGAACTTGCTTTATTTAAGGAGGCCACCCACGAAGCATATGCCGAGGCCATGACCGAAACCAATGTGTGTATGATCCAGCGGACAGACTTGCAACAGCTGCTGTTAAAATACCCATCAATTTCGTTAAAAATATTAACGGAGTTCTCAAACAGGCTGGACGAGTCAGAGAAGCAAACGACCCGTTTTGCTACGGAAAAGGTAGAAACCCGAATTGCCCTTTTTTTAGCGGAAAGTTTGGCAGATCCAGCCCGATCAAATGAGTTAGAGTTGCCGATGAGTAAAAAAGATTTAGCCTCCTATTTGGGAACCACACCTGAAACCATCAGCCGCAAGTTTGCTGAACTTGAACAACAAGGCTATATCAAGCAGAAATCCCCTAGAATAATAGAAATTCTCGATTTGGATGGGCTGCTGCTTGTTTGAAAAAGGCACCATGTGAAAAATTCACATGGTGCCTGACACCTTATTGGACCGCGCCACCATTTTGTATTTACTGCATTAACGCCAAAAAAGGTTCCGATAGCCGGCGCAACCATAAAGATCCATGAATGAAAGGAAAACTGCGGTACTCCTGTAAAGAAGGCAGCTAAGTTACAGCCAAAGCGAGACGTGCGCCATAAGCGGCAATAATTCCTTGAACTAAACGGCGCTTTAGTCTTGGAATAAGGATCTTGAAACTGTTGCTAAGCAAGATCATAATGAGTCCCCCAACCAACATCCCAATCACAATCCATCCATCTGTTCGACTAATTGTTGATTTCCGTTCCGGGCGCTTGCTTTCCGCGGGCGAGTCCAGGAGCCTCCTCGGTGCTAAACGCGCCTGTGGGGTCTCCCGTGACTCGTCTATCCCGCAGGAGTCAAGTGCCCTCCACTCCAATCAACAGTGTGGGAAAATCAAAATGGCATATTAACACAGCCCCATCATTAGCATAGAAGACAAGTTTTATTCCAACTTTAGTAATTGAATTCTCTGTAGTACTTTCCAAAAGATCTTGGTACACAAAACTTGAGGACTTGATTTAATTGCACAATAGATTCTTGTTCAAATCGTGTAAAAAAACAAGATAAACTAAGTTGGGACGCTACGCTTCAGTCCCATTTGACAATTTAATTTAACGATTGAAATTTATGGTTAATCGCGGTGAAGTAGCCATTATAAGAATCCTTTCTGTGGTTATTTCTTCGCCGTTTTAACCATTCCGGAAATGGATTCTTTTTAAATTTATTAAGTACAGAAACGATTTACGAGAAAGCCTATTAGATAGGCGAAAATAGCCTATTTCAGAAAATCTGTGAATAATTCAGGAATATTCAGACTAGAAGGGGTTATGTATAAATTCCTGTGTATTTTTTACTTGCCAAACACACCAGTTTTACTTCATACTGGAAAATATAGGATGGAAAACGGGTAGTTTATATTAAAATGCATATCTATTTATTACTTAAAGCTTCGTCGAGGAGAATGATAAACTTGAACAAAAATAATTTTTTGAAATTACTCAAAAATAGTTTAAAGTTTATGTCTGAAAAAGAAAAAAAAGATATATTAGAAGAATATAGAATGCACTTTACTGAGGGAAAAAATAAAAATAAGAGTGAAGAGGTAATATCTAAAGAATTAGGAAATCCTGAAGAAATCGCTAAAGAATTAAATGCTGTTTATGCAATTAATAAGATTGAAGAGAATAAAAGTGTAAGAAGTATGCTTACAGCATTGATGTCAATTATGGGTTTAGGTGTAATGAATTGCATTATTATTATAGTGAGTTTATTCTTTCTGTTATTACTAACACCATTTATATTGGCTTATTTTATTGGTGTACCTATAATGATACTATCTCCAATAGTTTTAATTGTAATGGGATTTGTTGATGGATCTAGAATTGGATTTAGAGAAATTCTCGAGTCCATAAAAGGACTTATTATAGGTTCAATTTTAGCAATCCTAGGGTATTATATAGGGAGGTCATTTGTTAGATTGTTTATTAAATATCTAAGATGGAATACGTCAATTGCAAGGGGGAGGAATGGATTATGAAAAGGATTTTTTTTAGTATCCTAATTCTCTTTATATTAAGTGCATGTTCAAATGGAGAAAACAATGACACTACTGAAGAGGAAATACTCGATACAAAGAATGTAGAAATTCCTAGTATTATTTTTTCTTCCGATAAACAAAACAGTGTAATTGATGAAAAAGAAATGAAATCAAGCATAAAAACTTACCTAGACACCTCTGAAGCATTATATCTTGCCAGTTACCCATTTCAAGGAATGATAGATGAGGGAAAAGGATTATCTAAAAGTGAATTGGAGAAGTTAGATCAAATTTATAAACTTACAAAAGAAAATGATGAAAATTTCTCCAATTATATTTCACAAAATACATTGCCGGAAGGTTATCTAAAGGAGTCTGAAAGAATTAGTAGATATATTACAGGTATAAATGGGATTCTTTATGAAATTAATACAATGCTCAATCAACTTACAGACGACATAGAGAAAGAAGTTATTCCGTCAGTAAACATTGATTTAATAAATAAAAAAAGTGATGTAGTGAATGGAAGAGAACAGAAAAAGATAGAAGAATTCCTTGAGAGGAAAGGCATTGATACTAAGGCATTTGGGAAGAATTCACTAAGAAAATCAGAATAAATTATTTTCGTTTAGGAAATACAGAATCCACGCTTTTAGAAAATTGCGCTTTTTGGCTTTATCTTACGTTTGGAAAGTATGGAAGCCTTTGGCCGTGAAATTCAGAAAGGGCGATTCAAAAACCTGGCTCCGGGTTAAATCGTGGATTCTGTCGCTTTGAAAGGTGTTTTGCAGTCCTTTTAATTGTTTTTTTGCACTGCAAATAAAATAACAAAGCCTAATTTCTCTTTTTAATGCAAGAGAAATTAGGCTTTTGGTATAACAATCGTGCCCGTTAATGGAAAAGTGGAAGACTCTGAAAAAGCGAGATAGTAATAATTAATGTTGATAAAGTACCGAAAGAAGTTAAAGTAATGATTTTTCGGTTATTCTGCTCCTTTGAAGGTTTAATTATTTCATAAATCGCTGCAATCCATATAAATGCAGATGCTATTGTAATAATACTCAGCCATATCTCATACACCTCTTTCCTTTAATTTTATAGCGTATCAGTAAAGCACTTGTGTCACAATCTGGTCCTTATGCTGAATAGGTGCAGTTTCTTATTCAATAAGTGCGCCCGATTGGCGAAGAATCAAGATAGCTTTTTTAAACTAGATAAAATAATCGCATGAATAATATTTGTACCAGTCAATAGGATCAACATAGCTATTTTATAGCCATCTAAAGAAAAGGGATTTATATATACATCTGTTAAAGTAATAATCAACCAACCAAAAATAATTATCGGATAAGTAAAAGCGTATGATGTATTTAATATCCCTTTACCTCGTTCATCTTTACTTTCCTTTCCAAATTGAAATTTCAGACTATAAAACACAGAGGCCATAAAAATCAAGTAATATACTACAATACTTACATTCATTAAGACAGACATTATAATTCCTCCTTTGTTTTTTCATATTGGAAAACTTCATCAACTCTTACGTTAAATACATTTGCTATGTCAAAAGCCAAAATTAAAGATGGCGTGTAATTTCCCTTTTCTGTGGAAATAATAGTTTGCCTACTAACACCGACTTTTTCAGCTAATTCCTTTTGTGTCATTTTTTTTTCAGCCCTTAAAACCCGTATTCGATTTGATAAAACCTTTATTTCACTCACTATTTCCCCCTCCTTAGTTAACCATGTTTAACTTATTGTAAAACTAAGTTTACTATATGTCAAGTTGACTTTACCTACTCGTATGAAGTAAAAAGGAAATTAGATGGTTCACATTGAATTTTTATATTATACAAATAAGGGGGAAATACTGTGGAATCAATTGATGTATTGAAAAGTGTGATTGACTAATCCAATTTCTTAATTTTAATGTTAAGAAATTGGACTTTTATTTTATCCATATTGCAAAATAGCACTTAAAACAAGTGCAAAATAACTCCAAAAGTGACACCAAATATAGTTATAAAAATTAATGAAATGTACCCATCAGGTATTTTATTCATGGAAGCAAAAGGCCGTCTCTATGCATTCCTTTATTGTATAATAAAGGAATGAACTGAACTTGAGAGGGGAGTTTATTTTGAATGTAAGTATATTAGGTGGTGGGAGCGAAGTTGGGGCTTCGTGCTTACATATAAATATTGGGGATACAAATATTTTGATTGATGCTGGGATGAGAATGCATGGGGATGATTTGCTGCCTTCACTAGGGATGTTGGAGAGTTTGGGGAATCCTGATGTCATGCTGGTGACACATGCTCATGCGGATCATATTGGGGCCTTGCCCATCGTCCATTCGCTGTTTCCATCCACTCGGATTTATACAACCCCGCCGACATTTGAACTGATGAAGATTATGATGAAAGATTCCTATAAAATTTCAGAAACTCGTTCACGGGAAACGAATACACTCGTTCCTTATACAGAGGAACAGGTCCATTCGCTGCTGGAGTCGGTCCTTTCCTTTCCTGCCAGCGGGGTATTACAAGTGGGAAATACGAAAATAACCAGTTTTCGTGCAGGTCATATTTTGGGAGCCGTGATGTTTTTCATTGAGGCGGATGGAGAAAGTATTCTTGTCACTGGTGACCTGAGTTTTAAAGCAGGGAGGACGATTCCGGGAGCGCAGGTACCGCACGGGATTCAGCCTGATGTTGTGGTGATGGAGTCTACCTATGGGAATCGTACCCACACCGATCGGAATACGGAAGAACGACGGCTTGCAGACGATGTAGCGGAAGTCATTGCCGGCGGCGGCTTTGCGTTGATACCGGCGTTTGCGCTTGGACGGGCTCAAGAGGTATTGCTGGTTCTCCAGGATTATATGGAAAAAGGACTAATTCCTGAGTTCCCTCTCTATGTTGATGGGCTCGTAACACCAATCAGCCATATTTATAATCGTTTCCCACACTATTTAAAAGGACCGGTGGCTCACCGGATCAATAGAAATGGGGATGTCTTTTTTACAGAAGGGCGCTGCAAAGCCGTTCACCCTAAAGAGCGTGAAAAAATTCTGAGTGGTAAACCCGGTTGTATCATTGCTTCTTCAGGCATGCTGACAGGTGGTGCAAGCTCTTGGTATGCGGAAAGAATGGTTTCAGGCGAGAAAAATGCCATCTTTATTACCGGATACCAGGATGAGGAAAGCCCTGGTAAAAAGCTGTTAAATCTAGCTGAAGGGATAGAGGACAGCTTAGAGTTGAATGGGAAAAGTTATCAAGTAAAGTGCCGCATTGGAAAATATGGATTGTCGGCCCATGCCGATGCTAATGAAATGAATCGCTTTATCCAGACGTTAGAACCAACCTATACCCTGTTGGTCCATGGTGATGAGGAAGCAAGGGTCAGCCTGGGTGAATTAATTGACCCAAGATTTCATCCTGTCCTGGTTGAAAATGGACAAACCTATCCATTTGAAAAACGAAAATCCGGAAGAGGGGTGACGGGAAAACGTTACAAGGTGAATAAGGAAGCAATGACCCTTCGTGAAAATATTGGCAAGCTGATTCTTTATCGACCGGAGGATGAGAAGCCTTATAAGATAGCGATTTGTACAGGAGTCCATCCGAAAACCAACTCCCTCATTTGTCTGACACCGAAAGGGAAACAGTTGAAAATCCCTTCTCATCAAGCAGCGGAAATAATTGGCACTTGGAATGGTCCGCTTGATGAACTGCGGGAAGTAACCGATCAAGTTTTTTCCTTCGTTCGTCCGTTTCTTGAAAACCTAAATTGGAGCAGGCTTCCTGAATCAGGGTTGTCTTTGGAGGAAGTGTTTCAAAAGCTTGAGGTAACAGAATTGAAGGAACAATTAGCCGTTATGTTAGCCTTAGTCAGTATTCCTGAGGATAATCGTTATCGAAACAAAGAGGGGCGGAACATCTATCAACTGGATGCTACTATAAAAGGAAAACTAGAAGAGCTGTCGCTGCCGATTCAAGGGTTAAAAATGAACCCGGCAGCCGCCATGGAAACAGTTCGCGGCTTCATGGCGAATCATCCGCGCTTTATCCGCTGCGGGGCAGATGGTGTAGGGACGGCAGATGAAAAGCTTACACTTTACTTTGACTTTCCAGATGCTATTTTGGATGAGGAAAGAAGAGAGCTGTATCGGACGATCATGAAGAACACTGGATGGTCATCCGAGATATCTGCCTCCGTAAGGCAGGATTTATTGCAGACGCAGCTTACTAGGATATTTGGAGCGTCCATTGGCTCTTTGTCGATACATTTGAATGAGCGAAAGGTGACCGTTGCCGCAAAAAGGCCAGCTGGTGCCGAGAAATGGATGGAGCAATATCGCGAAATAACTGGATTTCAACTACAATTTCAAGATGAAACGATGTCAGCTTCACAAACCGACAATGTCGAGATGTTTCATGTTGATGTCCCGTCCAAGCGGCTTGAGAATAACCAGGCAATCGAAGAGGCCAAGAAATGGGCGGAAGAGCGGGGAGTGACCGTTTACAAAACGGGTATCAAACAACAAGGCGGACAAACGATGATGGAAGTTCACTTTATCTCCCCGGAAATTGCCAAGCAGCATCAGGCAGATTTGGAGGAACTTTCCTACCGCATTGGGATGCCGGTAACCTATGCCAAAAATCCGAAACAAAATGAAATTATCCGAATAACGATCGAATCACTTCCAGAAGCTTGGGAAATGAAGAAAAACCCTTCCATTCATATGGATAGAACAAGCATTTCAATCAAATTAACCTCACTGCCAAATGAAGAAGAACAAAAGGAAATCAAGGAAAAGATCCAAAAACAAACCGGCTATTCATTGGAGATAACTGTTTAAGCAAGCATGGGGAAGGTTCTTAGTGTGGAACTGGCCCCATGCTTCTTATTTATTTACTATGGACAATCGTCATCGTGTCAATTAGGAGTTTGCTTTTCTTTTGCTTAGAAAATAATGTCGAGCCACAATCGTCCGGGTATAACGGATTGGCAGCGTTTACCTAAATCCTAATTTTTCCGGTTAATCAACAGAGGATTTTTAAAAAATATGGTTGCAAAAACGCTTACAATGGGTTTATAATACAACTAAACCGATTTACTAAACCGATTTATAAAACTTTCATCATAGAAAGGATCCTCGTTATGAAGAATGTGATTGTCCCGTTAAATGCCTTTGATCGTTTTCAAGTGTTGGCAAATGGGCAGGCAGCATTTGTTGAGCCCATCGCACGGGCGGGGGCTTATGGGGTCGAGATTCGCCGTGAGCTATTGCCGCTTGAGAATCTAGAGCTTGGGCACATCAAAAGCGAAGTCGATCAATTCGGGCTTTTTACCGTTTACTCAGCCCCAATCGAATGCTGGAACAAGGATTACCAATTAAATGAAGTGCAATTAAGCGAAATTTTTCAAGAAGGTGATATTGTTGGTGCCAAGTGGATAAAAGTATCCCTGGGGCATTTTCTAAAAGCCAAATCAAACGTCAGCCAACTTGCAGTGTTTCTAAGGGAGCACCAAGGAATTCAACTGCTTGTTGAAAATGACCAGACACCCTACGGAGGAAGGATCGAGAATTTACAGGCATTTTTTGAAAGCGCTCAAGAGGCGGATGTTCCTGTGAAAATGACCTTTGATGTCGGAAACTGGTATTACTCGGGTCAGGATGTGGAGGAAGCGCTGCAGCGGCTTGAACCTTATATCCTCTATTTACATTTAAAGCAGGTAGAAGTTAGGCACGATACACTGGTTACTGTGCCGCTCGAGCGGGAGGGGAATCACAGCTGGAAGAAAGTATTGAGAGAGTTACCGACCGATATTGTGAAAGCGCTCGAATTCCCGATTGTACCGAAAGAGGAAACAAAAGGATTTATTGACATGCTGGAAGAGTTGGAAAAAGAAAATGAGGTGTTCACCATATGCAACCATTAGATGTAGTGACCTTTGGCGAGGCGATGGCGATGTTTATCGCCAATCAGCCAGGACCGTTACACGAAGTCAGTCAATTTACCCGCGAGCTTGCCGGTGCTGAAACCAACGTGGCGATTGGGCTTGCAAGGCTCGGACTTAGCTCCGGGTGGGCCAGTAAAGTTGGAAATGATGCGCTGGGCAAATTCATCATCAAAAGGCTGCAAAATGAAAACGTCAACATTGAACATGTATTGGTGGATGAAAGCCATTCGACTGGCTTTCAATTGAAATCGAAGGTATTCGATGGCGACCCTGAGGTTCAATATTTTCGAAAAGGGTCGGCGGCAAGTCATCTGTGCGTGGCTGATTTTAATGAAGCGTATTTTCTGACAGCAAAGCACATGCATATGACAGGTATACCATTGGCCCTATCGGAACAAGTGAGGGATTTTGCACAACATGCCTTAGCATTTATGAAAAAAAACGGCCGCACGGTATCGTTCGACCCAAATATACGCCCAAGCCTTTGGGGTTCACAAGAGGAAATGATTAGCTATATCAATGAAGCTGCCTTTCAAGCGAATTATGTTTTACCGGGGCTTGCTGAGGGTGAAATTTTAACCGGTTACAAACAGCCGCACGATATTGCTTCTTTTTACCTTGAAAAAGGTGTGGAGCTTGTCGTGATGAAGCTCGGTGAAGCAGGAGCATTTTATAAAACGGCAGTGGAAGAAGGTACAGTCCCCGGGTTTAAAGTGGAACATGTGATGGATACCGTTGGAGCTGGCGACGGTTTTGCCGTTGGCGTAATCAGCGGATTAGTCGACGGGCTTTCTATTCATGAGGCTGTTCTCCGGGGGAATGCTATAGGTGCCTTGGCGGTACAGACCCCGGGTGACAACGATGGTTATCCAACGAAGCTCGAGCTTTTAGACTATATTGGAAAAAATCTACAAGGAGTGAATTGATATGAAACAAACGATTGCCAAACAAAGATGGCTGCGCCTGATTCCGATCGCCTTCATCACATATAGCCTGGCCTATTTGGACCGCGCCAACTATGGCTTTGGAGCGGCTTCAGGATTAGCGAAGGATCTTCATATTACACCCGGCATTTCATCATTACTGGGTTCACTATTTTTCTTAGGGTATTTCTTTTTCCAAGTGCCTGGGGCCTATTATGCGGAAAAAAAGAGTGCGAAGAAGCTGGTTTTCTGGTCATTGATATTATGGGGCGGTTTAGCGTCGGCAACCGGTCTGATTACGAATATTAAACTATTATTTGTCATCCGTTTTGCCCTTGGTGTGGTTGAAAGCGCTGTAATGCCGGCGATGCTCGTGTTTTTGAGTCACTGGTTTACAAAAGCGGAGCGTTCACGGGCCAATACCTTCTTAATTTTAGGAAACCCGGCAACCGTATTATGGATGTCAATTGTTTCAGGTTACCTGTTAAATGCTATGGGCTGGAGATGGATGTTTATTATCGAAGGAATGCCGGCGGTGATTTGGGCCTTCATCTGGTGGAAACTAGTCGATGATAAACCGAAAGAGGCAAAATGGTTAACAGAGCAGGAAAAACTTGATTTCGAACGACAATTAGCAAAAGAACAAGAGGGGATCAAGGAAGTTAAAAATTATCGTGAAGCCTTTCAATCAAAACCAGTTATTTTGTTAAGTGTACAATATTTCCTTTGGAGCATTGGGGTATATGGATTTGTGATGTGGCTGCCATCGATTATTAAAGCAGCGCCCAATATGGATATTGTTACAACAGGCTGGTTATCGTCTGTTCCATATATTTTAGCCGGTGTGTTAATGCTGGCAGCGTCTTATTTCTCTGATAAAAGCTTAAACCGCAGCGCCTTTGTCTGGCCATTTCTGCTAATCGGAGCGGTAGCGTTTTATCTTTCATATGCGCTTGGGAGCCATCATTTCTGGATCTCGTTTATCCTGCTTGTGATTGCCGGTGGTGCGATGTATGCTCCGTATGGTCCGTTCTTTGCTATCATCCCGGAAATCCTGCCGCGAAATGTAGCCGGTGGTGCAATGGCTCTCATTAACAGCATGGGGGCATTAGGTTCATTTCTTGGTGCCTATATCGTTGGGTATCTAAATGGTCTGACAGGCGGATTCGGTGCTTCATACATCTTTATGGCAGGTTCCCTGTTTCTTTCCGCATTTCTGACGCTTTGGGCGGTAAAGGCGGCCAAGAAAGACACAAATCCCGAGCCGGCTAATTTAAAAGTAACGGCCTACTAAACCGCTGCGGCTGGAAAAATAGCCGTTAAATCGCTAAAATGGAGACATCGACTGATCATGGAAGAGGAAGATGGATATGGATAGAGTAACGATGGCCGATGTAGCTAAAGCAGCAGGTGTATCGAAAAGTACGGTTTCACAGTTTTTAAATAAACGCTATGAATATATGAGTGAAAAAACAAAACAAAAGATTGAACAGGCTGTTGAAGCACTTGGTTATCAGCCCAATTATATTGCCAGAAGCCTAAAGCAAAAGCGGACCTCCATGGTTGGGATCATCGTGGCCAATATTCTGCATTATTTTTCCACAGAGGTTAGCAGGGCCATCGAGGATGTGTGTCAGCAACATGATTTGCATGCCATTGTCTGTAATGCCGATGACAACCCGGAAAAAGAAAGAAAGTATATTGAAATGCTGCGGGCGAAGCAGGTGGATGGCTTGATTATCTTTCCAACAGGGCAAAACAACGATTTATACAAAAGTATGATAAGCCAAGGCTATCCAGTTGTCTTTGTCGATAGGAAAGTAGAAAATCTTAAAGTCTTTTCAGTTGTCACCGATAATCAACAATCTACCTATAAGGCGATTGAACATTTTGTGGCAAAGGGTCATCGGAATATTGCCTTCGCTGTTCAGCCCTTAACGATTAGTACTCGGATTGAAAGAGTTGAAGGTTATCGAAAGGCAATGTCTGATGCTGGCCTCCACATCAATCCAGATTATCTGGTAGAGGCAGATATTTCAGACATGAGAAGAAGGTTGGACCAGCTTTTTTCAATCAAGGAAAGGCCGACTGCGATTTTTGCGGGAAATGATCGTGTGTTCTTAGAGGTGATGGAGTGTCTAACGGCTAAAGGGATCAGAATTGGTGAGGATATGGATCTAGTTGTATTTGATAATATTCCTTTTGCCCATTTACTCGAGGCACCCATTTCTTTCATCGTCCAGCCGGCTACAGAGATGGGAAAAAGGGCTGCGGAATTATTATTTGCCCAGATCAATAAAGTAGAAACAGCACCGCGGGAGTTTGTCTTTCCAAGCAGGATGGTGTAGGATTTTCGTTAAAAACGCCTATAGTCGGGGTATGCTTTTTTCATAAATCGATTTAGGCGGTTGCTCGAAACATGATATCTGCGATTTTGGACGTCAACTACTACTATACAAGGGAGTCATATGATGAAAATACAACTAGCTTTGGATCGAATGGGGATAGCGGATGCCATCCAGCTAACTAGAGAAGTAGAGGATTCTATCGATTGGATTGAGGTTGGCACATCATTAATAAAAGAATTTGGCGTCGCCAGTATTCAACAATTGAAACAGGCATTTCTCAAAAAAATCATTGTGGCGGATATAAAAACGATTGACAATGCCCGGTATGAATTTGAAATCTGTTTTAAAGCCGGAGCAGATGTGGCCACGGTCATGGGAGTATCTCCAATTGTAACCATTGATGCCTGTATGGAAGTGGCCAAACGCTATGATAAAAAAGTGATGATCGATTTATTAAACACATCGGCTGAGCAAAAACAGGCATTATTAAAATACAAGGATGCCATTTTTTGTGACCATGTCAGTAAAGATGAGCAAGAAGAGAAGGGGAGACAAAATGACGGAACAAAGGGTTGTACCCTTTTTGATGACCCATCGATTCAGCTTGCAGTGGCCGGAGGGATTACGCTCGATTCCATCGATCGCTTAAGTAAGACGCTCAATCCGGCTGTTGTGATTATTGGTTCAGCCATCACGAAAGCAGACAATCCGGCAGAGGCAGCAGCAAAATTTAAACAAATGAGTTTACAGTTACACCCAGGAGGTCTTTGAGAAATGTTAGTAGCAACCATTTTAAAAGAAGTGGAAACGGTACTCAGTCAAGTGGCGGAGGAGCAGCTACAAAAGCTTGCTCTTGAACTGCAAAAAGCGAAGCGGATCTTTATTATCGGTGAGGGCCGTTCCGGGTTAATGGCCAAATCGTTTGCGATGAGATTAATGCATTTAGGGGCAACGGTGTATGTGGTTGGTGAAACCATTACGCCAGCGATAGCAGAAGGTGATCTTTTAGTAGCCGTTTCCGGTTCGGGAACAACGAAAAGTGTAGTTTGGACGGCAGAAAAGGCGCAATCTCTCGGCTGCACCGTTATCGCAGTGACGACCAATCCGGAGTCACCACTGGCAGCAGCAGCGGCCCAGATCCTTCATGTTCCCGCAGCAACAAAATATCGCCGCGATCATGAGCTAAAAACGATACAGCCCCTTGGCTCCCTATTTGACCAGTGCGCCCATCTATTATTCGACACCATCTGCCTACAATTCAGCAAGACCGGAGACGTCAACCACCAAGAAACCCTTGCCCGCCATAGTAATCTGGAATAAACGCTTTAGGGTGTCAGGCACCATGTGAAATTTTCACATGTCCAGCTTCACCGCCTAGGGGCTTCCGCTTTTCCTGGTGCCTGACACCCATATATTTGTAGATATTGTGTCAAATTCAGGGGATGGGCGTTTATAAGGAGGAAAAAAGGTAAAATGGTGTATAGAAAGGGACAAGGAGTGACGACAATTAATGAAAGCAAAACTAATGATGGTTACATTATTGGCTGCTATTGTACTAGCAGCTTGTGGCGGCAAAGGTACAGATGAAGGAAAGCCTGTAAAAGAAAAGGAAACGAGCAATGTCAAGGAGTTGGTGCGAGATTATAGTACAGGCAGCAAAAAAGCGAAAAATGCCTCCATTACACCCCAGCAACTCATTGTAACGGCTAAGGATGGAAGTCAGACCGCCTATAATTTGCCTAAAGACGAATTTTTTGTTTCTATCGCACCTTACATCAATGAAACCCATCCTTGTACGAATCATAGTTTGACAGGTTGTAAGGCAGAACTGGCAAATAAAGAGTTTAAATTATATATTAAAGACGAGGACGGCAATGTCTTACGTGATGAAATGGTTACAGCGCAATCAAATGGCTTTATCGATTTATGGTTGCCACGAAATAAAACGTATCAAATGAAGATTGAGCTCGACGGAAAAAAGGTCGAATCAGGGCTCTCTACTTTTAATGATGACCCTACTTGCATTACGACCATGCAGTTGATGTAATGCTAGAGGATTGAAGGCAAGGGAACCGTTCTCTTGCCTCATTTTGCCTATTCTAATAAGAATATTCTTCCTTTTTGTTACGGCTACTCTTTGAAAACTTTATTTATTTCATTAATTTCCTAAAAATATATAAAAATTATAAGAACGATTCTAGAAATTGCTGTGGAGGCTTAATTCACAGAATTGAGGGAAGATAATTGAAAGCAACCATTTTAAAAACCTTGAAAAAAATAGAGTTAGATTATAACGTTAAAATACTTTATGCGTGTGAATCAGGCAGCAGAGCTTGGGATTTCCCATCTAAAGATAGTGATTATGATGTCCGATTTATCTATGTTCATAAAACAGAGGATTATCTAACAATTGATCCAATAGGTATAGGAAAAAAACGAGATGTAATTGAATTGCCAATCAACGACTTGCTGGATGTTACAGGCTGGGAATTGACGAAGGCGTTAAGGTTATTTAGGAAGTCAAATCCTCCTTTAATGGAATGGCTTCGTTCAGGGATTGTTTATTACCAAGCTTTTTCTACCATCGAGCAAATGAAGGAACTCAGCAACACGATTTTCGCCCCGCATTCTTGTTTACATCATTACCTGAATATGGCAGGTAATAACTTCCGAGAATATTTGCAAGGTGATGAAGTGAAAATCAAAAAATACTTTTATGTCCTTAGACCTGTATTAGCTGCTGGTTGGATAGAAAAATTCAATGAATTTCCGCCATTAGAATTCCCAGTATTATTGGAAAATTTAGTACCAGATGGGGAATTGAAGGACGAAATTGGAACACTTTTAAAAAGAAAATTGTCCGGGGAAGAACTAGAAATGGAGCCGCAAATTCAACGATTAAACGTTTTTTTAAATGAAGAAATCACTCGCCTGCGGGAATTTGCCAATACGCTAAAGACTTCAACGCCAGAATCTACACCGGAACTTGATTTGCTATTTAGGAATACTCTTGATGAGGTTTGGAGCTAAGGATGGCGCCAGTCCTCAACGTTCAAAAGCGGGGGAGAAGAGGTAGACTCTCGATTCGTTTAGCTTAACACAGGGATAACGAGACAGATATCCTGTCCTGTTAAATGAATGGTAACTTGTCCCTCTATCCCTGTCGGTCCCTTAATAAAATCCCTTCACCAACTCTAGTAATCTTGCCCTTTCTAAATATTGTTTTGGTGCAAGGAAAGTAACTGTGACGACACCCGGGTGTCTGCCTATTTCAATAGCACCGGTAATGGTAGCACGGTTCATGACTTCTGGAACAGTGATACCAAATAATTTCGCTGCGCGTTCCATTCCGTTATCAGTAGCTTCATTGAGATTTGCCCCAGTTCCAACAAATGAAACGGGATAGGATTCTTCAAGTTCCTCTATTCCCCATTGCTTGCCTAATTCAAGTGCTTCTTGTTTTTCTTTTTTTGTAAAAGGTTTTGCTAAATACGGTAAATCATCTTCTACTGGAAGAAGAATTGGTCCTTCTAGAGTTACTCCTTTTAGCACTTCTACTTGTAAATTAACAATTCCGGCTACATCTGTAGTATGACCAGCTATTTCCCCGTTTCCTTGCATCGCATGCATATCTCCTAAGTACACCCCGCCACCAGAAACTTTTACTGGACATATCACAATGGCACCTTCTCGGGCACGATTAATATCCATGTGTCCATCGGTACGGTCTTCAAGCTGTTCTTTTGTAATTCCATAATCATGCGGGGCACCGATTAAGGCTTGTCCAAAATCCCCGGCATTGTGAGAATCTGGAAGGGGACGCGCTGGAGTTGTACCTAATTGACCCAGAAATGGCCTCATCCTAGCAATAGTTCCTACCATATCATGTGGAGCAAATGTAACAATCGGATTTTGAATTGACTCTTCTGGTGTGTTCATATATGCTCTGCCATCTTGGGCAACTTTTTCTGCTGCTTCCTGATTTAAAGTGACCCCAAGGCTATTTTTCTGATTAAATGCAATTGAATACGCATGAGTAAAAACAAATGGGGTAATATCAGCAGCACAGATTTTACAACGTACGGCCTCTTGTCCGATACCATCAATTGTAGAGTCTGGATTGATTGTTCCACATTTTGGACACTTCCCAGCAACAAATGGATCGCCAATAAACCGCCCTTCTACAGGCCTATCATTACCGGAAGCGGTTACAACTGATGTAACTTGAATGGACTTAATACGAATCGCAATCGCATCTCCAACTTCAGCCCCTTCAACATATACAGGTTTCGTAACCTCGTGACCACCTTTTAATTTGGGCGTAATCATCGGACCCCAACAGCCAGGGGCAGTATTAGCAATAATATGTCCACCATCTTTAACGTGATACTCCATTTCCTTGTTCGGATCAAGAATACCATCTGTAAATTGATTGACATAAACCGTTTGCTTTGCTTCTTTAACTTTGAGTAATTCCTCCAACTGATTCACTCCTTTCATTATACATGTCTATTTTACCAATATTTAAGGTTTGTAAATGTTAAGATATTGTTACAGTCCCCCATGAAAAGCAGCCGGGAGCTGGCTCTCGGCTGCTGTGGAGTAGGAGAAACTTACTCCGCTCATCAGATTTTTCAACGAGTTTAAACTCTATAATAAACACCAAAAGCCAATTATACCCATTGCAGATTTTTAGTTAGTTTCAAGGCAACATTATAGCCTTTTTGAAGTATATTTTGTAATATAAGCATATCTTTTAATGAACAATAGTACATTATAAAGGCATTTAAACTCATTATCGGGTTCACGTTTTTTTGCCTCGGTATCATTTTCATCGTATTTTACATGAAGATGAAAGGGATCAAACTGTTTCACTTCAATCGGGGCTTCATCAGGATGATAGTGTGCATGAAATTTCATTAATGTACCTGAACTATCTTGCCAATCATAGAAATATTCAATAATCTCATTCGTTGAATTGTCTATTAGCTCTATACATTTTAAGGGAGGGATGGATAAGAAAAGTTTAAAGCGAATGAGTTTTGCTTGAACCGTAATATTGGGACCGTAGGATTCCCTGAAGATATTATTAACTTCTTCAATAATATCTCGAAAATCTAGACTTTCATACCGCACGAAATTGGTCCGATTAATCCCCAGTGTCTTTACCATTTTTAATCCATTGTAAGAAGAAAGACCACATTGCTGCATCTGTTTCTTCTTCAGCTGTCATGTTATCCCAATCCTTTTCCCCAAAAACATTCTGAAAATCTTGTCCCGTATATTTGTCTTTAAAATGATTTAAATATGTGTAAATCTGTTCTTCTTCACTCACCATATAAATTTGTTTTGAATCCCTCCATTCTGTCGCATCTTCCTCAAAGGCTTTAACAACATCTTTTACTTGATAACGGACTCCCGATGGAGCATCGAACCAAGTATCAGGATGAATTTTTAATTTCTCATTTGTAGATTTTCGGGATACTGTAATGTATTGGCCATCATTTTCTAATAGGAAGCGGCCTTCGTTAATCCAATTATTAATAGTTGTCGTGCTTACACTAAAGTAATTAGCGAGTTGACCGGTACTATAACCTTTTACCTCTTTTGATAGATTATTGGGCTTAAATTTAAATACTTTTCCTTTTGGTTTAACTGTAGCTGCTTTCATCATATCAAGGAATATTTCCTCTAGTGCATATTTGGCAAATTGTTGATCATCCAGAAGCTTATCATCCGATAATTCCATCTTTGGTTTAGCAGAATCTTGAATAAGGTTATACATCGTTTTAATTAACACTTGACGAAATTGTTTATCAGAAAAACTAGCTGCGGCCCATTCCGCAACATCCATGTGATTAAGTAATTGAATTTTTTCCTCATAGATTCTTTGCTCATCTTTTGTAATAGGCATTAACATATCACCTCCACCTCCAATATATCAAATAACTACAATTAACCGCAAGTAACAACAAGAAATAGAAAACTTATTATAATTATTACTGTGGCAATCGAAAAATATACCTTTATCTTTTTGCGTTTTGGCGGTGTCAGGCACCGATTTATTTTTTTAAAAAATATTGACTAAGACAATAAAATGACTTATTGTTAATTTATTGACTGAGACAATAAGCAGTCAAAAATATTTTAGGGGGTAATGTAAGATGAAAAAAATAGGAAAAGGAATCATGATTTTTGTTGGAGTAATCATTGTTCTTGGTATTATTGGTTCGGTTCTTGATGGAGACAAAGGAGAAAAGCAGGATAAGCCATCAAAAGCAGCTGCGACGACAAAAGCAACGTCGGAGTCTAAAAATAAACAAACAGCTGAAAAGAAACAGCCAGAAAAGCCGAAAGCGAAGGTATTTGCTGCTGGAGATATAGTGAAAACCGGCAAGCTTGGATATAAGGTGTTACACGTTGACATCACAAAGGAAATCAAATCGAATAATCAATTTATTGAATCTGCGAAAACAGATAGACAGTTTGTCATCATCGATGTTGAAGCTTTCAATTATGATAAAAAAGCGAGAATGGTAGATAGCAATATGTTCAAAGTCAAAGATAACAAGGGGAGGGAGTTTGAGCCAACGAATGATTCTAATGTCTTAATGGCCGTTGAAGGGGCAGCGGATTTCTTCTTACAAGATATAAATCCAGGACTTTCAAAGAAAGGGAAATTAGTTTTTGAATTACCAGAGGATGCTGCCAGCTATTCATTAGAAGTTTCAAGTGGATTTGGCTGGTCTGGTGGAAAGTATGAACGAATTAAATTGAAATAAGTTTACGTGATTAAGGTAGGGGTATAACGCCCCTACATCTTTTTCATCTAGCGAAGAAGACGGATTCCATTATTCCCTCATTGTAAAGGTCAGTGAAAATAAGGTAAAATAAAGACAAATTGACCAAGACAATAGTCAGTGGGGGTGAGCGATTGAATGGCCTCGAATATATTCTCAACTTGTATCAAATGCAGCACATAGACTTAGCTGACAAGCTTGGTATTAAGAAGCAAAATATTAATATGTGGATCAAAGGGAAACAAAACATTCCGAAAAAATACTTTCCTGTATTAGAGGAAATGTTTGGAATAAATGCTGTTTATTTTTCAAAAGAACTAACGGATCTTGATAAGCTTGAGATTCAAAAGGAAAAACTGAAGCGAGATTTAAAACCTGTGGTGGAAAGTCATCGTTCCCAGTTTGTATTGAATGAAGAAATGGACTATGTGGTCGATGTTCCGGTGTATGATCAGGAAGAAATGAATGTGATGGAGCGTTCAATTGAAAAGGCAAGGCTGATTGAACGATTTAAAGCTGCGGTTGAAATCGTCGATGAAAATCCATATATGGATACAATCGCCTTAATTGTCGAGTTGCTTGAAAAAAAACAGCACGAAGCCATTCTTCAGAAAACAATCGAAGCGTTAGGTCATTATCTTGAAGTCCTTCCGGATTGGATTAATAGTGACCCTGGCCAAGATGAATTTGAATCGGAAATCTTTGAGGTCTTTGATGACCATAATTATTAGAAATACTGGAGGAATACAAAATGGCAACAACAACAGCTAATGTGGGCTTTGAAGAAACATTATGGAAAGCAGCAGATAAATTAAGAGGCAGCATGGATGCCAGCGATTATAAGCATGTTGTTCTCGGGCTTATCTTTTTAAAATATATTTCTGATAAATTTGAAACGAAATACAAGGAGTTGGTGGAGGAAGGGGATGGCTTTGAAGAGGAAATGAAATTCGGAATGAGGAAGCCTGGCTTGAAGAGAAGAATTTCAGCGAGAACGAGCATTAAGAGGCAGATTGTCCATCGTGCGGGATTGAAAAGCCGCGGGGATATGCTTGGCTCAGAAATCCCAAGAAGTATGCCTATAACAAAGTCTACAACCGAACCACGTTAGATATCTTTAAACTGATTAAAAAGCTGTTAAAATAAAGGTTAGAAAGGGTGAAAGGAATGAGCATGAATCAACCACAATCTAATTACTCTTATGCTGATTATCTTAAGTCATCGGAAGAAGTTCGCTATGAAGTGATTGATGGCCAAATTATTAGTATGTCGCCAGCACCAACACCAAAACACCAGCAAGTACAGAGGGAGTTATTGGCTGAATTTGTTATGTACTTAAGGGGAAAGAACTGTAGTGTGTTTGGAGCTCCCATCGATGTGTGCCTATTCGCAAACCAATCAACGTCGAACGAAAAGATTAAGGATTGGGTACAACCGGACATTGTGGTCATTTGTGATCGAAATAAAATTAACCCAAAAAATATTGTCGGTGCTCCCGATTTGGTGATAGAAATTCTTTCTCCCTCCACCGCTCGAAATGACAGAGTGATCAAATTCAATAATTTTCAAAAGGCTGGTGTTAGAGAGTATTGGATTGTCGATCCTTCGAACGAATACGTGGAAGTATTTCTATTGCAGGACAATCGATTTATTTCATCAGGATTCTATACAAAAGAAGATTCCATAAAGGTCAACATTTTCGAAGATTTAAGCATAACACTTGAACATATTTTCCCAGAGTATAGAGAAAAGTAAACAATTCGGAGGAGAGGCCCTTGAGCTCAGATGCAAACTTTACAGAGGAAATGTTGGAGGAAGCAACACTGGAAATTCTTCAAGAACTTGGTTATGAATATGCATTTGGACCTGAAATGAGTCATGATGGCGAGCGGCCGGAGAAGCAGGCTGAGCTCATGTGCGGGAACACAGCGATTGATGTAAATCTTAAAAATGTGGCGGATCCAAATGGTGATTATGTTTATTAACTATTATTCATTCGAATACTCCTGCAGCTGATGCATTATTAAGTAAAATGGGCTATACAGAAAAAGAAAAGGTTCAGGTGAAAAAGGAAACTCTTTGAGCTAAAGCGCTATTTTGTAATGGCGAACATCTCGAAGAAGGTTCTAATGCTTAGTGAGGATGTCGATGAAATCTGGCATGACATGATTTTGTTTACCAAGGAATATCAAAGATTTTCGGAGAAGTTTTTGGGGAAAATGCTGCACCATATTCCAAATTAACAAAGGTGCCTGTCCCGTTATGTTAAATAACAATGGGAAGGCACCATGGCTGGCTATACTCATTTTTTTATTGTCTTGGAAATAATAAATTGAAAATCCTCTGCCCCAATGCCTTAGACCTGCTTATTTTCAAGTCTTCGGGCGACTAGTGATAAGCCATAGTTTACAATAAAGTACATGAATGCCACTACAATAAAGATTGGAAAAATGTAATTTACATTTTGGGCATAAATGATTTGGGCGTTATGCATGAATTCTGGTAAAGCAATAATCACGCATAGAGAAGTGTCCTTCAATAAAGAGATAAATTGGCTGACAATGGGAGGTACCATTCTCCTAAGTGCCTGCGGCATGACAATATATCTTAATGTTTGGGTATACGTTAATCCAGACGAACGGGCTGCTTCAATTTGCCCTTTATCAATGGAATTCAACCCCCCTCTGACAATCTCAGCCAGCATCGCCGATTCAAATACAGTCAATGCTGATATCGCCGCTACCGTGACGCTCAGCTTGAGTCCTACTTCCGGCAAGGCAAAAAAAGTGAAGAAAATAATAAGCAAAAGTGGCATATTTCTGATCGTTTCGACAATCACAGCCATGATCTTGGAGACGACAGGAATTTTTGCATACCGCAATGTTCCTAATAGTGTTCCAATAATAAAACTTAGTAGAATCGAAATAAAGGCAATGTATAACGTTACCATAAACCCATGGGCGAGGAATTTTAAATGATCGACTGAAAGAGCTCCTGCAATATCCATAATTCCCCTCCTTAATGACTTCTAGCCAGACGTTTTTCCAGATAACCAACGCCGAGACTTAGTGGTATTGTTAAGACAAGATAAAATAATCCTACAAAAATGTAAACATCAAAGGTAATGAATGTATGGGAGGAAACAATATCTCCGAAATACATTAAATCAAGACCTGCAATCATTCCTAAAATCGATGAATTTTTAACCAGATTAATAAATTGGTTGCCAATTGGCGGTATCACGATTTTGATCGCTTGCGGTAAAATAATCGTCTTCATCGCCTGTAAATAGGTGAGACCAGATGATCTTGCAGCCTCCATTTGCCCTTTGGGAACAGATTGTATTCCAGCACGAATCGCTTCAGCAATAAAGGAAGCCGTATAAATGGAAAGGGCAATCGTCCCTGCGACAAACCCGGGTAATGTTACACCGACTGCCGGAAGACCGACATAAAAGAAAAAGGCAATGATAAGAAGAGGAATATTTCTAATAAACTCGACATAGGCAGTACCAATCCAATTTAATGGCTTAATCGGCGCAATTCTCATGACGGCAACAATCACACCAATAACAAAACTGCCTACCAGACCAATGAGACTGGCAAGCACCGTGTTCTTAAATCCTTCCAAATACGCATCCCAGTTATCGATCAGTATTGAAAAATCAATCATTTCGATCTCCCCCCTTTTTCCTTAAATAAATTTTTCGACCTTGAGAATTGTCTAGCCCGCAAGGAAGGCCTCGACAGCATCAACATCGCACGCAGAAAAAGCGATAGCTTTTTCGAGGAAGCCATACGCCGCTGACCAGGCGCCTTGCGCTTTTCTAGATAAGAAGTATCAGGATGAGCAAAGTTTGCTCATCCTGATGTCAGTGGATGTTAGTTGGTTTTGATCCATTTGTTTTTAATTTCATCATATTTTCCGCTTTCTTTTATCTTCTTTAAGGCCTTGTTAAGGGCATCAACTAATTCTTTATTTCCCTTTTTAACAGCTATGCCATATGGCTCTTCTGTGAAAGTACCGCCGACTAACTGATAATTTGGATCCTGGTCAACCATTCCGTATAGGATGGAGTCATCAGTTGTTAAGGCATCCCCTTGGCCGGACTTCAACGCAGTGAAAGCTTCTGTATAGTTTTCATATTCTAATATAGTCGCTTCTGGAGCTTTTTCACGAATATTAACTGCCGATGTGGAGCCTTTAACCGCAAGGACCTTCGTCCCTTTTTTCAAATCTTCCAGTCCCTTGATTGGGCTGCCTTTTTTGACAAGAAGTGATTGTCCGGCATCAAAGTATACATCTGAGAAGTCAACCTCTTTTTTACGATCCTCGGAAATGGTCATGGTTGCGACAATAGCATCAATATCACCGTTATTTAACATTGGAATACGCGTTTTCGATGTAACCTCTTTAAACTCAACCTTTTTCTCGTCACCGAGAATTTCTTTTGCCAGCTCTTTTGAAATATCAATATCGAAACCTTCTACTTCACCGGTTTTCGGGTTCTTAAGTCCAAATAATCTTGTATCGTATTTCACCCCAATAACAATCTTGCCTCTTTTTTTAATTTGGTCTAAGGCATTTTTGCCTGAACCGCTAGTAGCTTTATCTCCCTTGCCACAGGCAGCAAGCAGCATGGAAATCGCTAGAAATACAATCAATCCTACTTTACTTGTTTTGCTTTTAAACATATGAATCCCCCTATTCTTAATGATTTAATATACGACTGAGAAATAGGCGCGCTCTTTCTTCTTTTGGATTCGCGTAAAACTCAGCCGGTGGTCCCTCTTCAAGAATTTGTCCATGATCCATAAAGATAATTCGGTCAGCCACTTCTTTAGCAAAGCCCATTTCATGGGTAACAACGACCATGGTCATTCCTTCTTTTGCCAGAGTTTTCATAACATCCAATACTTCGCCAATCATTTCTGGATCCAGGGCAGATGTAGGTTCATCAAATAGCATAACTTCCGGTTTCATCGCAAGTCCTCTTGCAATCGCCACCCTTTGCTGCTGTCCCCCTGATAACTGTGAGGGATAGGAATTGGCTTTATCAGGTATACCTACTTTTTCGAGATAATATCTTGCAATCTTCTCAGCTTCGTCTTTCGATTGTTTTAAAACCATCATAGGTGCAATGGTGATGTTTTCAAGTACAGTTTTGTGAGGATATAAGTGGAAGTGTTGAAAAACCATTCCAATATTCCGCCGTAACTGATTGATATTTGTTTTTTTATCATTTACCTTTATTCCGTTAACCGTTAATTCCCCGTCAGAGATAGTTTCTAACTGATTAATGCAGCGAAGCAGCGTACTTTTCCCTGAACCAGAAGGACCAATGACGACAACAACTTCCCCTCTATTAATTTCCAAATTAATATTTTTAAGCACATGAAAATCGCCGTAATACTTATTAACAGAATCAAACCGAATCACGCCAAAACCTCCCTCTGTTGGTCTATCCTATGTATGAAACCAGTTAATTATCAATAATTATTAACTTTCGACTCTTTGGAATTTATAAAAAATTCCCCATAAAAATATTCTATAATTTTTTTCCAATATAGTAAATATTAATTTAGAAATTTTTGATAATTAAAAAGGAGGGGGCTGTCCAAAAAGGGCAAATCCTATAAAATTAAAAAATTATGAATGCTGTTATATCAACATTTTTGCACAGAAAAAGGGGCGTCCAAAGTCGAAAAATTGACTTTTAGGACAGCCCCTCCTATGCTAATAAATAACAACCGGGTCGTAAGTGCTGAGATTGTCATATACTGCTTTCATTATATCAGGAGGCGTGTTGACGCAGCCGCCCGATCCTGCTGTTAAATAGGCATTACTTCCCCAGTTTGTCCGCCAGCTGGCATCGTGGAAACCT
The DNA here is from genome assembly GCF_016464375.1 of Bacillus renqingensis. Classification (GTDB taxonomy): domain Bacteria; phylum Bacillota; class Bacilli; order Bacillales; family Cytobacillaceae; genus Neobacillus; species Neobacillus renqingensis. The sequence goes on from NZ_JADDIU010000038.1 coordinate 33,510, forward strand.
TGTCCGCTGTTTGTGAACGGAGCCCAGTAATTCACCTTAACTGCATATTCTCCTTTTCCAACGGCACTGCCTCGAAGTGTGTACTGTGTTCGTTTATAGAGGATATACCATACCCCTGGTGAGGTATCTTCACCAGTGCTATGTTTGCCGGTCACTACATGTGTTGTGAGTACCAATTGTCCCTTTCTGTAAATCCACATACGCTGTTCGGCAATAGACACTTCAGCATACGTGTCGCCAATGCCATTGTTTGTGGTTGTTCCATAACCGATGCCTTCATTACTCCAGCCATGGCCGTAAATATTAGCAGCAGACATTGATTTTTCTTTGCCTGTTTCGAAAGCTTTCTGAATCCGCGCCGCTTCTTTTTCAACATTTATCGCCCAGCCATAGCCTTGTCCTTTTACAGATATCACCCTGCCTGAATGGGTCTTAAATGTGAAGTTCTTGTCTAAGGTGGATTGAGTACGATTAATTTCAGCAATCTTGTTCCTAATCCCGCTTGGGTCGATTTTAATGCTCATATCTTTGGACACAGAGGCATTTTTAATTAATTCGCTGGCTTTCAACGAATATACTTTATTCTGTACTTTATAATCAATGGCCCGCCCGAGAAGTTCCTGCAGCTTATTCTCTTCCTTCTTGATAATCGGACTATCTTCTTTAATAGGCCGTAAGTATTTAGGGCTCAGACGGATGTCACTTTTATACTCCTGCTTCTCGTAATCCTTCAATAGGCGTGCGACATCATACTGTTCTCCATTCCTGCTTTGGGAGATCACAATTTTTCCCTGCACAAGCTTCGCTTCAGCATCTTGAGGTGCCTTTAAACTTTTATTCATAGCGAGAAGCTTTTCCTCTACAAGCTTTTTCATCGTTTGATTGCGATAGTGATCCGCTTCTTCAGGTATCAGCGAATAGCTTTTTTTCTTTGAGGAAGGAAAAAATGTCCACTGGCTTTTGAGTAATTTTTTCACCTTAGGTAAATCTTTATCAGTAAATCCCATCTTTGTGTCGGTTTCATCTAAAATTTGCTGTTCTCCAACATAAACTCTGTTTTTCAGTACAGCTGTTTTTAACTTTTTAATGGCTTGATCAGCAGTCAGCCCTCCGACTTTTGTGTCATTAATCATAATCTGCGAATTGAACCGGGTTGCCTGATAATAACTGATTCCCCCAACTAAAAGTGCAAGTAGAATGATGATACTTGTTGTGATAAACCTCCAGTTTTTAAACCGTTTGATGGAGTGTACCTCAACTGATTTATTTTCCGTATTGTTCATAAACATCCCCTCCGCCAACCTGATAACCTCGGTATTCACGTCCACCGACTTTGAACTAGTATTTTTGTACCAAAACCCTCCACTAGTGTACCTCATTTCTCTTAAATTTTCACTATTAATTTACCAAATTTTATGAGGTTAGAGGGACGAGGGGGATGCTATTGAAATCGTTTTGTTGTCCTTGGTAAAGAAGGAAGCATTTTTAGATTATGTAAGGAGTATTATTTTTGATTTTACTGGTCTATTAATATTTCTAAATCTTTATCTAAAATAAATACTTCTATTCGTTCACCTTTTTTAGTGCTAATATCGCTATGACTTGAGAGAACGGTACAATTAGTGTATTGTTCAACAATATCTTCAAAGTTTTGGCTGTACATTTCACGAAGAACCTGTCTCATTTGTTTCACTAATTTTCTTCCATATTGATGACTAACCAAATGTTTTTCTTCAATGGTTAGTACCCCTTTAAATCTGGCAATAATCATATCATGAACAATATATGTTTTTACCTCTTGCGGACCCCGTCCAAAAAGTTCACGGTGTAGTTTAATGAAGGCTTCATTTAACTCTACCTCCAGTTTTTTCTTTGACTTTGCCATTTCTCTTCCTCCCAATATCCAACATGGAACATATATTACGCTTGGAAAATTTTAATTGTCAATATCAATTTTTAAAAATCTAAAATAAGGCGGATTTGAATGAATTCATTAGGTAATTGGAGAATTTATTGGCTTTTTTCATAAAAACAACGGTATTTTGCTGGAAATGATTGAATATCAAGTTTTACAAACCCATTCCATCTGAGTAGAATATCCCTCATACAGAATTTCAATTGAATACAATCGGCCTAATCTCAATTTGAGAACGGAGGACCCATTTCTTTGGGGTTAATTCTACAGACAGTAGAAGGGATGAGATTTCTCTTTCGCCATCCTACCCGTCAGCTAACTTCGTCGGCTAAAGCGAAGGAGGTCATAAGACCCCCTTTTCAAGGGGCTTTTTTTATACATTCATTCAATGTAGTAAAAAGAGCAGCTTGAATCATAAGTAGGTCTTTTTATTTTGCTAAATTTTAAGAAAGTGTCAGAGTAGACAGAATGCAAAGAGAGCAGAAAAGCTAGCTAGGCATTAGGTAGACTACTGTATACTTCTCTACAAAATTTTGAAGGAACTTGAAGATATAACGTCATTATTTTTTAATGGTGAAAATGCTTTAGTTCTAAGTTTGTAGAGAGAGTGTGCATTAGTCTATTTTTTTATTCCCAAAAATACCTAATGCATTAAAAGTTGATTCAATTACATTAAATCTTTAAGGGTGATGAAAATGATGACTTTCGTAATGATTTTGCTCCTTTGTGGGGGATATATAGGGATCTATTTCTTTACAGGCTGGTGCGAACGACTACTTGAGGAAGAAGGTGACATAAAAAAATGATCATCATTGTATGGTTTACATTATTTGTATTTTGTTATTTAACTTATGCTCTTATCCATCCTGAGAAATTTTAAAAAAGGAGTACTTTGAACATGGATATATTACAAATGCTTGTCGTTATTCTAATCGTTATCTTATTGGTAAAACCATTGGGTACTTATCTGTATCATGTGTTTTCGAATGAAAGTAATAAAACGGACAAATGGTTTGGCTGGTTAGAGAGGGTTATTTATAAGCTTGCAGGATTCAAAGAACGGCGACACATGTCGTGGAAAAAGTATGTGGTTTCTTTAATTCTGATGAATGCTGTATTGGTTGCAATCGGCTTCCTGCTTTTTTTATTCCAAGGCAGTCTGATTCTTAATCCGAGTAAGATCAAAGATATGGAGCCAACTTTAGCGTTTAACACGATCGTGAGCTTCATGACAAATACGAATTTACAGCATTATAGCGGTGAAACAGGTCTTTCTTACTTTTCGCAAATGGCTGTTATCATCATGATGATGTTTACTTCTGCAGCCACTGGTCTGGCAGTAGCTATTGCATTTATTCGAGGCATCACTTCAAAAGGAGAAACCATCGGGAACTTTTTTGAGGATTTTACAAAGGCAATCACTCGAATATTACTTCCATTATCGATTATCATGACCATTGTTTTAGTTGGATTAAAGGTTCCGCAAACCCTTGGCCCAACGATTCATGCAGCAACCCTCGAAGGAAACATACAGAATATCACCATCGGGCCTGTAGCTGCTTTGGAATCAATTAAACATCTAGGGACAAATGGGGGAGGATTTTTCGGTGCAAACTCATCACATCCATTTGAAAATCCAAGTCCGATTACAAATGTATTAGAAATTATGATGATGTGGTGTATTCCGGCATCGTTAACCTATACGTTCGGGAAATTTGCTAAGAATCAGAAACAAGGCTGGGTCATTTTCAGTTCTATGCTCATTTTGTTTGTTGGATTTTTAGCGCTTGTCTATTATTCAGAGAGCCAGGGAAATCCCGCACTGAATGCAATGGGATTAAATCATTATCAAGGAAGCATGGAAGGGAAAGAAGTTCGTTTTGGAATTGCTCAATCTTCCCTTTTCACAACGGTTACAACGGCTGCAACAACAGGCAGCGTTAACAACATGCACGACACATTAACTCCATTAGGTTGTTTAGTTCCACTTGCTTTAATGATGTTAAACCTTGTTTTTGGCGGTGACGGTGTTGGTTTAGTGAATATGTTAATGTATGCAATCCTAGCTGTCTTTCTATGTGGACTACTGGTTGGCAGGACACCTGAGTTCTTAGGCAAAAAAATAGAGCCGAAGGAAATGAAGTTAATAACGATTGCTTTATTAGCCCATCCCTTTATTATTTTATTACCTACAGCGATTGCATTCTTAACTGAGTTGGGAAAGGGAGCTATTAGCAATCCGGGCTTCCATGGGATTTCACAAGTACTTTATGAGTATACTTCCTCGGCTGCTAACAATGGGTCTGGATTTGAGGGGCTAGGAGATAATACTTCATTTTGGAATATATCCACCGGTATTGTGATGTTCCTAGGTCGTTATATTTCTATGATTGCGTTACTTGGGGTTGCAGGGTCACTCTTGAAAAAACAATGGGTACCCGAAAATATGGGTACATTTCGAACAGATAATGGGTTGTTTATCGGAATTTTAGTAGGGGTTGTCCTAATCATAGGGGCACTTACATTTCTTCCTGTTTTAGCATTAGGTCCGATTGCAGAATATTTATCGATTCGATAATGGGGGGATTTAAAATGTCACAAACCACTAGTATTTTAAGTAAAGGGATTATAAAAGATGCGATAAAAGAAAGTTTCATTAAGTTAAATCCCATATATATGATGAAAAACCCGGTTATGTTTGTGGTGGAAATGGGAACGATCATCGTGTTATTGATGATGTGTATGCCAAACTATTTTCATGCTGAAGGGGCATTTGGTTACAATCTTGCCGTTTTTGTCATTTTGTTGTTTACCATTCTATTTGCTAACTTTGCTGAGGCTCTTGCTGAGGGAAGAGGAAAAGCACAGGCGGATAGCTTAAAAAAGACGAAACAAGAAACAATGGCAAAGGTGATTCAAAAAGATGAAAGGATTAAATCAGTCTCTTCTTCTGATTTAAGAAAGGGAGATATTGTTTTAGTTGAAACAGGTGATTTGATTCCCGGTGATGGAGAAATCATTGAGGGACTTGCCTCGATCGACGAGTCAGCGATTACTGGTGAATCTGCACCAGTCATTAAAGAGGCCGGCGGTGATTTTAGTTCTGTTACAGGTGGAACGAGAGTCATTAGCGACTGGATTAAAGTCAAAATTCAAACGGATCCCGGGGAATCATTCTTAGATAAAATGATTGCATTGGTTGAAGGGGCTAAACGTCAAAAGACGCCGAATGAAATCGCATTGAATATTTTATTGATTACCTTAACCATGATTTTTCTACTAGTCGTTGTTACCGTATATCCGATTGCACAATATGTAGGGGTGAAACTCACGATTGCTACACTGGTTGCGCTACTGGTCTGTTTAATTCCCACCACCATCGGGGCTTTATTATCGGCGATTGGCATTGCGGGAATGGATCGCGTCACACGATTTAATGTCTTAGCGATGTCTGGAAAGGCGGTTGAAGCTGCTGGTGATATTAATACGATTATTCTCGATAAAACCGGAACGATTACTTTTGGGAACAGAATGGCGAGCGAGTTTGTACCCGTTGGTAAGTCAGACATGAAAGAAGTTGCCCAAGTGGCAGGACTCGGTTCTATTAAAGATGAAACACCTGAAGGAAAATCGGTTATTCAATTAATGAAGAAACTGGATATTCCACAAATCCCTCTAGATCTTGAGAAAAGTGAAGTTGTTGAATTTAAAGCAGAAACAAGAATGAGTGGAATTAATTTGCCGAGCGGCGAAAAGATTCGAAAAGGTGCTGTCGATGCCATTAAAAAATGGGTGGTCGAACAAGGAGGGACTATTCCTGCTGATTTAGAGGAGAAAAGTAATCAAATAGCTTCGAAAGGTGGTACACCACTAGCAGTCGCAAAAGATAATCAACTTTTTGGTTTAATCTATTTAAAAGACACCGTTAAACCCGGGATGCGGCAACGATTTGATGAACTAAGGAAAATGGGGATTAAAACCATCATGTGTACAGGGGATAACCCGATGACAGCCAAGACGATTGCTGAAGAGGCTGGAGTGGACGACTTTATTGCGGAATCTAAACCGGAGGACAAGATTCGTGTCATTAAAGAAGAACAAAAGCAAGGAAAACTTGTTGCAATGACAGGGGATGGAACCAATGACGCTCCAGCACTTGCTCAAGCAGATGTTGGTTTAGCTATGAACAGTGGTACCATTGCAGCTAAAGAAGCCGGAAATATGGTCGATCTTGATTCAGACCCAACAAAAATAATCGAAGTGGTTTCAATAGGGAAACAGTTATTAATGACGCGAGGCGCATTGACTACTTTCAGTATTGCAAACGATATTGCGAAGTATTTCGCCATCATCCCAGCCATGTTCACAATTGCAATTCCGAAAATGGAAGTTTTAAACATTATGGGATTACAATCGCCAACATCCGCCATTTTATCCGCGTTGATTTTTAATGCGATTATTATTCCATTGCTGATTCCCTTGGCGATGAAGGGTGTTAAATATATTCCGATGAAAGCAAGTAAACTTCTTTCACGTAATCTTTTCATATACGGTGTCGGTGGGATAATCGTTCCCTTTATTGGAATCAAAATAATTGATCTGATCATTGGTTTAATGTCATAACAGAGGAGTTCGTAAAAATGAAAACCATTCGATTTTGTTTGCTCATCGTCTTCATTTGCGGGATTATCTATCCATTAGCCACAACAGGAATCGCGCAACTTATTTTTCCAAAACAAGCAAATGGAAGTCTTATTCTAAATAAAGATCATAAGGTAGTGGGTTCGGAATTAATCGGACAAAGCTTTACATCTCCTAAGTATTTTCACGGAAGGATCTCTTCCATTGATAATGATGCGGCTGCAAGTGGTTCAAATAACTATGCCCCATCTAATAAGGAAATGCTAAAACGAGTAGATGATTCTATAGATGCATTAAAAAGGGAGAATCCCAAACTCAATGTAAATAAAATACCTTTGGATTTAATTACAAACTCTGGCTCTGGTCTAGACCCTGATATTTCGATTCAGGCTGCTGAGTTTCAAATTCCCAGGATTGTAAAGGAGACGGGGATTTCTGAACAAAAGCTAAGGCAATTAATCAAAAAAAATACCGCAGATAGATCTTTAGGAATCTTTGGAGAACAGCGGGTTAATGTGCTCCAATTAAATTTAGATGTAGAGGAAATAGCGAGATAAAACTCAATTATGGAGGGAGGAACTTGATGTTTGCAGGTGATTTCAGTTTTAAACGAAAAACTTCTGAAGAAATTCTTCATGAAATTGAGCTGCTAAGGTATGGGAAGTTAAAACTTTATATTGGTTCAGCGCCCGGCGTTGGAAAAACTTATCGGATGCTGCTCGAAGCACATGAGTTAAAAAATGAAGGAATTGATGTGGTAGTCGGATTCATTGAAACTCACAACCGTCAAGACACCATTAATCTTTTTACAGATTTAGAAGTCATTCCTTTAAAGGATATCATATACAAAGGAAGAACATTTAAAGAGTTGAATGTCGAGGAGATTATTAAGCGAAATCCTGATGTCGTAATCATTGACGAACTTGCCCATACAAATGTGCCAGGGTCTCAAAACAAGAAAAGGTACTCCGATGTTGAGGATATTCTTGAAACAGGCATTAATGTTATATCGGCAGTCAACATTCAACACTTTGAAAGTTTACATGATATTGTCCAGCAGATTACAGGTGTGCATGTACGAGAACGCATACCGGATAGTATTTTAAACAGTGCCCATGAGGTCATTTTAGTGGACGTTACCCCTGAAATCTTGCAAAAAAGACTAAAAGAAGGGAAAATCTATTCCGCGAATAAAATAGATCAGGCCCTGCAAAACTTTTTTAGCAAAAGTAATCTTTCGGCCTTAAGGGAACTTTCCCTTCGTGAAGTGGCGAACGATGTGGATGAAAAAGCAGAAAAAGAAAATGAAAAAAATGGATTAGAAAATCCTCCTACAGGTACTTGCGAAAAGATTCTAGTCTGTGTACAGAATGATCAAAATGCCGAGAAGCTGATAAGACGAGGGTGGAGGATTGCCAGCCGATTGAAGGCAGACTTGTATATTCTACATGGAACCTATAAAAAAATGGATGAGATGGACAGTGAAGAAGGAAAAAAAATTGAACAATGGAATCAATTGGCGATTCAATTTAATGCCCATTTTATTATAAAGGAGCTGACAAATAAAAAAATTGCTAAAGTCATAACAGAGGTCACACAACAAAACCATATTACTCAAATTATCCTGGGACAGTCGGCGAAATCAAGGTTTGAAGAACTTACAAAAGGTTCGATTGTCAATGATATTATGCGTTTAACATCAGGAATTGATATTCACATAGTTGCGAATTCTAAAGACTAAAAGGCACAGTTAGCTGTGCCTTTTTACGTGCAAAACTTTCGATTGTCCTTTAAAGAATCGTCCCTATGCCTCTCGAAATGGATGACGATTTTAAAATTATTCAGTATAATTCAGGAAAAGGCTATTAGGACGGGGAGAATAAAGTGAAAAAAATAACAGTCGAAAACTTAGTTCGGAAGTTTTCATTGAAGGCAGTGGCTGGTGAGGGTCACTTGCAGAAAGTGATAACGCATTCAAGGGTCCATCGGCCGGGTCTGGAGTTTGTTGGCCATTTTGATTTTTTTCCGACAGAACGAGTTCAAATTTTAGGAAAAAAGGAAATTACTTATTTACATAAATTGAGCCATGAAGAACGGAAAATTCGAATCGGAAATATTGTCCAATACCATCCCCCCTGTTTTATTGTTACGGCGGGAGAAGAGGGACTTACCTATTTAAAACACCATTGCAATCAACAGGGGATCCCCCTGCTATTAACCAATCAGCCTGAGTCAACGTCTGAGTTTATTACAAAATTGGATGCGTATTTGGTGAAGGAATTAGCACCAGAAATCACGGTTCATGGAGTTTGTATAAATGTGTCCGGGATTGGAATCTTACTTCGTGGCAATTCAGGTGTAGGGAAAAGCGAAACAGCGCACACGTTAATTCGCCGCGGACACCGATTGGTTGCGGATGATGTCGTTGTCTTAAAGAAGCTAAGCCCGCAAACAATTCTCGGTACTCATGATGAGAAAACCAAGGAATTCCTGGCTCTTCGCAGTATTGGGCTGTTGAATGTAGTTCGCTTATACGGCCGCAAAGCTTTTCAGGATGAATCACGAATTGCTCTTGATATTCATTTGACGAAATGGGAAAAAGATGCCTTGTATAATGAATTGGATCAGGAATTTGACTATACAGAATACATGGGTGTCAAGATTCCATCGATTGAAATTCAACTTCAGCCTGGACGCGATGTAGCCGGGTTAATCGAGGCGGCAGCCAATAACTGGTATTTACGGCAGCAAGGGTACAGCGCGGCAGAAGAGTTTATCAGCAGGATTGAGGAGGGGCTGACAAATTCTGATAAATGATAACTATTGAAAAGTTGGTGCCTGACCCCCAGTGCGTTAAAGTATTAACTTGAGCGGGGGTCAGGCACCGCCATTGGTAAAATGTCAATTGAATTAATTGTAAAATAAACTAAAACTTAATTATCCTTAAATTAAGGAATTATGAGAGTGGTTATAATATATAGTAGTTTTAGTAAGTGGTAAGACTGAGGTATAGACTGATTCCATTATTGAACCATATGATATTAGGAGAAAAAGATGAAAGTTTATGTTGATGCAGATGCTTGTCCGGTAAAAGACATTATTGTTTCTGAAGCCGCCAACGCGGGGATCCCGGTCATTTTGGTGACAAGTTTTTCTCATTTTTCTAGTGCGGAACAACCTTCAGGAGTAGAAACGATTTACGTTGATTCTGGGGCAGATGCCGCGGATTATCGGATCATGAAGTTAGCAGAATCAGAAGATATGATTGTAACGCAAGATTACGGGCTTGCATCGCTAGGGTTGGCAAAGGGGTGTTTAGTACTGCACCATAAAGGGTTTCGCTATACAAATGAAAACATTGACCAATTATTGCAAACACGTTATCTAAGTGCAATGGCCAGAAAAAGCGGCAAGCGGACCAAAGGACCAAAGCCTTTTACCCAGGAGGACAGGGAGCAATTTAGGGAGCTTTTTAAAAAAGCTATTTTTCGTTAGATGTAACTTAATCTTATCTAATTGGTGCCTGTCCCCGATGTATTAACACGTAAAGAAGTGAGGGACAGGCACTTTTTAATTATTTTATAGGAACACTTGTTTGATGTTTATATTTTTGCTAAAATAATTTTAGAAATACATCCATGGTTAATCCTCTTAATCAATATTGAAGGATGTGTTAAAATGCCACCAACGATGTTAGTCCCTGATGACCCCAGCCAGTATACTCACCATGACCAATTATTCAAGCAGTTGATCCACACATTTTTCGCAGAGTTTTTAGAATTATTTTTCCCAGAAGTCCATCGTTATGTTGATTTTTCGTCCATTAAGCCGTTATCGGAGGAAATGTTTACAGATTTCATTGAAGGTGAAAGCCGAAGAGCAGACATTGTGATTGAAACAAAATTAAGAGAAACAGATTCACTCATTATTATCCACGTAGAGCCGCAAAGCTATGGACAGCCTAATTTCAACGAAAGAATGTATCATTATTTTAGTCTGCTTTATAATAAGTATCGAAAGCCGATCATACCTATTGCGGTTTTTAGTTATAATGAAAACAGATACGAACGCAATGACTTTACAATGAGCTTCCCGTTTTTTCATGTGTTATCATTTTATTTTCTGAGTCTTGAATTGCGGAAGATGAAATGGCGAAACTTTATCCATTCAAATAACCCAGCAGCAGCTGCATTAATAAGTAAAATGGGCTATACAGAAAAAGAAAAAGTTCAGGTGAAAAAGGGATTTATGCGGATGCTGGCAAAAATGGAACTCAATCCAGCAAAAATGGAATTAATCAATGGATTCTTTGAGACGTATTTAACTTTAAGCGAAAGTGAGGAGAAAGAATTAATGGAAGAGATCAAGCAATTAGATTACGATGAAGTGAAGCAAATCATGAAATTGCCAAATTCATGGAGAGAGAAAGGGTTATTAGAAGGAATTCAAGAAGGAATGCAAAAGGGAATTATGGAGGGAAAACAAATTGGGGAAATGGAGGCGAAAATGAAGGTAGCCCGTAAAATGTTAATAACAGGAGCCTCAATCGAATATATCAAAGAAGTTACAGGTCTAGAATATGCTGAAATAGAAGAAATCAAAAAACTTTTGTAATCTCAGCACTATTTACGCAGATTCCCAGTTACCTGTCCCCCGGTATACTAAATATTTATGCAGCGGGGGGACAGACATATTATTAATCATCCATATTAAAATGGGGGATCATAATCATCGTTATCCATAATCGACTGCGCCTGTCTTTCTACTTTTGCTTTCTCTGTTTATTCATGATTAATAGTTTCGCCACATTTTTCACAACTGATATAGGTGTCATACAAACGGTATCCAATTTACCCATACGTGCACTCCTGTATGGCCCGTATCGTTTCCCACTCGATTTCAGCTCCGCTAGGCCTTACCCCTCTGAAGGAAAGTATTTTCATTGCCCACCTAAATTTTCACTCTTATAATTAAATTAGTTTAATAAATTTGGAAATGAGTGTGGAAAATGAAAATTTTAAAAAATGACTGGGCACCTCTGCTTGATGGTGAATTTCAGAAGCCGTATTATCAACAACTAAGGAAAATTTTGCTGAAGGAATATCAAACAAAGGTCATCTATCCGGATAAGTATGATATTTTTAATGCATTACATCTTACCCCGTTTAACGAAACCAAGGTGGTCATTATTGGGCAAGATCCATATCATGGCCCGGGACAGGCCCATGGATTAAGTTTTTCAGTTAAACCGGGTGTTGCACTTCCTCCATCTTTGCAAAATATTTATAAGGAGCTGCAGGCCGATTTGGGATGCTATATTCCCAATAACGGTTACTTAGTGGAGTGGGCGAAACAGGGCGTATTGCTTCTAAATTCGGTATTAACCGTCCGGGCAGGAACTCCAAATTCGCATAAAGGCCTCGGATGGGAGATACTTACTAACAAAGTAATAGAAACATTGAATCAAAGGGAGAAACCAGTTGTGTTTATCCTTTGGGGGAATTTTGCCCAACAAAAGCAGCAGTTGATTACCTCATCCCAACATTTCATCCTAAAGTCTCCACACCCAAGCCCGCTTTCTGCCAATAGGGGGTTTTTTGGCAGCAGGCCTTTTTCCCGTACGAATGCTATATTGCGGGAGAACGGGCTGGAGGAGATTGATTGGCAGATTCCTAATTTATAGATTTATAAAAAGCGATACGCCGCTAACCGGGGGTTATGCTTTTTCTAAAATTTAACTTTGCAAATTACTGATATATTAAGGAGTGTGGAGAAAAAATGTTGAATAGTAGAAATGATTTTGGAGAATTTAGTGAAGAGGATTGGGTAAAGCATCTTAATCAGAGGATATCTCTTCCATTCTTGGCGGAAGTATCTGAATTTCAAGAAGCTGGACCAATTCAACAAGGAGATCATGTGAAGGTATACAGTATTGAAGGTGCCGATGATAAATACGGGGTAATCGTTGCATTAAGAATTGGGAGAAAGAAATATCATTTTCCACTCGTAGATTTAGAGCCTATTACAGAAGATCAAGAATTTAGGAATATTATTGCTGATTATAAGGAATGGTTCTAGAATAGAGAATGGTAAAGGCCGATGTTCAAAATGGCAGATGTAACTCTCCCTACGATAAAAGAGTTACATAGCACAAGATGCCTTATTCGATAATTCGAATCGACACTATTTTATTTTTTCGCAAATCATTATTTTAAATTAAATGTGAAAAAGAATAAACGCGGAAAAGCTGGGAGAGGTGGTTTCCATGAAGGAAATTCGACAAATAAAGGAACCAAAAAATACGACACAGCTGTCATTTGATGAGGTGTTGCTTGAGTCTAATGTGATAGATAAAACAAAGAATGAAGAGGCTATAACTGAATCGATGGCTACTAGTGGGGATACATACCCTATTTCACTGGTAAACGACTTTATCCTCTTTCTAGACTATTTCCACCATCATTCGGTTTCATTGACGAAAATGAATGAATATATCTCGAGAAAACATTTGCAGTCTATTAATGAACTACTTTCTATTAAAAATAAAAATGCCACTAGCTATACGGAACAGGAATTTTATCCATATATCCACTTTTTCTACTTTCTTGCCTTTAGTGGGGGGCTGCTAGAAAAAGCTCATGGAAAAGCAGGGAAACTGCAAGTAAAGGAAACTGACCGCCTTCGTTTATTTAAAGAATTTACGGATATAGAAAAGTATTTCTTCTTATTGGAAACGTTTTGGGTCGATGTGAATTGGGGAAGACTGCTTGATACCCGTTTTTATGAGCTGGCAATGGACATGCAGGAAATACTGTCAACTATAAGTGCGACGCAGCATATACGCCCTATTTTACTAGGCGATAACGAAAACGCAGCAAAAACGGGATTAGGCAGGCTATTCTATAAATTAAATTACTTCCCACTTTATTTAGGCTCTTCGCTATTTAGTGTTGAAAAAA
>NZ_JADDIU010000039.1 GCF_016464375.1 Bacillus renqingensis
ACCGCCATCGTTATAAATTCCGGGAATGCAGGTTCATAAGAGAAATGCAACATGTGATTCTCTCCGGCAAGTTTTTAAATATTGCCCCTAAACGACAAGAATAACACCGTTCAATTAATTCGAACGGTGTTCAGAAAGCCTCCGACGGGATTCGAACCCGTACTCCTTTCGTAAGCATAGGCTAGGGGAGAACACGCTTCCCTACGGAATTTCACCGACAGGAATTTCACCTGTCTCAGCTTTTTTGCTTTTCGGTGCTTCTGAAACCCTTGCCTTGCGACCCGGTTCTACAATGTTTTCCGGCGCTCTTCCCTTCTAAAGCTACGGAGGCATTTCATATATTATATGGGGGAAAAATAGGGGTATAACAACCCCATTTTTTAAGTCTTTGAAAGCCTTTTTTACGTGCGCTGATTACCTCAATTCAATACCGCGTGCATATAAAAGTTAGCCCCTTACCATAGGACAACAGCCGCATTGATTGTAATTTGCAATTTTTCCGCTTCAAGGATTCGAAAATTTTATACTACTAGAAGAAATACTAAAAAGAAAAATAAAAAACGAAATAATGCTTGCAACAACCGTCAGAAGGGAAAAAAACCCCCACTTATTCATCTTCTTTTCCCCATTGATTTTGGACGTAGCTCTCTCGATTTTTTTAACACAGGAGACGGGTTTTCTTTGGTATTATCTTTTTTCGGGGTTAGCTTTGTGCTTTTTGTTTGAGAATAATCTTCAACTAAATGGTGCTATTGCTGTACTATTTGGTTCGCTTTTTTAATGCAGCTACTATGACTGCAAATAAAGCTATGCCTATCAACGAACCAAGAATAAAACCTAAAGAAAAGTAATCAAAAACAAGAAATACAATCAGCATACATAAAAGATAACCTGCCAAAAAGGCAGGTAAAAAGCTTTTTAGTTTCATCACTGACCCTCCGTAATCTGTCCTGATTAAAGAGTAAACTTTATTCAATTACTGCGCCCATTTCCTGAAGACCAAAATTATTTTACTGCGTCCACGATCTTTTTTGCATCTATCAATGACAAACCGTATTTCTCTCTCAATGATTTTATAGTCTTTACTTCTGTTGAATTTTTTAATATTTCTTTTGCTTCATCTTTCATATCGCCATATTCTCCAGTTTTCTCTAAAAGCCTAAGGTTTTCTTTTTTTAAAACACTGTTTTGACGCATTAAACTGATTCCCCAACCTAAAAGCAAAAGCATAATTAGTATTGAACTTATTTCTGACCACTGCATCTAAAAGACCTCCTTATACTTTAATTTTAACATAATTTATTTTAATGGTAGGTAAGCTTTTGAAGTTATCGCCAGCTTTTCCCCTACTTCATACCGTACGGGCGACTTTCATCGCATACGGCGTTCCAGCTAAACCAATTCATTCAATATTTTCATGTATATCAGATTGCCTTGTTCAGACATTGCTTGCGCAATTTATTAACTTCCGTAATTTGCTTTTCATTTAATTTGAGTGAGTTTAAAAGCACTTGTACTTTCTCTTGGTTTCTCAAATGTATAAGATGATGAACAGTTTTATGCAATATCGTTAAGTTTCCGTATGAATCATTTTTTATAAGATGGCGGTAAAAGAGAAAAACCTAATTTTTTCGTATAAAATTCCTTCATTGCTTCTAATTTATCCGTTTGCAATGTCAGTAACTTTATTTCCATAGAAGATATACCCTCCTGAAAAGTTTTAGAAATCCTTTGTTAGATGTGTGAATGGGATTGTGTTGAAGATAAACCTTTTACCACTCGTTCATCCTATAAGTTATTATACTAGTTGGAACTTTATAAATCTGCACAATTTATCTTCAACTTTATTTAAATCATCTGAACCTAAAGTAAAAAATAGGCACTTATCCTTGTTCCAGGATAGCGCCCGTTTGTGGAGTACAGAAGATAAAATTTTATGGTTGATTCCAAAAAATTGCCATCAAAGCATAGAATACAATGAATATTACGATGAACGCTATAATTGAGCCTACCGCAATTTTTTTCCACCAACCTTTTTCCGATAAAAGGGCTAAAATTATTGAGAATATGAACATTAAAATCGTTATAAGGAAAATATTATCCCCAATAACATCGATATCGAGCGCTAAAAAAAAACCAATTAATTAATCCAAGTACTACAAAAAGGAAAGATAATAACCCCGCATATTTTCTCAATTCTCCACCCCTTTTCTAGTATCCCTGACAGGTTATCTATAAAAATTTTACTGAATTTATATATTCCCCTGCCTTACTTTTATTCAAGAATTTGGTCCGATTAAAGCACAACTGTTATCCAATAACTGCGCCCTTTTCAAATCATCACGGTTCGCTCATTCCAATCGCAAATAAGACCAGACCTACAAATACTAGCACTGCGCCATTTAAAATAATCCCTGTAACAATAAACCAAAGTTTTTTGGATACTATAGCGAAAGCAATTCCAAGTACAGAAAGCACCGTCAACACGGTTGCCAGCAATGTTGTATTTACATCCGGCCCCCTCATGATAAGGAAAAAAACGATACTAATTAAGGCTGTTAATACAGAAAAAGACCACAAAGTTGCACTTTTATTGTTCAATTTTAAATCCCTCCCTTTGCCACAAACTGGCCCTAATCCGGAATATGTAGGTATATGATTTGCTTTTACCACCTTCACTGTTATACACGTTCTTTTTGGGTTCTATTTTCGTGCCCGATACGGTCAAACTTGGAAGATTTTCAGTCATAGGCATGGTTCCGTTTATTTCTTTCATATCTTGTAATGCACGAATCGGACCTTCTCTTTTCGCTACAACATAATCGATGTTTCCGAAGTCACCATTACCCCAACTAGAAGAACGGCAATAGATAGGATCGAAGCAATAAGTATTTTATAAGAACCTTTGAGGAAAATCCAACCCTGTATGCGAAATCCAATAGACGCACCTATGGTATTGGAAATAACGTCATCTACATCAAAGCTGCCAAGATGGGATAGCTCGCAGTGTTTCTATAATGAGAATCACAAGAACAAACGAGGATATAAACTTTTTAAAACTTATACGATTGTATATAAAATTAGTCCTCACAAGATGAGTTTCCGTGATTTCACTTCCATAAATGTCTTCTAATTCTCATGTAGAATGGGAAGAACCGTATCCCGCTATTCAGCAATCATTTGTGCTTATATTTTATCATATTTTATGCCGTAATCTGGCCCTTTAATGGCAATGGCCTAACTTTATTATCACTTAATAGATTCTTAAGTCACAAGAAAAACCGAAATCCCTTTATAGAGATAGGAAATTCCGGTTCATCTTTTTTATAAACGGTTAAACTTTTTCCAAAACGGTGCGACTTTTTTATAAACAGTTCAACTTTATTTCAAAGCCACAATTGTAGGTGTCTTTCCTCATTATCGGTTTAATTTTGTTCGTTGAATTTTACATTCTGAATATAATCAGCTGCTTTTTGAGCCCGTGCAGCTGCATTACGACTAATTTTGTATCTCCTTTCAAAGTCCTTAACCAAGATTGGATATAAGCGGCGCAATTGGGTTATGCTCGAAAGTTTCTTCTTTTCGTTTGCTTTGGAGCCCTTTAACCTGGCTATTGATTTCAAACACCCGGTAATATCGAATCATATCATCCGATATGCCGATATAGCGCAACGTGACGATGGCGAAGAATGGCCAAAAACCTTTGGCAGCATGTCTACGTCCTTATGTTCCAAGGTAGGATAATTTCAAGCATAAACATAACGAATTCAGCAAACATCATGCCCCTTATACTGCTTCATTACATCAAACTTTTTACTAAATCATCGGCTTATTCGGCACCCATTCGTCAAAAAACCTCTCCCACCTTTTCATTCATCATTTCCCATATAAAGGCATTGAATTTTACGTCGATAAGGGCTATTCGCCATTGAATTTTTCGAATATAATAAATTGGTATTCTGTCAATTTACAAGGAGGAAAAGCCATGAAAAGGTTGTTGTCCGTGATTTTGGCCGCGGCCCTGTCGATCAGTTTGTTACCGCTTTCCGCTTTTGCCGCTGTCAATCCCAAAGATCCGGAGTTTCAAAGTTATTTAAAAGAAATCGGGATGACGGAGAAAGAATTTATTAAATATTTGCAGGAGTACCATGATGATTCCCTTAAAGGTTTCGAAGATCTTACCGAATTAAGGGATTATCTTGGCGATACGATTAATGAACAGAATTTGAAGGAATTGCTCAGCGATTATGATTTGACCCAATCGGAATTGGAGCGGCTGCTCCAAGAAAACGGAATGTCATTGGATGAATTTGTTTTTATTGGTGACCTTGAATTCGAATTGCACGGTTTGCTTGATGAAGGGGACCTTTCGGAAGAAGACCTTGCTGCAATGGAGAAGGAGATTATGGGAGCCTTGGCCAAGTTCGGAATCACCCAAGAGGAGTTTAAAAGATTGGTGGCTCATTTCGAAAAAGGTCTCGAAAACACGGACAAGGAAACCTTCCTTTCTAAATTGGAAAGCCTGGGTGAAAGAATGGGAGCTTTCCCTGAATTTGAAAGTGCCAGTGAACTTACACCCAGCCAAATTGCCGAATTTCTTAGCATTTGGGACGAGCTGTTGAACTTGTCCCAGGTAAAAGTGGAGTATTTCCTTGTAAAAGACGGGGTAGAAACCCCGGTGTCCCTTTCCGCTTTGATTCAAATGGATGATATCAAGGGGGCGGATTTGCTCATTAAAATCTATTCCGCAGACGATGGTTCGTTTCTTGCAGACGTGCTGATTACCAAAGAAATGTTCGGATCCGCTATCATTCAGGAAGCCGGAGAAAAAACAAAATCGGTTACCCAGACCGTTGCAAAATCAGCACCTGTCAAAAAAGCACCGGCTGTCCGCACAGTAAACGGCGGAAAGCTGCCCAATACAGCTTCGGACTATATTCCGAACGTATTGGCAGGCCTTGCTTTCACCATCTTCGGAGCTCTCTTATTCCGCAGATTGAAAGCAAAGGGCGTATAAAATCATGAAACGCTTCATCCTGCTTGCAACCGCTGCCGGCATGATCGGTTTTGGATTGTGGTTTTCGGGGTCAAATGCCTTTAAGTTTTTGGCCGGGTATATGCTGTTTCAAGCAGAAAAAGCCAGCCCTGCACCGGTAGCAGCTAAAAAACCCTCCCAACCAGCAGTGGAACAAAGAGAGACAAAAACGGTTGTGTATAAACAACGGCCGTCTTTCGGAGAAAAACTAGGGGATCTGTACATTCCCCGGCTGGACGCAGTACTTCCCATTTACCACGGGACCGATGAGGATGAACTCGAAAAAGGTGTCGGCCACTATGCGGGAAGCGTCCTCCCCGGAGAAAACGACAATGCCGTTCTGTCCGGCCATCGGGATACCGTCTTTCGACGGATCGGGGAAGTGGAAAGGGGCGATCTACTGATCGTTACCACCTCTGCCGGAGAGTTTACGTATAAAGTCCGCAAGTTCCGGATTGTGGATGCGGACGACCGGACGGTGATCGTCCCGAAACCGCGCCCGACGCTGACAGTGACCACATGCTATCCGTTTCGTTATATCGGCGACGCTCCCGAACGTTACATCATCACTGCTGATTTGATTGAATCCAAAAAATCAGAAGGGTTATAAAAGGGGCTAACTATATAAAGTCAATACTGCTATTGGTGAATTTCATCAATTTTCCCAGTGAAAATTAGGCATGACAATCAATTATGTCATTTCACAAAGAAAAAGGTATCATGTTATCATTAACACTGTTTTTTGTTTTAATCTGCTCGTGTACGGTAACAATACTTTAATTTTAAACCCTCAAACACATATAACCCCGTTCTGCTTTTAGAACGGGGTTATAATTTGTTATTTCATTTTTTAATTTAAAATAAAACTTAGAGAATTTACTGGAATTCTACTCAAAAAAGAAGAAGCGTTGGAGCATGAAAAGTTCCTCTAAACAAGGGAACTTTTTTCACTGCAAATTTGATCGATTAGACCAGGGAGTTCGGAAATTGGCTTAAGAAATATACTTTCTTCATATGGTCGGAATTCTATGTCGCCGACTTTGACAGCAAGGTCATATTCGCCGACTATTGCTTCTAGCAGAATGAAAGCGGCGGTAAGACAGTCATCATCGTCAGTGGCGGAATCCTTTAAATATATATCCAAATCCAACACCCCGTCGAGCCTTGTATAGGTAAAAAACATACTTTCAGGTTTTAAATAGACATCACCTATCTGAATGTCTGAAGCTTCCTCTCTCTGTCGGAATGCAGTAACCTTGAAATTTTCCATTGCAGGTGCGGCCATTGCAAGTTTCTCTACAGCTGGAAATGCATCGAGATTTCCATCGGCACTAATAATGAATTCCCGTTTTCCATCAATCAGATCGACACTGAATTCGAAGGTCAGAGCAGGATTTACTTTTAAAAGCTGTTTTTCGATGGCCGGAAACGCGGCCTCCAGATTTTCTTCATTCAAGTGAAAATAATCGTCCGAATGCTTGAAAAACCATTTCCAAAAATCGTTGTACGAATATTTCAAATGGAGATTTCCTTTATTGAACATAACCAGTCCGTTAAAACGCTCATATAGAGCAAAAACAGGATACAGGACACAAAGGAAAATAATGATCAGGGGTATCTTTTCAACAACTGGAATGAAGCCTGACAAAAAACTTTGTACCAGCTCCGTTAAATAAATGAACAGAGGTATCATCAACGCACAGATCAGCAGCAAGAAAGGGGTGACCCTGGTTTCTTTTAGCTTTACCCTGCAGTGCGGGCATTTCATTGTAAACGGCGTAGAGAACGCTTCAAAATCATCAAGCGTAATAGGAACCTCACATTGGGGGCAAGGCACAGAAGTTTTCATGGGGCTGTCTCCTCATAAAAAAATTTACTTCTAAATTATATATGAAAAAGAAATGTTACGGAAGAAAAATTTGAATGGAATCAATCAGCATGTAATAACTTTTGATTCATCTCTTAAATGAGATAGATTGATGCGGGTTTGTTAGCATTAAAATTTTTCCTTCTCGAATAGAATGGGTTAACCGTAGCACGTCCTCAAAATATTCTTAAATAATCTTTGTGTTAATTCGCCAACGAAGTAAACTTTTCAATTTTGGAAAATCACTTGGCCTTTGAATGGTGTATAGTTTAGCAACGATAAAATATGTGTCTTTTAAAATTTTTCAACAATCGGATCCATTTATGGGCCTATGTGGGCTGCACGTATCACTGTATTAATGTCAACCTACGTGTTTTGCTAGCCCTGCTACATAGCAATGTTCATGCTAGGCGTTTTTAATTCACAGCAGTCACAGCCTTTGCGGATGGACACCGATTATTATTTTATATATACCTTTACAAGTATATTCCTCTTGTGGTCTATTCGATTCAGAAAAGATTTCTAAAAGGAAGGAGCAGTATCGGAATGAATCAGGAAGTAACCTATTTTATCGAAAATCTCAGTCAACCGTGGCAAGTTGAGGTTTTCAATCGACTTCGTAAATTGGTCCATGAAACCATTCCGTCCGTCGAAGAGCGTATCCAATACAAAAAGCCGCATTTTTCTGAAGAACGGACATTTTGCCGCAGTGATTTCCCCTTCCAAAGACGCCATAGCGTTCATGATCATGAATACTACCGAGTTGTAAGTACCGAAAAATTTCGAGGACCGCCTGAATGGAAATGGTTGAAAATTCGTGAAGGCGATTCGCCTGACTACGGCCTTTTAAGTCAATTGCTTAATAAGGCATCCAGTTCGCTTTAATACGCTGATCGGAAGGGGAATGACATGAATATTACAACTTTGAGTGCGCTTGCTGAACCCACCCGATTACAGATTGTAGAATTACTTCGTGAAGGACCTCTTACCGTAGGGGAAATTGCTGACCGACTTCATATTCGGCAGCCACAGGTGTCGAAACATTTGAAGGTATTGAATGAATCCCAAATCGTCGAGGTGCGTCCAGAGGCCAATCGCCGTTTCTATAAGCTGCGTCCTGAGCCCCTTCGGGAAATGGATGGCTGGTTGAAGACGTTCCGCAGCATTTGGGACGACCAATTTAATCAGTTGGAAGATTATTTGCGGGAAATTCAAGAGGATAAGAGTAATTAAGAAATCAAGGAGGAGTTAGGATGGATGAAAATCGGAACGAAAACAATGAATTGGTACTGACCCGGGTCTTTGACGCCCCGCGTGAACTTGTCTTCAAGGTGTGGACGGATCTGGAGCACTTTGGTAAATGGTGGGGACCGAAAGGCTTCTCATTACAGGTCAACAAGATGGATGTACGGCCAGGCGGCATGTTTCTGGGTAGCCAAAAGTCTCCCGAAGGGCATGTCATGTGGGGCAAGTTCGTGTATCAAGAAGTGAATGCACCTGAAAAGCTGGTGTTCGTTCAATCATTCTCGGACGAGGAAGGCAACACGGTCCGGGCACCTTTTGACCCGAATTGGCCACTCGAGATTATCAACATCCTGACGCTAACCGAAGAGAATGGAAAAACCCTCCTCACCCTGCGCGGCGGTCCGCATAACGCAACGGAAGAAGAGCGTGTAGCATTTGAGGGAATGCGACCTATGGTTCAGCAAGGTTTTAACGGCACGTTTGATCAACTTGCCAATTATCTGGAGAGTCAGCAATAAAAAAGACGAGTCACGGGAGACCCCACAGGCGCGTTTAGCGCCGAGGAGGCTCCCGTGGACTCGCCCGCGGAAAGCAAGCGCCCGGAACGGAAATCAACAGACAAATTGAATGCAGCCAATATGTAAAAACAAATTTTTAATTTTAAAAGTAAAAAGTTAATAACTATTGTCTTCTTCTAAACGGTTCTTGTTCGTATACCAATTTGTTACTTGCGTAAGAATTGCAAAGACAAAAAAGAAGTTCATAGCCCAGACATTAATAAACGGGGCGATCCCGCCAAATTCAATCGTTACATAACCTTTCAGCTTCATCACAATCAATGACTCGATAAATATAAGAAAAAACCCACTTACCCCTGCAACTGCCGCTCTAAACATTTCCTTCCCTCCAATATTTTATGTAAATCTATTTATGACAAGCAGTATTTTTGACAATTTTATGAACACTTTATAATACAATTATATGCCATTTCGGTTAAAACACAATAAAAAAACACCTAATACTCCCGTAAACTATAAAGTGGACCCTGCACATCCCACTAATTTCCCCATAACATAATGCACATTAAATTAAGTGGATATGGTATGATGAATTTACGTTAACCTAAAACGTATGTATGTTAACATTTATTTTTTATATTGGAGGGAGCATTATGTTTAAGTTACGCGGTCACCATCTTTTTTGCCTGCTGGGCTATCGGGGAATGGGTTATTCCCAAGAATATGTGCAAAATATGACTCATTTGCATCAAACTTTGAGAAATAATCCCAAGACATTCATTCAACTTGTAAAGGGACCCGATCAGTTATGTGAAAAGTTCCCCAACTCAGGTACATACCATTGTCAAGATGATAATATTTATGAAAGAGATGCCGTTATTTTAAAGAAAATGGGACTTGAAATTGGACAAATTCTGATGTGGGAGGAAATTGAGTCACGGATTCGAAAATTTGTTGTCCCTTCCGATATTCAAATGGTATGCGAAACATGTTCTTGGCGTTCATATGGAATTTGTGAGGAAGGTATTCAAGAACTCCATGAGGGAAAGGGCTTAAGGGAAGTGAAATAAGCTCTTTCTTTTTCGATAATTCCGATTTAAGTTACTTTCCACATTCCTGCACAAATTCCTCCACAGTTAAAATCGTATTCTTCAAACCAACCCTTTCCGCTAGTTGAGTGACCCCTGGTGGTTCTACATTTGCTTCCATTAAGACTTCTTTTTGTGAAAATACCTCCCTTGTCTCACCATCAAGGAGGACCTTCCCATTATTAAATACAATCGTCCGATCGAAATTTTCAGCGACAAAGTCCATGTCATGAATGATGGTCATCACAAGTTTGTTTTTTTTCTTCAATTCTTGAATGATGCGGCGGATGATTTCCATTCCGGCATGGTCCTGGCCAATCGTCGGTTCATCGAAAATCACAATATCCGTATCCATCGCCATAACTGAGGCAATGCAAAGCAGCTTCTTTTCCGATAAGCTTAAATCATGGGGATTCACCGCTAATTTATCTTCCAGTCCGACCATTTCCAACGCCTCAACTGCCAGCCTTTCAGCTGTTGATTTGCCGATTTTAATATTCAGCAATCCAAACATGGCCTCATCCAAAACCGTTCGTTTAAAAATTTGATCATCTGGATTCTGAAAAACAAGACCAATCTGTCTTGCCAATTCAGCCGCGGTTTTCATTTTTACTTCGTAATCCCCGATGAAGATTTCCCCTTGATCCGTTTTTAACAGACCCTTTAGCAGCTTGACAAAGGTACTTTTTCCAGCACCGTTTTGACCAATGATGGCGGTTGTACGCCGATCGAACTCTAAATTGATGTCGGAAAGTACCGATGGACCCGCCGGTGAATAAGAAAAGGATAGATTAGACACTTTAATCAAGCAAACGACCTCCTCAGAGCCAATTCCGCATCCTCCAATGTCACAGGATATCCATCACACCCTTGTTTTTTCACGCCCAACGCCCTGCACACTCTTGTATACACCGGAGCGGTTACACCATAGTCTTTCAAGTCTTCTCGGGAAAATATTTTTTCAGCAGTGTCAAAATCGACTAGTCTTCCCTCATGCAGGAGTAGAACCCGGTTGCAATACTGAGCGATTTTTTCCATTTTGTGCTCTGCCATAATCACGGTTATTCCTTGCTGGCTGAAGTCTTGAATTGCCTGGAATACCTCCTCAGAGCCTGCCGGATCAAGCTGGGAGGTCGGTTCATCCAACACTAAAATATCCGGTTTCATCGCCATGATGCTGGCGATCGCCATCCGTTGCATTTGCCCGCCCGACAGGTCAAACGGGCTATGGTCCTTCACATGCTCTATTCTCATCAGCCTTAGCACCTCATCGATCCGCTGTCGCATTTCTTCTCGTGGAAGCCCGCTATTTTCTAGCCCAAAGGCAATTTCTTCATACACGGTCATTTTCGAACCCGTCACCTGAGTGAACGGATTTTGAAACACCATCCCTACTTTCCGAGAAATGTCAGCAATCGAATGATTCCTGACCTCCAGCCCATCCACCAAAACCTTTCCACCGTAAGCCCCTTTATAAAAATGGGGAACAAGACCAACCAGTGCCTGACACAATGTCGATTTCCCGACAGAATTTTTCCCGATGATGCCAATGAATTCCCCTTCCTCTATTTCAAAGGAAATGTCTTGAAGGGCGAGTGCTTCAGATAATGGATACTTATATTTAAGACCGTCAACGACAATCTTTTTCATAAAAAGACCCTCCATGCCACAGCAAATATAGTAACCAGGAGCATCGCAACCTGAATCCACTTGCTATAACTATATGTTTTTTCTTCATTTAAATAAGTTTTCGGGTTTCGGGAATTAAAGCCCCGCACCTCAAGCGCCATCGCTCGTTCCTTCGTATTGATCAGTGAACCTAGGACAACTGGGGCGAGAAGCGGGATGAAAGCCTTCATTCTAACCAGTAATTTCCCCTCTGTCTCCATTCCCCGCGAACGCTGGGCATCCATAATCGTACTCATTGTAGACATCATTTCCGGAATAATTTGAAAAACCGATACAATAACATAGCCAATTCTCGGCGACATGCCTCTGCGTACAAGTGATTCAACAAGATCAGAAGGCTTCGTTGTCAGCACAAGAAGCATAAAGGCACTGACAATGTTGGTAACCCTAAGGACAATCGTTAAGGCAAACAGCAGCCCTTCCTTGTGCATTGCAAACGGACCAAGATGAAAGAGAATGGTTTCATTCCCAGGTCTAAATAGTCCCTGAATCACTATGACGGTGATCAGAACGAGAAAGACAAAACTATAAACCGGTAGCGTTTTGCGTATGACCTTTGCCGCTAGCAATAGTAAAACACTTAACGCAACACATATGACAGAAACAATGAATGATGGCAAAATAATCGGAATGATGATGGCAAATAAGATATAGTAGAGTTTGCTGATCGGATCGATGTTATGCACAAACGATTCCCGGTCTACAAACAGACTGATTGATTTCAAGCGCTTCACCGTCTTTCTTTTTCAAAAAAAAGCCTAATCCAACGTTTCCACCTTGTCATTGTTATTGTATAATTGGACGACATTTTGCGG
Source organism: Bacillus renqingensis (assembly GCF_016464375.1). Taxonomy (GTDB): domain Bacteria; phylum Bacillota; class Bacilli; order Bacillales; family Cytobacillaceae; genus Neobacillus; species Neobacillus renqingensis. The sequence goes on from NZ_JADDIU010000039.1 coordinate 12,258, forward strand.
TAATCCTTTGAAAATTCCATAGCTGATTAATACGACCAATAATTTGTCTGGTACATCAACAACAAGCTCATCAAGCAAAGAGGCCAGCCAAGTGGATTCAGTGTTTGCTAGAACAACGGCAAATAACGCATCGCCCCAAATATTTCCTGTTTGTCCACCCCAGAAACCGATATTCAACGGTGTGGAAATGACCGTTGCCACAAGTCCGATGATGAGACCAGCCACCACTGCTTTTCCCCAGCTGGAAATATAGCCTTTGTAAAAAAGAATCCCAACAACCAAACCAATCACTACACTTGTAATCGCATAAACGAATGAGATTGGATCGGTAAAGCCATAAATAATGTTATTAATTGCACCCGCTAACGCCCCGACAATCGGACCGCCCAGCATCGCTGCCAACACCGTGCCGATGGAATCAAGCCATAATGGCAATTTCAACATACCGGCAATGAGTTTGCCAATATAGTTAATACCTACAGCAACAGGAATCAAAACGAGTGCTGCCGTTGAAAAATGCCATGACCACATGCTTTGTTTATTCATTCGATAACCCCCTTTTACTACCAGTATAGTTGTTGTCTTTACACTTGACAATACAATTATCATTCTTGTTATTACATACTATGCAAAAAAAGGAGTCGATTTACCTTGCATTACAAGATAAACGACGTTATACTCATTGTATAGCATGTAATGCAAGGTATTGAATGCAACTAAAACACTTGTAATGCAAGGTACTAAAGGTGGTGAACGGGATTTGTCGACAACGCAAATGCTAAAAGGAATCCTTGATGGCTGTTTGCTAGCGATTATTAAAAATAAGGAGGTTTATGGATACGAGTTGGCCGAGAAGCTAGAGAGCTATGGGTTTCATGCTTTTAGCGAGGGGACTATTTATCCATTGTTAATGAGGATGCAAAAGGAAGAATTGGTTACTTCAACATTGAAGAAATCAACAGCTGGACCAAGAAGGAAATACTATTCACTTACCCAAAAAGGCGAGGCGGAATTGGAATTGTTCAAGGAACGTTGGAATTATTTGCAGACGAATGTCAATCGAGTTTTGAGTCATGAATCGGATACAAAGCAAGCAAAAGGAGATGAGAAGGCTGAATAAAGAACGAAACTTTTCTGAGAAAAGTAAGGCTTTTTTGGAGAATCTAAGGCTATATTTATTTTCCAAAGGGAAGAATTCCGCTGAAATTGAAGATATTATTGAGGAATTGGAAGTCCACCTATTGGAAGCTGAGAAGAGCGGCAAGCCCATTGAAAAAATTATCGGGAAATCTCCGAAGGAATATATGGAGATGGTTTCTGATGAAATGGCGATTGACTATCGAACATGGATAAAATATATTGCCTTCATCATCCTTGGTTCATTTTCGTTTACAATTTTTCGCGATTTATTAAAAGGAAGCCTTTCCTACTCTGTATTGGAAATCGTTGGACATATTGCGATTGGAATCATCTTTATTATTTCTGTCTTTATAGGATTTAAATACATTTCTACAACGAACCAGTCGATCAAGAAACAAGGATTAATCTTATTTGCGACCCCGTCTAAACGACCGGGGCCGCTCTTTTTTTCCTTCTCGTTCGTGTATAGCCCCACATTCAATTTACCTGCTTCCTCCAGCCACGGATTTGATTTTTAAAGTAACCCAAGCGTACCAGCCGCCGTTTTAAATCAACAGAATTACCATTTTTTAATAAAATTCCCCAATCCCAAACTCATTTAAAATGATTTTGCCTTTCAATATTTACCTTAATAGCTTTCGCCTAATACGGTGAAGATATGTGTGTAAGACCATTTTTTTTAAGGAGTGACATTCGTGATAAAAAAGAGCTGTATATCTTTTGTTTTGGCAACCACGTTAGTGGGATTAACTGGCTGTACCGCTAATAATGATAACAATAATGCATTGGATAATAACAGAAGAAACATGGGAGTAAATGTAAGAAACGATACAAATAACGGTGTTAATGTTCGAAATGCGGCAAATCACAACTTGCGTATTTCTAACAATGCCGGAAGAAGGGTAGAAAATTTAAAAGAAGTGGATCTGGCACATGTTGTCGTTCGTAATAATGATGCATATGTTGCTATAAAATTAAACAATCGTCATCGTAATAATCAAGCTAACACAGGAACGACAACCAATACTGGAAACAATTTGGGCACAACTGGCGGGACAGGAACAAGCAATGCACAAGGAGCTAACATGGGACAAACAGGTCCTGCTAACAATGATACTACCGGAGGCGGCGGAACTGGCACCAACAACAACACAGGCATTAATAGAACCCGTGGAACTGGCAACAACAGCAATTTAGGCATTACTGGCAACAATATTACGGGTAATACCGGAACCCGTGATACCGGTATCAACGGGGGAAATACCTTCAACAATGATACGAATTTTGACCGGACATCCTCTCAGCTGGATAAGAAAATAGCTAAACAAGTACGTAAAGCAGAGAATGGGGTTAACAATGTCTATGTTTCATACGATCCCACTTTCTTCAACAAGATGACAAATTATTCAAATGATATTGCTACAGGCCGAAACAGAGACGGTATTTGGAATGACTTCACCAACACTGTTAACAGAGTATTTAGATAAATCCTCCGGTTGCATTATCATGAAAAAAAGGTACCTGACTCCGTTATGGTGTCAGGCACCTTTTTAAATTACAAATCATTGATCACAATATAAGTCGCTTTTATCGGCCCGTGTACTCCGACAACGAGATTTAACTCAATATCAGCCGAGTTGCTTGGTCCCGTAATAAAATTGATACAGGAGGCGACATGCCCTGTCTTTTGATAGATTTCCCGCATTTTCACGGCGGCCTGAGTCATTCTTGGGACAAGCGTGCTTTTGGGAATCAGCATAATCGATGTGGCCGGTAAAAAGCTAACCGTTCTTCCTTTGTCTTTGTCACTAAATAAAACGACTGTTCCAGATTCTGCAAGGGTAATTTCACTAATCGTGATACCGACATTGGCCTTTTCTGCTTTATGAATATTTTCGTCCCCTAATGTATAATCCCATTCAAATACATCTATGTTTTCAGACGGCCACTGCTGTTTTATTAAGGAATCAAGCCCCCATTGTGCGAACCGTTCATCCTTCCAAGTCACAACTGGACCGCCGCCATAGTCAGCCACTACATCATGTACAACAGCGGCCAGCCCCTGCAAATCAGTTGTCAAAATTTTCGTATGGATCTTTTTACAATGCTCTGTCAATATCTCTAACAGCTCATCCTGGGTTGCATCCTTATATACATCATACTGTGGCTGAAACTTCCACTCAGGTCTTTCAATCGGGGCAGAAATCCGCGGCCGATTTAGCCGGCTGGCAATTTGATTTAAAAATTTATCTCGATTATGGATAGTGCCAATCATGGTCTTTTATCTCCTTTTTCGCGATGTTTAAACCAATCTCTGAATCGCTCTTTATTCGGAGCCGGGAAATCCCGAATATCCGTCCATGCTTTAAGCGGCCCCGGCCCTTTGGAGATTTTATCCCCTGAGGTAAATGGATTCAGGGCAGCAGGGGCGATCTTAGAACCAATCTTGTAGAGAGTTGGAGAAGCCGCTCCCAATCCAAACGCCTTCATTAATAATTTTTCAGAAACAGGGGCCTTGCCTTCCTTCTCGACAATGACTTCCCGATGTTTATGAAGCAGGTTATGCAGCGGAATTTTCACCGGACATACTTCGGTACAAGCTCCGCATAGGGTGGAGGCATATGGAAGCTCCTTATATTCGTCATACCCGCCTAATAACGGGGTAAGAACAGCGCCAATCGGTCCCGGGTAAATCGAACCGTAAGAATGACCGCCGATATGGCGATACACCGGACATACATTGATACAGGCACCACAGCGGATACATTGCAATACCGATTGAAATTCGCCGCCAAGAATAGTGGACCTGCCATTATCTACAATCACGAGATGAAATTCTTCCGGACCATCGACATCTAATTCCTCCCGCGGTCCTGTCAATACGGTAATATAGCTTGTTAGCTTTTGCCCAACGGCATTTCTCGTTAACAGGCTGACGAGTATTTCCATTTCCTCGAAGGTTGGAACAATCCGTTCCATTCCCATGACCGTAATTTGTGTTTTCGGCAGGGCTGTCACTAAATCAGCATTGCCTTCATTTGTAACCAAGCTGAAAGAACCTGTTTCAGCGACCGCAAAATTGCAGCCTGTTATTCCAAGATCCGCTTCTAAAAATTTTTCACGAAGGGTTACACGTGCCTGGTACGCAAGCTCTTCCGGTTTCGATGTTTTCGTGTAGGCTAATTTCTTTTCAAACACTTCGCGAATTTGCTCTTTATTTTTATGCAAGGCCGGGACAACAATATGGGACGGCGGATCATGATCATCGAGCTGGAGAATATATTCGCCAAGGTCCGTTTCGACGACCTCACAGCCTTCCTCCTGCAGCATCGCATTTAAGCTGATTTCTTCTGTCACCATTGACTTGGATTTTACGATTTTTTTCGCATTTTTCTTCTGGACAACACTGCGGATATATTCATTGGCTTCTTCCTTCGTCTGTGCGAAAAAGACATGCCCGCCACGCTTGGCGACATTTTCACTTAATTGCTCGAGATAATAGTCTAAGTATTCAAGAACATGCTGCCGGATTTCTTCCCCGTGATTACGCCAGTCTTCCCAGTTGCTCATTTCATCAGTCGTCACAGCCTTGCGTTTCAAACTCATTCCGTCCTGTGCCCCGGCAACAGCACCGCGCATGAAGTCATCATGAATGCCGCTGTCAACACGTTCCTTAAACTGTTCCGTGCCAATCTTCATTGACATAGAAAATTCCCCCTTTGTTTACTAACTACTCCGTAAAATGATGAAACCATTAACGGCTGTTTAATATTTCCGCAATATGCAGTACTTTTACCGGTTTCCCTAATCTCTCCATCCGGCCGCCAATATTCATTAAGCAGGCGGCATCCGCACCGACGAGGTATTGCGCCCCGGTTTCTTCTACATGGTGAACTTTTTCATCGACCATCTGCTCGGAAATTTGCGACATTTTAACCGAAAAGGTACCGCCAAAGCCGCAGCATTGTTCCTTACCGGGTAATTCGGTAAACTTTAATCCCTTGACATTTTTTAATAGAATCATAGGCGGTTCTTTAACCCCTAGTAATCTGGTCATATGACAGGAGGTATGATAGGTGACGTTCCCCTCAAACCTGGCACCGACATCTTCTACTTTTAAAACCTCCACGATGAATTGCGTCAACTCGTATGTTTTGGCAGCTAATGCCTTTGCCTTTGGCTCCCAAACAGGATCGCCTGCAAAAATATGTGGATACTCATGGAACATAAAGGCACATGATCCCGATGGGGAAACCACATACTCTGCATCACGAAACGTTTCAATCATACGCTTCATGGCCTCCTTCGATTCCTTTACATAGCCGCTGTTATAAGAAGGCTGACCACAGCAAACCTGTGATTCCGGGAATTCGACTTCACACCCCAGTCTCTCAAGCAGTTCAACTGTTGCCTTGCCAACATTGCCTTGGAACATATCAACGATACAAGTTGCAAAAAGAGTAACCTTCATTTTTCTTTTCCCCTTTAAAAAAATAATTTCTCTTACCATTTCCCCTGAGTGAACTGGTCATCTGATGACCTAACAATATTATTTTATATCTTACACCAAAAGTATCAAGTTTAGAAAGGGCTTTCAGAAAAAAAGTCTGATATTCTCTGATTTGATAATACAAAAAAAGGGTTCCCAGCTTGATAGAAACCCTTTTTTATCAGTATTTTACTTCCTATTAAAGTTGGTTGTATGTTGGAAATATTTACCTAAAATAGCATCAACATTTTCAAGGTGAATCAGCATCTTCGTCCTTGCTGCCTCTTCGTCCCGGGCTTTGACGGCTTTATATATCGCTAGGTGCTCATTATATAACTGCTCAATCGTCGTTTGTTTGGAAAAAAGCCAAACCTTTCGCGTTTCCCGCATTGTTTCCACCATTATGTCAGACACATGGTTCATGAGGTTCATCAATAATTGATTTTGTGCCGCCGTAGCAAGGCCCATATGAAATTGTAAATCGGCTGTTTCTCCAAGCTCTTCATCCCCTTTTGCTTCAAGCATCGCTTCAAGCGCAGCTTCCATTGTCAATAGATGCTGTTCGGTTCTTCGCTTTGCCGCAGCCGCTGCCGTTCCAATTTCGATAATCTTCCGCACTTCTACCAGTTCGGCAATATCATCCTTATTCATTAAAATCGCAGTCGATAATGGGAAAGTGATTTGATCTTTTTCAAATTCTTTTACGTACGTTCCTTCCCCCTGCTTCATTTCAACGAGTCCCATGGCCCGTAACGAGGTTAGTGCTTCACGAATGGCGGAACGACCGACCTGAAAGTTTTCGGCAAGCTGCTGTACGGAGTCCAATTTATCCCCAGGTTGCAGCTGACCTAATCGAATCATTTCATAAATCGCCTCAGCAACCTCTTCATAGATCTTTTTCGGTTTTATTTTTTTGTATTGCATAACAGGGTCCCCTTTAAACACTTCGTCAACTCATAACATTAATCTATTATACCTATTTTTTTAAAAATTTGTAGCTACTATCAACGCTGTTACCTACTTGGAAATTTTTTCAAAAGAAATTCGGTGAAAAATTTGTGAAATTTATTATTGTAATTTTTTAAAAATACCCATATAATTCTTCTTGTCACCATGTTGAACATCCAGTCATCAGATGACCATGTCAGCAATTGTAAGCGTTTGCTACTATTGGACGGGTAACTACTTGTGATAACTGGTAAACAGGGGACAAAAACGAATTTGGGGGATAGTTGGAATGACATTTATTCAAAACTTTACAGCTGTTGGAAACAGTCTAGGACTTACCGCCATTGTTGCACTAATACCGATTCTTTATTTCTTCTGGGCATTAGCGATTAAGAGAATGAAAGGCCATATTGCTGGTCTGACAACTCTTATATTGGCGATCATTATCGCTGTTATTGCTTACAAGGTACCGGTTGGAACGGCCGTCATGTCGGCCACTCAAGGGGCTGTATATGGAATCTTGCCAATCGGCTGGATCATCATTGCCTCTGTATTTTTATACAAATTAACTGTTAAATCAGGGCAATTCGATATCATTCGTCATTCGGTATTATCGATTACCGAGGATCGTCGTTTACAGGCATTATTGGTAGCGTTTTCGTTTGGTGCATTCCTTGAAGGGGCTGCGGGATTTGGTGCACCGGTTGCGATATCAGCCGCCTTACTGGTTGGGCTCGGCTTCAATCCGCTTTATGCTGCAGGAATCTGTTTGATAGCCAACACAGCACCGGTTGCTTTTGGCGCCATTGGTGCCCCTGTTATTGCGATGGAAGGACCTACTGGCATTCCCGCATTGGAAATTTCGAAAATGATTGGCCGTCAGCTGCCGTTTTTATCTATATTTATTCCATTCTATCTTATCTTTATTATGGCTGGCTTTAAAAAAACAATGGAAGTATTACCTGCTATTCTAGTATCAGGGGTTTCATTCGCTGTAACACAATATTTATCATCTAACTTTTTAGGACCAGAACTGCCGGATATCTTATCTGCACTCGTTTCCTTAGTGGCCTTAGCGATATTCTTGAATTTTTGGAAGCCAAAGACCATTTTTCGCTTTTCGGCTGAACAGGAGTTTGCCGCTTCAGCTGCTAGTTCCACTGCTGTCAAGGGAAATGCAGGGCATTATACCGGGGGACAAATTTTTAAGGCTTGGTCACCATTCATCCTGTTAACGGCAACGATTACTCTTTGGGGAATTCCTGCCATCAAGCTTGCATTGAGCGGCCACTATGAAGGTGCTAATGCCATCCTAAAAATGGTCAATACTATCGGACAGGCCGTCACCTTTATGCCGGAAGTACCATTTGTCCATAATCAGGTTCTAAGTAAGGCCGGTGCTGCACCGATACCGGCTGTATACAAATTAGAACTTTTGGCGGCCGCCGGTACAGCGATATTAATCGCCGCGATTATCACCAAGTTTATTGTCAACATGTCGTGGAAGGCTTGGGTTGAGACATTTGGCGAGACGTTGAATGAAGTGAAGTATCCATTGTTGACAATTGCTTCTGTCGTCGGTTTCGCTTATGTGATTAACGTTGCCGGAATGAGTACAACACTTGGATTAGCCCTGGCAAAGACAGGTTCCGTCCTTTTCCCATTCTTCTCTCCTTTCCTTGGCTGGCTGGGAGTATTTGTTACAGGGTCAGATACATCGGCAAACGTGTTATTCGCCAACCTGCAAAAGGTTACCGCCGAATCGATTGGGATGAATCCCATTCTCGCTCTTGCGGCTAACTCCTCCGGCGGTGTTACCGGTAAGATGATTTCTCCACAATCGATTGCCGTTGCTTGTGCTGCTGTAGGACTTGTTGGAAAAGAATCAGAGCTCTTCCGCTTTACGATCAAACATAGCATCCTGCTCGTTGTGATTATTGGAATCATCGTTTGGCTGCAAAATACGTTTTTTACCTTTATGATTCCTTAATAGGAACTTGAAAGGCTCTTTCCCTTTTGGAATTAGTCTTTCTTTTTTTAAAAATTTTTTTAAAAAGAAAATTGTGTGTATATTTGCTATAATTTAGTTTGAAGATTGGTAATATTTTTTTATTGGAGGGAAATGTATGTATTCAAATATTTTACGACATCCTGGCCCGACTCCTATTCCGAAAAGGGTTCAATTAGCGATGAGCCAGGATATGATGAGTCATCGCAGTGAAGAGTTTGTCCATTTATTTCGTGAAACAACGAAGCGCGTGAAACCTATTTTTGGAACAAAGCAAGAGATCCTGCTTATTCCATCCGGTGGTACAGCGGCATTAGAAGCGGCGGCGGTTAATACCGTTTCTCCGGGAGAAGAGGTGGTCGTTATTACCGTCGGGGCTTTCGGCAATTACTTCGTCTCTATTTGTGAAAAATACGGCTTCCATGTACATAAGTTGGAAAAACCATGGGGCGAGGCTTGTACAGCGGAAGAACTTGCTGCGTTCTTGAAACCATTATCAAACATTAAGGCCGTTTTTGCTACTTATAATGAAACTTCTACAGGAATTTTAAACCCCATCGAAAAATTAGCAGCTGTTGTTCGCACTCAAACGGATGCGTTGTTTATTGTAGATGGCGTGAGTTGTATCGGCGGGGCCCCTGCTGAAATGGATCAATGGGGGATTGATATTTTAGTAACAGGTTCACAGAAAGCCATGATGCTTCCTCCTGGACTCGCCTTTTTAAGCGTTAGTGAAAGGGCATGGAAGGTCATCGAGGAGAATAAAACACCTGCTTATTACTTAAATTTATTAAGTTATCGTGACTGGGCAGCCAACGGGATGACACCTAATACACCTGCTATTTCCCTGATTTATGGGCTTTCCGCTGTATGTGATTTAATTGAAGAAGAAGGTGGATTTTCGCAAACAGTGGCACGGCACGAATTAATGAAAAACATGGTTCGGGAGGCCATGAAGGCCCTGTCTATCGGACTATTGACTGCTGACGAGCATGCCTCACCAACGATTACCGCTATCCTTTGTCCAGAAGGAGTAGATCTTGGGGCGTTTTTAGGGCATTTGAAGAAAAAATACCATCTTGATTTTGCCGGCGGCCTCGGTCATCTGCAAGGAAAAATATTCCGATTCGGCCATATGGGCTATTGCTTCCCAAGTGATATCCTTGAAGCGGTGGCACTATTGGAAGCAGGCTTACAGGATTTCTCCTACGCTTTCGAACCAGGTACTGGTGTGGTAGCCGCACAAAAAGTGTTTTTAGCAGCTCCAAAGAGATAATTTAGTGGAAATAGGTCTGTTCCAATGGATTCGTTTCGAGCAGACCTTTTTTGTCCTTTAAAGGACTAGGCCATAAATACCTGTATAAAATCTTCACAACTTCCACACAACTCCTCTCTAATATCTTCATAAGTTTTTCATATTATAAGCTTGGTTAGGAAATAAGGCCAAAAACTCATTTCTTAAAACTTCCCATACTTTAGGATTGGTGTCAGGCACCCTCTATGGGTGCCTGACACCATGGCTGTTTCAAGTTATTGGGTTTTAGCGACTGTTTGACTTTCTACTTCGAATGGGTTTTCCTCGATTTCGAATCCCAGGTCTTTAATTAGCTGGAAATCCTCGTCAGCACATTGTCCATCAGTTGTTAAATAGTCACCGACAAATATGGAATTGGCAATAAACAAACCTAAACTTTGTAGCGAACGTAAATTAAATTCACGGCCACCAGATATGCGAATCTCTTTTGTTGGATTGACGAAACGGAATAGTGATAGAATTTTCAAACAACGAACGGGTGTTAATTCATCCATATTTTCCAACTTTGTTCCGGTGATGGGGTGAAGAAAATTAACCGGGATGGAATCGGCATCAAGCTCTTTCAGGGCAAAAGCCATTTCAACGATATCATCATCCGTTTCTCCCATGCCACAAATGACACCCGAACATGGTGAAATCCCCGCCTTTTTAATATTTTCAATCGTGTTTACCCTATCATCATAATCATGTGTCGTTGTAATATTGGCGTGGTGATTAGCACTTGTATTAATGTTATGATTAAAACGATCCACTCCTGCTGCTTTGAGCTTCACAGCCTGCTCCTCTGTTACAAGCCCCATACAGGCACAGATTTTTATTTGACCGACCTCATTTTTAATCTCTTCAACCGCGGAAACCACAGTATCTACCTCATTATGGGTTGGTCTCCGTCCGCTCATAACGATACAATATGTACCAATCTTATTCCTTTTGGCTTCCTTGGCACCCTCAACAATCGTTTGTTTACTAATGAGTGTATAACGGTCTATTTCCGTCTTTGCTTTAATGGATTGGGCGCAATAGCCGCAATCCTCTGGGCACAGCCCACTTTTGGCGTTAATAATCAGGTTTAACTTTACCTTGTTGCCATAATAATAGCGGCGAATCTCATAAGCTGCATTAATGACTGATAGAATATCATCGTCGCTTGTTAACAAGATTTCCTTGGCTTCTTCTTTGGTAAGTGAGTATCCGCCCATTACTTTTTTCGCCAGCTTGATCCATTCCACACTATCACCTCATTTTATATTAGTTAACTATTTTTCAAAAAAGTTAACATATAAAATTATAAACGATGTAAACGAAGAATCAAACTCATTATTCAAAAAATTCACCATAATGGGTATGTAAATCTCCCAAGTGGCAAAGCCTTTCCGAAATCTTCACAACTTCCACATAAGTTCTCTATAAGTTCGACAAAAGTATTTTCTATAATGAGAGTATCTTAATTAAGAAATAAGTTACTTGAACTCATTTCTTAAAACTTCCCATAATTTGATTGGTGATATCACCAATCTTTTTTTTGCCCTTTTTTAATCTTATGTGGACGAAACTATCTCCCGGCCCTGGAAACGTAGATATAAAGCCAAAAAGAGCTGCCGATGGGCAGCTCCTTTTAACTATGCTTTTTCTAGTATGAAATTAATCTTTAACTAGTTCTCATACCACTCTAAAGCTTTTCGTTCTAATTCTAATACAAGCGGTTCCTTGCCTTTAATGTAAGAATTAATATCATAAGGATAACAAAGTGCTAATTTCTCCTTCAAGTCTCCGTAGATGAGTCTATCCTTGGGATGGGTCTGTAAATAATCTCGAAATGCAAGGTGCCGTTCAATTTCGGAATTGCCTGCTTCATAAACATGGACATGATGCGGTCGCTGGTCGCCACCCTTTTGAAAAAATCTCCTTCCAGCTAATCCATTTTCTCCTTTTGGTGTATACCCGGCTGCAACCATGGCTTCATTATATTCATCAACCTTGTTAATCTCCCTTACTACAGGCATGATATCGATGATTGGCTTGGCTTTTAACCCATGGACAGACGTACTGCCAATATGATGAATGGCTAAAATTTCAGACCCGAAAATCCGATGTAATTTCTTTGCCTCATCTTCAAACATCCTGTCCCACTGCTCAATATATGGGCTTACTTCTACTTTTCTCATAAAAAATCCCTTTCTTCATAAGATCAATCGTTTATAGACATCATTTCACCGATAACCTTATGCTAAAAACTCATTGCACCATTCTAACGTCGGTGAACGGATAGAAAACAAATTCGCTTTTTCCGACAATGCTTTCTTCCTTAATATATCCTAAGCCATTGCGGCTGTCCTTGCTGAATAACCGATTATCACCCATTACAAAATAGTGGTGTTTTGGAACGATGATCGGGCCGAAATCTTCCGTTAACTTACTTCCTTGTTGCTGGGCCAATTTCATATTACTTGAAAGATAGGTTTCTTTAAACGATTTTCCATTGATAAACAATTGATCATTTTTCATTTCGATCCTATCACCCGGGAAACCAATGATCCTTTTCACATAGTTTTCCGCCGAGCCTTTAATAATGACAATATCCCCTCTTGAAAAACCAACCGACTTATTAACAAAGATTTTCTCGTGATTATGGAGTGTCGGTTCCATTGACGATCCTTCCACGATATAAGGTGAAAACAAAAACGTCCTAACGACAAACGCAATTCCCAGTGCAATCAGTATCGATTTACCCCAGCTTACTAGTTCCTTTTTTGCCATAGTCAACCCACTCCTTTTAACGGTGCCTGATAAAAAATATTCAACAACAAGGGAGCTAATTCCTTCAACAGTTTGTAATAGCGGGGCCTTATTTTATTATTTTTATCGCTTTTACCTTCTTCAATTTTACCCAGCGTGTTTTTTTAATCCCCTTCAAAAATTCCTCAAGTTCATTATCCGTAACAGGTTCAGTACCAATTAATATCTCAGAACTAAGAGCTGAAGCAAAAATACGATTGGCAAGCACCTTACCATTTATTAATTCAACTGTTATGATTTGTCCATATTTTAAACTCTGTAAAACAGGAAATTTATTGGTAAAGTACTGTTTTTGATATCGGTGAATTTTTCGATCAATCAGCCCATTTACGATGATAAATAGGATGACGGAAAGGATAAGCGCCCACCAGCCGGCACTCTTCATATAAATACTTCCTATGAACATTAACAAGTAAAGAAAACCGATTCTTACTGTCCAATATACAACTTTCATGACGAACTCCCTTTCAGAACAAACTTTACCTATATATTCTCTGAAATAACCGCCATTTTCAATTTTTAATTCTCATAAATGGGTGGGAATCCTTACAAAGTACCTAAATATTACTACAAGAAAAAAGCGGCTTCTCTATATTGAAGCCGCTCATCAATATTGCCGCGGCCAGCTGCCGCAATTAAACAAGGTCTTTAGTTTCATAAAGTCATACATGAGTGCCGCTTTCCTGCCTTTATCCGTATGCGGATTCCGCTTATGTTCGAGGCAATTCATAAATTCAAAGTCACATTCGCAAGGGTTTCTCCCACTGCCAAGGCACTGATCATGCCGAAAGCAACAAGCATCTACCTCATTAATTGGGGCACCCGGCCCGCTGCAGCCAGGTCCTCACCAACGATAGCCAGGAAAAATACAGAAAGAAAACGGACTTCTCCTCCCGCCACGTCGCACCATAACACCCCCATTTTTTAACTTTACCTTACTATTAAAATATGAAAATAGAACGAAAATGAACTGGCAAAAATCCCATGATTGTCTAATTCTCTAAAGTAAAAAAAAGTGCCTGACACCAAACTGGTGCCAGGCACTTTTTTCAGCGTGCCTTGCGCTTTTCCTACTAGGCTGCTATTTGATCCGGCTTTTCATCAAGTTGATGGCCTTCCCATTTGGAAATGACGATGGCAGCCAGCGAGTTTCCGACGATATTGACACACGTACGTGCCATGTCAAGGATTCGGTCGATACCAGCAATGAAGGCAAGCCCTTCTGCAGGAAGACCGACACTGCCTAGTGTAGCAAGAAGCACGACAAATGATACACCTGGTACTCCGGCAATCCCTTTAGAAGTCAGCATTAATACAAGAACTAATGTTATTTGATGCGTAATACTCATATGAATCCCATACATCTGGGCAATAAACAATGCGGCAATTGCTTGATAAAGAGTCGATCCGTCAAGGTTAAAGGAATAACCAGTCGGAATCACGAAAGAAGTAATCGATTTCGGACAGCCGAGCTTTTCCATTTTTTCCATAATCTTTGGAAGTACTGTTTCTGAGCTAGCGGTTGAATAACCTAATAATAATTCATCCTTTAGATATTTGAGAAATTTGAAAATGTTAAAGCCAACCAGTTTCGCAGTTAATCCAAGGACGACAAGAATGAAGAAGGCCATCGCACCATACACGACGATAACCAGTTTTCCAAGGGGAATCAACGATGACAATCCAAACTTAGATACGGTAACACCGATCAAGGCAAAGACACCAAGCGGCGCCAGCTTCATAATTTGGTTGGTTACATAGAACATGGCATCCGCTGTTCCTCTAAAAAACTTTAGAATGGGTTCCCCTTTTTCCCCAATGGCAGCAACGCCAAGTCCAAACATAACAGAGAAGAAAATAATCGCCAACATATCTCCATCTGCTAATGATTGAATAATGTTGGTTGGAACGATATTAACGAATGTGTCCACCATCGAATGAGTTTCCGTCGTTTTCGCTGTCTCAACATAGGAATTAATATCTGTTTTTGTCAGTTGAGAACGATCAACCCCTGTTCCTGGGTGGAATATGTTCCCTGCTAACAAACCGACCACGATAGCGATGGTAGTAATAATTTCAAAATAAAGAAGGGTTTTCCCGCCGAGTTTCCCTAAGGATTTCATATCACCAACACCGGCAACACCTATGATGATACTGGAAACAACGATTGGCACAACAATCATCTTAATTAGGCGAATAAATATCGTCCCAACGGGCTGCAAGTAATCGGTCACATGCGAATTCCCATAAAAAATGGCACCGACAATAATCCCGAGTACCAGTCCAATAAAGATTTGCCAAGCTAAACTAATCTTTATTTTTTTCATATGCACCTCTCCCATCTTGCTGCTAGAAAAATTAGCTTATTTTAGTCAATTTTTTAAAATAAGATTAAACTTTTTTCGATGTTATTCACTTTTCATATAAGTTTAATTTTATTTTCTTTTTAACTTTTTCGCAACTATGAAATTATACCCATATAGAAAATTTGATTTGAAAAATATACTATTACAATTGTTTCAAAGATTAACCAATACACTCCTAACATAATAAAAAGGCAAATCTCCTATGAGTTCTGCCTTTTTAAGGTTATTTTTTTTACGAACATATTAAAACGGTTTTGTAATCATGAGCGCAATAATAATTAAGAAAATACCATTTTCAATATTTTCATATAGAAAAAGTTTTTTGGATAAACGGGTGTATTCTTCAGGGATCTCATCCCCTTTGTGGGACTCCAGCATGGCTTTAATTGGTTTTGACCTGGGCGATAAGACAAGCGGTCCCATCGCAAGGGCAACTAAAAAGAGTAGGAGACTAACAACATACCAACCCATATGGAATAAACTTGTATTTAGGGCACCCATAAGTAAACCGGTAATGAGCAATAGGATCCCACCAATCATTACAAAAATATGAAGCTTATGCCTGATTGCATAGGAATGCCTCAATTCGGTCATCGTCTTTCCAGATTTAACAACTACCGTTAAAATAAAACCCGGACCCATCCCCAAAATAGCAGAAAAAATATGTATAAAAACCAACACTTGATAGAAAGTCATCTTGAAAACCACCCTTCCTTGTCTACATCAACCTATTCTACCACGTAAAACGGGTGTCAGGCACCATGTGAATTTTTCACATGGTGCCTGACACTAATTTTACGCCCCTTCACTTTTTTTCAAGACGACTGCCCTCTTGAATAGTGGGACAAGGAAGAGGGTGCCGATTATGAATAGTATGGCGGTGGTTTCAAACATTGCCACGAGGGAAAAAGTTTTCTTTAGCCAGCCGCTTGCTGTCATCATCACAACCATGGTCCCCATAAAAATTGGGTTTAAAATCCCGTTAACCCGACCGATAAAGGCCGCGTCTGTATTTTTCAAAATAAGCGTATTTATCCCAATCTGAATCGCCGGATTAAATAATCCGCTAAAGAACTCCGCCGCTAATGTTAACCAGAATAGTTTGGAAATCCCCATTACGAAAAATCCGATGGCACATGCTGACATACCAAGGGCCAGCAGAATCTGCGGTGACACCTTTTTTGAAATTCCTACCGTCAAGCCGCCGCCCAAAATCATCCCGATTCCAAATGCCATCATGAGCCATTGCAGCTGCTCTTTCGGTAAACCAAGCTGTTCGGTGACAATGAAGACGCCAAGCGGCTGCGTTAATCCCAATGCCAAACCTGCTGTGGCAAAACAACCGCCTAACAATGTCAGTACCCGGCTTTTCAAAACATACGCAAACCCGTCCTTCATTTCTTGCCATACACTAGAATTATCCGCCTTTTCTTCTAACTCATAATCAGCTGGCAATAAGAATAGAATCGCTGCTGAAAACAAGAAGGCGACCCCCATAACAGCAATCGACACGTCAATGCCAAAACGCTGGTAGACGAAGGTTCCGAGAACCGGTCCGAGGATCATAAACAGGGCAAAAATCGTTTGGTAGATCGACATCCCCATTTGAATCAGCTCTTCTTTCACATGAAGCTTGAACAACTTCATTCCCGAAGGCTGTGAAAACTGTGAAAGGATGGACGACACTAACGTCGCGAAAAAGATCACCTTCCAGCCTCCAAAAACAAGTGCCATCAACACGACAAAAATCGAAATGGCACTGAGGAAATCACACCAAATCATCGTCAGTTTCGGCTTCCAACGATCGGCGAAAGTTCCGCCAATAAAGGAAAACAGAAAGATTGGGGCAAACTCAGCCACAGATATGAGTGACACCGCTATTGGGTCTTCATTTGTCTTTTCGACAACAAATAGCAAGATGGAGTAATTCCGTACCCATATCCCAATTTGCAGAAAAAGGGTCGAAAGCAGCAGTGTCCGGATTACTTTATTCCTAAACAAAGCCCCTATTGTTACATTAGAATTTGTTTGTTCCATAAAAAAACCTCCTTCATCTGGACAGGAGGTAATTTGGCGCAAAAAAGTCATAGTATACCACAAAGTGGTGTACTTTCATTTATACAAAAAAGGCCGCACTAATCCTATCCAGAATGATTTTCACATGATCCGAATGATTACGGTAATAGGATTAGTTGTTCATCGGCCCTTTAGTCACCCTTTCAAAAATAATATAGCTTCATATTACTTGATTTGTAGTTGGAATTCAAGAAGTTTTTGTAACTTTGTGGAAATAAATATTGGTTTGACAATAGGGCTAGGGTTGGGTCAGCTGCTAAAATCAGGTAATATAATAGTAAGAAATAGTAGACAAGCTGGTGGTGATGAGCGTGGAACCAAAATGGTTGGAGTGGGCGAAGCAACTGCAATCCATTGCCCAAACAGGATTAGCTTACTCTAAGGATGTATATGATTTAGAGAGATTTGAATTAATCAGAAAGATAAGCATAGATATGTTAGCACACCATACTAATGTTGAAACAACAGTCATCAAGGATTTGTTTACGGGCGAAACAGGTTATGCCACCCCAAAAGTAGATATCCGGGCAGTCGTTTTTTCCAATGATAAGATTTTGATGGTTCAAGAACGGGCAGAAGGGGACTGGTCATTGCCCGGCGGCTGGGCTGACATCGGCTTAACACCGAGTGAAGTGGCGGTAAAAGAAGTAAAGGAAGAAGCAGGTTACGATGTCAGGCCTGTGAAGTTATTGGCTGTGACCGATAACAAATGCCATCCACACCCGCCTTCCCTGTACCATGTGTATAAGCTGTTTATCCAATGTGAAATCGTTGGCGGACAGGCAGTAGAGGGTGTAGAAACGAGTGCAGTACAGTTTTTTGCCGAGAACGAATTGCCGCCTTTGTCAGCAGCAAGGAATACAATGTCGCAGATGGAAATGATTTTTCGATTTTTGAAAAATCCTGACGCAGCTGTTTATTTTGATTAGGGGGACCGGCGGTCATGATAAATGCGGTTCTTTTAGCAGGGGGTAAACTGCAGACCGCTCTGCAACGTCCTGAGCGGTCTTTTATCATCCTCATAAGAAAAAAAGCTGCGGGGTATCGCGCGGCTTTTTCTCGTTACCATCATGATCATGATTAACAAATCCGAGGCAGCATCATTCCTGATAGTCTATTTAACTTCCTTATGCTCCCAAGACCCGTTTTCAAATGGACGGCACGTTTATCTTTACCTGTTATTCGACCAATTACTTTTGCATTTTGACCAAGCTCATGTTGCTTTAAAATCTCGAGTACTTGCTCTTCTTGTTCTTTTTTAACAATAAAGATTACTTTTCCTTCATTTGCTAAATAAAGTGGATCGAAGCCGAGGATATCACAGGCGCCTCTTACTTCGTTCCGTATGGGAAGTTTCTCATCCTCGATTTCCATCGAAACATGAAAATCCTCTGCAATTTCTACAAGGGTTGTGGCCAGTCCCCCGCGTGTTGGGTCCCTCATGATCCGAACTCCATCCACTGAATCTAACACGCTAGTAATCAAGCCATTCAGAGCCGCACAGTCACTTTGAAGATTCGTTTTAATCCCCAGTTCTCCTCGTGCAGCTAAAATAGCGATGCCGTGGTCACCGATTGTGCCGTTGACAATGATGGAATCCCCTTCCTCCATTAATTCCGGCTGGATGGCATGTATAGGATGGACAAAGCCGATTCCAGTTGTATTGATATAGATACCATCGATACTTCCTCGTTCAACCACTTTTGTATCACCCGCAACAATTCGGACGTTAGCGTTTTTCGCCTCCATTGCCATTGAGTGAACAATTTCCTTCAGTTCTTGAACTTTAAATCCTTCTTCGATAATGAAACCCGCCGTTAAATAATAGGGAATCATCCCACTAACAGCTAGATCATTCACCGTTCCTGCGATGGCAAGTTTCCCAATGTTTCCTCCAGGGAAAAAAATCGGCTTTATCACAAAGCTGTCTGTTGTTACTGCCATTTGCGAGGAAGGGGCTGAAAATACCGCCGCATCCAATCGGGCATATTCATTATGTCCAAACGCTTCAACAAATACATCTTGAATCAATTTGTGGGCTAATTCTCCCCCATCACCATGAGCTAAGCTGATTCTCTTATCCTTCATTCACTAATCCTCCCTCAAATACTGGTAATGGGCTGAACATGTGCCTTCCGCCGATACCATGCAAGGTCCAATAGGCGTGAGCGGTGTACATGCCTTGCTAAATAAAGGACATTCCTCTGGTGAGATGAGTCCCTTTATAATTTCACCGCAGCGACATTTTGTTTTACGCGGCTCCCCTACGGTAATAGCAAAACGATGCTTTGCATTTAATCCTGCAAATTTCCTTTTGAGATCCATGCCGCTCTTCGGAATCACGCCGATACCCCTCCATGCTACATCAACCGGTTCAAAATACTCTTCTATTAAGGATTGAGCCGCTTTGTTCCCTTCATCTGTGACAACGAACGAATAAGCATTTTCAATTTCAGCTCGGTCATCCAATAATTGACCGATTAATTTATAGATTCCAGCCAGTAGTTCAACTGGTTCAAATCCGGTAATCACTCCAGGGATTTGATATTCATCGACTAAATAGCGGTAACTGTTTTTTCCTAACACAATCGATACATGACCAGGAAGAATAAAACCATCAATGTTTACTTCCTTTGATTCCAGTAGTGTTCTCAATATCGGTTCCACTAGCTTGGTTGTCATCCACATGGAAAAATTTTTGACATTGCGGTTAACTGCATTCTTTAAGGCAACAGCTAACACAGGAATAGTCGTTTCAAAGCCGATTCCCAAGAAAATAACCTCTTTATCAGGGTTCTCTTCTGCAATTTTTACCGCATCAGGCGGAGAATAGACGATGCGAATATCCTTCCCGTCCGTTTTCGCTTCCAACAGGCTGCATTCGGTGCCTGGCACCCGCATCATATCACCAAATGTACAGATGATACGATTCTCTCCCTCTGCAAGTTTAATCATTGCATCGATGGACTTTTGATCTGTTACACAGACGGGACATCCCGGGCCTGAAATCAACTGAACCGATTCCTTCAATGCCTTTTTAACTCCGGTTTCAGCCAATGCCATTGTATGTGAACCGCAAACTTCCATAAAAATAGGACGCCTTCCATGTTCACGAATAAAGCTTTCAGCAGACTCTTTCACTTTATCTAGAAGCTTGCGGCTTAATTTTGAATTTGAAAATTCATTCAGAAGTTCTTGCATCAACAAGCTTCCTCCATTCTTTAAGACTTAGCATTGCATTCTCCTCATCTATCGTGGACATCGCTTGTCCAGCATGGACGATGACATAGCTGCCCACTTCAACCTCAGGAACAAAGATGATCCCCACTGTCATTGTGGAACCCATCACATCGACCACCGCTGTATATTCCTGCTTTTCCATTACCTTTGCCGGTACCCCAACACACATGCCTTTCCCCTCCGTTCCTGATTAAAATGATGTTTCTTTTTCATGCTTGTTTCATTTCTTATTTGCAGCAACAATCAGCTGACCAAGAGAAAGCCCGCCATCATTGCAAGGAACTCGTTGATGTGTATAGACATGAAAGGCTCGATCCCTTAGGCGTCCCGCTATTTGTTTTAATAAAAATGGGTTATGAAAGCTGCCTCCAGATAAAACGACATTCTTATGAAAGCTTGGATTTCCCTCACTTATGGAAAAAATCGATTCCACACAAATCTTTACGATCGTCTCATGGAATTTTTGCACAATCTCCTTTTTCGAGACCCCATTAAAGCAATCCAGCACGATATTTTTTAACGCTGGGGCAAAATCAATAACCACGGAACCTTCCTCACTGCTTGACAAACCGTATGGATAAGCCGGAATGGACTCAGCTTCGATCATTTGCTCCGATAGTCTTATCGCGGCTTCCCCATCGTAGGTAGATATCTGACAAATGCCTAAAATTGCACTAACGGCGTCAAATAATCGCCCACATGTGCCTGCAAGCGGACTGTTTACATCTTTTTCGAGCATATGTGTAAGGATTTCAATTTCATAGCTTTTCTTTGGGAACAATCGCTCTGCCCACTCTCGTCCTGCCGCCCCAAAGTAATCAATCAGCATTCCTGCTGCATTTCGCCAAGGCTCTTGAATCGCCCTTTCGTTCCCTGGTAAATGGGTATAGCGAAGGTGGGCTAGTCGTTTATAGCTGCTGGCATCTCCGTATAAAAGCTCAAACCCCCAGATGTGGCCGTCCTCTCCATAGCCCGTTCCATCTAAAATCACCGCAAAGGTAGCATTAGACAAGCCGTTATCCTCCATACATGAAACCATGTGGGCATGATGATGTTGAACGGGGATAATGGGAGCGTCCATGTTGTCAGCCAACTCCGCTGTCCGATAACCGGGATGCATATCAACGGCAATCCTACCAGGGATGATGCCCATCCATTTTATTAAATGGTTCAATTCATGTTGAAAATGCTCCACAACCTGCAAATGCTCCATTTCTCCGATATGTGGTCCGATAAAAATTTGCTCATGCCGGCCAATGGCAAATGTATTTTTTTGCTGAGAACCAAGGGCTACCACACTGTGAACGGGTTGGTCCGTTCCCATTGGATCGGGCACATAGCCACGGGATCTTCTTAAGAAGGTCAAATGTCCATCGATCAATTGAACGACCGAATCATCGAGTGGGTGTAAGATCTCCCGATTATTC
Source organism: Bacillus renqingensis (assembly GCF_016464375.1). Taxonomy (GTDB): domain Bacteria; phylum Bacillota; class Bacilli; order Bacillales; family Cytobacillaceae; genus Neobacillus; species Neobacillus renqingensis. The sequence goes on from NZ_JADDIU010000039.1 coordinate 34,063, forward strand.
GCCAGCACGTAGTTAGCAATCCCCTCGAGGTAAGAAAAAGCCTCCTCATCACGATATAAAATCGGTAAGCCTGATGGATTGGCACTTGTCATGACTAATACCTTAACCTCTCCCTCGTCAAACAAGAGATGATGAAGCGGTGTATAGGGCAGCATTACACCTAATGTGTTCATTCCAGGTGCCAGTCCTTCAGCCAGCCCACTGCCCTTTTGCTTTTTCACAATGACGATGGGAGCTTCCGGTGATTGCAGCACCTCCTTCTCCTGCTTCGTAACTTGACAAATTTGGTTGACCGCTTCCATGGTTGCGGCCATAACAGCGAGAGGTCGATTCGGTCTTCCTTTTCTTTCCCTAAGAGTCCGGACTGCTTCTTCGTTATAAGCATCACACGCCAAATGATAGCCGCCAAGTCCTTTAATGGCGATTATTTTTCCATCACGAAGGAGATTGGATGTCACGCTCAATGCTTCTTGCCGCCAGGCAATGGTTCTTCCACTAATCGCCTTTAAACTTACTTCCGGTCCACATGTGCCACAAGCAATTGGCTGTGCATGATGGCGCCGGTTCATCGGGTCCTCATATTCTTCCCTGCATTCCTGACACATCTCAAAATCCTTCATCACCGTAAAAGGCCGATCGTAGGGCAGCGCCTCAATAATCGTGTAGCGCGGGCCACATTGTGTGCAATTAATAAATGGATAGCGGTAGCGGAAGTTGTTCGGGTCACGCATTTCTGTTAAGCATTCATCACAAACGGCTGAATCAATTGGAATGACGAGCGAGGATTTTCCTGTTCGTTCACTCGCAATAATGCGAAAGTCTTTCTCATCATTTTGTGGAATCTCTTTGATCTCCATTTGATCAATTTTGGAAAGCCGAGGAGATTTTGATTGAATCGCAGTGATAAAATGACTGATATCTGCAGGTGATCCTTCTGCAAAAATTTTGACCCCATCCATATTGTTTTGGACCGTTCCTTTTATGCCATACTCAGCTGCTATTTGAAAGATGAAAGGGCGGAATCCAACGCCCTGAACCCGCCCTTTTACGGTTACTTTTACCGCTCTACATTTTGTTTGTATGCTTGTTTGATCCATGATAGCCACTCATCCAATCCTTCGCCAGTGCGTGATGATACTTGTATCAATCTAGATTGTGGATTAATTCCCAGTAAATCCTCCATCGCCATTTTCACATCAAAGTCTAGATATGGTAATAAATCAATTTTATTTAGCACCACCATCTCTGTTCGGCGAAACATAACCGGATACTTAGGAATTTTATCATTTCCTTCAGGTACGCTTAAAATGGCCACCTTGTGATTTTGGCCAAGATCATATCCCGATGGACAAACAAGGTTTCCAACGTTTTCGATAAATAAAAGATCAATATCATCAAAGTCGAATTCAGGCAACACTTTTGCAACCATTCTTGCATCTAAATGGCAGCCGCCATTTGTATTGATTTGGACTGCCTGTGCACCAAAAGCCCTGATGCGGTCCGCATCCTTTTCAGTTGCTAAATCTCCTTCAATTACACCAATGCGATATTCCTTCCCTAGTCGAGCAACGGTTTTCTCCAGTAAGGTCGTTTTTCCGGCACCCGGAGAACTCATTAAATTGATGACCAGTGTTTTGTTCTTTTCAAATAGATCCCTATTATAGCTAGCGGCAGTATTGTTATCAGCAAGCACTTCTACATCTAAATCAATTTTCATATTCCTAACTCCCTTCATATGACTGAACTTTGAATGTTTCACCGGCAGTCAGAATGCCACTGGGCAGGCTGCATTTCGGACAAATACTAAGGCGTGCATCTGGATTATATTCAAATCCGCATACGGTACATTTGGCTCTGGCCGCTTCTTTCTTTATGACTAATTCGGATTGCTCGGATAATAATGCAAGCCCTCTCGCTCGAAAAATAGTAAATGCCATTTCTAGCGCATCCGGCAAAGCATTGCTTAAATCTCCGACAATCAATTCCACTTTCTCGATTTTTTCCATATTTCTTGAACGTGCATCTTTTTCAATGAGCTGGAGGATATCCCCCATAAGTGCCATTTCATGCATACCGATCTTCCTTATAATGATAGTCACCTGAAAATTTATTTTAATTTATGCCTACAAATAGTTTTCCTAATTCGTTCTTTAAAGGATATCTTTTCAATTGTAAGGTGCCTTCGTCTGAATCGACATGATAAATATCTTCACAAGTGAAACATTTAAAGACTTTTTCATATGAAAGCCATTGTGGCATGGTTTGGCAGTTTGGACATAACTTTTGATACGCCTTGTATTTTTGCTGATCAGCTATTATGACTATCGCCTTTCCAGCTGCAAAGAGGTCATGTACCCCTTCTGCGGAAATAGACTCTACCGTTCCGACTTCAACCCATTTTATTCCTATAAATTCATCGACCATCGAATCAAACTTGTCCAAATGATTGATGATTAGGGGAGTGGTCACTTCCTTTACCGTCCCGAATAACCCTTTCCCCATTTCGGCAAAAAACTCGGAGCGCTTCATGTATTCTCACTCCATCTTCGGACTTGGTCGACGACGTTTGTCACTAATTCCGGGATCTTTGTTTTTACGATATGGGAAAGCTCAAGCCCCAGCTCCAGTGTCGCCGGCTGGATGCCGAACATAATCATTTCTTTTGGCAATCTTTCCTGCAAATCCGCAGCAAGCAGAACTTCCTGAAACCCAATTTGATGGACAGACATTTTGACACCATAATATTTCGGAATTTCTTCATTGCAAATCATCATGAGCTCTCCAGCCGGCTTCCCCGCATTGATCGCATCAATGATGATAAGATAATCCGCTTCCTCAACTGGCTCTAGCAATTTCATGCCATCCGTTGCCCCTTCAATGATTTCAACATTGGTAAAATCAGTTAAAGCTTCTTCCAAATACGGTAAAAGGTGAACGCCAACACCCTCATCCGAAAAGAGGGTGTTGCCAATTCCAATTATTTTAATAGGCTCTGTTCGTGCTATTAACTGATTATGCACTCTTTTCGCCTTCTGACTTATGGTCTTCATCGCCCGTATCCTTCTTTTCATTTTTATATCCTGTAAAGATGGATGAAATGGCTCCATTCCTGGTTAACCAGTCGTCTCGGAACGCCATGTAAACATGTATAACAATAAAGATGACAAAGCACCAGGCAACTAGGTGGTGAACAGAACGAACCGTAAAGCTATCACCGCCAAAAATCACACCAAAGTGACTAAAAAACCCACCGAGCTTCGACTCAAATTGCGGTTCAAAATATAAATAATAGCCTGTAAAAATCATAACAATGGAACCAAGACCAATAAAAATCAAGTAGCTTAATTCAGCCAGCTTGTTATGTCCAATCGTATGCTGCTTTTTGTTTGGTAAAAAGAGATAAAATTTAACAGTTTGCCAAACATCTTTCCAAAACTGCCGTTTTAAAGGATTGGATTTCGCATATTTATTTCCTTTATAGGCCCAATATAATCGGTAGATTAAGGCTGCAGTAAACACAAATGCCGTAAAGAAATGAATGTAGCGAGCCCAGCCCATTAAATTAGAAAAGTAGGCTTCTTCTGGTATCGATGAACCGACAAATGGATTGCCAATATAAATACCCGTTATCATTAAAACAACAATTGCAACCGCATTGACCCAATGGAAAATCCGAACGGGAAGCTCCCAGACATACACTTTCCCTAATTCTTTATTGGAATCGGCTGTACTGTTACCTCCTTGAGCAAAGGTCGAATTCGGCTGTAGACTCTTATTGTTGGCATTGGACATTTGATCCCTCCTCCTAGCCTAATCTGATTTCCGTTGACTCTTGGCTCTCTAAGTCGGTTAAATGCACGGCGCATGCTAAGCAAGGGTCGAACGAGTGGACAATCCGTAATATTTCGAGCGGCTTTTTCGGGTCAGCAATCGGTGTATCTTTTAATGATGCTTCATATGCTCCAATGTTGCCGTTATGATCGATTGGAGAAGCATTCCACGTTGTTGGGACTACAGCCTGATAGTTCTTCACTTTTTTATCGGCGATTTGAATCCAATGTCCAAGTGCGCCCCGTGGAGCTTCCATCCAGCCAACACCTTTGGCTGTATTTGACCATGTTTCCGGTTCCCATTTGGTACGATTGAACGTTGTTTCATCTCCATTTTTAATATTTTCCAATAACTGATCCATATCACTTCTCATCCAGTCTGATACCAGGACAGATTCAAGACCACGAGCTACTGTTCTTCCTAAAGCAGATTGAAGTGCCTCCAATGGAATATTTAATTTCTTCAATGTATCGTCAACAAGATTGACATAATCCTTACGACCAGATGCATATCCCACCATCATTCTAGCTAATGGACCTGTTTCCATTGGCTTTTCATTCCATCTTGGGGCCTTTAGCCAGCTATATTTGTCTTCAACATTTAATTGATCGTATGGTGGCTTAGGGCCAGTAAAATGGAAGGTTGTTTCACCCTCAAATGGATGCCTTCCACCCGTATCCTTGCCATCATAGGTGTACCAGGAGTGATCAATAAATTCCTTAATCTGTTCTGGGTCTTTTAGATTTAAATCATGAATCTTTTTCAGATCTCCATCTAAAATAATTCCTCGGGGAATACGGTACGTATCGATATCGCGAATATCTCCCGTCGGGAAATCACCATAAACGAGATAGTTATTTAAACCACCGCCATATGTCCAATCTTTATAGTATGAGCCGATGGCAAGCAAGTCAGGGATATACACTTTTGATACAAATTCTCTTGCCTGATCAATCAATTGGGAAACATTCATTAATCGTTCAGCATGAATCCCGTTATCACTATTGATATCTAAAGGAGTAGCCATTCCACCTACTAAATAATGCGGATGCGGATTCTTCCCTCCAAAAATGGTTTGGATTTTCACGATTTCCTTTTGCCAATCTAGCGCTTCCAGATAGTGAGCAACGGCAAGTAAATTCATTTCAGGAGGAAGCTTATATGCAGGATGACCCCAATATCCATTTGCAAATATTCCAAGCTGTCCACTGTCCACTACTCTTTTTACCTTGTTTTTCACTTCGGCAAAATAGCCTGGAGATGATTTGGACCAATCGGAGATTGATTGAGCAAGCTTACTTGTTTTATTGGGATCAGCATGAAGGGCATCCACCACATCCACCCAGTCAAATGCATGCAAATGATAGAAATGAACGACATGGTCATGAATAAATAATACTGCATTCATAATATTACGAATCAAAGTTGCATTTTTCGGGACTTTAATATCAAGTGCATCTTCCACGGAACGAATCGATGCAAGGGCATGTGAGCTTGTACAAACACCGCAGATTCTTTGGACAAAAGCCCAAACATCGCGAGGGTCTCTATCACGTACAATTAGTTCAAGGCCACGTACTGATGTTCCTGAACTATAAGCCTTTGCAATCGCTCCATCCTGAATATCTGCCTCAATCCGAAGATGTCCTTCTATTCTTGAAATTGGGTCGACTACAATTCGTTTTGTCATTATGACTCACCCTCTTCTTTCGATCCATGATCATTCTTTTTCTTCTTTACGACGGCGGTTATTCCGGCATGTGCCGCTACACCAGCAACTGTGAGTCCTGTTAAGGCGATGCCGACTTTATCAGGATTGATAGTTGTTTGCGTACCCGGGATTTTAGCCCTGCGTGTGAAGAATGGACCGTTATCCCAGAAATCCCTTTCTGTGCAGCCAATACATGGATTTCCTGATTGAATAGGATAGCTTGTGCCACCATTCCAGCGCATTTCCGGGCAGGCACTGTAAGTAGTCGGTCCTTTACACCCAAGTTTATATAAACAGTAACCTTGTTTTGCCCCGATATCATCAAAGGACTCAGCAAATAGCCCTGCATCAAAATAGGCCCGGCGATTACATTTATCATGAATTCGGTGTCTGAAGAAAGCCTTTGGCCTGCCCTGCTGATCTAATTCGGGAACCGTTCCAAACGTGATAACATGGGCAATAACACCCGTCATCACTTCGGCAATTGGTGGACAGCCTGGTACAAGTATGACTGGTTTATCCTTTACGATATCTGTTATTGGAACACTCTTCGTTGGATTTGGCTTAGCGGCAGGAATTCCTCCCCAAGAAGCGCAGCTTCCATATGTAATCACCATTTTCGCACCTTTGGCAGCTTCTTTTAAAATGTCCTTTGCACCTTTTCCGCCAATTGTCGTAAATTCGTCTTCAGGAACTGACCCTTCGACAACAAGCACATATTTACCTGCGTTTTCTTTTACTACATGACTCATTGCATCTTCAATTTGATGCCCTGAAGCTGCTGAGAGCACTTCACTGTATTCCAAAGATATCATTTCAAATAAAACGCTTTCAATCTTTGGATGTGTCGATCGAATGAAAGACTCTGAACAGCCTGAACAGCTTTGGAATTCAAGCCAAATAACAGGAACCCGCTTACTAGTCTCCATGGCATGAGCAACCTTGCCCGTATCGTTGTAGGTAAGTCCCATGGTGGCAGCAAGTGCTGTACACATTTTCAAAAATTCCCGCCGAGAGATGCCTCTTGAAAGAGCCTCTTCATAAATAGTATTTTCTTTCGTTTTCAACATGTAACGTCCCCCCTTCTTTTGTCGTAGTTTAATAGATTTTTTTAGGCTGCTCTGTCAATTAATGCTGATGTGATTTCTTTGGTGAACTGACTATACTATAATCACAAAACCTCCTATTGTTTTAAAATACTACTTCATAAACACTATTCTTTTAGCAGTAGTAAAAATTCATTAAATTGTCAAATCATTATGTATAAATCGTGAACATTTTGTTAGATGACACAGTGTGAGAGCTTTTCTCTATTAAAATTTAGAAGACTTTAAGTAGATATCATCAAAATATGGGGTGAGAAAAAGTGGGAGGAACTTTACTATCTATTCTTTCATTGGGATTTGTTCTAGGATTGAAGCATGCTTTAGAGCCTGACCATGTCATTGCCGTTTCGACAATTGCGAGCCAAAGCAAAAAGTTATCTCGATCATCGTTAGCTGGTGTCTTCTGGGGAATTGGCCATACCTTGACATTATTTGTAGTCGGAATGACAGTTATTTTTATGAAGGGAGAGATTCCTGAAAAATGGGCAATGTCTCTTGAATTTCTCGTAGGAATCATGCTTGTTTACTTAGGGATTTCCAGCATCGTGTCTTTAAGCAAGATGAAGGCCACCACACATAAGCATACGGTAGTAGCCGATAGTCATTATCATTTGCATCCAGTCAAGACAGGCTCCGAACATATCCATAAAAGAGTCTCTTATTGGAAGTCCTTGTGCATTGGGATTGTCCACGGTCTTGCAGGGAGTGCTGCCATGGTTGTTTTAACGATGTCAACAGTCAACTCCGTATGGGAAGGTGCCGTTTATATGCTCGTGTTCGGATTAGGTACCGTAGTCGGAATGCTCCTATCCACGACCATTATTGGCATCCCCTTCGTATTAAGTGCCAATCAATTTCAAGTTAATTCCTGGCTGACCAGGGTGACCGGGACCGTCAGCACCCTTTTTGGAATTTATTACATGTACAATCTTGGTATAACAGAAGGGTTGTTTTCTTTGTGGTTTTAAGGAGTGATTTCCCCTACTACATTATTTAAAAATAAATGCCGTTTGTTCATGTAACTATTCCCCCTCGAGTGCTGTGAAATTTTTGGCCGGGAACGAACTGCCGCTTTGTCTGCAGGAAGGGATACATAGTTGCAGATGGGGATGATTTTTCGACTTTTGAAAAATCCTGACGCACCTATTTATTTTGCTTAAAATACACACCGTTCTGGAACGATCTGTGCTGCTCACCCTAATTGCCATGATTCATAGGCAAACCAAATTACAAGCTCTCCTCCCGCTTTAGATACTCCTTTAAATCATCACGTACGCTTTCTTCCGCCATCGCAACGCCACTCCGGTAAGCCGCCCGGTTTAGCATATGGGCAACAACGGGCGAGGTCAGGAATACGAAGAAGACCCCTAGCAGCAGGCGGATGCTAAAATAGCCCTCTGTCAGTAAAAAGTAGAGAAAGGTTCCCAATAAGATACAGAGGACACCTAGATTGGCGCTTTTCGATACTGCATGGGCGCGAGTATACACATCCGGAAAACGAATCAATCCGACCGCACTTAAGAAGCTAAACATGACCCCAATCAAAACAAATGTGCCGACAATCCATTCAACGTACCCGTTTCCGTTCAATGACCACACCCCTTTCCAAAAATCTAGCAAACGCAATCGTCCCAACAAACGAAAGAATCCCGATTAAGAGAATAATATCAAAAAAGGCATACGTCCTCAGAAATATCGACAAAATCGCAATACCTGCCAGCAAATTGACCCCGATATTATCCAGCGCCATCACCCGGTCAGCCATAGATGGCCCCTTTACCAGTCGATATAACGCCGCTAATATCGATACCAATAGAATAAACAAACAGCCGGACAAAAAGACTTGAAACATCAACGGGTCACCTTCCTTATCGCATGCTCGAATTTGACTTTTGAGGCCATTACCGCATCCACTGATTCAGGTAAATTTAAAGCATGAACGTAGAACAGCTTCTTATCGGGTGTCACTTCCATCACCACAGAACCAGGAGTTAATGTAATCAGCAAGGCTAAAAGGGTTATCTCAAAATCAGATTCAAGCTCTGTTTCCAGCTTAAATATCCCAGGGGTAATAATGATTTTCGGCCGGATCACATGACCAATAACATACATACTTGATACTACTGACTCCCGAAAAAACACCCCAAATAGATGAACCGCAGCAAAAAACTTTTTCAAATAAAAGGATGAAGAAAAAAACCGGCGCAGTCCAAAGACGACAATGAGACCGACCCAATAGCCGCTGAAAAAGGACAACATACTCCACTCATCCTGAAGAAACATCCATAAAAAGGCGACAAACAGGTTCACCAAAACTTGGATAGCCATTTACGCTTCCCCCAATCCCAAGACCGCTTCAATATACTGAGCAGGAACGATTAAGCTATCTGCAGCTAAACGTACATACGGCAGAATTCCTTCAGCACCTACCCCCAGCATGACAGACACCGCCGTTAAACCGCCAATCGGAAGCAACAGCCCCTTTGTTGTGCCCTTTTCCATCTCCCTGCTCAAGGTCGTTTCACCCCAAAAGACGTTCATAAACACTTTCATCATAGAATATAAAACCATTAAGCTAGTCACTAATCCGATGGCCCCGAGCCAATAATATTCCGCTTGGAAGGTCCCTTTTGTGATGAAAATTTTCCCTAAAAATCCGCTTAACGGCGGGATTCCGGCAAGTGCCAAAGCGGCAATAAAGAACATCCAGCCTAGATAAGGATGATTGCGAATCAGCCCGCTCACTTCATTCCATTTACTCGTTCCCGTCAGTTGAATAATTGCCCCGCCTAAAAGGAAAATGAGTGCCTTAACCATGATGTCATGAACAAAATAGAAAACCGACCCCGTGATCCCATCAGCCGTAAACGATGCCAGACCAGCAATGATAAACCCCGCACCGACAATCACGTTATAGGTAAGAATTTTTTTTATATCGGAAAAAGCAACGGCGCCAATCGCCCCCAAAACCATTGTCACTGCCCCAAATATGCCAATCACTTGATGGGTAATTTGTGGCTCATGATAAAAGATGAGTGTAAACATGCGAAAAATAGTATAAATACCAACCTTGGTAAGTAAAGCGGCAAAAACAGCGGCAATTGCTGTGGGCGGTGCACTATAGGACTCCGGGAGCCAAAAGAACAGAAACAGCGCAGCCTTAATACTAAATACAAGTAAAAATAAAAGTGCAACCGTCGTCATCAATCCATTCTGCCCAAGCTTGGCAACCACGACGGAAAGATGGGCCAAATTCAAAGTCCCCGTCAAGGCATATACATAAGCCACTGCCACTAAAAATAACGAGGATGAAACGACATTTACTAAAATATATTTCAGCGATTCCTGCAGCTGCACTTTGGAACCCCCAAGTGAAATCAACACATATGACGAAATCAGCATCACTTCAAAGCAAACAAATAAATGAAATAAATCCCCAGTCAAAAACGACCCGTTCACCCCGGCGATTAGGAACAGAAACAATGGATGGAAATAATGCTCCTCCCGTTCCCGTCCAATCGAAGGGAAGGCATAAAGCAAACAACATAACGTGACCATTCCGGTGCTCAAAAGCAGAAGTGCCGCGAACATATCAGCCACAAAGCTAATCCCGTAGGGAGCCCTCCATCCCCCCGCCTGCAAAGTCTGAATCCCGTTGCTTTTAATTTGGAAGATTAGTAGGAAGGAAACAACTATTAGCGCAAACAGAGCCAGAACACCAACAGACCGGTGAAGACGGATATTTTTTCGAAAAATCACCATTACCAGACCAGCCATGACAGGAATTATTACCGGTAGGATAACAAGGTTATTCATCACACGTACCCCGTAATTTCTCCATATCCACCGTACCTAACTTTTGATAAGCCTGATAGCTTAACACAAGAAAAAGAGCGGTAACGGCAAAATTAATCACAATGGAGGTTAAAATCAGCGCCTGTGGCAGGGAATCGGTGAAGGCGGCGAAACTTTCACCAAGCAGCGGCGGACCCCCATTCTTCAAACCACCCATCGTTAAAATCAGCAGATGAACGCCATGTGTGATAATTGAAGTCCCCAAAATAATCCGCAGTACATGTTTCGATAAAATTAAATAAGTTCCAATAGTAAAAAACAAACCTACGAGTAGTGACATGAGTGTTTCCATTATGATTCGTCCTCACTTATTGTTAGAATAATTGTCATTGCTGTACCGATCACAGCGAAAGCAACTCCTAAATCGAAAATCATGGCAGTTGCCAGTTCGGTGTCTCCAAAAACAGGCAGCTCGACATGACCAAAAGTCTGGCTTAAGAACGGCGCTTGAAATAGGAAGGATCCCACTCCCGTCATAACAGCAAGGAGGACCCCTCCAGCTGCCAATTTCTTAAAGTCTATCGGGATATTTTCGCGGATCGTTTCCTTGTCAAACGCAAGATGAAGGAGAATGAACCCTGCGGCAATACTTAACCCGCCGACAAATCCCCCGCCCGGGTTATGGTGTCCCCCGAAAAAGAGGTAAATCGAAAAAGTAAAAATAATGATGATAGCCGCCTTTGTCACCGTTCGTAAAATGACATCATTCGGCTTCCCTTTTTCCACAGCACTTTTAGCAGCCGCTTTGTTCCTATCACCAAAATGAACCAATGTAAAGACCCCAAGACCGGCGATAGATAATACGAGGATTTCCAGCATCGTATCCAACCCGCGGAAATCAACCAAGATGGCATTGACCATATTTTTGGCCCCGGCAAGGGTATAGGAATCTTCGAAAAAACTTGAAATAGTTTTTGAAAAACGGTGGGCGTTCGCTGACAAGGCAAGCACAGTGACAACGGTCCCGACTCCAAGCGAAATAAGCAGATTGGTTAGTTTGAAGCGGACTCGGCCTTTTTCCTTGCTTAATTCCGGTAAATGATAGAAACATAATAAAAACAGCACCGTTGTGACGGTCTCTACTACTAACTGGGTTAACGCCAAATCAGGTGCCCGGAACACGACAAACAGTAATGAAACAAGCAGCCCAAGGGCCCCGAGCGCAATAATCGCCGTCAGCCTTGATTTCGCCAGTAAAACGATGAATACGGCGGCCGCCATCCCCACGATAATCCCCAGCTCATACGCGTTAATGGGGGCGTTTTTTGAAAAATGAATGCTGGCTCCATCCAACAGCCACAATGAACCGCCAATAACGAAGATCATCGTGGAAAAAATGTATACAAGATAATCCCGGACAAATCCTGTCATATAACGTTTCGTGATGTTTGCTGAGATGGATTCCATCCCTTTTAGTGACAGCTGATAAAAATGATGAAGGGTTAAACCTTTTGGGTATAGCCGGTAGACTGGTGACCATTTTTTCAAGCTTCGATATAACAGAATGCCGCAGCCGATGACCCCAATCGTCAGAAGTACCTCGGTATTCCAGCCATGCCAAGGGCTAATGGTTAGATTAGGGACGGGGTGCCCTGGTAAAACAGCTGCTAAAGCTGGTTGAAGAAAATAATCGGCAACGACATTCGGAAAAAAGAAAATTCCTATTATTAGGATCGCTAACACCGTCGGCGACAGCAACATGCCAAGCGGTGCTTCGTGCACCTGTTTGCCCAATTTCTCCGGATGGTGCTTTCCGGTAAACGTTTTAAACACAAGAATCATGCAGTAGATAAAGGTAAACATGCTGGCTACCCATGCGACAACCGGAAACATCACGGCAAGTGTCTTCATCTCAAATACGGGTTGTCTGACGAGCGTTAAAACACTGGTAAAAAACATCTCTTTGCTTAAAAATCCGTTAAATGGCGGCAATCCGGCCATGGAAAAGCTGCCGATAATGGCCAAAGTAAATGATACAGGCATCAACCCCGCCATTCCGCCCAAGCGGCGAAAATCCCGGGTCCCGGCTTCATGGTCGATGATCCCAACCACCATAAACAAGCTGCCTTTGAAAGTATATAAATGGAATTAAAGGATTTTAAGAAAATTT
>NZ_JADDIU010000004.1 GCF_016464375.1 Bacillus renqingensis
AAAAAGGAATTGGAAACTTAAAGCGTGGACTCTGCGAAAAGCCGAAAAACCTTCTCCTTTACCCCCAAAATATGTTATACTACATAAGTTATTATAGGATGATGGAGGGCTTCATGAGTAAAGACGCAAAAGCAAGAAAACAAAAGGGGAAAATTGTTTCATTTGTACCAACGGGGGAATATTATTTCAAAAAGGGGATCAAGGCCTATCATCGACGTGATTTTCAAAAAGCAAAGAGATATCTTGGACGGGCGCTGCAGCTTGAGCCAGGTGAACCGATGATTGCCTGCCAGTTGGCCATTGTGTCAACCGAACTGGGCGAATTTGATCATTCCAACCAACTCTTGCACCTCATCCTTGAAGATCTTGACCATGAAATGGTGGAGTGCCATTACTTTTTAGCGAATAATTATGCCCATTTGGGATTTTTTAAAGATGCTTACCACCATACTCTTGCTTATTTACAGCTGGATCCGGATGGTGATTTTTCAGAAGATGCCGAGGAATTGCTTGAGCTGCTCGCTTTTGAAGCGGATGAGCATGAAGATGAGTTTTACGGACAGGACGACCTGATCGTTAAGCAGGAGCAGGCACGTGACCTCCTGGAATCTGGTTATCTTCCAAAGGCGATTGAGCTGCTTAAGGAAGTGGTGGAAGAATATCCGGAGTATTGGTCGGCCTATAACAACTTAGCATTGGCCTATTTTTATTTAGGAAAAGGGGAAAAGGCGGAAGCAATTTTAAATGATGTACTAGAACGAAATCCGGGAAATCTTCAGGCCATCTGCAATAAAATGGTGTTCGCTCACTATCAAGGGCGGATTCGATATGTAAACCAAATGCTAGATTCATTGAAAAAAGTTCAACCATTGCTTAGCGAACATCAATTTAGGCTTGGAACCTCGTTTGCGCTGGTCGGTGAATATGAACATGCCTATGGATGGTTGAAAAAACTATATAAAATGGGCTTTGATGGCGACGGTCCGTTTTTTTACTGGTTATCTTATTCGGCCTATCACACCGGTCGCGAGCAGTTTGCCAAAACGATTTGGAAAAAGGTACTGGAGTTAAATCCGGAAAAAGAAGGGTGCGAACCTTGGACAGCTGAACAGGAGCAAGCAAATGGGATTGAGGATATTTCAGGTTCGATTTTTCAAAAGCTTGAAAGTGACTATGTCGAAGAGCGGCTATTTGCGCTGTTCCTAACGTCGGTATCAAGCAAAAAGGAAGAAATCATTACTTCTAAAAGGCTGTTTCAAAACCGTAAATTTACGACCTTGGAAAAAGAATATCTTTCGTTGCTTCGCTCCGGGAAACCATCGATGACAGCGGATGCCCAGGAAATTGCGGAACTTTTTTATGAAAACTATCAGCCGATCGGGACTATGGAAGCAGGCCTTTATTTGATGTGGTTTTCGCTGTTTGTAGAAGTATCCAAAGCGGGTGTTCGTTTGAAAAATAAACGTGGCTGGGCCGGGGCAGTGGAATATGTTTGGCATAAACTGCGAAGTGAGAAAGTATCACAGCAGGAGGTCGCCAAACGTTATGATATCTCGACAGCTACCATCGGGAAATATGTTAAGCTGGTTCATGAATTTTTAAACTAAAATGAAAAGCTTCTACTTTTTATCGTTGTGTTGCCGCTAGGCGGGCGCCTTACGCTTTTGCTCCAGTATCAAAATTTATATCATTTGACTTTGAGAAATGTCTAGCTCCACAAGTAAGGCTTCGTCAGCATTAGCGTCGCACGAAGGAAAAGCGTTAGCTTTTTCGAGGAGCGCCCTAGCGGCTAGTGTCCTTCGCTCTCCGCCCTACGATAAGTCAACATCGGTTCGCTCCGCTCACCGTGTTTCCTTTATCTCAGTTGGAGCGCTCCAGGCCATACGCCGCTGACCAGGGCGCTTTCGCTTTTCTGATATGAGCAGATTTTTGGACTATAAATCAATTGTTTAATACGATTAAGTAGGGAATACTATGCTTAATCGTATTTTTTTGTCAATATCAAGCAGGTGCTTCTGCTTGTTTAATAAGGAGTGAATCAATATGACAGAAGAAAAAATATATGATTGTCTCATTGCCGGGGCTGGTCCTGCAGGGATGACAGCTGCTGTTTATACATCACGCGCCAACCTTTCAACGATAATGATTGAACGGGGGATGCCGGGCGGACAAATGGCCAATACGGAAGAGGTAGAAAACTATCCGGGTTTTGAAACGATTTTGGGTCCCGATTTATCAACGAAGATGTTTGAGCATGCGAAAAAGTTTGGTGCAGAATATGCGTATGGGGATATTAAAGAGATTATCGACCACGGAGACTATAAAGTGGTGACGGCAGGTTCAAAGCAATATAAGGCCTATTCTGTGATTATTTCTACAGGTGCCGAGTATAAAAAGATCGGCGTTCCAGGAGAACAGGAACTTGGTGGCCGCGGGGTATCTTATTGTGCAGTCTGTGATGGGGCCTTTTTCAAAGGGAAAGAGCTTTATGTCATCGGTGGCGGTGATTCTGCAGTTGAAGAAGGCGTGTATTTGACCCGCTTCGCTTCGAAAGTTACGATTGTTCACCGTCGTGATCAGCTTCGTGCCCAAAAAATTCTTCAAGACCGGGCATTTGCTAATGAGAAAGTCGATTTTATCTGGAATCATACAGTAAAATCGATTAACGCTAAAGATGGAAAAGTAGGCAGCATTACGCTCGTATCAACGCAAAATGGCGAAGAGCAAGAGCTGCCGGCAGATGGTGTTTTTATTTACATCGGGATGGTGCCGTTGACGAAACCTTTTGCAGCCCTTGGTATTACAAATGAAAACGGCTATATTGAAACAAATGAACAAATGGAGACAAAAGTGCCAGGAATTTTCGCTGCCGGGGATGTTCGTGAAAAAACACTGCGGCAAATTGTCACCGCAACAGGTGATGGAAGCATCGCTGCCCAAGCAGCACAGCACTATGTGGAAGAACTGAAAGAAGAAATGAATTTAAAGCAATAAAAAAAGCAAACGACCTTATCTGCGCAAAATTAATCCTTTTTTTACCCAACTGTAACAGTAATGCAATAAAGATAAGGTATGATAAAAGAAATTGACCCCCTTTAATTTTATAAACTTTTTTGAGCACAGGACCAGCAGCCTGTGCTTTTTTTTGAAAGGAATTTGGGACTTTGAGGACGGCCCGGCTCGGAGCCCTTGACCAAGGCACTTTCACCTTTCTGATTGTAGCAGTTTCTTAAAAATAGTATAATGAATAGACTAATGTTATTGGGATAAAGGGGATACCTCTCTCCACACCCATATTAAGAAGAAGGTGAAAAGGATGCAGCGGGTTACCAATTGTGTGTTGGTAAAAGAGAATAAAGTATTGTTGCTGCAAAAACCTCGCCGGGGCTGGTGGGTAGCGCCAGGCGGAAAAATGGAGCCGGGTGAATCGGTTCGTGATTCATGTATAAGGGAATATCGTGAGGAAACCGGGGTTTACTTAAAAAATCCGCAATTAAAAGGGATTTTTACAATGATTATGAAAGAAGGAGATCAACTCCTCTCCGAATGGATGATGTTCACGTTTGTTGCAACGGAATCTGATGGTATAGACATTGACGAATCTGAGGAGGGGAAGCTCGAGTGGCATCCCGTTGATACGATAAAAGATTTGCCGATGGCCGCTGGTGATCATCATATTGTCGATTACATGATCCATGGAAACGGAATCATCTATGGCACTTTTACCTATACAAAAGATTTTCAACTAATTAGTTATCGTTTAGACCCAAGCTGATTATCTTGTCTAGCTTCAAGGCGCTTGCGCTTTTCTTATTAGGAGGAATAAAAATGAGTACTAATTCGACTAGTGATGTTCAAATAGTAGTTATTACCGGAATGTCTGGTGCCGGAAAAACTGTTGCTATCCAAAGCTTTGAAGATTTAGGGTTTTTCTGTGTTGATAACCTGCCTCCTACTTTGCTTCCAAAATTTTTAGAACTAATGAAAGAATCCGGGAATAAGATGAATAAGGTAGCCCTAGTAATGGATCTAAGGGGCAGGGAATTTTTTGATTCCCTGTTTAAGTCATTGGATGAATTAGCGGAAACCTCTTGGGTAACGCCAAGAATTTTATTTTTAGATGCCGATGACGCCACATTGGTGCGCAGATACAAAGAGACAAGAAGATCGCATCCGTTGGCCAAATCAGGGTTGCCGCTTGAAGGCATTACCCTGGAAAGGGAACTTTTAGAAGAATTAAAGGGAAGAGCCCAGGTGATTTACAATACTTCCCAAATGAAACCACGGGAATTACGTGAGAAGATCTTAACGGAGTTTTCTGCGAATAAACAATCTATCTTTACCGTTAATGTCGTGTCGTTTGGATTTAAGCATGGAATCCCGATCGATGCTGATCTCGTATTCGATGTCCGCTTTTTGCCGAATCCCCATTATATTGAGCACATGCGACCGAAGACAGGGTTGGATGAGGAAGTCTCCAGCTATGTATTAAAATGGAATGATACACAAAAGTTTTTGGAAAAAGTAACAGACCTGCTTACATTTATGCTCCCTCACTATAAGCGGGAAGGAAAGGCACAGCTTGTGATTGCCATTGGCTGTACCGGTGGTCAGCATCGTTCAGTCGCTTTAGCTGAATACCTTGGCCGTTTTTTCCAAAAGGATTATAAAACGATTGTTTCGCACCGTGAGATTGAGAGGAGAAAGGAAAAGACAACATGAGCGATAATGTGCATCCAAGAATTGTCGTCATCGGTGGAGGAACGGGGCTTCCGGTTCTATTAAGAGGCCTGAAGCAGTTTCCTGTAGAAATTACCGCCATTGTGACGGTTGCCGATGATGGCGGCAGTTCAGGAAAGATTCGCGAGGAATTAAATATTCCACCGCCGGGCGATATCCGCAATGTGTTAGCAGCCCTATCTGATGTAGAACCGCTTGTTGAAGAAATGTTTCAGCATCGATTTAAAACGTCAAATGAACTTTCTGGACATTCGCTTGGTAATTTAATTTTAGCAGCGATGACTTCGATTACCGGAAATTTTGTCTATGCGATACAGGAAATGAGCAAGGTGCTGAATGTTCGGGGGAAGGTTTTGCCCGCCGCCAATCAGAGTGTAGTGTTACATGCTAAAATGGCAGATGGCACCATAGTTTCGGGAGAGTCGAAAATCACGAATGCCAAAAAAAAAATAAACAAGGTGTTTTTGTCACCGGAGAATATTCGCCCATTACCGGAAACATTGCAAGCGATTCGTCAGGCTGATTTAATTATTATTGGTCCCGGCAGTCTATATACAAGTATTTTGCCCAATCTCCTTGTACCTAGATTAGGGGACGAGGTATGCCATTCAAAGGCTAAAAAAGTGTACATTTGTAATTTAATGACACAGGCCGGGGAAACATATGGATTTTCTGCAAGTGATCATGTGAAAGCGATTTATGAGCATATGAATTGTGCCTTTATTGATACGATTTTGGTAAATAATAAGGAAATTCCTCAAGATGTACAGCTGCGCTATAAAGAAGAACTGGCCAGCCCTGTTCATTATGATTTACCGCAATTGTTTGAGCTGGGGCTTAAGGTGGTCCATGCGGATATTGCCAATCTTGAGAATAGTGCATTACGCCATGATCCTAAAAAGGTGGCCCAAATCTTATATAATTTACTAATTAATGAAACCAAAAAGCAGTATGAAGCGTAAATAGAGTGAAACTTCAATCAGTGGGGGTTTTCCATTCTCCACTGATTGTTAGTTGATGAGATGAACTAAAAAGGTGTATGGTATAACGCCATATCTGTTTTGAATGGAGGTGGGGGAATGTCTTTCGCTTCGGAGACAAAAAAGGAATTAACCAATATAGAAGTGAAAAGCTGCTGTATTCGAGCGGAGCTGTCGGCTCTTATTCGGATGAATGGTTCCCTTTCCTTTTCAAATCGTAAGGCAGTTGTCGATATTCAAACTGAAAATGCCGCAATTGCCAGAAGAATTTATACTTTATTGAAAAAAAGGTATAACGTCCAAGTAGAGTTATTAGTACGAAAAAAAATGCGCTTGAAAAAGAACAATGTTTACATTGTCCGTTTAACCCAGCAAGCAAAGGAAATTTTGGAAGACACCATGATTTTAGGGGGTGGCTTTACGATTATTCATAACATTTCACCTGAGCTGGTAAAGAAGAAATGCTGTAAGCGGTCTTATTTACGCGGTGCCTTTTTAGCCGGGGGTTCGGTGAATAATCCGGAAACGTCCTCCTATCATTTGGAGATCTCTTCCCTTTACAAGGAACATAATGATTCACTATGTGAGCTGATGAATAGCTTCGGACTTAACAGCAAGACCCTGGAGCGCAAAAAAGGCTATATTACCTACTTAAAGGAAGCGGAGAAAATTACCGAGTTCTTAATCATCATGGGTGCCCACAATGCCTTACTTCGCTTTGAGGATGTAAGAATTGTCAGAGATATGCGCAATTCCGTAAATCGTCTGGTAAACTGTGAGACCGCTAATCTCAACAAAACGATTGGCGCATCGATTAGGCAGGTGGAAAATATCCGCTTTATTGAACAAACGGTTGGTTTGCAGATCCTGCCGGATAAGCTGCGGGAAATTGCTGAACTTCGCTTACAGTATACGGATGTCACCTTAAAAGAGCTTGGGGAGATGGTTTCCGGCGGTTCTATTAGTAAATCGGGCATCAATCATCGACTAAGGAAAATAGACGAAATAGCAGAAAGGCTTCGTGCCGGAGAACGGCCCATAAAAAAATAAGTGGTTCATTTTTGTGAATAAGTAAACAATTTAGAGGAGGAATTTATAATGTTGGAGAAACAAGTGGAGGTAAAATTAAAAACAGGCTTACAAGCACGGCCGGCTGCTCTGTTTGTTCAGGAAGCCAATCGATTTTCAGCGGATATTTTTCTAGAAAAGGATGGCAAAAAGGTCAGTGCAAAAAGCATCATGGGATTAATGAGTCTTGCAATCGGTTCAGGAGTTGTTATTACAATTATTGCCGATGGGGATGACGAGGAAAATGCGATTCAATCATTAACGGATTTTGTCCAAAAGGAACATTAATGTATACCTAGGCGTAGAAGGGTTCGGGCATTAGCGGCTAACCCTTTTTGCTTTTTAAAGGAAAAAACAATCGGCATAGCCGATTGTTTCTTGTACAATTACTTTTCTTTTTTATCCAGGACATTTCTGCTAATAATGTTGTCAATTAACCCATATTCTTTTGCTTTTTCAGCTGTCATGAAGTTATCGCGGTCTGTATCGCGTTGAATGACCTCAAGCGGCTGGCCGGAGCGCTCGGCTAAAATTCTGTTTAATTTTTCACGAAGGAAGAGGATTCGCTTCGCAGCAATCTCGATTTCAGTAGCCTGCCCTTGAGCACCGCCAAGCGGTTGATGGATCATCACTTCAGCATTTGGCAATGCATATCGTTTGCCTTTTTCACCTGCAGTCAGCAAGAAGGCACCCATGGAAGCCGCCATACCGATACAGACAGTCGATACATCCGGGCGAATATATTGCATCGTATCATAAATAGCCATACCGGCTGTAATGCTTCCGCCAGGGCTGTTGATATAAAGCGTAATATCTTTTTCTGGATTTTCGGCTTCTAAGAATAGTAACTGTGCGACAATACTGTTTGCAACATTATCATCGATGGCGCTTCCGAGCATGATAATCCGGTCTTTTAAAAGACGGGAATAGATATCATAGGCTCTTTCACCGCGATTTGTTTGTTCAATAACTGTAGGAATTAAATTCATTATTTTTCCTCCTTTGGATGAAAAGGCTTAAAACTATGTATTGTTATCATACACTGATGGTCAATAAAGGTCAAACAATTTGCCTTTACTCTGCTCAACTTCTTTCCCACATTCAGCTTATCCAATTAATCGATTTTTTAAAACCAAATCAAGACTTGCAATGTAAGTAAAATTGACTTATAATATGTAGGTCGCTAATAACTTGCCCTCGTGGTGCAATGGATAGCACGCAAGATTCCGGTTCTTGAAATTCGGGTTCGAGTCCTGACGAGGGCGTTTTTAAAAGGATTATAGAAGCCTCCTGCTTTTTTAAAAGCAGGGGGTTTTTATTTTAGTATCAGAATTTATATCACTTGGCTTCGAGAATTGTCCAGCTCCAGCGCCCTAGCGGCTAGTGTCCTTCGCTCTCCGCCCTACGATAAGTCAAGCACGAATGCGCCTCCGGCTCTTCGTGTTTCCTTTATCTCAGTTGGAGCGCTCCACAAGGAAGGCTTCGACAGCATTAGCATCGCACGAAGGAAAAGCGATAGCTTTTTCGAGGAGGCCATACGCCGCTGACCAGGGCGCTTGCGCTTTTCTTTTAAAAAGTTATCAAAAATATTTTCCATACACCAAACTCCCGCTTTGATGTAAAATAGTCATAAGGGGGGATAGTTATGAATTTAAAAGCAGGATTGTGGCAGCAGCAAACATTAAAGCTTGCCATGACTCAAGAACTGTCACAGGCGATCGCTTTATTGCAATATTCAACTCAGGAGCTGACCGATTTTTTAGAGAATAAGGCCCTTGAAAATCCCCTATTACAAATAGAGAATGTCAATATACAGCCGATGAATCCCCTAATTGACCGAAATCGTAAAAAGCATCAGAAGGTGGAAAAGGACTGGATTGAACAAATCGCTGTTAAATCATTTTCACTTGAGGAGCAACTCATTTCTCAATTCAATATAAAAGCAATACCTGAGGTGCAACTGCGAGTCATCCGCTATTTAATCCAGCACTTAGATGAAAACGGATACTTTACTGGTGATCTTGATGAGATTTCGGTAAAGCTAAAAATACCCTATCAGCTAACAGAAGATTGTTTAAAGATGATTCAATCGTTGGAACCGGTTGGTATTGGAGCAAGGAATCTCCAAGAATGCCTGCTGATTCAAGTGGAATATGAATATCCGGACAATGAGCTGGCCAGAAAGATTATGACTGATTACTTTGTTCCATTTGCTGAAAAAAAGTGGAAGCAAATGGCCAAGGAGTTACAGGTAACTCTCAAGGATATTCAAGAGGTTTTCGATGATATTCAAAGTTTGAATCCAAAGCCGGGTGCCATGTTAGGAATTGAAACGTCTGCTTATATTATTCCAGATGTCATTGTCGAACAGACCGGAGCCGGACTAACGGTTCGTCTTTTTGATGAGACCATTCCAAGAGTCACGTTTAATGAACAGTATTTTAATAAATTTAAGGACAAGGACCAGCAGGTTAGCCGGTTTTTACAGGACAAGGTTCAGGATTATCACTGGATCTTAAAAAGTCTCGAACAACGAAGGGAAACATTGCTTAGGGTAGTGACGAAAATCGTCGAAAAGCAGCAGGCTTTTTTTCAGAAGGGGCCACATCATTTAGTCCCAATGACGATGAAGGAGCTGGCAACAGAGCTTGATATCCACGAATCAACAGTAAGCCGTGCTGTTCGTGAAAAATATATGCAGACCCCAATCGGAACCTTCACTTTGAAATCTTTTTTTACCAGTACGATTCAAACCGTCACAGGTGATGAAAATACTTCATCAACCCAAGTGAAAAATGCCATTAGCAAGCTAATTGCTAACGAGAATAAACAAAAACCGCTATCAGACCAAGAAATCGTCAAACATCTCAAGTCAACAGAAGGGATTGTCGTCTCACGCAGAACCATCGCCAAATACCGCGACCAGCTCGGCATTCCCTCCTCAACTAAAAGAAAAAGGTTTAGCTAAATGGGTGCCTGACACCAAAACTAAAAACAGGGGAGACTTCTATGCAGCAAACATTGATTACGTTATATACGAGGAACCGCTGTCCGTTGTGTGATAAGGCGAAGGCGGTTCTGCTCGAGCTTCAGGAGGAGTGGGATTTTGTTCTTGAAGAGGTGGATATTGAGGGAAATGATGAATTGACTGAGCGCTATGGGTTGATGATACCGGTCGTTCATTTTAATGGGGAAGAGATTGCTTATGGGGTTGTGAATAAATTCGACATAAGTAATCGCTTGCAAGAAAAAAAGGAGACTAAAAGATTGAAATAATTTTTCGCCCCTGTTACAATAAAGAATATAGCCAGGGCGATTTTTTTTGCAGCAGGCGGGACATAATATGTCTATAGTGGACATTTTTTGACCAATAACATATTATAAAGGAGAAGCTATTTATGCAGTCTTTCATCGATATCACCAAAAGATTGTTACCTGATTTCCTGCCGGTTCTGCAAAAACGCTATTCCATTCTTCGTTACATAGGAATTATGCAGCCAGTGGGAAGAAGAAGTTTAGCTGTCAGCCTTGGCTTAACAGAGAGAATCCTTCGTAGTGAAGTAGACTTCCTTAAAAAGCAAAATCTTATCACGGCACATAATGTTGGTATGAGGTTGACGCAGGAAGGGAAAAATTTGCTGGAAGATTTGGAAGGATTGATGCGTGAACTAAAGGGAATTGATGTCTTAGAATTGGAGCTAAAGCACCGGTTAGGCATCCAAAAGGTCATCATCGTACCTGGTGACACGGATGAATCACCATTGGTAAAAGGCGAGCTTGGTAAGGCGGCAGCTGCCTGTATGAAAAAGCTTCTTCAAGGGAAAAATATCATCGCTGTGACTGGCGGTACAACGATGGCGGCTGTAGCGGACCAATTACTCCCCGAATCCGGCCATAAGGAACTATTGTTTGTTCCGGCTCGCGGGGGAGTTGGCGAGGATGTTCAAAATCAAGCAAACACCATCTGTGCAATTATGGCCAAAAATACCCGCTCGAAGCATCGCGTTTTCTATGTTCCTGACCAAGTTAGCACTGATATTTATCAATCTCTGATTAGAGAGCCGGACATTCATGAGAATTTAGAGCTTATTCAATCGGCTAATATCGTTCTACACGGAATTGGAGATGCTATAACAATGGCTGAGCGGCGAAAATCTTCACCCGATCTTTTAAAAAAGCTCGAAGATCGCCATGCCGTTGGGGAAGCCTTTGGCTATTATTTTAATGAAGAAGGCGAAATTGTCCATAAGGTGCTGACGATTGGAATTCAGCTTGAAAACCTCGGAAACATCCCGAATGTTGTGGCAGTCGCGGGTGGAGCTTCAAAGGCCAAGGCCATCAAAGCCTATATGAAAAAGGCACCAACATCCACTATCTTAATCACGGATGAAGGTGCGGCGGAAAGGTTAATAAAAGGATAATTCCTTTTAATAAATATATCCTTACCAAAACAAAGGAGGAAATAATCATGGCAGTAAAAGTTGGTATTAATGGATTTGGACGTATTGGACGTAACGTATTTCGGGCAGCATTAAAAAATAACAATGTGGAAATCGTAGCAATCAACGATTTAACAGATGCAAACATGCTTGCCCATCTTTTAAAATTTGACTCCGTTCACGGAACTCTTCAAGAGGATGTAACGGTTGATGGCGAATACTTAGTTGTCGGCGGTCATAAAGTGAAAGTTATCGCTGAACGTGACCCTGCACAACTTGGCTGGGGCGACCTTGGTGTCGAAGTTGTAGTTGAATCAACTGGTCGTTTCACAAAACGTGAAGATGCGGCTAAACACTTAGAAGCAGGTGCTAAGAAAGTGGTCATCTCAGCTCCGGCAAACAACGAAGATATAACCATCGTTATGGGTGTTAACGAAGATAAATATGATGCTGCAAACCATCATGTTATTTCCAATGCTTCTTGTACAACAAACTGTTTGGCACCATTTGCAAAAGTATTAAATGACAAATTCGGCATCAAGCGCGGGATGATGACAACTGTTCACTCTTATACAAATGACCAACAAATCCTCGACTTGCCGCACAAGGACTATCGCCGTGCCCGTGCAGCTGCTGAGAGCATGATTCCAACAACAACCGGGGCAGCGAAGGCCGTTGCACTAGTATTACCAGAACTTAAAGGTAAATTAAATGGGATGGCTATGCGTGTACCGACTCCTAACGTTTCTATTGTTGATTTAGTTGCCGAATTAGAAAAAGATGTAACAGCTGAGGAAGTCAATGCAGAATTAAAGGCAGCAGCAGAAGGACCGTTAAAAGGAATTTTAGATTACAGCGAACTTCCATTAGTATCTCGTGATTATAATGGCCATACTGCTTCATCTACAATTGATGCCTTATCGACAATGGTTCTTGAAGGTAACATGGTGAAAGTACTTTCTTGGTATGATAACGAAGTAGGTTACTCAAACCGTGTAGTGGACCTTGTTGACTACATTGCCCAAAAAGGACTTTAATCCTTTTTGGATAGGATTGGGATTTTTATCGCAAACTATTGCTAATAAATAAAGTATTCCATGGGGGAGCGGGGAGTGTGATTGCAAAGGTCCCCGCTCCTTTTTAATTGGTTGTTAAAAATGCAGTACATATGGAGGTCCTTTCGATGAACAAAAAAACAATAAAAGATGTCGATGTTAAAGGAAAACGCGTTTTTTGCCGGGTAGATTTCAACGTACCGATGGAAAATGGAAAGATTACCGACGAAACGCGGATCCGTGCGGCCTTACCAACGATTCAGTATTTAATGGAACAAGGTGCAAAAGTCATTTTAGCCAGCCACCTTGGTCGTCCAAAGGGTAAAGTAGTCGAAGAAATGCGCTTGACCCCTGTTGCTGCTAGACTTTCTGAACTTCTTGGCAAAGAGGTAAAGAAGGCAGATGAGGCATATGGTGATTCAGTAAAGGACATGATTGCCAACATGAACGAAGGCGGCGTCTTGCTGCTGGAAAATGTCCGCTTTTATCCGGGTGAGGAAAAGAACGATCCAGAGCTTGCAAAGTCATTTGCCGATCTTGCTGATATTTATGTAAATGATGCCTTTGGCGCTGCACACCGGGCCCATGCTTCTACAGAAGGAATCGCCCACTACCTTCCGGCTGTCAGCGGCTTTCTAATGGAAAAAGAATTAGATGTACTTGGCAAAGCTCTTTCTAATCCAGAACGACCTTTTACAGCTATTATTGGCGGTGCAAAGGTAAAGGACAAAATTGGTGTAATCGAAAATCTGCTTGAATTAGTCGACAACCTTATTATTGGCGGAGGTCTCGCTTATACATTTGTCAAGGCCCAAGGCCACGAAATTGGTAAATCACTGCTGGAAGAAGATAAAATTGACTTAGCCAAATCATTTATTGAAAAAGCGAAAGCAAAAGGTGTTCATTTTTATATGCCGGTGGATGCAGTGGTTGCGGATGACTTCTCAGCAGCTGCCAACTCTAAAGTCGTGGCGATTGAAGAAATTCCTGCCGACTGGCAAGCCCTTGATATCGGTCCTAAGACGGCAGACATCTATCGTGATGTCATTGAAAAATCAAAGCTAGTCATTTGGAATGGGCCAATGGGTGTGTTTGAAATGGACAAATTTGCCGGCGGTACTAAGGCAGTTGCCCAAGCACTTGCTGATGCGAAAGATACGTATTCTGTTATTGGCGGCGGCGACTCAGCAGCGGCAGTTGAAAAATTTGCTTTAGCTGATAAAATGAGCCATATTTCTACCGGCGGCGGTGCCTCACTTGAGTTCATGGAAGGAAAAGCATTGCCAGGTGTTGTGGCGTTGAACGATAAATAATAAACATAAGGCGGTGGAGGGAGAGCAAAGCAAATGTTTGCGATGCTCCACCACTTATCTAAAAGAAAGGGATGTTCCAGCATGCGGAAACCGATCATTGCAGGTAACTGGAAAATGCATAAGACACTTTCTGAAGCAAAGAGCTTTACCGAAGAAGTAAAGGGACTTGTACCAGCATCAGAACAAATGGAATCAGTCATTTGCGCCCCTGCATTATTTTTACAAGTGTTAGTAGAAACAGCAAAAGGATCCAATGTGAAAATTGGTGCGCAAAACATGCACTTTGAAGAAAGCGGCGCTTTTACCGGTGAAATCAGCCCGAAGGCACTTGAAGACCTTGGTGTCCAATATGTCATTATCGGACATTCTGAGCGCCGGGAAATGTTTAATGAAACCGATGAAACAGTAAATAAAAAAGTATTGGCTGCATTTAACTATCATTTAACGCCAATCATATGCTGCGGTGAAACATTAGAGCAGCGGGAAAACGGCGAAACAATGGACTTTGTTGGCGGTCAGATTCAGAAGGCGTTAGCAGGATTAACGGAAGAACAAGTAAGACAAACGGTGATCGCCTATGAGCCAATTTGGGCAATCGGTACCGGGAAATCTTCTACTTCTAAGGACGCTAATGAAGTGTGCGCCCACATTCGCCAAACCATCGCAAAGCAATTTTCAGAAGATGTGGCACAGGCTGTCCGCATTCAGTATGGCGGCAGTGTAAAGCCGGGAAATATTAAAGAATATATGGCAGAGCCTGATATTGACGGGGCTTTGGTTGGCGGCGCCAGCCTAGAGGCACAATCATTTTTACAATTATTGGAGGCGGGAAAACATGAGTAAAGCTCCCGTAGCTCTTATTATCTTAGATGGTTTCGGATGTCGAAATGAAACAAAAGGAAATGCCGTAGCCCATGCGAAGAAGCCAAACTTCGACCGTTTCTGGAGTACCTATCCGCATTCCCATTTAACGGCGAGCGGTGAGGCAGTTGGTCTCCCAGAAGGACAAATGGGAAACTCTGAAGTTGGCCACTTAAATATTGGTGCCGGCCGAATCGTGTATCAAAGCTTAACACGGGTTAACATTGCCATCCGAGATCATGAATTTGAAAAAAATGAAACCTTCCTTGGTGCGATGGATCATGTGAAGAAGCATGGTACAAGCTTACATCTGTTTGGACTATTGTCTGACGGCGGGGTGCACAGCCATATTGACCATATGTTCGCGCTGTTAAAGCTTGCCAAGGACGAGGGCGTTGAAAAGGTATATATCCATGCCTTCCTTGATGGACGTGATGTTGGACCACAAACGGCGCCAACTTATATTCAGGAAACACTGGACAAAATGAAGGAATATGGTGTTGGGGAATTTGCCACCATTTCCGGACGCTATTACTCAATGGACCGTGACAAGCGGTGGGAGCGTGTGGAAAAATCATATCGTGCCATGGTATATGGAGATGGCCCAACCTACACCAATCCATTAGAACTCGTAGAGGATTCATATTCTCACGGAATTTATGACGAATTCGTTATCCCATCGGTGATCGTTAAGGAAGATGGACAACCGGTAGCGACAATTCAGGATAACGATGCCGTTATTTTCTATAACTTCCGTCCCGACCGGGCGATTCAAATCTCGAACACTTTTACAAACAAAGACTTTCGTTCGTTCGATCGCGGACCAAAGCATCCGAAGGATTTATATTTTGTTTGTTTGACACATTTTAGTGAAACCGTCGACGGTTACGTTGCCTTTAAACCAACCAACCTTGATAACACAATAGGGGAAGTGTTGGCACAACATAACTTGAAGCAATTAAGAATTGCTGAAACGGAAAAGTATCCGCACGTAACGTTCTTTATGAGCGGCGGCCGTGAGGCAAAATTCCCTGGTGAAGAGCGGATATTAATCAACTCGCCTAAGGTCGCAACCTATGACCTGAAACCGGAAATGAGCGCCTACGAGGTAACCGATGCGCTATTAAAAGCAATCAAAGCGGATAAATTTGATGCGATTATTTTGAATTTCGCCAATCCGGACATGGTCGGTCACTCAGGGAAGCTGGAACCAACGGTTAAAGCGATTGAAGCAGTGGACGAGTGTTTAGGAAAGGTTGTCGATTTAATTCTTGAAAAAGGCGGCGCCGCAATTATTACCGCAGACCATGGAAATGCCGATGAAGTCGTAACACTTGAAGGCAAACCGATGACATCGCACACAACCAACCCTGTACCGGTCATCGTCACAAAACAGGGGGCCGAGTTACGCGATGGCGGAATACTTGGTGATTTAGCACCAACTATGCTCGATTTATTAAAGATTGAAAAACCTGCGGAAATGACAGGCACATCTATCATAAAGTAAACTCGTAGTGTAATAAAAATAAAACCTATTTATTAAGGAGAGATTGACATGCCATTTATTACTGAAGTATATGCTCGTGAAGTATTGGATTCCCGCGGTAACCCGACAGTAGAAGTTGAAGTTTACACTGAATCAGGCGCTTTCGGGCGCGCGCTCGTTCCAAGTGGTGCCTCCACCGGTGAATACGAAGCCGTTGAACTTCGTGACGGTGATAAAAGCCGCTACCAAGGTAAAGGTGTCTTAAAGGCTGTAGATAATGTAAATGATGTTATTGCCCCCATGTTAATTAGCGAAGAATTCAGCGTCCTTGACCAAGTTGGCGTTGATAAAGCGTTAATCGAATTAGATGGGACAGAAAATAAAGGGAAATTAGGGGCAAATGCCATTCTTGGGGTCTCCTTAGCTGTTGCTCGTGCTGCTGCCGATTATTTAGGCGTTCCTTTATATCAATACCTTGGCGGCTTCAATGCTAAACAACTTCCAGTGCCAATGATGAACATCGTAAATGGCGGCGAACATGCTGACAATAACGTGGATATTCAAGAATTCATGATCATGCCTGTAGGTGCGTCAAGCTTTAAAGAAGCGCTTCGCATGGGCGCAGAAATCTTCCACACATTAAAAACGGTTCTTAAAGGCAAAGGCCTTAATACAGCTGTTGGTGATGAAGGTGGCTTTGCTCCAAACTTAGGATCGAACGAAGAAGCCCTTCAAACGATTGTAGAAGCAATCGAAAAAGCCGGCTATAAACCAGGTGAAGAAGTTAGGCTTGCAATGGACGCAGCCTCTTCAGAGTTCTACAACAAAGAGGACGGAAAATACCATCTTGCAGGTGAAGGTGTTGTGAAGACATCTGAAGAAATGGTTTCCTGGTATGAAGAACTCGTTTCGAAATATCCGATCATTTCCATTGAAGACGGCCTTGATGAAAACGACTGGGAAGGTCACAAGCTGTTAACTGAGCGCCTTGGCGGCAAAGTACAATTAGTGGGTGACGACTTATTCGTAACTAATACGAAGAAGCTTGCAGAAGGAATTGAAAAAGGCATTGCAAACTCCATCCTGATCAAAGTGAACCAGATTGGTACACTAACTGAAACATTTGATGCTATTGAAATGGCAAAACGAGCTGGCTACACAGCAGTAGTTTCCCACCGTTCCGGTGAAACAGAAGACAGCACCATCGCTGACATCGCTGTAGCAACGAACGCCGGCCAAATCAAAACTGGTGCACCATCTCGTACCGACCGTATCGCCAAATACAATCAATTGCTTCGCATCGAAGACCTGCTTGGCGAAACAGCCCAATTCAACGGGATTAAATCTTTCTATAATTTGAAAAAATAAATTCGTTTGATCTGTTATTTTCAACCTCCGATTAACGTGTAAAGATGTTACGTTAATCGGAGTTTTTTTATTAGTTAAAAACAGAAGAACAAAACTCACCCTTTCTACGTCTAAAGTATGAGATGAAAATCAAGCTCTGGTGCAATGATGGAATTTCAGGAACAAGGTATGATGATATCAAGGTAAAGATAGGAAGTGGAAAATGGGTAATGAAAAAAGTAAAAATAGTAGTATAATAGTATCAAGAACAAGCATCCTAAAATTGTTCAATTCTACTATTTTTTATAGTATTATTAATATCATTTGGTGCCTGAAAAACAAGCTTAGTAAAGGTGAGTGGGTATGAAATTATTATCAGTAGTAATTCCTTGCTATAATTCAGAAGAATATATGAGATATTGCATAGAATCCCTTTTGCCTGGTGGGGAAAACGTCGAGCTGCTGATAGTAAATGATGGCTCAGTTGATAAAACAGCAGAAATCGCAGATGAATATGCAAAAAGATATCCAACGATCGTTAAAGCGATCCATCAGGAAAACGGGGGACATGGTGAAGCTGTGAATGCTGGTATCCGAAATGCAACCGGCCTATATTTTAAGGTAGTAGACAGTGATGACTGGGTAGATACTAGAGCATATCTCAAAATATTAAATACATTAAACGATTTTGTGACCGAAGAAACATCAGTTGATATGCTGATTAGCAATTTTGTATATGAAAAAGAAGGCGCAAAGTACAAGAAAGTAATGAAATATGAAAATGTGCTTCCGCAAGGGAAGATCTTTACCTGGGATGAAATAAAGGATTTCCGTAAAGGACAGTATATTTTGATGCATTCTGTTATTTACAGAACACAATTGCTAAGAAATTGCAGATTGGAACTTCCGAAGCACACCTTTTATGTTGATAATTTATTTGTATACGTGCCACTTCAATATGTGAGGAGAATCTTCTATCTCAATGTAGACTTTTACCGATATTTGATCGGAAGGGAAGATCAGTCGGTTCAGGAGAAGGTCATGATCAAAAGAATCGATCAACAGATTAATGTCAATAAACTTATGATTGAGAAGGTACAAATAGAGAATATTAAAAGTCCAAAGCTTCGCCAGTATCTCCACCATCATTTGGAAATTGTTACGATCGTATCGGCTATTTTGTTGATACGTTCAGGAACAGCAGAGAATCTGGAAAAGAAAAGAGCATTATTGAAGTATATAAAGGATAAAGATATACGCTTATATCATAATCTTAGATTTGGGATTATGGGGCAATTAATTAATTTACCAGGCCGGGCCGGACGCAGTATTTCTGTAGGGGCCTACAAAATATCACAAAAAATAGTCGGTTTTAATTAATTAGTCGTTTTGAGGAAAAAAAACTGTATGGATCGGCTGAAACCGCGAAACGCAAAAAATTTGCATAATAATATCTTTACAATCAAAGCTTAATGGTATAAAAATATTTTTGGAGAATGCCTTTGATGAATGCTAAATATGACTTTCTAATTGTGGGAGCAGGTCTTTATGGCGCTGTCTTTGCACACGAAGTAAAAAAAGCCGGAAAAACATGTCTTATCATTGATAAACGGAGCCATATTGCAGGAAATATCTTTACGAAAAAAATGGAAGATATCCAGGTCCATCAATACGGGGCCCATATTTTTCATACGAACAACAAGGAAGTATGGGAATATGTTAACCAATTTGCTGAATTTAACCGATACACCAATAGTCCTGTAGCAAATTACCAAGGCGAAATTTATAATTTGCCGTTTAACATGAATACTTTTAATAAAATGTGGGGCGTTGTAACACCGGATGAGGCTAAAAAGAAAATCGAACAGCAGCGCCGCGCCAACTATGTTGAACATCCGCAGAATTTAGAGGAGCAGGCTATTAACTTAGTGGGTATTGATATCTATGAAAAACTTATTCGCGGCTACACGGAGAAGCAATGGGGGCGCCCATGCAATGAACTGCCTGCGTTTATTATCCGTAGACTGCCCGTAAGATTCACTTATGACAATAATTACTTCAATGCCAAATATCAAGGAATACCAATAGGCGGATATACTGCTATGGTGGAGCGGATGATCGAAGGTATTGAAGTAAAGCTCAATACAGACTATCTTGTCGAGAAAAGCAAATGGGACAGCATCGCAGACAAGGTGGTCTACACTGGCCCTGTTGATGCTTACTTTGACTATAAGTTAGGTGTCTTGCAGTACCGGAGTTTACGATTTGAAACAGAGGTTTTGAATATACCCAATTTTCAGGGCAATGCAGTCGTAAATTATACTGACCGTGAGACTCCTTATACACGGATTATTGAGCATAAGCATTTTGAATTCGGCACACAGCCTAAAACCGTTATCAGCCGTGAATACAGCGCAGAATGGAAGCTGGGCGATGAGCCCTACTATCCTGTCAATGATAAACTAAACAGTGCGCTGTATCAGAAGTATAAAGCATTAACCGAAACAGAGCACAACGTTATTTTTGGCGGGCGTTTAGGTGAATACAAATATTACGATATGGACAATGTTGTAGAATTTGCTTTACAGAAGGTAAGAGATGTTTTAGGAAATATGTAAAAAAAAACAGTCTGCTGTGTGAGGGGAAAACGCCATACTTATGTGAGAATGGCATCTTCTATTTTAAGATTAAGATATTATTCCCAGAAGCTGTCACAATAATGTATTGTGAAAAGGCTAATAATATGGTAAATTTAATTTACTGTGAATTGTAGTCTACAGGAGGTAGCCTTCATGCATACATTTTTAGTCATTTTATTAGTCATTGTAAGTATCGCCCTTATTGCCGTTGTATTACTTCAATCAGGCAAAAGTGCCGGTTTATCCGGTGCCATTTCGGGTGGAGCGGAATCCCTTTTCGGTAAGCAAAAGGCACGAGGAATGGATTTAATTTTACATCGGATTACAGTTGTATTAGCCGTTTTATTCATATTGCTCGCCCTTGCCGTCACTTACTTTAAAATCTAATATGAAATCATCAAAACCCGGCCCTGGTGCCGGGTTTTTGTATGTGCGGAGCGATCCTGCAGAGTTGTTGCTTAAAGGAAGCCTAGTGGATTGCCCGAACTTTAGTAATTTAGCTGATTTCGGTCAAAGGAAGGTTAATACCCCTCTAGCCGCCAAGTCTTTTTTCTGGATTGTTCACTACGGCTTTGCTTAAACTAAAGATTAGTGATATTTTGCATCAAAGGAGTCTTTTACATGAAAATTTCAATGCCAAAACCATTTACCTTTACAGCCGGCAAGAGGGCTGTCCTTTTACTTCATGGCTTTACCGGAAATTCATCCGATGTTCGGATGTTAGGACGCTACCTTGAAAAAAGGGGCTACACCTGCCATGCGCCGCATTATAAAGGACATGGTGTCCCACCTGAGGAACTGGTCCACACCGGCCCTGAAGATTGGTGGCAGGATGTCCTGAACGGATACAATTTTTTAAAAAATAACGGCCACGAGGAAATTGCTGTGGCAGGACTTTCCTTAGGTGGCGTATTTTCCTTGAAATTGGGTTACACTGTACCTATAAAAGGAATTATCCCGATGTGTGCCCCGATGTATATAAAAAGCGAAGAAGTCATGTACCAAGGAGTCCTTAAATATGCCCGGGAATTTAAAAAGCGGGAAGGAAAAACGGACGAACAAGTCGAATTGGAAATGAATGAGTTTAAAAAAACACCTATGAATACATTAAAAGCCTTGCAAAATCTAATTGCGGATGTAAGGGAAAACATTGATATGATTTATGCGCCAACCTTTGTAGTTCAGGCCCGCCTCGATAAGATGATCAATACAGAGAGCGCCAACATCATCTATGAGAAAGTCGAAGCAACGAAAAAAGAAATCAAATGGTATGAGAAATCAGGTCATGTTATCACGCTTGACCGGGAGCGGGACAAGCTGCATGAGGACGTGTATACCTTTTTAGAAAAGCTAGATTGGCATGATTAAAAATCCGATAAGGAGGGATTGCCATGGAGGAAAACATTCAAAACCATATCGACAAGCTTTTGCAATATATGAAAGACGAGGCCTACAAGCCATTAACCGTCCAAGAGCTGGAAGCAGCACTTGGTATTCAAGATTCCAGTGATTTTAAGGAATTTGTCAAAGCACTCGTCAAAATGGAGGAAAAAGGGTTAGTCGTCCGTACCCGTGCAAACCGATACGGCCTTCCGGAAAAAATGAATCTTGTCCGCGGCAAGGTGACGGGGCATGCAAAGGGATTTGCCTTTGTCGTACCCGATGAGCCCGGCATGGACGATATTTTTATCCCACCGACTGAAACGAACAGCGCGATGCATGGGGATACAGTGCTAGTCCGTGTCTCGTCTGAAAGCTCGGGCCAGCGCCGGGAAGGAAGCATCATCCGGATTATTGAACGAGGCGTCCAGCAAATTGTCGGGACGTATGTAGAAAGCAAGAATTTCGGCTTCGTCATCCCCGATGATAAAAAATTTGCCAACGATATTTTTATCCCGAAGGAGGCGTCTAAAGGGGCTGTCGAAGGGCACAAGGTTGTTGTGACGCTGACCACGTATCCTGAAGGGAGAAAAAGTGCCGAAGGGGAAGTCATCACGATTCTCGGCCACAAAAATGATCCCGGCGTCGACATCCTATCCATCATCCATAAGCATGGATTACCGCTTATGTTTCCTGATGAAGTTCTCGAGCAGGCAAATGCGGTGCCTGACACCATCGAGGAGAGTGAACTAGTCAATCGCCGCGACCTTCGCAGTGAAACGATTGTCACGATTGACGGGGCAGATGCTAAAGACCTTGACGATGCAGTTACGGTGGTCAAGCTTGATAACGGCAACTATAAGCTCGGTGTTCATATTGCCGATGTTAGTTATTATGTAAAAGAAGGATCGCCGATTGACCGCGAGGCAGCTGACAGGGGGACGAGCGTTTATTTAGTCGACCGCGTCATTCCGATGATTCCGCATCGCCTGTCCAATGGGATTTGTTCGTTAAATCCAAGGGTTGACCGGCTCGTGCTATCCTGTGAGATGGAAATTAACCCGGACGGTATCGTCGAATCTCATGAAATTTTTCAAAGTGTAATCAAAACAACGGAGCGAATGACGTACCACGATGTCAACAAAATCCTTGTTGATAAGGATGAGGAAACACGGGAGCGCTATGAGCCGCTTGTGCCAATGTTTGAATTGATGGAAGAGCTGGCTGGCATTCTCCGGGAAAAAAGGATGAAGCGTGGGGCGATTGATTTTGATTTCAAAGAGTCAAAGGTACTCGTAGATGAGGAAGGAAAACCGACCGATGTTATTCTTCGTGAACGTTCGGTCGCCGAGCGGCTAATTGAAGAATTCATGCTTGCAGCAAATGAAACCGTTGCAGAGCATTTCCACTGGATGGAAGTTCCGTTTATTTACCGGATTCATGAGGATCCAAAGGAAGATAAGCTGCGGAAGTTTTTCGAGTTTATCACAAATTTCGGCTACATCGTGAAAGGAACGGCTAACCAAGTGCATCCAAGGGCCCTGCAGGAAATTATTGAAGAGGTCCAAGGCAAGCCGGAGGAAATGGTCGTTTCAACGGTGATGCTGCGCTCAATGCAACAGGCCAAATATTACCCGGAAAGTCTCGGTCACTTCGGGTTGTCGACGCAGTTTTATACGCACTTTACGTCGCCAATCCGCCGCTATCCTGATACGATTGTTCACCGCTTGATTCGAACCTATCTAATTGAAGGCAAGCTGGACGAGGCAACGCAGGAAAAATGGAATGCCGAGCTGCCGGATATTGCTGAGCATTCTTCGAAAATGGAACGCCGCGCGGTGGATGCCGAGCGGGACACGGATGAATTGAAGAAAGCCGAGTACATGGAGGATAAGATTGGTGTCGAATATGATGGCATCATTAGTTCGGTCACTAATTTTGGAATGTTTGTCGAGCTTCCGAATACGATTGAAGGCCTTGTCCATGTCAGCTATATGACCGATGATTATTACCGCTTTGACGAACGTCATTACGCGATGATTGGCGAGCGCACCGGCAATGTATTCCGGATTGGTGATGAAATTACCGTCCGCGTGGTAAACGTAAATAAGGATGAGCATTCGATTGATTTTGAAATCGTCGGCATGAAAGGAACCCGCCGCCGCGAACGGCCGGTGGCTCCGAAGGTTTTTAAGACAGGCAGTGACTCACACAAACCACGCCAAAATAAACAAGGCGGGAAAAGTCAAAAGCCAGATGCGTCTGCTGTGCAAGGTGAAGGAAAAAAGCCGAAAAAGAAACGTAAATTTTACGAAAACGTACCAGTTTCGAAAAGTACGAAACGGAAAAAGAAAAGATAATTTCAAGTCCCAAAGGCCGCTGCTTTGGGACTATTTAGTTCATGTCGACTGTTTTCTTATGAAAAGGCCGTTCGGTAGCCAATGGTGCTTATTGGCGACCGAAAGCTCCGACAAAAGGGATAAGAATTGTAGAAGGGCAGCATTTTTGCTAAAATTAAACCCAGAGATGAGGTGAAATTAGATGCCAAGAGGAGAAGGAAAAGTAGTCGCACAAAATAAAAAGGCCAATCACGATTATTTTATCGAGGAAACATACGAGGCTGGAATTGTACTTCAAGGTACCGAAATCAAGTCGATTCGAGCAGGACGTGTAAATTTAAAGGACGCCTATGTTAGAATTCAAAATGGCGAAGCCATTTTATTCGGAATGCATATCAGCCCCTATGAGCAGGGAAACCGCTATAATCATGATCCATTACGGACGCGCAAGCTGCTGCTTCACAAACGTGAAATCAATAAGCTGTATGGAGAAGCTAAGGAAACAGGCTATGCCTTAATACCATTAAAGCTTTATTTAAAAAATGGGTATTGCAAGGTTTTAATTGGCCTTGCAAGAGGGAAGAAAAACTATGATAAGCGTGAGGACCTGAAGAAGAAAGAGGCAAAACGTGAGATTGAACGTGCGTTCCGTGAACGTCAGAAAATGTAAATTGGTTCGCTTTACAAATACTTACAATTGCAAAAATCGCTGAGTATGTTATAATAAGTTTGTCGCTAAGATAGCGATGAGAAACTTTTGCTCAGGACAACTTGCCAGTTTCCTATCGTTCTAGCTGTTATTCAGCATTTTAATAATGGGGACGCTACGGATTCGACAGGGGTAGTTCGAGCTTAAGTTGCGAGTCGAGGGGATCGGCCTCGTAAAAACGTCAAAGCCTATAACTGGCAAAACAAACAATAACTTCGCTTTAGCTGCTTAATAGCGCTTAGCGGTTCGCCCCTCCATCGCCTATGTGGTAGGGTAGCGGACTCAACGTAAGTAGGCTACGCCGGATTCCACCGCCTGAGGATGAAGGAAGAGAACAACCAGGCTAGCTGACCGGACGCCTGTCGATAGGCAGAAGGCTCGAGCGAATCGTCAATATATCGACTACACTCGTAGAAGCTTAAGTGCCGATATCTTTGGACGAGGGTTCGACTCCCTCCGTCTCCACCAAATACATATTTGGTGGTTTTTAATATATCTTTTAAAAGAGATATTAAGGTTAATACCCCTTTATAGGGTAGTTTATCGTTGACGTATCCTTTTAGGTACGCGGATTGAAATTAGATATAGTCAGTGCCATGACGAAAGCATGGAAGAGCACGTCCCACCGTCTCCACTACATAGGTGGAAAACAAGGCCAGCACATGTGTGTTGGTCTTTTTACAGTTTATACTACTCTCCAGTTAAAATAACTGCGATCCCATATAAACAGCCATTCCCCAAATAATTAGGGCGGAAATTTGGTTGATCCGTTTCAACAATTTTCCATTCGTATCGATTTGTCCGATTCTTTTTCCAGTGATTGCTAAAGTGAAGAACCAGATCCAAGAAACTAGAATACATGCCAGTGCAAAAATCCATTTCTCGTACCCTATATAGACCAAAGAACTGGTTCCGATGACTCCTATTGTATCCAAAATCGCATGAGGATTTAATAATGAAACAGAAGCTGCAAATAAAATCTGACATTTTGCAGAAAATGGGGTGAATTCTTGTTTTTTCTTTACATCAGGTGTTTCTTTCCACATTATCCATCCCATGTATGCTAAGAAAAGAAACCCAATCAAAAACATGAAGGTCCTTAACCATTCAAAACTTAAAATAATAATAGATACACCAGCCACAGCCAAAGAAATTAGTATGGTATCGCAAACTCCGGCGGTAACAACTGCTGGCAATGCGCTGGTAAATTTTTTATGAGTTGCCCCTTGATTAAATATAAAAACATTTTGTACACCTAAAGGTAGAATTAATCCGAAAGCAAGCATGAATCCATGAAGTAAGGCTTCCACTGTTTTTCCCTCCTATTCGTATTTAGAATAAGGGAGGATTATCTATTTGTCTCCAACCAATTGGATGGAAATAAAACCAACCATTTTGATACAATTAAAGAAAAGAATAGAGTAAGGAATGTGTCAGAAATGGAATGGAAACCGCAAAAATCTTCATCAAACCCTTTACATCTGGAAATCACTAATTATATGAAAAAGAAAATTTTGAATGGGGAATGGACAATCGGTACGAAAATACCATCACAAAGGATTTTGGCCAACCAATTTGAAGTCAATCGAAGCACAATTGTCACTGCACTCGATGAATTGTCTGCTGACGGGTTAGTTGAATCAAAAGTAGGGAGTGGTACATGGGTGGTGAATAATACTTGGAGTCTGCTTGCTTCAACACCGCCTCCTGATTGGATTAGTTATGTTCGTTCTGGTATTCATCAGCCTAATATCGGCATCATTCAAAAAATTAACGAAGCAGAAGCATATCCAAATATCATTCGACTAGGTACAGGCGAGCTTTCCCCAGATTTACTACCTAATGAGCAAACGAAGAAGTTTTTACAAATTGATGTGAATGATAGCCTATCTTTAAGTTATCAAGAGCCAAAAGGAAGTCTGGAACTGCGAGAAACGATTAGTCATTATTTAAAAAGGAAAGGCATCGAAGCTGCACCTGCATCCATTTTAATTGTCTCAGGGGCGCTACAGGCATTACAATTGATCTCAATCGGTTTATTAAAACGCGGTTCCGTCATCTTTCATGAAACACCTTCATACCTAAATTCAGTCCACGTTTTTCAATCCGCTGGCATGAATTTATTTGGGATTCCTCTAGATAATGAAGGAATTAAATATGAATCAATTGGTCGTTTGAAACGACAACACCATGCTTCGTTGCTTTATACAATTCCATCGTTTCATAATCCAACGGGTAACTTAATGTCGGAAAAAAGAAGGCACCAACTTTTAGAGGTTTGCAAAAAAGAAGCTCTTCCAATTATAGAAGATGATGTTTATGGTGAATTATGGTTGGATAGCCCACCCCCAAAGCCGCTGAAAGCAAATGATAAGCAAGGAAATGTGTTGTACATTGGTAGTGTTTCCAAATCGCTAAGTCCGGGGTTGCGAATCGGATGGATTGTTGGACCTGAACCAGTTATTGATCGGCTGGCTGATATAAAAATGCAAACAGACTACGGATCAAGTTCCCTATCGCAATATGTTGTGAATAAATGGATGAAAGACGAATTGTATGAGGATTATTTAAATCAAGTACGAGTAGAATTAAAATCTAGAAGGGATTATACGGTTGAAATTTTAAATACATATTTCTCTGATATTGCAGTATGGAATATTCCAAAGGGAGGATTTTATATATGGCTACAAATACAATCAAATATTTCAATTCAAAAATTATTTGAATTAGCCCTTAAGGAGGGAATTCTCTTAAATCCGGGAACTGTTTATGATAAAAATGAACAGCGGCACCTTCGCTTGTCTTATTCCTTTGCATCTTTAGCA
This sequence comes from Bacillus renqingensis, assembly GCF_016464375.1. Taxonomy (GTDB): domain Bacteria; phylum Bacillota; class Bacilli; order Bacillales; family Cytobacillaceae; genus Neobacillus; species Neobacillus renqingensis. Next base: position 27,182 of record NZ_JADDIU010000004.1, read on the forward strand.
GAACTTGAAGAAGGACTTATAAGGTTATCTGAACTTATAAAAGGGCTTAAATAGTTAAAATAAAACAAGTCGACTCGGGAAGTCGTCAACAAAAGGTTATTCCAGCTTATTCTGCCTTTCTTTATTTTTGTTTAAATTTACCTTTCTTTGTTATGCCAAGGTAGATATTTGTTAACGGCTCTTAATAGCTCCCTAATGAAATAAGGATGGGTCTCTTTCCCTTTACTCTCAGTAGAAAAATGTATATAGTTATAATATAAGCGAAAGGTTATATAATTAAATACCTATATGGAGGTAGAGAGAGATTGAATGATTTTGCACTAATGGCAAAACAGTTAAAAGCTGTGAGCGACCCTAACCGCTTAAAGTTGTTGGCATGCCTAAAAAAGGGCGAAGTATGTGCATGTGATTTTGTCGACGTTTTAAATGTTTCTCAACCAGCCGTTAGTCAACAATTAAAAAAATTAAAGGAAGCTGGAATTATTGCCGAAAGACCTGCAGGTACATGGAAACATTATCGATTAAACGATGATCTACCACATTACATTCAAGCTATTATTGACCAATTGGAGGAAATATCAATTATAAAATGCGATTGTTAATAAGCATCGAAGAGGGGGAAAATGACGTGTCAAATGAAGGAGTAACGAAAAAGTTATCATTTTTGGATCGATACTTAACATTATGGATATTTGTTGCCATGGCGTTAGGCATCATTATTGGTGTAATTTTACCAAATTTCAAAGAGGTTTTGGATACCTTTTCTGTAGGTACAACTAATCTACCAATTGCCATCGGACTTATTATTATGATGTATCCGCCGCTTGCAAAAGTAAAGTACGAAGAAATGTGGCGTGTGTTTAAAGACTGGAAAGTATTACTGCTGTCATTAGTTCAGAACTGGTTATTAGGACCGTTTCTAATGTTCTTTTTAGCGATTATCTTTTTACATGATATGCCAGAGTATATGGCCGGTTTAATTATGATTGGCCTCGCCCGTTGTATTGCAATGGTCATTGTCTGGAATGATTTAGCGCAGGGAGATCGGGAATACGTAGCGGGATTAGTAGCCTTTAATTCTGTGTTTCAAATTTTGTTTTATTCTGTTTTTGCTTATTTCTTTTTAAATGTCATGCCCGGTGTGTTTGGATTAGAGAATTTGTCTGTCTTTATCTCTATGTGGGAAATTGCAAAGAGTGTGCTAATTTATCTAGGGGTTCCATTCGTTGCTGGTATAGTAACCCGCTTTATTGGATTAAAAGTGAAGGGGAAGGAATGGTATGAAGGAAAGTTTCTACCGAAAATCTCTCCGCTCACATTGATAGCATTATTATTTACTATTATTGTGATGTTCTCTTTAAAAGGGGATAAAATAATCGCTCTGCCGCTTGATGTCGTTCGAATTGCAATTCCATTGCTCATCTACTTCTTGATTATGTTTATAGTATCTTTCTTTGCCTCCCGTAAAGCGGGTGCCTCGTATCCTGTCACAGCCGCCCTTTCGTTTACTGCAGCAAGTAACAATTTTGAATTAGCGATTGCTGTTGCCGTTGCCGTATTTGGAATTAACAGCGGAGAAGCCTTTGCGGCTGTTATTGGTCCATTGGTAGAAGTTCCGGTTTTAATTGCTCTTGTTAACGTAGCATTACGATGGGAAAAGAAATACTTTAGAACCACAGTAAATAAGCTATAAAATTAAGTTTATGAAAAAGGGGGTTAACTGGTATGTCTAAAAAAACAATCTATTTTCTATGTACGGGTGATGTTAGCTGAAAAGGTCATAATATATTGCCACTTATCCTTTTGGATGAAGAAGTGGTTTATACAGGGAAGTACCCACCGAATAAGGACTTAGAATTATGGACTGGTATTTCTGTTAGCGAATGATCCCAAAAGCCTAAAGTCCGCTTATCCTTATTTTTGAAAAAGCAGGTGAGTAAAATGAATTTATTTACAGAAGAACACTTTCCAAACACAAAGTTTATATTTCACTGGGAAAGGCGGTGTTGGCAAGTTCATTGTCCTTACTTTTATCAAAGAAGAGACAAAAGGTATTACTGATTAGTACTGAGCCTGCTTCCAGCCTTCAAGATGTTTTTAGCCAAGCCTTCTTTAATACAGGGGACATCACACCTATTTGTGTTTTTACTAACTTGAAATTATCGAAAGTTGATTAACTATCGGGTATAGTCAGTTAAGAAATGGGATTACGGGAATAAATTTTAAATTGAGTCAAATAGGAAATTTGTGAACTATTTAAAAAAACGGTTACTTAACATGATAAGGGGTGACCATTATGTAGTAAAGAGAAAACTTTAATATTTGTGTATAAATTAGTTAAGGTGCTACTAATTCAACTTTAATTCTATCCGGATCTTCAAAATAAACAGCATAGTATTCATCTCCTCCCGCAAAGGGATGTTGATCACTATAAAGAATTTTAACACCCTTTTCTTTCAACTTATCTGTTATTTTATCAACCTGTTGACGAGAATGTGCATGAAATGCCAAATGATTTAGGCCAACTCGACATCTATGATAAGGTATATCCAAAAATCTATCTTCAGCTTGTACAAATACTATATAGGTTTCTTCAAGTTTCCAACTTTGGCCTCTTTCCCATTTTTGAAAAGGCTCGTATCCTAATTCATTCAAAAACCAGCCCCAAAAGTCAATGGAATTTTTTAAATTGGATACATATAATTCAATATGATGAATAAGTCCTTGTCTCATTTAGATGACCACCTTTTCAATTGTGCTTATATAATTATTCTGTAGGATATTGTAACAACCTTTTTTAAAAGATAAGAAAGAGCATCAATTTTTCGACCTTGAGAATTGTCCAGCTCCACAAGGAAGGCTTCGGCAGCATCAGCATCAGCATCGTCCGAAAAAAAGCGGTAGATTTTTCAAGGAGGCCATTACGCCGCTGACCAAGGCACCCCGCTTTTCTTATAAACTAGGTCAATTTGCATCAAGTTTTAAACTCGTTGGAATTTCTGAAAAAATAAAGTGGGTAACGGTTGAAGCATATGGATTTACAGTATCGATAAACGTTTCTGCTTCGGAAAAATTTCCGAAGTGCATTTTGAGCATATAGCAAGCATTACCAGCTATTCGATAACAAAAATCAACATTAGGAAGACTTTCTATATAATTTTTAAATCTTTTGTAGTCTCCGTTTTTTACCGTTGCTTCTATTATACATTGAATAGATAACCCCAATTTTTCATAATTAACTTCTAAAGTATATTTTTTTATAATTCCGAAGGACTCCATTTGTCTTACTCGATCAGTTACGGATGGAGAGGATAAGTTTACCCTTCTTCCAAGTTCACTCATCGATAAACGACTATTATTGGATAATTCAGCTAAGATTTTTTTGTCAATATCGTCTATTTTCATTTTTAAAGAATTCCTCGCCTTTTCATTAATTTTTCCAATGTTTTTACCAAAAAACGTTATAAATTTAATTAAACCGATTTATTTTATAGTATATATTTAATATAACAAGGAGGGATTAAAAATGACAAGAATTAGTCAATCAAATTTTGGTGATACACCTTTTCAAAAGCTATTAGGTCACAACATAAAGGTGATGGAGGCGTGGTCTGAATTAGGAAGTATATTAGAGAGTAATGGGCTGTTACCATCCAAATTAAAGGAACAAGTAAGAAGGACCTTAGCGCAACAAAATGGTTGTGAGTATTGTAAAGCAAAAGGAAAACCTGAACCTCAAATGTTTGATGAAAAAATATCCGTTGCAGTTGGCTTTGCAGAGGTATTTTTAAATTCTCAAAAGGAGAATATCCCCGATTCCATTTTTGGCGTATTAAACGAGTATTTTTCTGAAAGTGAAATAAGTGAGCTTTGTGCATTTATTTGCTTTACAACCGCACAACAATATTTTGGTGCACTAATGAAGCTTGAACCTGTTAGTCCCATTCAAAATGTCAATAATTTTTAAAGGAAGGACAAGAAAATGAATCATAAGTATTTTCGTTCATTATTCCCTGTACTAAACACTCATATATATCTAGCTAGCTGTTCCCAAGGAGCACTGGCACAGCCTGTTTCAAAAGCAATTGAGGAATACCATAACAGCCTGCTGCTAACAGGAAGAAATTGGAGTGAGTCCCTAAACAAATTAGAAGAGACAAGGACAAAATTTGCAGAACTTATTGGGGCCGATTTGGATGAAATTGCAGTAGTATCTTCTGTTTCTGAAGCTATTTCTGCTCTTGCAACCTCCCTACCGGATCATCAAAAGAAAAATAAAGTTGTTTTTACAGAGATGGATTTTCCAACAGTCGGTCACATTTGGTTTGCGCAAGAGCCGATTAAGGAGCATATTTCCATTATTCGATCTTCTAATGGTGAAATATCATTAGAACAATATGAACATGAAGTAACAATGGACACACTTATTACATGCATTCCCCATGTTAATTATTACAATGGATTCAAACAAGACATTAAAGAGATTGCTGATATTGTACATAGAAAAGGCTCTCTTTTACTAGTCGATGCCTATCAATCTGCAGGCCAAAAATAACTTATCAGGAGCTATGGACTGTTCAATAATTTATTAACTACGCAAAGAAGAATATTCAGAATAAAGCGCTTTAACCTATTTTAGAATGTTTGAGGAGTGAAGAAGGATGAAAATAGAGCATGTGGCGATCTGGGTCAAAGATTTAGAAGCTATGAAGAAGTTTTATGTAACGTACTTTAATGGGAATGCAAACTCCAAGTATCATAATAAAGAGAAGAAATTTGAATCCTATTTTCTTACGTTTGATGGAGGGGCACGATTAGAGATTATGTCTAAGGCAGGAATCGATAAACCGGATCAGGATGATAGGCTTGGCTGGGCTCATATTGCCATTTCCCTGGGGAGCAGGGAGTCCGTTAATCAAATGACAACTCGATTACAAAACGATGGTTACCGCCTTGTTAATGGTCCTCGTGTCACTGGGGACGGCTATTATGAGAGTGTGATAGAAGATCCTGAAGGCAATCTCTTAGAATTGACTGTGTAATAAAAGTGGTTAAAAACTGGCTATACCCTCCAATCAAATATTCTAATTATTTATTATAATTTAAGAAAGGCCCCGTTATTCTAAATTTTTTTATAAGTTATATTCGTTTTTAAAAAGATTTCTTGCTAAACTAAATGTAACCCCTATTGATGAGATGAGGTGTTACAAAATGGTAGATGACTGGAATGCAACAGGGATTTCAGAAAAGTTCATACGGGAATTAATAGCCTACTGTTCCTCCAATATTTCCATTGAGAAGGTACTTTTATTTGGCTCCAGAGCTAGGGGGGATTATCGGAAAACTTCTGATATTGATCTAGCTATTTTTACTAATGGGGTTACGCATAGCCAGCAAAATTTGATTTTAAACACTATTTTACAGATGTCAACGCCCTTAAAATTGGATGTTTTATTTTTTGACCGGCTATCTAAGGAAAAGTTAAAATCAAATATTTTACATGATGGGGTGATTATCTATGAACAAGGAGCGGCTCTTAGAAAGGCTTGACGATTATAAAAGGGCTACCAAACGCTTGGAGGATGCGACGGAGATTACACTAGATAATGACATCATTTTTGATGGGGTGATACAGCGTTTTGAATTTACGTTTGAGCTAAGCTGGAAACTGATGAAGCAGTTTTTGGAGTATACTGGTATAAATGAAATCAGAAGTCCGCGGACAACCATTCGTGAAGCTTATTCCTATGGTCTAATTGAGGATGGCGAAGAATGGATTGATATGATGGAAGACCGTAACAAAACATCCCATATTTATGATGAGGAAGAGTCGAGAAAAATTTATTTGAAAATAAAAGATAAACACTCCCATCTATTGGGCAAACTTGCTAAAAGAATGGAAGAAGAAATTAAACAGATACATTGATAATGATCACCCGTCCAATCGGTGGTCATTATGTATCGTAAAGAGAAAACTTTAATATTTGTGTGAAAAGGCGCAATCAGAATGGCGTCCCACTTTTATAATACGAAAGAGGATATAAAATACGCAATCGACGGGCTTGCTGCGTTTAGCAGGCATTAAAAATAGGTTTGACCCTTGGCGAAGCAGCATCTTCGTTTGTCGTATTGTATGCTTCATTGGAACAACTTGAAAAAGGACATAAAAGGTTATCGGCATTTATAAGAGGGGCTAAAAATTGAAGTTTACATTTTATTAAATTAAATTAGAATTGAAATAAAATTGCAATTATTCATCTGTTTGCAGTATGATAGCATTATACTATCGAAACGAGATGGTATACATTAACCGAATAAGTGGGAACAGGTTCCTTGAAGTGGATCTTTAAGGATGAAAAGGGAAGCTCGGTGCAAGTCCGACACGGTCCCGCCACTGTAAAAGGGAAATCAACGCATATTAAGCCACTAATTGGGATGATTGGGAAGGTATGCCGCTGGTGATGATCCTTGAGTCAGGAGACCTGCCTGTTTCGACAACGCTGTAGACCTACGGGAGATAGGGAGGTGTTAGATTGGCTGTTGCTGAAACATTAGGCGACGTATGTCGTTATCGATATAAGGCATTTCTAACTCTCTATTGAACGTTAGAAATGCCTTTTTATTCGGAAAAAGTGGGAGGGAAAATGAGATGAAGAGCAGTAATCTAGGGTACCCAAGGATTGGGGAAAACCGTGAATGGAAGAAAGCATTAGAAAGTTTTTGGGCCGGTAAGTTAACGGAATCCGATTTTCTTTTACAAATGGAACAGATTCGTCTCCAGCATTTACAAAAACAACAGGATTTAGGGATTGATTTAATACCGGTGGGGGATTTTACTTTTTATGATCAGATGCTGGATATGGCGGTGATGTTTGGGTTTGTTCCTAAAAGGTATGACTATGACGGGGGAGCCGTCCCGCTTTCAACTTATTTTGCAATGGCGCGTGGCAGTGAAAAAGCCGTTGCCTGTGAAATGACGAAATGGTTTAACACGAATTATCATTATATTGTTCCAGAGTTAGGGGAGGGCCAACCGACGCTGACCGAAAATAAGCCGCTGCAAGCCTACCGTGAGGCAAAAGAAAAGCTGGGGATTGACGGGAAGCCCGTTATCGTGGGCCCTTATACATTCTTAAAGCTTTCAAAAGGGTATGAACCGAAGCAATTACCGGTCCTTATCTTGCAGATTGTGCCGCTATACGTTCAAATTTTACAAGAGTTAGCGGCAGAGGGGGTTAAATGGGTACAGCTGGATGAACCGATTCTTGTGACCTCGGTCACAAAAGATGAAATGAAAACGGTCGCCTATATTTATGAACAATTACAAGAAGCGGCGCCGCAGCTGCAGATTATGCTGCAAACCTATTTTGAGACAGTAGAATACTACGAGGAAGTTACCCAGTTGCCTGTTGCCGGAATCGGCCTAGATTTTGTCCATGGGTTGGAAGGAAATCTGCAAGCACTAACAGCCAAGGGATTTCCAGCGGATAAGGTACTCGGGGTTGGTCTCATTGACGGAAGAAACATTTGGCGCTCTGATTTATCGGTAAAAAAGAAACTTGTGGATACGATTATCGACTGTGTCCCGAAAGACCGATTATGGCTGCAGCCCTCGTCCAGCTTACTGCATGTACCTGTAACAATCCGTCATGAAGACCAGCTGAATCCGATTGTGAAAGAGGCACTGGCCTTTGCTGATGAAAAATTAGCGGAAGTTCAATGCCTCGTCGAAAGCATTAGTCACGGGCAAGTGGAGCATTTTGCCGAAAGTACAACAGCCCTCGAACGATTGAATCAATCGCAGGAAAGAAATCGACGAGAAATTCAAGAAGCGGCAGCGAATCTTTTTACACAGGATGTTCGGCGAAAATCTACCTTTGAACAACGCCAAGAGAAACAAAAAGTATGGAACTTACCGCTCCTGCCAACGACAACAATTGGAAGTTTTCCACAAACGTTAGAGGTTCGGCAGGCACGGAGGAAATGGCGCAACGGTGAGTGGACAACGGAAGAATACGACCAATTTATTCAAAAGGAAATACGTAAATGGATTGACATTCAAGAAGAAATTGGGCTCGATGTATTGGTTCATGGTGAGTTTGAGCGGACAGATATGGTAGAGTTTTTCGGCGAAAAACTAGCTGGATTTACGTTTACCAAAAATGGCTGGGTTCAATCTTATGGCTCCCGTTGTGTGAAGCCGCCCGTTATTTACGGTGATGTCGAGTTTCTCCAGCCAATGACGGTGAAAGAAACTGTCTATGCACAGTCGCTTACGGAAAAACCAGTCAAGGGAATGATTACCGGTCCCGTAACAATTCTAAACTGGTCCTTTGTCCGCGATGATTTGCCGCGATCAGAGGTTGCTTTCCAAATCGCCCTTGCATTAAGAAAAGAAGTGGAATCGCTTGAGGCAGCAGGGATTAAAATGATTCAGGTAGATGAACCTGCACTAAGGGAAGGTCTGCCGCTTAAGAAATCGGCTTGGGAAAATTATTTACAGTGGGCGGTAAAAGCCTTTCGGGTTACGACTTCTTCGGTTGAGGATACGACCCAAATCCATACCCATATGTGTTATTGTGAATTCCATGATTTTATTGAGGCTATTGATCAGTTAGATGCTGATGTGATTTCCATTGAGACATCAAGAAGTCATGGGGAGCTTATTTCAGCCTTCCAACACCATGCCTATCATAAAGGAATCGGGCTGGGTGTCTATGATATACATAGCCCAAGAGTACCGTCGTGTGAGGAAATCCTTGAGGTAATTGATAATGGTTTACTTGCTCTTGAACCAAGCCAATTTTGGATTAACCCGGATTGTGGATTAAAGACAAGAGGGATGGAGGAAACCGTTCGCGCCTTAGAAAATATGGTGACGGCGACACATTTAGTTCGTGACCGGCTTGCTGTCAAAAATTAAAGCTCTGTCCTATGTAATTGGGGTTAAATAATATAAGAAAAGCTGTCCTTTTCTCATGAATGGATAGCTTTTCTTATTTCTTTTTTAATGCTTTATATTGTTGTTTGGATACGTATTCGTTCCTGTATTCATATTCGCAGTTTGCGGCATTCCTTGTGCCGGTGCAAAGGAGTTTAGCATCGCATTCATATCCTGTTGCGTAAGCTGCGGTACTTGATAGTAATGGTTTTTATTTTGATAAATTGAAAGCTCGTAGGCCATTTCAATACAGTTTGGGACAGAATCGGCAAGTACACGCCGAAGAACCGGATTGGTGGTTTCCAATGCAGCCGTTGTCTTGTGCGTTGCCGCTGATTTACAAGCAGTCAGCATACAGCCGGAAATAAATGCATCTGAAATTTCCGACATGGACTGCATCGGTTTCATTGGTTGGGATGGCTTTAACCCATATACGAAGTCATTGTCTTGTGTCATTTTATAGCTTTGTGTCGGTTTGGAAGGATCTTGTCCGGATTGGAAACACTCCAGCGTAATATTATATTCATCCTGCATAAACTGATATTGACGATCCATAATAGCAAGTAATTCTTGGTCTTTCACATGAGGTCGAAGCATCATATATTGGTTCATGGTACCAATCGATCCCTTGAGGACCTCTTGAACATCAAATACTTCATGGCCGCCATGGTTCAATTGTGGCGGGACAGCCCCAGTATGCATATTTTCGTGCATCTGCCCTTGTTGATTTTGCATCATTCCCATTTTCATATCTCCTTTTTTAATAAATTAGGTATAACCATAGTTATTATGTTTCAAAAAACAATCGTTATTCATGATTTTACAAGGGGTCCCGCTACTGAGGATTAGTTTTAAAAAAATCCTCAAAAGGATTTCACGCCGTTATAATGAAATTTAGGAAATGATTAAGCAATCGAGGGTTTCGCAGTTAGTCCACAACATGAGGGAATAAGAAATGAGATCCAATAACTGGGCCTCATTTCTTAGACATATGTCAGCTGATGATGGTTGCAACACTTAGAATCACCATAATGATTACTGAAAGGGCAACAACCAATTTCCATACATGTTTCAGGTAGGTACTGTAAGGAATCCGGGCGATGGCAAGGGCTCCCATGATGACGGCACTCGTTGGGGTCACTAAATTGACAACACCTGATGCACTTTGATAAGCCGTAATCACCAAATCACGACCGACATGGGCAAAGTCAGCTAAAGGTGCCATGATGGGCATCGACAAGGTTGCCAGGCCGGAAGTTGATGGTACTAGAAACGAAAGCGGCAGATAAAACAAGAATGATAGATTGGTAAATAGGACAGAACCTAATTGTTCTAGTGCACCTTCTCCCCAGTGAAGCACAGTAGCCGTCATTCCGCCCGCATTCATGACAACTGTTATACCGCGGGAAATCCCGATAATAATTGCGACTCCTAATAAATCACGGGCACCATTGATAAAGGTACTGGTAAAATTCTCGTCACCCATTTTGTAGATAAAGGCGATAATAATCGAGGAAACTAAGAATAGCATCGTTAATTCGCCAAACCACCAATCACCGAGCGGGACTAGATTACCAAGTAATTTACCAACAAACGGAATTTTCCCTAAAGCGTTTACCAAATCTTCAAAAATAGTAATATTAAATTTAGCAGCCCATGGAATAACCCCTAAAATCATGATGACAAAGGTTATGCCAAATACCGAAAGGACAGCCTTACGACGGCCGGTGAATTCAAGATCCTCCGTATTTTGTGATAAAAATTGTTTTTCATTTTCTTCCTTCATATCAGCAATCAGCGATGTAGAAGGATTGGCTTTGACTTTTTTGGCATAGCGCATCACAAATAGGATGCCAACGATTAAGGTGACAATAAGAATAATAATGCGGAGTCCTAGACCGTCACCGATTGAAATCCCGGCAAATCCTGAAGCAATCCCTGTTGCAAACGGGTTAACAGTGGAACCTAATACGCCGATCCCGGCACCAAGGGCAATAATCGATACCGCCGTTAGGGCATCGTATCCTGCTGCAATCAACACGGGAATCAAAATGGGGTAGAAAGCAATTGTTTCTTCTGCCATCCCGTAGGTCGTACCGCCGATAGCAAATAAAGTCATTAAGATTGGGATCAGCCATTGTTCTCGACCGTTTAATTTCCGGATGACTCTGGTAATTCCGGCATCAATCGCCCCGGTCTTCATTACCACACCGAGGAAGCCGCCGATGACAAGAACGAACAAGGCGATGTCCACGGCATCAAAGAATCCATTGATTGGGGCATTGACGACTTCCCAGATTCCTTGCGGCGTTTGTTTATCTACCGATAGTTGATGATAGGTTCCGGCAACAGGTATCTCTTGCTGTGTGGCTTTATCCACTTTCGTATCGTACTTGCCGCCGGGGACGATCCAAGTTAAGGCGGCGATGACAACAATAATCAAGAATAATAACGTATAAGCTGTGGGCATTTTGAACTTTTTCATGGTAATTCCCCCATTAAATCGATATAAAATCTAGCGGGATAACTCGTAAACAGCTCGTGCATAAATTTGCATCGCTTTGAATAGTTCTTCTAATTCAATATGTTCATTTGGCTGGTGCTCTGTTTTGATTTGATTTGGAAAAATCGCCCCAAATGCAACAAAGTTCTCCATCGCTCTTGCATAGGTGGCACCACCCGATGAAATCGGTTCTGACACGTAATCACCAGTAACCTCTTGATAGACATTCATCAAGGTTTTGATTAAAAAATGATCCTTGGGGATATAAATCGATCGTAAATAGTCAAATTCCTTGTATTCCAGGTTATAGTTCCCAGCAGCTTCAGATAATTTTCTAACGATTTCCTCCTTATCGACCGTTACAGGGAGGCGAATATCGATGGAAAGCCTTTCAATCTCGTCATTTAATTCAATTTTTCCAACATTCAATTTCAATTTCCCGGATGCATCATCCTCGCATTTGCCAAAAATCTTCACGGCAAACGGGTCTTCTCCAATCAAATGATCGATAAATTCAATGGCTTTCGAAGTGAAACCTACTTGTTTCAACGCCAGTAATAGCCGATTAATCGCATTAATTCCTTTTTCAGCCACCTGGGCATGGACGGCTTTTCCTAATACAACCAGTTCCTCACCATCCTGTTCATAGGAAAATCCAAGTTTGTCCAAAGCAGCCGCTAATTCATCCTGCTTTTCACCGCTATATCGTGCGGTGTCAGGCACCGCATTAAAGGCATTACCCGATTCCAAGCGGAGATTTGTTTCATTTTTCCCCTCTAAATGGAGCTGTAGCAGGCCTTTTTCTGCATAGACCAGCGGAAATGTTGAGTCAGGGGCAAAGCCTATGGTCGGGATTTCTTCGATTTCACAATAGCGATTCATACAGCGCCATAACGTTTCTTCATCTGTACCAAAAATAAAGCGAACACGCTTAGGAAAAGTGACGCCAAGATTCATTAATGCTTTAACGGCAAATAGGGAGGCGAGCGTTGGACCTTTATCATCCTGTGTACCGCGGCCATACATTTTCCCGTCTTTAATCACTGCCTCAAATGGCGGTGTTGTCCATTCATCAAGCTTTCCCGCAGGGACGACATCAAGATGCCCAAGAATGCCAATCATTTCTTCGCCGTCACCAATTTCCGCGTAACCGTAATAGCCTTTTGGGTCATAGTAGGTACGGAAACCTAACTCCTCGCATATTTCTAACGTCTTTCTTAGCGCTCGGTCGATTTGTTTTCCAAAAGGGAAATCAGCTTCATTTTCGTCATTCACACTTGGAATGGCGACAAGCTCCATTAATGCTTGATGGAAATCAGTTTCAACGTTTCTTAGTTCGGAAATTAAATTAGGGATTTTTTCAATACTCATTTTGATTATTCAACCCTTCACGTAGTATTAAGCTTAATCTTTACTGGACCCATTTAAGTTTTTGTAGCTCCTATCTACAAAAGCGGGCGCTCTATCTACAAAATTTCAGCTTCTATCTACAAAACTATCGGCCTTAACTACAAAATTACGGCTCTTATCTACATTTTTTGTAATTAACTGGAAGCAACCTTGAGCGTCCGCAGCTCCTATTTTCACATTTACCTTGAGACAAGCTCCTTAGCACCATGCATTGAAACGACGGTTCCGGCCCTGCCAACAAGGGCGTTGAAGGCTTGGTCCAGTGATGTAATGATTGTTTTTCGCGTCGGATTCGTCTCGGCAAACTGGATGGCGGCCTCTACTTTAGGAAGCATACTTCCGGCAGCGAAATGTCCCGCTTCAATAAAGGCGTTTAATTCTGCAATGCTGACATCTTCCAATTTTCGCTGAGTTGGTTTGTTAAAGTCAATGTAGACGTTATCGACTGCCGTTAAAATGATTAACGCATCTGCATCGACAAGTTCAGCAAGCTTTTCGGAAGCGAAATCCTTATCAATCACCGCTTCAACGCCAACAACACCACTTTCCGTTTCCATGACCGGGATTCCGCCGCCGCCACAAGAGATAACAATCGTTCCTTGTTCCACAAGTGAATTAATCACGGAGTGCTCTTTAATGCTCACAGGCTTTGGTGATGGGACAACGCGCCTAAAGCCGCGGCCGGCATCTTCCTTGAAACAGGCATGTGTTTCCTGCGCCATGCTGTTTGCTTCCTCTTCACTGTAAAAAGGTCCAATGGGTTTAGTTGGATTGAGAAATGCCGGGTCATGTTGATCGACAACGACACGGGTGATAACAGTGGCAACCTCTTTTTGAATCCCGCGTTCATTTAATGCCTTTTCCAGGGCATTCTGCATCCAATAGCCAATCATCCCTTGACTCATGGCACCGCAAGTGTCAAGCGGCATGGCCGGGTTTTTAATAGAATCGGCCGCTGCCTGCTGCAGCAAAATATTCCCTACCTGCGGACCATTTCCATGCGAAATAATAATATCAATTCCTTGTTCGATGAAATCAACCAATTGTCTGGCGGTTGTTTCCAGTGCCTGCTGCTGAGCTGCCGCAGTTGCATCCCCTGATTGAATGGCATTGCCGCCAAGAGCAATCACTACTTTTTTCTTTTTCATAGTGTAAACCTCCAAGCCGTAATTAATTCTGTTTCTTCGAATTCAAATAGATAGGAGAGGGAGATAGACTCCTTCTCCCATGTAAAAATGGTTAGTCTAAATTTCCAAGCGTTGCGGCCATTACGGCTTTAATCGTGTGCATTCTGTTTTCCGCTTGATCAAATACCTTGGAATGCTTACTGCGGAAGACCTCATCGGTTACTTCCATTTCCGCCAGGCCGTGTTTCTCGTGGATGTCGCGGCCATAGCTTGTTTCAAGATCATGGAAGGCAGGGAGACAGTGTAGGAAAATCACCTTGTCGTTTCCTGTCTTTTGAATCATTTCCCTGTTAACTTGATAGGGAGATAATAGAGCAATTCTTTCAGCAAATTTCGCTTCTTCCCCCATGGACACCCAGACATCTGTATAAATAACATCTGCACCGGCAACACCTTCATCGACATTGCTCGTAATGGTGACCCGTCCGCCAGATTGTTTTGCCAGGTCTTGGGCGATTTCGACAATTTCTGTTGCTGGGAAGAGGGATTCAGGTGAACAAATCCGCACATCCATCCCAACAAGCGCACCGCCAACGAGCAGGCTGTTTGCTACATTATTACGGCCGTCACCAACGTAGACAAATTTAATCCCTTCAAGGCGTCCGAAGTTTTCTTTAACAGTTAAGAAGTCCGCAAGTGTTTGCGTTGGATGCCATTGGTCGGTTAAGCCGTTCCAAACCGGTACCCCAGAATGCTCTGCCAGTATTTCTACCTTTTTGTGTTCGAAACCGCGGAATTCGATGCCATCGAACATGCGTCCCAATACTTTGGCGGTATCTTCAATAGATTCCTTTTTCCCTAATTGAATATCATCTTTGCCAAGGTACTCAGGATGTGCCCCAAGATCAATGCAAGCGACTGTGAAGGCACAGCGTGTACGGGTAGACGGCTTTTCAAACAGCAAAGCGATGTTTTTTCCTTCCAGATGGCGGTGTGGGACGCCCTGTTTTTTCTCTTCTTTTAATTTCATGGCCAAATCGATAAAGTAGAGAAACTCATCTTTTGAAAAATCTTTTTCACAAAGAAAGCTTTTTCCTTGTAATTTAGTTGACATGGCTAACATATTGGTTCTCTCCTTATTTTTAAATTTTTAATTCCGTAGATCGTCACGGATAATAGGCATGCTCATGCAGCGTGGGCCCCCACGGCCACGGGATAATTCCGAACTCAACACTTCTATGACCTCAATTCCGTACTGGCGTAATAGATCATTAGAAATATAGTTTCGGTCATAGGTGACAACCACTCCTGGTGCAATGGCTAAAGTGTTGGAGCCATCATTCCATTGTTCGCGGGAGGAAGCAATTTCATCGCCGCCGCCGCATGGGATAAGGATCAGTTCACTCAATTTCAACGCCTCTTTTAAGGCCTCCTGAAGATTGGAACGATGGGAGATTGTCACATGTTCTTCATCCGGACCTTTTTCAAGGATGTATACGTTCATATTGCCCTGAGGCCCCTGGATTGCCGGATGAATGGTAAACTTATCATGGTCCACCATCGTAAATACGGTGTCTAGATGCATAAAGGCACGACATTTTGGAATTTCAACGGCAAGGACCTTTTTAAACGAACTGTTTTTCTTGAATAGATTTAATGCCAGTTTTTCAATCGCTCTTGCGGAAGTACGGGATGACACCCCGATGGCGATGACTTCATCATTTAAAATCAGTTCGTCTCCGCCTTCAATTGGAAATTCATAGTCACGGTCGAGCCATACCGGAATATCATGTCCGGCAAACCGCGGATGGTGTTGAATAATATATTCCATAAATAAAGATTCCCGGCGGCGTGCAGGTTCACGCATTTTGTTAATCGATAAGCCGTTGCCAATACTTGCTGCAGGATCGCGGGTAAAATATAGGTTTGGCATCGGGTCCAAATAGAATGGATAATGGTCCTCCATTAACTCATACAGATGTGTCTTTCTGCTCGCTTCTATTTCTTTCTTTAGGACACCGCTCATAATCTTGTCGACCATTTCCGCTGTTGGGAATGACAGTAAATAGTCTCTTAGTACCTTAGCCGCTCCATTGACATTGGCATGGCTTTCTCGTAAAATATCATCAACAAATTGTTTTTTTATCTCTGTGTTACTGATTGCCTCAGTAACTAATTTTTCGAGGTATAGAACTTCTATGCCTCTATTTTTTAATGTCTCGGCAAAGTAGTCATGTTCTCTTTGGATGATTGGCAGGTAAGGAATATCGTCGAATAAGAGCCGTTGTAAGAATTCAGGTACAAGGTTTTCGACTTCTTTTCCCGGCCGTTTCAACATAACGGTTCTTAACGTACCGATTTCTGATGTAACATGGATAGGATGTTTTAATTTATTGGTTGTTTCCCTTTCGAGAGTGACCTCTGTTAAACTGCTCATCTTGCTTCCTCCTTTTTAGTTAACTTCCTTGCTACACCTTTATTTTAGTCAATGTAACCGATTTCTTTTGTTAGCTTCCTTACAATGAAACTGTTAAAATCATTACATTTTTTTGTCAAATATATAAAATGGGATGTATATTTATGTATATATTCATGTATGATCTCGTTTTTAATGGTGTTGAGCTTGTATAACACGTGGATGTCACATAACTTTCAAATATCAAGTTTTAAAATTTAGATAATTCAAATAAGAAAAGCGCAAGCGCCCTGGTCAGCGGCGTATGGCCTCCTCGAAAAAGCTAACGCTTTTTCTTCGTGCGATGCTGATGCTGCCGAAGCCTTCCTTGTAGAGCTGGACAATTCTCAAAGTCAAGTGATATAAATTCTGATTACTATAAAAAGAGGGCCGGCACGTGTGCGCCAGCCCTCTTTCATCTATAGCTAAATAGTAATTTTCCCCGCTGCAAGCATGATGATCGCTACGATGGCCATTAGAACAAACAAACAAGCCCATATCAATTCAAATGGTTTGAATGCCTTTTGCTTTTTCTCCTTTGCTGCATACAGGAATATAAGGATACCAAGTGAATACAAAATAGCTGTTAATAATAAATAACCGACTCCTGCGGCATATAAAATCCAAATACTATAGATAGATGCAATGATGCCAATGATCATTTGTCCCGTTTCTTTTTGCTGCCAGCTGTACTTCACTTGATAGAAGGCTGAGAATAGATACGGTACTAAAATGGTAGAACTCGCCATTGAGTAGGCGAATCTGTATGGCTTATCGGAAACCAACAGGGTCAGCAGGAATAATTGAATTAGCAGTCCGGTGAAAATGAGTGAGCTTATTGGAACATGATGCTTGTTCTCCTTTGTGAAAAATTTTGGAAACGTTCCATCTTTCCCGGCCAAATAGGGGATTTCCGCGGAAAATAAGGTCCAGCTCAGCATGGCACCTAATAGTGAGACAATCAAACCAAGATTAATAAACGCTGCACCCCATGGACCGACAATACTTTCCAATATATACGCCATCGAGGGGCTTTTTAAGGTTGAAAGCTCCTGCCGGGTCATGACCCCTAATGATAATAATGAGATTAAAATGTAAATGGTTAAGGTTGAAATGACCCCGATTACCGTTGCTTTTCCAACATCTTTTTTCTTCCTTGCTTGACGTGATAGGACAACAGCTCCTTCCACACCGGTAAAGACCCATAGTGTGACAAGCATCGTACTCTTCGTTTGTGTCAAGACATCCGCAAAATGAAATGTCCCGCTGCCCCAAAAGTCCACTGTAAAGGTATCAAAATGAAACGCGAAAATGACGATAATGATAAACAGAAAGATTGGGACTAACTTCGCCGTGGTGACGATCATATTTAGTAGTGCCGCCGTGTGGATTCCTTTTGAAATAAAGAAAATTAGTAACCAAAGGAAGGCGGAAGCTCCAAGGACAGAAGCAAGATTTGCGCCATTAAAAAGTGGTAAAAAATAACCGATGGCACTAAAAAGCAAGGTTAAAAATGCGATATTCCCAAGCCAGACAGACAGCCAATAACCCCAGGCAGAATTAAAGCCAAAGTAACTGCCGAAGCCTGCTTTTGCAAAGCTGTAAATTCCCCCATCCAGATCGGGACGTTTATTCGTTAAATTTTGAAAGGAAAGGACTAATGCCATCATACCGATACCTGTTATGATCCAGCCCAAAATGATCGGTCCGGCATTCGCGCCAGCCGCCATATCAGTGGCAACATTGAATCCGCCGCCGCCAATCTGTGAACCAATCACTAAGGCGATTAATGCCAATAATCCAAGCTTATTTTCTTTGTTGTCCATCTTAATCATCCTTCATACTAAAGGCTTTCATTATCCCGCATTAACGGGCAGTAAGATCCCACTGATTGAAGTTTTACTTTAGCGATTAGCTAAATGAAGCAAAAAAGGCATCCCCATGCTTCCGATGAAAGCGGATTTTCTTATCCTTAACAGAAATAATTCCTTCTCTTTTTAGTTGGTTCATCAGCAGGCTGACTGTTTCTCTTGTTGTACCGGATATTTTGGCGATGTTGGAAGCGGTAAGCGGGCAAGGGATAATGATATCTGCGCCATCTTTTACACCCAGATCTTCCATTAAAAAATGAAGGGCATGTAAAACACGCTCCTGAGCATTCGGAACGAGGATTTGCTGTACCCGCCTTTCATGAAGTTCAAGAATGGCTGAGAGCTTCGAGATAGTATGAATTAAAGCTTTTGCGTTTGACTTTAGTAATTCCTCAAGAATAGGGGTTTGAATAAAATAGACCATAATATCGGTGGCGGCGATTGCCGTATTGTTATAATTTGGGTCATTGAAAAGTCCTGCATAGGGAAACATTTGATTTTTTTTCACAAAATCAAGGTAATGTACGCTGCCCTCTTCATTACTATTTTCATACATGACATATCCATCCAGTAAGAAAAAGATCTTATCACGCGGGTCTCCCTCCATATAAAGACGCTGATTTTTTTGGTACGTTCGAAAATAAAAATAAGGAAGGTATTTTTCCAGTGTTTTAGTTGGAAGTGCTGTTAAATTAGGAAACTGTTGTAAATCAGAAAGTACGTCCAAATGTGTCACTGTTGAATGTAGCATCTTCGTCGCTCCTTTCATGATTAGAATGAATCTTGAAATTGCTGTAATTGCTCGTTGATACGATTGGCTTCCTCCGGGGATCGACAGATTATTAGGCATGTATCATTTCCGCAAATCGTCCCTGCCTTTCCTTCAAGGTTCAGCGAATCAAAAAGTGCGCCAAAGGAATGGGCATGTCCAGGAAGTGTTTTAACGACGACAAAGTATTGTATGACTTCCATGCTGATGAGGGCATCGCGAAGCTTGCGCTTTAACTTTTCATGAACGATATAGTCTTGGTCCAGCTTAAAGCTATATTTAAGGCCGCCGCCTTTAGAAGGCACTTTGATCAATTGCAGTGCATGGATATCGCGTGAAATGGTGGCCTGTGTAACTTTCAGGCCTTTATCTAGAAGCAATTGCTGCAGTTCTTCCTGGGTCTTAACTTCATATTCAGAGATCAATTGTGTAATCAGCTGCAGTCGCATCTCACGATTCATAGTCCGAACTCACTTTCATTTTATTCTATATCTATATTATATTTCCAAGCGTTGTTGAATGATATGTATAAATAGTGAACAAAAGTAAAATCGATTATGTTCAATAATTAGGATAATTCAATTAAAAGGTAGCGTACACCGATCGATTTTGGAAATGGATACGGGCAAAATGTCTATTAGAAATTTTTTGTTAAATAGGTTTCCATTTTCTTGCCATTTCAGTTAGAATAATAATAGGAGAAATTGTAGTAACTTGTCTAATAATCTATTAATATTTCGCTTTTTTAATACATTTGTAATATTTTTAATATAATAGAAACAAATCGAACGGAATATCGTCTATAATGGGGAAGGGAAAATATAAACAGCAGAGAGGTATTGTACATGGGAAAGTTTAGGCGCGGTTGGCCAATAGTGTCTTTAATTCTGATTATTGTGATGGGGGTATTGTTTGCCGGGGTATCTGTTACACATTATTTTCAGGCAAATGCGGCAGGAAAACCGATTAATCACGTAAATTATAAACTTACCAATCAACCTGAAACAAAGTATATAACATCGGATACGATTAAACAGAACACGAATGATCTGAAGCAAGGAAAAAAATGGATGAAAGAGCGGCAAGATAAAGTTTCTTTTGCCTGGAGAAATCTGAAAGAGATTAGTAAAGTGCCACTAAAAACGACTGCAGTAAAAGCCTCGGCACCATCTATCACTAAAGATCAAGCAACTCCTCAATCGGATGAGAAAGAATCTAAAGCAGCCAAATACGACCAAAAAAAGACAAAAGCGGTAAATAACAGTTCAACAAGAACAGTAAGTAGCAGTTCAAAGAAAAAAATCGTTTATTTAACATTTGATGATGGTCCAGCAGATATCTCCGGGGATATTATTAGACTCTTAGAAAGGTATCATTTTAAAGCAACATTTTTCATGATTGACGGGAATATTCGCAGATATCCAGAAGCCGTTAAATTAATGGTAAAATCTGGAGAAACAGTCGGGCTTCACAGTGTTACACATGATCAAAAAAAATTTTATGCGTCTGTGAACTCCGTGTTAGGTGAATTGAATCAAAATCGTAATACGTTAAAGGAAATTTCCGGCATCGATTCTTACTTCATGAGAACGCCATATGGGAGCGTACCGAAAATGACACCGGAATATCGAAAAGCTGTTAAAGAAGCCGGATATTTTATGTGGGATTGGAACATAGATAGTAAGGACTGGTATTATAAGGACAGTAGATATGTCTACAGCGTCATTGAGCAGCTCAATAGAATGAGCCATCATCAGGGGCCAATTGTCATTCTTTTGCACGAAAGGCCAGCAACACTTGCGCATCTGCCAAAACTGCTTGATTATTTACGCAAACAGGGTTACGAGGGTAAAGCTATTGACAGGTCCACTCCCCCATATCAATTTAAAGTAAGATAGGTTCTAAAATAGTCAAAAAAAGAGGTCTTAACAAGACAAGATATTTATAGCTTTGCTATAATGAACGTGTGATTTCAATACTTTCTATTCTGAAAAATAATGAGGAACGATAATAACCTATGATGAATAAATTTATCCAGAGCAGCGCATTTAAGCGGGTTTTAATTTTTGTGTTCATTGCGATTATTTTATACGCAATGAGATCGATGATTAATTTAATTCTTCTTACCTTTATTTTTACTTTCTTGATGGATCGGTTAGTCCAATTCATTGAAGCTAAAATTCCCTTAAATCGGAAATTACTTGTCGTCATTTCATATTCCAGCATTGTTGGCTTGCTTTCATATGCTCTGGTTATGTATCTGCCAATGATTGCCGGTGAAATTACGGCATTAATCAAGCAGTTAAAGGCCTTTTATACATCGAAGCATGATAATGTTGTGTTGAGCTATATTGTGGAACGGATTGAGGAAATTAATATTTCCAGTTACTTAGAACAAGGTGTTACCTATATATTAAAGTCGTTTAGTGACATCAGTAAAGTGGGCTTACAAATTCTTTTGGCGCTGTTATTGAGTTTATTTTTCTTGTTAGAGAAACCAAGGCTGATTGAATTTACAAAGAAATTTAAAACGAGTAAGGTTTCTTCTATCTACGTAGAAATTGAAT
Source organism: Bacillus renqingensis (assembly GCF_016464375.1). Taxonomy (GTDB): domain Bacteria; phylum Bacillota; class Bacilli; order Bacillales; family Cytobacillaceae; genus Neobacillus; species Neobacillus renqingensis. The sequence continues at coordinate 48,825 of NZ_JADDIU010000004.1, forward strand.
TTTTTGCTCAGAAATTTGTGCGAACGTTCGGGAAAGTGATTGAAGCCCAATTGATTATTGCGGTTGTCAACTGTATCCTCACTACCCTATCATTATGGCTGCTCGATTTTCCGCAGCTTGGCGGTTTATCGATCATGGTGTTTATATTAGGATTAATTCCGGTTGCGGGAGTGATTATTTCATTAATCCCGCTGGTCATCATTGCCTATAGTATTGGCGGTATGATGAAGGTCCTTTATGTTGGTATTGCTATTGCAATCATTCATGGGATTGAAGCCTATATTTTGAATCCAAATTTAATGAGTTCCAAAACAAATCTGCCTGTGTCCTACACCTTTATTATATTGATTTTTTCAGAGCACTTCTTTGGAGTATGGGGACTGATTATCGGAATCCCTGTGTTTGTCTTCCTTTTAGATATCCTTGAGGTCACCGATAACAAGAAGGTTTAATAATTAGATAAAATGTTATCCTTCGAGTAAATATATTTAGGAGGTATGTTTGCTTTGAGCGAATGTAAATTAGATCACTCACTGGAAGATGTCAAAAGTAAGGTTGATTCCCAAGCCGCTTTTTTACCGGAGGATATGAAGCAGTTATTTGAACAGTTCTTTGCTAAAGAACATACACAGGATTTATTAAACGAAGTTTTTCATCTGGTAAAAAAATATGATTTAGCAGATGAACAGGAAAGATGCAGACGAAATAAACGATTGTATTTGGTGCTGAGGAATGTATGAAAAAAACGGGATCCGCGTTGTACTGCCGGGTCCCGTTTTTTCATTCCCTACGAAATAAAGCAAAAGGGCTGAATAAATCTGCTTCTAATTGGAAATCTACTCTTATAGACTTTTAGTGGAGGAATTTCATAATGTCTGAGCGGAGCATTAGGTTATCGAGTGCGGAAATTAGCGGATTATGGCAAGTCTATATTCAAGAAAGTATGGCAGCATGCTTATTTACCTACTTTCTGCATCATAATAAAGATGATGAGGTAAGAGAGCTGCTGCAGGACGCTTTTGAGTTAAGTGAAAGGCATGTTGAGCAAATTACGAACATCTTCCACGAAGAAGGGATCCCCATTCCCGACGGTTTTTCTGAAAAAGACCTTGATTTAACGGCCCCGCCGTTATTCTATGATATGTTTGCCTTAAGTTTAGTTTATTCGGTGAGCCGAATGTCGATGATTAATACAGGGTTTATTACAGCGAATGTTGGACGGCAGGATGTGTTGGATTTTTTTGTTTCAATGATCCAAAAAACTACCAATTTATACCGAAAATCAACGGAATTGTTATTAGCGAAAGGAATTTACGATCGACCGCCAATGATCCCCTATCCGGACGATGTAGAATATGTCAAAAAGTTTTCCTATATCAGTGGATTTGGGAAAAAAAGGCCGTTAAATGTAACGGAAATAACAGAAATCTTTTTTAATACGGAACGAAATTATTTCTCTATTTTAATCTGTATGGGACTGCTGCAGGTGGTGAAGGACAAAGAAATTCATCAGTTTATCGCAGAAGGGAAAAGAATCTCTGAAAAACAACTCAATACGTTTAACGATATTTTTAAGAGAGAGGAACTATTGGGGAATATATCGACTTCGATGGAGGTAACGGCTTCAACTGTTAATCCTTTTTCTGATCGGCTCGTGGTTACTCTATTTACTAAATTAAACGCAATTGATATTACGCTAATCGGTCACGCCTTATCGTTAGCATTACGAACAGATTTGGCCGCCTATTATCAAAAATATAGCTTGGAGATTTTAGCCTATATGGCAAAAGGCTTTAAACTTATGGTGGAGCGTGGATGGGCGCAAGAGCCTCCCAATGCCCCGGAGAGAAGAAAACTTCAAAAGTTAGAGTAAAGGTTCGCGGTTTCTACGCGAACCTTTATTAGTGTAACCAGGCTAGGGCGCTTGCGCTTTTTCTCATTGTCTAGCTCCAGGCGCCTAGCCCCTCTATGGTCTACAGCCACTCCTGAATTGAAGGCAAAGAACGCCTTCTATTCAGGACCGTCTTATGCTTGTCGGGGCTGACCAGGGCGCCTTCCGCTTTTCTTATAGTATCAGAATTTATATCATTGGGCTTTGAGAATTGTCCAGCTCCAGCACCCTAGCGGCTAGTGTCCTTCGCTCTCCGCCCTACGATAAGTCAACATCGAATCGCCTTTCGGCTCTTCGTGTTTCCTTTATCTCAGTTGGAGCGCTCCAGGCCATACGCCGCTGACCAGGGTGCTTGCGCTTTTCTCATTCCCATGGTTTATTTGTTGTGAGGTGGGCTGCGAGTTCTTTGCTGTCTTTTCTATGCTCTTTCCGTTTTTCCGCTCTAGCCTTCCCGGTCTCAAACAATTTCTTCTCCTCTTCTGTCTCCGGAATAACTGGCGGAACTTTGGTTGGCTTTCCATTATCATCGAGGGCGACAAAAGTTAAAAAGGCGGTTGCAGCAATTTTTCTCTCTCCGGAAATGAGATTTTCAGCAATAATTTTTACAAAAACCTCCATCGACGATGTGCCTGTCCAGGTAACAAATGATTCAAAACAGACGGAATCCTTCGGTGTTATTGGACTCAAAAAATCAACAGAATCAGTAGAGGCGGTGACACATTCTGTTCGCGAATGCCTTGTCGCGGAGATGGAGGCGAGCATATCGGCATCACTCATTAGCTTCCCACCAAACAATGTATGATGATTATTTACATCGGTTGGGAATATTCTCATGGTTCGGACCACCCTTGATTCATTACATGTCTTTCCTTCCAAAAATAAAACCCCCAAACTATTTTTTCTAAAGCTTATCGTATTTTACCCATAACATTCAAGTCTGTCTTATTTACTGAAAAGTGGGCAATTGTGGTACATTAAATATAACACAACTAGGGGGGCTAAATATGAGTTTACAGGCACAAATTATGAAGGATTTACATGTATCTCCTGCCATACAGCCAAAGGAGGAGATCCGTAAACGAGTTGACTTTTTGAAAAATTATTTATTAAAAACAAAGGCAAAAGGATATGTGTTAGGGATTAGTGGCGGTCAGGATTCTACATTGGCAGGTAGGTTGGCCCAGCTTGCGGTAGAGGAACTTCGTAAGGAAGGAATAGATGCCCACTTTTTGGCCATTCGGCTGCCATATGGTATGCAGCAGGATGAAGAGGATGCCAAACAGTCGTTAGCCTTTATCAAGGCGGACCAAGAGATGGTTTTTAATATTAAGGCAGCGGTTGATGAGGTACAGAAGGAATATAATCTGACGACAAAAAGCCGCGATTTAAGCGATTATCAAAAAGGAAATGTAAAGGCAAGGATGAGGATGATTGCCCAGTACGCAGCCGGTGGAATGGAAGGGCTGCTTGTGATTGGTACTGACCATGCAGCTGAAGCTGTTACAGGGTTTTATACGAAATACGGTGATGGCGGGGCAGATGTCCTTCCGTTAACGGGATTAACCAAACGTCAGGGCAAGGCATTGTTAAAAGAGCTTGGCGCAAATGAACGGCTTTATTTAAAGGTTCCCACAGCAGACCTGTTGGATCAAAAACCGGGCCAGGCGGATGAAACGGAGTTAGGAATTACCTATGACGAACTGGATGATTACCTCGAAGGGAAATCAGTTTCCCCGGAAGTAGCCGATAAAATTGAAAAGCGCTATATTCTAACGGAGCATAAGCGGAGAATGCCTGCTACGATGTTTGATAATTGGTGGGAATAATTCATCAAAAGGGGTTGCCTTTACAGCAATCCCTTTTGATTTGAATTTTTTAGTTCTCTAATACTTTATCACGATAAAATTTTCCATTGACATAGAATTCTGTCAGGCTTATCCTAATAACATATTACATAGCGAAAAATAATGGTTTTTTGACATCTGAAAGGGAGAAGCAGCATGGGGAAGGAAAATAAATTAGGATTTTGGTTATTAACAGCGCTTGTTGTGGGAAATATGGTCGGTTCCGGAATATTTATGCTGCCAAGGTCATTATCGGAAGCAGCAAGCCCGGCCGGTGTGATTGCGGCATGGCTGTTTACAGGATTTGGTGTCCTGATGCTTGCGCTAGTCTTTGGAAATTTGGGGATCCGTAAGCCCAATATAACTGGCGGGCCGCAAATATATGCAAAGGAGCTGTTTAAATCCGGCTCGCAAGCCTCAGCATTATCAGGCTTCATGGCTTCATGGGGTTATTGGATTGGAAACCTCGCAGGGATTGTGGCTGTTATCACAACCTTTGCCGGCTATTTATCTGCTTTCTTTCCCATTTTAACAAGTGAGACTCCGTGGTTTACGATCGGTCATTTTACCATGAAGGTTGGAAATGGGCTGACATTTATCGTATGTACGCTTCTTTTATGGGGAATTCACTTTATTATTTTCCGAGGCCTTGAAAGTGCCGGAAAGTTAAATTTTGCCGCAACCGCTGCAAAAGTAATTGGTTTTTTCTTGTTTATCATTGCCTGCTTGTTTGCCTTTGAAAAAAGCAATATCCTTCCGTTTGTTGCAGTAAGGGTAGATGCAGCAGGGGAGACAATCGGGATGATATCTCAAGTGAACCATGCAGCACTCAATACTTTGTGGGCCTTTATCGGAATTGAATCAGCTGTTGTCTTTACCGGCCGTGCCAAAAACCAAGCGGATATTAAACGGGCAACGGTTCTTGGATTATTTATTGCCCTGGCAATTTATATTGGAATCAGCATTCTCGCGATGGGAATACTCGACCAACAAACGCTTATTCACTCTGACAAACCATTAATCGATGCCATCGAAATCGTTTTAGGACCCATTGGCGGCAAGCTTTTGGCAGCTGTTGGTTTAATTAGTCTATTTGGTTCCACCATAGGCTGGATTATGTTAAGCGCCGAGGTCCCTTACCAGGCAGCGAAACAAGGATTGTTTCCCAAGGCCTTCCTAAAAGAAAATAAAAAGGGCTTACCGGTATACTCCCTTATCATGACAAACGGCTTATCGCAGTTGTTTATTTTCTCAACTGTTTCGAAATCGATTGCCGGTGCGTTTGACTTTATTGTCCTGATTGCTACCTTAGCCTATTTGATTCCTTATTTTATTTCGTCGATTTTTTCTCTTAAATTAGCTCTAACCGGGGAAACGTATGTTGCTGCTCGTTCTCGTTGGCTGGATGGATTCATTGCACTGCTCGCGACCATTTATTCCACCTGGATGATTATCGCGGGCACCGCCAATCTTAGAACATTTATCTATGGTGTAATTTTGCTGGTCAGCGGTATTGTCTTTTACCGACCGCAAACCAAAAGAGCCGTTTCATCAAAGAAAGAAGAAAGCTTATCCGCCTAACCTGCCGATTTTCTGCGGCAGGTTTTTATTATGGGAAAATGGGGAAAATAATCACGGATTGGTTTTTCTATTGCATAAATAGATGTTTGGAGGTAGGAAAGTGATGAAAAGATTAGTGGTTGTATTTGCACTATTGTTAAGCTTTATGTTAGTTCTATCCGCATGCGGTAAGGACGATGCCAAAAAGGATGATAAGAAAAACAAGCAGACAGCTGAAAAGGCTGACAAAGATTTATTGCAAAAAGTGAAAGATGATGGGGAAATTTTAATTGGTACAGAAGGTACCTATCCACCCTTTACTTTTCATGATCCAAACGGGAAATTGACAGGCTTTGATGTAGAGCTTGCCCAAGAGGTTGCCAAGCGAATGGGAATCAATGCAAAATTCAAGGAGACCCAATGGGATGCCTTGTTTGCCGGTCTTGATGCGAAGCGCTTTGATATGATTGCCAATCAAGTAGGGATTCGTCCTGACCGTCAGAAAAAGTATGATTTCTCTGATCCGTATATTACATCGGCTGCTGTATTAGTTACTAACAAGGACAATACAACTGTCAAAACATTTAAGGACATAAAAGGCTTAAATTCTGCCCAATCACTAACGAGTAATTATGCTGATATGGCAAAAAAATATGGTGCTAACCTTGTAGGGGTTGACGGTTTCCAGCAGGCAGCAGAGCTCTTAGCACAAAAACGGGTTGATGTGACCATCAATGATAAAATCGCTTACTTAGATTATAAAAAGCAAAAACCGGATGCACCAGTGAAGATTGTCGCCACAAGCGAAGATGCCTCAACAAGCGGGTTTATGTTTAGGAAGAAAAGCGACTCACTTGTTGATGCTGTCAACAAGGCTCTTAAAGAGATAGTGGAGGATGGCACCTATCAGAAAATCTCCAAGAAATGGTTTGGTGAAAATGTACTTAAGTAACATCGCTGTTGATCCCGATAGAACAGCAAGATTAATTGAAATTGCCAAAACGTCCCTCTGGCCGCTGCTGGAGGGAGCCATCTCTTATACGATACCACTGACGATCATCTCGTTTATTTTTGGCTTACTATTGGCAATCTTAACTGCCCTTGCCCGGATCACCCATGTTAAAATCCTGCAAGTTATTGCCCGGATTTATGTATCTGCCATTCGCGGAACGCCATTATTAGTGCAATTATTTATAATTTTTTACGGTCTCCCTAATGTCGGGGTGACCCTTGATCCCTTTATTTCGGCTGTCATTGGTTTTTCTCTGAATGTTGGTGCCTATGCCTCGGAAACGATCAGGGCCGCGATTTTGTCGATTTCGAAGGGACAGTGGGAAGCAGGTTATTCCATTGGTATGTCCTATTCCCAAGTATTGCAGCGGATTATCTTGCCGCAAGCTGCAAGAGTATCTTTACCGCCATTATCCAATACGTTTATTAGTCTCGTAAAGGATACATCGCTTGCTTCCGTTGTACTAATTACCGAGATGTTTCGCCGGGCCCAAGAAATAACTTCAAGAAACTATGAATTTCTATTGGTCTATACCGAAGCGGCATTGATTTATTGGGTGATTTGCTCGTTTCTTTCGGTATTACAGCAGTACATGGAAAAAAGACTGGATCGATATGATGTCTAACAAATAATGGTCAGAAGTTGAATGGCTGTGAGGCAATTGTGCTGCCTTTAAAAGCCCGATGTAAGAAGGAGTTTTCCAATGATTTCAATTAAAGGATTGTATAAGCAGTTTGACCAGCTAGAGGTGTTAAAAGGAATTGACCTGGAGGTTGAAAAAGGCAAGGTTGTTGTCGTGATTGGTCCTTCCGGGTCGGGGAAAACAACGTTGCTGCGCTGTGTGAATGTACTTGAAACACCTACGAAAGGTGTCTTAACCATTGCAGGGCAAACGCTTGATTTTTCAAAAAACGTATCGAAGAAAAGCATCGCCTCCTTTCGACGCTTAACAGGAATGGTTTTTCAAAATTATAATCTATTCCCTCATAAAACGGCGCTTGAAAATGTCATGGAGGGTCCGATTATTGTCAAAGGTGAGGACAAGGCCAAGGCAAGGAAAAAGGCACAAGAATTACTGGAAAAGGTGGGCCTTGGAGATAAAATCGACGACTATCCGTCACGGCTTTCGGGCGGGCAAAAGCAACGGGTTGGAATTGCCCGGGCTATGGCCATGGAGCCGGAGGTAATGCTGTTTGATGAACCAACATCTGCCCTTGACCCTGAGCTTGTTGGTGAGGTGTTAAAAGTAATGAAGGACCTCGCTCGGGAAGGGATGACGATGATGGTCGTGACCCATGAAATGCGGTTTGCCCGGGACGCAGCGGACGAGGTGATGTTTATGGATGGCGGCGTGGTGGTTGAACGAAACAAACCTAATGAGATATTCTCCAACCCAAAAGAGGAACGAACGAAGCGGTTTCTGAATATGATTATGTAAGGTGCTGTAGCCGTAGGGCTATGGCATTTTTTTGTGATTTCGTAAGTCATCTAGCTTTAATAAGGCTTACCACTATACACACTGCCTTTAAATTTATGAAAGTTTTCTCTCAAAATAGGAATTTCCGCCCAAATGTGAATATAAATCATATATACTAGAAATAGGAAAAAGTGAAACCTTTTCATTTATTATTCGTAATACTTACTATACATAACTTTTATCAGAAAGGGATGGTTGGCTATGCTTGATTGAGGTTTGAAGGATTGGATACACTTCCGTTGTATTTCTTACCTACAATGTAAAAAGGATGATGCATATGGAACTTTTCGGTATGCCTTTAGCAACGATTTATTTGTACGGTCTCATCATTTCAGGTATTCTAACCATCATTTATGTCTTGTTTGCGGATGTGTTTCATTTTGACACGGGAGACGGGGCACTCCATTTTTTAAATCCTGTGCTTGTCTTTGCCTTTATTACGATTCTTTCCGCTAGCGGCTACTTATTTGAACGCTTATCTTCCCTTCACTATTTACTTATACTGGGGATTTCAGCCGTAATCGCCTTTATTCTCGTTACATTATTGAATGTATTTATTCTCGTTCCGCTATCCTCGGCTGAGGAATCCCTTGTCTATAAAGAATCCGATTTACGGGGCCGAATTGGATCTGTGATTACGCCGATCCCCGCTGATGGATTTGGGGAGGTGTTAATTGAAAGCGCCAGCGGAAGCATTGCCAAACCGGCGTCAAGCTTTGATGCTGAGGAAATTCCTAACGGTAAAAAGGTGCTTGTCGTTCAGGTGAAGGATGGCGTCTTGCAAGTAACCAACTATCAGGAAAATGAAAGCTTCATATAGAAGGGAGTAACAACGATGGAATTTGGATTTGTATGGATTATTATTGGAATTGTCGCACTTATTCTGATTGCCTTAATTGGTATTTTCATTACAAAGTACCGAACGGCAGGGCCTGATGAAGCCTTAATTGTAACAGGGAGCTATCTAGGAAACAAAAATGTTCATGTCGACGAATCCGGAAATAAAATAAAAATTATTCGCGGCGGCGGCAGTTTTATTTTGCCGGTTTTTCAACAAGCGGAGCCTTTAAGCTTGTTATCTAGTAAACTAGAAGTTACAACACCGGAGGTTTACACGGAACAAGGGGTACCGGTTATGGCCGATGGGGTAGCCATCATCAAAATCGGCGGGTCGATCAGCGAAATCGCTACGGCAGCAGAACAGTTCCTTGGAAAGCCAAAGGATGAAAGGGAGAATGAAGCCAAAGAGGTTCTCGAAGGTCATTTACGGTCCATCCTTGGCTCGATGACAGTCGAAGAAATCTATAAAAATCGTGATAAGTTTTCCCAAGAGGTGCAGCGGGTAGCTTCACAGGACCTCGCAAAAATGGGCCTCGTCATCGTATCGTTCACCATAAAGGATGTTCGTGATAAAAACGGCTACTTAGAGGCACTTGGTAAGCCGCGGATTGCCCAAGTGAAACGGGATGCTGACATTGCAACAGCAGATGCGGAAAAAGAAACCCGGATTAGAAAAGCCGAAGCAGCGAAGGAAGCCAAGCGCTCGGAATTAGAGCGGGCAACCGAAATTGCTGAGGCGGAAAAGGTCAATCAATTGAAAATCGCGGAGTTCCGCCGCGAGCAGGATATTGCCAAGGCGCGTGCGGATATGGCCTATGACCTTGAAAGCGCCAAAGCCAAGCAGGATGTAACCGAGCAAGAAATGCAGGTTAAGATTATTGAAAGACAAAAGCAAATCGAACTGGAAGAAAAAGAGATTCTTCGTCGTGAACGTCAATATGATTCTGAAGTAAAGAAAAAGGCCGATGCCGACCGTTATGCAGTTGAGCAATCTGCCGCTGCGGAAAAGGCGAAGCAAATGGCTGACGCCGAAGCCAATAAATACCGGATTGAAGCGATGGCCAAAGCGGAAGCAGAACGCGTCCGCATCGACGGTCTTGCGAAAGCGGAAGCACAAAAGGCACAAGGTCTTTCCGAAGCCGAAGTTATCCGCATGAAAGGTTTAGCGGAAGCAGAAGCAAAGGAAAAGATTGCCGAAGCCTTCGAGCAATTCGGGCAAGCGGCGATTCTCGACATGGTTGTCAAGATGCTGCCTGAATATGCGAAGCAAGTGGCAGCACCGCTATCCAATATTGACAAAATTACGGTTGTCGATACAGGCGGCGGCTCCGGAGAAAATGGCGGCGCCGGCAAAATCACCAGCTATGCTACAAACCTGATGGCAAGTCTCCAGGAATCATTAAAGGCCTCCAGCGGGATTGATGTCAAAGAGTTAATCGAAAACTACTCTGGAAAAGCCAATGTAAAAAACAGCATCGAGCATTTAACAGAGGAAATGAAGAAAAAAGACGTGTAAAAAACACAAAAAATGGTGTCCCACTCTCCGGGACACTTTTTTATGATTAAAGAAATCCTCCAAAATGAGTAAGTCACTTCCTTCGTTTTAGCAAAAAAGATTGAAGGAAATATGAGCAAGTTATGATCAATTTGTGAAGTTAAAAAAATCACTGCCCCTCCATGATATAGTAAAAATATGGGGAGTGGTGAACATGAAGGTCTTGTTAGTCGACGATGAACGTAGAATCATAGAAGTTCTTGAAGCGTACCTTGAAAGAGAAGGCTATGAAATTCATAGTGCTGATAATGGAATCGATGCCTTGAAAAAGGTAAAAACGATAGATCCTGATTTAATCATTTTAGACTTGATGCTGCCGGATATTTCCGGTGAAGAGGTGTGCCGCTTAGTCCGCAAGGAATCGGATGTACCCATTCTGATGTTAACGGCAAAATCCGCTGAGGAAGACCGCATCAATGGCATTGTCATCGGTGCCGATGACTATTTAACAAAACCATTTAGTCCCAGGGAAGTTGTCGTCCGGGTGCAAGCTATTTTGCGGCGGGTAAAAAAAGCAGAAAAAGTCCAACGTTTGGAATTTAATAGCGGGAAACTAGCAATTGATTTATTTAAAAAAGAAGTGACCGTTAATGGTCAATCTATCACCCTTACACCAATAGAATATAAGTTATTAACCAATATGGCTTCAAATCCTGGAAGAGTATACAGTCGCGTGGATCTACTGGAAAAGATTCAGGATGAAGGCATCTATTATGAGGGCTATGAGCGCAGTGTCGATACTCATATTAAAAATCTCCGCAAAAAGATTGAAATCGATTCGAGACAGCCGGAGTTCATTATTACGGTCTTCGGAATGGGTTATAAATTCGGAGGGGTAGCCGATGCTGCAAACGCTCCGGTCTAAGATTCTCTTCTACCTGGTGTTAGTCTCAATGATTGGGATCGTCATTGTCAGTTTTTTTATCCAATATGGATTTGAAGAAAGTTTTCATCGCTATTTGGATCGAAATCGGGAAAAGAAGATTGACCGGATTATAACGGAAATTGAAAAGGACTATCGGAAAAATGGTCATTTTACAAGTGATCCGGTGTTCGGTTACTTTCATGAGCATGCGATGACCGATCAGCTCTATTTTCAACTGTATGATCGGTTTGGGCAATTACAGATGGATACCTCCAATATTCGGGGGATGTTGAATAGCTTAGGGCTGACAGAGCCGGCATCTGCCGGGGAGGAGTGGCACTCGAAAACCTATATGATTAAGGTGGATCACGCTATTATTGGAAGGCTTGTCGCCATCTACCCGGAAGGTTTAATTGACGACGAATATACATTCATCCAAACAATCCAATTATACATACTAGCGGCCGTTTGCCTAACGATCGTACTGGCAGTTGTCTTCAGCATGCTTTTTTCAAAAAAATTAACCTCGGGCTTACAGAGGCTTTCGTTTGCCGCGGGTGAGCTGCAGCAACATAACCTGAGCATTCGAATTCCGTTAAAAGGATTGTCAACGGAGGTAAAGCAACTGGCAATCTCTTTTAATAACTTGGCAGAGTCATTGGCCAAGGAGGAAATGCTGCGGAAGCAGTTTACCGGCGACCTTGCCCATGAACTGCGCACCCCGCTGTCGACGCTAAGAAGTCAAATTGAAGCCTTTCAAGATGGCATTTGGGAACCGACACCCCAACGCCTGCAGGCAAGCCATGAAGAATTGATGCGGCTCGTCCGGTTTGTAAATGAAATGGAGAAGCTGCTTGCAGCTGAAAATCCGCAAATCCAGCTGGAAAAAATAGAACTGGAGGCCGGCAGTGTTCTGGCCGCATTAGGCGAAATGTTTCTGCCATTATTTAAAGAGAAGGGCGTACAGCTTTGTATAGAGGAGCCCGCATGCGAGGAAATATTGACAGCGGATAAAGACCGATTAATGCAAATCCTGTCAAATGTACTGAACAATGCGTTGAAATACACAGCTAGTGGGAAAACGGTGACTATTTCTGTTGAGACAGAAATGGACGGTTATGTTGGGTTTCGGATTCAGGATGAAGGAGCAGGAATGAAGGAGGACGACATTCCCCATATATTTGAGCGTTTCTACCGTGGTGATAAATCACGCGATCGAAAAACGGGTGGGGTTGGTATTGGACTCTCTATTGTGAAGGCATTAATGGACGCCCACAAAGGGATAATTAAGGTGAAAAGTAAGTTGAACAAAGGAACAACTGTCACATTGTGGTTTCCCAAGGAAGAATAGAAAAAAGGCAGCCCCCAAATGGGGGGCTTAACATATAACGGGGCCGTTTTATCAGCTACTTATACTTCTTGATGAAACGGTGTTGCTGCCCGTTAAACTGGGATAAAATTGCTTCCATTTATTTAGGAAGGATTGGGTAGCTGCATTAGGATATTCAAGGACCTGAGGGGTTGGTCCGGATTGCTTCATTTCACCGCCTACCATAATGGCGAGGCGATTGGTGAGATAATGGACCTCCATGAGATCATGACTGACAAACACGGCTGTCGTGTTCGTTGCTGAAATGATTTGCTTAAAGTCTTCCATTAACTTAATTTTTGTCGGAAAATCTAGTGCTGAAAAAGGTTCATCGAGAAAGAGAATTTCCGGCTCGATAATCATGGCCCGCGCTAAGTTAACCCGCTGGGCCTCACCCCCTGATAGATGTAGGGCATTTTTTTTGGCCAAATGGCTAATGCCGAATAATTCCAGCCAATGGGAAACCTTTTCCTTCATAACATGCTTCGGAACCTTTCTTAAACTTAAACCAATGGCAATATTATAAAAAACAGTCCCATTTAATAATAATGATTGCTGCAGGGCAATGGAAAATTTCCGACGCAATTCTAATGGGGCACTGCCTTTGGTTATTGCCTCTCCTTGATAGAGAATATCACCGCTGCTTGGAAAGTCAAGAAAGGACAGCAGCTTCAGCAATGTGCTTTTCCCTGCACCATTCGGCCCCATGATACCTAGAAATTCTCCGGCCTGAATGTCAAATTGCGGTATGTCGAGAATCGTTCTATTTTGGGCTTGATAGGTGAGGTTTTTCACTTCAATTAGTGAGGTCATGAAAAACGACTCCTTTGCTGAAAAAATGTTAATGCTGCTGTAATGAAGAAAGCAGCGGATAATAGGATGAAGGAAAGGGCTAAGGCGATGTCAAAGTTTCCTTTTGAAACCTCCATAACGATGGTGGTCGTCAATATCCGGGTATCTCCTTGAACATTCCCGCCAACCATCATCGCAGCACCTACTTCGGCAATGACCCGGCCAAATCCGGCGATTATCGCCGCCATTATGGCCATCTTCGATTGCTTAATCAGAATCATCAAGGTTTGCCATTTGGTTGCGCCCAGTGCTTTAACTTGCAACAGCATTTTATCGTTAATTTGCTGAAAGGATGTGCATGTCAGGCTGACGATAATGGGCAGTGAAACTAACACCTGTGCCATGATAATGGCAGTTGGGGTATAGAGCAATGTTAGGTCGCCTAAGGGGCCGGAGCGCCATAAAAGCATCGTAATCCATAGGCCGGCTACGACCGGCGGCAGCCCCATCCCCATATTGGCAAACATTAATAGTACTTTTTGACCTTTAAATTTTGTTAGGCCGAGAATAATACCAAGCGGTAATCCAAGAAGGGTGCTAATCAGAATGGAGATCAGACAAACTTTTAACGTTAGCCATGTAATCGCAAATACTTCCTGATTACCGGTAAAAATCATCTCAACAGCTTTCTTTAGTCCATCAATTAGCAGGTCCATAATACCCTCCTGGATTCTATTACTTAGTCTGTATAGTTAAAAAATAACGCTTGACCATATTCTTTCTTGCCAAAGTCCGCAATTACCTTTTGAGTTTTCTTATCTACCATAAAGTTGACAAATTTCTCTGCGTCTTTGCTATTTACTTTATCATGTTTCTTCGGATTTACTTGCATAACGTGGTAGATATTTAATAAATCATCCGCACCTTCAACGAGAATTTTCAACGTATCTAAATTTTTGGATTGAGATAACCATGTAGCACGGTCAGTTAAACAATAGCCCTTTTTCTCAGCGGCAACTTGTAATGTTTGTCCCATTCCTTGACCAGTTGAAACATACCAATCTCCTGCTGGTTTAACGCCAGCTGCATCCCAAATGCTAAGCTCTTTTTTATGTGTGCCGGAATCATCTCCGCGGGAAACGAAAACGGATTTAGAATCAGCAATTTTCTTCATTGCCCCTTTAATATCATCGCCACTAACACCAGCTGGGTTTTCAGTAGGACCTACTAAAACAAAATCATTATACATAACTCGTTTGTAGTTAATCGCATCGCCCGCATCAACGACTTTTTTTTCAGCCGCGGGAGCATGAACTAAAAGGGCATCTGCTTCTCCTTTTGTACCCATTTCCAATGCTTGGCCAGTACCGACAGCAATGGTTTTCACTTTGACATTATTTTCTTCTTCAAACATCGGAATGAGCACATCCAATAAGCCGCTATCCTGGGTGCTTGTTGTCGTTGCCAGGATCATTTCCGTTGGCGCTGCCTTTGACTTCTCCTTTTTATCTTTGGCAGCAGCATCGTTTTTAGCTGTATTTCCACAGGCTGATAGTACAAAAAGCATTAGTGCGACGAGTGCGATGACTAAACGATTTTTTTTCATAATTGTTCCTCCGTCTGAGTGGTAGTTTGATAGATAATTTTTCCTAGATCTGAAATATCATAGCCTGCAAGATCCGTTAAACTGTCTTTGAAACCGTCTGATTGCAGGTAATGGATCAAATCCGCCAACATCTGTTTATTTTCATCTGTAAAGCGAAAAACAAGATCAAAGTTTTCCTTTGCTACGGGTATAAAATCGAGGCCTAAATGATTGGCCGCCGATTGAATCCCAAAGGCGACATCGACAATTCCCCTGCTTATGTAGGAGGCAGCGGACAAATGGTTCCATTCCTCATTGCCATAACCGTTGATTGTCCGCGGGTCAATCCTGAGGCTTGACAGCTTGGAGTCAAGTAAAAAGCGGGTGCCCGATCCTTTTTGACGATTGATGAATTGGATGTCCTTCCTTGTAAGGTCCGGAAAATCATGAAAGTTTTTCGGATTGCCTTTAGCAATGATGAAGCCCTGTTCCCTGGCGGCCAGCCGGATTACCAGCACTGATTCGTAAATAAATAACTGATGAATAAATGGAAGATTATATTCATGCGATATCGGGTCTAATAGATGGGTGGCGGCGATATCGCACTGGCCGCGGTATAAAAGCATCAAGCCTTCCAGACTACCTATGTAAGAAGGTTGTATCTGAAGTTTAAGTTTACTGGCTGCTTGTTTGGCAAAATGCTCGACGAGAAAATCATGGCTGCCGGAAATACGAATGGAGATTGCCTGGTTGTTTGTAACTTGTTTGGCTGAGCCTCTTTTCGATGGAGCTTTCCTGTTCTCCTTAAATCTTTCAAGCTCGGATTGTTCAATTCGCATTTTGTTTCCAATTTTAAAGGCCTGTAGTTCTCCTCTTTTGATGAGTTCATAAACGGTGTGCTTGGAAATTTGAAATAGTTGTGCGACCTCATCAGGAGTGTAGGCCTTCTCTTCCATATAGCATCCCTCCTTTTTCCATTATTTTAAAAAAATCATATCATAAAGGAAGTGACTTTTGTTAAGTTTCGTTAAGTTTCATTGAGTTTTGTTTAGAGTTGTCACGAAATGTTCAAGAGGAGTTAAAATAACAAAGGAAGCACAAGAACAGTCCCTGTGCTTCCGTCTTAGTAGTACCAGAATTTATATCATTAAACTTTGAGAAATGCCTAGCTCCACAAGGAAGGCTTCGGCAGCATCAGCATCGCACGAAGGAAAAGCGATAGCTTTTTCAAGGAGCGCCCTAGCGGCTAGTGTCCTTCGCTCTCCGCCCTACGATAAGTCAACATCGGTTCGCTAAAGCTCACCGTGTTTCCTTTATCTCAGTTGGAGCGCTCCACAAGGAAGGCTTCGACAGCATTAGCATTACACGAAGGAAAAGCGATAGCTTTTTCGAGGAGGCCATACGCCGCTGACCAGGGCGCTTGCGCTTTTCTAATGTTGTAACACGAGTACAATGAATCCTAATACCCATACATATATGGCAAATGGCTTTAAGGAATGTTTTTTCAGGAAGCCAATCATCCATTTGACGGCAATATAGCCGAAAAAGGCTGAGGAGACGATACCTACAAGCAGGGCAGATAATGAGATTTCTTCGCCGCCGCCGCCAAGTAAATCCTTTGTCTGCAGCACAATTGCCCCGACAATTGCCGGTGTTGATAACAAAAAGGAGAAGTAGGCCGCTGTTTCACGATCCAATTTACGCCACAATGCGGCAACGATCGTCATTCCGGAACGGGAAATGGCTGGCAAAATAGCAACTGCCTGAAATGAACCGATAAAAAAGGCATCTTTATAACTAATATCGTCCATTCGCTTATAGCCGTTTTTTGCAGAATCAGCGAGCCAGAGAAATAGCCCTGTTGCCAGGAACTCCCAGCCGATTGTGACCCCGGTTTTTGAAATATCCTCAATGTAATCTTTAAAGGCCAAGCCAACAATCACCGCCGGGATGGTTCCAACTATTAATAGAAAGGTTAATTTGCTAAATGGCTTGCGAATCATGTTCATAAATTCGTCTTTATAAAAAATAAAAACCGCCAGCAATGTTCCGACATGGAGCATCGTATCAAGCAAAAGCCCCGCTTCCTGCAGGCCAAATAACTTTCTTCCTAAGTATAGATGTCCGGTACTTGAAATGGGCAAAAATTCCGTCAAACCCTGAATAATGCCTAGAATAAGTGCTTCCAGTTTTGTTAACATATGCTCCCTCTCATTCCTATGATAATTTAGCCTGTACCATATGGATATGCGGAAGTCTTACAAGCTATGAAAATAACAAAACAAAATATCGATAATAAACCCGCTTTTCTAAAAAAGGTTTTGTAAATTCATCCAACAGTCGTATAAAAGTTGAGATTTGTTCTTTTTAAAAATATAATGTAGGAATGTACAAGTTTTTTATCAAGGTGGGCGCTTCACATGACATCAACTAAAAACACATCATCAAAACTGGACTACAGTCTTGTTCTTATTGTTATGCTTCTTTTCCTGGCCAGCTGCGCCGTTATTTATAGTGCACAGCAGAGCGGGCAATATGATCGCAACTTTTTAGTGATGCAAATTGCCTGGTATGCTGTCGGCTGTGTAATCGTTGCTGTCGTTATGCGCTTTGATTCCGATCAATTACGAAAGCTGACTTGGTATGTTTATGGATTTGGCATATTGCTCTTAATCCTGCTGATTGTTGCTCCTGAAAGCATTGCTCCAAGGCTTAATGGCTCGAAAAACTGGTTTAAACTTCCGGGCATTGGCACGATTCAGCCGTCCGAGTTTGTTAAAATTTTCTTGATTCTTGGTTTGTCTCGTGTGATTGATGACCATCATCAAAAAAACGTCATAAAGACGCTTCAATCTGATTTCTGGCTGTTAATCAAGATGGGAATCGTTACAATGGCACCACTCGCGCTCATCATTAAGGAGGATTTAGGAACGGGTCTTGTCTTTTTAGCAATTTTACTAGGGATGATCTTTATTTCCGGGATTACTTGGAAGCTGCTTGTTCCGTTGTTTTCAGCTGGATTAGTGGTAGTTGGCACGGTTTTTTATTTTGTTTTATGGAATCCCGATATTCTAGAAAAATATCTTGGTATTAAACAATATCAATTTGGCAGGATTTATTCTTGGCTTGACCCTTATAATTACCAAAGCTCAGCCGGGTACCAACTCATTAAATCGATGCTGGCGATTGGCTCCGGACAGACAAGCGGCAAAGGGATTGGCAACCGTGAAGTCTATCTGCCGGAGAGTCAAACAGATTTTATTTTTAGTGTCGTCGGAGAGGAATATGGTTTTATTGGTGCCAGTATCCTGATTAGCTTATTTTTCATGTTGATTTATCATATTACAAAGGTTGGCATGGAAACAAAGAATCATTTCTATACTTATATTTGTGTTGGCGTGATCAGTATGATTACTTTCCACGTATTTCAAAATATCGGCATGACCATTGGCGTTCTGCCAATTACCGGAATCCCACTTCCATTTATCAGCTACGGTGGAAGTGCGTTAATGGGAAACATGATGGCAGTCGGCTTAATTTTTTCAATTCGCTACCATTATCGGAAATACATGTTTTCCACCACTTCATAACAGCATTGGTGTCAGGCACCAGGAAAAGCGAAAGCGCCTTGGTCAGCCCCGATAAGCATAAGACGCTCCTGAATAGAAGGCGTTCTTTGCCTTCAATTCAGGAGTGGCTTATGACTCGAGGGGCTAGGCGCTGGAGCTGGACATGTGAATTTTTCACATGGTGCCTGACACCATTTTTTAATCTTTTTTATATTGGCTGTTTTGGCTGTTTTGTTTGTCGATTCCGCTTGCTTCGCGGCCGGGACCGGCATTGCCTTTTACGCTGGCGGCACTGACGCCAGCTTTGGAAGGGTTTTTCTTCATTCTCGCCATTATCATATCACCTCATTTCATAGACTGCCCGTTGTTGAGAAAAATATCTTAATAAGATAATGGGAAAAGTATTTTGTCAAAAAAATTTCAATTTTCCACGTTTACTGATTGCACAATTTTTCAAAATATTTTATAGTTAATAGTAGCAAAACTCATTCAACTGTGATTTTTTTTAAAATAAAAATGAATGAGTGTTCATTCAAAGTTGATGAAGGGGGAGACAATGTTGAACCAATTGATTAAAAAAGCGGCTGTACTAGGATCCGGAGTAATGGGATCAGGAATTGCTGCCCACCTGGCAAATATCGGCATACCAACATTATTATTGGATATTGTGCCACGTGAATTAACAAAGCAGGAAGAAGAAAAGGGGCTTACACTAGAGGATAAACAGGTACGTAACCGCATAAGTGCTGCGGCTGTTCAAAAGCTGTTGAAGCAAAAGCCCGCCCCATTAACGACAAAAAAGAATCTTGCGCTCATTGAAGCTGGTAACCTTGAAGATGACCTAGTCAAGCTAAATGAAGTCGACTGGGTGATCGAAGTCGTTGTCGAAAACCTGAATGTCAAAAAACAAGTGTTTGAAAAAGTAGATCAATTCCGTAAGCCAGGAAGCATCATCAGCTCCAATACATCGGGAATTTCGGTAGAAGCGATGGTGGAGGGTCGTTCCGACGATTTCAAAAAGCATTTCTTAGGTACGCACTTCTTTAACCCGCCGCGCTACCTTAAATTATTAGAGGTGATTCCAACACAATACACGGATCCGAAAATTCTCTCTTTTATGAAGACATTTGGTGAAGACGTATTAGGAAAAGGCGTTGTCGTCGCAAAGGATACTCCGAACTTTATTGCCAATCGCATTGGTACTTATGGTCTCTTAGTAACTGTACAAGAAATGCTGAAAGCGGGTCTAAGTGTCGGTGAAGTTGACTCCATCACTGGGCCGTTAATTGGGCGGGCAAAAAGCGCTACCTTCCGCACCCTCGATGTCGTTGGGCTGGATACATTCTACCATGTTGCCGGCAACGTCTATGAAAAGGTCGAAGGTGAAGAGAAAGAAGTATTCGCCGTGCCGCCATTTATGAAGAAGATGGTTGAAAACGGCTGGCTTGGGAGCAAATCCGGTCAAGGCTTCTTCTTGAAAAAGGGGAAAGAAATTCTTGAACTCGACCCCAATACATTAGAATACGGACCGCGCAAAAAATTATCCACCCCGGCCATTGAGCTTGCAAAGCAGGAGAAAGGCACTGCCAATAAATTGAAAGCGCTTGTTTATGCAAACGACCGTGCTGGAGAATTTTTATGGAATACTTTTTCAAAGTCTTTCGTTTACTCGGCTCGGCTGTTGGGTGAAATTGCCGACGATATCGTTGCGATTGACCGGGCGATGAAATGGGGCTTTGGCTGGGAATTGGGGCCGTTTGAAACTTGGGATGCCATCGGTGTAGAAAGATCGGTTCAGAAGTTGAAAGAATCCGGAGTAGAAGTACCTGCATGGGTAACAGAGATGCTGGAAAAAGGGAATAGCTCCTTCTATAAAGAGGAAAACGGTGAGCTCTACTTCTATCATAACGGTGAATATCAATTGGTAGAGTTCAATCCAAAGGTCATTGACCTAAAAAAGGTAAAGAAACAAAAAGGTGTGATTAAAAAGAACAGCGGCGCGAGCCTGGTGGATATCGGCGATGGTGTTGCCTTGCTTGAGTTCCATTCGCCAAGCAATGCGATTGGAATGGACATCGTGCAAATGCTGAACTTCGCGATTGATGAAGTCGAGAAAAATTATAAGGGTCTCGTCATTGGGAACCAAGGAAAGAACTTCTGTGTCGGCGCCAACCTGGCGATGATGCTGATGGAAGTACAGGATGACAATATTTATGAGCTGGATTTAATCGTCCGTCAGCTCCATAGTGCATTGTTGAAAGTGAAATACAGCTCGAAGCCGGTTGTAGCCGCACCATTTGCGATGACGCTTGGCGGCGGTGCCGAGGTTTGCTTGCCTGCTGCTCATATCCAGGCATCCTCTGAAACTTACATGGGGCTTGTTGAAGTCGGTGTCGGTCTGCTTCCAGGCGGCGGTGGAAACAAAGAGCTGTATATGAAACACATCGAAAACTTGCCAAATGGTGTTCCATTCGATTTACAGCAAGTTGCCAATAAAGTGTTTGAAACGATTGCAACCGCGAAGGTATCGACGTCAGCAGATGAGGCCCGAGAGAATGGCTTTCTCAGCAATGCAGATGGCATTAGCGTTAACAGCGATCATCAACTATATGATGCAAAACAGGCTGTGCTTGCGCTCCATGAAAGGGGCTATAAGCCAAAAGTGCGCAGAAAGGTTCCGGTTACAGGAGAAACTGGTTATGCAACGCTTTTACTCGGTGCAGAGGCAATGCGTCTGTCAGGCTACATCTCGGAACATGACCTGAAAATTGCCAAAAAAATCGCATACGTCATTTCCGGCGGCAAAGTACCTTTCGGAACAGAAGTGGATGAACAATATTTATTGGATCTTGAAAGAGAAGCGTTCTTAAGCCTGATTCAAGAACCAAAAACACAGCAGCGTATGCAACATATGCTTGTAAAAGGCAAGCCGTTAAGAAACTAGAAAAGAGGTTGCGGCTGTTTAGGCCCCCTCTTTAGAAAAATAGACTCGTATTTTTTAAAATGAAAGAAAGAGAGGGAACTTGCATGAGAGAAGCGGTAATTGTTGCCGGAGCTCGGACCCCGGTTGGGAAAGCAAAGAAAGGAACGCTTGCCCATGTTCGTCCTGATGATTTGGGAGCATTGGTTGTAAAAGAAACATTGAAGCGTGCCGGAAATTATGAAGGAAATATTGATGATTTAGTGATTGGCTGCGCAACCCCTGAGGCAGAGCAAGGGATGAACGTTGCAAGAAATATTGGCGCATTAGCGGGACTATCCCACACGGTTCCAGCCATCACAGTGAATCGTTTCTGTTCTTCAGGGCTGCAAGCGATTGCTTATGCAGCGCAATCCATCATGCTCGGAGCTACCGACACGGCCATCGCCGGCGGTGTCGAATCCATGAGCTTGCTGCCGATGGGAGGACATGTCATTCGCCCCAATGTAAAGCTGGTTGAAACTGCTCCGGAATACTATATGGGAATGGGCCATACAGCTGAGGAGGTTGCCAAGAAATACGGCATCACCCGCGAAGAGCAGGATGCCTTTGCCGTAAGAAGTCATCAGCGGGCCTACAAGGCAATCCAAGCAGGAAAATTTGCCGATGAAATTGTTCCGGTGGACGTAACCCTCCGTTCTGTCGGGAAGGACAATAAGCTAGTCGAAAAAACCATTCAATTCTCACATGATGAGGGCGTTCGTCCGGACACGAATCTTGAAACATTAGCGAAGCTGCGTCCGGCATTTTCGGTGTCAGGCACCGTAACGGCCGGGAACGCATCCCAAACAAGTGACGGGGCAGCAGCCGTGATGGTGATGGACCGTAAAAAGGCGGAATCACTTGGGCTAAAGCCATTAGCAAAATTTAGATCGTTCGCAGTTGGCGGTGTACCGCCGGAAATTATGGGGATCGGCCCTATTGTCGCCGTACCAAAAGCCTTGAAGCTTGCAGGTCTTGAAGTATCCGATATCGATCTATTTGAATTAAATGAAGCGTTTGCGTCCCAATCGATCCAGGTTATTCGGGAGCTCGGCCTTGATGAGGAGAAAGTGAACGTCAATGGCGGTGCGATTGCCTTAGGACACCCGCTTGGCTGTACCGGAGCAAAGCTTACGTTAACACTGATTCATGAATTAAAACGGCGAAAGGAACAATTTGGCGTTGTCACGATGTGCATTGGCGGCGGAATGGGTGCTGCCGGCGTATTCGAATTGCTTTCATAAAACGTTTGAAAAATAAGATTAGGAGGAAATTTCCATGACACAAACGAAAAAAATCGTAAAAGGCGGTAGTTTTTTAATTGAAGATATTGCATTTGATCAAGTGTTAACACCGGAGGATTTCACCGAAGAGCATTTAATGATTGCCAAAACGGCCGATGATTTTATTGAAAAAGAAGTCCTTCCACAGCTTGAATATTTGGAAAATCATGAATTTGACCGGTCGGTGAAATTATTAAAGCAAGCCGGCGAGCTAGGGCTATTAGCGGCTGATGTACCGGAAGAGTATGAAGGGTTAGGATTAGATAAAATCACCTCTTCACTGCTTACTGAAAAAATGGCAAAAGCCGGCGGCTTCTCACTTTCCCATGGAGCACATGTTGGAATTGGCTCACTGCCAATCGTTTTATTCGGGAATGATGAGCAAAAAAATAAATATTTACCTGCGCTCGCTTCAGGAGAAAAAATTGCTGCATACGCATTAACAGAGCCGGGTTCAGGCTCGGATGCCCTTAGTGCCAGAACGACAGCCAAATTAAATGCAGAAGGGACACACTATATCCTTAACGGTGAAAAACAATGGATCACGAATGCTGGCTTTGCGGATATCTTTGTTGTCTATGCTAAGGTCGACGGTGAGCACTTTAGCGCATTTATCGTGGAAAGAGATTTTCCAGGAGTATCAACCGGTGCTGAAGAAAAGAAAATGGGAATTAAGAGTTCTTCCACTCGTACACTTATTTTAGAAGATGTTCCTGTCCCTGTGGAAAATCTATTAGGCGAACTTGGCAGAGGACATGTGATTGCCTTCAATATTTTAAATATTGGACGATATAAACTTGCTGTTGGTGCTGTCGGCGGTTCCAAAACGGCGTTAGAATTAGCGGTTAAATATGCGAATGGACGCCAGCAATTTAAAACTCCGATTTCACAATTCAATTTAACAAAGGAAAAATTTGGCACCATGGCTTCGAAAATTTATGCGGCTGAAAGCTCTGTCTACCGTACAGTTGGATTATATGAAGACAACCAAGGACAGCTTTCTCCTGAGGAAGCAAAAGATAGTAAGAAGGTTGCGAACTCCATTGCTGAATACGCCATCGAGTGCTCGCTAAATAAATTCTTTGCCAGTGAAGTACTATCATATGTTGTTGACGAAGGTGTACAAATTCACGGCGGTTACGGCTTTATGCAAGAATACCCAATTGAAAGAGCTTATCGTGATGCCCGAATCAATCGTATTTTTGAAGGAACAAACGAAATCAATCGTCTTCTTGTTCCGGGAACCCTTGTGAAGAAAGCGATGAAAGGCGAGCTTCCATTATTCCAAAAAGCGCTTGCACTGCAAGAAGAACTGATGATGTTAATGCCGGAGGAACCAGGTGACGAGCCGCTTGCGCAAGAAAAATATCTTGTGAAAAATGCAAAAAAAATTGCCTTATTAGCTGCCGGCCTAGCAGCACAAAAATATGGCAAAGCGCTTGAAAAAGAGCAGGAAATACTGGCTAATATCGCCGATATTGTCTCGGATGTTTATGCAATGGAATCGGTCGTTCTCCGGACTGAAAAAGCGATAGCTAAAGATGGGGTTGATAAGAATTGCCAGAAGCTTCTTTATACACAAATCTTTTGTCAAGAAGCCTTCAACCAAATTGAAGCGATTGCGAAAGAAACGCTTGTTGCGATTGAACATGGCGACACATTACGGATGATGTTGTCTTCCCTTCGCAAATTTACCCGCCATACCCCGATTAACGTCATTGCTAAAAAACGTGAAGCAGCAGATGTTATCATTGCAGCTGAACGCTATGTAGTATAAGAAAGAGAAATGGCCTCCTCCTACGATTGAGGGGGTCTTTTTTTAAAAAAATAAGAAGGATTTTTATGAAAAAGGGTCGAATTGTTTGAGGAGGAGTAGTATAGTCTGTTAGGATTTTGCAAAAAAATATGATACTATTCAATTGGAGGTCCTAATGTTAGGAAAAGGCGGTGAAATGGATGTCTCTGACGTTTTATTGGTATCCGAAATGCGGTACTTGTCGAAATGCGAAGAAATGGCTGGATGCCCAGAACATTTCTTACGAAGCCATACATATTGTCGACAATCCTCCCTCACGTGGAGAATTGGAGAAGCTTTACCAGATTAGCGGTTTGGATTTGAAGAAATTTTTTAATACAAGCGGGCAAAAATATCGTCAATTAGGAATCAAGGATAAAATCAAGTCAGCGAGTGAAGCCGAACTTTTGGATCTGCTTGCATCTGATGGCATGCTGATCAAACGCCCCATTTTAACCGATGGTAAACACGTCACCGTCGGCTTTAAAGAAGATGAGTATGAGAACATGTGGCTGAAGTAATCGATCACAATCGATGATAGATTTAGAAAAAATATGGAGGGATTGTTAGCTATGACTACACCAAAGGAATTGCGTTATTCTGAAGAACATGAGTGGGTAAAAGTAGAAGGGGAAAAAGTGCGTATCGGGATCACCAGCTTTGCACAGTCTGAGCTTGGCGACATCGTTTTCGTTGAACTTCCTGAAGTTGGCGACGAACTGACTGTTAACGAGCCATTCGGCAGCGTTGAATCCGTTAAGACCGTTTCTGAACTTTATGCTCCTGTCAGCGGGAAAGTTGTGGAAGTGAATGAAGACTTAAATGACAACCCTGAATTTGTAAATGAATCACCTTATGATAAGGCATGGATGATTGTGGTTGAATTATCAAACAGCAGCGAGCTGGACGAACTCATGACCGCTGAACAATATGATGAAATGACTCAGGAAGACTAGTCTTTTTAACAGAGAAAAGCACCTTTCGTGGGTGCTTTTTCTAATGGGGGAAATTCCCATGTTAGCTCTCTTTTTTTAAAGGGGAAAACTAGGCTGTAAGAAAAAAGGACAATAATGATATTGTTAACATACATTTTAGGGACATAGTTCATTAATTAGAATATGTTAACAGTAAACGACTTCTTTTAGGTGATGGATAATGAATGATTCGTATGTTGACAAAGTTCTTATTGTCGAAGGAAAATCGGATAAAGATAAAGTTCAAAGAATTGTAAATGAACCGATTGAAATTATATGTACTAATGGGACGATTAGTCATACAAAACTGGATGAATGGATTGAATTTCTTGATGATAAGGAAGTATTTATCCTGGTTGATGCGGACACAGCTGGTGAAAAGCTGCGCAAGCTGTTTAGACGGGAGTTTCCTCATGCCGAGCATTTATATATAGATCGGATGTATCGCGAAGTGGCAACGGCACCAGTTCACCATTTGGCTACAGTTTTACTAGGTGCAAATATTGATGTCCACACAGAGTATTTAGAAATGGGATAATAATGATGAATGAATGGAATCGAAATAATTTACTATCGTTTATGGAAAGCAACGGTACCGGGGTGGTGTATTTTTATACACCATTATGCGGCACCTGCCAGCTTGCCGGGAAAATGTTACAGGTGGTTGAGAACTTGGTCAAGATTGCAATGGGGAAAATGAACCTTAACTACTACCCGGACATTGCTGAAAAATTTGCGGTAGAAAGTGTTCCTTGTTTGATATTGATTAGGGACGGTCAGGTAATCGACAGGCTCTATGCCTTCCACTCGGTACCATATCTTTTGGAGAAAATAAGGGGAGAGTTAATGAAAGCAGATGCTTGAAGGCATCTGTTTTTGTGTTATGGTGAATAGTACCATTGATCCTGTTCAGATAGAATCATCCGGACATTTAAAGAACTTGATACGGTTAAATTCTTTGGCGGTATTCGTGGCTCATTTGTCATGTTTCACATCCTTTCTTAATTCAAGTCTATTTTAATAAAAAATTCCAACATCCCACCAACTAAATTTCAAACATTTCATGAACAGTCCAAAAAACGACATATTTCTCAGGAAATTATCAGAAAGAGTCGATGGATTATAAAAGGATTTCCGTACTCATTACGGAATAATGTTAGATATGAGTAAAGAACGGGGTGATGGCAATGATCGAAGCAGTTCACAACTTTATCCAGGCAGTGGAAAATCAAGAACATATCCTTCCCTTAATTCAGCAAGCCGATTTGCAGGGCAACATTGTCGCAAATGAACAAGCAATCCAGTTAATGTTCAAAAGCGGTGTTATATCTGTACAGGAGCCGACACCTGATGGGATGACACAATTCGAAATTTCCGGAAGCCAAGACGCACTCCTGCTGCTTTTTGAAGGTAAGGAAAGATTACGGGTACTCGAGCAAAATGACAGTTTAAAGGTTAACGCATCCTTAAGAACTGCCTTATGGCTAGAGTCTGTTTTCTATCTAACCAGATCAGACTACTTTCTAGCAAAAATAATTTAATCAAACCTATTGACTCGGAATTAAACATCGTGTAAGATGTCCTTAAAATATTCAATTAATAAAAACAATTCAATAAATATTCTTATCATGAGCGGTGGAGGGAACTGGCCCAATGATGCCCAGCAACCGGTTAAACACACGGTGCTACATCCAGCAGGGCACTAGCTCTGGAAGATAAGAAGAGCGGGGTTCCTCTTCTTATAAAGGAACCCCTTTCTTTTAAGAGAATTGTTACAAAAGGAGCGAGTGGAATGGCTGAGAATCAAAAAAAGTACCGTTTTGAAACATTAAGTGTTCATGGAGGTTTATCACCGGATCCGGTAACGGGAGCACGCGCTGTACCGATTTATCAAAATAATGCCTATCAATTTAAAAACACGGAACATGCCGCAAATCTATTTGCATTAGCGGAACCAGGCTACATTTATACAAGGATCCATAATCCAACGACAACTGTTTTTGAAGATAGGGTGGCCCTTCTCGAAGGCGGTGTCGGTGCACTCGCAGTAGCTAGTGGAATGTCGGCCATCACACTCGCTATTTTGAACATTGCAGAAGCTGGGGATGAAATTGTCTCTGCGTCGAATCTCTACGGCGGAACCTATAACTTATTCGCAGTGACCCTTCCAAAATACGGTATCAACGTGAAATTTGTTGATCCGAAAGATCCGGAAAACTTCCGCAATGCAATCACTGAAAAAACAAAGGCAGTATTTGCCGAGACCATCGGAAACCCAAGTTTAGCAGTACTGGATATTGAAAAGGTAGCTGATATCGCCCACGCGGCCGGCGTACCGTTAATCGTGGATAATACCTTTGCGACACCCTATCTTTGCCGCCCGATCGAACATGGAGCAGATATTATTGTACACTCTGCAACAAAGTGGCTTTTAGGCAATGGGACATCAACTGGCGGTATTATTGTCGACGGAGGTAAGTTTGACTGGAATTCGCCAAAGTTTCCAGGTTTCACGACACCGGATGCCAGCTACCATGACCTTGTCTATGCGGAGGCGATTGGAGCAGCTGCCTATATTGTCAAAGCACGTGTCCAGCTATTAAGAGACCTTGGACCGGCCTTAAGCCCGCAAAATGCCTTCCAGTTCGTACTTGGACTGGAAACCCTTCATGTGCGGATGAAAGAGCATGTTGCCAACACGCAAAAGGTTGTGGAGTATTTAACGAACCATCCTGCAGTGGATTGGGTTACCTATCCAGGACATCCATCGCATCCTGATTATGAGCTTGCCCAGAAGTATCTGCCTAAAGGTGCAGGTTCCATGGTTGTGTTCGGCATTAAAGGCGGAAAGGAAGCCGGGGCAAAATTAATTAATTCAATAAAAATCTGGGCGCATGTAGCCAATGTCGGAGATGCTAAAAGTTTAATTATCCACCCGGCAAGCACGACCCACCAGCAGTTGGACGCGGAAGGCTTAAAGGCCGCGGGTGTTTCCGAGGATCTAATTCGTTTATCTATCGGTATCGAAAATGTCGAAGATTTGATAGAGGACCTTGAGGAGGCAATTACAGCGGCAACAGGGTTAACCTCTTTAAAAACCAATAACTAAAAACTTGATGTGAATAAATAAATTGACACCTATTCTTATGCGTGGTAAGATTGCTCTTGTACTTTAAAGTAACGTATTAATTAAATAGAAGATTGCTTTTTCGCTCTTATCAAGAGAGGTGGAGGGATGTGCCCGATGAAGCCCGGCAACCGTCAAGTTATTGAAATGGTGCCAATTCACACAAAGCATGTGCTTTGAAAGATGGGAGAAAGGTTAGATTTATCGTGCCTTTCTGCCTATGCAGAAAGGCATTTCTTATAGATTAAGAGAAAGAATCTTATTAGCTGAGAAGTAGGTGATTCGATGATTTCTATTAAAAATGTCCGAAAGGTTTTTCCTTCAAAGCAGGGGCAGCTAACAGCTGTTGATGATGTAACTCTGGAAATAAAAGAAGGAGAAATTTTCGGTGTCATTGGATATAGTGGTGCTGGCAAAAGTACGTTAATCAGGATGTTAAATGGGCTTGAGCTGCCGACTAAGGGAACGGTAACGGTTGCGAGCCGGGAAATTTCCAAGATCAAGGGAAGTGAACTCCGCAAAGCACGCCAGGAAATTAGTATGATTTTTCAACATTTCAACCTGTTATGGTCAAGGTCGGTTAGCGAAAACATCGCCTTCCCACTAGAGATTGCCGGCGTGAAAGGACCGCAAAGAAAAAAACGCGTCGCTGAATTGATTAAATTGGTCGGTCTGGAAGGAAAGGAAAATGCCTATCCTTCACAGCTAAGCGGCGGCCAAAAGCAGCGGGTTGGGATTGCCAGGGCGCTGGCCAATAATCCTAAAGTGTTACTTTGTGATGAAGCGACTTCCGCCCTCGACCCGCAGACAACCGATTCGATTCTGGATTTATTAGTGGATATTAATCAGCGTCTTGGCCTGACCATTGTCTTGATTACCCATGAGATGCATGTCATTCGAAAGATTTGCCACCGGGTGGCAGTCATGGAAAGTGGGAAAGTCGTGGAAATTGGTTCAGTATTGGATGTGTTTAGAAACCCACAACAGCCAATCACCAAACGTTTTGTCCAACAGGTAACCGAACCTGAGGATACAAAAGAAACAGCTGAGCATTTGCTTGAACAGTATGATTCCGGGCAAATTGTGCAATTAACGTTTATTGGAGATTCTGCAGAACAGCCAGTGATTACCAATTTAATTCGCCATTCAAATGTCAACGTCAATATTTTGCAGGGGAAAATTTCTCAAACACAAAGCGGCTCCTATGGAACGCTATTCATTCATATCGATGGTGACGATCAAGAAGTGGACAAAGCGGTTGACTTTATTCGTTCACAGCAGGTAGGAGTCGAGGTGGTTTCTCATGGATAAGTATTTTCCAAATGTCGATTGGCTCATGATGTGGGATGCCACGAAACAAACCCTGTATATGACTGGAATTTCTGTGCTGGTAACATTTATTTTGGGAATCCTTCTTGGTATGCTGCTTTTTCTTACAGCAAAGGGGAATATGTGGGAAAATAAACCGATTAATACGGTTATCGCTGCGATCGTCAATATTTTTCGCTCGATTCCATTTATTATTTTAATTGTTTTATTGATTCCGTTTACGACCTTTTTGCTCGGGACAATGATTGGGGAAGCGGCCGCATTGCCGGCACTTATTGTTGGAGCGGCTCCATTTTATGCAAGAATGGTGGAGATCGGATTAAGGGAAATCGATAAAGGTGTCATCGAAGCAGCCAAATCGATGGGTGCAACAACTTGGACGATCATTTGGAAGGTGCTCTTGCCGGAATCGCTGCCGGCTCTGATTTCAGGGATTACAGTAACAGCGATTGCCCTCGTTGGTTATACGGCAATGGCCGGGGCAATTGGCGCCGGCGGCTTGGGAAACCTTGCCTATAATTATGGCTATCAACGGAATCAAAATGATGTGACCGTAGCAGCAACTGTTATTATTCTTATCATTGTATTTGTCATTCAGTTTATTGGTGATTTGATTACTTCAAAAATAGATAAACGATGAGAAAAGCGCAGGCGCCCTGGTCAGCGGCGTATGGCCTCCTCGAAAAAGCTATCGCTTTTCCTTCGTGCGATGCTGATGCTGTCGAAGCCTTCCTTATGGGGCGCTCCAACTGAGATAAAGGAAACACGGTGAGCGCAAGCGAACCGATGTTGACTTATCGTAGGGCGGAGCGCGAAGGACACTAGCCGCTAGGGCGCTGGAGCTAGACATTTCTCAAAGTCGAATGATATAAATTCTGATATTATAAAAAAGGAGAAACGTTAAAATGAAAAAATTGCTGGGTATACTTTTAGGATTTACACTTGTGCTGGCATTAGCCGCCTGTGGAACCTCGGGACAGAAATCTAAAGAAAAATCGGAAGGGGCCAGCGGGGATAATGCCAAAACGACGAAATTAGTTGTCGGAGCATCTCCTGTTCCACATGCCGAGATCTTAGAAAAAACAAAACCGATTTTAAAGAAAAAAGGCATTGATTTAGAAATTAAAACATTTACTGATTATGTTTTACCAAACAAGGCCCTTGCTTCTAAAGAATTGGATGCAAATTACTTTCAACACGTTCCTTATTTAAATGGGCAAATCAAGGAATTTGGTTATGACTTTGTTAGCGCCGGCGGAATCCATATTGAACCAATTGGGATTTATTCGAAGAAGTATAAGAAACTAAGTGAACTTCCAAAAGGGGCACACCTGATCATGAGCAACTCGGTTGCCGACCATGGCCGTCTCTTATCACTGCTTGAAAAAGAAGGGTTAATCAAATTAAAGGATGGTATCGATAAAACAAAAGCAGAAATTAAAGATGTTGTCGACAATCCCAAGAAGCTTAAATTTGATGCGAACTATGAACCAAAGCTTCTGCCGCAAATCTTTAATAATGGCGAAGGCGATGCTGTGTTAATTAACTCAAACTATGCAATGGACGCCGGTCTAAACCCGGTAAAAGATTCGATTGCCATCGAAGATAAAGAGTCACCATATGTGAATATTATTGCCGTTCGTAAAGGGGACGAAAACAAACCTGCCATCAAAGCGCTTGTTGAAGCCCTTCAATCAAAAGAGATTCAAGACTTCATTCTTGAAAAATACAAAGGTGCAGTTGTCCCTGCCCCAACAAAATAAGCGTCATAGAAATAGGAAGCAAGTGGTCTCCACTGGCTTCCTTATTTTTATACATGTTAATGACATTATGTGGTGAAAATAGATCTTGTATACTTATGGTAAAGAAGCAGAAAAAAGAGTATGATTTTAAACGGGTGATTTATACATATTTTTTTGCCATACTGACCGGCATCCCCGCTTCACTCACAATATTTGCAAGGTTAATTCTCAATAGTTTCGACTTAGTGAAAATACACTTTAGTTATTACTGCATAAGAGTTGCTAATACATTTCAAATGTTATAAGATTGTAATGAGAATAAAATGAGAATCAAGTTAAAATAAAGGGTACAGATTGTCATGATCTGTAAGATACAAACTATTTTTTGGAGGTATGAACATGGCTGGATCAACTTTAACAATTAAGGACCTTCATGTTGCAATTGATGGGAAAGAAATTCTAAAAGGTGTGAACCTTGAAATAAAGGGCGGAGAAATTCATGCCATCATGGGTCCAAACGGAACTGGTAAATCGACTTTATCTTCTGCGATTATGGGCCATCCAAAATATGAAGTGACAAGCGGCAGCATTACTTTAGACGGCCAAGATGTATTAGAAATGGAAGTTGATGAGCGGGCGCGTGCCGGTTTGTTTTTAGCAATGCAATACCCTAGTGAAATCAATGGTGTGACAAATGCGGACTTTCTCCGTTCGGCCATCAATGCCCGTCGCGGTGAGGGAAATGAAGTTTCCTTGATGAAATTTATCCGCCAAATGGATAAGCAAATGGAATATCTTGAAATGGATTTAGATATGGCACAACGGTATTTAAATGAAGGCTTTTCCGGCGGTGAGAAGAAACGCAATGAAATTCTTCAATTAATGATGCTTGAGCCGAAAATTGCCATCCTTGATGAAATTGACTCTGGTCTTGATATTGATGCCTTAAAGGTTGTTTCAAAAGGGGTCAATCAAATGCGCAATGAAGATTTCGGCTGCTTAATTATCACACACTATCAACGTCTGTTGAATTATATTACTCCTGACTATGTGCATGTCATGATGCAAGGCCGTATTGTTAAAAACGGCGGTCCTGAGCTTGCACAGCGCTTAGAAGCGGAAGGTTATGACTGGATTAAGCAAGAGCTTGGCATTGAAGAGGAAACAGTTGAGCAAGAAGCATAAGTGTAGGTTAGGAGGATTATGATGACAACTGAAATAAAATTACCGTTTGATAAGGCGTTTGTCAGCTCTTTTTCTAGTGTTGTGAACGAGCCGGCTTGGTTTGCTGAGCTTCGCCTTAAAGCACTTGAGCAGTTCGAACAGCTGTCAATGCCCAAACCGGATAAAACAAAAATTGATAAATGGAATTTTACCCAATTCCATCAGCATACAGTGAAAAGTACGGCATATACGTCTCTTGCAGAATTACCAAATGAAGTGAAGGCATTGGTCGATGTCGATGCCGGCAATCAAAATCTATATATACAACGGAACCAAACTCCTGCATATTTGTCCTTATCAGATGACCTAAGGAATAAAGGTGTTATTTTCACCGATATTTTCACAGCAGCAAGAGAACATGGTGATTTATTGAAAAAGTATTATATGACCCAAGCGATCAATGCGGATGAACATAAACTCACAGCATTGCATGCCGCCCTTGTGAATGGCGGAGTTTTCGTCTATGTACCTAAAAACGTTGAAATTACTGAACCGCTGCAGGCTGTATTTGTTCATGATGATGCGGAAGCCAATTTGTTTAACCATGTGATAGTTGTCGCTGATGACAATAGTTCGTTAACGTATGTTGAAAACTATATTTCCACAGTGGAAGAGTCCAATACTTTAGCAAACATTTTGACAGAAGTGATTGCAACGACAAATGCGCGAGTTCAATATGGTGCGGTTGATAACTTGGCAAAAGGAATTACCACTTATGTGAACCGCCGCGGTGTTGCCGGCAGGGATTCTGAGATTGATTGGGCTCTTGGGTCAATGAACGAAGGGAATACCATTTCTGAGAATACAACTAATTTACTTGGCGACGGCGCTAAAGGTGATACAAAGATGGTCGTTGTCGGACGAGGTGAGCAAACGCAAAACTTCACGACAACGGTTGTCCATTATGGTAAACATACGCAAGGAAATATTTTAAATCATGGCGTTGTGAAGGAAAGTGCCACAACTATTTTTAATGGAATTGGCAAAATTGAGCACGGTGCATCAAAATCAGATGCGGAACAAACCTCACGTGTTCTGATGCTGAGTGAAAAAGCACGCGGCGATGCGAATCCCATCCTGTTGATTGATGAGGATGATGTCATGGCAGGACACGCTGCTTCCGTAGGGCGCGTGGATCCGGTTCAGCTTTATTACCTGATGAGCCGCGGGATTCCGCAAACAGAAGCAGAACGGCTAGTCATCCATGGCTTCCTGGCACCGGTTGTTAATCAGCTTCCAGTTGAAAAAGTTAAGAAACAATTAACGGAAGTTATTGAAAGGAAAGTTCGATAATGAATATCCAAGATATTCGCAGCCAGTTTCCGATACTAGACCAAGAAGTAAATGGCAACCCGCTTGTCTATCTAGACAGCTCTGCCACTTCGCAGAAGCCGATCCAGGTCATTGAAACAATTGAAAAATATTACCGTGAATACAATTCCAATGTCCACCGCGGTGTGCATACACTCGGTACAAGGGCGACAGACGCTTACGAAGGGGCACGGGAAAAGGTTCGTAAGTTTATCAATGCCAAATCGATTCAGGAAGTTATTTTTACCAGAGGGACGACAACATCGCTTAATACGGTGGCAGCAAGCTATGCTGCTGCTACCCTTAGAGAAGGCGATGAAATAGTGATTACCTATATGGAGCATCATAGTAATATCATTCCGTGGCAGCAGGTGGCGAAACGGACTGGTGCTCAGCTAAAGTATATTCCGCTTCAAGAAGATGGTACACTTTCCTTAGACGATGTCAGGGCAACCGTTACCTCGAATACGAAAATCGTTTCAGTGACCCAGGTGTCCAATGTCCTTGGCACCATCAACCCTATTAAGGAAATAGCGCAGATTGCCCACGAGCATGGCGCTATCATGGTGGTGGATGGGGCTCAAAGTGCGCCGCATATGAAAATTGATGTGCAAGATCTAGATTGTGACTTTCTTGCATTCTCTGGTCATAAAATGTGCGGTCCAACGGGAATTGGTGTACTTTACGGCAAAAAGCATTTGCTTGAAAAGATGGAACCAATCGAATTTGGCGGTGAAATGATTGATTTCGTTCATTTGTATGAATCGACCTGGAAAGAACTGCCGTGGAAATTTGAAGGCGGCACACCGATTATTGCCGGAGCGATTGGCCTTGGAGCTGCCATTGACTTTTTAAATGAAGTCGGTTTGGACAATATTGCCGAGCATGAGCACAAGCTTGCTGCTTACGCGCTTGATAAACTGTCATCTGTCGAAGGGATTACGATTTACGGTCCACATGATCCTGCTAAGCGTGCCGGACTTGTTACCTTTAATTTGGCAGATGTCCATCCACATGATGTTGCAACTGTTTTGGATGCAGAAGGAATTGCAGTGCGTGCCGGCCACCATTGTGCACAACCGTTGATGAAATGGCTGAAGCAGGCGGCAACTGCACGTGCCAGCTTCTATCTATACAATACAGAAGAAGATATTGATAAACTCACGCAAGGGCTTGTCAAAACAAAGGAGTATTTCAGCGATGTCTTCTAATCTAGATGCACTATACCGAAGGGTCATTATGGACCATTATAAAAAGCCGCGTAATCGTGGTGTTTTAGAAGATGGCAGCCATACGATTAATATGAATAACCCAACATGTGGTGATCGGATTCAATTGACCTTTAAAGTGGAAGATGGAATTGTCGAGGATTGCCGGTTTGAGGGAGAAGGCTGTTCCATTTCGATGTCATCCGCCTCGATGATGACGCAGGCGATTAAAGGGAAAAAGGTCGAAGATGCTTTGAAGCTGTCGAAGATTTTTTCCAATATGATGCAAGGAAAAGAGATTGATGAAGAGATTGACTTAGGTGATATCGAAGCACTTCAAGGTGTTTCCAAATTTCCAGCTCGTATCAAATGTGCTACATTAGCATGGAAAGCAATGGAAAAAGGGCTAAGCGAAGGGGAAAAATAATAAAATGATCAGGACAGGAACCATTTTTGCGGTTTCCTGCCTAATCATTTATAAAGGAGGAGTACGACGATGGCGAAAAAAATGCCTGAAATCGGTGATTATAAATACGGTTTTGCCGATAAAGACGTGTCCATCTTCCGGTCAAAACGTGGTCTGACACGTGAGATTGTTGAAGAAATTTCCAAGATGAAGGGTGAACCACAGTGGATGCTCGATTTCCGCTTAAAATCACTTGATATCTTCTACAGCAAGCCAATGCCGCAATGGGGTGGCGATTTAAGTACGTTAAACTTTGATGAGATTACGTATTATGTCAAGCCATCCGAGAAATCTGAGAAATCATGGGATGAAGTACCGGAAGAAATTAAAGCAACCTTCGATAAACTGGGGATTCCGGAAGCCGAACAAAAGTATCTTGCCGGGGTTTCTGCTCAATATGAATCTGAGGTTGTTTACCATAATATGAAGGAGGACCTTGAAGAATTAGGAATTGTCTTTAAGGATACTGATTCTGCATTACGAGAAAATGAAGATATTTTCCGTGAGCACTGGGCAAAGGTCATCCCGCCTACGGATAATAAGTTTGCAGCGCTGAACTCGGCTGTTTGGTCTGGCGGCTCGTTCATTTATGTACCACCGGGTGTGAAGGTAGATACACCGTTACAGGCCTATTTCCGGATTAACTCGGAAAATATGGGACAATTCGAAAGAACCTTGATTATCGTGGATGAAGGGGCAAGCGTGCACTACGTAGAAGGCTGTACCGCACCGGTCTATACGACAAACTCCCTACACAGTGCCGTTGTTGAAATCATCGTTAAAAAAGGCGGCTACTGCCGTTATACAACGATTCAAAACTGGGCCAATAACGTTTATAACCTTGTAACGAAGCGGACGGTCTGTGAAGAGAATGCCACGATGGAATGGGTTGACGGTAACATCGGTTCTAAATTAACGATGAAATATCCGGCTGTTATTTTGAAGGGTGAAGGCGCCCGCGGCATGACGCTATCGATTGCGATTGCCGGCAAAGGTCAAGTTCAAGATACCGGTTCGAAGATGATTCACTTAGCACCGAATACCTCTTCAACCATTGTATCGAAGTCGATTTCGAAGCATGGCGGAAAAACAAACTATCGCGGTTTGGTCCATTTTGGCCGCAAAGCTGACGGCGCCCGTGCGAATATCGAGTGCGATACGTTGATTATGGATAATTTGTCAACATCTGATACGATTCCATACAATGAAGTATTAAATAGTAATATTTCACTTGAGCATGAAGCCAAGGTTTCTAAAGTTTCCGAAGAGCAGCTCTTCTACTTGATGAGCCGCGGCATCTCTGAGCAGGAAGCAACGGAAATGATCGTAATGGGCTTCATCGAGCCATTTACAAAAGAACTGCCAATGGAATACGCCGTTGAAATGAACAGGTTGATCAAGTTCGAGATGGAAGGTTCTATTGGTTAAAATTTTTGAAAAAAACCCGCCTGTTGACATTCAGCAGACGGGTTTTTATCGTAAATCAATTGTCGGATAACGTGTTACAATTGTCGTATAGCACTTCAACTGTCGGATAACACTTTTCAATTATCACATAGCACCTTTCAATTGTCGTTCACTCTTTTTCTGCGTAAAAAACTCCTGTTTTTAAAAACGGTTATGCTATTATTAGATAATGGAGGTGAGCTTTCTTGATTTATATTGGAGTAACCGGCTGGAGCGATCATGAAAGCTTATATCCGAACCTTACTTCATCGCGGGATAAGCTAACAGCATATGCCGGCCACTTCCCTATCGTTGAAGTCGATACCGCTTTTTACGCGGTCCAGCCAAAACGGAATGCCTTGAAATGGGTTAAGGAAACGCCCGAAGGCTTTCAGTTTATTGTTAAAGCCTATCAAGGGATGACAGGTCATCAGCGCGGAGAAATTCCGTTTGCATCGAAGCAAGAGATGTTCCAGGCCTTTAAAGACTCTCTCGAACCATACTTAGAAAAAAATAAGTTAGCAATGGTCTTATTTCAATTCCCGCCCTGGTTTGATTTACGCAGGGAAAATGTCAATTACTTAAGATGGTGCAAGAAGGAAATGAACGATATTCCATGTGCACTTGAATTCCGGCACCAATCCTGGTTTACCCCATACTATCGGCAGCAAACATTAAGGTTTATGAAAGCTGAAAACTGGATACATAGTATTTGTGATGAGCCTCAATCAGGAGAGGGATCTATTCCGACCATTTTGCAAACGACAAATCCCGATAAGGTATTAGTAAGATTTCATGGGCGGAACGTTCACGGCTGGCAGAAGCGAGATACAAAGAATTGGCGGGAAGTCCGCTATCTATATCGCTATAACCAACAAGAACTGCAAGAATGGGCCGCACGGATTCGAACTTTAGCAGAAACGAGCAAAGATGTATATCTTCTGTTTAACAATAATTCAGGCGGCGACGCAGCAGATAATGCAAAACAGATGATGCAGCTGTTACATATAGAATATAAAGGACTTGCGCCGAGGCAGCTTGATTTATTTTAAAATTGCAGCAAGCGCCCTGGAATTTAAGACTCTAGAAGGTGAAAAAACATGGAATGGATTGTATTGGTTTTAGTAGGGATTGTAGCGAGTTCACTGGGTTCGCTGATCGGTATGGGGGGAGGAATCATTGTCGTTCCGGCTTTGCTGTATTTATCGACACTTGCGACCTTCAGCCACTTGACTCCCCAGGTTGTCGTAGGAACCTCGCTGTTCACGATGATTTTCACCGGGCTTTCATCCACAATAGCCTACATGAAATATAAAACCGTTGATTATAAAAGCGGACTTATTTTTCTTATCGGAAGCGGTCCGGGGAGTATACTTGGCGCCTGGGTGACGGAAAAATTAGATTTACACTCTTTTAATATTTATTTTGGTTTGTTTATTCTATTTGTCTCAATTGTGATGGTCGTAAAGGATAAACTAAAGCCGCTTCCTTTTAATAAAGAAAAAGGGATTATCCGCAGCTTTACCGATAATCGTGGGGAGAACTTCGAGTACGGTTTTAGCCCGGTCATGGCCATCGTCATTTCCTTTATTGTCGGTTTTCTATCAGGAATTTTTGGCATTGGCGGCGGGTCTTTAATGGTTCCGACCATGATTTTATTATTTTTCTTCCCACCGCATGTGGCAACAGCAACATCCATGTTTATGATCCTGCCAACCTCTATTCTTAGCTCCATTACCCATATTGCCTTGGGAAATGTCAATTGGCTTTATGCCTTGGCATTAGTGCCTGGTGCCTGGATTGGGGCCAAAGTTGGCGTTTATTTAAATTCGAAGCTTAAAAGTAAAACGATTGTTTTGCTTATCAGAACGATTCTTGTTATTGTGGGTGTACGACTCATCTATCAAGGAATCACAGGGTAGTGTGACTATGGAAAAAATACATTTATTTCATACAAATGATGTTCACAGCCATTTAGAACATTGGCCGAGAATACAGCAATTTTTACAGCAGGAAAAACAGCTCTATCAAGAAGCGGGGGAAGAAGTATTCCTTTTTGATATCGGCGATTTTATTGACCGCTGGCATCCGCTAACCGATGCCACAAGGGGAGCAGGAAATATCAAGTTATTAAATGAGAGCCAATATACGGCAGTTACGATTGGTAATAATGAGGGAGTGAATCTCCCACATGATGACTTGAATCATTTGTATGATGAAGCTCATTTTGATGTACTGCTGGCGAATCTTTATCAAAAAAATGGTAAATTTCCGGACTGGGTTCAGCCGTATCGAATTTATCAGACAAAAGCGGGAACGAAACTCGGTGTGATTGGGTTAACAGCAAACTTTTCGAATCTTTATGAATTGCTCGGCTGGAAATGTACGGACCCTTTTTCGGAATTGAAAAAGTGGATGAAACAGCTGAAGGAGCAATCAGATATTGTGATCCTGCTCTCCCATCTTGGCCTGCGCGATGATGAACGAATGGCAGAGGAATTCCCGGAACTGGATGTCATTTTGGGTGCTCATACCCATCATGTGCTGGAAAAAGGAAAACGAATAAACGAGACACTGCTGGGAGCAGCAGGAAAGTTTGGTTATTATGTAGGTGAGATCACGTTGGAACTGGATCAACAAAAAACGATTACAAACAAAAACGCGATCCTGTATGAAGTTGAGGGCCTGCCCGCTGTCGAAAATGAGACAGAGCTTATTGATTCGTTTCTTTACACTGGTAAAGAGCTGCTAGAAGGGAAAGTAACTACATTAGATCGAACACTTGAAAATAACCTCTTTCAGGAAACAGAACTATCACTTCTGTTATGTCAGGCACTAAGAGAATGGTGCCGGGCAGATTGCGCCATGATCAATGCAGGCCTCCTGTTAGGTCCATTATCAGGGACTGTAACGGAATACGATGTATTATCGATTTGTCCGCATCCCATTAATCCATGTGTAGTCGAACTAACGGGAGAGGAATTAACAAAGGTGTTAAGGGAGTCAATGGATAAAACACTGCATCATCGGGAGATTAAAGGCCTTGGATTTAGAGGAACGATTCTGGGGATCTTCGTCTATGACCAAATCGAGTGCCATTCAGGGAGTATTTCCATCAATCACCAGGAGTTGCTGCCAAACAAGACCTACACGTTAGCCCTTCCAGATATGTTTACCTTTGGTCATTTTTTCAAAGATGTTTTGCCCTACAAGGAAAAGAAGTATTTTCTTCCGGAATTCCTGCGCGACATTCTAAAGTGGAAGTTGCAGCAAAAAAACTAGTCCTTTGCCTAAGACACGCTTTACTGTTCCTTACATAATGTGTTAGTAGGGAAAGGAGTGTGGGACCTTTGATTAATCTTTCACCAATCGAAATTGATGGCCATACATTTTTAGCTGTGTCCGTGTTACTTCCAAAGACAACCTTGCTCGCCGTAACGAGTGATAAAGGCTATATTATGTGCGGTGCCCTTGATGTTGGCCTATTAAATGAAAAACTCAAGGACAGAAAAATCATTGCCGGCAGGGCAGTTGGGGTACGAACGATTGACCAGCTGTTAGAGGCTCCGCTTGAATCCGTAACATTGGAAGCAGAAGAATTAGGGATTTATAAAGGGATGATCGGCAGGGACGCCCTGCTGAAAATGGTGTAAAAAGCTTGCTTTGATTAGCAGGCTTTTTTGTCGTTTCGGAGATTAGGTTTTTGGGCTAGTTCCTCTTTTTTACGCATACATATAGCATGAAGGGGTGTTTGACTTGGCTAAATTTCGCAAAAGACGTCTGCGGCGGGGACCGCTGCCATTCCGATATGTCATGCTGCTATCCTTTGTTTTTTTTCTGATCACAACAGCAATAGGAGTATTACTGGTCAATAAAGGCATTGAACCAACATTAATGCGTTATGCGAAATCAGAAACACGTAATATTGCTTCGATTGTTATCAACCGGGCGATTACCAAACGAACAACGAGCGTCGGGGAGAATAATGAAGCCATTATTATATCACCTGGGGAAAATGGAACTGGGCAAAATGCCGAGCTCAATACGGATTTCATCAACCGGGTATTAGCGGAAACAACTGCACAAATTCAAAAAAATCTTAGAGCGGCAAAACAGGGGAAACTTGCCTCCTTAGAGCAGCTTACAGATGTGGAAATAGAGACGGAAGACTCCGCATCGAAAAATGAAATCCTTTGGTATGTTCCCTTAGGACGGGCGACAAATATTGCCTTGTTAGGAAATCTAGGACCGAAAATTCCTGTGAAATTTCAAGCTGTCGGTGAGGTTGAACCAGATGTAAAAATCAAAACGAAAGAAATGGGAATTAATAATACTTGGATCGAGGTTTCGGTGGAAATTGAAGTTTCGGTTCAAATTATCACCCCGTTTGCAACTGATATTACGAAATTAAATCAAAGCATTCCTGTTGGAAGCAGACTGGTTCATGGCGATGTTCCACAATTTTATAACAGCGGAGGCGGGGTAATACCGTCTGTGCAGTTTCCGGTAAAGGAAAAGGGAAAGAAAAAATCTAACAAGAAAACGGAAACGAAGAAATCTAACGATTAAAAAGGGCTGCCAAAAGTCAATTTTTCGACTTTTGAACGCCCCTTTTTCTGTTCAAAAATGTTGGTATAACAGCATTCTTGATTTTTTAATTCTATAGGATGTGCCCTTTTTGGACAGTCCTATTTTTTCTTTCTTAATTCTATCTTCTCCAGCTGTTTCCATCTTGCCAAATGCGGGTAAGGGTCAAACGACCATTCCCTAACCCCATTGTCTTTATACATACCATAATGCAAATGGGGCGGGAATTTTCCAGAGGTTCCCGGCGGTCCATAGCCGGAGCTGCCGACCCCGCCAATCACCATGCCCGGTTCGACAATTTGCCCGACATGAATATTTTTCGCAAAGCCGCTAAGATGGGCGAAATAATGGTACGTATTATTAATATCACGGATCCCGATTCGCCAGCCGCCATACTTATTCCAGCCCTTTATCTCGACGATACCGTAGCATGTGGCCCTTACAGGAACACCATAGTTTGCAAAAATGTCGGTTCCTTCGTGAATTCGCCGCCCGCCCCAGCCGCGTTTGTCGCCCCATGTGCTGCGATAGCTGTGATTGCTATGTAAAGGAACTGGAAACATCCGCTTGTCTAAGTCGAGCCGGCCAAAGTGCCGGTATATTTTTGCATAGGCGGCAATGGTGCTAACGGTGCGATCACGCTTATAGTAATTCCATAAGCCAATTTTTAGATTATCGTGATCGACTCCGTAGGAAAGCAGATAGTTGGCCATAGCATATAAGACGTCCTCGTCATTCTTTAAGCTGGCCTTACCATCACCATCCCCATCAGCACCCATCCCGTTAAAAAATTGAATGATGGCTGCGTTTTCTTCAGCTGGGTTAGGATTAGCTGCCCCAGCCCATACCTCAGGAAGGAAATAAATCCCAAGTAACCCGTTTGGTTTTGGCAGATCACGGCGCACAAGGCGGATATTTCTTTCATATTGGTCAATGGCTGCTAAATAATACCAAGGGATGTGGGTTATGGCTTCAACCTTTTCATACAGCCGCATTCTTTCCTGATAGGGGTCAGCTTCTTTTGCCTGAACAACTATGTGACTAAAGCATAAAAGAAAGGTTCCAACGAACAAAATAACGCGCAAAGGAATCCTCCTTCCGTATAATGTATAAGTGTAGTTTATGAATTATAAAAAATTTCATTATCGCTAATAAATGGAAAGAGTACTTGGTGTAAAACAGCTGCCTTGTCGTTGCTGGTGCGAGTATGTTAAAGTGACATCAGAAGCAGTTATTTCTTTTTCGGAATAAGGGGGACGAAAATGAGCAACAAGGAAGAAATTCTCAGAAAACCGGACTGGTTAAAAATAAAATTAAATACGAATGAATCCTACACAGGATTAAAAAAATTAATGCGTGAAAAGAACTTACATACCGTTTGTGAGGAGGCCCGCTGCCCGAATATCCATGAATGTTGGGGAGAAAGGCGGACGGCAACCTTTATGATCCTTGGAGATACCTGTACCCGCGCCTGCCGCTTCTGTGCGGTTAAAACCGGGCTGCCAACTGAATTAGACTGGAAAGAGCCGGAGCGAGTAGCTGATTCTGTTCAATTCATGAACCTCAAGCATGTCGTGGTCACGGCTGTTGCCCGTGATGATTTAAAGGATGGCGGAGCAGCCGTTTTTGCCGAGACCGTTCGTGCGATTCGCCGGAAAAATCCTTTTACAAGCATTGAAGTTCTTCCGTCTGATATGGGGGGCAAGGAAGAAAACTTACGGCTGTTAATGGATGCCAAACCGGACATCTTAAATCACAATATTGAAACAGTCAGACGTTTAACCCCAAGAGTCAGGGCCAGGGCGCAATATGATCGCTCACTTGAATTTCTCCGCCGGGCGAAGGAAATGGAGCCAAGCATCCCAACAAAATCAAGTTTAATGGTGGGGCTCGGTGAAACAAAAGAAGAAATCCTGCAAGTAATGGATGACCTGCGGGCAAATCATGTTGATATCATGACCATCGGCCAATATTTACAGCCGACGAAAGCGCATTTAAAGGTTCAAAAATATTACAGTCCGGAAGAATTTCAGAAATTACGCGAAATTGCCATGACGAAGGGCTTTAACCATTGCGAAGCAGGACCGCTCGTTCGATCCTCTTATCATGCCGATGAACAAGTAAATGCGGCCGCAAAGCACAAGCAATTACTTGGAGAACAGAGCACAAAGGAAGCATAATAAGAAGAGAGTTCAGCCCTCATTACAGGTCTGAACTCTTTTTAGTTATTGATTTCTCCTATGATCATCCGGTGTTAGCCCATTTTCATCTTCACTGGCGTTGAGTCGTTTGCCTTGTGGAGATTTTTTCATTT
Source organism: Bacillus renqingensis (assembly GCF_016464375.1). Classification (GTDB taxonomy): domain Bacteria; phylum Bacillota; class Bacilli; order Bacillales; family Cytobacillaceae; genus Neobacillus; species Neobacillus renqingensis. The sequence goes on from NZ_JADDIU010000004.1 coordinate 92,952, forward strand.
TATTGATGACAACATTCACCTGAGAACGGGCATGCCGATTGGTGGAATCAAGACTGGCAAGATTTTCAACATCTTGCATTAACGTTTTATTGTCCGTGACATATACATGATAATATCTTGGGACAACAGACATAGCCGTTCTCTTTACTTGGTCTGCCGTTAAATTGCGGTTTTTGGAATCGGTTTTATAGGCCACTAATACCTCTTTATCGGTTACAAGTGTGGAGGCATCTTGGACATTCGGGAGATTCACACTATATTTACTAATAATATGGGCTAACTGTTCACGGTCAATAGCTGTCCGTTGATCATTGGCCGTGTTATCATTCATCAGCGGACTCTTTTGGTGGCGAACAAAGCCATAGTCATCGCTGGCGTTGCGAACCTTTTCGCCGGCACCTTCACGATAAAGCTCGTGCCGCTTATTGTTGACATTAATGGTATTGCCGGACTCTTCATATACATCAAGGTTTCCCATGTCCTTAGAACAGCCGGTTATAGCGGTAATGAGGCACAAGCCAAGGGTAATGGCTAATTTTTTCAACTAAAACACCTCCTTTTATTAGAATGACCAAAGCAGATATTTTTTTTCTTAGTAATTGATGGTTTATCGGTTATAATGGGAGTAGACTCTAGGACAGGCAAACATTGAGGTGAAATGGCATGGTTATGGTGAATAACACCACGTATGAACTCATACAGGAATTTCGGAACGGTTTTAATGAAGAAGCCTTAAAGGCAAGGTATAGCGATATCTTATCAAGATACGATTACATTGTTGGCGATTGGGGTTATGGACAATTGCGGCTAAAGGGGTTCTTTGACGACCAAAACCAAAAAGCGACCTTCGATACAAAAATTAGCACATTAACTGAATACCTTTTTGAATACTGTAATTTCGGCTGTGCTTATTTCGTGTTGAAAAAGGTAAAAAAATAAAACTCGCGGAAAGCGAGTTTTTCACAAAAGAATAAGAAAGCATAAAGTTTTCGACTTTGAGAATTGTCTAGCCCCACAAGGAAGGCTTCGACAGCATCAGCATCGCACGAAGGAAAAGCGATAGCTTTTTCGAGGAGGCGCCAGCGGCTCGAGGTCACAAACCCACCCGTCAAGAAGGCCAAAGAACAGCCTTATCGCCGGCTCGTCTTGTGCTTGTCGCCGCTAGGCAGGCGCCTTGCGCTTTTCTTATTACTGGTGGATCTTGTTATAAGGTGGCTGCTCATCGGCATGCGGATCATCATGTGTTGGATGAGCACCTGCCATTTGCCGCGGCATATCTTGATGCAATGATTTATTCTCATAATTGAAGTTACTGTAGCGGCGTTGTCCATCCTTCCAAGGGGTGCTTTTCAACTGGACAGGCTCCTCTTTTCGAATAGGCGATCCGAATGGGCCATCAGGAAACTCTTCAGCGGTAAGATAATTCTTTTGCTTTTCAACATTTGAAACATCAAAATACTGTTCATTGTCTTTTTCAGCCATGTCTTTCACTCCTTTCCCATTATTATTGCAGGGAGGGGAAAAAACATGTGCTAACTTAGACGACTTCCATTAAAAATAATCTTAATTCCTCGGCATCTTGCTCATTTAACTGAAAAGCAAATTCTAAATAGCCTTCCTCCTCTAAATCGTCCTGACCAATAATCGCAAAGCGGTTTCCTTGCATATCGAGGACAAGATGTTTCCCATAATGACGCCCTGTTTGGATAATAGCCAAATCGAAACGCTGGTGTTCACCGACAAAGCTAACAAATCTTGTGGTAGTTTCTTCTTTATCATCATATAGAAAAAAACGTTCGGTCATATAGATGGATCTCCTTTTTCGCATTTTCGTGTCCTTTTTATAGTAACAAATGAAACAGGAAAATGGGAATAATGAATATGTAGAATGTCAAAATATGCTACAATATGGCTATATGTCGTATCAATAAAGGAAGTGGGGCAAAATGTATTTTGTTGACCGGGAAAAAATTGAAACTACATTAGTCTATTTAGAAACACAAATCAGCCTTTTCTCAAGCCGGGAAAAGTGGCAAACCGCATTAGAAAAGGCAGCTTTAGAAAGGATTACGCAGATGTGTCTGGAATCTGTACTAGATGTGGGCAATGCCATGATTGACGGCTTTATCATGCGTGATCCGGGGAGCTATGAGGATATTATTGATATCTTAATCGATGAAAAGGTCGTTTCTGCGGAAACAGGGGAATCGTTAAAAGTTCTTATTAGCTTCCGTAAACCGCTTGTCCAATCGTATACGGAGATTGACCATAACGAGCTTTTGCAGCAGTTTACAAAACATTTACCAGACCTTTCAACGTTTGCAGCCAATGTACGGGACTATCTGGCAAATGAACTTGGTCCTGTTTCTGCTTTTAGAAAGTAATGGCGAGAGGACAAGAATTTTGTCCAAAATTTAATGAATGATTTTTGGGGTGACTTCTTTGAAAAACTATAAAGGTTATTTAATTGATCTAGACGGGACGATGTATCGGGGGACTGAGCGAATCGAGGCAGCTTCCGATTTTGTAAAAAAATTAAAGCAACAGGGGATACCCTATTTATTTGTGACCAATAATTCTTCACGGACACCGGCTCAGGTGGCGGAAAAGCTCGTTGGGTTTGACATCCCTGCGGATGAGCATCTCGTTTTTACAACAAGTCAGGCAACCGCCAATTATATCTATGATCTAAAAAAGGATGCCTCTGTATATGTTATCGGTGAAGAAGGAATTCAAACGGCGATTGAAGAAAAAGGATTTCAATTAGCTGAAGAGCATGCGGATTTTGTCGTATTTGGAATCGATCGTTCGATTACCTATGAGAAACTGGCTGTCGGCTGTTTGGCTGTCCGTAATGGGGCGACCTTTATTTCCACCAATGGCGACATTGCGATTCCGACGGAAAGAGGACTATTGCCTGGGAACGGCTCACTGACAGCGGTTATTACCGTTTCAACGCAAACTAAACCAATCTTTATTGGTAAACCTGAATCGATTATTGTGGAACAGGCCCTCAAGGTTTTAGGGACGGCAAAGGAAGAGACGCTGATGGTCGGTGATAATTATGATACCGATATTTTGGCGGGGATGAATGCCGGAATGGATACGCTATTAGTCCATACCGGGGTGACAACGAAGGAATTACTCGCAGGTTATGACCGCAAACCTACATACACCATCGATTCTTTAGATGAGTGGGAGTTTTAAAAAAAAGATGGCCGTGCAAAAAAGGCACTGCCATCTTTTTTTAATCCTTCTGCTCAACTCCGGCTGCTCGGTGGGCTAGTCTGCTCGAGGCTGCTGCTGCGATGGCGCCGACAATATCATCTAAGAAGGTATGACATTCCCCGGTTGATTTATCATTTAAACGTTCCAATATCCCGGGCTTCTGCTTGTCGATGTAGCCATAGTTTGTAAAGCCAATCGATCCGTATACATTGACAATTGAGAAGGCCAGAATTTCATCCACACCATACAAGCTCTCATCTGTCGCAATAATCGATTGCAGCGGCTCCTCAAGCATGCCTTTTTCCGCCAGCATGTCAAGCTGGATGCCGGTAATGATGGCATTTTGGACTTCGCGTTTGGTAAGAACACGCTCGACATTCTCGACACAATCCTCAATCTTTAAATGATCATGATACTTCTCTTGCAAATAAAACACTAAATCGGCAATATCCTGTATTTGGACACCTCTTTCTTTCAGCCATCTCCGTGCTGTTTCTTCGGTTAGATTGATTATGTTGTCCGCCATTCCTCAAATCACCTTTTCTGTAAATTTTGTCTATACCTATTAGTTTATAATATGCAATTATTTCAAAACAATCAACTAAACCTCTTAGCTTTTCCGGTGATTTAAAAAAGGGAAGACAACAAGTTTTGCCGTGTTAACACATATACATAACTTTAGAAGAGGTGAATGCTTAATGTTATCGAAACTGTTAGAAAACCAGTATGGCATTACGGCCAAAGAGCAAATCAAACTCAATTCCTTTGATGCACTAAGAGGGAATGGCTGGCTTTATTTAATCGTTCATTCACGAGACAGGGAAGAAGCCGATTTGAAAGAATTAAGCGCGCTAGCACAGCATCTCAGAGGATATGGTGATCAACATGTCCCTATTATTTTACCGGCAAAGGATGGGAATTTGATTACAACTTGGGAACAACAGAATTATTGTGTGTTAGCTACAAGAGAAGTTGAAAGGCAAAAGCGGCAGATCAAATTGGGGCGGAAACTGGCCAAATTTCATGAGCGGGGCAGGCGGGTTCCGTTTCAAATTGAACGGTCCTCACGAATCGGGCAATGGAAGCGATTATGGGAAAAACGGTTGGAGCAAATGGAAAATGTTTGGAATGGTTTGCTGTTTCAATCACCCGAAGATGAATTTGAACAGATGTTTATTGAATCGTTTCCCTATTATATGGGGTTGACAGAAAATGCGATACAATATTTAGTGGATACAGAGCTCGATGATGAACCGTTGGAAACGGATGGCGGTACCGTTTGTCATGAACGTTTTACCGCCAAAACATGGAGTGGAGAGTATCTCATGAAAAATCCGTTTGATTGGGTTTTCGATCACCGCAGCCGTGATTTGGCCGAGTGGACAAGGGAGCGATTTTTCCGTAATCATCAAACATATGATGTAGAATTAAAGCAGTTTTTTGCAGAATACCAAAGTATTGTACCGATATCCTCCTTTTCATGGAGGCTGCTGTATGCAAGGCTGATTTTTCCGCTGCATTATTTTGACTGTATTGAAAGTTATTATTCCACCCGTTCGGAGCAGGAAAAAAGATTATTAGAGGAGCGTTTAGGCAGAATCATCAAACATTCAGCGGAAAATGAACGATTTCTGGCTGGATTTTTTCACATAAGCGGTGCGCCGATTAACCGAATAAATCTCCCACAGCTGGAGTGGCTTTATCCCTAAACAGTTGGTAAAATGGAAAAAAGAAATTATCGAAAGGAAATGAGCATGAGGCCTTACGTTTATATTACCAGAAAGCTTTCAGATACGGTGATTGCACCGCTAAGACAAAAATTCACAGTAAACATGTGGGGGCATGAGGAGATACCAGTCCCAAAGGATGTATTACAATCAGAAGCTAAGAAGGCAGACGGATTATTGACCATGCTGACGGATGCAGTTGATGAAAGCGTGCTGTCCGCCGGGCAGCAATTGAAGGTTGTTGCAAATATGGCAGTGGGTTATGACAATGTTGACATACAAGCGGCAAGTAGAGAAGGAATTGCCGTTTGCAACACACCGGATGTATTAACAGATTCAACTGCCGATTTAACCTTTGCCCTGTTGATGGCCACGGCACGAAGAATCGTGGAAGCTGCCCAGTTTGTGAAGGAGGATAGATGGAAAAGCTGGAGTCCGTTTCTTTTGGCTGGTCATGATATCCATCATAAAACAATAGGAATTGTTGGGATGGGGAAAATCGGAGCGGCCGTTGCCCGACGAGCAGCGGGATTTGAGATGAACATCCTTTATCATAATCGGACAAGAAAGACGGAGATAGAAGAGAAGACGGGTGCAGTATATGCCTCTTTTGATGAACTCGTCGAGCAGGCTGATTTCATCGTTTGTTTAACACCATTAACCTCAGAGACAAGGAATATGTTTACGCGTAATATTTTTCAAAAAATGAAGCGAACAGCTATTTTCATCAATGCTTCCCGTGGTCCGGTTGTCAATGAACAGGACTTATTCGCGGCGTTGGCGGCAGGTGAGATCGCCGGATCGGGGCTTGATGTCTTTGAACAAGAACCGATTCATTCTGAACATCCATTATTAACGCTTCCCAATGTAGTTGCCCTACCGCATATCGGCAGTTCGACGATTGAAACGAGAACGGCGATGATGAAGCTCTGTGTCGATAATATCGAAGCCGTTCTAACCGGTAAACGACCTAAAACACTGATAAACAAAGAATGGCTGCAAAAGGTGTAAGAAAAAAGCGATTGCTACGAAGAGCAATCGCTTTAAAGAATCCAATTAGAATACTTGTTCAACTTCAACAATTCCTGGTACTTCTTCAAGAAGTGCCCGTTCAATACCTGCTTTTAATGTGATGGTTGAGCTTGGGCAGGATCCGCAAGCACCTAATAAGCGTAATTTCACAATACCATCCTCAACATCAACTAATTCACAATCTCCGCCGTCGCGAAGAAGAAATGGGCGTAATTTATCTAATACTTCTGAAACTTGCTCAAACATTTGTTGTTCTGACATCATAATCGACTCCTTTCCTAATCATATTATACTGTCGATGGTAGTAAAAATCCATTCTTAGAAATGGGGAAGCAGATGATAAACGTATTTTCTTAAGTTTACCTTATATATATAGTAAAATAAAAGAAAAACGTTAGGATTGATGTTATGGAATTAACAGAGGTTGAAATTGTTCTCTATGGTGCCGAGCAATTATGTCCAAGCTGCGTGAATCTGCCTTCCTCTAAAGAAACGTATGAATGGCTGGAGGCGGCAATCGCTAGAAAGTTCCCGGGGCAGCCATTTAAAATGAGCTATGTTGATATCCACCAGCCCCCAGAGGACCGCGTCAAAGCTGACTTTGCACAAAGGGTCATCGACGAGGATATGTTTTATCCAGTAGTGGTTATAAAGGAAAAGGTTGTAGGAGAGGGGAATCCTCGTCTAAAAACAATATTCGCCGAACTGGAGAAATACGGGTATAGAGCCAGATAAAAAAAGCATTCCGTTACTATGGAATGCTTTTTTCTATGGGACAATTTCCTATGGAACCAACGACGTTTTGTCCCAAAGACTGTTTCTATGGAATAATTTCCTATGCAAGCAACAAAGTTTTGTCCCAAAGACCGTTTCTATGGGACAATTTCCTATGCGAGCACCGACGTTTTGTCCCAGAGACTGTTTCTATGGGACAATTTCCTATGCAAGCAACGACGTTTTGTCCCAAAGACCATTTCTATGGGACAATTTCCTATGCAAGCAACAAAGTTTTGTCCCATAGACCGTTTCTATGGGACAATTTCCTATGCGAGCAACGACGTTTTGTCCCAGAGACTGTTTCTATGGGACAATCTCATATGTAAGCAATGAAGTTTTGTCCCAAAGACCGTTTCTATGGGACAATTTCCTATGCGAGCAACGACGTTTTGTCCCAGAGACTGTTTCTATGGGACAATTTCATATGTAAGCAATGAAGTTTTGTCCCAAAGACCGTTTCTATGGGACAATTTCCTATGCAAGCAACGAAGTTTTGTCCCAGAGACTGTTTCTATGGGACAATTTCCTATGCAAGCAACGAAGTTTTGTCCCAAAGACCGTTTCTATGGGATAATTTCCTATGCAACTAACGAAGTTTTGTCCCATAGATAATTTTATCCGTTATGGAATTTATACAACCACAGGACACCTGATTTTAACAGGCGGGCGACACGGCCGGTAATGGCATGATCGGCCATCATGCCAAAGCCTTGCTTCTTCCCGAGAGAACCAAGGACACCTTTTAGCTTAATTGGCGGGAATTCAGCAGGCGGCTCCTCCCCATTCCAACGTTTCCGCAACACTTCAACAATTTGCATTGCCTGTCCTTCAGCAAGCTGTGCACTTGGAGCATGGGGCAGGCTGGCACAATCCCCAACAATAAAGATATGTTCATCAGTCGGTAGATGATGACGAGGTGTGATAATCAATCTACCGGAACGGTCCTTTTCAGCATCCATTTGAAGGACTACCTTATTAGCTTGGATTCCTGCAGTCCAGACTATGACATCACAATGTATTGGTTTGTCATGATTATAGAGCGTATTTTCCTCTACCTTGGTAATATTTGAATGATTGATCATTTCAACCTGATGTTCTACAAACCAATTTTCAACAAATTTACTTAAACGATCTGGGAAGGCCGAAAGAATATGTTCGCCACGATCAAATAATTTAATGTGTAAATCACTGCGGCTTTCACTCAACTCACTGGCAAGTTCCACACCGCTAAGACCTGCCCCAACAATGCCTACGACAGAACCTGGTCCTAGATTATTTAAAGCAGAGTAGGTTTGCCGAGCTTTTTCAATACGTTGGATACTATAGGTGTATTGATCCGCTCCAGGTACATTATGATATTTGTCCTCGCAGCCTAAACCAATGACTAAATCGTCGTAGAAAATAGAATCCCCATCCTTCAACAATACCTTATTATCCTTTGCTTCAATGCCAATGACCTCACCATATTTAACTGTAAGCTGTGGGTGCTGAGGAAAGTCAACACGTACCTCTTTGTCTGAAATGGTACCAGCTGCCAAGGCATAATATTCTGTTTTTAAGCAATGATAAGGGACTCGGTCCACTAATGTAATCACCACGTCCTCGGGCAGATGATTCGGTAGAAGTTCATTGAGTATCTTCATACCGCCATATCCGCCTCCAAGAATCACAAGCTTTTTCATGTTAATTCCCCTTTGTGAAAGTAATATTTATGTAGTTATAATTGTATCTCCCTTAAAACACAACTATGAGTATAGCTAAATTGTGTAAAAATAACAACACTTATCCGGTTAGTTCTTGACAATCATACCAGCTACATGGTATTTGACGATGCAGGGAAAAAATAGTAGGATAGGTAGTTAGTTGTGAGAGGTGAAAGCATGATTAAGCCAATTATTGAATTCTGTGTCAGCAATCTGGCAAATGGTTCACAAAAGGCACTTGAGAAGTTAGAAAAAGATCCTAATTTGGACATTATCGAATATGGCTGTCTCGGTTATTGCGGGATATGCGCAAGAAATCTATATGCTCTTGTAAATGGGGAGATCGTCACGGGAGAGACACCGGATGATTTGGTGGATCATATCTATCAATATCTGGAAGAAAATCCAATGTTTTAACGAAGGGGGAGTGAGAAGCTCTTTTTTTCAATTACATTCATATACTGTTTACAGGATTCGCATTACTTGAGTTGAAATCAACCAGTGTTTATACTATATAAAAGGCCTCTGGGAAGGAGGGGATTTTCTTGAGTAAGGATATTGTGATATTAACAGAAGCAGCGTCACTGCAAATTAAAGAGATGATGAAGCATAATGAAGAAGAAGGCGCCTTTTTACGTGTAAGTGTTAAGGGCGGCGGCTGCAGCGGATTATCGTATGGAATGGGTTTTGATCATGAAGCAGGCGAAGATGATCATCAGCTTGAACAATATGGCATTCGTATCTTAGTGGATAAAGAAAGCGCTCCGATTTTACAAGGAACAAAAATTGATTATAAGCAATCGATGATGGGCGGCGGCTTTACAATTGATAATCCAAACGCCATTGCATCATGCGGCTGCGGATCTTCATTCAGAACAGCAACCGCTGCAGGTACACCAGAGGAGTGCTAGAGAATAAAAAAGGCGTCCGTTGAACGGACGCCTTTGGCGTTGTTATTTATCGAACATGGATGAGCTGTGCAGGGGTTGGATCTTCGCTTTTGGATCCATGAATGCTTTGGCGTTATTTACAGCCGTTGGCGCTTCACCGAAACCGGAAGCGATTAATTTTACCTTCCCCTCATAGGTACAAATATCACCGGCAGCATAAATTCCTGGAATATTTGTTTCCATTTTGGAGTTTACCACAATGGAATTCTTTGCAATTTCTAAACCCCATTCCTTGATCGGTCCGAGGGAGGAAACGAACCCATAATTGCAAATGACTGCATCGACATCAACCGTTTCTTTACTCTTATCCTTAACTTTTTCTAGAACAACTTGTTTGATGCTGTTATCATCACCAATGATTTCAGCCGGGACAAATGGTGTCTTCACATCAACTTTAGAATGAAATAGGTTTTCAACGCTATGCTCATGGGCCCGGAATTTATCCCGGCGGTGGACGATCGTTACCTTTTCAGCAATTGGCTCAAGCATTAATGCCCAGTCTACTGCAGAATCTCCACCACCAAATACAACGACCTTTTGTCCAGCAAATTGCTTTAGGTCTTCAATAAAATAGTAGAGATTTTTCCGCTCATACTGAGCAGCGCTTTCCAGCTCTAAGCGACGCGGTTGGAATGCCCCGTTACCAGCGGTAATAATGATTGTTTTCGAATAATGAACCTCTCGATTTGTTGTTAATTTAAATGTTCCATCCGCTTGCTTTTCTAATTTTTCAACCGATTGTTCCAAGGCAACGGTTGGTGCAAATTTTGCCATCTGTTCTTTTAAGTTATTAATCAATTCCTGAGCACGAATTTTTGGAAAACCAGCAACATCATAAATATATTTTTCCGGATATAGCGCCGATAATTGACCGCCCAATTGAGGCAAGCTCTCGATAATTTTCACGGATGCTTGTCTCATTCCCCCATAGAAGGCAGTAAATAGACCGACGGGACCTCCACCGATAATCGTAATGTCATAAAGCTTTTGATCTTCTTGCACTGAGTATCCCCCCAACAAGTAGTTACAATTCCACTCCCTATCATATCATAAATTGAATAATTCTCACATCTTCCTAGAAATATTCAATCAGGTTTTTATTGGTTTCTTTTCTCGAATATTTTGTACATTGTTTAATTATTATTTTGATAATAAAAATGTTTAAATAGCTTGAATTTCGGAGAAAAGTAGCATAAGATGTATTAGGATATATTGTTAAGATTTTGTGACAGAAATAGTACATTTTTATGAAGAAGCAGGAAATTAAGAATTTTTTCAAAAGACTAGTCTGTTAACAGCTAATGTCCGGAAAATCGGTATTTCTTTATATTTATTCGTGAAATTTATCACATACATTTTCTTGCTTTTTAAAATAAAAATGTACGAGGCAGTAGAAAATAAGAAAAAAGGTGGAAGTGATAAAGTTGAGAAAGCCAAAAATCGTTATCCTTGGTGCCGGATACGGAGGATTGTTAACGACAGTACGCTTGCAAAAGCTTATCGGAGTTAATGAAGCGGATATTGTATTAGTGAATAAAAATGATTATCATTACGAAACAACTTGGTTACATGAAGCTTCAGCAGGTACACTTCATCATGATAAAGTACGTTACGATATTAGTAAGGTCATTGACCGTAGTAAAGTGAACTTTGTTCAAGACACAGTGGTTGAAATAAACAAAGATGAAAAGAAAGTAATTTTAGAAAAAGGCGAAGTGGAATATGACTATCTTGTCATTGCCCTTGGCGGTGAATCAGAAACATTCGGAATTAAAGGCTTGAAAGAGTATGCCTTTGGAATTACGAATGTCAATTCTTCACGCCAATTGCGCGAGCATATTGAGTATCAATTTGCGACGTATAACATGGAAGAAGTAAAAGACGACAATCGTTTATCAATTGTTGTGGGCGGAGCTGGGTTTACAGGGATTGAATTTCTCGGTGAATTAACAAACCGTATCCCTGAACTATGCCATGAATATGATGTTGATCAACAAAAAGTAAAAATTACTTGCGTGGAAGCAGCTCCAACCGTACTTCCAGGTTTTGATCCCGAATTGGTAGACTATGCTGTTTCCCAATTGCAAAGTAAAGGTGTAGAATTTTTAATTGGCACAGCCATTAAAGAGGCTACTCCTGAAGGGATTTTAGTTGCAAAAGGTGACGAGGAGCCGTATGAGATTAAAGCCGGTACGGTTGTCTGGGCAGCAGGTGTAAGAGGAAACTCTATCATTGAAAAATCGGGATTTGAAGCAATGCGAGGACGCGTTAAAGTTCAGCCGGATCTTCGCGTTCCTGGGTTTGATGATATATTTGTAATTGGTGACTGTTCACTTGTCATTAATGAAGAAATAAATCGTCCGTATCCGCCAACCGCACAAATTTCAATGCAGCAAGGGGAACTTGTTGCCCGCAATATTGCGGCGTTAATTCGCAATAAGACCGATTTGGAAACCTTCAAGTTTGACAACAAAGGGACTGTTTGCTCATTAGGTGAACACGATGCGATTGGTGTTGTATTCGGCAAGAAACTTACCGGTACTAAAGCCTCCTTTATGAAAAAAGTTATCGATAATCGTGCCCTTTACATGATTGGCGGGGCATCGCTTGTCTTGAAAAAAGGGAAATTTAATTTATTTTAATTAAAAAAGGACAGGAGCGTCTGTCCTTTTTTTGATTGACTCCTTTCTATCCATTCAGTACACTAAGGATTGATGTAAAAAGGGGGATTTCCATGAATATTGCTTTATTACTGATATCAATTTTGCTATTTTTTGTCTTATTTTTTGGAATCGGCTTCATTCTCAATATGATTTTGCGCATGACGTGGGTTATGGCCGTCATTTATCCGATTGTAGTTATTTTCATTATTGATAAAGTACGTTTTCTCGATTATTTTCTGAAAAGTAAATATGCTTTTCAGGAATTAGGACAGCGATTGATTTCATTAGGAACTGCGGACATTATTATCTTACTCAGTGGACTAGCCGGAGCGATTGCAGCAGGGATTACGATCAAGCTTTTACGAAAAAATGGGTATCAAATGTTTTAAAAAATCATGTCAGTTGTTGGATTTGTAATGTTTAACATTATTGATAGCACTTTTATAAAATTATTACTTCCTCTTTGAATAATTCTTTCCATCTTGGGAATGAATATTTTGGGAGGAGTGAAAATTTTAATGAATAAAATGAAGAATTGGATCAAGCGTTTTGCGATGACATGTCTGTTTATAATGGCAATATCTGTAACGTTCCAATCCTTATCAGGCGTAAATGCTCAGGCGTTTGTCAGCCGCTTAGTAAATGTAGCTTCACCAAGTGAAAATGTTTCAGGGACACCTTCCTTAGAAAATGCTTTTGATTGGTCTAAATACCCTAAACATACCGTCACAGCGACAGGTTATACAGCAGGATTTGAATCAACAGGAAAAAATAAAGGGCATCCTGAATACGGAATTACCTACTCAGGGGTTAAAGTGAAACGCGATTTATTTTCGACGATCGCAGCCGATTTAACGGTTTTCCCTATCGGGACGATTCTGTTCATACCAGGGTATGGCTATGGTGTGGTTGCAGATAAAGGGGGAGCCATTAAAGGAAATAAATTGGACCTTTATTATGAAACGGTTGAAGATGTGTACCGGTTATGGGGAAAAAAGCAAGTTGATGTGTACGTCATCCAAAAAGGTAATGGCAAATTAACCGAAAAACAACTGTTGGCTTTAAATGAAGACAAGGCAATGCAAGTGTTCCGCCAGCAATATATTAAATCTGAAAAAAGATAAACAGGTCGCGTACCTGTTTTTTTGCGTTACCACCTTCTATTTCATAAAATAAAAGATATGCATCATGGAAGGTGGTCTTAAGCCAAATGGAAGATTATCCGATGGAGTATTATCAGTTTTTTGTCAGCTTCAATGAAGGTGATTATTATACATGCCATGATCTGCTTGAAGAGATGTGGATGACCGATAAACAGAATTTATTTTTAAAAGGGTTATTGCAAATGAGCGTGGCCATCTACCATTATGAGTACGGAAATGTGAAGGGGGCCAGAATGATGATGCTAACCGCTTATTACTATTTACAAGACTATCGTCCGAAGCATTGGGGCTTGGATTTGGAAAAGGTCTATCCTTTTATTGAACAATGCCTGATGACTTTTCCGACAGATATCGACAGTATCCCATTTGAAAGAATTGACGAACTGCCAAAGCTACCTTCGTTGCTCCTTTATTTAGAAGATGATTAAAAGCTGTCTTTTCGCTATAATGGTCAAGAATACTATGGAGGTGAAATTATATGTTTCATGTAAAAAGAGAATTAGATTTAACGGCTGAACACGAGGGCTTAGTGATTGGCCTGTTTGACAAGCCTGAGAAGTTTTCGGGTTCATTGGCAAAGCTGGATGAACGCTTTGAGGGCCAGCTGACGGAGCTTGTTAAATCAGGCGATATCTCAGCCAAGCTAAAAAGAATTAGCAAAGTACATAGTCTAGGGAAAACCACAGCCAAAAGAATCTGGTTTGTTGGATTAGGAAAAGAAAAGGAATTATCCTTTGATAAACTGCGTGAGGCATTTGGCAAGCTTTTTAAAGAAGTCAAGGGAAGTAAGCAAGAAGAAGTTGCGGTGTTTGTAGATTCCTTTACCACCGATGAATGGGATGGATTAGATGCAGCCCACGCCTTGAGTGAAGCAATGGCGCTTGCCACTTATGAATTTAATGGCTATAGGCAAAAATCCAATGAACCGGAGAAGAAACTGACCAACCTCACGATCTATAGTGAATTGTTTGATCAAGAGGATGTACAGGCGGCATTAACGGTAGGCTACACCTTTGGTAAGGGGACAAATTCAGCAAGGACGCTTGTGAATACTCCCGGTAATCTGCTGACGGCAACTGATCTGGCCCATTATGCGGCTGAGTTAGGAGCAAGGTACGATTTTGAAGTGGAAATTCTCGAAAAAGCTGAAATCGAAAAGCTTGGAATGGGAGCTTTCTTAGCTGTAAACAAAGGCTCAGCTGAACCGCCAAAGATGATCGTGCTAAAATATCAAGGTAAACAGGAATGGAAGGATGTTATCGGATTAGTCGGTAAAGGAATTACCTTTGATACGGGCGGCTATTCGATTAAAACAAAAGCTGGTATCGTCGGTATGAAAACAGATATGGGCGGAGCAGCGGCTGTTCTTGGGGCAATGGAAATAATCGGGGAAATGAGACCGGAGCAGAACGTAGTAGCAGTAATTCCTTCGACAGATAATATGATCAGCGCTGGTGCGTTTAAGCCGGATGATGTGATTACCTCGATGAGCGGTAAAACGATTGAGGTATTAAATACAGATGCAGAAGGCCGTTTAGTGTTAGCAGATGCTTTGACGTATGCGAAGCATCATGGAGCAAACTATTTAGTCGATGTTGCCACATTAACAGGCGGGGTCATTACGGCTCTTGGCGTACATACAACCGGAGCAATGACAAATTATGAGCCACTCTATGAGCAAGTGTTAGAAGCTTCGATGGAATCTGGTGAGCAAATGTGGCAATTGCCGCTGTTTGAATCAGAGAAAGAACGTGTGCGAAACAGCCAAGTCGCTGATTTAAACAATTCACCAGGCAGAGAAGGGCATGCGATTGTTGCAGGTGCCTTTATCGGCGAATTTGCCGAAGGTACTCCGTGGGTTCATTTGGATATCGCCGGGACTGCCACCTCTTCAAAAGCTTATGACCTTGGTCCATCGGGGGCAACCGGAGTAATGGTTCGTACCCTTGCATTGTTTGTTGAACGGTTTGAGCCGATGGAAACGTAAATTCCTGGTATGCTGAAAAAAATCCTAACTTATCCTTATTCAAAACAGCCATAGCCCGCCCACTCCAATCTCCCCTTCTTTGCATATGAAGTAGTATAGGCAAATATAAAGGAGGTAAGGCCTTCATGTACCCATATTATCGCAGTCCCTATCCGATTCCTGATCAACGCGCCTGGGGATGGCCGTTGGCAATCGGTGGACTTGGCTTTTTAGGTGGACTAATTGGAGGCGGTCTCGGAGCTTCTATGGCGCTTCGTCCACCATATGGCGGCTATGGTTATCCAGGTTTCGGATATCCAGGCTATGGCTATGGTTATCCGTATCCGGGTTATTATTAAACGATGAAAAAACAGCCTTCACGGCTGTTTTTCATTTAAAAAGAGGAAAATCGGGATAAATCAAGAATAGATTCTATAAGGAAGAATCTAAATAAATGGAGAGATGAAAGTGATTGAAAACACATTAGTAGCGGCGCTAGGAATCGAAATTACCCATTTAGAGAAGGGGAAGGTAGTTGCCACAATGCCGGTTGATGAGAGGACGCGGCAGCCATTTGGGATCTTACACGGTGGAGCTTCGGTCGCGTTAGCAGAGACGGTTGCCAGTTTTGGCGCATATGAGCTAATTGATAAAGAAACAGAAGTGGTTGCCGGACTTGAAATTAATGCAAATCATGTTCGCCCAAAAGCAGATGGAATGGTGACCGCAGTAGCAACCGTTCTGCATCAAGGCAGAACGACAATGGTTTGGGATATCAAAATTACCGATGAACAGGACCGGCTTATTTGTGTTTCAAGATGTACGATGGCGGTCATTAAAAAGAAGAAATAATACGAAAAGGATGGGCTTTTCCCATCCTTTTTTAACGACATTAACGAAAGTTTTCAAATGAAAATCAATTTGGCCATTCCTTTTTAGGCCTTGAAATAATCCTTTTTTAAGGAGTCTATCATTTCTAGACTCTTCTCAGCCCATTCAGTTGGGGTTTTTCTCAGTTCCTGGATCATCTTTTCAACCGCATCTTTTAGTGACTCTGAATAGTCAGGTACCGCACCTTCATATGGCTTCACCATCTGTTTGGGGATATTTGCCTGTTCCCTGAAAGCAAGTGCACGGCGTTCGTGGAAGATAAGCACATCTGCATCTTTTGGGTTGTGCAGATCCCCCTGCATTGGATGCTTCAAAACTCCGAGCACCCTTACTAAATAATGCTGTGGACGAATATCGGTGATTTCCCCAATATATTTGCCCGTTTTATAAATTCCTGTAACGATTGTGCCAACTTGTAATTCATTCATAAAAACACTCCTAATTGGTCATTTACTACTTCCATTTTATTACGAAAAAGATAAAATGAAAAACATAGTGTAATAAAGTAAAAATTGGAGGAAAGATATATGAGGAAGAGCTTATTCAATCTATTCACTCTTTTAACAATGGTTATCATGTTATCAGCTTGTGGGACAAGCGATAAAACCGAACCGGAAAAAGCGAAGAACACCGCGCCTAAAACAGAACAGAAGGAAGGGAATCAAAAAGTGGCAAATTCAGTTTATCCTCAGCTTACGACAGAAGTAGCCGAGAATGAAAGACTTGTTGAAATGGAAACATCGATGGGAAATATCAAAATAAAGTTATTCCCTGAATATGCTCCAAAAGCAGTGGAAAATTTTGTGAAGCATAGTGAGGATGGTTATTATGATGGTCTGATCTTTCACCGGGTAATTAAAGATTTCATGATCCAAGGCGGGGATCCTAAGGGGAATGGAACCGGGGGAGAAAGTATTTGGGGGACTCCGTTTGAAGATGAGTTTTCAAATAATCTTTTTAACCTGAGAGGGGCCTTGTCAATGGCGAATTCCGGTGATAACACGAACGGAAGCCAGTTTTTCATTGTGCAAAGCAGCAAACTCGACCCTTCGATGAAGGAGAAGATGGAAAAGGCAGGTTATCCGCGGGAAATGATTGAAGCATATGAAAAAAATGGTGGAACGCCATGGCTTGATCATCACCATACGGTATTTGGCCAAGTGGTGGAGGGCATGGATGTGGTTGATCAAATTGCTGGTACACCTGTAGACGGGAAGGATAAACCGAAAAAGGATGTCGTCATCAAACAGATAAAAGTATTAAAATAACCAGCCTTTTCTTGGAAAGAAACATCTTACACTGGTATACTTACTATTAATAGGTCCTTTAAGAAGGGAAGTAAAGAGATGTTTTATCCGCTTGTTTTGTCATTGTTTTTATATTTTCCTGAAGATAAGTCAGAATATATTCCAGCCGCTATCAGTTTTAGTATTTTTTTAATCGGTGCCCTGATAACAATGAGATTGATTATAAATCATTCTAAAAAGGAAGCCGAAAAGGCGAAGAAACTGGAGGAACAAATTTTAAATAACCAATCATCGGAAAAGAACAGCTAAGCTGTTCTTTTTTAGCATCTTCCGCCCTGTATAAGGCAGGGGTAATTCGCCAATACTAATGGCAAATTGTCGATTTTGGGGGTGTGCGTTTGAAAAAAATCTGGACCGTCGTTTCACTTCTCCTGTTGACAGGCTGCATGGAAAAGGAGATTACAAGGACGAATGTGGAGATGTTTAATGCGGACGGGGATTCGTTGGGGACGATTAAATTAGCCGAACAATCAAGCGGTGTCAAACTATCGGTTAATCTAAAAGGACTGCTGCCGGGTGAACATGCGATTCATATTCATGACAAAGGAAAATGTAAGGCACCGGATTTTAAATCAGCAGGAGACCACTTTAATCCGGAAGACAAAGAACATGGTCTTCTCCATCCTAAAGGAGCACATGGTGGTGACCTGCCAAATCTGATTGTTGAAGATGATGGCTCTGTAAAGGCAGATTTGATGGCACCGAATGTAACATTAAAGGACGGGAAAAAATCACTGTTTACTAAAAAAGGTACTTCCATTGTGATTCACGAAGGGAAGGACGATGGTATGTCACAGCCGGCAGGGGATTCTGGTAAACGGATTGCTTGTGGGGAAATCTCCAGCGATAAACAGAAGCAAGGTCAAATGGAAACGCAAGATGACAAATAAAATCGTGAAAACTTTCGGAAAATGGCGGGCTTTTTCTTACAGTACCAGATTTATATCATTCGATTGAGTTGTCCAGCTACAAGGAAGGCTTCGGCAGCATCAGCATCGCACGAAGGAAAAGCGAAAGTTTTTTCGAGGAGGCCATATGCCGCTGACCAGGACGCTTTGCGCTTTTCTTTTTAGAAAACGCCCTTTTTTCTTTTTTTAGGTATCCATCTATGCTTATCCCAAAAGTTGTACATACACTACCATGAGATTTGTATAGGAGGGATTCACATGGAAAAAAGACAATACGGCGGGTTTCCAGGACAGTTTTTCCCGCAAATGGGTTACCCACAAATGGGTGGTTATCAAGGCTATCCGTATACAGGAGGTTATTCACAGTTTCCGCACATGGGCGGCGGGTATCAGCACAATCCCCACATGGGGGGCGGTTATCAGCATAACCCACACATGGGCGGCTATTCGGGCTATCCAAAAGGACACCATTCATCAATGAATTATCCGTACTATGGCAGGGAGAGCAAAGGTAAGAAATCAGTGGAATAACTTTATGATTTTTTGAAAAAACAACCTGTTCCGAAGGGACGGGTTGTTTGCATTTTTTCATAGCCATATGTTTAGATCTCCCCTCATAGATGGGAGAAACCAAAAAAGTGATGAATGCTGTAAGAATGGCAAATCAAAATAGTATAGAAAACAGACAAAGTGAGGAAAGTGAGGTAAAATGGGTTACGGTAAATGGATTTTCTCATTCTCAATGTAAAGCTAAAAGGTATGATCCGGCTTGAATGGGATCTGCCTTGGAAAAGCCAGCAATTGAAGGATGAACACCTTAATCAGGTAAATAATATATAAAAACACCAAGAAAGGATGGTTCAGATTGGAAAAACAACAAATTGGTGTGGTTGGTGTCGGCGTTATGGGGAGGAGCCTTGCGCTTAATTTTGAAAGCAAGGGTTTTTCTGTATCTATCTATGACCTTTCCGAAGAAAAAGTAAACGAAATTCTAGAACATCATAATGGAAAAAACATCGTGGGAACGACGAATATCGAAGAATTTATTCAATCGCTGGAAAGTCCGCGAAAAATCCTTTTAATGGTAAATGCCGGAGTGATTACCGATAAAGCGATTGAATCCTTGCTTCCATTTTTAGATCAAGGGGATATTCTGATTGACGGTGGAAACACATTTTTCCAGGATACTATCCGTAGAAATAAACAGTTAGCAGAGAAGGGGATTCATTTTATCGGGGCAGGGGTTTCTGGCGGAGAAGAAGGAGCGCTTAAAGGTCCAGCCATAATGCCAAGTGGGCAAAAGGAAGCTTACGAAGCAGTCAAGCCGATGCTAACGGCCATTTCGGCAAAGGTCGATGGAGAGCCGTGTTGTACATATATTGGACCAAATGGTGCAGGGCATTATGTGAAAATGGTTCATAACGGAATTGAATATGGGGACATCCAGCTTATTTGTGAATCCTATCATTTAATGAAATCTTTGCTTGGCTTATCTGCAGATGAACTCCATAAGGTATTTAATGAATGGAATCAGGGGGAACTCGATAGCTTTTTAATTGAAATTACGGCTGATATTTTTACAAAAATTGATGACGAAACGGGAAAACCATTAGTTGATCTTATTCTCGACCGTGCAGGACAAAAGGGAACAGGGAAATGGACAAGCCAAAACGCCCTTGATCTAGGGGTCCCATTAACAATGATTACAGAATCGGTTTTCTCCCGCTTCCTATCAGGGATGAAAGAGGAGCGAGTGATGGCAAGCAAGATATTAAAAGGACCGGCACAGAACAAATTTATTGGCAATAAAGCTGAGTTTGTTGAGCAGATTCGCAAAACCCTGTATTTTAGTAAAATAATTTCCTATGCTCAAGGTTTCGCTCAATATAAAGTAGCATCCAGCGAATATGGTTGGGATTTACAGCTCGGTGAAATCGCAAAAATCTTCCGCGGCGGCTGTATTATCCGGGCGGCATTCCTAGAAAATATTATGGACGCCTATGATCGGAATCCAAATTTGGAAAATCTGCTGTTGGATGCTTACTTTCAGTCGATTACAGCTGAGTATCAAGAGGCAGCGCGTGAAGTGGTTTCTTCTGCGGTAAAGGCAGGGATTCCTGTCCCGGGACTTTCGAGTGCCCTAGCTTATTATGATAGCTATCGCACCGAGGTTCTACCAGCCAATTTGCTTCAGGCACAACGGGATTATTTTGGAGCCCACACCTATCAGCGAATCGACAAGGAAGGAACCTTCCACACAGAATGGCTTGAAAAATAATCATCAAAGGTCAGACTGATTATACGTCTGGCTTTTGATGATCTTACTCCTACACGATAAAAAAGTGGACGAACCTGATGGTTGTCCACTAAAAAAAGGGGGGAATACTAGAAAGCTTGTCATCATGCTTTCCATATTTCACTCTTCTTATACATGAAAAATAAAAAAGCGGTTAGATTCGCCGCTTTTTCATTTGTTTTCCTTTAATGTCTGGCTGTTAGCTTGCTGTTTTTCTAAAAGGTCTGAAGCAGCGATGTCCAGAACAGTAGACAATTTTAAAATAGTTTGGGTACTGGGGATTTGTTCGCCAGACTCATATTTCTCGATCGTTTGTGTGCCTACTCTCACTTTTTTGGCTAGTTCTTCTTGTGTCATTTTCCGCATTTCACGAGCGGTTTTGATGGTTTGGCCAATCGTATTCATACTGTTCACCCCCATTGAAAAAAAGAAAGTCCTTCACTATTAGTTTATCATGTTTACAAAAACATATCTTCTTTTTAATTTGAATATTATGTTACGGATTTCCGACATTGCTCAAATTTGGCCAGCAAAAATCCATTTGTTCAGGTTTGCTTTTGTTTTAAGTAATGAATTATGATATAATTTTATACTGCGCATATAAGAGTATATATTATTATCTATTTAGGAGTGTTTTCATGACAGGAAATATTGAAGCAGGAAGTATCTTAACAGGCAAGGTAACGGGGATTCAACCATATGGAGCATTTGTTGCATTAGATGAACATACACAAGGACTAGTGCATATTTCGGAAATCACGCACGGTTATGTGAAAGATATTCATGATCACCTAAAAGTGGGCGACGAGGTTAAGGTGAAAGTGTTATCAGTTGATGAGGAAGCCGGAAAAATCGGTCTGTCAATCAAGGCAACGGAAGAAGCTCCTGTTCAACCGGCAGCCCGAGCTAGGAAGCCGCGCAGACGCCAAGCTGCAGCGATAATTCAGGAGGGGGATGGACAGCAAGGCTTTAACACACTTAAAGAGAAACTTCAAGAATGGATTGATCAATCCCAGAGTGAGGATTTAATTAAAAAATAAAAATTGGCAAAAGCTTAGGAAGCTCTGTTGGTTGAAACCTAGGCTTTTTTTTTTGGAAAAGAAGCGGAGCGGCGGTGCAAAAGCAATCGCTTCCGGTTTTTCTTATGGTATCATAATTATAGAATTGTTCAGCCCCAGCGCCCTCGCGTTTTTCTTATTAAAATTTTGTGAACGGTTCATTCTTTGCCAGCGTTGGGCTACAATAGAAGTAATCTCTTTAAAAGGTGGGGAATGAGAGTGAACACAAATGTTAATTCACAAGAAATCATTGAACAAACAGAGAAATATGGAGCCCATAACTATCTTCCGCTGCCAATCGTTGTTTCACAGGCAGAGGGTGTGTGGGTTGAGGATCCGGAAGGCAATAAATATATGGATATGCTTAGTGCTTACTCCGCGGTCAACCAAGGTCACCGCCATCCAAAAATTATTCAAGCATTAAAGGATCAGGCAGACAGGGTAACCTTAACCTCACGTGCTTTTCATAATGATCAGCTTGGCCCTTGGTATGAAAAGATTTGCAAGTTGACAAACAAAGAAATGGCCCTTCCAATGAATACAGGGGCAGAAGCTGTCGAAACAGCCTTTAAGGCTGCACGCCGCTGGGGTTATGACATAAAAGGGATTCCAGAAAATCAGGCGGAGATTATCGGTTGTATCGGCAATTTTCACGGCCGAACGATGACAGCGGTCTCATTATCATCTGAAGAAGAGTATCAACGGGGATTTGGTCCAATGCTTCCAGGAATTAAGCTCGTTCAATATGGTGATTTGGCAAGCTTAAAGCAAGCGATTACCCCGAATACTGCCGCATTTCTGGTTGAACCGATTCAGGGGGAAGCAGGGATTGTTATTCCGCCCGAAGGATATTTAAAGGCAGCCTTTGAGCTTTGTAAGGAACATAATGTCTTGTTTATTGCGGATGAGATCCAAGCAGGATTAGCACGTACTGGTAAAATGTTTGCTTGCCAGTGGGAAGACATTGAGCCGGATGTCTATATCCTTGGAAAGGCACTAGGAGGCGGGGTATTTCCAATTTCCTGTGTTGTAGCAAATAAAGATATTTTAGGAGTATTTAATCCCGGCTCACACGGTTCAACCTTTGGCGGCAATCCAATGGCATGTGCCGTTTCGATGGCCGCACTCGATGTTCTTATCGATGAAAACTTAGCCCAACGATCATTAGAGCTTGGGGAATATTTTATGGAGAAATTAAAGCAAATCAATAACCCGGTCATTAAAGAAGTGCGCGGACGTGGTTTGTTTATTGGTGTCGAGCTAAATGAAGAGGCACGTAAGTACTGTGAACAATTAAAAGAGGAAGGGCTGTTGTGCAAGGAAACCCATGATACTGTCATCCGCTTTGCACCACCGCTTGTAATTACGAAAGAAGAACTCGATTGGGCGATTGAGCGAATCACCAAGGTTCTCGGCTAATTTTAGAGAATTTGCAAAAATAATGGCCGTGCCGTCTTATAGTGAAAAGAAAACCGGGTGAATGGATCAATTCGCCCGGTACTAGTTTTTTGCAAAAAGGCGGATATTATTTAATAATGAAAATGGACAGGAGTGATTGTCTTGGATAACTTTACATTTTATAATCCAACCAAATTAATTTTTGGAAAGGGTCAGCTCGACCAATTAAAGGCGGAAATTCCTCACTACGGAAAAAAAGTGCTGCTTGTCTATGGCGGTGGAAGCATAAAACGAACAGGCCTTTATGAAAAGGTAACCAGCCTGCTTCAGGAAATGGAAGCGAAAGTCTTTGAACTTCCGGGAGTTGAGCCCAACCCAAGAATTTCTACTGCGAGAAAAGGGGTTGAAATTTGTAAACAGGAAGGAATTGAATTTTTACTCGCAGTTGGCGGCGGCAGTGTGATTGACTGCACAAAGCTTATTGCAGCAGGAGCTAAATATGATGGCGACCCATGGGATCTAGTCATCAAAAAGGCCTTTGCCAAAGAAGCCCTTCCGTTTGGTACGGTATTAACACTTGCCGCTACCGGTTCAGAAATGAACTCTGGCTCCGTAATTACGAACTGGGAAACGAACGAAAAATATGGCTGGGGCAGTCCGGTTACTTTTCCGAAATTCTCTATTCTCGATCCGGTACATACTTTTTCGGTTCCAAAGGATCAAACCATTTATGGGATTGTTGATATGATGTCGCATGTTCTTGAACATTACTTTCACTTGGAAGAGAATACAGATTTCCAAGATCGGATGTGTGAATCATTACTGATAACTGTAATGGAAACAGCGCCTAAATTACTTCAGGATTTAGAAAATTATGAATATCGGGCGACCATTCTTTATGCAGGTACAATGGCCTTAAACGGGATCCTAAATATGGGCTACCGTGGGGATTGGGCAACCCATAACCTTGAGCATGCAGTATCCGCTGTATATGACATTCCACATGGAGGCGGACTGGCGATCCTCTTCCCGCATTGGATGGAGTATAACCTTCATGTAAAGCCGGAGCGCTTTAAGCAGTTGGCGGAAAGAGTATTTGCGGTTGATTCAAAAGGAAAAACGGCAGAACAAGCAGGGCTTGAGGGAATAAGAAAATTGCGGGAATTTTGGACCAGCATCGGAGCGCCTAGCCGTTTAGCTGATTACCATATTGATGACAGTAAGCTGGAGGTCATGGCTGATCGGGCAATGGCCAATGGCGAGTTTGGTAACTTTACTAAACTAAATCGAGAAGATGTTCTGGCCATCTATCGTGCCTCCATGTAAAATTTTTGTCATATTAAGAAAGTGGTTCCGCTTACAACGGAAGAGGTTTCTTGATAATCTATCTAGCATAGGTTAAAGTGATTAATGAAAATAAAAATAATGGAGGATCCTATATGACACACGTTCATTTTGATTACTCAAAAGCGCTTGCTTTTTTTGGTGAACATGAGCTTACATATTTACAGGATGCAGTCAAAGTTGCCCATCATTCACTACATGAAAAGACCGGCGCCGGGAACGATTTTTTAGGCTGGATTACCCTCCCAACCGATTATGACAAGGAAGAATTTTCACGAATTCAAAAAGCTGCGGAGAAGATTAAGGCTGATTCTGAAGTACTCCTTGTGATTGGGATTGGCGGCTCTTATCTTGGGGCAAGAGCAGCGATTGAAATGCTGCAGCATTGTTTCTATAATGCATTGCCAAAAGAAAAACGAAACACCCCGCAAATTATTTTTGTAGGAAACAATATTAGTTCTTCCTATATGAGGGACGTGATTGACCTACTGGGAGATAAGGACTTCTCGATTAACGTTATTTCAAAATCCGGTACTACCACAGAGCCAGCGATTGCTTTCCGTATTTTTCGCAAGCTATTAGAACAAAAGTATGGAGTGGAAGAAGCTCGGAAACGAATCTACGCAACGACTGATAAAGCAAGAGGCGCCTTGAAAACGTTAGCGAATGAAGAAGGTTATGAAACCTTTGTCATTCCAGATGACGTTGGCGGCAGGTACTCTGTATTGACAGCAGTAGGCTTACTTCCGATTGCTGCCAGCGGGGCTGACATTGAAAAAATGATGGAAGGTGCGGCTTCGGCACAGGAGGATTTTAGTCGATCGGAACTTCAAGAAAATATTGCCTACCAATATGCGGCGGTTCGAAATGTTTTATACAACAAAGGTAAAACGATCGAAATGCTGATCAATTATGAGCCGGGTCTGCAATATTTCTCAGAATGGTGGAAGCAGTTGTTTGGTGAAAGTGAAGGCAAGGACCAAAAAGGAATTTATCCTTCCTCCGCAAACTTTTCAACGGACCTGCACTCATTAGGTCAATATGTTCAAGAGGGACGCAGAGATTTATTTGAAACGATCGTCAAGGTGGAACATCCGCGTCATGAGTTAACCATTGAGGCAATGGAAAACGATTTAGACGGATTAAATTATTTAGCCGGAAAGACCGTCGACTTTGTCAATAATAAAGCATTTGAAGGGACGATGCTCGCTCATACGGATGGTGGCGTACCTAACCTAATCGTCACGATTCCAGCGATGGATGAATATACATTCGGCTACCTTGTTTATTTCTTTGAAAAGGCATGTGCGATGAGCGGTTATTTACTCGGGGTTAATCCGTTTGACCAGCCTGGGGTGGAGGCTTATAAAGTCAATATGTTTGCCCTTTTAGGCAAGCCTGGTTTTGAAGAGAAGAAGGCCGAACTGGAAAAACGTTTGAAATAAGGAGAAAGTAAGTACCTCCCTTTGGAGGATTTGCTATATATATATTAATTAAAGGAGATTGACATTATGGCAGAAAAACAATTTAAAATTATTGATGAAACAGGTATTCATGCAAGACCAGCAACATTGTTGGTACAAACAGCCGGAAAATTTAATTCCGATATTAGTATAGAGTATAAAGGTAAATCGGTTAATTTAAAATCCATCATGGGTGTGATGTCACTTGGTATTCCAATGGGGGCCGATATTAAGGTTACCGCGGAAGGCAACGATGCCGATGAGGCCTTAAAGGCAATAGAAGAAACCATGACAAAAGAAGGTTTGGCAAAATAATTTCCTGTTCATTTTAATGGACAAGTTTTAAGACGCAAGCGGCTGTCCAAAAAGGGCAAATCCGATAAAATTAAAAAATTAAGAATGCTGTTATATCAACATTTTGAACAGAGAAAGGGGCGTCCAAAAGTCAAAAAATTGACTTTTTGGACAGCCCCTTTTCCTCTTTACGTTTTCCCTTCAGCAGATTCCTCAGTATAATTTTTTCCACATTGCACAGCTTAAAGGTAAAACAACCCAACGATACAAGACTCTTGAGGTGGAAAAAAGTCATGATGGAAACAAGGAAAGAGCGAAGATATATCATCTTTGCTTTGATTGTTCTCGCGCTCTATCTTTCGCCGCTGTTTATCTTACAGGAAAATGCCCATATCCGTGTCCATGATAATTTGGATTCCAACCTTGCCTGGTATAAGGTGCTGGCAAGAAGCGGCGAGTTATTTGGCGGTTTGAATGGCGTCATTCCCCAAATCATTAATGGGCTTTTGTCTCGGAATGCGTTTGGAACTGAGTACAGCGTAATCGTTTGGTTATATGCCGTATTTCCCACAATGATTGCCTATGGTTTCAGCCAGGCATTGACAAGAGTGATCGCCTTCCTCGGCATGTACTTGTTATTAAAAAAACATTTATTGCCCGGCGAAAGGTGGATCGTGCTGAATACCGCAGCAGCACTTGCCTTTGCATTGACACCGTTTTGGCCATCAGGAATGCTGAGCACTTTAGGGATGCCGCTCGCTCTTTGGGCGTTCCTTAATATCCGAAATGGTGAGGGATCCCTAAAGGATTTTTTAGTGCTGACGTTATTGCCGTTCTATTCCAGTATTGTATTAGGTTTTTTCTTCTTCTTAAGCGCCATGGGAATCTTTTGGCTGGTCGATGTTTTTAGAGGAAAAGGCTGGAATTTTCGGTTCCTATTTTCGATTCTTTATATGTCATTGGTTTATATGCTCGTTGAGTATCGGTTGGTGTATTCGTTTCTATTTAAGGGCGAGCCAAACAGCCGGGACGAATATTTTCATGCCCAATTACCCTTTTGGCGTGTGGCGCGTCTGACTCTTAAAAACTACATATTTGGTCATACCCATGTAATGACAGTGCATACGTTCTTCATTTTACCTGCTACTCTTATTGCCATTTATTTTGTCTATTCAAAAAAACTGTGGAAGCAGGAAAAAGTCTTTGTCTTTTTATTTGCTTTGAACTTTTTATTATCACTATGGTATGCCTTTTGGTTTTATGAGGGCTGGCTCCCATTAACAAAGCGATTTCATTTTATGGACACGTTTAATTTTGCCCGCTACCATTTCTTAAGGCCAATGGTGATTTACGCCAGCTTTGCCCTTGCATTAAAAATAATCTACCTTCAAGGATTCAACTGGGCGAAGACGGCAAAGGGACTGGCAGTCATGCAAATAATACTGTTATGTTTTTTTAACGATGAGATTATTTATCAAAAGAAACCAACTGTCAAGCAATTTTATGCAGAAGAATTATTTCAAGAAATAAAGGAGCATATTGCCTTGCCACAGGAGGAGTATCGTGTTGCCAGCATCGGCATTCATCCTGCCGTTGCCCAGTACAATGGTTTTTTCACACTTGATACGTACAATAATTTTTATCCTTTAAGCTATAAACATCAGTTTAGAAAGATTATCGAAAAAGAATTGGCGAAAAATAAGATGATTCGCAAGTATTTCGATACATGGGGCGGGCGCTGTTATATTTTTACTGCCCAGCTTGGGAAGCGGTACATGATCAAGAAAGACTCCAAACGACACTTAAAGGATTTACAGTTAAATACAGCTGTTTTTAAAGAAATGGGCGGCCGCTATATATTTTCGGCCTTGCCGATTGATAATGCCGAAGAAAATCAGTTAGTGATTGAAAAAATATTCGTATCAAAATTAGCGGCATGGAAAATTTACTTATATAAGACACTGTAACATCGGGGGTATTTTGCAGATGAGGGAAACAGTCCTTACCATTGTAGTACCATGCTATAACGAAGAAGAAATTTTGCCGGAGACGATTTGCTGCCTTGATCGGCTGTTGGATGAGCTGATTGCTGATTCGCTCGTTTCGGATCGAAGTAAGATTCTGTTTGTCGATGATGGGAGTAAGGATCGGACATGGGAAATCATTTATAAAGAAGGATTAAGAAACCAGTATGTAAAGGGGCTTAAATTGGCCCGTAATGTCGGGCATCAAAACGCACTACTTGCCGGTCTCGAGGCCGCGAAAGACCTTTCAGACTGCGTTGTCTCCATCGATGCCGACCTGCAAGATGATATTCAAGTGATTCGTCAGTTTTTGTTGAAATTCCATCAGGGCTGTGAAATCGTCTATGGGGTACGTAAAAGCCGGGATACGGATACCTTTTTTAAGCGAAGCACAGCGCAAGGTTTTTATAAGATGATGAAAAGCTTGGGAGTTGATCTTGTCTATAATCATGCGGACTTTCGGTTGATGAGCAGGCGGGCGATAAAGGAGCTGGGGCGGTTTAAGGAGGTCAATCTCTTTCTAAGAGGAATTGTCCCGCTCCTTGGCTTCCGCTCAGATGTGGTCTATTACGATCGGTTGGAAAGAAAAGCAGGTGAAACGAAATACCCATTGAAAAAGATGCTCGCCTTTGCCTTTGATGGAATTACCTCTTTTTCCGTTTCGCCGATTCGCTTTGTTCTTGTTGTTGGGATTGTTTCATTTCTGATGAGCCTTGTCTTTGGCAGTTACTTTTTAACGCTTAAATTTTTAGGTACTACCCAGACTGGCTGGACATCGCTAATCACCTCAATATGGCTGATCGGCGGCCTGCAGTTAATTGCCATTGGCTTGATTGGTGAGTATGTGGGAAAAATTTATCAGGAAGCTAAACAGCGTCCAAAGTTTATTATTGATATCGACACGTTTAATCTGCCGATTCCAAAGCACCATATGCTGCAGCAAACAGGGGAGGATGACCTTGTTCACCTTGATTATAGAAAAGTTTCTGAAACGGGCAAATCATGATTTTTTCCGGTTTATCCTTGTGGGTGTTGTCAATACCTTCGTTGGTTTGCTGATTATGTTTTTTCTTCTAAATGGGCTGGGGATTTCGTACTGGGTCTCGACATTTATAGGAAATACTGTCGGCGCTTGCATCAGTTTTATTTTAAACAGAACCTTTACGTTCCAAAGCAGCGTTTCCTATCATAAAGGGCTGCCGCGGTTTTATGCGATTATTTTCATTTGCTATTTTAGTTCTTATTTTTGCAGTGAAAAAATAGTACTGATGATGGGCCATTTGATTGCTTTAAATTCAAGCTTTGCGCAAAATGGTTCGATCTTGTTAGGCAGTGTTTTTTATACCGTAAGTAATTATCTAGGTCAAAAGTATATTGTTTTCAAGAAAATAAAAACTGCCTGACGATACCAAGACTAGTTCTTTGTCCCAGTGTCTACTTCTATGGGACAAAACCGTTATCGCTGTCAAGGGTAATGTCCCATAGAACACTCCTATGGGCCAAACCCGCCTTCATCGCCGAGAGAACTGTCCCATAGAACGCCTCTATGGGCCAAACCCGTCTTCATCGTCGGGGGACCTGTCCCATAGAACGCCTCTCTGGGCCAAACCCGCCTTCATCATCGAGAGAACTGTCCCATAGAACGCCTCTATGGGCCAAACCCGTCTTCATCGTCGGGGGAACTGTCCCATAGAACGCCTCTATGGGCCAAACCCGTCTTCATCGTCGGGGGAACTGTCCCATAGAACGCCTCTATGGGCCAAACCCGCCTTCATCATCGAGAGAACTGTCCCATAGAACACTCCTATGGGCCAAACCCGTCTTCATCGTCGAGAGAACTGTCCCATAGAACACTGACATATATTTTTTTGTAGTACAACCCTCTAGAGCTGAATATGAATGAGTAGACAGGCTTTTTCTACAGTTGGAGGGGAAGAGAATGAATGTGTTTTTGAGTTATATTTTGTTAGGATTATCGCTGGCTGCCCCGATTGGCCCCGTTAATGCAGCCCAAATTGATCGCGGTATTAGAAACGGGTTTATGCATTCATGGCTTGTTGGGGTGGGGGCAGTCATTGCTGATGGGATTTATATGCTGATTGTATACATAGGAGTCGTCAGGTTTCTCGAAACGGAATTTATGCAAACCTTCCTTTGGTTGTTTGGCTTTTTTGTTCTCATCTACACCGGAGTGGAAACGATGATGAATGCCGGAAAAATTCACCTGGAGTACGCGAGGTCAAAGGAACCGCTGGCAAAGTCCTTCTTTACCGGTTTTCTCATGTCCATTTCCAATCCGTTAACGATATTGTTTTGGCTCGGGATTTATGGCTCTGTTCTCGCTAAAACTGCGGCGACCTATGATACCGGTCAATTAGTACTTTACAGCAGCGCAATTTTTATCGGGTTATTATTATGGGATATCACAATGGCTGGCGTGGCAAGCAGCTTTCGTAAATATTTAACCTCCTACTTATTAGTTATTATCTCACTTTTATCTGGTCTTTCCCTCACTGGCTTCGGAATTTATTTCGGCATCCAAGCCTTTCAAAATTTATTCGGTTAAAAAGGAGCTAGCGCAAATAAGCGCTAGCTGGTTTCAATGTCCAAATTCATAAATTAAGCGGTTGGCCATGGATAAAGAACTCGTTTCTTCTTCTTTTTCTTTTTCCATTTAGCATTCATGATAAGGGTAATCCCCCCGATAATAGCAACAAACGCTATGCTGATAAAGAACCCCGGTCTGCTTGTCTCGTGAAAAAGGGTGCCGCTGACAGCAATTAAGATAAAAGCGGCCGCCATGAGGTATTTTATTTTATCGATGGACGTTAGCTTCAACAATTTCCATGAAGAAGCTAGAATAAACATCCAGTTATAAAGCAGCATCAACCCGGCTGAAGTGGTAATGTATTCGTAGATTCGATTCGGCATCAACAACGCGGAAACAACGGAAGCCGAAATGCCAAGCATCGTCAAAATCAGTGTCGGCAGCGGAACTTTTAATTTCCCTTTATTAGAAAAACTAACCGGTGCATCGCCTTCTTTTGCCAAGGTAACCAACACGCTTGTCACACCATAGAGGGAAGCAACCATGGTAGAAAATCCGGCAATGATCAAGGCACCGTTAAAAATATGCGGAACAAATGAAAGATTATAAGCATCCAAGGCAATCACAAATGGGCTTTCCTTATCGTTAAATTTGTGCCAGGATACCATCGTGACGGCAAGCCCAATGGAGAGAGCGTAAATAATCATCAGGGAAAACAGCATGACCCGCCCTGCTTTAGGTGCTTCATGGGGGTCCTTCAATTTAGTGGCCATTAATCCTAATATTTCAATCCCGCCAAAGGCGTAATAGGCGAAAATAACGGCTGACCATAGACCCATGATGCCGCCGGGGAGAATCTCCTTTTTACTATTAGGATATTCAATTGGGCGATTGCCATCAATAACTCCAAATATTGCCAATGCAGCAATGATAACAAACATAAGGATGGCTGAGATTTTTATCACGGCCAAAATATTTTCCAGCTTATTTAATAAACCTACACCAATTAAGATAACGACTAACCCTAAGACTGCATACCCAGCGGCAAATAGCCACAGCGGCACTTTTGGGAACCAAAATCGCGAAAAAATGGACAGGGCTGTCATTTGGCTCCCCATAATCAGCACCTCAGATATCCAATACACCCAGCCGCTGCTGAATCCTGCCCAGCGACTATAAGCTTTTTTGGCGTAGGACCTGAATCCGCCTTCCAACGGCTCCTGAGCAGTCATTTTCGAAAGCGCATCGAATACCATATATGTACCAACTGCAGCAATTACATAGGCGATTAACAGGGAAGGCCCCGTCATCTTTATGGCCAAGCTTGAACCGAGGAAAAAACCTGTTCCAATCGTACAGCCAACCCCGAATAAGGACAGCTGCCACCATTTCATACGATTCTCCTGTGCCCCGGACTTAGATTTACTCATTCTACTACTCCTTTTTAACACCCGTCGCCCCAGGCGATTTGTCGGTTATTTCCTGATTGTTATATTCCCGATCATTTAGGCCCGGTTTTTGTTCTCGATCCGTTCCTAGATACTCTGCCTGATGTTTCCGCTGCACTTGTCTAAATTTATTAAAATTTTCATTTACCATTTAGATCTCCCCATTTCTTAAGCTAGTTACTCTCTTAAGATATACTACCGGTCGTTTCTTATACGATCCGGATTCTTGATTTTTATGGAATTACATTTTTCGTACATAATTGACTGCAAAAAAAATGAAAATATAGACGAGTTATTTTAATTTGGAAACAAAATGGGGATATAGATTTTTAAAAAATGCGCTTTTCTTGAAAGGGGTAGATAATATGTTATCGACAGAAAAGCTTGCTAATTTACGTTTGCAGCTACTAGCAGAGAAGGCTGAAGTAGAGGAGCATCTGGATCAAAATGATCACTTTGATTTTGAAAGGGCACATTCCCACGAATCTATGGGTGAATTGTCCAGTTACGACAACCACCCTGCCGATGAAGGTACGGACCTATATGAACGGGAGAAAGACAATGCTTTATTGGAGCACTATAAATTGCAGCTTGGCAATATTGATAAGGCACTGGAAGCGATGGAAAATGGAACATATGGAAAATGTGAGGTATGTGGCAAGGAAATCCCGCTGGAGCGATTACAGGCGTTACCCAATACGACCTATTGTATCGAGCATAGTCCAGACCAAGTGACCTCCCATGAGCGTCCGATTGAAGAGGATGTTCTAAATCCTGCTTGGGGAAAATTTGATATGGATGATAAGAATGAAGATGTTGCTTTTGATGCAGAAGATTCGTGGCAGACGGTTGCCGGGTGGGGAACATCGGAGACCCCATCTGATGTAGCTTTTTCACAGGATGATTATCAAGATATTTATATCGAAGCGGATGAGAATATCGGTTATGTAGAAGATTATGAAAACTTTGTCGGCAATGATATGTATGGAAAAAATATTACGATCTATCCCAATCCACAGCATGAACAGTATGAAGAGGCACTTGATGAGGAAGGAATTATGACCAGTTTTGGGGATCTGCCGGCGTTTGAGCATGATCCTTATGTCGAGCATGATGAAAAATAACTGCTAATAAAAAGAAAACAGCTTTCAAGTGAAAAGCTGTTTTCTCTTATTTTATTCCTCAGTTAGTGGGATGTCCTTTCCGTCGACATCATCAATAACGGCGCCAATTTCACCCTCGGCATAAACGTCACTCACCTGCTCATGTGTGGTGGCAAATCCAGATGATAAGGGGTCAGTATTTTGATAATAACTTGGATGAAAGAAACTTCCTGCAACTTCCGTGCCCTTTTTAGGATATTTTTTTTCCATTCTAAACACTCCTTTTTCATGTAGGTACAACTGTATTTTTTTCTATTAGTGCAAGTATTACTCTGGAAAAAACAAAATGGGGGCGGTTTATGTGTCCCCTTCAAAAGGAGTTGTTTCGTGCTGTTATTTACGGTATAGTTTCAATTATTCGATAGGAATCGTAAGGGTGGTTTACAATGGTCATGAGAGAAGCCTTGGCAAAAAAAATTGCCTGGATTAGCGTTATAAGTAACTTGATTCTCACATTAGGGAAAATTATCATTGGCTGGTATGGAAATAGTGATGCGGTTTTTGCAGACGGGATCCATTCGGCCGCAGATGTGTTTGCATCTGTTATTGTTTTGTTGGTCATTAAAATTGCCAACAAACCCGCGGACAAAGAACATCCTTATGGACATGGAAAGGCAGAGGTGCTGGTCTCAGAAATCGTCGGGATTCTGCTCTTACTTGTTTCTATTTATGTTGTTTATGAAGGGATTGCTGGTTTCTTTCATGAAGTAGAATCACCGAGCATCCTAGCGATGTGGGTTGCTGTTTTCTCATTTGTAGCTAAGATTATTTTATACCGCAGTTCCTTGCTTGTAGCACAGCAGTATAGCAGCAAAGCGATTGAGGCGATTGCTTTTGACCATAAGGCCGATATTGTAGCTTCCATTGCTGCGGCAGTTGGGGTTCTGTTATCTATCATCGGCGAGCAATTTGATCTCTTTTTTTTCCTTTACGGCGACAAACTGGCAAGTATTTTTGTTGCGTATTTAATCTTTAGGATCGCTAAGGATATGTTAACCGAAGCGTTTGATATTTTATTGGAGCGGAACATTAACACCGAGACGATTCAGGAATATGTTGCTATTATCAATCAATTTCCCGAGGTCAAGCGGATTGATCGAATTAGGGCGAGAGAGCACGGCCATTATGTATTGGTGGATTTGAGGATTGCGATTGACCATGAGAAAACGATAAAGGAAGGTCATGATCTTGCCAAAGCCATAAAAGAAAAACTGATGAATCACTATGATAATATTCATGAAGTGTTGATTCATTTAAATCCCTATTTTCCAAAAGGTAAGAATTAGCATAAACAATATGGCAGTTTACGGATGTCTGTCCCTTTTCTTTTCGGTAATTTGGGTTTATGATAGGTAGGAGGAAATTTCTATCAGCGTAAATCTTCAGCTGCTGGTAAAAAATGAATGAACATGCAAAGGAGTTGATATTTTTGAGTTATTCCATAGATCCGGACCCTAGCAGTAGTCAGGGGGAAGTCAATATCAAGAATATCAGCTTTCAAAGGATTGTTGGCTTCCTCAGAAAGTAGTCGTGAGGAGGTTTTTGACATGTTGGAAATTTTTAAAAGCACTGAAACTAGGGTGTTAGAAAGGGTTGCTGTTATTTCAAAAGGTTGTTGGGTGAATATGTATGCTCCGACAGCAGAGGAGATTCACAAAGTATCAAATGATGCCCAGGTTGACGTTGATATTATTAAAGACGCTCTGGATGATGAAGAACGACCAAGGATTGAACGAGATGATGGAAAGGTCTATATCATTGTTGACTTCCCTTATATCGTTCCCGATGAATCCGGTCTCGATGTTTATGAAACCATCCCAATTGGTATTATTCTTACCGATGAAAATATCATTACCGTTTCGCTAAAGGATTCCCCAATCATCGAGGAGTTTCGCAAAAACCGCGTAAAAGAATTCTTTACCTTTAAAAAGACCCGTTTTGCATTGCAGCTTTTATTTGTTATATCATCCTATTACTTGCGTTATTTAAAGCATATTAATAAGAAAACAAACGAAATTGAAAAGGTAGTCCATCAATCATTGAAAAATAAAGAACTGTATGCTTTTCTGGCGTTAGAGAAGAGTTTGGTTTATTTCACGACCTCTTTAAAAGCCAATAAAGTGGTCCTTGATAAGATTTTGCGCTTTCATTATTTAAAAATGTATGAAGAGGATAAGGACCTATTAGAAGACGTTATAATTGAAAAAACCCAGGCGATTGAGATGGCCGAAACGTATCACACGATTTTAACGGGGATGATGAATGCTTTTGCCTCGATTATTTCGAATAACTTGAACATTGTAATGAAGTTTCTAACTTCGATTACTATTATTCTATCATTCCCAACAATGGTGGCGAGCTTTTACGGGATGAACGTCGACATTCCATTCTCCCATAGTATCCATTCCTTTGTCATCCCACTCACCATTTCAGCGATCTTGGCTGGTTTAACAGCGTTTATTTTTTGGAAAAAGAGATATTTCTAGATTGCAGCCTTTTGTTAGGCTGTTTTTTTTGCTTTTGTTTTGGGGAATAGTAAGGATGAGGTGATGGGAATGAGTAATCATGAAAAAGAACCGCAATTTCAAAGCGGTGAAATGGTGGAAAAGTCTAAAAAGGGTTTTTACGGCTTGGATTCAGAAGTGAGTTTGCAATCAGTTCATTTTGCGACCACCGAAAATCCTTATCTAAATGAACATTATCAAGAAGAGACGAAAGAAAACCAGAAATGATTTATTGAGAATTGGGTAAACTGAAATGATGGCTTTTTAAAATTGGACTTGAATGAGGAGGATTTTTATGAAATCATTTGTGGTTAGTTTTCATCGAGAAGACGATGTCGATACGATGCAGATTCAAAAATTGAATCAAGAGGATTTTGATAAAGCAACCGAGGGCGGGACAAGACATTTATTTGAACTTGATACGAATATCGGTTTTTTCGTGTTTTTCGATGGTGCTGATAAAGATGGTGCAATTTCCTATATGGTGCTGCAATACGAAGAGGACAGTGAAGATCCATCTGCCTGCTATGCATTTCAATTGAGTGACTTTTACGAATTCATGGCATTATATTTAAATGACCTTGAATTTAATGAGGAAATGAGTGAAGAAGAGGAAGAAGAATATGGTCCGATTCATCACCTCGCCCACCTATTGTTCCATATCGTAGAAGAAGGAAAAGATCTCGAGGTATAAAAAACAAGCACTGGAACAATAACCGGTTCCAGTGCCTTTCATTGTCTAGGATTTTAAGATATCGTGGTCAACGTAGCGTTCACCATTCATTTCACTAATGACGTTAATAGCAACCTTTGCCCCGTCGCCGGCAGTAATAATGGTGTGCATGCTAACGCCTGCAATGGTACCGGCTGCCCAAATACCATCTATATTCGTTTTTCCAGCGGCATCAACATCAAGAATCGTCTTTACTCTTGGCTCAGTTCCTGGTTTTGTATGTAGGCCGGCTTTTTCCGCAAGGTTGGCGAGCATTCCTGTCGCAACAATGACGTGTTTTGCTTTATATTGCTTCTCATCAGTTTCTACTCTAAAACCGCTTTCAGTTTTCACAATATCGGTTACTGTACCCTGGACAATTTCTGCACCGAATTTGCGCGCTTGTTCTTTGCCAGTTTCTACAAGATTTGGACCAGTTATTTCTTTCACACCATAATGATTTTCGATCCACGCTCTTTTTGTTACACCTTTGTCATTGTCAACTACAAGTGTTTTCTTGCCGGCTTTGGCCGTCAATAGGGCAGCACTTGCACCGGCAGGACCAGCGCCGATAACTACAACATCAAACATATTAAAACCTCCAAATTAAATTTTCAACACTATTATTATCATCCAAGAAATGCTAAAAGTAAAACGAAGTGCTCGTTTCATAATTTTCAGAAAACGAAGTGAGATATACTTGAATTTCCTCGTCTCCATACACGATAAAACCAAAGGAAAAGTTATATTGATGAAGCATTGAGTTCTTACAATAAAATAGAAACCTGTATTATTCATACCTGCACTTTAGTCAATAAAAAGAAACCTAGAAATTCAACTTGGCGCGCAATTGCCATTCATTCACATGAATAATACTTATCTATGGAATTCCCTAGGCGGCATATTCTAAAATGTTAGTGTTTTTTGGCAGACTACCCCATTGGTCTAAAAAG
Organism: Bacillus renqingensis; assembly: GCF_016464375.1. Classification (GTDB taxonomy): domain Bacteria; phylum Bacillota; class Bacilli; order Bacillales; family Cytobacillaceae; genus Neobacillus; species Neobacillus renqingensis. The sequence goes on from NZ_JADDIU010000004.1 coordinate 130,472, forward strand.
TTGTTTTTACATATTGACTGCATTCAATTTGTCTGTTGATTTCCGTTCCGGGCGCTTGCTTTCCGCGGGGAGGAAGTCGTGCCTCCTCGGCGTTCCGCCTGTGGGGTCTCGACTTTTCCTCTACATCCCGCAGGAGTCAAGCGCCCTCCACTCCAATCAACAGTGTGTAAAAATCAAAAAAATGGCGCATTAACACAGCCTGATCATTAGATAGAAGATAGGCTGTATTCGGGTCTGGGAAGAAGGCAGCTTTTCATTTAATGACGATGAGTTCATCCAAACCTTAGGTGCTTATTAAGAAACCGTAGAATACGGAGCTCATAGTCTCTCCTATATAAAAAATACGAATGAATATGTTTTGCTTTTTCCGTCAGCCACAATTCTTTATGGTTATTAAATGGTATGGATTGATATAGTCTTTCGCTTTCGGTAAAAGGAATTGCTTCATCTGTTTTGCTGTGTATCAATAATATGGCTCTTCCTTTCGTACTGGCTACCTTGTTAATAGGTGAAACTTCTTTAGGGTCAATGTTGAGGAGCTTGCGCATAGAATGATAAATTATCGGTGTAAAAGGTCGTTTTGGTAATTTGGTCCAATAAGAAAGGTTTTCTTTTAAAAAAGGTTCTAAATCACTAAAGGGACTATCGGCAATAATGACTGACACCGCAGGATGTTCACATCCGGCAATAAGGGCAGTAGCAGCACCCATACTCCAGCCAAGAAGAGCAATCTTTTTCTGATTTTTTTTCTCTATAGCATATTCAATCGCTGAATATAAATCGTGTTTTTCATAGTACCCCAGCCCCACGGTTCTTCCTTTTGATTTTCCCGCATTGCGGAAATCAAACATCAGCAAATTGTACCCTTGTCTCGAAAGAACTTTGGCAAGCTGCAGGCCCTCAATCCCTTCCATGGCCCGTTCATTCATATAACCATGTGCTGTAATAACGGTTTTCTTACTATGCTTGGAAGCAGAGGGGATCCACCACCCAGACAGCTTTACCTGATCTTTCCGACTGAAAAATTCAATCTCCTCGAATGCAAGGCCGTAATCCTTCGGGTTTTTCCTGGTTTTTGCCGGTAGGGGATGAGTGAGATATAGTCCGATACTAACAGGGGCAAGAAAAAATAACGCAGGTGCTGCCAAAAGCGGCTGCCACAATGATTTGTTTGATTTCCCTTTTTTTTCCTCACCCAACATCAACGCCTCCTTCTATTTTGAATCATCGGTACTTTATCATATGTCGGTAACCATCCAAACGAAAAAAACGATAGTCCCATTTTTCATCATTAGCTAAAAAAAGGAAAAAGGCAGGGAGCTGTGATCCCACTTGGTGAGACGAATTATTGCATATTGTTATGGAGATTTATGTAATGGTTGAAATACGATTGTCACATTATTATCAAATGTAGTTGTGAAAATTTCTGTCAACTTCATTTATAATTTATATTGGGTAAAAAATCTTTACTAGTTCATGTGATTTTTTTCACAGGTCGAGAAAAGAGGCTTTTAATATGCATTACAAAAACACATTTAAACAAGGCAAAATAGGCAATCTAACACTGAAAAACAGAATTGTGATGCCCCCAATGGGGACGAATCTAGCTGGAGGTGAGGGGGAAGTCACGGATCATCTTATTGCCTACTATGAAGAAAGAGCTAAGGGAGGAACCGGGTTAATAATCGTTGAATTTACTTGTATTGAGTATGAATACGGAAAAGGATTTGTCAGGCAATTAAGGCTGGACGAAGATCGCTTCATTCCAGGGATCCATCGTTTAGCCAATGCGATACATAAATATGGAGCGAAGGCTTTTGTTCAAATCCATCACGCAGGCAGACAATCAAACTCTTCATTAATAAATGGTAAACAAATTGTTGCTCCCAGTAATGTTGCTTGTGCTGCAGTTGGGGAAGAACCTCGGGAATTAACAACAAAAGAAATAAAAGAACTGGTAAATAAATTTGTTCAGGCTGCTGTAAGGTGTAAACAGGCAGGGATTGATGGTGTCGAAGTTCACGGTGCCCACGGTTATTTAATAAACCAGTTCTTAAGCCCTGAGGCCAATGTACGTACAGATGAGTACGGCGGAAGCTTCGAGAATCGAATGAGATTTCTCAAGGAAATCATTGTTGGCATTAGAGAAAAATGCGGTGAGGATTACCCTATTACCGTTCGTCTCAGTGTGGATGAATTTATTGATGGCGGAATCGATTTAGAGTCAGGCAAGGACATTTGTCGTTACTTAGAGAAACTAGGAGTAGATGGACTGCACATTAGCTGCGGAACATATGACTCTATGGACAAAATGATTGAATCTCCGTTATTTGAACAAGGCTGGAGAGTCTATTTGGCAGAGGAGATAAAAAAAGAAGTCAATATTCCGGTTATCACAGTCGGGTCCATTCGTGAACCGCAATTTGTAGAAAATATTTTAGCTGATGGAAAAGCGGACTTTGTCGCCATCGGGAGGGGATTAATTGCTGATCCTGAGTGGGTAAAAAAAACAAAGGAAGGACGCGAAGCTGAAATTAGAAAATGCATCAACTGTCTTCATTGTCTGCATTCAGTAACAGGAAACTTACATGTTCGCTGTTCCATTAATGCCAGAACAGGCCGAGAACTGGAGTTTAAGGAACTGCAGCGCCTTCCTTCTAATGAAAACCGCCATGTTGTGATCGTTGGCGGCGGACCGGGCGGAATGGAAGCGGCACGAACACTGTCACTAAAAGGGTATAATGTCACTCTGTTTGAAAAAGAAAATAAGCTTGGCGGTCAATTACACCTTGTATCTGACCCCATTTATCGCAAGAAAATGACATGGCACATTAGTTATCTTAGCAATGAAATGAAACGTTTAAATATTGATATCCGCTTAAATACAGAGGCTACTGTTGAAGATATCACAGCTTACAATCCTTATGCTGTCTTATTGGCAACAGGCGGCAGGCCGAGGCTCCCACAGGTAGAGGGCAATGATTTAGAGCATGTTTATACTTATGAAGACGTAGTCTTACAGGGAAAAGTTTTCACTAAGAATAAAGTAACAGTGGTAGGGAGCGGTATGACCTGTCATGGAACTGTCCGGCGCCTGGCGGAATCTGGCAATGCTGTCACATTTGTAGAAATTCCAACAAAAGCTAGCAAAAGAATTGGGCCTGATACAAGACAAAGACTTCTTGATAAGCTGAAAAATATAAATGTGAACATTGTGACTGACCATAGATTGGAAGGAATTCTTTCGAACAGTACTATTGTACAGGACTTGGTATCTGGAAGATATTCAGAAATTGAGTCAGAGTATGTGATTGTTGCGATGGGGATCGAAGCCTATAACCCATTGGAGGAACCATTAAGGGATAAGATGGAAAATGTGTTTGTATTAGGAGATGCAGTAGGCTATGGATCCCTTGGTGAAGCCACCCGAGACGGCTTTGAAAAGGCATATTTGCTTGAATCCATTGTGACACAGGGCAGGGAAAAAGGGAAGTTATAAACGGATAAAATCTATGATTAGTATAGACTTAAAAATGGACCGTACGGTGAAAAGTAGTCTTGATGCCGAAAACAAAGCGTTCATTATTTTGTGTTTTCTTTTTCAGAAAAAGAGGGTATACTATAAATAGATAAGGAATAAATTAAAAAAGACCAAAGGTGCTGGAACACCTTCGGTCAAAGCAATAGCCCTTCAAGGGGGCAGCTCAGTTTTGAGTTATTACGAAAAATAACCAACCCAAAATGCTAGCTAGGCAGTCATGGGGTGGTTATTTTTTTTGTTGCGACAGTATAGCTACGATTAACGTTGCAAAGGAGATCGTCAAAATCAAACTCTCGAATACTGTTATAAGGCATCACCCCCTTTACAGGGAATGAGCCACCACCCATGAAAGCCCTATTGCTCATTCTATTATAGCATCTTAAAAAGCCGACTGTAATACGATTATTTAATGATTGAAACAAGGAAAATGGTAGAGGCGAACAAAAAAGAACCATCATTTCCGTCGCGGAATTGGTGGTTCTTATGTTTGTGCCGGTATAAATGGTCTTTTTTTGTCTTTGTCATTCTCGTTCGCATATCGGTATAAATAAATGGACTGCGTTTTAGTTCCGGATTCATTGTTCCTTCACGGACAAGTTTTTCACGGGACTTTTTGGCGTTTGATTTAGCCATCTCAAACACTCCTTCAAATTTCATTTCTATTATTGTAAATCATTTGAAGGAGTGTGTAAAAGAAAATTTAAATTTCTTGTACTCTTGATTGCTGTTCGCTTTTCAATTTAACGGAAGCTTTCTTTTTCCGCGTATGAAAGAAGTAATAAAGAACTACTCCGATTAAAACATAGAAAGAACATAAGAAATACAATGAACTATAATCCATTTTTGCTGCAATTAAGCCGACCAAAAATGATCCCAGCGCCATACCAGTATCATAAATGGATAAGAAGGTTGCTGTTGCCAGTCCTCTTTTTCGAGGCTCGGCATCCTGGATCGCAATCGTTTGGAACGTTGGGAAAAGCGTTCCCCAGCCTAGTCCAATAATTCCTGCAGATAGCAGGAAGGTGAACGCATTGCTGCTTTTACTTAGGATAAACATTCCGACAGCGAACAGTAAAAGGCATGGATAGGTAATTACGTTTGGGCCGTAAGCATCGAGCCATTTTCCGGTAAAGGGTCTCGATATTAAAAGTACAATGGCATAGACCACAAAGAAAAAGCTTGCGACACTTGCTACATGAATTTCATTTGCATAAATTGATACAAAGGACAGAATCGCCGAATAGACGATGGACAGGAAGCCGCCAACAATCGAAATGGGAACGGCGGACGCTTCGAATAGCCCCCGAAATGAAAATGAGGAAAGCACCTCAATTTGGTTAGAAGGTTTCGGTTTTTTGAGTTTGACACAAAGAGCGGCAGCTAATGAACCGAGGGCAACCATTCCAGCGAGGCTGAACAGCATCTGCGGCCCCCACTGCTGCATAATCATTAATCCAATAAAGGGTCCTAATACCATGGCCATATTCGTCGATAAAACAAAATAGCCCATCCCTTCTCCTCTGCGTGATGCGGGAATAATATCGGCTACAATTCCGCCAATTGCCGTAGTGGCAATTCCAAACCCAATCCCATGAAGAAGCCGAATGATCAGAAAGCCAGCGATTGTTTTGGGGAAAAAGTAAAACAGCGAAGCGCCTGCAAACAGAATCACCGCAGTGAGCAGCACCTTCTTATTCCCTGCACGCTCGAGCCATTGTCCGGCAAGCGGCCGCGAAATAATAGCTGAAAACAAAAATACTGACGTCATTAACCCTGCTTGGGAGGCGCTCGTATGTAACCCATCTAACGCGTAGGTTGGAAGTGTTACGAGCAGGATGTAAAACGCAAAGAAGACAAAAAAGTTACTTAAGGAAATGCTAATAAAATTCTTCGTCCATAGTTTCGATTGATTCATTCAATCTCTCCTTTCAATAGCTGTTGTAACCAGTTGTTTTGCAGGAGGAAGAGCTGTTCCTGTGAGGATTTCGGGAGAGAGGTAAGCAGTTGTTCGTTGGCTGTGTTTACCGCCTTCTCCCACTTTGGATACTCTTTTAATGCCTCATCTGTTAATTGAATATACTTTTCCCGTTTGTCGTGGCCTGGTACTTGTCTGACATAGCCTTGCTTCACAAGGCGCTGAATAGTCCGTGTCATAGGCGGTGCCTCAACAAATAGGTATTCACAAAGTTCTTTTTGTGTTAATGAGCCTTGTCTTTTTAACACAAAAAGAACGGCCCATTGCGAACCGTATAATCCCATTGGTTTCAATGCTTCATTGAGTTTGTTGGTAAGATGGCGTGAAAGCTGGTGCAGAGTATGGAATAATTGGTGGTTAATCATAATACACTCCGATTTGCAAATTAGTTACCTAGGTAATTATAGTGGTTATAAGGGAAAAAGTCAAGGGAAGCTACCATTAATGCCCAATAATTGTAGATAGGCAACGGAAATTTGAAGAAAGAGATCGATATTTTGTAGAAAGCGCCTCAATTTTTGTAGAAAGGACAAGCGATGGGAAGGAGTTTTCCAATAACATCCAAAAAATGTAGATAGGCAGCGGAAATTTGAAGAAAGCGACCGATATTTTGTAGAAAGCGCCTCAATTTGTGTAGAAAGGACAAGCGATGGGAAGGGGTTTTCCAATAACATCCAAAATATGTAGATAGGCAGCAGAAATTTGTAGAAAGCGATCGATATATTGTAGAAAGCCCCTCAATTTTTGTAGAAAGGACTAGCGATGGGAAAGGAATTTCCAATAACATCCAAAAAATGTAGATAGGCAGCAGAAATTTGTAGAAAGCGATCGATATATTGTAGAAAGCCCCTCAATTTTTGTAGAAAGGACTAGCGATGGGAAAGGAATTTCCAATAACATCCAAAAAATGTAGATAGGCAGCGGAAATTTGAAGAAAGAGACCGATATTTTGTAGAAAGCGCCTCAATTTTTGTAGAAAGAAACCAATTATTTGTAGATCGCTCTCCAAAAATTTAAGATTGCCTACGCCCAAAATCTGCTGAAGCCCTAATAAGCCAAAAACTATAAAAAAAGGTCCGCGGAACCACATTTAAGAGATTCCACGGACCTTCCTACCGCAACACGTTAAAATACCTAGCCTCTGGATGGGCGAATACAATGGCCGATACGGAAGCTTCCGGTTCCATCATGCAGCCGTCGGTCAACTGAACACCGATTTCTTCCGGATGAATCAAGCCAAACAGCTTCTTTTGATCCTCTAAATCGGGACAGGCCGGGTAGCCGAATGAGAAACGTTGTCCTTGATATTTGGCCGCAAATCGCTCCTGCATTGTAAAGTCAAGCGAATCCGGGAAGCCCCAGCGGTCGCGCATTTGCCGGTGAATCAATTCAGCAAGCCCCTCTGCACTCTCAAGTGCCAGTGCCTGCAAGGCGTGGGATTCAAGGAAGCGTCCTTCCGCTTTCAACTGATCCGCCACCTCGCGGATACCTTTGCCGGCTGTCACCGTAAAGAGGCCAACATAATCGATCACTCCGCTGTCCACTGATTTTAAGAAATCTGCTAAGCATAGATTAGGTGCTGATTCCTGACGTGGAAAATCAAAGGTTTCAATGACCTGGCTATGATTCACAGGATCATAAATATAAATTTTATTCCCATCTGATTGTGCCGGGAAAAATTGATACAAGGCCCGCGGTGTAATCCAATTATTCGCATTGGCGTCTGCCAGCAGCTGGTCCACCATTTCTTTTACCTTCCATGCCTTTTCATCTTTCTCAGCAAGTAATTTTGCAATTTTTCCTTTGACACCGAGGTGATGTCCAAGCAGCATCTGCATATTAATATACGGTTCAATATGGGACAAGGAATACGATTTTATCACATGACGCTTTGTATCCTTAGGGACAAAGACCGGAACTTCTGTTGATACCGCAGGCTTAACTTTTACCGCTACTGAGGCAGAAGAACGGATGGGCAAATCTTTTGGCACTTCAGCAGCAGCTAATTTTTCCTGTTTCTCCGCAAACAGCTTTTCCTGTTCACCAGGCGTTTGTACCTGATTGGCAAGTGATAAGCCCGTCATCGCATCCTTTGCATAGAGGACGAGACCATCATATTCTTTGGCAATTTTCGTATCGGTAAATTTCCGTGACAAGGCAGCACCGCCGACAAGAATGGGCACTGAAATTCCCGCTTCCTTCATATCCTGTGCGGTTAAGACCATCTGCTGTGCCGATTTCACTAATAGCCCGGAGAGACCGACCATATCCGGCTTTTTCTCGCGAACCGCTTGAATCAACTCGGTCGGTGCAACCTTAATCCCCAAGTCATGGACTTCATAGCCATTGTTGCTCAAAATAATTTCTACAAGGTTTTTCCCAATATCATGGACATCGCCTTTAACGGTTGCTAAAATGACCTTGCCTTTCGATGCCGACACATCCCCTTTTTCCATATGTGGCTCCAAGAAAGAAACGGCCGTTTTCATGACTTCAGCGCTTTGAAGAACCTCAGCTACAATGAGCTGATTATCATTAAACAGACGACCGACTTCTTTCATTCCATCCATTAAAGGACCGTTGATAATATCAAGCGGGGCAGGGTACTCAGCTAAGGCCAGTTCTAGATCCGGCAGCAGCCCTTCCTTTGTTCCTTCGACAACATAATAGGCAAGCCGCTCCGCAAGGTTTAGATTCAGAACCGTCGTTTTTGCCTCTTTCTTTTTACCACGGTAAAAGTCTGTAAATAACGCAAGGGTTTCATCCGTTGTATGAAATAAGAGATTATCTGCTAATGTAACCTCTTCTTCAGAAATCGAAGCAAACCGTTCCAGCTTCTCCGTATTGACGATGGCATAATCAAGCCCAGCTTGTGTGCAGTGGTACAAAAATACGGAATTGAGAATTTCGCGGCCAACCGGCGGCAGCCCAAAGGAAACATTACTTATCCCAAGAATGGTTTGTACACCGGGCAGCTGTTCTTTAATGAGGCGGATTCCGTCAACTGTTGCTTTAGCAGATCCGATATACTGTTCATCTCCGGTACCGACCGGGAATACCAATGGGTCAAAAATCAAATCCTGCGGCTTCAATTTATATTTGTTTACCAAGAGGTCATAGGAACGCCTGGCAATTTCCAGCTTCCTTTCTGCGGTTACTCCCATGCCTTCCTCATCAATCGTTCCAACAACGACAGCTGCCCCGTAGCGGTGAATCAAAGGGGTAATGGCTTTAAAGCGATCTTCGCCGTCCTCAAGATTAATCGAGTTAATAATCGCTTTTCCTTGGGAATATTTTAACGCCCTTTCAATCACTTTATCGTCGGTTGAATCAATGACAAGTGGTACTTTTACCTTTTTAACCACTTCTTTAATAAAATTCTCCATGTCGACAAGTTCATCACGGTCTGGATCGGCGAGACAGAGGTCAATAACATGGGCGCCGCCTTTTACTTGAGCACGGGCAATTTCTGCTGCCTCTTCAAATTTCCCTTCGGCGATTAACCGTTTAAATTTGCGGGAGCCGATGACATTCGTTCGTTCACCGACAAAGATTGGCCGGAGAGTGGGATCATCATAAATAAATGGTTCAATTCCTGAAACCATGTGGACACTAGTATTGCCGATTTCACGGGGCGCAAAATTTTTCATCACTTCTGCTATAGCCCGGATGTGTTCAGGCGTAGTGCCGCAGCAGCCGCCAACAATATTTAGCCAGCCATGGGCGGCAAAATCCGCTAATTTTTTCGCTAGCGTTTCCGGTGTTTCATGATAATGGCCTTCTTCATCAGGCAGACCGGCATTTGGATAACAGCTGACTGCCGTCCCGGCTAGGCCCGAAAGCGTTCGAATATGGTCCTGCATGAATTCTGGACCAGTTGCACAGTTAAGGCCAACAGCAACAGGATTCATGTGCTCGATGGAAATATAAAACGATTCAATCGGTTGACCTGCAAGTGTGGTGCCCATTGGTTCAATCGTCCCGGAAATAAATAACGGCAGTGTTTTGCCTGTTTTTTCAAAGGCATTTTGAATCCCGACATAGCCTGCTTTCACATTCAACATATCCTGACTGGTCTCAAGAAGCAGGAGGTCAACGCCGCCGTCGATTAAACCGATGGCCTGCTCTTCGTAGCTTTGCGCAAGGGCATCAAATGTAGTTCCACCGGTGACGCTAAGGGTCTTGGTTGTTGGTCCCATCGAACCGGCGACATAGCGGGGCCAGTCACTTGTCGAGGCTTTTGCTGCCTCTGCTACGGCAATTTGCGCTGCCTTTTTATTGATTTCATAGGCTTTAAACCCAAGCTCATATTCATCTAGGACGATGCTGGTTGCCCCAAATGTATTGGTTTCAATAATATCAGCCCCCGCCGCTAAATATTCACGATGGATATTCGCAATCACTTCGGGAGCCGTTATATTCAACTGTTCATTACAGCCGTCATACTGCTCACCGCCAAAATCGGCAGGCGAGAGACCTGCTTGCTGTATCATCGTTCCCATTGCACCGTCCATAATAAGGATCCGTTGTTTTAATTGATTAATAAATGGTCGTTTCGACATAGCTGTTCCCCCTAAGAATACTTGCCCGCTCTTTTGTATAATGGGCCAATTCAAGCGTCAGTTCATATCGTAAAAATGGTGTGATTAAATAAATTCCATTAAATAAATCAAGGGCGGCATCAATTAATTGTTTCGTAATCCTAATTCCTTCCCGAGCAGCTTGTAGTGGGTCATCGTTCAGCGCAAACATCTGCTCACGAATCGAATCGGCAATCTTGATGCCGGGCACTTCGTTATGAAGGAATTCCGCATTTTTACTGCTCAAGAGCGGCATTAATCCAATATAGATGGGCGCTACCAGGTGTTTCGTAGTTTCATAGATTTCAATCAGTTTGGCCTCAGAGAAGACAGGCTGTGAGATAAAGTAATCAGCACCGAAGCTGATTTTTTTCTCGAGCCGCTGGACTGCTTTTTCAAGCGAGCGGACATTAGGGTTAAAGGCAGCGGCAATGCTAAACGCCGTTTTTGCTCCCAGGTCTTTTCCGGAAAAAGACAGCCCCTCATTCAATTGCTTGATCATCTGGATAAGTTCAAATGATGAGACATCGTAAACGGAGGATGCTCCAGGGAAATCTCCAACTCTCGCCGGGTCGCCGGTGATGGCCAGAACGTCATTCATGCCAAGTGTGTGCAGCCCCATTAAGTGGGATTGCAGACCGATTAAGTTACGGTCACGGCAAGATAAATGAATCAGCGGCCGCATTCCTAGTTCTTGTTTTACTAAATAGCCTAATGATTCATTGGAAATCCTTACCGTTGCAAGGGAATTATCTGCAAGTGTTAAGGCATCGATTCCGGCTTCCTTGAACGCCTTTGCCCCCTCGAAAAATTTTGATGTATCCAGCTTTTTTGGCGGGTCCAATTCGACAATGACAGATGGACGTTTTTTGACAATTTCCTGGAGCGGCGCGTAGTCCCTTTTAGGAGCACGCTCTTCAACAAAAAGCTGCACTTGTGGTAACTTTACCACTTTTTCGATAACGGGGGTGCGGTCCTTCAGTCCAGCAAACGCTCTGATATGCTCCGGTGTGGTACCGCAGCAGCCGCCTAAGAGCCGCACACCTTGCTCCCTAAAGCTTTGCGCAGCCTTCCTAAAGTAATCAGCATCGCCTACATAGTGGAATTTCCCGTCCGTGTAGGCCGGCAGACTGGCATTTGGGTAGGCAGAAAGAAACGCCTGCTTTGGCAGCTCAATTTGTTCCAGTGCCAATAACATGTGGTGCGGGCCAAGCCGGCAATTGAGACCAACGACATCAGCCCCAAGCTCCTCCAGCTTTTTTAAGGCATCATTAACCGGGGTACGATTTTGCAGGACCCCTGGTTCCTGCAGTGAAACCTGGGCAACAATTGGCATCGTTGTTTCCTTCCGTGCGATTGTTAAAACCGTTTCAAGTTCTTCTATATCATAGAAGGTTTCGAGCAGCAAGCCATCAACCCCTTCAAGCAAGAGGCAATATAGCTGCTCACGGAAGCTGCGTTTAATTTCTTCAATTGTTACCGAATCGGGCTTGATTCCGCGGTTCCCGCCCAGTGTCCCAAGGACATAGGCATTTGTCTGGGCCGCTGCTTTCGCATGCCGAACTGCTGCACTATTGATTTCTTTTACTGAATCCTCCAAACCATAGCGCTGCAGCTTTAAATAGTTTGCCGCATACGTATTCGTCTGTATTACATCGGCACCGGCATCGATATAGGCGCGATGAATCGTTTGGATTTGCTCCGGCTGCGAGAGATTTAGTTCTTCAAAACAGCAATCTGTTCCATAGGAATAGAGCAGCGTTCCCATCGCCCCGTCCGCAATCAGGATTTCATTTTTTAATTGATCGAGTAAGCTCATCATCATTCTCCTCATTAAAGCACCAATTCATTTTAACTCAGCTCCTCTAGGCTGGGGGAATTAGGCTGGTTATAAAGCAGTGTCGTTTCAAAGCTCAATTTTTCCTTCGTCATTGTACCGTTACACCTTCTGTGATTTTGGCAAACGCCTGCTTTAAGTCGGCAATTAAATCTTCTGCGTCTTCAATTCCGACAGAAAAACGTAATAAACGGTTACAGACGCCTTGTTGGATACGGATTTCTTCGGGAATATCGGCATGGGTCTGTGTTGCCGGATAGGTGATAAAGCTTTCCGTTCCACCGAGGCTTTCCGCAAAACTAATCAGCTGTAAGTTTTGTAAAAATGGATTGACCCATATTTCGTCCTTGATTCTAAAGGAAACCATGCCGCCTCTGCCGGGATAAAGAACATCTGTTACGCCGTCATGGTTTGAAAGAAATTTCACAATGGCCTTGGCATTTTTCTCGTGTCTTTCTATTCTTAGTGACAAGGTCTTCATTCCGCGCATTAAAAGCCAGGAGTCAAATGGACTGAGCACTCCACCGGCTCCGTTATGGTGGAAAGCCAGAGCTTCACAAAGTTCCTTACCCTTAGCAACAATTAATCCGGCAAGGACATCATTATGACCGCCTAAGTACTTTGTCGCACTATGAATCACGATATCGGCGCCGAGCTTGATCGGCTGCTGCAGGAGCGGGGTGTAGAAAGTATTGTCAACTATTAATAAAAGTCCATGCTGTTTAGCGATATCTGCAATTGCCGCAATATCTGCCTGCTGCATGAGGGGATTTGTCGGTGTCTCAAGGAAAATCGCTTTTGTTTGCGGTGTAATTTTGCTTTCAACTATTTCCGGACGACATGTATCGATATAATGACAATGCAAGCCCCATTTTTTGAATCCTTGTTCCAATAAACGGTAGGTTCCGCCATATAGATCTTCGCTTACTAACCATTCATCACCTGATTGGAATAAGGAAAGAATGGTAAAGATTGCGGCCATCCCTGAACTGCAGGCGAATCCTTGGTCACCGCCCTCAAGATCAGCAATCGTTTTTTCAAGCAGCTGGCGTGTTGGATTTCCGGTTCGTGAATAATCAAATCCAGTGGATTGTCCGATCCCTTCGTGGCGATAGGCGGTTGAAAAATAGACAGGTGGATTGACGGCTCCTGTTGCCGTGTCATGGCGGTTCCCAATTTGAGCAAGTTTTGTATCAATTTTGTACATAACGGACACTTCCTTATTTAAAATAAAAAAGTCTTCTTTAAGAAGAAGACTTTTGTAAGCACGGACCAATTGTCATTCTTCTTATCTTGCAAATTCATATTTGCAGGACTTAGCACCTTTTCAATGAAAAAGCCATTGAAGGTTGCTGAGGTGTCATCGGGCCCTTCCCTCAACCTCTCTTGATAAGAAAATCATTATTTAGATTATTTATAAAATTTACTACATTAATGCTGTGGTGTCAAATAAAATTTTTATTATTTTAAGAGACCAAGGCAAATAGGGATTCGTTCCTTTAAAAGAACATTTATTTAAAAGCATTCTTTAAGAAGGTAAAATTGATTAATATAAGGCTTGATTTTTTGTTAAAAAGGAATATAATGTTCTTAATAAAGAAAATAGTAATTTATAAAATGGAATAAAAAAATAGAAGAAGGAAATTTTTTTTTGGCCTATTCGTTTCTTATAAAGAACAAACGTGTGTTTTAAAGTGTTATTTATGGTGATGTCTCCTAACCAATATCAAAAGAGGCACTCGGTCATACTGTGGGTTGGAATAAACCTTAGACGCTAGTCGTCAAGAGTGTGATGTGAGGGGGGTTAGATGCTCTGCATAAAGTAGGGATTTTGTTAATGTACCTTAATGCGGCCAATTGGCAGAGATGATGATTCAACCCATAGATAAAGACAGTAAAACGAAATTTGTGGCCGTTCGATTTGAAAATGCCTTGGAAGCAGGGGCAGTGTGATCCCATTCATTGCGTATGGGGTAAAGTGGAAAATGACTAAATTTAAAGAGGGACTCAAATGATTGGAAAAAAGATAGCTGAACTTCGAAAACAGAAGGGATACACCTTATCTGAACTAGCAGAGAAGACAAAAATATCAAAATCTTATCTGAGTAATATAGAGCGTAATTTGAATAAGAATCCTTCTCTAGCTATTATTAAAAGGATTGCCAAGGTTTTAGATGTTGATCTCATGACATTGTTAAAGAACGAAACTAATCATAATACCAACCAATATGTCGAAAAGGAATGGGCCGACTTTATAAAAGAATTAAAAGATATAGGGGTAGAGAAGGACCAATTAAAGCAATACAAAACCTTGATTGAATTTATAAAGTGGAAAAATCAGAATAAGTGACAAACGTTTGTTCAGTTATGAATGCTGAGTTTAGAGAAACAGGAAAGAAACCCTATTTAATAGTAGAACCGGGAATCTTGATGGTGGCGACCCCTTTTACATTCGTTTCTAAGGTAATTGAAACAAAAAAATTCAAGATCAATTTTTTGTTTTGGTCGAGGGCAGCGTGCATAATATTAAGCCTACTATGCAAATTGTAAGGCAAAAACGACAGGATGGCAACGCCTTTCCTGTCGTTTTTTTTATAATATCACCAGAATTTATATCACTCGACTTTGAGAAATGTCTAGCTCCAGCGCCCTAGCGGCGAGACGCCTTCGCTCTCCGCCCTACGATAAGTCAAGCACGAATGCGCCTCCGGCTCTTCGTGTTTCCTTTATCTCAGTTGGAGTGCTCCACAAGGAAGGCTTCGGCAGCATCAGCATCGCACGAAGGAAAAGCGATAGCTTTTTCAAGGAGGCCATACGCCGCTGACCAGGGCGCTTGCGCTTTTCTAATAAAAGCAATCTAATTTTATACATGAATAAATTTAACACAAACCGGATAAGGAACCTTAATATCAGACGCAATCAATGTAAGCCTTCCGGATCCTTCATCCCTTTGATAAAGCACAAGATTCCCCGTTTCCTGATTCGAACCGACAATGTATTTCTCAGTTGGATCCAATTCAAAATCCCTCGGCCAGTCTCCCTCTGAAGAAACCCTTTCTACGAAGCGAAGTTCCCCTGTTGCTTGATTGACACTGAAAACCGCAATACTGTTATGTCCCCGATTGCCGGCATAAACGAAACGGCCATCAGAAGAAATATGAATCGCGCTACCTTGGTTGTTTTCCTTAAAATCCTCCGGAATAGTAGAAATGTACTGCTTCTCAGAAAAACGTCCATCCTCATAGTCCAATAAAATGACTTCCGAACTGAATTCGGTCATGATATACGCAAATTTGCCATTTGGGTGAAAGACTAAATGTCTTGGACCACTGCCTGCCTTCAATGGAAGCAGCTTAACCTTGGTCAATGTTGCATCCTCATTTACCTTATAAGTAATTAAGGCATCTATCCCAAGTTCAACAACCGCAAGATATTTTTCGTCCGGGGTCAGTCCTGCAAAATGGGAATGGGGCTTATCCTGTCTTGGATCTGGACCACGACCTTCATGCTTCATCGTTGAGGCTGCCGGCAGGAGCGACCCATCTCCCCGGTTAATAAGATGGGATTCTACTAGCCCTTTATGGTAATTGGCGCTAAATAGATATTGTTTTTGACGATCAACATTTACATAGCAAGGGGATGACCCTGGTGACAGCTGCCGATTAATTTCGACTAACTCGCCGCCATGTCCAATGGAAAATGCTGCAACACCTCCATTGTCTCCATCTTTGACAACCGAATAAAGATTTCGGTTGTCATGGCTGATGGCTAAATAGGTGGGATTCCCTAACTCGGCCGCAACGCGGACATCCTCAATTTTCCCTTCATCCGTATTAAGAGTGAAGGAGTAAATTCCTTTGCTTTCTCCTTTTGTGTAGGTCCCGATAAATCCTTTAAATTTGTTTTTTTCTGGCATAGTTTGATTCTCCTCCGATAGTTGTCCTATTTATTTTATCAATTCGCCGGAAATTTATAAAAGAAAAGCAACTAACGTTAAACGTTTCCCTTTATGTGTAGTTTTTCCTTGTATAAAAACAAATGAATCAAATTTATGAAATTGATTCATTTAGACAGAGAAAAATTATCCCTTGGCAAATAAGGACAATAAAATAGTCGAATCAAGTTATAGGAAATTGGCTGTTTTCGAGTATGATAGATAGTATCGTAACCGTTTCCAATTGAAGGGTGATGTGAATGACAAAAAACGCTATAGCCGTTGATATCGGTGCCTCAAGCGGTCGGCTTATCTTAGGTTACCTTGAGGATGGCCAATTAAAATTAAAGGAAATTCATCGCTTTGAAAATAAAATTGTGAAAAAAGGCGAGTCTTTCTGTTGGGAAGTGGATAAGCTTTTTCGGGAAATAAAACGGGGACTGAAAAAATGTAATCAACTAGGGATAAAACCGGATAGTATTGGCATTGACACCTGGGCTGTTGACTTTGTGTTATTAGATGAAAATGACAAGCTGCTGACAGATGCTGTTTCCTATCGTGATCCGAGAACGGACGGGATGATGGAGCAGGTCTTCGAGCAGATTATGAAAGAAAGACTCTATCTCGAAACAGGGATTCAATTTCAAAAGTTTAACACCATTTTCCAACTATGGTCAATGAAGCAAAAAAATCCTGAGGTGTTAACGAAAGCAAAATCATTCTTAATGATTCCGGATTATTTCAATTTCCTATTAACGGGAAAAAAAGTAAACGAATACACCAATGCCTCGACAACCCAATTGGTGAATGCCTTTACGAAAAAGTGGGATCAGCAGCTAATTGATTTACTTGATTTGAATAAAGAGATGTTTCAGGAAATCAAATTGCCAAAAACGATAGTAGGGAACTTATCAGAAGAATTAGTATCAGAGCTTGGTTTTGACATGCAGGTTATTCTCCCGGCAACACATGATACCGGCTCAGCCGTTATTGCTGTTCCTGAACAGGATGAGACCATTTATATCAGTTCTGGCACCTGGTCATTGATGGGGACAGAGAATCACTTTCCAATTTGTGTGACAAAGGCGCTTGACTACAATTTCACCAATGAAGGTGGGATGGATTATCGTTTTCGTTTCTTGAAAAACATCATGGGTCTGTGGATGATTCAAGAAGTCAAGCGAAACTATAATAATGAATATTCCTTTGCTAGACTTGTAGAATTGGCGGAAGAAGCAAAGGATTTCAAGGCCATTGTGAATGTCAACGATGACCGCTTCCTGAAGCCCGACAATATGATTCAAGAAATTCAAAACTATTGTATCGAAACAGGGCAGCCTATTCCAAGCACACCTGGTGAGGTCGCCAAATGTGTGTATGACAGCTTAGCGATAAGTTATCAGAAGGCTGTTACAGAAATTGAAGAAATTTTTGAAAAGAAATTTGAAAAGATTAATGTTATTGGCGGCGGCTGTCAAAATGAAATGCTGAATCAGCTGATTGCCGATGTTACAGGCAAAGAGGTATATGCCGGCCCTGTTGAAGCAACCGCTATAGGAAATATCGCTGCCCAATTAATGGCGCTTGGAGAAATTGATACGATTCAAGAGGCCAGGGTGTTGATCAAAAGTTCGTTTGAAGTCAAAAAATATGAACCTGCACATGTACATGTAATCCGCTAAGCATAGGAAGGAAGATGTAATATGTCTATTAAAGAAAACTATGAGCTGGCCAAACAAGCTTATGCAAAATGGGGAGTAGACGTTGAGGAAGTAATTGGAAAATTGAAGAATGTACCGATTTCTATTCACTGCTGGCAAGGAGATGATATTGCCGGATTTGAGGTCATCCAAAATGAATTGTCCGGCGGTATTGATGTAACCGGTAACTACCCTGGTAAAGCGACAACACCTGAGGAATTAAGAAGCGATTTGGAAAAAGCTCTTTCCTTAATCCCTGGTAAGCATCGCGTGAATTTACATGCAATTTATGCAGAAACAAATGGCAAGATAGTGGAAAGGGATCAACTTGAACCAAAACATTTTGAAAACTGGGTAAAATGGGCGAAGGAAAATGGACTGGGCTTGGATTTTAACCCAACACTATTCTCTCATCCGAAAGCAGCAGACGGTCTGACTTTATCGCATCCGAACGAAGAAATTCGTGAGTTTTGGATTAACCATTGCATTGCCAGCCGGAAAATTGGTGAATACTTTGGGAAAGAGCTTGGTACACCAGCATTAACAAATATCTGGATTCCAGATGGCTACAAAGATATTCCAAGCGACCGTTTAACACCAAGAAAAAGATTAAAAGATTCATTAGATAAGATTTTTGCTGTGGATATAGAGGAGAATTATAATTTAGATGCTGTTGAGAGCAAAGTATTTGGTATTGGTTCAGAAGCCTACGTGGTCGGTTCCCACGAATTTTATCTAAACTATGCGATGAAAAATAATAAATTGTGCTTGCTGGATACTGGACATTATCATCCAACTGAAACAGTATCGAATAAAATTTCTTCCATGCTTTTATTCAGCGATAAGCTTGCCCTGCACGTATCAAGACCAGTTCGCTGGGACAGTGACCATGTTGTCATTCTTGATGATGAATTAAAAGAGATTGCATTAGAAATTGTACGTAATGATGCACTAGACCGTGTCATCATTGGACTTGATTTCTTTGATGCGAGCATCAATCGGGTAGCTGCATGGACAATTGGAACTCGCAACATGATTAAAGCATTACTTTATGCCATGCTCATTCCAAATGAATATTTAAAACAGCTGCAAGAAGAAGGAAACTTTACCGAAAGATTAGCTCTTATGGAGGAATTCAAGACTTATCCATTTGGGGCAGTATGGGATTACTACTGTGAAAAGATGGGGGTACCAGTAAGAGAGTCGTGGCTGGATGAAGTAAAGACGTATGAGCAAGAGATTTTGTTAAAGCGATAAATTAAACGAAAGAAATGGAAGACTCAATAAAGGGATAGATAAAAATTTCCTTAATTGGGTCCCTTTTTTTTATTGGATATTTATTTAAATCCATCTGTTGTATCATCGTTTCATTGATTCGAAGCTTTGATTATTTCTTATATTTGGTAAGAGATTAAGGTTTAGGTATAAAATGTGTAAATACTTGGATACAACTGTTGAAAATACGTGATATACTTGAATTAGGAAATGCTGATGATAATAAAGTAACTGAGCTACAAATACAAATTAATGACGAAATGAAAGTCTTTGTTATTGGGATCGAAGATATTATCTTAGACCGATTAAGAGCTTGTATCCATTGGAAATCAGCTTCTGATTGTGAATGGGGGAAAAGAATGTTTCTCCTTCACCATGAACGTCTAGATATTGAATATATGAAAGAAATGGCCAAAAAGGATTTAACAAGCAGTCATTTAAGAACAATGGTTTAGGGAATTATAAAAGCGAGGATAGCTGAAAACCATCAATCTACCCGGCTTTTTATCATAGGAAAACAAGAAGTCGATCATATTAACATGGTTGGCTTTTTTTAACTAGATAAGACGTTGGTTTTTCAAAGAAATATGTTAAAATAATATTGTAAATAAAGGAAGGCAAACAAAAATCAACATAAAACAAAATGTGGATATAGGGTCAGGGAAGGGGTTATCGCAAGTGCTTGTTGCCGAAAGACAAAAAAAGATTGTGGAATTGGTGAATGAACGTACAAGTATTAGAGTAACGGAGCTTAGCAGGATATTCTCTGTCACGGAAGAAACGATTCGCCGTGATCTGAAGAAACTTGAAAAAGAAAATCTATTAATGCGCAGCCATGGCGGTGCGGTTAGTATTGAGAAGGATCATGCTGAGACGTCTTATATAGAACGGGAAATTACAAACGCGGCTGAGAAGAAGGTGATTGCAAAGGAAGCAGTAAAGTCGATTGAACAAGGTGATCAAATTATCCTGGATGCCAGTACCACAGCATGGTATGTGGCCAAGGAATTAATGGATATGCCTTTAACGGTGCTGACAAACTCGATAAAAGTTGCCATTGAGCTTAGCAAAAAAGAGCAAATAAAGGTGATTTCCACTGGCGGAAATTTATTATCGCAATCCCTCTCTTATGTCGGGCCGCTTGCGGAACGGTCGCTTGACATGTATCACGTGAACAAAGCCTTTCTCTCTTGTAAAGGGGTGCACCTGGACAAAGGTTTAAGTGACTTTAATGAATTACAAGCACTTTTAAAGCGCAAAATGATGGAGATTGCTGACCAATCTATTTTGATGGTGGATTCAAGTAAATTCGGGACAAGGGCATTCTCGCAAATCGTCCCAGTGTCCAAGATACACAGCATCATTACCGATTCAAAAATCGATGAACAAACAAAGAATCAATTGGAAGAAAAAGAGGTAAAAGTTACTATTGCAACTTAAAGCCTCCTGCAACTATCTAGGGAATGGTAATCATTTAAAGATGTACTAGAAGAATAAGAAATCATGGTTGAATAGAAACAAGGGTGAATAATGTGAATTTTACCTATGAGCAAACGGACAAAAATCCTATATGAGTTGATCCCGCAAGCAATTGCTGGAACGAATCATATTGGGTTTGTCAAATCCCATTTAAAGCGAAATTTAGTCAAAATTGACTATTTCCAAACATCAGCCCCCTAATTTTTCGCAGGGATTTTATGGGTAATAGAAACTTCACCAATTTAGACAAAAAGAAAAGCCATAATGTGTCTCCTTTGGTGTGGAAATAACGAGCGGAACATGGGAGTTTTTCTATACACCCGAAGTTGGTTATATAAAGTACTGTAGTACACAGGTGCCAATAGCGGAACTGGTTAGCAATGAAAATGCAAAAAAAGTATTGGCAGAGCTAGCCCCACAAGCTGCGGCTTTCCCTGCGGAAATGCTGGAAAAATTCGGCCATCAGTCCTTGAAGGAATTGTCACACCTGCCATTTTTTTTTAATTACGGAAAAAGTACTCGATGAGTTGGATCATAGACTAGAGAAAATTAAAGTGGTGGTAGAATAGTTCGTACCTAAACTAGAGAAGCCAAAATACTGTCGCAGTATTTTGGCTTCTTTTGTTTTTATGAAAAACAAAAATAAAAAATGGCCTATTATGACGAAAATTACAACAAAACAGATATTAACAAAAAATATAATCTGTGTTTGAGTTGATTTATTTGGGTTTTAGAGGTATGATCTAGTATAGAGAGGATTCATAGAAAGACCTTTTTGAAAAGGAGAGAGACTAAACATGGGGACGACGATGACAAGAAATTCACTATATAATGCACCATTTTTTCAAGAAATGATGGACACAACCGCTAACCTATATCGTTTAGGCTGGGATGAGCGAAATGGTGGGAATATCAGTTATTTATTACGTGAAGATGAATTGATTCCTTACTTAGATGTTCATCATGTGTTAAGAACAGTGCCGATGAGCTTTGATGCATCTGCCCTTTCAGGGAAATATTTTATTGTCACGGGTTCAGGAAAATATTTTAAAAATGTAAAAAGAGATCCTGCTGAAAACTTGGGTATTATCCGCATTGCCAATGATGGCAATAGCTATGAAATTCTCTGGGGCTTTGAAAATGGCGGGGTGGCAACGAGCGAGCTGCCGACACACCTAATGAATCATATGCAGAGACTGGCAGTAGACAAAAATCACCGCGTCATCATGCACTGCCATGCAACCCACTTATTAGCGATGACATTTACACATAGCTTAAAGGAAGAGGATTTTACGAAAACACTTTGGGAAATGTGTACAGAATGTATCGTTGTCTTCCCTGATGGTATTGGCGTAATACCATGGATTATTCCGGGAACAAATGAAATCGGTGAAGCGACTGCTGAAAAAATGAAAGATGTTCGCCTTGTTCTTTGGCCGCATCATGGGGTTTTCGGGGCTGGACAATCAATGGATGAAGTCTTTGGATTGATTGAAACAGCTGAAAAGGCTGCTCAGGTGTATACCGTAGTTTGTGCTCAAGGTGGTAAAAAACAAACGATCACAGACCAGCAGTTGCAGGATCTTGCTGATGCCTTTCATGTTGTCCCAAGAGAAGGAATCTTGAATCTATAAAAATATATTATAATCAAAAAATAAAAATACCTAATGGTGTGGCTCCCAAAAGAGTGTCACACCTTTTTTTCTTATAAGGTAAGAAAGTATAAAATTTTCGACGTTGAGAATTGTCTAGCTCCACAAGGAAGGTTTCGACAGCATCGGCATCGCAACGAAGGAAAAGCGATAGCTTTTTCGAGGAGGGCATACGCCGCTGAGCAGGGCGCCTTGCGCTTTTCTAATAGTTTACGTGAATATGATATGATTTGTTAAAACAATTCAGGAATAAGGTGAATCGCATGGACCAGGATTTCCTAATGGAGTTATTAAAGATTACTGATGAAGAGAAAGCCATTCTTGAACAGCAAAAAAGGGTAAGTAAAGAACTGTATACCAGCAAAACGAATTTTATTATTGAGAGCGAAAAGTTCTTAAGCAAAGATAAAATGATTATGGTCCGGAAACATACAAGATTTGTGGATTTTCCGCTCCATAAGCATGATTATATTGAGGTTAATTACGTTTATAATGGAGAATTGCAGCAAACAGTCGGGGGCCGGCCGATTACGTTGAAAAAGGGCGAACTGCTGTTATTAAATCAGCATATGGAACATGAAATCAAAGCGTGTGGGATGGATGACATCATTATTAATTTTATTATACGTCCTGCGTTTTTTGACTTTATTTTTTCCTTTTTAAGTTCTGAAAATATTGTCAGTGACTTTCTAATTAATAGCCTTTATAACAGTACACAAAACGGCCAATTTCTTTATTTTAAAGTAGCAGAAGTCCGGTCCATCCAGGAACTGATTGGAAAAATTATTTATGAAATCATGTTTCCCTCTACTTTTTCGGAGTCAACCATTAAGCTCTATATGGGCCTTTTTCTGATTGAACTCATCAAGAATTCGGATAAAATGGAACGGAAAGAGGAAGCCTCCATTAACCATTATCAGGTCGTTGAATCACTTAAATATATAGAGGAGCACTTTAAGGAAGCCTCTTTATATGAATTAGCTGATCGATTAAACCAGTCTCATTACGGATTGAGTAAAACGATTAAAAAGGCAACGTCTCATACATTTAAAGAGCTGCTTCAGGAAAGACGGCTGCTTAAGGCAAAAGAGTTATTAGAAGGTACGAACTTGCCGATTGCTGCCATCGTCGAGCAGATCGGCTACGATAATATCAGTTACTTTTACCGGATCTTTAAAGGGAAATATGGGCAGACGCCGAAGGAGTTTAGGGAACAAACAGTGAGAGGATAACAATATTTCATGCGATTTATCCTTCAGTGACTTTTAAAAAACAAAACATCAAGGGCATCAATAGAGTGGACTAACTATTGTAATTTTTATTACGAAAATTCAGTCTTTTATTAATTAGGCAATCAATTATACTTAAAGTAAATGGTAATCTCATACAAACAAATGTTTTAAAGAAGGAGGGAATGTTAATAAACAGAAGAATACTAAAATGCTTTCATTTTTTAATAAATCCTGCAGACTGACTATCAATATTTGTGATAAAGATAATATTATACGGAGAAGTTGAATAAAGTTACTATAATTGAAGAATCTTCCTATTGATGCTTAAAAGGAGGAGAGAATATTGATAAGTAGTAGAATGCTACAGGTTCTTCAGTTTTTAATCAGTAATCCTGTGACTAATTATAAATATGTAGCAAAAAAACTTGAGATAAATGAAAGATACGTAAGATATGACATTGACAAGTTAAATGAAGTTTTATATTTAAAAAAACTTCCTATGATAAAAAAAGAATCAAAGGGGGTATTGAAGTTTATTGACCATCCGGAAACTAAGTATTTATTTGGAAAAGAAAATTTTGTTTTTTCTCAAGAAGATAGGATAAGAATTTTAAAGCTAATGTTGTTATTGGATAGTAACCAAGTAAAGTTAAATCTTCTTTCCAATAAACTACAAGTATCAAGGTCCACACTGAAAAACGATTTGAAAGAAGTAAAAGATAAACTAAAGAAGAATAAATTGGAATTAATTTACAATAGAAAATTTTTGATTATTGGTAATGGACAAGAGTACAAGGAAGTATTATGCAAGGAGCTAAAACAGTATATACCCCTCTTAATATTTGATATAAAAAGGGAAACAGCGTTTGAAACATACATAAAAAAATTTATCATTTCCGTCTATGAGAGAATTGGAATTGATATTAAGTCCATATCAAAATTAATCCAAGATGAACTAACGCGGAACAATCAAGTACTATCAGATGAATCGTATATTTGGTACTTTACAAACATCTTATTAATCATACGAGGGCATAAGGAATTTATAAACGAAACTGTTTTAAAATCACCTAAAAACTCATCTTTATCTGTTGAAGTTAATACAAGGCTAATAGAAAGTTTATCAAAGGCGACAAACATTGATTTTTTTGAACAAGAAAAGCAAAGTATTTGTGAATTATTAAGTTATGCAAAGGTTTACGGAAACTTGCGCGTACAAGAAGATATTATGTATGTAGAAGCAGTAGTATTTCAATTGATGGAGAAAATGACTGAAAAAACAGCAGTTAATTTCCATGAAGATCGAATTTTAATAGATGGATTACTAAATCATATTGGACCTCTTATTAAAAGGTTACATAAGAAAATTGATATTGGTGAAAAAAGCTTTTCTTATGTAGTAAAAGAATATAATAGTTTCTTTAATCTTGTAAAAGAAGCGGTTAGTCAAACTGATATAATTAACGAATTATCTAATGAATCTGAACTTGCCTATATAACCATCCACTTTTTGTCTAGCTTGAAAAGGCTAAAAAGCATCTCTATGAAAAGAGTTCTTCTAGTTTGCGGATATGGATATGGAACATCAGTCATTTTAAAAGAAACTTTAATGAATGAATTTCAAATTCAAATTGTGGACGTATTACCTGGTTATTTATTATCAAACTATTCAAATTGGGAAGAAATAGACTGTGTGATTTCAACTAAAGAAATTCCAAATGTCAATCTATATATACCTCAAGCAATAGTAAGTCCTATATTGACTCAAAAAGATTATGAAGAAATAAGGAAATTAGGTATTGAAAAGAAAAGAGTAATTTCACATTACTACAATATTAAACAGAATTTAAGTTTTCTAAATGATAATGATCGCCTTAGAGTCTTAAATGTAATAAAACAAGAATTCGGCTATCAAGAACCAGAAAATAAAATAGTTACATTTTCTCATATGCTAGATACTCAAAGAATTAAGATTACTTCAGGTTATGAGTCTTGGCCAAACGCTGTTAAAGATAGTTGTAGCTTATTATCAGAAAAAGGCTTCGTTGACAGTGAATATGGTGAACAGATAATAAAAGATATAAAAACATTAGGAAGTTATTCAGTACAGGATAAAAAATTTGTCTTATTGCATGGAAGAGCAGATAAGAATGTTAAAAAGAGTGGAATGAGCTTAATTATAAGTAAAAAACCAGTTCATTTTGAAGAAAAACAAACCAATATCATTATCTGTTTATCCAGCAAAGATAATAAGGAACATATTCCGGCTATTACTTCTTTTGTAAGGATGATAAAGAAAACAAATCTATTAAATTTATTAAAGACAGCAAAAACACCAACAGAGGCTATGATCATGATAAAAAGTTGTGAAGTGGAGATTTGTTCATGAGCGATATATTGGACCGTGATTGTATCATTTTAGATATGAACCAGCAAGATAAGAACGCAATTATTTATAATATGATAGAAAAATTGAATGATAATCATCGAATTAGAAATAAAGATGATTTCTTTGCTGAAGTTTTAAAACGTGAGGAAATTGAATCTACTGCTGTTGGTTATGACATTGGTATGCCGCATGGAAAAACTAAGAATGTTTTAAAAACATCTATTTGTTTTACCAGGCTTATGGAGCCTGTTGTTTGGAACGAGCACACAAAAGAAAAAGTGAATACTGTCATTTTAATTGCAGTTCCTAAAGGAGATAATCAAACACATATAAAATTGGTATCAAAATTAGCAAGAAATTTGATGCATGAAGAGTATAGAAAATCACTAGATAACAGTGACAAAGAAGAGATTTACGAAATAATTAATAATACATTAAATGAGGAGGATACTTTCATTCTGTAGCAAGAAATTTACGAATATTAAAACTAATGGAATCGTATACAAAGAGGTGTTATTAAAGATATAAGACTTATAAAAATGATAAAGGAGAAAAATATGAAAGAGAAGCTATTAGAAGTAAAAAAGCATCTTTTGACAGGAACGTCACATATGATTCCGTTTATTGTTGCTGGTGGAATATTATTTTCAATTTCTGTTATGTTAAATAGCACTCCGTCTACCCCGACAGAAGGTTGGTTAGTTGGATTATCCAAAATAGGTCAAGCTGGGTTAACTTTATTTGTTCCCGTACTAGGGGGATATATTGCCTATTCAATAGCAGATAAGCCGGGATTAGCACCCGGTATGATCGGTGCCTACTTAGCTAATGAAGTTGGAGCAGGCTTTCTAGGAGGTATTCTTGCAGGTTTCTTGGCCGGCATAATTGTTTTTCAATTAAAAAAAATCAAGCTGCCAATATCATTAAAACCACTAGGGTCAATTTTCTTATATCCATTAATAGGAACCTTTTTAACAGGGGCAATTATTGTGTGGGGCATCGGAGCACCAATTGCTGGACTAATGGAAGGATTAACAAACTGGCTGACAAGTATGGACGAAGCAGGGAAAGTTCCTTTAGGAGCAGTACTTGGAGGGATGACTGCCTTTGATATGGGGGGGCCAATTAATAAAGTTGCAACCCTATTTGCACAGACTCAAGTTGATACTGTTCCTTGGTTAATGGGGGGAGTTGGAGTAGCAATCTGTGTTCCACCGATAGGAATGGGATTGGCTACATTATTGAGTCCTAAAAAATATAATAGTGAAGAAAAAGAAGCTGGAAAAGCTGCGATTTTAATGGGGTGCGTTGGTATAACGGAGGGAGCCATTCCATTTGCTGCAAATGATCCTTTTCGTGTAATTCCCTCCATTGTAGCGGGTGGAATGGTGGGAAATATTGTTGCGTTTTTTTTAAATGTAGTAAACCATGCTCCATGGGGAGGTATCATAGTTTTACCAGTTATAGAAGGAAAACTAGGTTATATTGTTGGCATACTTTGTGGTTCTGTTGCAACCGCTTTCATAGTGAATTTACTGAAAAAGGTAAATGAAGATGAGGAAATAAAAGAAAAAGCTCAAGAAGAAACGTTTGAAGAAATTGAAATCGAATTAGTTAACTTATAGGAAAGAGTGATCTTTGTGAAAATTGTTGGAGTTACTGCATGCCCCTCAGGGGTAGCGCACACATATATGGCTGCAGAAGCTTTGAAATTAGCAGGAAAAGAAAATGGTGTTCAAATTCTAATAGAAACTCAGGGAGGAGCTGGAATAGAAAACAAATTAATGAACAAAGATATTGCCGAAGCTGATTGTGTGATTATTAGTAATGATATTGATATTCGTGGAATTGAAAGATTTAAAGGGAAACCATGTCTAAAGAAGAGTGTATCTACTCTAATTAAACAAGCTGATTCTATTGTCAAAGCACTTAAATCTAAATTTGAAAATGTTTAGCGGAACTCTTATTGATTAAAAAAGAAAGAGGTAAATAAATTTAAAAATAATAATAGTAATAAGAAGGGAGAATGAGATGAAATCTTATAAAAAATTTGCTTTATCTTCGTCAGTAATAATGGCAATGACGTTAACACCTTTATTTTCCAATAATCTTCATTTGATTACAGATGTAGAAGCAGCTAAAACGGAAAATACCGTTAAAGTTGATAAAACTGAAAAGGATGTGCTGTTTTATAATTCATTTGAGGAAAAAGAAGTAGATGGATTCCTTGATTCTCAGTTAGATGAAGGAAAGGGAATGTCAAATGTTAGTGGTGTGAAAGCCCATACATTAGTTGGGGATATTACGAGATTAATAGATAAAGAAAGTATTAAAGGAAGCAAAGATTATAAGGACAATGAATCAAAAAGTAACCTATTTGATAAAAAATTAGCAACTAAGTATCTTACCTCTGAAAATAATGGGAAAGACGTTTGGGTTTCTTTTAAATTAAAGGAATCGAAAGTCGTTCATTCTTATGTTATTGCATCAGCAAATGATGCAAAAGAAAGAGATCCGAAAAAATGGACATTATATGGAAGTAATGATGAACAAGAATGGGAAAAAATTGATTCGAGAACTAATGAAAAATTTGAAAATCGTTTAGAAGAAAAGACCTTTACTTTTGATAACAATAAAGCATATATCTACTACAAATTGGTTATTGAGGAAAACAACGGTGACAATATGACTCAATTTTCTGAGTTTAATTTGGCTACTGGAAACGAGGCTGATGATGAAAAACTAGAAAATCAAAATATGCAAACGAAACTATCTACAGGTCCATCAGTAACATGGAATCAGCAAGCTAATGTTGGTTGGAGTGGTAAACAAGCTTTAGAAGTATCAGGGAGCCAAATTAAAGAAGGAAAAGGCTATGCTTATAATACTATTTATGATGTAAATATACCAGTAGATGGAAATACACATCTTAGTTATGTAATATTCCCTTCAGTTGCTGAAAATGGGAAGTACGATTATAGTTATACATCCATGCATATATCGTTAGATTTAAAATTTACTGATGGAACTTACTTAAGCGATTTAGACAGCATTGATCAGAATGGGAATATAGTTTCTCCTGAGAAACAAGGAGATTCAAGAACATTAACATTTAACCAATGGAATAAGATTACCACGGAAATTGGAAATGTAGCAAAAGGAAAAACTATTGATAAAATTTTAGTTGGTTATCAAGATTCTGATAAAAAAGCGGCAAATTCATTCTTAGCCTATATTGATGATATTGAAGTATCAAACTACGAAGAAAAATTCTACGATAGAAAATCAGATTATGTAAATATCTTACGAGGAACAAATGATTCTGGTAGTTTTTCAAGAGGACTAACCGTACCAGCAGTAACTGTCCCTCATGGATTCAATTTTTGGGCTCCTGTAACTAATTCAGGAAGTAATACATTATATGACTACCAATTAAATGGAGATGAGAAATTTCAACATATGACGGTTAGTCATGAACCTTCCATTTGGGTTGGAGATAGAGGGACTTGGCAATATATGGTCAACTCTAGCATTGATATAAACAATGTAAAATCGGGAAGTGATATTGCAAATTCAAAAGTAGCTTCTTCTTTTTCACATGATAATGAGACAGCAAAAGCACACTATTATAGTGTAGAGTTCGACAAAAATTCCCCTGCATCCGGAACTAAGCTTGAAGTAACACCTAGTGAGCATGGATCCATTAATAGATTTACATTTTCTAAAGACGTCAAATATAGAAATATTATTTTTGATAGTGTAAGAGCAAATGGTTCTCTTACCATGGAGAAAGACAATAAATCCTTCTCTGCGTATACTGATCATACTGGTAATGGTATGAAGAGAATGTATATATATGGTCAATTTAATAAGGAATTTAAACAAAGTAATGTTCAAAATAAGAAACAAGGGATCGTATCTTTCGCGGATGATGTTAATGAAATAGAAATGAAAGTTGCAACCTCATTTATCAGCCCAGAACAAGCGAAAAAGAACCTGGAATTAGAACTAAGTAATCAAAACTTTGATTCTTTATTTGGAAAAACACAGGACATTTGGGATAAAGAATTAGACATAATTGAAGTGGAGGGAGCATCAAAAAGTCAGCTCGTAACATTATACTCCAACCTGTACCGTTTATTGGCCTATCCGAATAATTATTCTGAAAATACTGGTACTAACGAAAACCCAATTTGGAAATATTGCAGCCCATATAGTGGAAGTAACGATAATCCATCAATTGTAGAGGGCAAATTGTATGTAAACAATGGTTTTTGGGATACGTATAGAACCGCTTGGTCTGCATACTCATTATTGACACCTTCTAAATATAATGAAATGTTAGATGGTTTAGTGCAACATTATAATGACAATACTTGGGTACCTCGATGGATTGCTCCTGGCGGTACAAATAGTATGGTAGGAACAAGTTCAGATATAATCTTCGGCGATGCAATAATGAAAGGAGCCCATTTTGATGCGGAAGGCGCATACAAATCAGCTATCAAAAATGCATCAGTTGTCTCAAATAATTTAACCGGTGGCGGAAGAAATAAACTTGAAGTTTCTAACTTTTTAGGATATGTTCCGTCTGACCTAGATAGTCATGGTTTTTCTTGGTCGATTGAAGGATACATCAATGACTTTGGTATTTCTCAAATGGCAGAAAAATTAGGGCATAAAGATGAAGCGAAATACTATCGTAACCGAGCTCTAAATTATTCAAAACTATTTGATAAACAAGGAACTGCTTTGGATAGCTGGTTAAAAGGCAAACAGACAAATGGACAGTGGAGCACAGATCCATCTGAATTTAATCCAATTAGTTGGAAAAATGATTACACAGAAACCGATGCTTATAATATGGCTGTTTCTGTACCTCAAGATGGACAAGGATTGGCGAATTTGTATGGTGGTAAGGAAGGTTTAGGAAAGAAAATTGATTCCATTATCAATACTCCAGGAGATTTTGAAAACGATAGGAGTATTATTCATGAAATGTTAGAAGCTAGAGAAGTTAAGCTTGGACAATATGGCCAAAGTAATCAACCAGCTCACCATATTCTATATATGTATAATCATGCTGGTCAACCTTGGAAAACCCAAAAATACGTAAGAGATGTTTTACACCGTTTGTATGTTGGCAGTGACTTTGGACAAGGTTATATTGGTGATGAAGATAATGGGGAAATGTCTGCATGGTATATTTTTTCGGCCTTAGGTTTCTATCCATTGAATTTAGGAAGTAATGAATATGCAATTGGTTCTCCTTTATTCACTAAAGCAACTGTTCATTTAGAAAACGGTAAAGACTTAATTGTTAACGCACCGAAAAATAGTAAAGAAAATGTATATGTTCAAAGTGTCAAGCTAAATGGAAAAGATCATACAAAGAACTTCTTCACTCATGAAGAAATAAGTAAGGGTGCAACTATTAACTTCGAAATGGGTGATAAACCAAATAAAGCATGGGGGTCTTCAGATGAAGCATTACCGACATCAATCACAAAAGATAAAGAAGATCCAAATCCAATTGACGATATGACTAAAGCAAGTGTGAATGTTGCAAACGAGGATAACTCAGATTCTCAAAATGTAATGATTACAAATATCAAAGATGCCAAAAAACTTGTAGATAATACATCTGCCAGCAACACAACAATTGATAATCAATCATTAATTTACAAATTTAAGAGACCTCAAAAAGTAGAGATGTATACAATAACATCTGCTCAAGAAAATACAAAATTTAATCATGTAGAGCTATTAGGTTCAAATGATGGAGAAAATTGGGTATCTATTGATAATAGAAAAGATCTGGTTTTTGAATGGAAGCAATATACTAGACCTTTTGCAATAGACGAAAGCATGCAAAAAGAATTCTCTTACTATAAGTTGAATTTTGAAGGACAAGGTAAAGTTGCCGAAATTGAGTTACTTGGGAATATCGATGATGAGATTACGAAAGAAGACTTAGCGTTTATCTTGAATCAAGCAAAACAAATTGATCAGACAAATTTTAATGAATCATTGAAAAATCTTCTAAATCAAGCTATTGAAGAGGGTCAAAAAGTTTATGAGGATAGTAAAAGCACGTCAGTTGAGTACGCTGCCGCTTACAATAAGCTTGAATATGCAATTAATACAGTAACAACTATTCAATCAGCTTATAAGAGAATAGAAGCTGAAAACTATTCCACAAAGCATCCATCAATTGTAAATGACGGAAATAACATTGGAGGTGTTCAACGGGATACCTGGACAAAATACGACTTTATTAACTTTGAGGATTTCAGTCCTAACTATTTTGAGATTAACTATTCTGGCCAGCCTAGTGATACTGCAAAAGATGCTAATATTGAAGTTTATCTTGATAGTTTTGATAGTGAGCCTGTCTTTACCATCCAAACACCACCAACTACGGGTTGGAGTGACTACAAGACAATATCGCTAAATTTAACCAAAGAACAGAGTAATAAACTAACGGGAATGCATGATGTGTTATTAAAATTTAAAGGATCAGAAAAAACGTATGTAGCTAATGTTGATTGGTTTAGATTTGCCAAAAAAATAAATATTAATGTGACTAGTCAAGGAAATGGAACCATCACACCCACTGGCAAAATAGTTAAAGAAGCAAAAGAAAGTGTTGAATTCACTTTAACCCCTGATCATGGATATGTTCCTGATAGTGTTGATATCAATGGGGAAATTCATGTGTTAGATCCATCCACTAACAAATATGTTTTAACAAATATGAAAGAAGATACACAGGTTAAATTTGGATTTAAAAAGGAAAATATTGACGAAATTCCTGTAGACAGTATTACTATCAAGACGAATGCACTCACCATCCTTAAGAAAGGAAAAACATTAAAGTTAGAAACGGCAATCCAACCAAGTAATGCCACGGATAAAACGGTAAAATGGAAAGTAGAGAATCCGAAGATAGTTGAAGTACTAGAAGATGGAACACTTAAAGGTTTATCTACTGGTATAACAAAAGTCATAGCTGAAACAAATAATGGAAAAAAGGCGTCATTTACCGTTAGAGTGACACAATAACTAACTAAACATGGATTTAACTTCTGTCATAGTCCTTTAAAGACTAGGATTATGACAGAAGGATTATTTCAAAAAGTATGATCAAGAACATACATGTTTACAAGAATATTAAAAAATTGGAGAGAAGGAATATAATGAAACAACTATTTAAAAGTAAGATAACAAAATTAATGGTTACTGGTTTAACAATGACTGTACTAGCTACCGGTGGTTCCTATGCTTGGTGGACTGCGTCAACAACGGATTACCAAACAATTCAAATGGGAAGCCTCAATATCGACTCACAGTTTGAAAAGATTGATCCAATCGATAATTATGAACCAGGATTAACGGCTGAAGTGAATGGCAAAATAACAAACACCGGTAAAATAGATACAATCATTAAAATTGAAAGCGATTCAAAAGTAAAATTAACTTCGCAAAGTAAGTTTGCACCTGATAACGATGGGGTAGTTTCTTTAAATGTAGATCCTACTTCGGGACTATATGATGATACAGAAGGTGTTTATTGGTTCACAAATACAGATAATAATAATGAGCGATACATTCTGTTAGCAACAGGAGCAAAAGTAAGTGTAACAAATGAAGCTGAATTTTCGGGAGATAAAATAACGAATAAATATATTGATTCGCAGATTCAAATTGGCTCTAAAGTAAAGGCTACACAAGTATTGGACGGAGCAATTGAGAAAGAATTAGGAATAGATCCGGCAAAATTGGTAGGTCTTTCTGATGCTAAATTTAAGGCTAGAACTGTTTCCCCTGCCAAAAATACCCGAGCTGATCAAAAACTAAATGAATTACTTAATAGAGGAAAATAAT
This sequence comes from Bacillus renqingensis, assembly GCF_016464375.1. Taxonomy (GTDB): domain Bacteria; phylum Bacillota; class Bacilli; order Bacillales; family Cytobacillaceae; genus Neobacillus; species Neobacillus renqingensis. The sequence goes on from NZ_JADDIU010000004.1 coordinate 163,953, forward strand.
TTTAATAGGAAGAAAGGATAAATCTCTTAATCATGATCAAAACAAACAGTAATCGATTTTTTATAACTTTATCAACAGCGTTACTAACCTGCATTCTTTTTTCTGGATATAGCGCGAGTGCTGAAACGAATAATGAAGATTATACTCAATATGTCAATCCATTTGTAGGAACAGCTGTAGATAATGGGCAACAATTCCCTGGAGCAGTAGTTCCCTATGGGATTGTTAAGCTAAGTCCTGATACTTATCCACATAAAAATGATGATCATGCAGGATACGACTACAATAAAGATAAAATTCAAGGTTTTTCTCATACTCGAGTTGAAGGAGTTGGCGGACAAGGCTCAGGTGGAGATGTGTTAATAACTCCAACTTATGTCCAGTATAGTTCTAGGCCAACAGCTAAATCAAAGGCACAAAAATATTCTCATAAAGATGAAGTAGCCACACCAGGATATTATAGTGTTGATTTGGAACCTGTAACAGGTACTGATGAGAACTATAAAGCGAATAATAATATTGGAAAAATTAATGCAGAGTTAACTGCTGATACCAGAACAGGTATGCATACTTATACCTTTCCAAAGGAAGGAAAGGCTTCTATTCTTGTAGACTTAAATTACACTTATCATGGAACCGACGTAAGAAATGCCATTTTAAATGTCAGTGAAGAAAATAATAAAACCATCTTAAGTGGACGTTTCTCTGGAAAGAATGTGAGTGGTCATGGAAAATATACATTATTTTATTACATCGAAACAGAATTACCTGCAGATAAAGTACAAACATGGCAAGGTGATAAATTAAATGATAGGAAAAATATTTCCGGTAATGACTTAGGAGCAATACTTACCTATAATGTAAAAGCTGGTCAAAAAATAAATATGAAAGTAAGTATATCAACAATCAGTGCAGAACAAGCCAAAATTGATATGGAAAATGAAGTTGCAGCATGGGATTTTAATCATGAAAAACAAGAAGCAAAGGATGACTGGAATAAGATTTTAGGGAAAGTTAAAGTAGAGTCAGCATTTGACAGTGAGAAAGAGAAAGAAAAGAGGGACCTCTTCTATACTAGCCTATACAGAATGTTTACACTTCCTGTGAATGCTACAAGTACAAGTGGAACCTATGTGGGAACTGATAGAAAAGTTTACGAAGCAAACGGCTATACCCACTATGACTCTTGGACTCTATGGGATGATTTCAGAAAATATCCAATTATCAGCATGATTGAGCCTGAAATTTATAAAGATATCATTCAATCTATTGCTAATATGCTAAATACTGGTATAGATACTTGGGGTTCTAATAATCAATCCGTAATGACAGTTAGGAATGAACACGCTGTTGCTTTATTAGCTGATGGAATTGCAAAAGGATATACGGATATTAATGGGTTGGAAGGTGCTTATGAAGCTGCAAAAAAAATTGCGAATAATAATGTTACCTCTTCTGTAGAAAAACTAGGCTATTTTGCTGGCAGAGTTGATAAGACGGTTGAGTATGCTTATGATGACTGGGCATTATCAATTATTGCAACTCATTTGGGAAAAACGGAAGAAGCTGAAAAATATTTAAAACGTTCATTTAACTATATGAATCTTTTTAAGGAAGATGCTGTAAAATTAGCCGACGGGAATAAACTTGGATTATTGTGGCCTAAGAATACTGATGGTACTTGGAAAAATGCCGATCCTGAAAAATATGGAGACAATGGACTATATCAAGGAACACTTTGGCAGTATTCATGGTGGGATTCAAATGATATTGGTGGAATTACAGAACTGTTAGGAGGAAAAGAAAACCTCCTAAAAAGTATGTCCTATTTGTACGGTGAACATGATCCTGACAATGGTAAAGCAATGTTACACTCCAATACGAATGAGATCGATTTACAAACACCCTATATGTTTAATTATGCTGGTAAACCAAGTAAAACACAATACTGGACACACAAAATCTATACAGACAAGACTTGGAATCGATATAGCGGAACCGGTGAATTTAATCCGCCAATTTATGACTATGTCTATAAATTAGCTCCAAATGGCTTCTTAGAAACTATGGACGAAGATGGTGGAACTATGTCAGCAATGTATGTAGCTGCGGGATTAGGCATTTTTCCAATGACTCCAGGGGATACATCCTATCAAATCGGCTCCCCTTTCTTTAAAAAGATTAGCTTAGATGTTGGAGAAGGAAGAAAATTTACGATTGAAGCTAAAAACGTTTCAAATGAGAATTATTATATTCAATCAGCAGAGCTCAATGGAAAATCATATGACCAATCATGGCTAGATTATGAGGACCTTACGAAAGGCGGATCTTTAGTTTTTAATATGGGAAAGAATCCATCTACTTGGGCTGAAGACGGAATAATAGCTCCTTCAAGTTCCGACAAGACGTCTACCGCTTTATATGATCCAAATGATGAAATCAGTGTATCATCTAAAACGTTTAAAGAGTCAAAAATAAACGATGGCAGCATTGAAAACAGTGTTGAATTTAATCTTCGGAATTCGTCTTTTAATTTTGACACTGGGACGGACCTATTCGTCAATAAATCAGTTAATTTAAAAAATATCCCTGATGGATTGAAAGCAAAATTAATTGTGATGAATAAAAAAACTGCTAAGTTGACATTAGCAGGTAGGGCAAATAAGCATAATTATTTAGATAGTTCAGACAAAATGGAAGTGGAATTTTCACAAGAATCATTTAAAGAAAAGATTGACAGCAAACGTTTGGCAATGAAATTTAGAGTAGAGTTTAGGAATCCAACTATTTCTTTTGATAAAAAAATATTAAACGAGGTAGAAAAGGACGGCTCAGTCAATGAATCAGTAAAAATTAGTATCACGGATGATAGGTTTACTGGAGAAGAAAATAATGACTTTGTAAAAGATGGAAAAGTAACAATTTCAAATCTTCCATCTGGATTGACAGCTCGGTTAATAAAACAAACAAATACAGAGCTTTTATTGAGCTTTGCCGGGAAAGCAAAAAATCATAATACGCCTATAAAAAATATCGGAATCTCTTTTAATGATAAAGCATTCCAAAAAAATAAAGCGATTGATATAAGTAATTCAAAACAAAGTGGAATGGAATCTTTAGTATTAAACTTTGATTATGATTGGATAAATAAATTAAACAATTCTGTCGAGCAAGCCAAGAAAATGAATAAAGATTTGTATGCAAAAGGGTCTTTTAAAGCGTTAGAAAAGGCGATTTTCGCCGCAGAAAAGATTTTGGCCAATACTGAAAATGTTTCAATTGGTGAATTAAAAAATGCATATGTAGAAATTGAAACAGCCAAAAGCAACCTAAAGGGAATAACAGATGGATTTTCACGGTTAGAAGGCGAAAATAGCGATGTTTGGACAGAGGAATCAGGAATTAATGGACCATTGAAAAATGAGTCTACAAATTTAGGAAACATCTTTAATGGCGCCTGGATTGGATATGAATTTCTTGATTTTGGCGGGATCATTCCAGAAACGATCTCAATAAGATATGATGTAAATGCTAACAGATCGGCACCAGATGCTAAACTTTATATCTATACAGATAGCATGGAAGATTCAAATTTAATCGGATCTGTCGGGTTGGAAGAAACATCAAGTAATACCTGGGGAAACTACAAGACCAAAGAAGTTGAAATCAAAAATGGAAAAAAACTAGCTGATGGGAAACCTCATAATATTTTTGTAGTTTTCAAAGGATCTACAACTGTCAGTAACCCATTTATATGTAACTTAGACTATATTCAATTTAATATGCCACTACCGGAAAAGTCTCTTGGGAGAATTCAATTTGAAAAATATGATGATTGGAGTGCAGGAAATTTAAAAGTAGAAAATAGCGTAGATCTTGATGGAGAAGATCTAACTAATATTGGTGGAACATATGATGGTGCTTGGTTATCGTATAAGAATGTGAACTTTGGTGAAAAAGGTATATCGGGTATTCATGTAAGATATGCCAATAATTCTAGTCGTTGTGGTCCTAATGCTAGATTAATTTATTATTTAGATAGTATGGAGTCCGAACCAATAGCAACAGTCCAGCTAAAGCCAACAGGGGGTAACTGGAACTCATATCAAACTACAGGAACCGAAGAAATAAAAGCTACTATCACTGGAGTTCATGATGTATTTGTTCAAATGCGGGTTGATAGTGGATATGTAAGCAATCTAGACTACATGGAACTAGTCGCTAACGAAGAAAAAATTGAAGTAGAAAAGATTGAACTTCTAACAAATGCAATCACCACTCTAAAAAAAGGCAAAAACCTTACTATAAAAACTAAAATATCACCAGAAACAGCTACAGATAAAAGTGTGACTTGGGAGGTAGAGAATAATAAAATTGCTGAAGTAAGTGGAGATGGCACTATTATTGGACTTAAACCAGGAATTACAAGAGTAATAGCAAGAACAAACAATGGAAAAGAAGCCACATTTACTTTACGGGTAACTCAATAAAAGAAAAAAGGATTAATCCTAAAACGATTAGTCCTTTTTCAACTAGTTTATGAACAATGATTACATTTAGAAGGTATGATGATTATGTTTAAAATAAGAAGTTCTAGAAAACGGTCATGGATAAGTAAAGTTTTTTCTTTTTTTTATTATTGTGTTTTATTAATAATGATAGCAACTTCATTATTGATACATGATGGTGGGAAGATTGATTCTTTTGGCGGATATAAGTTATACAGCATATTGACAAGTAGTATGGAACCGACAATTCCAGTTGGAAGTTTGGTCTTAATTAATACAAACCACATAAATGATATTAAAAAAAATGATATTGTCACATTTCTATCAAATAGTAACGCAGTTACACACAGAATTGTTGATATAAACAAACAAAGTCATGAATTCTATACAAAAGGTGATGCAAATAAATCGATAGATAACGGAAGCATAAAAAAAAGTGATATTGAAGGAAAGTATATCGGACATCTACCTTCTTTAGGTATGATACTGATCAAACTACAAACAAAACGAGGTATTATAGCTTTAATATGTGCTATTTCCTTTTTCTCTTTATTAGGGTACTTTATTAAATTATTACAAGAGATTCTTAACGAAGAACGACTCGTAAAAGAATAACATGTAACGGATATGGAAAATATTCCTTTTTAAAGAAGGGATATTAAATCGGTACGGGTCAACTAGGCTAGAGTGATGCATGATTTCGCAAGTTTTTCATCACTTAATTTACGGGACAATTTACAATGGTTTCCCTAAGTGATCATGAAGGACAATTCTCCTGATATTCTGTGCGGAATTGTCCTTCATCAACTCTATGAAGGACAATTTGCCTGATTTTCGGCATGGAAAAGTCCATCATCAGCGCTATGAAGGACAATTCGCCTGATTTTCGGCGGAGTTTTGTCCTTCATCGTTTTTTATCTTATGGGAATTTAATGTTGTCTCAGGATCAATTTATTCGATTAACGCTGAGGTTGAATTTCTTATAATGAGCTCCGGTTCGTAGATAATAGAATTTTGGGGGCCTTCATCAGAATTTCCAGCTTCAATAGCATTAATAATCCATTTTGCTGCTTCAAGACCCATCTCCATTTTCGGATGTAACACGGAGGTAATCTTCACCTCTGTTGCCTCTGCTAGGTTGGAGTCATCATATCCCACGATTGAAATATCTTTAGGAACACTCAAATTTAATTCCCTTAAAACCTGCAGCACGCCTAAAGCCACTTGGTCATTATAGCATACAATTCCCGTCGGCTTTTTTTTAGATGATATAAGGACCTCTCTCACTCTTTCCAAAAGCTTGATTTTCTGATCTGTTGAATAGGTAATAATCATTTCAGGAAAAAAGGTAAGATTGTTCTCTCTAAAAGCTCGTATAAAACCTTTCATACGGTATACACCTTGAAGATCATCTGTTTTAAAGATACCAATGATTCTCTCATGACCTAATTTAATTAAATGATCTGTTGCGATAAATCCTCCTTTTTCGTCATTCACAATAATATGAGGAGGGATTAACTGAGAGTAGTATTGATTGATCATTATATAAGGAATATTTTTTTGTTCGAGTTCTAGGTAATAACGAATATTTGGATTATAACTGCTGCTTTTCGTTGGTTCAACAATAAGACCATCAACATGTCTGCTTAGCATAGTCTGCAGACATTGTTTCTCTTTTTCAATATCATTATCTGTACTTGCAAGGGTTAAGGAATAGCCCTTATCCGTTAAATAGGATTCAATCCCTTTAATAATTGTAGGGAAAATGTAATCTGAGATATAGGTGGTAATAACACCAATGTTTTTACCGTTTACAGTCGGGTGCCGATCTTGTCCCTTAGCTCCGGTAAGCCGATTTGAACAAAATGTACCAGCACCTTGTTCTCTATATAGCCAACCTTCATGAACTAATTCCCCAACAGCAAGACGAACGGTATGCCTGCTTACCCCAAACATTTTAACGAGCTCATTTTCAGAATAAATTTTCTCCCCTGGTTTTACAGTCCCACTTATAATCCACTCTTTTATTTTTTCCTTCACCATATTGTATTTAGTTTGTTGTGCCATTATCTCACCGCTTTCCGCTTATACGATAAAAACTTATGCGTACATCTTATATAATTTAATTATACACTAAAGTAGAAAACGTATAGAAGTTCAAATATTTATCTGTTTAAAAAATGACTTGTTAAACTAGAAATCTAGCTGAAATATTGATGAAGAAACGGAAAAAAATATTAATTTTTTATTTTAAACATTGCCTAACTATCTATGTATGTTTTATAATGGTTGTACGCACAAGTTATATAAAAAGAGCTAACGATGAACATTTGCAGGTAGGTTAAGTATCTTAATCAATTGTTCCAAGCAGGGGAGTTACAGGATCTAGGATGTGAAAATTTAGTTCTAGTCATACGTACAAGTGGGAGATTAAAAAATTATAAGTTTCACCGCCATTATAATTACCAGGGCGTATGAAAAGAATGCGAGACAAAACAATCAAAAGGAGGAGACATGATGTTAGAACAATTGAAGAGGGCTGTTTGGCAAGCGAATCTTCAGCTGCCAAAACATGGTTTGGTTACTTTTACATGGGGAAATGTAAGCGGAATCAACCGACAAACAGGCCTCGTTGTGATTAAACCAAGTGGTGTACCGTACGATGAGTTACAAATTAATGATCTAGTTGTAGTAGATTTGGATGGGAAAATTGTTGAAGGGACCTTAAGGCCTTCTTCCGATACAGCAACACACCTTGCTTTATATCGTGCATTTTCTCAAATAGGAGGAATTGTACATACCCACTCTCCGTGGGCTACAAGCTGGGCTCAAGCAGGACGTGCGATTCCTGCCCTTGGCACCACACATGCAGATTACTTTTATGGAGAAATTCCTTGTACACGCACTTTGACTGAAGAGGAAATTGAACGGGGATATGAACTTGAAACAGGAAATGTCATCATTGAAACCTTTGAAAAAGAAGGACTAGACCCTGTAGCGATGCCAGGAATTTTACTATCGGGCCATGCTCCATTTACTTGGGGGGAGAATGCCAACCAAGCTGTTCACAATGCTGTGGTTTTAGAAGAAGTTGCCAAAATGGCCTTAAACACATATATGTTAAACCCGGAAATGAAGCAGATTGACCAATTCCTGCTTGATAAACATTATCTTCGGAAGCATGGTGCTAATGCTTACTACGGACAAAAGTAGAATACCATTAGTGAAATTGCCTTTATATTAACTTGTCCGAATGCCTTGAAATAGTTTAATAGTATTCCTATTTATAATCACAAAATTTCTAAAGGGGGATTTACCTTGTTAACGACAAGAGCCTATGAATTCTGGTTTGTAACTGGTAGTCAATTATTATACGGAGAAGATGTACTTCGTCAAGTGGAAGCAAACTCAAAATTGATTGTAAATGGTTTGGATCGTGATTCTCAAATTCCATACAAATTAGTTTTTAAATCAGTCGTAAAGGATTCGGATTCAATCCATAAATTGATCCTGGAAGCAAACGCTGATGAGAATTGTGCGGGAATCATTACGTGGATGCATACATTCTCCCCATCAAAAATGTGGATAGCAGGCCTTTCTTCTCTGCAAAAGCCATATCTTCATTTAGCTACTCAATTTAACCGTGATATTCCATGGGAGTCTATTGATATGGACTTTATGAATTTAAATCAGGCTGCACACGGTGACCGTGAGCATGGTTTCATCGCAGCCCGTATGAAGGTAAAGCGTAAGGTTGTGGTTGGCCACTGGGAAAACCTTAAAGTGAGAGAACGGATTGGCAGCTGGATGAGAACAGCGGTTGCTTTCCAGGAAAGTAAAAACTTAAAGGTTTGTCGATTTGGTGATAATATGCGCCAAGTTGCAGTAACAGAAGGCGACAAGGTAGAAGCTCAAATCAAATTTGGCTGGACAGTCAATGGATATGGAGTCGGTGACCTGGTTCAACGTATGAATGAGATAACTGAACGAGAAGTGGACCAGTTAATGGCTGAATATGATGAAGAATACGAAATTACCCCCGAGGGACTTGTTGATGGTCCGGTAAGAGACGCCATCCGCTATCAAGCAAGGATCGAACTAGGTATGAAAGCATTTCTAACCGATGGTGGCTACACTGCATTTACGACTACTTTTGAAGACTTGCACGGAATGCGTCAGCTTCCGGGTCTTGCCGTTCAGCGTTTAATGGAACAGGGTTATGGCTTTGCTGGGGAAGGTGATTGGAAAACAGCGGCCCTTGTTAGACTAATGAAAATCATTGCAGGAAATGATGGTACATCCTTCATGGAAGATTATACGTACCACTTTGAACCTGGTAATGAAATGGTCCTTGGTTCACATATGCTTGAGGTATGTCCAACCATTTCGGCAACTCGTCCTAAAATTGAAGTCCATCCGCTGGGAATCGGCGGAAAAGAAGATCCTGCGCGTATGGTATTCGATGGCAGGGGCGGAACTGCCTTAAATGCTTCCATTATTGACCTGGGACATCGCTTTCGTCTTCTTGTTAATGAAGTGAATGCGATTCAGCCTGAGATTGATATGCCTAAACTCCCTGTCGCAAGGGTTCTTTGGGAAACGCAGCCATCCTTAAGCCAAGCTGTTGAAAATTGGATTCAGGCAGGCGGAGCCCACCATACTGGCTTCTCTTACAATGTAACAACGGAACAGTTGAGAGACTTTGCTGAACTGGTGGGAATGGAGATGGTTGTCATTAACAAGGATACTAAAACGGAGACATTCAATAACGAATTACGCTGGAATGAAGTGATCTACCGTTAATATTTAAGAAATTAACAGGCAGTAAAGAGAAATAATGTCTACAATTTGGGGCTATTAGGGATAATAGCCTCAATGTTTATTCTAACCTATGATTCTATCAGCAAAGGGAAATGTCTATTATTGGAGGAAAATGACATGAGTCTCGATATAAAAAATTCCATTCAAAGCGGCAAAACAGTACTTGGTATTGAGCTTGGTTCAACCCGTATTAAAGCCGTTCTCATTGGAGAAGATTATGTACCGATAGCATCTGGCAGCCATGAATGGGAAAATCGCTTTGTGAACAATATCTGGACCTATAGTGTAGAAGATATTTGGCAGGGCGTACAAGATAGCTATCAAAAGATGGCGAATAATGTGAAACGGCAATATGGAGTCACCTTACAAACAATAGGGGCCATCGGTTTTAGTGCGATGATGCATGGCTATATGGCTTTTAACAAAGATGGAGAGCTTCTGGTACCATTTCGTACCTGGCGTAACAATATTACCGAACATGCTTCAAAAAAACTGACAGAACTGTTTAACTATCAAATTCCTCAAAGATGGAGTATTGCCCATCTATATCAAGCGATTTTGAATCAGGAAGAGCATATTGCTGACATTCGTTATCAAACAACTCTAGCTGGTTATATCCATTGGAAACTGACAGGTCAGAAGGTTCTTGGAGTTGGTGAAGCATCTGGTGTATTCCCCATTGACCTGAATACAAAGACCTATAATCAATCTATGATTGATCAATTCAATGAATTAATTGCACCAAAAAATTTACCATGGAATCTTGAAGATATTCTTCCTAAGGTTTTGATAGCGGGTGAAAACGCCGGTGTTCTCACAGAAGAAGGAGCGAAACTTTTGGATGTTACCGGTAAGCTGCAGGCTGGTATTCCACTTTGTCCGCCGGAAGGGGATGCGGGGACAGGGATGGTTGCAACAAACAGCGTAGCGAAGCGTAGTGGTAATGTTTCTGCCGGCACTTCAGTATTTGCCATGGTTGTACTGGAAAAGGAACTGTCCAAAGTATATTCTGTGATCGACCTTGTTACCACTCCTACTGGTAACCTGGTAGCTATGGCTCATTCCAACAATTGTTCCTCAGACTTGAATGCATGGATTGGATTGTTTGAAGAATTTTCAAGAGCAATGGGTATGGAAGTAGATAGGGATAAGCTGTATGGAACTTTATATCATTTGGCTCTTCAAGGAGATTCGGATTGCGGTGGGTTACTCGCTTATGGCTATCTTTCCGGCGAACATATGACCCACTTTGAAGAAGGTCGTCCACTGTTTGTTCGTTCTGCAGACAGCAATTTTAACTTGGCTAATTTCATGCGTGTCCATCTATTTACAGCATTGGGTGCACTGAAATTGGGTATGGATATCCTTCTCAAGGATGAAAAAGTGAAACTGGATAAAATTTTGGGACATGGTGGCTTGTTTAAGACCAAGGGTGTTGGTCAGAGTATCATGGCCGCTGCTCTCAATGTTCCGGTTTCCGTGATGGAAACTGCAGGAGAAGGCGGGGCATGGGGGATTGCGCTGCTTGCCTCTTATATGATGAACAAAGCTGATAGTGAAACGTTGGAAGCGTATTTAAGCCGGAAAGTATTTGCAGAAAAAGCAGGTATGACTGTGCTCCCTGATTCTAAGGATGTAGCAGGTTTTGAGCAATTTATGAAACGTTACACCGAGGGCCTTGCCATCGAAAGAGCCGCTATTGACAATCTTAAATAAAATATTTGAATAGTTAAATGCAGTCGTCTCAAAAGTCAGAGTATCTGATTAAGGCGGCTGCTTTTTTTTAGCTAATATTAACAGAAAGTTTAAATTTCCTTGGATTCATAGTTTTCTTATTTTAAAGGAACCCTTTTATTTGCAATATCCTCAAAGATAAGTAATATTTAAACTATCTGGGGCAAAAATTTTGATTATTCTTATTAGCTTTAAAAGGAGTTCAATCATGGCAAATAACAAAAAAAATACAAAACAAGCAACGAATTCGACATCTAAATTTGTCTTTTGGGTGATCGGTTTAGCAGCCGTAGGCGTACTGGCATTAATTTTTTTAAACAATTATTCCGATAAGCAGAACGAAACAAAAATAAAGACAAAGACAATGGATATTGATTACTCGAAGCAGCCGTTTCTTGGCGACGAATCTTCCCCTGTTTCGATTATTGAATTCGGTGATTACAAATGCCCAGTCTGTAAAGACTTTGCTCATAATGTCGTCCCGATGATTCAAAAAGAGCTTGTGGATACAGGGAAAGCTAAGTTTTACTTTATGAATGATTCCTTTATTAATGTCGATTCCAAACGCTCTGGGCAATTTGCTGAATCTGTTTTCCAAGAACTTGGAAACGAAACGTTCTGGAAATTCCATGAACTTCTTTATGACAAGCAGCCAGAAGATACGAAATATGAAAAAGAGGATGTTTTTACAGAAAAATTCTTGACCGATACGCTAAAAGAAGTAGCAAGTGACAAAGAAGTAGATAAAGTTGTGAAAAACTTCAAAGAACAAAAATCGTTGGATGCCTGGCAAAAGGATATGGATTACGCAGAAAAATTAGGTGTGAATGGAACACCGACTATATTTGTTAATGGAAAGATGTTCCAAGGAAAAACACTGGATGACTTGAAAGAAATGGTAGAAAAAGCGGCAAAGGGGAAATAACATGAACAAAACCCTGCTGCTATCCTGGATTGCTGCCATTTTTGCCACACTTGGAAGCCTCTATTTTAGTGAGGTCATGCATTTTATTCCCTGTACACTTTGCTGGTACCAGCGGATTTTTATGTACCCATTGGCAATTATTTTAGGAATTGCCGTTTACCGTAATGATACGGAGATCTATAAATATGTCCTGCCGCTTTCAATCATTGGCCTGCTGATTAGCGGCTATCACACATTGCTGCAAAAGCTTCCTGCGTTAACGCAGTTCGAAATGTGTACGACAGGGGTTCCTTGCTCAAAAGATTATATTAATTGGCTCGGTTTTATTACGATTCCAATGTTAGCGTTTGCTGCGTTTTCGATTATTACGGTTTGTATGGTGATCATTGCCCGTAATGGTGAGAAAGCCACTCATTTTAACAACAAAAAGTCCAACTAACTATAGGTTGGACTTTTTAAACTTATTTCTTCTATTATTTATTAAATGGCTTTACCGAGAAATGCTGTTAACATCCAAACGTGCTTTTCCAATTCAGAATGAATGGCTAGCAGCATATCACCAGTGGATTCATCATTTACTTCGTCGGCAAGGCTCATGCCTTCATTTAATTCACCAATAATAATCGAGAAATCGTTGATAAGGGATTGAACCATTTCACCAGCTGCTTCTTTACCTGTTGCTTCTTGAATAGAGGAAATCTCTAGGCATTCTTTCATTGTTGCAACAGGGCTGCCGCCGATTGCAAGTAAACGTTCTGCTAGTTCATCGACATGAAGTCCTGCTTCATTATAGAATTCCTCAAACTTTACATGCAATGTGAAAAATTGCTCGCCTTTTACATACCAGTGGTAGTTATGTAACTTCATATACAGGACGGACCAATTGGCAATTTGTTTGTTGAGTACATGGACTAATTGATTTTCCATTTTTAAAGCCTCCTTTACTTATTCTCTTCTATTTTACCCAAGTTTAAGGTAAAATCCCCCATGAATTCGAAGAAAATGTTGTCAATTTAGTGAAAAATAGATGGGTATTATGAGGAAAGTTATGTTACATCTCTGAAATATTTTGTAAAGTAAGGCCCTAAATCATCCAATTATGGGTGCTTTCTGGTATTCTCAGAAGAGAGGATAAAAATCCCAAATAGGAGAAAAACGTTATCATATTGATAACGAATCTATCTTTCTAGAGATTACCACTTTTTGGTTAATGAATATCTTTGTTACAACTGGTAGCCTATGGTGTAGAGAAACGAGAATACATCTTGGAGGTTATCAAATGAATAAATTTAAGAAACTAGTGATTGCAGCGGGTTTAATGGTATCCATTTCGGCATTTACATTCAATGGTCAATCAGAAGCAGCGACTGCTACGCATAAAGTTCAGCCTGGAGAAACCTATTGGAAAATATCTTTAAAGTATGGTGTACCGGTTAATAGCCTATTAAATGCCAATCATAAAACTGGCAGTCTTCTTTATGCCGGTGAAAATCTAGTAATCCCAAACTCTTCTGTTACAGCAGCTGAAAAGGATTTAATGGCTCGACTTGTACATGCAGAGGCTAAGGGTGAACCATATGCCGGAAAAGTAGCTGTTGCAACCGTGATTCTTAACCGTGTTGCCAGCCCTGATTTTCCGAATACCATAAAAGGTGTAATATATGAAAAAGCTAATGGGTATTATGCCTTTACACCGGTTAAAAACGGTGCGATTAATAAATCCGCAGATGCTGATTCAAAGAAGGCTGTAAATGAAGCACTAGCGTTTAAAGGGCAAGGCAACGGCTCATTGTTTTTCTATAATCCAAAGACTGCGGTAAGCAAGTGGGTAGGAACCCGTAAGGTAACAGTAAAAATCGGCAACCACGTATTTGCTAAATAAGATTCCACACAATACTGATTATTATACCAAAAAAGCAGCGATTCCAATTATGGTTATCGCTGCTTTTTTAATGCCTTATTATGCAATCAAGAGTAAGTTATGCAAAACTACATAGCTTCTTGCTATGTTTTTATTAAAAATACGTATCTCTATTTTGGCGTGAAAATTGCAACTATTTAAAATAGTTAATAAACTATTAAATAGAAAAGGAAGATGATGATAAAAAATTAAATTAGGAACTCGTAATTAACGAAAAGTGGAATTGTTTGTACTGGTGTTTAGTAGAATGGGGGGATGATTAAATTGGGTAATACAACGCTTAAACGGTCATTAGGGCTTTGGGCAATTGTTGGTCTTGGATTGGGCTATATGACACCCACCGTTGTGTTTGATACCTTTGGAATTGTATCGAAAGAAACAAATGGGGTTGTCCCGCTTGCCTACCTTACAGCATTGGTCGTCATGTTATTTACGGCCATCAGCTATGGGAAAATGGTGCGGATTTTTCCAAATGCCGGGTCGGCATACACGTACACAAGGGAAACAATGAGCCCGCATCTCGGCTTTTTGGTAGGCTGGGCAGCGCTGCTTGATTATATCCTGCTGCCTATGGTAAATGCATTGATAATTCGCATTTATTTGGTCTCGGTATTCCCTAATGTACCTGCTTGGATTTGGGTAGTCAGCTACGTTGTTATCGTTACTGCTATGAATGTATGGAGCATGGGAAAAACATCTAATTTGAATTCACTGCTCGTTGTCTTCGCAATGGTGTTAATTGGGGCATTTATTATCTTAGCCTTTATGAAGCTTTCCCAAGGAATGGGACAGGGCACCATCTTTACTACCGAACCGCTATTTCATTCCAATGTTCATCTTGGTGCTGTTTTAACAGGGGCAACTGTGGTGTGCTTTTCCTTTATCGGCTTTGATGCTGTTACCATGTATGCCGAAGAAGCCGTTGACCAAAAAACATTACCGCGGGCAATTATGTTAACGGTATTGATCGGCGGGGCCATCTTTTTCGTGGCAGGCTATTTTGCTCAGGCATTATTTCCCGATATTTCGGTCTTTAAAGTTACCGATGATACGTTACCGGAAATTGGCATGTTTGTAGGGGGCACCATATTTAAACTCTTGTTTCTTGCTGGAGCTTTTGCGGCAACGGCTGCTTCCGGACTTGCTTCACATGCCAGTGTATCCAGACTACTATATGTAATGGGACGAAACGGTGTACTGCCAAAGCGGTTTTTCGGTTATGTCCATCCGAAATTCCGGACTCCGGCCTTTAATGTCGTACTCGTTGGATTTGTTTCACTTCTTGCCATTGCTCCGAGCCTGGAATTAATTTCTTCATTCATCAATTTCGGTGCCTTGATTGCCTTTACATTCGTTAATTTATCTGTTATTGCCTATTTTATCTTTCGTCAAAAAAGATATAAGACAGGTAAAGATATTTTCTCCTACTTGATTATGCCTATCCTTGGAGCTGGCTCAACCGGTATTTTGTGGGCAAACCTTCAGGCTGATGCCCTTATCGGCGGAATTGTTTGGGTTGTAATCGGATTTATCTACCTGCTCTTCCAAACTAAATTCTTTAAAATCAAAATGGCGGATTTTGCCTTTGAGGATGCAGATAGAAATACGTCACTTTAATTAGAAAAGCGCAAGCGCCCTGGTCAGCGGCGTATGGCCTCCTCGAAAAAGCTATCGCTTTTCCTTCGTGCGATGCTGCTGCTGCCGAAGCCTTCCTTGTGGAGCTGAACAGTTCCCAAAGTCGAAAATTTTATATTTATCTTTAAATAAAGGAGGGACTTTCAATGTCCCTCCTCTGTTATTTATTATAAGCGGCTGCTTCCTTCTTAATCCTTAGCGCAGTCAGGCTGGCAAAATCATGAATAATAGTTGCTGCAAGCAATGAGGTAATTTGTGTTGGATCATATGGCGGCAGCACTTCGACTAGGTCATAGCCGATAAAATTAAAATCAGTTAACAATCTAATCATTTGTAACGTTTCAAAGCTATTTAACCCACCGACTTCAAGTGTTCCCGTTCCGGGTGCACAGGAGGGGTCAACAAAGTCAATATCAAAACTTAGGAAGCAAGGTGTGTCGCCAATTTTTTGCTTCATTTCATTTATAACATTTTCTATGCCCCGTTCTCTTAATCCGGGAGTTGTAATGACATGGTATCCTAAATCAGTACTGGCATCAATGTCTCCTGGATGATTAAGCGTTCCGCGGATTCCGACCTGAAAAACTTTGTCCGGAATCAGGAGATTTTCTTCGTATGCACGGATGAATGGCGAACCATGCCAATATTTTTCATCGTAATAGGTATCCCACGTATCTGTATGGGAGTCAAAATGAATTAAGGCAACAGGACCATGGACCTTTTCAGCAGCACGAAGATTGGCAAGTGTGACGGAATGGTCACCGCCGATACCGATAGGGACAATTCCATTTTCCATCAGTTCGGTTATTGCCTTTTCAATTACCTTATAGCTTCGATGGATATTGTGAGGAATAACGGAAACATCGCCAATATCGATCGCATTGCAATCTTCAAACGGGTAGACCTTGTGAATGGGATGATAAGGAAACAACGTCATCGAAGCTTGGCGGATTGCTTGCGGTGCAAAGCGTGCCCCGACACGGAAGGATGCTGCCGTATCAAATGGCAGACCGACAATCGCTAATTTTGCATTTTCTTTGGAAGCTGGAAGCCTCATAAAGGTTCCTGTTGTACAAAATTCCGGCTTTACATCGGGTGATAATGGATATTGCATGATGATTCCTCCATTTTCTGATAATTCTTTCTTAATTATTTAAAATGCAATTTTCATGCCAAAAAATGATTATTAAACAGAATCAAGTTTGGCATAAAAATTGCATTGATATATACTGAATTTTTCAAAAAAGAGGGGGAATAAAAAATTCAAACTAAACAAAGGGGTTATCGATTATTGAAAACACTTTAGCTAATTATTACAGGGGGTATGATAGGTGGAAAATGGCATAAAGCTGAAAAGGTCGTTAAAGCTTTGGCAGGTTGTGATTATGGGGCTGGCTTATATGACACCGATGGTAGTATTTGATACGTTTGGAATTGTATCTGGTATCACGAAAGGTCATGTACCGACAGCCTATATTATAGCGTTAATTGGAATGCTTTTTACCGCGGCAAGCTACGGTAAGCTTGTCAGAGTGTTTCCGCAGGCTGGTTCAGCCTATACGTACACACAAAAGGCAATCAACGGGCATCTCGGATTTTTAGTTGGTTGGTCTTCTTTACTTGATTATTTGTTTTTGCCGATGGTCAATGCATTATTAACCAAATTATACTTAAATGCTCTGTTTCCTTCGGTGCCGGATTTTATTTGGGTATTAGTGTTTGTTGGCATTGTCACCTTCCTTAACTTAAGAAGTGTCAATATCCTGGCCAATTTCAATACATTATTTGTCTTGGTTCAAATCCTGATTATGATTGTTTTCATTATCTTAGTGATTAAAGGATTAAATGCGGGCGAAGGAACAGGAACCGTTTTCAGCTTACAGCCGTTCTTTGTTGAAGGCATGAATCTTCCGATCCTTATTACGGGAGCGACGATTCTTTGTTTTTCGTTCCTCGGGTTTGATGCGGTCACGACACTATCAGAAGAAACGCCCAATCCCGAAAAGACCATTCCGAAAGCGATTCTTCTGACCGCTTTATGGGGCGGCGTTATTTTTATCACCACATCATTTTTTATTCAATTATTTTTCCCGGATATCTCAAGGTTTAAAGAACCTGATGCGGCTCTTCCGGAAATTGCTTTATATGTCGGCGGCAAGCTGTTTCAATCGATTTTCTTATGCACAACTTTTGTGAATACGCTGGCGTCCGGACTTGCTTCCCACGCAAGTGTATCCCGTCTGCTTTATGTTATGGGGCGGGATAGGGTTTTCCCGGAAAAATGGTTTGGCTACGTCCATCCAAAATGGAGAACGCCGGCGATTAATGTTGTGATTGTAGGGATGATTTCTTTATCTGCCTGGTTCTTTGATTTAGTCATGGCTACATCGTTAATTAATTTTGGAGCATTAATGGCATTTACATTTGTTAATCTTTCTGTTATTAGTCATTTTGCCATTCGGAACAAAATGTACAAAACTCCTAAAGAAATATTTGATTACGTGATCATGCCGTTAATCGGGGCCGGTACGGTAGGTGTCCTTTGGATTAACCTTGAAATTAGCTCACTCATCATGGGATTGGTTTGGTTTAGTGTCGGTTTTGCCTACCTGCTTTATTTAACAAAGGCATTCCGTGCAGCACCGCCGCAATTTAAAGCGGAAGAAGCCTGAATATTTTTGAAAAGGGGCGTCCAAAAGTCGAAAAATCGACTTTTTGGACAGCCCCCTTTTTATCCTTTTAAAAAATTATTCAGATTTGCATAATAAAGTTATTTTTTCATAAGGTTTTTATTCATTTATGCAATTCGATTAAAACGAATCTGGTTGAATCAGCATTTATAAATTGGCACAAATCTTGCTACAAGTTCTTGTAACAAATAAAAATGGGGTGTTAAAAAAATGGCCATCGATTCACTTAATGTCAAAAAGGATGAGGTTGTAAGGGAGAAGGATCATCCGCTGGTTGAGTTCCAGGAAACGCTTAAAGAAGCTGTTGAAATTATGAATTTTCCGCCGCAGGTTTTTGAATTTTTAAAGAAACCGATGAGATTCTTAGAGGTGAGTATCCCTGTCCGGATGGATAATGGACAAACGGAAATTTTTCAAGGGTTCCGTGCCCAACATAATGATGCCGCCGGTCCAACAAAAGGGGGAATTCGTTTTCATCCCGATGTGACCGCGGAGGAGGTAAAGGCACTTGCAGGATGGATGAGCTTAAAATGCGGCATTACTGATCTGCCATATGGCGGGGCAAAAGGCGGCATTGTTTGCGACCCGCGGAAAATGAGTCAGGACGAACTGGAGCGATTAAGCAGAGGCTATGTTAGAGCTGTAAGTCAAATGGTTGGGCCAACAAAAGATATCCCAGCCCCTGATATGTATACAAATTCGCAGATTATGGCTTGGATGCTTGATGAATATGATCATATTCGGGAATTTGATTCTCCTGGATTTATTACAGGTAAACCAATTGCCCTTGGCGGTTCAAAGGGACGGGAAACAGCCACATCAAAGGGGGTCTTATACACACTGCAGAGAGTTTGCGAATTAAAGAAAATGGCCTTAAAGAATACCCGCATCATCATACAAGGCTTTGGAAATGTGGGAAGCTATCTTGCCAAATATTTGTACGACTTAGGGGCTAAGGTAATTGGAATCGGTGACGTGTTAGGCGGTTTGTACGATGAAAAAGGCCTAGACATTCCCTATTTGTTAGAAAGCAGAGACTCGTTTGGAATCGTATCCAACCGTTTTGATCATTCCATCAGCAATCAGGAGCTATTGGAAAAAGAATGTGACATTTTAATTCCGGCGGCGATTTCCGGCGTTATCCATAAACAAAACGCCGCAAGAATCAATTGTGAGATTGTCATTGAAGCAGCTAATGGTCCGACGACGAAGGAAGCATTAGCAATATTAGATGATCGGGATATTCTCGTTGTTCCCGATATATTAGCTAATTCCGGTGGTGTGATTGTTTCCTATTTCGAATGGTGCCAAAATAATCAAGGGTTTTATTGGACAGAGGAGGAAGTGAATGCACGGCTGGAAGAAAAAATGAATATGGGTTTTGAAAATGTCTTTAACACGGCAAGAAGGTATAACGTCAATATGAAGTTAGCCGCCTATATAGAAGGAATTCAACGGTTGGCGGAAGCATCCAGATTGAGGGGATGGCTGAAATATTAATCACGAGGGGGAATAGATGAATGAAACTTGAAATTCTATCAGAGCAAAAAGAGCGTCAGCTGCTGCATTATTTTTGCCTTATTTCAAATAATCATCGCTATGATTTGGCAATTGGCTACTCAGAACAGTTTTTCGGAAAAGCAATGGTTACGTCCTTTCAGACTGGTAAGATGGTGTTACTCTGTCAAGATGATGCCTATGAAGACCATCAATGGGCTGGGAGGCTTGGAATTCACCAGGAGGATATTTCTGATTTCCGGGAATTCTTCGGTTTGGTATTACAAACTCGCCCGTTCCAGGAGCAATATTAACATGAGAATAGAAGGTGATTACATGTATTTTGGTGTCCTGCTCAGCCCTTGTTATGGGAAAGTAGAAAAAATCTCCATCAAATGTTCAGCAAGAATTTACGAATGGGAACCGCTATTCACCATCAGAAGAGAGGATGGTTCTTACGAAATGGTTCAAACGACATTAAGCGGAAGAATTGAATCCATCGAGGTGCAGGAGGGGGATGATGTCATCCCAGGGATGGTACTGGCATATGTAAAAGAGGACTTATTTGTTACAGGTAGTGATTAACTGGAGAAGGAAGATATGGTTCTGGATGGGGCCATATCTTTTTTTGAGAATATTATTTCAAAAATTCAGAATTAAGTGGTAGTATAAGAGTGAAAAGGTTGTAGGGAGGAAGAAATAGATGTTTTCCGTTGCAAAGGAAAAGATAAAGCCGATTATTACAGTCGCTGTTGATGAAGGCAAGGAAGATTTTCACTCGGCCATAAAGAACCTTAAAGAACCGTTTATTTTCTTGAAAAAACAAGATCAAATATTTGCTTATGCAGCATTGAATAAACCATTGCAGATGAAGCTTGAAAGTGAAGAATTTTCACTGGAGATTTTGCTTGAACACTCAAAATCAATTGAAAGCATTTGCTGCCTTAGTGAACACATCTCGTTTACAGATTTGTTCCAAATTATTGGCGAACCGTTTGCCATCATTAGAAACGAGGATGGCAGTCCCCAAGGGTACATAAGCCGCGAGGATGTATTGGCAGAGTTGTTTAAACAGGAGAATAAAAGTGTGGATCTGCTTAAAATTCTTCTCACCTCTATTCCAATGGGGATCTTTGTATTAGATAAAGACAAGCAAATTATTAACTGCAATGAATCCGGGTTAAAAATGATAAAATCAACCGCTGACCAAGTCTTGAATTCCCCGGCAGAAAAGATTTTTAGCCGGGAGCATCTTAACAATGTCTTTTCCACCGGTAAAACGCTTTTGAATCACTTGGAATTTACAAGCGGCGTCGGGGTCCTTGTTGATTATAGCCCGATTGTCGGCTACGATCACCGGGTAGACGGGGCGGTCATTGTTGTTCAGGATCTTCCGATGGTGGAAGAAATGGCGATGGAAATTGAACATATCAAGCACTTGAATAAAGATTTAAATGCGATTTTGTCCAGTATCTATGATGAAATACTTGTGGTAAATGCAAAAGGAGAGTTAATCCGCTATAGTGAAAATATTATTCAGGACTTCTGGCAGGTAGATTTGCCGGAGCTGATTGGAAAAAATGTGCTTGACCTGGAGGATCAGGGGCTGTTTACACCATCTGTTACAAGGCTGGTCATCGAAAAGAAGAAAAAGGTGTCTGTTGTTCAGGAAACAAAAAACGGCAGGAAAATCTTAGCTGTCGGAAATCCGGTTTTTAATGAAAACAATGAACTGGACCGAATCATTGTAGCCTCACGTGACATTACCGAAACAACACGGTTAAAAAGTGAATTACATGAAATGAAGAAAATGTCAGAGCAATATAAAAAGGAATTAGATAATTTTAGAAGTAAGGATCGATTTTTAAAGAAGCTGATTTATTGTAGTCCGAAGATGGAGAAAATCATGAATCAGGTACAAAAGATTGCCGAGTTTTCCTCGACGGTTCTGCTATATGGGGAATCTGGTGTAGGAAAAGAGGTTATTGCTCAGGCTATTCACCAATTAGGCCGCCGCTCAGATCAACCGTTTCTTAAATTAAATTGCGGGGCGATTCCTGACAATTTATTAGAGAGTGAATTGTTTGGCTATGCCAGGGGTGCCTTCACCGGCGCTGATAAAAATGGGAAAGACGGCTACTTTAAGCAGGCAGACGGAGGGATTTTGTTCCTCGACGAAATCGGTGAGATGCCGATGCATCTTCAGATAAAATTATTGCGTGTACTGCAGGAGCAGGAAGTCATTCCGGTCGGGAGTACAACTCCAATCAAGGTAGATGTGCAAATTATTGCGGCTACAAATAAAAAGTTAGCCAAAATGGTCGAGGAGGGTACATTCCGCGAAGATTTATTCTATCGCTTAAATGTGATTCCCATTCAAATTCCGCCGCTTCGGGAACGGACAGAGGATATTTCCCTATTAGCATTTCACTTTTTACAGCAGCTGAATGAAAAATATCATCGCCATTATCATTTAACGCCTGATGCTGTCAATGTTCTGGAATTTTATCCGTGGCCGGGAAATGTTCGGGAATTGCAAAACATTATTGAAAGATTAGTCGTTACAGCTGACCACCCCGCCATTGATGCTGAGTTTGTCAGTCAATTTTTATCCTTGGGCTATGAAAATAAGAAAATGAAGCCCGTCATTACAAGAGTGATCCCCCTGCAGGAGGCACTTGATCATGTCGAGGAACAGCTGATTGTCATGGCAATGAATCAATACAAAACCACCACAAAGGCTGCCAAAGCATTGGGCATCAGCCAATCATCCGTAAGCCGGAAATATCAAAAAATCTTAAGCGAAAAAATAAAGGTGTCAGGCACCATGTGAATTTTTCACATGGTGCCTGACACCTTTTTATGCACGATTAAATATCCTTATGCACTATTGAATAGTATTTTTTTTGATTTTTTCAGATAATTCCTGCTTTTTAAAGTATCAGAATTTTTATCATTCGACTTTGAGAAATGTCTAGCTCCAGCACCCTAGCGGCTAGTGTCCTTCGCTCTCCGCCCTACGATAAGTCAACATCGGTTCGCTTGCGCTCACCGTGTTTCCTTTATCTCAGTTGGAGCGCTCCAGGCCATACGCCGCTGACCAGGGCGCTTGCGCTTTTCTGATTGGCACATTTCTTGCATAAATATTAGTGAGATATTTAAAAGGAGGAGAAGTCAATTATGGTCGAAGTGAAGGCTAAAGTGATCAATCTTAAGATGTATATTGATGGCGAGTGGAAAGATGCTGAAAATCAAGAAACACGTCCTGTTATTAATCCGGCAAACAGTGAAGTCATTGCTACTGCTCCTGAAGGAACCGTCGAGGATGCCCGTGCGGCTATTTATGCGGCACGAAAAGCTTTCGAGAACGGGGTATGGTCTGGATTATCGGCACAAGAAAGGGCCTCCTATTTATTAAAAGTTGCGGATAAAATTGATGAATATGCTGAGGAATTAACAGAACTAGAAACTCTAGATAATGGAAAACCGTTAAGGGAGGCAGGCGGTGACATTGCGGACGCTGCTGCATGTTTCCGTTATTATGCAGGGTTGATAACAAAGCCTGACGGGCAGACCTATCATGTGGCAGACCCAATGCAGGCCATGGTTGTCCGTGAGCCAATTGGTGTATGCGGTCTCATTGTTCCATGGAACTATCCGTTATTAATGAGCGTGTGGAAAATTGCCCCTGCGTTAGCAGCCGGCAATACAATTGTGTTTAAACCGTCAGAAGTAACTCCGATTACACCAAAGAAGCTGTTTGAAATTTTTGAAGAAGTCGGTTTGCCCAAAGGTGCCGCCAATATGGTGATGGGGGCCGGTCCTGTAGTGGGAAATGAAATCGCCTCACATCCTGAGGTAGATATGGTTTCATTTACGGGCGGTACAAAAACCGGAAAACATATTATGAAGGCAGCAGCAGACACAATGAAAAAGGTATCACTGGAATTGGGTGGAAAATCACCCAATATCATTTTTGCGGATGCTGATTTTGAAACCGCAGTCGATTATGCTCTTTTTGGAATCTACTGCGGCACTGGTCAAGTATGTTCAGCCGGTTCTAGAATTCTTGTCGAAGAAAGCATTTATGACCAATTTGTCGCCCGTTTTGTTGAGAGAGCGAAACAAATTAAGGTCGGGCCAGGAAACGATCCTGCAACAGAGATGGGTCCTCTTGTGAGTGCACAGCATTTGGAAAAAGTTCTGCATTACATTGAACTTGGAAAGCAGGAAGGGGCAACAGTTGCTTGCGGCGGGAACCGTATCAAAAGCAATAATCTAGAAAATGGTTTTTTTGTCGAGCCAACTGTATTTATCGATGTGAAGCAAGATATGAGAATCGTTCAGGAGGAAATCTTCGGACCAGTCGTTGTGATTCAGAAATTTAAGGATGAGGCGGAGGCTGTGAAGCTTGCCAATGGTACTGTTTACGGTCTGGCAGGGGCCGTCTTCTCTAATGATGGGGCAAAGGCACTGCGAGTTATTAAAAAGCTCCGTGCCGGAATTACCTGGATAAATTCCTATCATCCTACTTATAATGAAGCGCCCTGGGGCGGCTATAAGCAGAGCGGTATTGGCCGCAGTCTTGGGACTTTTGGTCTTGAGGAATTCCAAGAAATTAAACAGATTAATATCAATTTACAAGTAGAGCCGGTAGGCTGGTTCGAAAATTAAAAGGCTTAATCCTATTAAAAAATTCTTAATAAATGAGGAGCGATAAAATTGGGTATTGATATATCAAGAGAATCAAAGAGTGAGAAGCTGCAAAAGGTGAGTCAATATATTGATAAGGTTTTAAGTTTAGTAGAAAAAGAACAAATTACAAAAGAAGAGGCAGAGTGGATTACGAAGGAAACAGTTGACGGTTTCCGTGAGTATGTCAATCCCGGTTTCCTGGAATACCGTAAAACGGTTACCGAAGGCGGTCAATTTGCCGCCGTTGAATGGTCCGATAATGGCGCTTGCTTTAAGGATGTAAACGGAAAAGAATATATCGACTGTCTTGGCGGTTTTGGTATTTATAATGTGGGTCACCGTAATCCGAAGGTCGTTAAGGCAGTAACCGATCAGTTGAAACGGCAGGCACTTCATAGTCAAGACCTGCTAGACCCGCTAAGAGCAATGCTGGCCAAAATTTTAGCAGATATTACGCCTGGTGATTTAAAATATGCCTTTTTCACAAATAGTGGAACAGAGAGTGTAGAGGCAGCATTGAAGCTTGCAAAAATGTACAGCGAGCGAACAACATTTATCTCAACAACCCGCGCCTTTCATGGAAAAAGCCTAGGATCATTATCCGGTACAGCGAAGGGAATGTTCCGTAAGCCATTCCTGCCGTTAATCCCAGGCTTCCGTCATGTACCATTTGGCGATATCGATATGATGCGAAAGACATTTGAAACCTGTTCGCTTGTGGGTGAAGATGTAGCGGCTGTTATTCTCGAGCCAATCCAAGGAGAGGGTGGAATTATTCTGCCGCCGGAAGGATATTTAAGACAAGTTCGTGAGCTTTGTGACCAATTTGGGGCGCTGTTGATTTTTGACGAAGTGCAAACAGGGATGGGCCGGACTGGAAAAATGTTTGCTGCGGAATTGTTTGATGTAGTACCGGATATCATCTGTCTTGCCAAGGCGTTTGGCGGCGGTGTCATGCCTGCCGGGGCGGTTGTGGCGAAGGAGGAAGTGTTCAAGAGCTGGTTCCCAAATCCATTTATGCACACCACCACATTTGGGGGCAATCCATTAGCATGTGCGGCTGCGATAGCCACAATCGGTGTGTTAATTGAAGAGAATTTACCAGAAAGATCCGCTGTTGTCGGCGAATATTTCCTTGAAGAATTGAAAAAAGCTGCCCAGGGACATGACGATAAGGTCCAAGAAATCCGCGGGAAAGGCTTAATGATTGGAATCGAATTCCATAAAGATGAAATTGGCTATGAAGTATCAAAAGGGATGTTTGATCGCGGCGTCCTTGTTGCCGGTACTCTTATCAATTCTAAGACGATCCGAATTGAGCCGGCACTAACCATCAGCTATGAAGAAGTAGACAAAGTTGTCAGTATCTTCAAGCAGGTATTGGAGCAGGTGAAGGAAGTATAACGAAGCAATCTCTTTTAAAAGCAATCGGTTCAATGCCGATTGCTTTCATTCCTAATTAACTATATAGAGGAGGAGTAAAGATTGGACGGCCATAGTGTGAAACTGCAAACTGCCATTCCAGGGCCTCGGTCAAAGGAAATAGCAGAACGGAGAAATAAATATGTACCAAGAGGAATCAGCAATAATTGCCATTCTTTTGTAAAAAAAGCACAAGGTGCGGTTGTTGAAGATGTGGATGGTAATATCTATATTGATTTCGCCGGTGCAATTGGAACGATAAACGTCGGTCACTCCCACCCAAAGGTGGTCAGTGCGATTGAAGAACAGGCAAGCCGGTTTATTCATACTGGATTTAATGTCATGATGTATGAATCCTATATTGACCTTGCTGAAAGGCTTTGTAAGCTTGCTCCTGGCGGGTTTGCCAAAAAGACAGCCTTTTTTAACAGCGGGGCAGAAGCGGTGGAGAATGCGGTGAAAATTGCCCGGAAATATACGAAAAGACAGGGGATTATTTCTTTTACCCGCGGCTTCCACGGAAGAACGTTAATGACGATGACGATGACAAGTAAAGTCAAGCCTTATAAATTCGGTTTTGGTCCATTTGCCCCTGAGGTATATAAGGCGCCATATCCGTATGTCTACCGCCGTCCGGAAGGCTTGAGTGAGCAGCAATACAGCGAAATGATCATAGAGCAGTTTGAGCAATTTTTACTAGCAGAAGCAGCACCGGAAACGATTGCTGCGGTGGTGATGGAACCTGTTCAAGGGGAAGGCGGCTTTATCGTGCCTGACACCAACTTTGTGAAGAGGGTAAGAGAAATTTGTTCGCAGTATGGCATTCTTTTTGTTGCTGATGAGATCCAAACGGGTTTTGCCCGGACTGGTAAATATTTTGCGATTGACCATTTTGGCGTTGTCCCTGATTTAATCACGGTTTCTAAATCTTTGGGTGCTGGAGTGCCCATCAGCGGTGTCATTGGCCGGGCAGATATTATGGATGCAGCGGAGGCAGGGGAAATCGGCGGAACATATGCAGGGAGTCCGCTTGGTTGTCAAGCAGCATTAGCCGTGTTGGATATTATCGAAGAAGAAAAACTAAATGAACGGGCTGAAAAGCTGGGGACTAGAGTCATAGAAAAAATGAAACAGCTTAGCACGCGCTTTGATTGCATTGGCGATGTCCGCGGTCTTGGAGCAATGTGCGCAATGGAAATCGTAAAGGATAAACAGACGAAAACTCCTGACAAAGAAGGGGTAGCAAAAATCGTAAAAGCAGCTAATGAAAGAGGTCTGCTGTTATTAAGCGCCGGGCTTTACGGAAATGTGATTCGCCTTCTGATGCCGATTACCATCACGGATGAACAGCTTGAAGAAGGACTCCAAATACTTGAAGCAGCTTTTACGGACGTTTATCATAAAAGTGAAACTAGTTTTGCTGGGAGGTAAGAGAAATGGGTGTTGTTAATCAGGAATACCAAATTTATCCGATGTATCTTGATGGAAAATGGGTCGGTAATGATTATGAAATTTTTACCGAAGTGATGAATCCAGCAACAAAAGAAATAGTAGGGGCAATTCCGACGGGAGGTGCCTTGGAAGCTAAACAAGCGGTAGATGCTGCACACCGCGCTTTTAAAATATGGTCGAAAAAAACAGCGGAAGAGCGCAGCCGCCTGCTTATGAAATGGCATCAATTAATCGATGAAAACAAAGATGAGATTGCTAGAATAATGACAATTGAGCAAGGCAAACCGTTAAAAGAGGCTCTTGGCGAGGTTCAATACGCCAATGGTTTCATTTCCTGGTATGCTGAGGAAGCAAAGCGGATATATGGGGAAACGATTCCCGCGTCCCATCCCAATAAACGGATCCTTGTCCGTAAAGAACCTGTCGGGGTGGTTGCCGCTATTACACCGTGGAATTTTCCGGCAGCTATGATTACGAGAAAAGTAGGACCAGCACTTGCTGCAGGCTGTACGTGTGTGGTAAAACCGGCGAACCAGACACCGCTTACCGCATTAAAAATGGCCGAACTTGCTCACGAAGCAGGAATTCCCAGCGGTGTATTAAATGTCATTACCGGTAAATCGTCTGAAATCGGAGATATCTGGCTGAAGGATTCCCGCGTGACAAAGATTACCTTTACCGGTTCAACTGAAGTTGGTAAAACGTTAATGCGCGGGGCAGCTGAAAATGTCAAAAAGGTGTCACTTGAACTTGGCGGTAATGCGCCATTTATTGTCATGGACGATGCGAATTTGGAAAAAGCGGCTGTTGGACTCGTACAGTCAAAATTCCGCAATGCCGGTCAAACATGCATCTGTACAAATCGTGTCTATGTCCAGGAAGGTGTTGCAGGGGAATTTGTTAAGCTTTTTCAAGCAGAGTTAGAAAAGTTAAAGGTTGGAAACGGACTTGAAGAGGGAGTAGATATCGGCCCGTTAATTGATGAATCAGCTTACCAAAAGGTGGAATCCCTTGTGGATGATGCGGTGAAACATGGTGGAAAGGTTGTCTATACCGGCTCTAAGCCTGAGGAAGCAAATGGATTTTTCTATGCCCCAACGATTATAACCGATATTCATGACGATATGGAATGCATGAAGGATGAAATCTTTGGACCTTTAGCGCCAATTTCGACTTTTAAAACGGAAGAGGAAGTAATTGAACGAGCGAACAATTCGTGCTATGGGTTGGCTGCTTATGTCTATACCGATAATTTAAGCCGCTCGTTTAGAATTACCGAGCAGCTGGAGTATGGGATCGTCGGACTTAATGATGCCCTGCCATCGGTCGTGCAAGCGCCATTTGGCGGCTACAAGGAGAGTGGTCTCGGCCGGGAAGGCGGTCATTTTGGAATTGAAGAGTTTTTAGAAGTGAAATACATTTCGATTGGTTTGGATTAGTACAGCTTTAAAAAAAGCCGTTAGCTCTAAAGGGGGCTCCGGCTTTTTTAGTTAGTTCCAATTTATTCTAATTAATGTAGATAGGAAAGGGAAATTTGTAAATAGCACCGCCGATTTTGTAGAAAGGAAATCAGGTTCTTTTCGATTTTTATCGAAATTTACTTTATTAGAAGTGACACGCTGTGTTACGATAATGTGAAAAAGAGTTACTTTTGAAATGAGGACGGAGCTTTGATTAAAACAATTTTATTTGACGTGGACGGGGTATTGTTGAGTGAAGAACGATATTTTGATGCTTCAGCATTGACTGTTTGGGAAATGTTGATGAGTCCGAACTATTTAGGACTTTCCCCTGAAAAATTTAACACGAACCCCAGCGAAAAGGAAATAAAGGAAATAAGAGAGACGGTATTCCAAGACGATGCGGTTCTCAAATTTCAAAAATCCCGCGGACTAAATGCCAACTGGGACATGATCTATTTATCCTTTAGCCATCAATTAATCCATCTATTAGAACAAATTAAAGATCATGAATATGAAAATATTACCAATTGGTGTCAGGCACCAATCGATCGTGGTGTATTAATAGAGATTGGCAGGGTACTCAGTCAGTATGATGTTCAACTGGATTTCAGTTCGTTTGTAGAAGATTTTGAACGGTCGCCGGCGATGAAGGATGAGCTTCTTGAGTACCTCAATGTTCTGGTGAAGAAGAAGCTCGGAGTGGAGACTACCAGTTTTAATAAGGGGGAGCTTTGGACTGTTTGTGAGCATGTTTCCCAGGAATGGTATGTCGGTGATGAGTACGTCCTGGCTTCCACTGGGAGACTATCGGTGCAAACCGGGAAACAGGGCTTCTTAGCGAATGAAACGCCCCTTGCTCCCAAAGAGGAGATTGCCCAGTTGTTTCAGTTTCTAGTATCTTCTGGGTACACGATTGGAATTGGGACGGGCAGACCGGAATTAGAAGTCGTCCAGCCTTTTCAGCATTTAGACTGGCTGCAATATTTCGATGTGAGCCGAATTGTTACGGCAGATGATGTATTGAAGGCAGAGGAAGAACGCCCTGACCAATCCTCACTGTCGAAGCCGCATCCCTTTACATATATAATGGGTCTTAAAGGAAAGGGGACACCTGCAATAGAATGTTTAGAAACGGCTTTGCCGATAAAAAATGGAGAAAACGTGTTGATCGTCGGGGATTCATTAGCCGACCTTTTAGCGGCAAAACAAATGGGCTGCCAGTTTGCCGCTGTGTTAACAGGCCTATCCGATAAAGCAGCGAAAGGTGAATTTGAACAATATCAAGCAGACTATATTCTTGATTCTGTCCTTGATGTAAAAAGTATTTTATAAAACATAATAGTAATCGATCTTAAACAATCAAGGACTTGAATAAAAAGTTAAGCAAATTGGCGACCGAGTGTCGGGAAAAAAGCCAGCGGGGCAGCCAATGAAGCGTATTATCGTAAGTAGTTCTCAAAAAGATTGTTATATAATCATCTGTTTCAAAAGATAATTACGAGTCCATAATCGAACTTGAAAAGAGGGATCTGCACAAACGTGCAAATCCCTCTTTTCAAAAACATTAAATACTCTCAATCTTCTCAGGCTCTACACGCCCAGGTTCAAAAGAATCCGCATTTGTTAACTCCAACAATTGAGCTTCTTCAAGTCCATCAATAAGAGTCAGTTCCCTCAGGTCTTCAGCATTCAAAGTCTTATCAAGGGTTAACACCATGATGGCCTCACCGCCGACTTCCGTACGGCCCACCTGCATCGTTCCGATATTAATCTGATAGTTTCCGAGCAGGGAGCCTACTTTACCAATCATCCCGGGTAAATCCTGATGTTTAATGTATAAGAGATATTTTTCCGGTTTCACATCAATTCGGTATTCGTTGATCTTCACAATTCGTGCGCCATAGCCATTTAATACAGTTGCCCCGATACGTGCTGATTCCAATCCTTGGGAAACAGCAAGCTCCATATAGTTAGCAAAGCCCTTATTGGTAGCATTTTTTTGCACGTTATAGGAAACACCCTGTTCCTTCAAAAGATGGAGGACATTAATCAGATTCACTGAATCACTTAAATGATAAGATAATATTCCCCGCAGCAGTGTCCGTGTTAACAATTCGGTATCTTCGTCGATTAAATCGCCGTAATAATTGATCGTGATTTTTTCAGGGGCCTTCTTTTTTAATAATTGAATAACCAGTTGTCCAATTTGGTCGCCAAGCAGTAAATAGGGCTGCATCTTTGCCTGCGTTTCACCAGACATTTGCGGCATATTGACGGCATGTTGAATCGATTGCGTTTCAAAAATCTCGATAATTTCGGCGCTGACCTCTTGGGCCACTTTTTCCTGTGCCTCTATCGTCGAAGCTCCAAGATGCGGTGTAGTAATAATATTTGGATTTTGCAGTAATTCAGGATCAGCAACTGGTTCTTTTTCAAATACATCCAGAGCTGCACCTGCAACATGACCTGCTTGAATAGCCCGGACCAGCGCCTTTTCATCAATAATTCCGCCGCGGGCACAGTTGATCAAGCGGACGCCTTTTTTTGTTTTTGCTAAAAACTCATCATTAATAATTCCTTTCGTATCATTGGTCAATGGGGTATGGATCGTAATAAAATCAGACTCGGCCGCAATTACATCCAGGCTTGCTTTAGTGATTCCCAGCTTTTTCGCACGGTCTTCCGTTAAGTATGGGTCAAATCCTAAAATACTCATCCCAAAGCTTTTGGCACGCTTCGCAACTTCTGTACCGATTTTCCCCATGCCAACAACACCAAGTGTTTTTTTGTATAATTCTACGCCTTTAAAAGAGTTGCGGTCCCACTCACCGGCGGCTGTTTTTTGATGAGCTTGGGGAATTTTCCGCGCCAGTGCCAGCATCATTGCCAATGTGTGCTCTGTGGCGGCAATCGTATTGGCGCCAGGGGCATTAATGACGATCACCCCTTTTCTTGTGGCTGCATTGACATCAATGTTATCGACGCCAACCCCTGCTCTGGCAATTACCCGCAAGCGGTCGGTTGCTTGGAGCAGTTCTTCCGTTACCTTTGTCTGGCTCCTCACAATAAGGGCATCATACTCAGCGATGATATTTTTCAATTCCGCTGTTGGCAATGTTGGCTGCTGCTCCACAATAAAATGGGGGTGATCCAGTAAACTCTTTAATCCTGTTTGGCTAATTCCGTCGGTCACAAGTACTTTAAACATTTTTTCATTCAAACCTCCTCAGATTGGTTCATCGTCATTTTCTCACGGTCAGGAACAGGTGTCGGTCCAAGAGCGGGCAAGTACGGTTAATCAAGTAACATTATCATCAACCTTTAAAAAGTATTTTTTGTAAAATAAAAGTCCCTCATAACAGACAGAATGGTCGTGTTATGAGGGACGAACTAACGTGGTGCCACCCTCTTTTACCGCTATGAAAAATGCGGCCTCTAGCCATGTAACGGTTTTTAACCGGGTTTACCTACTGGTGACCTTTCAGTAAACCAGTTCAGAAGGGCTGGGCGTTTTAAGAACATGCACCGGTTCGCAGCGACCACCGGCTCTCTTTAGCCATTTCCTAATGCCGTCTTCATCATCACTAATGATTAAAAATTTAAAATTACTGAATATAGGGATTATTCTACATCCCACTTGCAGGATTGTAAAGGACAAACTAGAAAAATTTTGACCTATTTTTTGCGGAAAATTTTGCGATCAAACAAAAAGTCAATTATAGCAAAATAGTAAGCGATTACACTATAGTAATCAAAAAACATATCTATTGTAAAAAGATTCAGAGAATCATATAATGTCTACAACAGAAATACATTTGTTCACAGTGGGAGGACAGTAAATGGGGGGAGAAGGGATGAAGGCAATCTCAATTGGATTACTAGGTTTAGGCACGGTAGGTTCAGGTGTAGTCCAAATTATCAAAAACCACCAAGATAAATTAATGCATCAAGTAGGCTGCCCGGTGGTTGTCAAAAAAATTCTTGTACAAGATGTACATAAAAAAAGACCAGTTGAAATCGCAACCGAACTATTAACGGCTGATGCGGATGATATTTTATTCGATAAGGAAATAGATGTCGTTATTGAGGTCATGGGCGGGGTCGATGTAACGAAAGACTATTTAATCACTGCACTTCGACAAGGAAAGCATGTGGTGACTGCCAATAAGGATCTGATGGCTTTGCATGGCTCGGAACTGTTAACTGTTGCTTCAGAATACGGCTGTGATTTATTTTATGAA
Source organism: Bacillus renqingensis (assembly GCF_016464375.1). Taxonomy (GTDB): domain Bacteria; phylum Bacillota; class Bacilli; order Bacillales; family Cytobacillaceae; genus Neobacillus; species Neobacillus renqingensis. The sequence continues at coordinate 196,957 of NZ_JADDIU010000004.1, forward strand.
GCGAGCGTCGCCGGCGGCATCCCTATTTTAAGAGGCTTAGTCGATGGGCTGGCATCAGATCGTATTACGCAAATGATGGGAATTGTCAATGGAACGACAAACTATATTTTAACAAAAATGAGCAATGAAGGTCGATCGTATGATGAGGTGCTGAAAGAAGCGCAGGAGCTTGGGTTCGCGGAAGCCGATCCAACTGCAGATGTAGAGGGATTAGATGCAGCCCGTAAAATGACGATCCTCGCTACACTAGGATTTTCGATGCATATCGATTTGGATGATGTCAAGGTTAGCGGGATTTCGAATGTCACTGAAGAGGATATCCGCTATGGCAAGCAACTAGGCTACACGATGAAATTGATTGGCTATGCTCATCGTGAGGGGGAAAAGGTAGAAGTGAGTGTTGCCCCTACGTTCTTGTCCAACCATCACCCGCTTGCCTCCGTTCAAAACGAATATAATGCCGTCTACGTGTACGGTGAGGCTGTAGGTGAAACGATGTTTTACGGACCTGGGGCCGGCAGCCTGCCAACTGCAACAGCCGTCGTATCCGATTTAGTGGCTGTTATTAAAAACTTGCGGATTGGCGTCAATGGAAAAAGTGCAGTCACGCCACAGTATCCAAAACGTTTAAAGGAAGACAGCGAAAAGTTTTCAAAGTACTTTTTACGGATCCATGTCCAAGATGAGGTAGGCGTCTTCGCTGATATCACTTCTATTTTTGCTAAATATGGGGTCAGCTTTGAAAAAATTCTTCAGCTGCCCATTAAGAAAAATGAAACATCTGAAATTGTCTTAGTTACCCATCAAGCGTCATTCACAGATTATGATCAGATTTTACAAGAATTATATGATTTACAAGCTGTCAAGGAAGTAAAAAGTGCATATAGAGTGGTGAGAAAATCATGAAGAGATGGCCAGGATTATTAGAAGCATATAAAGCCTATTTACCAATTAATGAGACGACTCCGAAACTTACTCTTAATGAGGGGAATACGCCGTTAATTAAGCTTGAAAGACTTTCCGAGGAATGGGGAGTAGAGCTTTATGTCAAAGTGGAAGGGGCCAACCCGACTGGATCATTCAAGGATAGAGGAATGGTTATGGCAGTTGCCAAAGCAATGGAGGAAGGCAGCAAGACGGTCATTTGTGCCTCAACAGGAAATACATCTGCCGCTGCGGCTGCCTATGCGGCACGGGCAGGTATGAACTGTATCGTCGTCATCCCTGAAGGAAAAATCGCAATGGGAAAACTCGCCCAAGCGATGATGTATGGGGCTGAAATTATCTCTATCGAGGGGAATTTTGATGAAGCGTTACAAATGGTTCGAAATATTAGTAAGGTAGAACCGATTACTCTCGTAAATTCCGTTAACCCTTACAGGCTCGAAGGACAGAAAACGGCAGCCTTTGAGGTATGCGACCAGCTGGGCTTTGCACCGGATATTTTGGCCATACCAGTCGGAAATGCCGGAAATATCAGTGCTTATTGGAAGGGATTTAAAGAATATAACGAAAAGAAAGAAACAGGATTGCCAAGAATGTTCGGCTTTGAAGCAGCCGGTGCTGCTGCCCTTGTCCATAATCGTGTGTTTGAAAATCCGGAAACTATTGCAACGGCGATTCGGATTGGAAATCCGGCAAGCTGGGATTTGGCGGTTAATGCCGTTCAGGAATCAGACGGGCAGTTTGATGAGGTGACTGATGAAGAAATTGTTGCCGCCTATAAAAAATTGGCCTCAACGGATGGAGTGTTTGCAGAACCAGCTTCTTGCGCCTCGCTTGCTGGTGTTTACAAGAGTATCCAAAATGGAAAAATCGCAAAAGGGACAAAAATTGTCGCTGTCCTAACGGGTAATGGATTAAAGGATCCAGATACAGCCATTACCAGTAGTCTGGTGACACCAACTCAATTACCAAACGATGAACAAGCGGTAGCTGAACATATTCAAGGGGTTGTAACAAATGCCTAAGGGTAATCGCTGGCTGATCAAGGTTCCAGCGAGCTCAGCTAATCTTGGTCCTGGATTTGATTCTGTCGGTCTGGCACTCAATTTATATTTAACCCTTGAGGTTGAGAAAAGTGAGCAGTGGGAGTTCTACTCGTCCAATCAGGAACTGACAGAACTCCCGAATGGAGAGCAGCATTTTATCGCACAAGTGGCGCTTGGGGTTGCGAAGAAATACGGAAAAGGATTAACACCCTATCGAGTCAAGCTTGAAAGTGAAATTCCGTTAGCTAGGGGCTTGGGTTCCAGCGCTTCTGCCATTGTTGCTGGAATTGAACTGGCCGACTTAGGCTTGCGTCTAGGATTAACGAAAGAAGATAAACTTCTGTTGGCAACGGAGATAGAAGGGCATCCAGATAATGTGGGGGCATCCATTTATGGCGGCCTTGTGGTCGGCAGCTATCAACCGAATGAAGTGGAGATGTTGTCATTTACTGATCTACCGATTGAGGTTGCAGTAGCAATACCAAACGAGACTTTATTAACAAAAGATTCTCGAGATGTTCTTCCTGATACTTTCTCACGCAGTGAAGCAATCCAGGCCTCTTCAACAGCGAACCTTTTGGTTGCAGCATTGTTAGGTAATAACTGGGATTTGGCTGGTAAAATGATGGAGCAGGATCGTTTTCATCAGCCATTTCGCCGCCCGCTCATTCCGTTTTATCAGGATGTTGAGTCCACAGCTAAAGAAAACGGGGCATTTGGTGTAGCATTAAGTGGTGCCGGTCCAACTGTTATTTGCTTTGCTGAAAAAGGAAAGGGAAGGAAGCTCGTCCAGGCATTAAAACAAAGTTTTTCTGAAATGACGATAAAGCTTCTTCAAATCGACTTTACCGGAAGTGTTTTAGAAGAATATCCCCTTCAAAGGAAGAAGCTTGTTTAACCAAAGGGCAGCGCATGGCTGTCCTTTGCTCATATCGAGTATTGTTGTAATTATTCAAAAAAATGTTGAAATCGTAAAAATAGGAGTTGAAAGACATGAATGTACAGGTCAAACGTGCTTATAACTTCAATGCAGGTCCATCTGCTCTTCCATTGGAGGTTTTGGAAAAGGCGCAGCAGGAATTTATTGATTTTCGCGGCACCGGCATGTCTGTGATGGAATTAAGCCACCGCAGTTCTGATTATGAAGCAGTACATAACCAAGCAAAGGCTTCGTTGAAAGAATTGCTGTCGATTCCCGATGATTATGAAATACTATTTGTTCAAGGCGGAGCAAGCCTGCAATTTTCTATGATTCCCATGAACTTCTTAAGGCCAGAACAACGAGCCGGCTATATCATGACCGGTTCATGGTCAGAAAAAGCCTTTAAAGAGGCCGGGATTTTTGGCAATCCTTATCATGCTGCAAGCACGAAAGAGGAAAGTTACCGCCGCATTCCGCGGTTTGATGAACTGCAGTACCATGCTGATGATGCCTACCTGCACCTAACATCGAATAATACTATTTTCGGCACTGAATGGAGGAATTTCCCTAGTGTGGAGATACCGTTGATTGCTGATATGTCTAGTGATATTCTGTCAAAACCGGTGGATGTCAGCAAATTTGCGTTAATTTATGCCGGGGCCCAGAAAAACCTTGGACCATCAGGTGTGACCGTTGTGATTATACGCAAGGATTTCATGGAAAGAGCCAATAAAAATATTCCGACGATGTTGAAATACAGTACGCATGCAGACAATAATTCCTTGTACAATACACCGCCTACCTTTGGCATTTATATGCTGGGTGAAGTTCTAAACTGGGTGAAAGGCATGGGCGGAATCACAGAAATGGCGAAGCGAAACGAAGAAAAAGCAAAATTGCTTTATGATGTCATTGACGAAAGTAATGGCTTTTATGTCGGACATGCGGAAAAGGACAGCCGCTCATTGATGAATGTTACCTTCCGGGTGAAAGATGAGGAACTAGAGAAAAAATTCTTGGCTGAAGCGGGACAAGAAGGTTTTGTCGGTGTGAAAGGCCACCGTTCTGTGGGCGGCTGCCGTGCATCCATTTACAATGCCGTTCCATATGAAGCCTGCAAAGCATTCAGCGAATTCATGCGACAATTCCTTAAGGAATGGCAGTAAACGAATAAAAACTTGTAGAGAGGCTGTTTTCTACAAGTTTTTTTATTAGTTCTAACAAAAAATAACTAAAATTACCGATACTCTAAAAAGATTTGAATTTATTTTTTGACATAGGGAAAACTATCCTATAGAATTATTCTCGATTCGAGATACTTATCTTCAAAATATTAAACTACAGGAGGAAGACAGATTATGACAAAAGATTTCTATTCCACTTTAAAAGAAAGACGTTCTTATTATGGAATTAATAAAGAGGTAAAAGTTCCCTTTGAGAAGATTAAAGAAATAGTTGAGTTTGCTGTAAAATACACCCCATCTGCCTTTAATTCTCAATCAGCACGTCTTGTCGTGTTTACAGGGGAATCCCACGATAAATTATGGGATATTACAACGGAGACCTTAAGAGGTGTAGTGGGTGATGGAGATTTTTCTGCAACGCAACAAAAAATGGATTCATTTAAAGCAGGATATGGGACTGTATTATTTTTTGAAGATGAAGCAGTAGTCAAGTCCCTTCAAGAACAATTCCCTTTATATGCTGACAATTTTCCAATTTGGTCAAACCAAGCATCAGGTATGCACCAATTAGTAGTATGGGCTGCTTTAGAATCAGAAGGACTAGGCGCTTCTCTACAACACTATAACCCGCTGATCGATGATGAAGTGAAAAAAGAATGGGATATCCCTTCTAACTGGAAATTAATTGCCCAAATGCCTTTTGGTAATCCAACTGCGCAACCAGGTGAGAAGGAATTCAAGCCTTTAGAAGACCGTGTGAAATTTTATGGAAAAAGATAATATATGGAAGAAGGTTCTTGTCCCTGCATCAACTCGATACAGGGACAAGAACCTTCTCTTTGTGTCACGATGGCATAGAAATAAAAAGGAAAACATTCTCATTTTCGGTATTCCTCCTCAAACTACTCTTTTATTCCGTGGAGCCATTCTTGATAGCACTCATCACAAAGAGTCTCATTTCTTTCTTGGTTTGAAGTTATAAAAGAAACATAATGTATTTGCCTTTCCTCCATATCATTCGAACAGTAAAAACATTTTTCTACCATGTCTATTCCTTCTCTCCTATTGTAGCTTCTGGGCAAGGTTGATGGCTGTGTCCGCAGTGTTAAGATCGAGCTGCAGCTGTTCACCTAAATCATGCGGATGATAAAAACCTTTTTCCATCATATAATTAGTGATTTTTTCATGGGTTGCAATCGCATCGTTTAATTGCTGTCTTAACGTTGCTTTTAATTCTGGTGTTGCCGTCTCGGTAAGGGCGACAGCGTAGTTTCTCACGGCGGCTTTGGCGGAAATAAGAAAATCGGTTGCAATTACCTGATCAGTCAATCCGCCGATTCCAACAAGATTTTGAATGAATTGATTCACACATCGTCCCCCCGTTTCGTTAAAAACCTCTGGATTTGCTGGATATGTTGCATTCCTGCTGCGGCATCTGCTTCCAGTATTGTTCGCAATTCTTCATCCTGGGCCAATTTGCTCATTGTCGTCGTTTTTGTTAAACAAAGATTTTTAAATGTTAATAATTCATGAAGGTCTAGTGTTTCATGAAGGGCCAAATGCTTTGTCATCTTGTCTGCCTCCGATGTACTCATACTTTTTCACTTTTATCCTCTCTTAGGTCTTGTTTAATTATTCATTTGCATAAAGGAAAATAGATAAGGGGGAAAATAGGGATGGGAATAAGTTTGGAGGTGAACGAATTGGACAACTTAGCCCTGCATGAAACAATGGAAACACATGAGCTGCTTAACTTTAAAACGGTCTGCTTGTTGAAATCGAAGCTGATGCAAGGAATCTGTTTTGATAATGAACTGAAAGGCCTAATGGAAAAAGATGTACAGCAATCGATTCATGATATCAATGAATTAATTCGTTTTTATAAACAAAGCCAACTACTACAATAATGGGGTGAAACATGTGGAAGATTATTTAGACCCAAGAAATGCCGAGGGAATGCCGAATTTAGCGGATTCCGCCATTGCACTCGATTTTCTGCTGGGAATCAAAACAGGGATTCGAAATTATGGATTTGCGATAACGGAGACAGCCAATCCAGAACTGCGCCGGATTTTGCATCGGCAAATGGAGGCCGCCATTGACCTGCATAGTGAAATTTCCGATTTGATGATCAAAAAAGGCTGGCTGAACCCGCATAATCTAAAAGAGCAATTTCCTGTTGACGTAAAGGCCGCCGAAACCGCCATCCAAATCGCTGAGTTACATCTATTTCCAAAAGATACTGACCGCCGTGGCATGTTTGCAACACCAAATCAGTAAAAGGAGGGGTCTACAATGAAGGCTGTTACATATCAAGGGATTAAGAATGTTGAGGTTCGGGAGGTAAAGGACCCTGTAATCAAAAATAGAGATGATATCATCGTGGAGATTACCAGCTCGGCAATTTGCGGATCCGATTTGCATTTAATCCATGCCATGATTCCTAATATGCCAACAGATTATGTGATTGGTCATGAACCGATGGGGGTTGTTGAGGAGGTCGGTTCAGAAGTTTCGAACGTAAAAAAGGGCGATCGTGTGATTATTCCTTTCAATGTGAGCTGCGGCCATTGCTGGTATTGCACGCATGATTTGACGAGTCAATGCGATAATGCCAACCCACATGGACAAGGAACGGGGTTTTTCGGTTACTCGGAAACTGCAGGCGGCTACGCCGGCGGCCAGGCAGAATACATGCGGGTTCCGTTTGGAAACTTTACCCCTTTCAAAATTCCAGACAACTGTGAAGTCGAAGACGAAAAACTAGTGCTGCTCGCCGATGTGGTTCCGACATCTTATTGGAGTGTGGACCATGCCGGTGTAAAAGATGGCGATACTGTCATTATCCTAGGTTGTGGTCCGATTGGTTTAATGGCGCAAAAGTTCGCCTGGTTAAAGGGGGCAAAGCGGGTAATTGCTGTTGATTATGTTGGTTACCGACTGGAGCATGCCAAGCGGACAAACAAAGTGGAAATTGTGAACTTTGAGGACCATGAAAATGTTGGTGATTATCTGCTGGAAATTACTCAGGGCGGCGCTGATGTAGTCATTGATGCGGTCGGTTTGGATGGAAAAATGACACCGTTAGAATTTTTGGCATCCGGAATGAAGCTTCAGGGAGGTGCCATGGGTGCGATCGTGATTGCCAGTCAATGTGTCAGAAAAGGTGGAACGATTCAATTAACAGGTGTATATAGCGGACGCTATAATGCCTTTCCACTAGGCGATATTTTTCAACGAAATGTCGATTTGAAAATGGGCCAGGCACCGGTCATCCCTTATATGCCTTTATTATACAACATGATTAATGAAGGGAAATTTGACCCTAGTGATATCATTACCCATGTCCTGCCGCTAAAGCAGGCAAAACACGGGTATGAGGTGTTTGATACGAAGACTGAGGATTGTATTAAAGTCGTGTTAAAACCTTAATATCAATTTTGACCCAGGACGGATTGGAAGAAGAAAGAGCTAGAACAATGGAAAGATCAATCAATATCACGAAGAGCGTGCGGGATCTCCTTTTATGGGCCACTACGGTGGTCTATTTTTTTATAATATCAGCATATGGAGCTCACTCTTTTTTTATGGAAATGAAGAACAAACGGAATTGATAAGACCAAAACACTCTTATGGAAGGATGAAAAAAATCAGCAAGTTCTTGTGGTCTTCTAAAGTCATACACTATTTTATATTTTTATTTTTAGGTACGAAATAATGAAAGCATTGCCTATTTGGAATTAAGTGCCCATTCATGTATATGGAAAAATAGAGAATATGGCTCAATTAAACTTATACTTGAATTATTCATACCTCCACATTAACTCATAAATAGAAACCTAGGAATTCAATTTGGTGCACAATTACCATTAATTTATAGGGAATTACCTATTTATGGAATCATCTGGGCGGCAGTCTTAAAATGTTTGTATTTTGGGGCATACTACCCCCTTGGTCTAAAAATTTGTTTTTAAATATTAGCTGCATTCAATTAGTCTGTTGATTTCCGTTCCGGGCGCTTGCTTTCCGCGGGGAGGAAGTCGAGCCTCCTCGGCGTTCCGCCTGTGGGGTCTCGACCTTTCCTCTACATCCCGCAGGAGTCAAGCACCCTCCACTCCAATCAACAGTGTGTAAAAATCAAAATGGCACATTAACACAGTCCGATCATTAGATAGAAGACAGGTTTTATTCCAGCTTTAGCAGTTGAATTCTCTGTAATACTTTCCAAAAAAGTTCTTGGTACACAAAACTTGAGGACAATTTAAAGTAAAGTGATCGTCCTGATTTCACTAATTTACTTGCGACCTTTATCAGTCTTGTTCGAATGGTTTCGATTTGTATGCTTTTTTGTCCCTTTGGAAAACAAAGCGTACGAAGCCAATTTGTTAGGTTATATGCCAACAAACTCAACATCATCTTGGATTCATTTACTTGGAAAGAATGGCTGTACATTTTATCCAAACCAAATCCATTCTTCGCTTCCTTGATATAGTTTTCCATTGTGCCTCTTTTTTGGTACGTATTCACGACATACTTTGAAGAGAATGCATCTATCAGGTTCGTTACAAAGAATGAATGTGTGAAAAACCATTCGCCCGCTGGGTGAACAGATTGAATGATCACTTTTCTAGGCTTAGACCATGATGTTGCTTGATATTCGGTTTCCTCATAATAAATCTCTGTTTTTGTTGTATTGGGTGGTACGGAGGCAGGATGTAGCTCATCAGCGAGACATTGCAAATTGGCATTTGATTTTAAACAAATCACTTAATAGACCGACTCATCCTCACATAAATCATACATAGCTGGAACAGCAAAACCACTATCCCCTCGTAAGAATGGGATCATCTCTGGAAACTTCTCGTTAATGCTCGATAAGAGATTTGACAAATTCCACGACTCCGTTGGAAGTATAGACATTTCCCGGTCTTAGTTGGACTTTTAAAAAATCACCAGTTATGCCATCAAAAGCAAGCAACGGATGGAAACCAACTGTTCCATAATGAAAATTGTAAAATGCGGATTCCTGTTTTCCATATGTATCGGCATGTGTTGAATCTAAGTCGATGATAAGAGATTTTGAATCTCTAATTCGATGGACCTTGTCTAGAAGTTCTTGATTAGCTCGATTTAATTGCTCAATAGATTCGTGATCAAACCGTGCAGAAAAACGGGATAAACTAGGTTGGGAAGCTAACGCTTCAGTCCCGATGACTTGCGTGAGCACGGGATCATTCGTTAATTGATCAGCAGCATCATCTTCGGAATAGCCAGCAATGTTTTGATATATCTTTTGACGAAGTAAATTTTCATTCGAATGAATAAAGTAGATTCTTTCGTCATTTAGTTGCAGATATTTAGTTAGTGTCTCTGAAAACCCTATTTTTTCATCGAATTCTCTAAAAATGAATTCACCGGTGTCAGAAGAAAGGGAACCTCCATCATTTGACAATTTAATTTGACGATTGAAATTTAGAGTTAATTGCGGTAAAGTAGCCATTATAAGAATCCTTTCTGTGGTTATTTCGTAGATGCTTTAACCTTAACAGAAAGGGATTCTTTTTTCATTTATTTAGTGCAGTAACGATTTGCGAGAAAACCTATTAGATAGGCGATAAAAGCCTAATTCAGAAAATCTGTGAATAATTCAGGTTATAAGTAATTACACAAAAAATAACAGCTGTCATACTAAAAGGCCTATTTTAGATATGGAAACGTATGATGAGTTTGTAAGAAAAAAACAATAAATTGACACAAAAAGCTGATTTATTTTATTTTTTATCTTATTTTTTCAAAAAATATTGAAGAGTCTGTCCATAATATTCAGGCAGCCTACAGGATTGCTGATTCTGTCACCAACATAATGATGCTGCTTATTCCATTTGTGACTTGTAATGTTCGGCTTTTTACTCAAATATGAAAAAAAGCCGGTCTGAGCACACATATTGCCTTACTATTTCGATTGCCTTCCTCCTTGTCTGGATTGCGATGCTGATCGTATTTGGTGTATTCAACATTTCAGTTGGACCCAAAGTACATATGCATTTGGGTGAAGACAATTGGAATTCCACCATAAAAAGACCATCCTCAAAAAACTAATTGAGGAATGGTCTTTTTTGAATTTTTTATAAAAATAAGGATAACCCTGATTCTTGAGGGAGTATAAAATGTTTTGCTTATTGCACTGCTGTCGGATTTTCAACCTTCAGCAGCTTAAAGAATTCCCGCATAAATCCAGGAAGATCAGGCCAGGCATGACCTGAGACGATATTTCTATCGACATGAAGCAGTTCTTCAATATAGGTTGCTCCGGCTGCTTCAACTTCTGGACGGCACGCAGTATAGGCAGTCATTTCACGACCTTTAATGTATTCCCGAACAGTTGTTAACACGAGTTGTCCATGGCAAATAACGCCAAGCGGCTTATTTTCCTTTAAAAAGTGGGCGGCAATTTCCTGTACTTTCTTATTCATCCGAATATATTCAGGGGCACGGCCGCCAGGAATAATCAGACCATCATAGTCTGCTGGATTAATATCATCAACGGATGCATGTGATTCAATAAGGTAGGCTTGCTTTTCTGTAAAAGTTTCTAATTCTAAAAAGTCATGGACCACTGTTTGTAATTTCTTTTTAGTTGGGGATGCAATCGTACAATGGATATTGTCTTCAATACAACGATAATAAGGGTAAAATACCTCCAAAGCCTCAACTGCATCTCCAGTTACAATCAATACATTTTTACTCATTTACATTCACCTTTCCTTTTCATAATGATTGAACTTTTACAGATTTTTTGTTGGATGGTAACTGATATCGCGCCTCTAATAAACCTCTGCAGTATTGACCGTTGAATTCCATGCTTAATCTAGTTCGCTTTAAATTTAATAGATAAGCATCAAATTCCTCCTGCGTTAACAGCTCGCCTTCAGGGGTTGGAAAGGCATACAATGATTCAGGGAGTTTCATCTTTTTCTCTAAGTATCTACGTTTTAAATCAAGCCCTTCTTCGAGCAGCTCCACCTTATTTAATTCTTCCATTGTTAAGGTTCGAATAGTTTCCTTAGAGAATCCCAATTCTAGCAGATGTTTGATTAGTTTCTCCTGCCGCCCATAAAACGCCTTTATTTCAAAGGTTTTTCTCACTTCTTCCAGGTTTCCTCCTGCCTCATTGCCAAAAGAATCGCTGAATTTCCTTCCATTGGTGACACCTTGATTAATTTCATCCGAGGCACAGTGATCAATTAAGCGGACCTTTACTTTTTTTACCCAATTCAATTCAGATACGTATTTCCGGATATCCTCTGCCATGATAAAAGCGAAGTTTGGGGAACACCAATAGGTGGGCAGCCGAAAAACAACTTCTACTTCGTCATTTGTTATAACGGTTCGATCAATGAAATCTAAATCAGTTAATGGCTGGTCCAGTTCCGGATCATATACCTTGTTCAGCATTTCGTATACTTGCTGTTCCTTGTTCAAAACTATCACCTCTCTTGACCATGATCTTATACTCTTAAAGGTGTTGTAACCGCTTTCGAAGTGAGATTACAATGTTTTAACTTTTCTCTTTTCGCATCAATATCAATGTCATAAAGCTTCGCAATGTTATCCGCTAAAATTTTCCTTTTTACATTCATATCAAAAGTAACGCCGGTTTCTTTAAGAATATCAGCAGGAATCTCAAAGTCGACAAATTTTTCAATAATCCATTTTGGATCCCAAATGGCATAATCACTGCCAAAAGTAATCCGGTCTTCACCAAGCCAATATAATAACTCACTAATAATTTCAGCAAAATATCGAGGCCGTTGATGGATAAAGGCAATCGCTACCGAAAGCCCTCCATAAATATTCTTATCCTGTTTGGCAATCCAGCAAAAGTCTTCTAATCTAGGCAGCCCCACATGTTCGACTATAAAATTCAGTTCCGGAAAAAAGCTTGCTGCATCATCCACATCAGCCACGTCAAAGGCATCGCGGTTTAACGGCCTAACGGTTGGTCCTTTATGAATATGGATATTTTTAATCCCAAGCTCTTTACACTTTTCTAAGTATCGCTTGGACCAAGGATCTGAGAGTTTATATCCTTTAGAATCCTTATACCAATCAGCTGTATAAAGTTTGAGACCTTTAGGATTATATTTCTTTGCCATCGCTTCCATTTCTTCAAGTCCGCGCTCTTCAAGGCGGGGATCTGTCGTAATATTAAAGATAAAGCGATCAGGATACTTCTTCAGCAGTTCATCGCTGACATCGAAATTGGCAAATCCATTTTTATAAAATTCATTAAGATATACTGGCTGGAAGATGGCCATATCCGCATATCCATTGAGGATAACGTCGTTTACCAGGGTGTTGGCGTCATATTTGTAAAACTTGTCTCTTGGCCAAATATAGTCTTCCGGACTAATTTGATGGTAGTCGTAAAAACAATCAATAAATTGCAGGCCATAATCATTTAAGCGGTTTTCCTTACTGGCATCCCAAGCAGCAATGTGACCATCAATGATAAACAGTTCTTCACCATCTTTAGTTCTATACACTTGAATCCTCCTTTGTAATAAAAAGTCATCTATATACCATGCAAGGTTCGTACCAAGATTTTATATGATGGGAAAAGAGCTTGAATTTGCTCAGCTTATTTAGACCCAAATCTTACTACAAAACGGATTTGAACGGTCTTTTAAGCTAAAAGAAATTGGGTAATCCTGAAAGCGAAATAGATAAAATATTCAGTCTCTTTAATTGATATATTTGTTGCAGTGTGCGACAATGTATTTATCTGCGACAAGCATTGTAGATTTTTGCTACATTTTATCTCATAGGCAGTAAAGTATGAAATGGACTAATTAGGTGTTAGAAGCCACTTACACTTGGAGTGGGGTTTCTTCCTACACCTTAAGAATCAACTAATCAGTTTCGTATTTTACTAATAAAGGATGATTTAATATGAAAAATCCATTTATTGCGCTGGATCACTCTTTATCTCCTATAAAAGAGAGGATGAGGATTGAAAAGGCCTGGGAGCAATTTGTGGCGGGACAAAAAACTGTTGAGGATATTAGGTCACTAACCTTTCAATCTTGGAAACGTTCTTTAAACCATGGGGTACATCCTTTACATAGTATAGCCCCTATTACTTTATCTGAAGAAGTTATTGCAGAATATCGTGCAAGAGATCTCCTTTACTCTACTTTGGATCCACTGTTAGTCAAATTAAAAGAAGCAGCAATTGACTCTGGCTATCTCATTACCTTTTGTAATTCAAACGGCGAAATATTTTATATTGATGGTGACGATAAAATTAAACGCGAAGCAGAAAAAATGAATTTTATCGCAGGAACATCGTGGTCTGAACAGCATGTGGGAACAAATGGAATGGGGACTTCTCTAGCAACAGGTTATCCCATTCAGATTTTTGCCAGCGAACATTTTTGTAAGCCTGTTCATAATTGGGTTTGTTCTGCCGCCCCTATAAAAGATCCGGCAACGAATAAAACTCTCGGCGCTGCCAATATAACTGGAATTTGGAAAGGAGTTCATCCTCACTCGTTATCTACTGTCGTATCTATTGCTTTATCCATTGAAAGAGAACTTCAAAATCGCCTAAATCTCGAACATTTCTTCCTGTTAGAATATTTTATGGAAATGACAAATAGAAAAGGAAATTGTATTGCAGCGGTTATCGATCGTGGTTACAAAGTCATTAAAGCATCACCGCCATTTTATGAAAATAATTGGGTAAATCAGAATGGAAACCTCACTATTTTAGATGTATCCTATTTACCGATGGAACCATACAGATGGGAGCTGAACGGTAATAAAGGAAAATGGGCTTTTGAAGCTACACCTTATTATAGTCAAGGAGCCTTTATTGGATTTTTTGTATGCGCTACCAAAACCAGCAGACCTTTATCAAAAGGAGCTGGGAATACTGTTAAACATACCTTTTCCAGTATTATTGGCCAATCCGAGGTCATCCTATCTCTTTTAAAAGAAGCCAAATTACTGTCTAATTTAGACCTGTCTGTCACGATAGAGGGGGAGAGCGGGACAGGAAAAGAATTACTGGCTCAATCGATTCATGCGGCCAGCCCGCGTTCGTCTGGTCCTTTTGTTGCTGTCAATTGTGGTGCCATACCCAGGGAGTTAGCGGAAAGTGAACTGTTTGGCTATGAGGAAGGAGCCTTTACCGGTGGGGTAAAAGGCGGTCATAAAGGAAAATTTCTACAGGCTGATGGAGGGACTATTTTTCTGGATGAAATTGGAGAAATGCCATTGGATTTACAGACTGCCTTGCTTCGTGTACTGGAGGAAAAGGAGATTACCCGCCTCGGTGGGAAACAGCCTATTCCTATAAATGTACGGGTGATTGCAGCAACAAACCGGGATCTAAAAAGGGCATGTGAACTGGGTGAGTTTCGCAGGGATCTTTATTACCGGCTAAGCATTCTCTCTTTACAGGTTCCGCCATTACGCAATCGAAAGGGGGATATCCCGATTATCCTTGATCATCTCATCCAGAAGATTTGTGCTGAAATAGGAAGGCCATTGTTCAATGTAAGCCCTGATGTTCTTAGAGTAATAGAAAAATACCATTGGCCAGGAAACGTCCGGGAGCTTCGCAACTTTATTTATAAAATGGCGGTAAGGGTGAAAGGCCAGCTCATGACAATGGCAGATTTACCAGAGGACTTTCTTAGCAAGGGAATAAGCAGCCCCGCCAATGAGTCCCGTCTTCTAATCCAAAGCCCAAGCAAAATAACATCATCTTTAAAGCAGCTGGAGCGGGAAACAATCCTTTCTGTTCTTGAAGAATGTAATGGAAACATCACAAAAGCAGCAAAAAAACTAGGTATTCACAGAAGTACTATTTATCGGAAGCTGGGAAATAAATAGAGTAAAATTTTTCTGATTATTTCATTTGGGAGTTGCCTGTTTCGATTCATTTCCGTTATCATAAAGGTAGGTCTCATCTGTAAGATTATGGCGATTTTCGTCAAAAATACATCAATTGGAGGTATACAGTGGATCCTTCAGTTAATTCTTTAAAGTCAATCATCAGCAATTCAAATTTAACAAATAAAGAAGATTTAATAGCAGATTATATTTTAAATAACTTAACGGATGCCTGTTTCATTACATCAACAGAGTTGGCAAATCGGTTAAATGTAAGTAATGCAACAATCATCCGTTTTTCAAAAAAAGTCGGATTTACCGGATATAGTGAATTTCAAAAATATTTAAGGGAGCAGTGTTATGAAGGAGGTTTAGCTATCTCTGATGATATTACAATCCCTTCAGAAAGATTGAGCTTGAGTTATGATAAAGTAAAAGAAGCAGACTTATTAAATGATAATTTGAAAATACTTGAAAAAAATATATCCTCCATTTCAGAGAAAAATTCATTAGCAGAAATGAATAAGGCAACCAATTATATTATCGAAGCTAGAAGAGTCTTTATTTTAGGAAGCAGAGCCAGAGTTGGCATAACGGAAATAATGGGGGTCTTTCTAAACCAGATTATTGATAATATTGTTGTTGGTAATAGTAATTCATTTACACCTTTTGATACGTTGGCATCCTGCAATATGGATGATTGTGTCCTTATTTTTTCCTTTCCAAGATACTCTGAAGTAGACCTTGCAGCAGCAAAAATGGCAAAAGATGCAAACGCAAAGGTTATCATCATTACCGATAAAGCCACAGCACCCATCGCACATTATGCTGATGTCCTGCTTTTAGTTTCAGTGGATAGCAATGCCTTTTTCAATTCTTACTCGCCGGTATTATTTTTAGCAGAATTAATATGTACTCAAGTAAGTAGAGCTACAATGATGAAAAGTAAGGAAAAACTAGAAAGAATTAATAAGCATATCAGTCAGTTTGGGATGTATTAATAAAAAGGTTGTAAAAATTACTTTTACAACCTTTAGTAGTCTAGTATTTAATGGTTTGTTTTACTGTATTTTCTACGGTAAACTCCTCTTCTTCATACATGTTTTCACTTTGGGCAATACACAATGTACTTACTACGTCACCTGTAACATTTAGGGTAGTATGTCCCATATCTATTATTCTGTAAATGCCTGCAATCATGCCGACTATTTCCATAGGTAATCCTAGTGTAGTTAACAACATGATTGTCATAACAATTCCCCCGCCAGGTATACCAGGTGACCCGATAGAAATTAAGGTAGTCATTAAAATAACGAGCAGTTGTTGACTTATTGGCATGTTTACACCGTAAATTTGAGAAACAAATAAAACGGCAGCTGAATAATACACAACAGCACCATTCATATTCATGGTTGCACCAATAGGAAGGGTAAACTGTGCTAACTCATCTTTTACTTTATAATCACTTTTTGTAACAGAAATCGTCACCGGTAAAGTTCCAGAACTGCTCGTTGTACTTGCGGTTACAACCCAAATTTTTCCGATTGATTTAAAAAACTTTGTAATAGGAAATTTAGCCATGAATTTTAGCATAAATAAATACATGACGATAATGACAGAAATCAATCCAATATAGTCGACTAAAATAAACTTACCAAGAGGGCCGAATATCTTTAATCCATATTCACCAGTGGTACAAGCCATTAATGCAGCAACACCTATTGGAGAAAATGCCATAACAATTGCTGTCATCTTGTACATTACTTCAGTACCTTCATTAAACAGCTTTTTAAGGTATTCAGATTTGTTTCCAATTAAAGTAATAGAAATACCTAAAAATAAGGAGAACACAATAATCTGCATCAAATTGCCTTCGGCAAGAGACTGGACGGGGTTCGACGGAAATAATCCTAAAATGGTTTCACCTAAAGTAGGGATCTTAGATGCTTTAAACTCAGACGAGGCTTCTATACTAGTTATATCTATCCCATTACCAGGCTTAAGGATATTGGCAATAATAATGCCTATCCCACCTGCTAACAGAGTTGTGATGATATAATATAACAGTGTTTTTGTTCCTATTCTCTTTAATTTTTGAACATCACCAATACTAAAGATACCTGATGTAATTGAGAAGAAAATAAGTGGAACAACGATCATTTTGATTAGTGTTAGAAAGATATCTCCAACCGGCTTAATGATTAATACTTTTTCTTTAAAAACTAAACCTAGAATAATACCCACTACAAATCCAATGAAAACTTTAGTGCCAAGGCCTAACTTTTTCCAGCTCATTATGACCCCTCCTTCATTTATGATTTTACAAGTTCCTTCGTAATAAACAAAAATTTATCAATTTCATCAATAGTATGACAATGGAAGGGTGAAATTCTTATAGCCCCAGTTAAGCCAATAGCTTCTAATATGCGTTTTGAATAAACGCTGGTATTGACTCTTTCATAAACAGTCACCCCCTTTTCTTGATAGTCTTTTCTAAGTTGTTCATAATCTTTACCGTCAATTCCGATGGCAACAATAAAATCTCTCTTCGTTAAATCTGGATAATCAGCAAAAACTTGGACTTTATCCATATGCCTTAATCCTTCTATTTTTTCACTACCCTCGAGCATCCTATAAAGCAGTGCCCTTTCGTGCAAGATGATTTTCTCCATACCTTTCAGATATAGTTTTCTTCTTGACTCATTTGGATCTTTATTATCTTTTGAACCTAACCAACACACATAATCAATTACTGCCGACATGGAGGCAAAAAGTGCAGGTGTTGGTGATCCAAGCTCCCAAACACTATCTTCTTTAGCAATTAATTTGTTATGTGGAAGTTTAGACAATCTATCAGAAACATAGGCAAAGCCTATTCCTCTTGATGCCATAAACTTATAGGGAGCAAAATTCACACCATCAATGCCAATTCTCTCTACATCGAGCGTTCCGTGCGGCAGGTGCTGTACAGCATCAACAAGGATATATAAATCTGTTTTTTTTGCTCGAGCAGCTTTAATTATATTTTCAAGATCCATAATATTTCCGGAAATATTACTAGAAGCAATAACACTTAGCAAAATAGTATTATCATCAATCAAGTCAGCAACTGCTTCGGGATCAACAAACCCTGTATCCTTGTTTACTTCAGCAACTCTGAATTCCTTATTATTTTTTTTGCAATAGAATTCTACTGAATCGTAGGCAGAAGGATGTTCAATATTAGTTGTGACAGCGCTTTCTCCATTGACGTTCTCAATGACTGCTGATACCATAGCGAACATTGCCTGAGATGCGGTTAATTCAGTAATAAGTGATCCGGATTTGGCACCAAACATGACATTTAAAATATCATGTTTACCTTTTTCCATAATTTGATTAAAGTCATTGGCTCTTTGATGATATCTTTCTGGACAATCTGGTAATAAGTCTATTTTTTCTCTTACTTTAATAGATTCTTTTAATCTTATAGAACCACCGGAATTATCAAAAAAGAGCCTTTCTCCATAATCTGGATCATAATCAAGAAATGCAAATTTTTTTCGCAGTTCTGCTAATAACTCATCATCCATCAGCATTCCATGTTTGTAGTCATCCATCATGTAACCTCCTTGAAGTAGAATGTTTTCAAATATTCATAAAAATATATTTATGAAGAATTTTCTTCAGTTTAATTCTAACATTTTATTTTCAAAATTACAATAAAAAATTTAATTTTCTGAAAAGACAAAAAGAATTTTACCATCAATTGCGTATTTACAAGGCGAATACGGCTACCATGATCTTTACTTTGGCGTGCCGACTATTTTGGGCGGCAATGGGATTGAAAGTATTATTGAAATTCCTCTCACGACTGAAGAAAAGGCTGCATTGGACAAATCGGCTCAATCAGTCCGGAATGTCATGTCCATTCTGGTTACCACAAAAAAATAGATTCATAGAGTGTAAGGTGCCATCTTAAAAGAATGGTACCTTTTTTCTTTTTAGGGTTTACCTTTTACCCATTTTGTTTTATACAGGAGTAAGGGAAAAGGAAGATTTGGTGCCTGACACCAATTTCCTTAAAAAGGGAGAACTATAAAATGAAAAAAATAATGTTGAGTATAGCAGGGACAATGGTAATTTGCTTATGTATGGCCTTAGTTTTTTATCAATTTTCACAGGAATCGGGGCCGCTTACATTAGCCAAACCTAAGATGGTACCGAAGGTTGATCAATCCAAGCAAAATGTTCAAGTGCAGCAAACCGGAAGCACGATTGATTACTCGCTGACCACTGGGGAACTCCAAATCACGTTTGATAAAGGCAAGAGCTGGACGACGGTTCCAATTGAAACAGATAAATTATTTGCGGGTGAGTATAACGGGAACAAACAGGAACTCATTGAAAATAGCTATCTCCTAACCGAAAATCGGGCCGCGTTTTTATATGCGGATGGTCCGGACCAGTTCGACAAAAACATAGTCGTCACCTACTCGCTTGACCATGGTAAGCACTGGCAGGATTCTATTGTAACGAAACATTATCCTGCCCTCCGGTTTCGAAAAGTGGATTTTTTGAATCAAAATTTTGGTTATGTCATTCTTTCAGGAGATCGGACGGTGTCACAGGAAATGTCAAATGTTTACCTAACCCATGATGGCGGTGGACGATTTCATTAAATGAAAATTTTGAGGTCCATTCTTCATCAGCGGTCCCGCCAACAGGTGAAATTACTTTATACAAAGCGACGATGGAGAAAACAAAGCCAACGATACTATATTACAAATCTTCAAAATCGTTAATTGACAGTCGTTAATTGCTAGGATTCGGGAAGGCAAATCAAAGGGAGACAGGGCCTCGTCCCTCCTACCTATCGGACAGGGACCCTGACCCTCTATCCCAAACTAAATTGATAGCATTTTCGATAAACAGCTTTGAGAGAATAGATTGCGTTTTATTAATATGGTATACAAGATAAAAATAGCGTTCATCGTCAAATCCGGTTATCTCATGGAGTTTTAACAGATTGTCTTTGGCATATTCCATTGCCGCGATTTCTGAAACAATCGCTATCCCGATATCCTGGATCACAAACTGCATCAGGCTTTGTCCTGAGTCGGTATAAGCAATAATAGTGAATTCGTCTTTGGCGATATTGTTTTTCTTTAAAAACCTTTCAATCATGGCATTTGTTCCGGAATCAGCATTTCTCATAATAAATGGGTACTTGGTAATTTCGTGAATATGGATGGGTCCCTTTAATTCCATTTTGTTTGAGGTAATCAGAACAAGTTTTTCTTTTAATAAAGGTATATATTTCAGTTTATCACTCTCATATTGATTCCCGACGATTCCAACATCCGCAGTTCCATTCAAAATTTTTTCAACCGCATTTTTCGAGGAGGATTGATTGATTTGAAAAATGGCATGAGGGTACTGATCTCTAAATCTTTTCACCATCTTTGGCAGCAAAAATTGACCTGGTACAGAACTTGCGGCAATATGAATCACCCCGCGAAAATCATTCATTCCCTGTTTAAGGTCGAGTAATGCTTGGTCTTTTATCAATAAGAGTTTTAATGCCCATTGATATAAGCGTTCCCCATACGGCGTGATAATCGTTTCTCGCCCCACACGGTCGAACAGCTTTACATCAAGCATTTTTTCCAAGGCTTGAATATGCGAGCTGACCGTTGATTGACTTAAAAAGACATCCTCTGCCGCTTTAGAAAAGCTCTTATGTTCGACTACTTTTGTAAAAATGTATAATTGGTGTAAATCCATTAGAATCTTCCCCTTATTTATATAATCGATTAGTAGGAATTGATAAAATAGATAAATTGAATTTATCTAAGTATACCACTATTTTATAATAAAAGAGACTGGCCGAAAGGAGAGGGAACGATGATACAAAAATACCAGGCTGATTTACTCTATGATGCAGGTCCTACAGGCTGCGGAGAATTGATCATGAATTTGTTCCTAACGATGAAAAAAATGGAGTGCGGGCAAATCATTCAGGTCATTTCTTATGACCCGGGGGCGAGGGAAGACATCCCTGCATGGTGCAGATTACAACAGCATACCCTCCTTGAACGCCAAGATTTCGGCAAGACAAGTCACTACTATATTGAAAAAGGTTAAAAACAAGGAGGAATAAATCATGGCTGGGAAATTCTTAGTAAGCATAACAAATGCAAAAAACGATCCTGATAAAGCAACGGTTGGTTTTGTGGTCGCAAATGCCGCAGTGGCATCAGGACAGGAAACGGTTGTATTTTTAAATGTGGAAGGGGCTTACCTTGCTTCAAAAGGGTATGCTGATGACATCCATGAAGAAGGCTTTGCTCCATTAAAACAATTAATGGACCAATTTGTCGAGGCAGGCGGAACACTTTGGGTCTGCAGCCCATGCTTTAAAAAGCGCGGTTTGGATGAGGAAAATTTGGTTGAAGGTGCTACCATTGTCGGCGGCGCAAAATTAGTCGAGTTTCTAAGTCAAGGTGCAGCTTCGATTACTTATTAAAATCAGGTGAAAGATATGCAAAATCCACATGAGGTTTGTGATGGCGGCGATTTAGACTGCGGCTCTGGTCTGTTATTAATTATTAAAAAGGCAATGGATCCGCTGGAGAGCGGGCAAATTCTAGAAGTACGGAGCAGGGAGAGGACAGTTGCTGAAGACCTTCCTGCATGGTGCCGAATGGTCAACCATCGATTTCTAGGCTCTGAACCAGGTGATAACACAACTCGCTACTTTATTGCAAAAGGTTCAGCACAGGAAGAATTAGAACAGGATTTACAGTCGGCAAAGGGTTATCAATGGAGTGTCCGTGTTCGCGATGAACAGGATCTCTCTGCTAAAGTCCATTCGCGGAATCATAGCTATATTGTCGGACAACCGGCCGATTTCAGCCCTAAAGTGAACGCGCCTAGTGCGATTGATTATCTGTTGGGGTCATTGGCAGCTTGTCTGACGGTAGGTTTTAAGGCACAGGCTTCCCGCAGGAATATCCAGATAGATAATCTTGAACTGTCATTAAAGGGCGGTTTGGAGAACGTATTATATCATCTGGAATTGGAACAGGAAGGCAGCCCCAAAATCAACCAGATTACCGGAACCTTTTATGTGTCTTCTCCCGAATCTGAGGAAGTTTTGCAGGATCTATGGCGTCATACATTGGACCGTTCTCCTATTTATCAAACACTAAAAACGGCAGTACCGATTGAAATAAGGCTTGCAATTGTATTTTAACTGGGGGTAAAACCAATATGACGCTACCGATGTTTCCCACCACGGTAATTGGCAGCTGGTCTAGGTCAAATGAAGTGAAAAGAGCGATGCGCGATAAGCGCGCCGGAAGAATAAGGGAAGAAGAGTTTCAATCCATTGCTGAAAAGGCGATCTTACAGATTTTGAGATGGCAGGAAGAGGCAGGGATTGATATCGTTTCTGATGGCGAACAGCGCCGTGACAACTTTATTTCCTTTGTGGCAGAGCATTTGAACAATGTCAGGATGCTGTCAGTTTCGGAGCTGCTCGAATATGTCGAAGATAAAGCAAGTTTTGAAGAAATACTTGGCACCCTAGATGTACCGGCATTTTCAATGTCAAATCCGGCTGCTATTGGAACCATCAGCCGCAAAAAGCCGCTTGCTCTGGATGACTATTTATTTTTGAAAAAACATACCGATAAAGCCGTTAAAGTCGCATTGCCTGGTCCGTATCTATTAACACGGGCGATGTGGGTAGAAGGTCTATCGATGGATGCCTATCCGACAAAAGAGGATTTGGCCGTAGATCTTGTTAAGGTATTACGAGAGGAATTAGAAGATTTAATTGCTGCCGGTGTTGAATTTGTACAATTCGATGAACCGGTATTGACCGAGCTTGTGTTCACACAGAAAAATGCCAATCGAACCTTTATGTGCGGCGCCTTGACGGCAAAAGCCGATGCCCAAGAGGAAATTGCTTTTGCCTTGGATCTGATGAATCAGGTGACAGAAGGAATGCTTGGCCGGGGCACAAGGATTGGTGTCCATGTTTGCCGCGGGAATTGGAGCACCCAGGAGCAGGTGCTGCTGCGAGGCCCATACTATCCGTTGATTCCCTATCTTGCTCATGTCCATGTTGATCAGCTGATTCTAGAGTATGCAACTCCTCGTGCCGGAGAAATTGATGCGATTCGTGAATTCGGCGGTAAAGAAATCGGCTTTGGAATTGTGAATCCACGGACAGAAACCGTTGAAACAGTAGACGCTATTGTGGGGCGGGTGCAGGAAGTAAGAAAGTATGTTTCCGATGAAAAAATCTTTTTAAACCCAGACTGCGGCTTTGGCACCTTCGCCCAAAGGCCGATGAACAGCGATGAAATTGCCGTAAAAAAATTAAAGGTAATGGCTGCAGCAGCAAAGAAATTAAGGGAAAAGGTTTTAGTATAATAAAACAAGTGCCTGACATCTCATTGGTGTCAGGCACTATTTTTATAAGATAAGAAGTACAAATTTTTCGACCTTGGGAATTGTCTAACTCCACAAGGAAGGCTTCGGCAGCAGCATCGCACGAAGGAAAAGCGATAGCTTTTACGAGGAGTGCCTAGTCCCTTGAGGCAAATCCATAATATCAAACACTAATTGCTCTTTTCCCAGACATTAAACACTGCTCCAAAATCCAAGGCCATCTCCCATGACCGGAAGCGGTATTGATATGACCCATTTTTGGAAAAGTAATAGAGGGAAATCCGATGTTTTGATATAAAATGGCATCATTCAAGCTGCAATAGGGGTCATTGGACGAATGGATAAATAACGTTTCAGTGGCAGCTGCAGATAAGGATTTTCTATCTAATGGCACAGGAAAAAATGATTTTGCTTCAGAAAGGACAATCCTTGGTGATGGCGGTGCTACAAGAATAGCGCGGCTGGCAATGTTTTTGTTTAGGTCCGCTGTATAATGAAGCCATAGAATACAGCCTAAACTATGAGTAATCACTGTTAATGGCTGATGTTTAGGTAATGTCTCAATCGTGCCAGCTAATTCTTCTAACCAAACCTCTTTATTAGGTGAATCAAAATTTGAAAAGACAGGATAGGACACGTGATAATTTCGTTCCGCCAGTTCATGAGCCAGCCAAGTTTGCCAGTGATCTTGACCGCTGCCGCCTAAACCGTGAAGAATAAGATAACTCTGTTTACTCAATTTGATCCCTCCATATCAATGCATATTATTCCGATTAATAAACTTGGTATTAATGTGATTATAACCTGTTCCTATCATAAAGACAATAAGTTTTTAAAATAATATTTGTAATTTGGTTGACAAACCATCAATATAAACAGAAGGACATACAGAAAGCAGGGGTATTTTTGTTAAATTTTTCGTCATTAGGAATATCAAAAGCAATTGTTAATTCATTACGAAGAGGTGGGATTGTCAATCCTTCCCCGATTCAAGAGCAAGCGATTCCTGTTATCATGAATGGGAAAGACATTATTGCACAGGCACAAACGGGTACAGGGAAGACGCTTGCGTTTATCCTGCCGATTCTTGAAAAAATAGACCATGAAGCTGAACATGTTCAAGCCCTCATCGTTACGCCAACGAGGGAATTAGCATTGCAAATTACCGATGAAATAGACAAGCTGGCAGCAGACTTAGACGATGTTAAGGTCCTTGCCATGTATGGGGGACAGGATGTTGAGAAGCAACTGAAAAAATTAAAGAAAAATCCACAGATTGTTGTTGGAACACCAGGAAGAATCCTCGACCATATTCGAAGGGAAACCGTTCAGTTATCCGCTGTTTCTTTTTTAGTTTTAGATGAGGCCGACCAAATGCTGCACATTGGATTTCTTGGAGAAGTTGAGACTATCATAAAGGAAACACCAACGAACAGGCAGACGATGCTGTTCTCAGCAACGATTCCTTCGGAAGTGAGAACGCTAGCCAAGAGGCATATGCACACGCCGGACTATATTCAAATTGAAAAAACACAAGGCCCTGCGGTGAATGTAAAGCAGCTGGCGATTCATACTTTTGACCGGGCCAAACAAGCAATGTTGGTTAACTTAATTGAAACACACCGCCCCTATCTAGCTGTTATTTTTTGCCGAACAAAACGGAGAGTGAGCAAACTAAATGCTGTGCTCAAAAGGCATGGGTTTGCTTGTGATGAACTGCATGGTGATTTAACTCAGGCTAAACGGGAGCGGGTAATGAAGCGGTTTAGGGATGCAGAAATTCAATTGTTGGTTGCCACCGATGTTGCCGCGAGAGGGCTGGATATTGAAGGTGTTACACATGTGTTTAATTATGATGTTCCTCAGGATGCAGAAAGCTATGTTCACAGAATTGGAAGAACCGGCAGGGCTGGAATGAAAGGATTGGCCATTACCTTATACTCTTCCGCAGACCGGCCTACATTGGAATTGATTGAAAAAGAACTCAATATTCAGATTCAAAAGCAAAATCTGAGGAATGTCCAAAAGGAGAAAGAGGATCGGAAGGAATTCAAAGAGGACCAGCCGGCTCATCAAAAAGAGAAGCGTGCCCGAGGGAAAGGACACCAGAAAAATTCTGCCGGGCAACGAAAAAAAGGCGATGGCAGAGAAGGGAGAAAAGAAGAACAGGGTAAAAAGACAAGAAACTCTAATCCTATAGCGCAAGCCACTGCCAACAGAAAAGGAACACAACAAACGAATAAACGTTCCTGGCAAAGTTCGGAGGGAAACAAAAGAAGAAACAACGAAGGACATTCGTTTAAATCGAACCGAAAAAATCAGCGGATCTGATGCCGCTGATTTTGTATTATCCAATTTTATGGAATTTTTCGTCGCCCTTAGCGTAGTGTTCTTTCCAAAGCTCCTTCATCTTCTTTCGTCCTTTGTCAATTTCCGGATTAAATTGAATGGCGGCATTCTGCCTTACATTGCGAATGTTTTGTACTGCTTGCTGAAGCTGTTGATCAATGGTGCCTGTTCCTTTCCCAGCCTGCTTAGCGATTGACAGCCCCGCTACATTCCCTTGCGCCATGGCAATTTTTCCACTTTCAATTCCGGTAATATTTCCGGCCACAAACAGGCCTTCTAAAGGAGTTTCCATTATTTCAGAATGGCATGGAACATGTCCGCCAAGCTCAGGAACATATTGGAATGGACATCCAGCTACGGCGGCAAGCTCAGCAAGCGGATATAATCCGCCGGCGATACATACGAAGTCTGCCTCGTAAATCGTTTCGCTGCCAGGAATAATCATTCCATTTACGTCCGTATCCGCTACTCGAACCCCTTCTACCTGATCCTTGCCAATGATTTCAACCGCTGCTTTTCGAAGCTGAAGCGGGGTGCCATTTACCTTTACGCCATTTTTGGGGAAAAAGGTTAATCCCAGTTTTCTAATCCAATCATGCTTCATGAATCGGCCTCCAAATCGTAGTAACGGAGATGGTGCAAGATGAGCAGCCTGTAGAAGTGATTTCATGATTTCCTCCGGTTCTGCAGCTTTCCCGCTAATTGGAGTTTTTTCCGGAAGCACAATCCGATCGATATTGATTCCAGCTAGCTGAAGTTCATTCAGAATTGCAAATGCCAAAATATTTGCCCCGATGATTATTCCTTTCTTTCCAACTTGGACACGATGTACATTCGTCATCACTTGTGCCGCTCCAATTGACATCACCCCCGGAAGTGTCCAACCGGGAACAGGAATCGGATATTCAGCAGCGCCAGTAGCGACTAGAACAAAGCGGGCGGTTAGTCTCCCGGTATTTGTATGTACATGCCAATGATGGCCTTCTTGTTCTAAGTTGTATACTGAAATCCCGCAGCGAATATCAACCGCTAATTTGTTTGCTTCCTGATGAAGCCGTTCCGCTTCTTTTATTCCGTTCCACCATTCTCCAGAAGGTTCTTGATGGAGCTGTCCAAGCAATCTGCCGCCCGGTTTCATAAATTCATCAAGGACGGTAACAAGAAGACCATTTGCAGCACAGGAAATGGCACCTGCCAATCCTGCCGGTCCTGCTCCAATGACAATCACATCTCTCATCGCTGCTCCACCATCCTCTTGATGATATTTGGCAGCTGCTTGCCGCTCTCTACAATCATACCCTGTTCTACAACTGTCAGACATGCTCTTGTGTTTGCTTGACCATTGACTGTTACCCGGCACTCCATACAATGTCCAATATTACAATAAATTCCTCTTGGCGTACCGCTTTCTTCATGTACACGCAGTTTTCTTACACCATTAGCTAAAAGAGCGGCAGCGATTGTTTCATCTTTATATGCCTGATATGTTTTTTCATCGAATTGAAAGGAAACTAGCTCTCTCTCATGTATTTTTCCAAAGACGGGGTGATCAAGGATTCGGCTCACTTTATTTCACCTACCGTTCCAAATGTTACCGGTCTTACTGGAGGCTGGTATTTTAACGGAATATCACCAGGAGTTATATTTGGTTTTACATGTTCAATCATTTTATCTATTGAAACCCGGCACGTTCGACCACCACAAAAACCCATGCCAGCCCGCGTTCTTAATTTTAATTCCCTTGCTGAACATTTATGTTCATTTGCAGTGGACAGCAGTTGTCCATAGGTTACTTCTTCACAGCGGCAAATAATCATATTTTCAATATTAGTCATTCTGTTAACCTCCTCTGTATACGTCTATTAAAATGACTTGCAAAAATCGTACCAACTTAAAAGAGGTTAACCGATGCCAAGCCGTTTTAACCGGTTATATAAGGTGGCTCTCGTGATGCCAAGCTGCTTTGCACATTCTAACTTATTTCCGTTAACAATCTTTAAAGCGCGCTCAAGCACTTTTTTCTCGTGCTGCTCCATCTCTTCCTGCAGTGAATGGATAACAGGATTCTTTTCTTCCCTTTCATTAACAATATTCACTGGGGGATTCCCATTGGGATAGCGCTTTTTAGTAAAGGGCAAGTATTCTTTTTTAATGACCCCATCCGTTGCGAAAACAACCAATCTTTCTGCAATATTACGAAGTTCACGGATATTTCCTGGCCAATCGTATCGAATCATTTCCTGCAGTACCTCCGGTAACAATTCATGGATGGGGCGATGATAGCGCTGTGCGAAATCATTTAAGAAATAGTGTGTCAACTCAATAATGTCTTCACGCCGTTCTCTCAAAGGGGGGATATTCAGTGTAACAACATTTAATCGATAATAAAGATCCTCACGAAACTGGCCTTCTCTCATTAATTCCAGCAAATCCCGATTTGTAGCCGCGATGACGCGGAAGTCAATATTGATTTCCTTTTCACCTCCGACCCGGTAATATTTTCGCTCCTGCAGCACCCTAAGCAGCTTTACCTGCATTTCAAGTGGCATTTCCCCTACTTCATCGAGAAATAGTGTTCCGCCTTTAGCCAATTCGATCTTTCCTTTTTTACCTTTGTAATCGGCACCGGAGAAAGCCCCACGTTCATAGCCAAATAGTTCACTCTCAAATAAGGATGCGGGAATCGCTCCGCAATTTATGGAAATAAAGGGTGCATTGGGCCTCTCGCTGGCATCATGAATGGCCTTGGCAAATACCTCTTTCCCTACACCGCTTTCTCCTAAAATTAACACGGTGGATTTTACCGTACAAACTTTTTTTGCTAAATCAATGGTTGATTGAATCGCGGCACTTTTCCCTTTAATCACATGAAATGGATCTTCAGAATGCTTATATTTTGCTACTTCTTGTTCTAAACGATGGACTTCATGCGACATGGTAAATAACCTCTCATTGAGCATAACCTGATTGGTTATATCAGTCTCGGAGACAACTGCCCCAATAATCCGATCACTGAAATAAACAGGATTGGAGTTAATTAATACAAAAAGATCAGATCTTGGTTGGTGGTATTGACCAGTAATGCTTTTTCCGGTATGTAATGTTTGCAAGATTTCCAGCTTGTTATGGTCGAAAAAGTCGGTTATTGGCTTGCCGATAATTTCCTTCTCTTTAACTGAAAAAATTTTTTCTGCCCCTTTAGTCCAAGTCTGGACGCATTCATTGGCATCAATGACCGTAACAGAAGCATCGGTAGTCTGAATGACGGTTTCATAAAAAGCTACTAATCTTTTGTAGGCATTATGGAGAAAATCAATCATTTGTCCCGGTGTGATGCAGGAGATTGGTTCGCCATCCTTGCCGGTAATAACTGCGGCATAATGATAGCCAAGTAATTGAATCAGGGTATCGATGGAATCATCCTCACGTATTGCCTTACAAGGTATCTTAGTTGAATTATCGAATGGATGGTAAAGGAAATCTCCAGACGTATCTGTTACGTATTTGAGATTAGACGACATTTCTATAGACATATTTTCTAAAACATCTTTTACCGAAAGAATCGAAAAGGCCATGAAATTCCTCCTTGTTATATGTAAAAAAATTTAAACACTGTAAAACTAATTATACACCTATTGACTAAAAATTTTAAATCTTTTACCTAATCTGTTAATAGTGACCGACATTAAATTGGCATGCTTATTGCATTAAAAGGGGTAAGGTTTATTTTTCGAAAGGGGGTAGAGGATGTGAGACATTGTGACATTCTCGTGATTGGCGGGGGAATTATTGGCTGTTCCATCGCCTATTATGTCTCTAAAGCTGGCAGGGATGTGACCATAATCGAAAAAGGGGAGTTTGTCAGCGGAACATCCTCACGTTGTGACGGCAATATTTTGGCCATTGATAAAGATCCCGGTTTCGATAGCCAGATGTCTTTGGTCAGCCAGCGTTTAGTGGATGAGTTAAGCAGGGAATTGGAACACTCTTTCGAGTACCGAGCACCAGGCAGCATCCTCGTTTGTGAGTCGGACGAGGAAATGGAGGCAGCCGAGAAATGGGTCGACCGTCAAAAAGCGGCGGGGCTGCCATTTAGAATGTTAGATCGAACGGATATCCGGCAGGAGTCACCGTATTTTGCTGATGACTTGTTAGGAGGATTGGAATGTGCGACTGATTCAACGGTCAATCCTTATCTTTTAGCTTTTTCCTTGCTGGAGGATGCAAAGAAAAGAGGAACGAAAGTTTTTCAACAAACCGAGGTAAAGGAGATCAAAAAGGAGAACGACAGATTCATTGTACATACGTCAACCGGGGTATTTACTGCTGATCATGTAGTTAACGCAGCTGGTGTATGGGCACCTAGGATAGGTGAAATGGTGAATCTTTCAATCCCGATTCAACCAAGAAAAGGCCATATCATCGTTGCTTCTCGGCAGCAACCTGTCGGGTGCCGCAAAGTCATGGAGTTTGGTTATTTAATTTCTAAATTTGGCGGGGTGCGTCATGTGGACCCCTTGACTGAAAAATACGGAGTAGCCCTTGTTTTTGAACCAACGGAAAGTCAAAACTTTTTAATCGGTTCAAGCCGTGAATTTGTCGGCTTTAACACGAAAGTAAGTAACGAAGTCATCAGATGTATCGCGAATCGTACTATCCGTTTTTATCCGAAAATGGCAGACATGATGGTGATTCGTTCCTATGCCGGATTAAGGCCTTGGACGGAAGACCACTTGCCGATTGTTTCTAGGGTGGAGGAGATTCCAAACTTTTATATCGCTGCCGGTCATGAAGGGGACGGGATCAGCCTTGCTGCGGTGACCGGAAAGGTTATCGAAGAACTGATCAATGACAGGGAAACTTGTATTCCAATCGAACCGCTCCGTTACGATCGCTTTAAGGAAAGGATGTTAACAAGGTGAGGGCAGATAAAGTATTTACTACAATTGATACCCATACAGGCGGGAATCCGACAAGGACGGTAATCAGCGGTCTCCCTGAACTTATAGGGGAAACGATGTCTGAAAAAATGCTTCATATGAAAAAAGAGTACGATTGGATTCGCAAACTGTTAATGAACGAACCGAGAGGCCACGATGTAATGTCCGGGGCCTTACTAACGGACCCATGTCATCCGGATGCTGATATCGGTGTGATTTATATTGAAACCGGCGGCTACCTGCCGATGTGCGGTCATGACACCATTGGGGTTTGTACCGCTTTAGTAGAAGCAGGACTGATTCCGCTTCAGGAGCCAGTTACTTCCTTAAAGTTAGATACGCCTGCCGGCCTTGTTGAAGCTGATATTTTGGTAGAAGGCAAAAAGGCGAAAGAGGTTTCATTCTGTAATATCCCAGCCTTCCTGTTAAAAAGTGTTTCTATAGATGTAGAAGGTATTGGACGGGTAGATGCGGACATTGCCTATGGCGGAAATTTTTATGCGATTATCGATGCAAAATCGGTTGGTTTAGAATTAACACCTGAGAATGCCGCCAACATCATTGACAAGGCGATTACAATTCGAAATGCCATTAACGATAAAACCGATATTGTTCACCCCAAATATCCATTTATTCACGGCTTAACTCATGTTGAATTTTTTACCGAACCAACAAATGAACAAGCAGATGTGAAAAATACCGTGATTGTTCCTCCAGGAGGGATTGACCGCTCGCCGTGTGGTACAGGAACTTCGGCTAAATTGGCTGTCCTGTATTCTACGGGGCAGATTGCTATTGGGGAAGAGTTTGTACATGAAAGCATTGTCGGTTCCTTATTCCGCGGAAGTGTTTTAGAAACGACCAGCGAAGAAGGGCTTGAGGCGGTGGTTACGAGAATTATCGGGTCCGCTTGGCTGATGGGCATGCATCGTTTCTTTTATCATGAGGAAGATCCGCTTAAAGAAGGATTTTTACTGATCCCACCAATGGAGGAGCATGAAACGGAGGAAATAAAATGAAAATTGAAAAGGCCTACCAGGCCATCGATGTTCATGTTGCCGGCGAGGCCTTCCGGGTTATTCAGAATGCATCATTGATTCATTATCAATCCCTTGAAGGGCTATATGATAAATTTCCGTTAGCTTTTCAAGAGGAGAAAGATCTGTTATTAAATGAGCCTCGTGGGTTCGCTGGATTAAATGGCTGTCTTGTCGTTCCCCCGATTAGCCGGGACGCAGATATAGCGGTAGTATTTTTCAATCATCAAGGAACACTACCGGTCCATTATGGGGGAATCGTTGCGGTTCTAACCGCTTTACTAGAATGCGGACAGCTGAAGGTTAAAGACATAAACAGCTATAATGTGGAAACGGTTCAGGGGGTTATGCCGGTTACTGCCATGATGGAGGAAGGGGAAGTTGTATCGGTTAAACTAGAAAGCCCATTGTGCCATGTTATGGAAACGGACATTCCATTATCCCATCCTCAGTTAAAAACAAAGTACTCTCTTGTGCAAGCCGACCAATTATATGCCGTATTTAATAAACAGGATTTTACAATAAATATTCAATTAGAGGAACTGGCGGATGTAAATAAGTGGGGCCAAACGGTTTTACAGGCTTTAGATCCCCAGGTAAAAGCTGTTGTTTTATTAGATGATGCCGCGATAGAAGAAGGTCGTATTAAAACCGTTACCTTCCGTGATGACCGTTACATTGTACGGTCACCAGGTTTTGGGGCGACGCAAGCGTGTTTTGCTAGTTTACTTGCAAACGGAACAGTTTCGATAGACGGAATTCTTGTGAATGAGAGTATTTTTGGAAGCGAGTTACAAACAGAGGTTTTCAGCCAAAAAGAAGAAGGTTATCAATTTAAAATGACAAGCCGCGGCTTCATTACCGGTATGCAAACGTTCATTTTAGATCCGACCGATCCTTTAGCAGCCGGATTTTTAATAAAATAATTGATTTTACTTGATTCATAAAAGGAGGAATTGATAATGACAAAAATAAGAGGGGCTTTTCCAGTATTAATCACACCGATGACAAAGGAACAGGAAATTGACTGGGGAGGCGTAAAAAATAATGTAAACTATTTTGTTAACCAAGGAGTTGCAGGAATCGTTATTAACGGCAGTACAGGGGAATTTGTTAGCTTGACGAAGGAAGAAAAATTTCAAATGGTTGAGGTTGTGATGAATGAAGTTAACGGCCGCATTCCAGTCATCGTTGGAACAGCTGCGGAAACAACCAAAGAAACGATTGAAAATACAAAGCAGGCCCAAGCATATGGGGCAGATTGTGTGCTAATTATAAATTCTTATTATGCTAAGCCAAAGGAAGAGGAGATTTACTTTCATTTTAAGGAAGTCTCTGATGCCGTTAATATTCCAATTATGCTTTATAATAACCCATTTACCTCTGGAGTAGATATGAGTACGGAGCTCATGCTCCGAATCGGCAAAGATTGTGAGAACGTTACGCATATCAAGGAATCTAGCGGTGATATTCGCAAAGCAAGAGATTTAGCAAGGCAAGCTAATGGTGAGTTTGAAGTGTTCTGCGGTGCAGAGGAATTGGTCATGGAATCGTATTTTGTCGGCGCAACAGGCTGGATTTCTGTAGCAGGGAATATTGTGCCAAAGCTTGTGACAGATATGTACAATCATTTCCAACAAGGTGAAATCGAAAAGGCCTGGGAAGTCAACGACCGTATTTTACCACTTTGTGCATTCCTTGAAGGTTCCGGAAAATATGTACAAATTGTCAAGCGGGCCATGGATCTGCTTGGCCAGGCAGGCGGTCCGGCACGCCATCCGCGTTTAGGATTGACCCCGGAGGAAGAGCAAAAATTGAAAGGAATTTTAACTAATTTAACAGCCGTTTCACTTGCTTAAAAGGACTGGGGCAGTGATTATTCTGTTGAAAAAAATAGCAAAAGGAGAGATACCATGCTGACAACACAGATTGAATTGAAACCAAAAGTGAAAGAATTTTTAGAAGGAAATATTGAGCTTTTTATTAATGGCCAATTTGTACCGTCGGTAAGCGGAAAAACATTTGAAACAATAAATCCGGCTACAGAAGAAGTGCTGGCAGTTGTAAGCGAGGCACAGAAGGAGGATATTGATTTAGCTGTCAAAGCAGCCAGACGGGCTTTTGAATCAGGACCATGGCCAGAACTAAGCGCAGCAGAAAGAGCACGCTTAATTTATAAATTTGCTGATTTGATTGAGGAACACAGAGAAGAGCTGGCACAATTGGAGGCATTGGATAACGGGAAACCGTATGTTGTCGCTCTTTCAGATGATATTCCAGCAACGGTTGAGCAATTCCGTTATTATGCCGGCTGGGCAACAAAAATCCTCGGACAGACAGTTCCAATTTCAAAGGATTATTTAAACTATACAAGGCATGAACCGGTAGGGGTAGTCGGTCAAATTATTCCATGGAATTATCCGTTAACGATGGCTTCATGGAAAATGGGGGCTGCCCTTGCAACAGGCTGCACCATTGTCTTAAAACCGGCGGAACAAACACCACTGTCTATTTTATACGCTGCTAAACTTCTTCAAGAGGCCGGATTCCCTGCAGGCGTCGTCAATATTGTTCCTGGGTTCGGCCAGACAGCGGGGGCTGCCATTGTTAATCATGAAGATGTGGATAAGGTTGCTTTCACCGGTTCAACCGTAACAGGAAAATATATCATGCGTCAGGCAGCGGAATCGATTAAAAATATTACGTTAGAGCTTGGCGGTAAATCGCCGAACATTATTTTGGAAGATGCCGATTTAGAAGAAGCTATTCCCGGTGCATTTAATGGAATTATGTACAATCATGGTCAAAACTGCTCTGCCGGTTCACGGGTGTATGTTCATCGGAAGCACTATGACCGCGTCGTAGAAGAACTGGTACGTTTAGCTAACGAAGTGAAACTCGGTGCCGGAATGGATAAGGAAACAGAAATGGGTCCGCTTGTTTCTAAAAAGCAATTTGACCGTGTGCTCGGGCTTATTGAAAAAGGAAAAGCTGAAGGAGCGAAAGTTGCCGCCGGAGGCGGTAAAGCAGCGGATAAAGGGTATTTTGTCCAGCCAACCGTTTTTACTGATGTCACCGACGATATGGTGATTGCCAAAGAAGAAATCTTTGGTCCAGTCGTTGTTGTTATGCCCTTCGATACGGTCGAAGAGGTCATTGAGAGGGCAAACAATACAGCGTATGGTCTTGCTGCTGGTGTATGGACAAAAGATATAAAAACTGCCCATAAAGTCGCCAATAAGCTCAAAGCAGGAACGGTCTGGATTAACGATTACAATTTAGAGGATCCTGCGGCAGCCTTTGGGGGTTACAAACAGTCAGGGATCGGCCGTGAAATGGGTTCCTATGCTCTTGATAATTATATAGAAGTGAAGAGTGTGTGGGTGAATATAAAGTAGTTTTTTAGATTCATTGTAAAAAAGTTTCGATAAAAAAGGATTGCAATTCTCTGAGGAATAACTTTCCTTTTTTATCGTAATTGTTTTTAGAATATTCAAAGTATTGGTGGCGTTTGCTCCTAAGCCTTAATAAACGAAGGGGGTTCATCGGTGGAAGGAATCATTAATTGGTTGGTCGATCAAGTATGGGGTACTGGTCTTGTTGTTTTTGCCCTTGGTGTCGGATTGTTATTCACTATTATGACTCGTTTTGTTCAACCCAAAAAGATAAGAGATCAATAGGGTAAATTCGAACTTCGTGAACGAGATTTAAATGTACAAGGACAGCTTTTTTATCTTAAGCTACCCTTTACTTCACGAAAATGTTGTTTGAATATTCAGATTGATATAACCAACTATTCTGAAGTTGATGATGGCTACTGAACTTGTATCTATAAGTAATGCAGAATCTTTTAATGTTAGGGGTGTTGAAAACTTGGCAAAATATATTTTTAGCAGATTAGGGTATATGCTAGTCACTTTTTTGGTAATTGCGACTTTTACATTTTTTCTCATGCAAACATTGCCAGGGTCACCGTTCAATGATGAAAAATTATCTGACTCACAAAAAGAAAGATTGTATGAAAAATATGGATTAGATAAACCTTTACCTCTTCAATATATCACTTATATGGGAAATATTGCAAAAGGTGATTTGGGTGTTTCTTTTCAATATGATGGAAGGCCGGTGACCAATATTATTGGTGAACGAATCGGTGCTTCTGCCGTTTTAGGAGCACAATCATTACTATTGGGATGTGTTATTGGCCTTTTTCTCGGCATTATTGCAGCTATAAAACATAATACGTCGATTGACTACATAGCCATGATTATTTCTGTTATTGGATTATCCGTACCAAACTTTGTTTTTGCCGGAATATTACAATATTGGGTAGGGGTAAAACTGAAATGGCTTCCGGTTGCCTTTTGGGAGGGTTTTGAGTATTCCATTTTACCGACGATTTCCTTATCGGTTTTTGTTATTGCAACCATTGCAAGATATATGAGAGCAGAAATGCTTGAAGTGTTAGGACAAGATTACATTGTGACTGCTAAAGCAAAAGGATTAGGCAGTTTCTCAATTGTTATGAAGCATAGCTTACGTAATGCAGCGATTCCGATTATTACAATATTAGGTCCAATGACTGTTACGCTTCTAACAGGTACGTTGGTTATTGAGAAAATTTTTAGCGTTCCAGGACTGGGAGAACAATTTGTTAAATCAATTATGACCAACGATTTTTCAGTGATTATGGGGACTACATTATTCTACAGTATTTTATTTATTGGGATTGTATTAATTGTTGATCTGCTATACGGATTTATTGACCCAAGAATTAGATTATCTGGGAGGACTAAATAATGCACGTTGAAAATAAAGAAGTTACAGATGAAATGTTTTTACCTGCAAAATTTAGCAAAACCTCAGAGGAAATCTCCCGACCTACATTCACTTATTGGCAGGATGTTTGGAGTCGATTTCGTTTGAATAAAGTCGCATTTATCGGATTAATTCTAATCCTTTTAATCCTTCTTTTAGCCATATTTGGACCTTTAGCAAATAAGTACGGATCTGACGAGCAAAATTTAACCCGTGCCAATTTACCTCCTAAAATTCCAATATTAGAGAAAATACCTTGGTTAGGATTTAATGGAGTAGATATTAAGGGTAAAGATGTATACAAAGAAAAAGGGGTGTCAGATTATTTTTGGTTTGGAACGGATAATTTAGGGAGAGATTTATGGACACGCGTTTGGGAAGGAACACGAATTTCTTTGTATATTGCATTTCTGGCTGCGGCAATTGATTTAATAATTGGCGTATCTTATGGGGGGATTTCTGCCTACTACGGCGGGAAAATTGACAATATTATGCAAAGAGTTATTGAAGTCTTAGTAGGAATCCCCCAATTGATTGTAGTTATTCTCCTTATTTTAGTGTTACGACCTGGGATCATTTCCATTACAGTTGCAATGGTGATAACGGGTTGGGTTGGAATGGCGAGAGTAGTTCGAGGGCAGATTTTAAAGCTTAAAGAACAGGAATACGTAATGGCCTCAAAAACATTAGGGGCAAAGAATAACCGGATTATTTGGAAACATTTAATACCAAATACAATGGGGCCAATCATCATTACAACAATGTTTACCATCCCTACTGCTATTTTTACCGAGGCTTTTTTAAGCTTTATTGGCTTAGGGCTTCAACCTCCAGTTGCTTCATTGGGAACACTGATAAATGAAGGATATAAATTATTACAGGTATATCCGCATATGCTTACTTTTTCGGCAATTATTATTAGTTTAATTATGATTAGCTTTAATCTTGTGGGAGATGGACTTCGGGATGCTTTAGACCCCAAAATGCGGAAATAGGAGGCAAAATAATGGAGAAAATTCTAGATGTTAGAAATTTAAATGTTTCCTTTGACACTTATGCGGGTACTGTTCAAGCAGTTCGAGGAGTTTCATTCTATCTTAATAAAGGAGAAACGCTCGCTATAGTAGGGGAATCTGGCTCTGGTAAATCGGTTACAGCAAAAAGTCTGATGAAACTAATACCTAATCCTCCAGGCAGAATATCAGATGGGGAAATCCTGTTTGAGGGAAAAAACCTCACCACTTTTTCTGAAAAACAAATGCAAAATATTCGCGGTTCAGCTATATCAATGATTTTCCAAGATCCAATGACTTCTTTAAATCCTACAATGACAGTCGGAAAACAAATCATGGAGAGTATTTTAATCCATCAAGCTTTACCAAAGAAAATAGCTCGAGAAAAAGCAATCGATTTACTGAAAATGGTGGGAATTCTAAATGCAGAAAAGCGTTTTTCTGATTACCCGCACCAGTTTTCAGGAGGAATGCGGCAGCGCGTTAATATTGCTATGGCTGTAGCTTGTAACCCCAAAATTTTAATTGCCGATGAGCCTACCACAGCCCTTGATGTGACAATACAGGCACAGATATTGGAACTTTTGAAAATACTACAAAAAAAAATGGGAACATCCATTATTTTTATTACACATGATTTAGGAGTGGTAGCGAATATAGCAGACCGTGTAGCAGTTATGTATGCTGGGAAAATCGTTGAAATTGGAACAGTGGATGAAATATTTTATAACCCAAAGCATCCATATACCTGGGGGCTTCTCGGAGCAATGCCTAATACTAACTATTATGGAGAAGAACTTGTTACCATTCCGGGAACCCCGCCAGACTTACTTAGTCCACCTGAGGGTGATGCTTTTGCAGCACGAAATAAATATGCTATGAAAATTGATTTTCAAATAGAACCACCAATGTATAAAGTTTCCGAAACCCATTATGCGGCAACATGGTTATTGCATGAAAAAGCTCCGAAGGACATTCTTCCCGATTTTCAAAAGAAAATAAAACGGTCTTTAGGAAATGAAAAATCTATTAGAAACATATCGAATAGCAATGGCAAAAAGGAAAAGCTTTTAGAAATAAAAAATCTTAAGCGATATTTTCCAGGCAGTAAAAAACAAGTTATTAAAGCAGTAGATGGTCTAAGTTTTGAGATTTATAGAGGAGAAACCTTCGGGCTTGTCGGGGAATCCGGATGCGGTAAATCTACTACAGGAAGAATTATTAGTCGGTTATATACGGCAACTGAAGGAGAAGTACTTTATAATAATGAGAATATTTTTAAAAAGAAATCGGATAGTGAGATAAAAAAATTACATCAAAAAATTCAAATGATTTTTCAAGACCCATATTCCGCTCTTAACCCACGACTTACAGTGGTGGATATTATTGCTGAGGGCATGGATATTCATGGACTTTATTCTGACAAAAAGGAAAGAATGAATAGAGTATATGAATTACTTGAAACAGTTGGGCTAAATAGGGAGCATGGTAATCGTTATCCACATGAATTTAGTGGAGGGCAAAGGCAACGAATTGGTATAGCAAGAGCGTTAGCTGTGAATCCCGAGTTTATTATTGCCGATGAGCCGATTTCTGCACTAGATGTCTCCATTCAAGCACAAGTAGTCAATTTAATGAAAAAGTTGCAAAAGGAAACGGGTCTTACCTACTTATTTATTGCTCACGATCTTTCCATGGTGAAATATATTAGCGATCGTATTGGTGTCATGTATAGAGGGAAGATAGTTGAACTGGCGGAGAGTGATGAACTTTATAATAATCCGCTGCATCCATACACAAAATCTTTACTATCAGCGATACCGGTACCAGATCCACTGATGGAACGAAAGCGTAAACGAATAGTATATGACGAAGGAAATGCTTGGAGGGATAAAGAGGAAGAGCCAGTGTTACGGGAAATAAAGGAAGGACATTGGGTTGCTTGTACGAATCAGGAATATCAGAAATACCAAAAAGAATCGGACGTAATCTGATTTTAGAGATAGGGGGAAGGCATATTTTTAACAAAATAAGTAAATTAATTCTTTTTGCTTTAATTCTTGCTGGTGTTGCTTCCTTGATTTCAGATAATAGACTATGGAGGAGTTTTCTAGACTGCTTATTCATCGTTGCACTTTTCTTACTCATGGCTGGCGGGAGCATGTTCGTCCTAAAAGGAGGAATATTTGACGGGATTCTCTATAGTTTTCGTCGCTTTTATAAAAACACTTCAAAGCTAGAAGAATATGTTTCCAAACAATCAGAATCAATCGGTTTTCCAACTAAAAATGAAAGTTTTAAATATACACTTACCTATCCTCTATTATTTTCCGGAGGAATACTGTTCATCATTACTTTAATAGGAGCATTAATTTAAGGGGGTGGTGCTGGAAATTCGTTTGCTCTATCTTGTAGGGTCTTGGGAAAATAAAAAAATGGGGGCTGTTAAGATGAAAATAAAGAGTTCAATTTTCATTATTTTGATGATTTTTATTAGTTCATTTCTTTCCGGATGTTACGGAGGTGAAAGCAAGAAGACTGTTTCAGAAAATAAACCTAATAAAACAGAGGGAAAAAAGACAGAACAAGTACTTAATCTGGCGGAAGGAGGAGAAATACCGACCTTAGATACATTAGGTCTTTTTGATGCCCTTTCTAGTAGAACCATGAATAATATTTTTGAAGGATTATATAGGCTTGATGAGAAATCCAAACCAATACCAGGAATGGCAGAAAAATATAATGTTAGTAAGGATGGAAAAGTTTACACTTTCCATATTCGTACTAATGCGAAATGGAGTAATGGAACACCAGTAACAGCTAAAGATTTTGAATTCGCATGGAAAAGAGCTCTGCATCCTGACACATTATCACCCAACAGTTATCTTTTCAATGACATAAAAAATGCTGCTGAAATACAAGATAAGGAGAGCAGTTTATATGGAAAAGTAAATGAGTTAGGAATTAAAGCTGTTGATGATCACACTTTTCAAGTTGAATTGAAACAACCTATCCCATATTTTATAAGCTTGATAACCTATCCATTATTCTTCCCGCAAAATAAAGATTTTGTAGAATCACAAGGGGATAAATATGCATTAGAAGTAAAAAATTTAATATATAATGGACCGTTTGTCTTAGATTCATGGGAACATGAAGCTGGCTGGGTTTATAAGAAAAATCCCGATTATTGGGATGCTGACACTGTCAAATTGGAACAAATAAACGTAAAAGTAGTAAAAGAAATTGCCACAAAGGTTAATTTATATGAAGCCGGACAAATTGACTTAACAGAAATTTCTTCTGAATATGTCAATCAATTTAAAAATAGTCCCGATTATAATACTTTATTAAAGCCTGAAATTTTCTTTATTCGGATGAATCAAAAAAATAAGTACTTAGCAAATGTTAATATCCGAAAAGCCATTGATATGGGGTGGGATAAAAAGGCAGCTGCGGAAAGCTTGTTAAATAATGGTTCAATACCAGCCTATTATTTAGTGCCAAAGGATTTTTCTTTTGATGCTGATGGAAAAGACTTCCGTTCAAAATATTCAGGATTTAATCAGGATGGTATTGAAAAGGCAAAAGAATATTGGGAGAAAGGCTTGAAAGAACTTGGAATAAAAGGGATGGAGTTAGAATTTTTAAGTTATGACAGTGAAGACAGGAAAAAGGTTAGTGAATATATTAAGAATCAGCTTGAGAAGAATTTACCAGGTATGAAAATCAAAATCAATCAACAGCCGAATAAGCAAAAACTTGAGCTCGAATCAAATCAGCGATATGATTTAACTTATTCCGGATGGTCACCGGATTTTCAAGACCCTATTACATTTATTGATTTATACCTTTCCAATGGACCAAATAACTGGTCAAGTTACAAAAACAAAGAGTTTGATAGACTAGTAATGGCTGCTAAAAATAACCCTTCTAATTTAAAGGTTAGGTGGGAGAATCTGCAGGAAGCAGAGAGAATTCTAATTGAAGAGGATGCTGCTATTTCTCCAATGTATCAATCTGGTCTTGTACAACTAACCAAACCATATGTAAAAGGATACTTCTTCCATCCATTTAGTATCTCTTATAAATGGACATCAATTGAGGGTAAGTAAGGCTTGAAACTTTCAGAGGTTTTGTACATATAGCTTAGTACAGAACCTCTTTTTCATCAGGTGAATTACCGGGAATAAAAGGTAGTACTTAATAATCACAACTAGTAGGAGTGTTTTTCATGAATGAACAGTTTCAAATAAGGTTAAATTTATTAGTGCAGCATTTGAAAGAACGACAAATCGATGTAGCAATTGTCAATTCCCCGAAAAATGTATTTTACTATACGGGCTTTAATTCAGATCCACATGAGCGATTTATGGCTTTAGTTGTTGATCTGCGTAAAGGAAACAATTATTTATTTGTACCTGCCCTGGATTTTGAGGAGGCAAATAAAAATTCATCGATTCAAAAGATTATTCCAATCTCGGATGAAGTAAACCCCTATCAGGTGTTAAGGGATACGATTGGCGGAGGAGTAAAATCAATTGGTTTAGACACAAAAAATATTAGTTTATATCAACAAGAACAACTCAATCACTTTTTTTCTGATTTTTTGTATCAAAATATCGGTGATTTCACATCACGGCAAAGGATGAGAAAATCTTCAGAGGAATGTGGTAAGGTTCAAATGGCGGTCCAGGTAATAGAACAGGTGTTGAGTGAGGGAATTAAAAGATTCAAAATTGGAATGTCAGAATTAGAGTTAACCGCTGAATTGGAATTCTTAATGAGAAAATTTGGTGCTGAAGGACCGTCCTTTTCAACAATTGTTTTATCAGGTGAAAAATCGTCGCTGCCGCATGGCCGCCCTGACAAAAAGAAAATTCAGCATGGAGAATTCTTATTAATTGATATGGGTGTGCTCTTAAATGGGTATTGTTCCGATATTACGCGTACCTTTGTGGTGGGGCAGGAATCTGCGGAACAACGTAAGATTTATGATATTGTCCGGGAATCCGTCCAAGCCGGAGTTCATGCTGTAAAAGCTGGAGCACCTGCTGCCAGCGTTGATATTGCTGCGCGTAATATAATTAAAGCTAATGGCTATGGTCAGTATTTTAATAACCGTGTTGGTCACGGTTTAGGCATGGAAGTACATGAAGAGCCTTCAATTCACGAAAAAAATGAAATGAGTTTGGAACCTGGGTTTTTATTTACAATTGAACCTGGAATATACATACCGGGATTCGGCGGTGTGAGAATTGAAGAAAATGTTTATATCAATAAAAATGGTCAAGCAGAAGTATTAACGACTTATCCAACAGAGTTAACTAGAATTGGTTAGTTGTAGACATAAAAAAACAAAAAGCCCATCTATTTAAGATGACGGGCTTTTTGCTTATTCTGTTCTTAAAGAATGTATGGAGACTACGGGGATCGAACCCGTGACCTCTTGCATGCCATGCAAGCACTCTCCCAGCTGAGCTAAGCCCCCGTTAATTAATACAAAAGTTATTATATCCGTATTTTATCTTTCTTGCAAGAGGAAATTTTTGAAAAGAGATCATCATTTGGAAAAACGGTATGAAGAAATGCAATTTCATAAATAGTTAATTTATAATTAGAATAAATATAGATCAATACTGCTGATATACATAAGAGAACGATCCGTATTTTGGGGAGAGGGGAATGGCATGTTGAATATCTTAAATCATGAAATGTTCATTATTATCGTCCGGTTATCATTGATTGTTTTATTAAGTGGACTCATTGGGTTTGAA
The DNA here is from genome assembly GCF_016464375.1 of Bacillus renqingensis. GTDB lineage: Bacteria > Bacillota > Bacilli > Bacillales > Cytobacillaceae > Neobacillus > Neobacillus renqingensis. The sequence continues at coordinate 240,332 of NZ_JADDIU010000004.1, forward strand.
AGAGAGTTCAAGAACCATCCTGCAGGATTAAGAACTCATATATTAGTTGGAGTAGGGGCTTGTTTATTAATGCTTTTATCGTTATTTGGGTTTGAAGATTTCATCAACTCACATCTGCAAACAACACGGTACGATCCCAGCAGAATCCCAAGTTATGTAGTTTCGGGAATCGGTTTCCTTGGAGCTGGGACTATTTTAATTCATGGAGGAGTTACAGTAAAAGGGTTAACAACAGCTGCCAGCATTTGGACAGTAGCCGGGCTTGGATTAGTAGTTGGGGTTGGGATGTATTTTGAAGCTGTATTAGCCACCATCATTATCATAACGACCTTATTGTTTTTGGATAAATTAGAAACAAAGTTAGAGTCGTTATTTAAAAAAAGTGATGCGTCTCAGAAGAATTACCTAATCTCAATTATTATAAATAGGGAGAAGGATAACCTGGCTAGAATTAACCAACTGTTACTTGATAAGAAAATAGAGGTGCAGAAATTCAATATGGAAAATAATGATTGGGATGATTCGGTAGTTAAATATACCTTTAAGGTTAAGACGCCCCATACAATTAGTCATATTGAATTGATGGAGAATCTCCAAGGTTTAAATAATATCCAAAAGGTTCAAGTGGAAAGTCAAGCATAAAAAGCCAAGAGCTGCTCTTGGCTTTTAGCTTTAAAGGTATATTATATAAAATCGTTAATTAAGAATACATTTAAAAACCTTATAAAATTATATTGCAATCAGTTATTGAACATGTTATATTAAAACTCGTCCTCTTTGCGAGTGTTAATTTGCGAAAAAGAAAAATTAAAAAAGTTGTTGACATGGCATAATAGGATATGATAAATTATAGAAGTCGCTTTTGAGCGGTTGTGAAAAAATGTTGGATGAGAGAAAAAATCCCAACACTACTTGTTCCTTGAAAACTAAACAAACAAAAACGTCAA
>NZ_JADDIU010000040.1 GCF_016464375.1 Bacillus renqingensis
TTTTACAATTAGAAATTTATTATGAAATTGACTCATTAGGTTTAAATATTGGTGTACAAGGAATGTTTGCTCTCGAAAATGTAGTTTTAGCTGAACTATTTGGTTCTAAGAATCGAATGACTTTGATGGCTTTGGCAAAAGAAATTGCAGGAGTTATTGCCACTGGGTTTGGTCCAATTATTGCTGCAGCACTTGTTTCAGCCTTTACGGGAAGCTGGATCCCTCTTGCGATTATGCTGATTTTCTTTTCTTTATCTTCCTTTATCAGCTCATACGTATCACCTGATACTACTGGTAGAGATTTAAATGAGCTAGAAGATGCGGCGTAAAATGTGAAAAAGAGGTAGGATGAATGAAAAAAGTCAAGATTATAAATAGCTTGAAAGAAGCGGTGTCGTAGCTGTCATTCGTGGCGAAACAAAAGAAGAAGCAGTAAAAGTAAGTCATGCCATCATTAATGACGGGATAAAAGGTATCGAATTGACCTTTACAGTCCCTTAAGCAGATCAGGTAATTGCTGAGCTTATCGTGGCGTATGACAATAATCCTGATATCGTGATCGGCCTGAGAACGTGTTAGATGCAACGACTGCCCGACTAGCGATCATGGCGGGAGCGCAATTTGTCGTCAGTCCTTGTTTTGATGAAGAAACAGCTAAAATCCGTCATCTTTATCAAATTTCTTATTTACCTGGCTGTATGACGATTACCGTGATGAAAACGGCCTTGACTTATGGGGTGGACATTATCAAATTGTTCTCAGGTAATGCTTTTGGACCAAGTATCGTCAAAACTTTCAAAGCCCCGATTCCTCATTTAAACATTATCCCTACCGGTGGGATAAGTTTAGACAATCTGGGAGATTGGTTCAGGGCCGACGTTGTTTGTGTTGGTGTTGGCGGTAATCACCTTGCACCAGCAGCGACCGGAGATTTTGATAAAGTTACTGAAGTTGGCAAATAATATATGAAAAAATATCAAGAAATAAAAGCCAATTAGTTGTTAGAGAAGTGGAGGCAATCGAATGAAAGTACTGACTTTTGGTGAAATGATGTTACGGCTGAAACCACCAGGTAATGAGCGGATTTTACAAACACAAACATTTGAAGCAACGTATGGAGGAGCCGAAGCCAATGTAGCGGTATCCTTAGCATTATTAGGAAATGAAGTGGCTTATTTATCAAAGTTTCCTAACAACTTGCTGGGTCAAAGTGCGGTAGGCACCTTACGAAAATACGGTGTGGATACGAGTAAGATTTTGACTGGAGACGGGCGTCTAGGGATCTATTTCTTTGAAAAAGGGGCCAGCGTTCGTTCTACCAATGTTGTCTATGATCGGGCGTACAGCGCCTTTTCACAAATGAAAGCGACTGAATTTAACTGGGAAGAGATCTTTCAAGACGTTGATTATTTCTATTTTTCCGGTATCACGCCAGCAATTTCTGACGAGTTGAAACATGCAGCTTTAGCAGCCTGTAAATATTGTAAGACTCATGAGATCCCGGTAGTTTGTGATTTGAACTATCGGGGCAAAATGTGGACACCAGAAAAAGCCCAAACCGTTGTGGGTAAGATCATGGATTATGTCACCGTTTGTATCGCCCATGATGAAGATTTTGAAGCGACGCTAGGAATCAAAGCCTTTGATGGGGATGATTCCCGTGGAATTGAACAAAAAGAATCTTTCAAGGCTGCGATGAAAAAAGTCCAAGAGCGTTATCCAAACTGTAAGATGGTTGCCAGCATTTTACGCAACATCTATTCAGTAGAAGACAGTGAATGGACCGCCATATTATTAAAGGACGGTGCCTTTTACGAAACCACCACCTACAAGATGCATGTGATGGAAGGTGTAGCCGCAGGGGATGCTTTTGGTGCTGGATTGATGCACGGGTTATTACATGACTATACACCAACTGAACTCGTACAGTTTGGTTTGGCAGCTAGTGTACTAAAACTGACGATCTCTGGAGATCTAAACTTAGTTTCAGAAGCGGAGATCAGAAATTTGATAAAAAGTAATAACGGTGTGCGAGTGGTTAGATAGTAAGCTCGAAATATACAAGAAAAGCGTAAGCGCCTTGGTCAGCCTCAGGCATAGCATAAGATGCTCCTGAACAGAAGGCGCTCTTTGCTTTCCGTTCAGGATCGGCTGGGCTAGGCGCTCCTTGAAAAAGCTATCGCTTTTCCTTCGTACGATGCTGATCCTGCCGAAGCCTTCCTTGTGGATCTAAACAATTCCTCGAAGTCGAAATTTTTATGCTTTTTTATCTTTCAAAATAAGTGCACCTTTCAGGTACGCATCACAAATAGCCGTAAATCGCGTTTTTTAACGCTCTTTCGCAGAAATGCTCCCTATAAAAGAGGAAGAATGAGAGAAAGATAAGGAAAGCAAATGGTTAAAGATACTAAAAACTAAAATGTAGCACGGTTAAACGTTAGTGCGAACCCCAAGTGTACATAAAAACCTTAAGGGATTCGCACTAAAATTTGAGCAGAATATGTAAAAATATGTGTTGGCAGAAAAGGAAAAGCAAGGTATCCTAAGAGAAAGTACGTCATTTAGCTTCATGGAAGGGGAATTTTTCCTAATTTTTAGGAGAAAACCGCTGTCGCACCCTATATGGGTGCGTGGATTGAAATAGCAGTAAACCATGAATATGATTGGGCCGGGGTGGTCGCACCCTATATGGGTGCGTGGATTGAAATGAATGCACTTGCTACGGTTCCTTCTGCGTGGGTAGTCGCACCCTATATGGGTGCGTGGATTGAAATGTACATGAGATTGGCTCGCTCCGGGTACTTCCGGCGTCGCACCCTATATGGGTGCGTGGATTGAAATCGCACCTTACTTTTCCCACCGTTGATAAAATCCGGTCGCACCCTATATGGGTGCGTGGATTGAAATAACAGATTTCCATATGGGATGTATTGAAGTGATGGAGTCGCACCCTATATGGGTGCGTGGATTGAAATTGCCGAATCTGCTTTTACAGGGTCATTATTTTTGTCGCACCCTATATGGGTGCGTGGATTGAAATGGACTTGCGTGTGAGTGCCGGTATGATGCGAAATAGTCGCACCCTATATGGGTGCGTGGATTGAAATTTTATCCAGTCGAAGGGAGGTGTTGACGTTTGATGTCGCACCCTATATGGGTGCGTGGATTGAAATCGTGTGACTGATGTCAATATTCGGTTTGCGGAAAGTCGCACCCTATATGGGTGCGTGGATTGAAATTTTATCCAGTCGAAGGGAGGTGTTGACGTTTGATGTCGCACCCTATATGGGTGCGTGGATTGAAATCGTGTGACTTATGGCAATATACGGATTGCGGAAAGTCGCACCCTATATGGGTGCGTGGATTGAAATTATCACAGGACAGTCTGCCTCGGGATTTAATCAGGTCGCACCCTATATGGGTGCGTGGATTGAAATCGTGTGACTTATGGCAATATACGGATTGCGGAAAGTCGCACCCTATATGGGTGCGTGGATTGAAATTATCACAGGACAGTCTGCATCGGGATTTAATCAGGTCGCACCCTATATGGGTGCGTGGATTGAAATCTGCCGGGAGTGTAGCTGCAGGAGTACCAGCTCAGGTCGCACCCAATATGGGTGCGTGTATTGAAATAGTGAAGAAAAAAAGCCTGAATGGTTGACTGGGAGGTCGCACCCTATATGGGTGCGTGGATTGAAATCTGCCGGGAGTGTAGCAGCAGGAGTACCAGCTAAGGTCGCACCCTATATGGGTGCGTGGATTGAAATAGTGAAGATAAAAAGCCTGAATGGTTGACTTGGAGGTCGCACCCTATATGGGTGCGTGGATTGAAATAGTGAAGATAAAAAGCCTGAATGGTTGACTTGGAGGTCGCACCCTATATGGGTGCGTGGATTGAAATAGTGAAGATAAAAAGCCTGAATGGTTGACTTGGAGGTCGCACCCTATATGGGTGCGTGGATTGAAATAGTGAAGATAAAAAGCCTGAATGGTTGACTTGGAGGTCGCACCCTATATGGGTGCGTGGATTGAAATAGTGAAGATAAAAAGCCTGAATGGTTGACTTGGAGGTCGCACCCTATATGGGTGCGTGGATTGAAATAATATAAAAAAATTAAATCAGATGAAAAATTAATGTCGCACCCTATATGGGTGCGTGGATTGAAATAGGGAGTTTATGAAGGTGGTAGTAACTAATGGCTGTCGCTCCCTATATGGGTGCGTGGATTGAAATAGGGATTTTATGAAGGTGGTAGGAACTAATGGCTGTCGCACCCTATATGGGTGCGTGGATTGAAATAGGGATTTTATGAAGGTGGTAGTAACTAATGGCTGTCGCACCCTATATGGGTGCGTGGATTGAAATACGTGAAACACTTTGAGAGAAGGTAAGGTATATGGTCGCACCCTATATGGGTGCGTGGATTGAAATACGTGAAACAATATGAGAGAAGGTAAGGTATATTGTCGCACCCTATATGGGTGCGTGGATTGAAATACGTGAAACAATTTGAGAGAAGGTAAGGTATATGGTCGCACCCTATATGGGTGCGTGGATTGAAATCTTTGCCTTTTCTACATGCGAATGAGTCATCTATGTTGCACCCTATATGGGTGCGTGGATTGAAATTTTTTTATGAATTTATCCATACAATGAACAGTACGTCGCACCCTATATGGGTGCGTGGATTGAAATAAAAAATCAACTGACAAAGAACGCTTAACTGCTGGTCGCACCCTATATGGGTGCGTGGATTGAAATATATTGGGCATGATGACACACACACACAATATAGTCGCACCCTATATGGGTGCGTGGATTGAAATACCTTCTTAGGAATAAATCTTGACCACCCATGATGTCGCACCCTATATGGGTGCGTGGATTGAAATTCTCGGCACTGTTAAATAGTTCGAGTGGTGGAATAGTCGCACCCTATATGGGTGCGTGGATTGAAATTGTACCGTATAAAACCTTTGCTCTTAACACGTCAAGTCGCACCCTATATGGGTGCGTGGATTGAAATACTCAACTCTTTTTTGGCTAAGTCGTAGGCTTGGTCGTCGCACCCTATATGGGTGCGTGGATTGAAATTTAGGGATAGGCATGTAAAACGTCACCAGAAGGGTCGCACCCTATATGGGTGCGTGGATTGAAATTAATTCTTGGTCCATAAACTCATATATTCCATCTGTCGCACCCTATATGGGTGCGTGGATTGAAATTCTCATCTGAACCATAGTGAACATAGCCCATTGGGTCGCACCCTATCTGGGTGCGTGGATTGAAATTAATTCTTGGTCCATAAACTCATATATTCCATCTGTCGCACCCTATATGGGTGCGTGGATTGAAATTCACATCTGAACCATAGTGACCATAGCCAATTGTGTCGCACCCTATATGGGTGCGTGGATTGAAATTACCAATGAGGAAATTTGGACAATGCTAGGCGTTGTCGCACCCTATATGGGTGCGTGGATTGAAATAACTCAAGTAACAGGCGCGGTATCCGAATTGACCGTCGCACCCTATATGGGTGCGTGGATTGAAATAACCCAACATTTATAGCAAATGCGGTTTTACCCAGTCGCACCCTATATGGGTGCGTGGATTGAAATCATTTGATATGGATAAGGTTACATTAACGTTATGGTCGCACCCTATATGGGTGCGTGGATTGAAATCTTTGCCTTTTCTACATGCGAATGAGTCATCTATGTTGCACCCTATATGGGTGCGTGGATTGAAATTTTTTTATGAATTTATCCATACAATGAACAGTACGTCGCACCCTATATGGGTGCGTGGATTGAAATATCGAGCGGGACCAAGAATTTATTGATAGTTTAGTCGCACCCTATATGGGTGCGTGGATTGAAATAAGCATCCAAGGCGAAAGGAGCCGTTACATTTTCGTCGCACCCTATATGGGTGCGTGGATTGAAATATCCACTCATCGTTGCTATTTGATGCCGTTATAGTCGCACCCTATATGGGTGCGTGGATTGAAATAAGCATCCAAGGCGAAAGGAGCCGTTACATTTTCGTCGCACCCTATATGGGTGCGTGGATTGAAATATCGAGTATTCGTTGCTATTTGATGCCGTTATAGTCGCACCCTATATGGGTGCGTGGATTGAAATGCCTCCAATATGCTTCAATGTCCACAAAAATGGGTCGCACCCTATATGGGTGCGTGGATTGAAATAATCGGTCGCCCATCACATCTGGCAACCAAGAAGAAGTCGCACCCTATATGGGTGCGTGGATTGAAATGCCTCCAATCTGCTTCAATGTCCACAAAAATGGGTCGCACCCTATATGGGTGGGTGGATTGAAATAATCGGTCGCCCATCACATCTGGCAACCAAGAAGAAGTCGCACCCTATATGGGTGCGTGGATTGAAATTTTTTGCAGTAGGTGTTGTGAGCCAGCGAATATAGTCGCACCCTATATGGGTGCGTGGATTGAAATTTTTTGCAGTAGGTGTTGTGAGCCAGCGAATCTAGTCGCACCCTATATGGGTGCGTGGATTGAAATATATCCTCGTGTTTTTGTTGTTCGCGTACTTCTCGTCGCACCCTATATGGGTGCGTGGATTGAAATGACTCTTTTAGTAATGATTTCGTTTAACTCATCGTCGCACCCTATATGGGTGCGTGGATTGAAATAATGGAGATGATACCGATGACTAAAATCCCCGTCGTCGCACCCTATATGGGTGCGTGGATTGAAATCTGATGCAGGGTCTACGTGAGCCGCTTTCTTAACGTCGCACCCTATATGGGTGCGTGGATTGAAATATGATGCAGGGTCTACGTGAGCCGCTTTCTTAACGTCGCACCCTATATGGGGGCGTGGATTGAAATAAACGTACCGATGTCGGGGTCGATTACTCGTACGGTCGCACCCTATATGGGTGCGTGGATTGAAATAAACGTACCGATGTCGGGGTCGATTACTCGTACGGTCGCACCCTATATGGGTGCGTGGATTGAAATAACTCAAGTAACAGGCGCGGTATCCGAATTGACCGTCGCACCCTATATGGGTGCGTGGATTGAAATAACTGTGAAGTAAATGAATTGCTTTATTTAGAAGTCGCACCCTATATGGGTGCGTGGATTGAAATTGGGTTAATCCTCCCCCCGAGTTCATCTGAGGACGTCGCACCCT
>NZ_JADDIU010000041.1 GCF_016464375.1 Bacillus renqingensis
GGTTAATCCTCCCCCCGAGTTCATCTGAGGACGTCGCACCCTATATGGGTGCGTGGATTGAAATCAGTAGCAAACCCGTGGGGGCTTGACAGCGAATCGCGTCGCATCCTATATGGGTGCGTGGATTGAAATTGCTGTTACAATAAAAGGTGCATATGAAATTGAAAGTCGCATCCTATATGGGTGCGTGGATTGAAATGGCACCGATGTCATGGGTGATGAGGTACTGACCGGTCGCACCCTATATGGGTGCGTTGATTGAAATCAAAAATAAGTTGTCCTTGCTATATTCATAAAACAGTCGCACCCTATATGGGTGTGGATTGAAATCGGCTGGAAGCTAAGAAGGCTAGTCAAGAGGTCAGTCGCACACTATAAGGTTGCATAGATTGAATTTATAAAACTTTGAGAATTTAAAAAAGTAATAGGGGCCATAGGATAAAAGAGCCTTTAAATTGGAAAAGAGTGGATTTAGAAATGATAAAAGCTGTTATATTCGATTTTGATGGAACTTTGTTAAACAGGGATGAATCAGTAAGGAAGTTCATTAACAACCAGTATGACCGATTAAATAAGTGGTTAAGCCACATGTCAAAAGAGAAGTACACTACAAGATTTATCGAACTCGACAATCGTGGGTATGTTTGGAAAGATAAGGTATATCAACGATTAGTTGGTGAATTTGATATTACTGGGATAACTTGGGAGGAATTACTTCAAGATTACATAAGCCAATTTAAGTATAATTGTGTTCCTTTTCCTAATCTTAATAGAATGTTGGAAGAATTGAAAAATAGTGATCTTATGTTAGGAATGATTACAAACGGATATGGACAGTTCCAGATGGATAATATGAAGGCTTTAGATATAGATAAGTATTTTGATGCGATATTAATATCTGAATGGGAAGGTTTTAAAAAGCCAGACTCTCAAATTTTCATCAAAGCATTAGAAAAACTTAATATTTCACCTAATGAAGCTGTATTTGTGGGGGACCATCCAGAAAATGATGTGAAAGCTGCTCAAAGTGTTGCAATCAAAAGCATTTGGAAAAGAGATTATCAATGGAGCAATGTTGATGCTGATTTCATAATTGATGATTTGGCGTAGATGCCAATAATTAAAAAAATTTAAGTTAGCTTAGTAAAACGAAATGCGTTCATTCCCCTCTACCCCAAAATCAATTTCATCATGCCGATTTTCCGGCGTGATTTTTGATTAAAGTTCTTCTAATTAATATTTTCAGACTCCGGATATACTTTTCAATTTTTTAAAATTATTTCTTGAAAGTGACGTTACGTCATCTTGTATACTGTTTTTAACAGATCAAGTTAGGAGGTAATTCCCATCCTTTCAATTAAAGAAGTAACAAAGCAGACGGGAATTTCGGTGAGAACATTACGTTATTATGATGAAATCAATTTATTGACTCCTGCAGGAAAGACAGAGGGGGGACACCGCCTATATGGTGAGAAAGAGTTAAAGAAATTACAGGAAATTCAATTTTTAAAAACATTGGGATTTAGTTTAAAGGAAATTAAGGAAATGTTATCCGATGAAAACTGGAACTGGTCACAAGGTCTCCAAAGTCAATTAAACTATATTTTAGATGAAAAGGAAAAAATTATAAATATAGAGAAAACGTTAATAGGGCTTATCAATAGCCTAAGGATAGATGGTGCTATTGATTTAATTGAGATTAACAAACTGATTCAACTTTACCAAGATGATTTCGAAAGGCGAAAAGTTTACCGAAAACGGATGTTTCATGAAAAGGAAAGACAACTGCTTGATCTTCTTCCGAATGTGAACAGCTTGGATCCTGATTCGTTGGAGTGGGTTTCATTACTTGGTCAACTGAAACAGCACATGGAGAAGGGAGTAGAAGCACCTGAAATTCAACGAATAGTCGGTCGTATACATGAAAAATCGATTGAAACATTTGGTGAAAACGATGATTTTTTCGATAAACTATGGGAGATTCGTAAGTCACCAGAAAAATCTAACAAAGCGGGCTTTTACCCAATTGAACAGGAAGTATTAAATTTTTTTGACAAGGCATGGCAAGTATTTCAAGAAAAGCAAAGAAAAGAGGAAGGTTAACTTTTCCAAGCAGCCGACTTGCCTATCCAAAGAGGACCCTAGAAAAATAAAGGAGTGGATGCGGTTGATGGAATTCATTCTAACATACCAATGGGAACTATTCATTACAGCGGAAGTGTTATCCATGGCGGCACTTTTACTTTTCGGTATTGTACGCTATTTTATGAATAAGAAAAAGGTAAGCTTGCTTTTTATAATGGCATTTCTTGTATTGTTAGCTTTAGAAGCATTATTGGGAATCTTGATTTATCGGGAAACGGGTAAAATTTCCACTTTTCAGATTGTCATCGCTATTTTTGTGATTTATGCCTGTACGTTTGGCATTTTTGACTTTAAAAAGTTGGATCGCTGGATGCGAAAGAAAATCGGGGGTTGGCGTGGTGAGGAACTCTTATCTGAAAAAGACTATCAAATCATGGAAAGAAGCAAGGATCCCAAGTATATAGCAAGAAAGTATCGTTGGACTTCTATGGCCCATCTAGTAGTGTTTGTTATTGTACAATCCGTTTTTTGGATGTACGGAACGGCAAGCTTAGAGGAATTGTTAGGATATATACGTGATCTTTCATGGATTGGGGCGGGTACCTATCAGGAATCTCCTTATCCAAACGAAACAACGTATTCCATCGGGATGATTTGGGGATTAATATTTATTGTCGATTTCATCTGGTCGTGGTCCTATACCGTTTTTCCTTCAAAGGCTAAAGCGTAAACAGTGGAATCCTTCTAAACTATAATACGAAAAGTAAAAGACTACCCCTGTGACTGGGTGGTCTTTCTTACAATATAATTTACAATATTTTCCAGGTATTTAGGATTATAAGAACAATATTACATTTGGAGTATAACGAAGCCACTGATAAATCCTAAACCAGTTACTGACCATTTATATAGGTATTCCGCAGTTCCCTCTAATTGGTTATAATGAATGATAACGAGGGGGTCAGAAAAAATGTCTTCTTTTCTTACATATTTAGTTTCCCTTATTGTGATTGTGATTTCAGTATTTATTACCCTTTATTTTAAGTATGAGCTTGAGCGGTTGTTTGGTAATAAAAAAGACGCTGTCCCGTTTCATATTTGTAATGTGGTAATAATTTTAATGGTTTCGTTTGCGGCACATGCTGTAATGACTAATTATGTCTTTGGTAATGAATTCAAATTGGTACTACCCTTAGTTATCAACCTGCTCATGATCTTACCAATATATATTTTAGGGCACTTTGCATTTGAGAAATATAAATCAGTTTATCGAAAATATATGACCGACGAGAAGGGGAAAGTAATTGTACTAAATGAAAGGTACCTAAAAAAGAAAAAACTCCCTTCAAAATTAAAAAATTATAATTCCGTTTTTAAGGAAAAATAAATAAAGGGAATAGTAAAATAGGAGTATTTTGGCCTTCGTTAAAAAAATACTCCCTTCTCCTGTTATAAATGGATGTACCCCGTATAAAAGTGAGGAAAAATTCGGTAGGTGGCCGGATTTATCAGTTTTTAATTTACTAGCATTGAATAAAAGGTTAGGGAGAAATGTCGAGAGTACGTAAAAATTTTTGTTAAGGATTGACATACAAAAAGGATATATGTTATTATTATCTCGAATTAAAGATACTTAATTTCGAGGCTAATCTTATAAGTAAATTTCGTCATTAGTCTCTCTTGGATCTTTTTAGAAATAAAAGGATGGAAGAATTTTGAGAAATATCTCGAACTCGAGATAAAATGAAAAATGGGAGGAATTTTAAAATGGCAAAATGGACAGTAGATCAATCACACTCAGCAGTAGGATTTGAAGTAAAACATATGATGGTATCAAAGGTAAAAGGTCAATTTGATGCTTATACCGCAGAAGTAGAGGCAGCCGATCTAGCCGATTTAACAACTGCATCAATTGTTTTTCAATTTGATGTAGCAAGCATTGACACGCGTAATGAGGATCGCGATAATCACTTAAAATCTGCAGACTTCTTCGATATTGAAAATAACCCAACCATTGATTTTAGATCAACAAACATTACTAAAAATGGAGATGACTACAAAGTCACTGGTGATTTAACGATTAAAGGCGTAACAAAACCGGTAACTTTTGATGTTGAATTTGGTGGAAAAGGTGTAAACCCATGGGGAGTTGAAGTTTACGGTTTTGAAGCTGAAGCAAAAATTAACCGTGAAGAATTTGGGCTTACTTGGAATGCAGCACTTGAAACCGGCGGGGTACTAGTTGGTAAAGACATCAAAATCAATGTGGAATTAGAAGTAAATCCAGCGGCATAAGAAATTTTGCAGGCTTTTAGGTTACCAGAATTACACAGACAAAAACCAATTCGGACATTTTCACTAGTGTCCGTATTGGTTTTTTTGTATATTTATAAATTGGTAATATAAGGAAAGTAAATGGTTAAAGATGCTAAAAATAAACTGAAAATTTCGCTTGGTTAAACGTCGGTGCGAACCCTAAGCGCACATAAAATTTTTTAGGGATCGCACTAAAATTTGGGTAGAATATGTAAAAGTATGTGTTGGCAGAAAAGAAAAAGCAAGGTATTCTAAGAGAAAGCACGCCTTTTTTGCTTCAGGGAAGGGGATTTCTTCAATTTTTAGGAGAAAACCGCCGTCGCACTTTATATGGGTGCGTGGATTGAAATAAAGCTTTGCCCGGAATGTTGGAAAAAGAAAATGGTCGCACTTTATATGGGTGCGTGGATTGAAATTTGTCATAATAGTCATCAAATTGCGCTCTAAATGGTCGCACTCTATATGAGTGTATGATTGGGAGTTTTCGCCAATCCCTTTTGGGCCTTGGCTTTGTACCGCACTTAAATGGGGTGGATGGAATTTGAAAGGAATAATTCGGTAAAATTAAAATAGAAATATGGAGGAATATAAACGGTGGAAAAAAATATTGAGAATACAATAGTTCAATTTTTAGTCGATAAAATCACCCCTCTATTCATAATTCTTTTTGGTTCAAGAGTAACTGGGAGAGTTAATAAGGATAGTGATATAGACATCGCTTTTCTAAGTGAAAAAGAAATGGATAAGTATGAGTTATTTTTAATTGCACAAGAATTGGCTGCGACCATTAATATAGAAGTGGATCTTATTGACCTTTCAAGGGCTAGTACTGTTTTTCAGGCCCAGATTATACATACTGGGAAAACTATCTATTGTTCGGATAAAAAGGCAAAGGCAGAATTTGAACTTAAAGCCTTAAAGATGTATGCCAAACTTAACGAAGAAAGGGCTCCTATTTTAAAACAAATAAATGAAAGCGGGTCAATCTATGAAAAATGACGTTATATTAAATAAAATCAATATTATTGAACGCTGTATTCGACGTATACATGAGGAATATGAAAATAATCCCGAGCATTTAAAGAATTTCACAAAACAGGATTCGATTGTTCTAAACCTACAACGTGCATGTGAAGCTAGTATTGATTTAGCTATGCATATTGTTGCCGAAAAAAAGATAGGTTTACCACAAAACAGCCGTGATGCCTTTACACTATTAGAGCAAGAAAATATTATCCCAGTATCCTTATCACGAAAAATGAAAGCGATGGTTGGGTTTCGGAACATTGCTGTTCATGACTATCAAGAGATAAACATAGAAATACTACAGAAGATTTTAGAAAATCATCTGGTTGATTTTTCTCATTTTACAAAAACTATACTTTTATATTAAGTTAGGTATTGAATTGGTTAAAATAGCCAACATTCGTTGATGATAAACCAAAAATTAAAAGTGATCTATTTTTAAGGGGAGGAAATAATAGGACGCCATCTGCCAGTGTAGCGGTTGACTAGACAGAGGGCACTCGGAACCAAATTTGCACAGAGGCATCATCCTAATCTAATATAAGATGAAGCATATATAAAATATTATAACTCTTCAGTCTTGATTAACAGCGATTTTTACTTTACAATAAATGGAAACCTAGCGAATTAGCCAAAAACGGGCCGAAGCTTTTCATTTTGCTGCCTAATTCTTAATGCAAGTTGTATTCATTCATCATTTTATTTGTTTTCGCCTGTCTTGGATATTACAGAAATAAGGAGGGATCCTCCATTGTAAAAAACCCCATTTTTATCGCTTCAAGAAAAAGATAAAAAGGGGTAGTATAAATGAAAAGTAAATCATTCCGTTTATTATGGTTGGGTCAGTTATTCGCTAATTTAGGTGATGTATTTTATATTGTTGGGTTAATTTCTATTTTATATGAGGTGACAGGGTCGGCATTTTATCTGGCGCTTTTACCTTTCCTCAATACCTTTGGAAAGTTTATTAGTGGCATTTTGTCCCCTTTGCTGTTGAATAAATTTCGATTAAAATCACTCTTGGTTACTTCACAACTGTATAAAACAATCGTTCTATTTGTTTTATCATGTTGGGTTAGTTTTCAATTAACTCCAGATATTTGGTTTATTCTTTTATGTATCTTTCTTATTGCCTTTTTAGATGGATGGGCTATGCCTGCGACCAGCTCCATGCTTCCCAGGCTGGTGGAAGAAAATGAACTATTAAAGGCTAATAGTTTTGTCTCCGTGATGACGGAGACGGCTCAATTAGGCGGCTGGGCATTTGGCGGCATCCTAGTTGCCGTCCTAAACGGTCAAAATCTCATTTGGCTGACTTTTTCCTTGTTTGTTGTGTCGACTATTATGATGCAGAAGCTGAAGGATGAAACACCATTTGAGGTGAAAGAGAATCGGCAAAAAATAGGAGAAGCATTAAAAGAAGGATGGATGGTCATCTGGAAAAACCCTTTATTTAGAAGTATTCATATTCTGATATTGGTTGAATCCATAGCAAATGTTGTATGGGTTGCAGCGATTCTTTATGTGTTTGTAACGGAAGTGTTACACGTGACGGAGGCGTGGTGGGGCTATATTAACACTGCGTTTTTTATAGGCTTATTACTTGGTGGAGTCATTTGTTCCAGATTTTCAATAAGAATTGAAAAGAGTATGAGGAAAACGGTGATTTTCTCTTCTATTGGGATTTCGATTGTGACCATCTTATTTGGATTAAACTCAGTAGCATGGATGGCCTTAATCCTAGTTGCCCTCAGTGGTTTAATGGACCAAATCAAAGGTATTACCTTCAACACATATTTACAAAAAGAAGCCCATCCAGATGACCTGCCGAAAATTTACAGTGCCCAAAATGCGTTAGTATCGTTAGTATTTGGGCTTTCCACATTAGTGTTCGGTATCATAGCCGAATCGATGGGTATTACAATAACATTTATCATGGCGGGTTCATTATTAGCTGCAGTGGGAATTTATCTTTGGACTGTAAGACACCGCTTCCCGAACGATTACTCATTGGGGAGTGATAACTAATCTTGAATGATAGTGCCGATTGGCGGGAGGAAAGTCCTCCCGTCTTTTTCATCGCTTTCTCATCATTTTAAATCCATTATCTGCTTTTTCGAAGCCAATTCGTGGATAATACTCCATGGCAATAGGGGAAGCAAGTAGAATTAATGTAACCTGCTCACCAATTTGTTCCTGAAGCAATCTCACAAGCCTTTTGCCAATCCCGCTTTTTTGATAATCTTGGTCAACCGCTAAGTCGGATAAATAGCAGCAATAGCTAAAATCCGTGATCGCTCTAGCTACTCCTACCAGCTTTCCATCATCCCAGGCGGTAAAAGTAAGGTCCGCATTGTTAATCATTTTTTCCAGTCTTGATAAGTCAGCAGCGGGTCTTTTAATACCTGATGCCTTAAATAGCCGTGAAAGCTCCTCAGGAGTTATAGCTGTGTTAAGCTTATATTCAATAGTGTTAATCATAAAACTTCCTCCTCCTTTTTCAAAAATTTAACCGCAAACTGGTATAATTAAAAGAATCAGATTTAATTATTTTAATGGTACCAGACTGGATGGAGGGACCTAACATGATTGAAATTACCCCTGTTTTGGATAAAAACGGTGATATACCTTTGTATATTCAGTTAGCAAATTATATAAAGCAAGAAATTTTATCAGGGAGAATCAAGGCAAATGAAAAATTGCCGTCAAAACGGTATTTAGCTCATTACCTTGGCATAAGTGTTAATACGGTGCTGGCGGCTTATGACCAATTGGGTGCAGAGGGGTTTGTAGTAAGCAAGCCGCGACAGGGACTATATGCTGTAGCCTTAGAAGATGACATTTCGACAGAAGCCCTATATTTACGGCCATTAATGGTGGAAAGTGAACCGGAACAAACCTCTGTTAAGATTGATTTCAATTCCGGTAAAGTTGATTTAAAACACTTTCCATATGCTATATGGCGAAAACTCACCGTTCAGTCTTTATACGAGGACCAAGGGAAATTTTTTTATAATGGAAATCCACAAGGGGAGCTGCTGCTTCGAGAACAAATTGCAACCTATCTATTTGCTTCAAGAGGTGTAACGTGTACTGCCGATCAAGTCATTATTGGGGCCGGGACGCAGCTGCTTATTGGCTTATTGTGTTTGATAATTGGTAAAAACAATATCTACGCTTTGGAGAATCCTGGCTTTCATCGAACAAGAATGGTTTTACAAGATTTTGGAGCCCGCATCATTCCAATACCTCTTGATGAAAATGGGATTGACGTGCAAAAATTGAAAAAGAGTAATGCCAATGTTGTATATGTAACTCCTTCACATCAATTCCCTTATGGAATGATCATGCCGATATCACGCAGGATGGAATTGTTAAAATGGGCGGAAGAAAAGAATGGTTATATTATTGAGGACGATTACGACGGTGAATATCGTTATAAAGGAAAACCAATTCCTGCATTGCAGGGGTTAGATATGAAAGGAAATGTAATCTATTTGGGGACATTTTCTAAGTCGCTGATCCCATCGATTCGGATAAGTTATATGGTGTTGCCTCAGACGCTGCTAAAGAAATACCAAGAACACTTTATGATTTATAAACAAACAGCCTCCCGTCTTCATCAGCAAACTCTTTCTCATTTTATGAAAGATGGCTATTGGCAAAGCCATTTAAATAAAATGAGAACCCTTTACCGCAAAAAGCACGACATCTTACTGTCAGCAATTAAAAAATATTTAGCAGACAACGTAAATGTAATCGGTGCTAATTCCGGGCTCCATATCGTTTTAGAAGTGAAGAAAGAGATGGAGGCAGATGAGTTAATCAGGCTTGCAACGGATGCAGGTGTGAAAATATATCCATTATCGATTTATTATCATGGCACCCAAGTGAGAGATTCTAAAGTCTTGCTGGGTTTTGGCGGTTTATCGGAATCTGAGATTGACATGGGGATTCGCTTATTAAAAGAGGCATGGGGACTCTAAAGTAAATTTACCATTGTGGTTAGTGTGAATTCCAAATAAAAAAGGAAGGTGGAGTTTATATGATAATGGAAGCCGTAATGCTTCAGGTAAAACAAGGTTTGGAAGAAGAATATGAGAAGGCTTTTTGTCAGGCATCAGAAATCATTTCTTCAATGAAAGGTTACATATCACATGAATTACAGCGTTGTACGGAGGTAAAGGGCAGATATTTATTGCTGGTAAACTGGGAAACATTAGAGGACCATACAATAGGATTTAGGCAATCGGCTGAGTATCAAGAATGGAAAAAACAATTACATCATTTCTATGATCCATTTCCAACAGTGGAACACTTTGAGAAAGTCCCGCTTTAATGGTGTTATGGTGAAAAAAGTGGGTAGACGGAAAGGTTTCTATTGCCCGCGGCAGCGAACCGTTAAGTCGGATAAATAGCAGCAATAGCTAAAATCCGTGATCGCTCTAGCTACTCCTACTATTTTCCAGCCTTGATACATCATTTAGCGGGTCTTTTTATACCTGATGCCTTAAATAGCCGTGAAAGTTCTTCAGGAGTTATGGCTGTGTTAAGTTCGTATGCAATCGTGTTAATCATACAATTTCCTCCTCTTATTTCAAAAATTTAACCGCAAACTAGTATAATTAAGAGGCTCAGATTTAATTATTTTAATGGTACCAGACTGACTGGAGGGAACTAACATAATTGAAATTACCCCTGTTCTGGATAAACACGGTAATAAACCAGATTGGTTACCCCTTTTTTGATAATAGCTACAAACATCCCCTTAGCTAAATTTTTCTTTCGTTCGAATCGCATATGCATCTAAAATAATCCGGGCCATCACTTGGATAGGTAAGCGTGAACGTACCTCATATTCAGGGAAATAGGATATCTCCGACTTAAACCCGACTAAGGAGATTTCACATAAATCATATAATGGACTGTTTTGATTAGCAGTAAGGAGAAGGGTGCTTACCCCATTGGCCTGACAGTTACGGGCAGCCTCTACAAGTTCTTCCGTTTTTCCATTTAAAGATACAAAAATAACGATATCTTTTTTGTCGATTTTTTTACTAATCGTTCTTATTATATTTGGATCATCATGCAGCTCACAGCTTTTTCCTAAAAGTTGAAATTTAACCATCATTTCTTTTGCAATGAGGATAGAGAAACCACGAGCAAAAATGATAATTTTTTTGAATGAATAATCTTCTGGAGAGCATCTTCAATTGTCCCGCTATCAAGAAGTTGAATGGTTTTAATGACTTCTTGTTTATTTTTTAAAATCGCTTCTTGAATTTTTTTATCAATCTTTTCTACAATGGAAAATTCAGCGCTAGAGTCAAATTCATCTTTTAAATGTATTTTAAAAGCAGTAAACCCGCTGTAACCTAATTTTTGCATAGTACGAACAATCGTAGCGGTTGAAACATTTGCTTGTTCGCTTAATTTTACAATGGAGATTTGAGGGATCACATCTAAATGCTGTTTTATATAATCGATTAAATATCTCTCTGTCTCGCTTAAATTAATATACTGATTTTTTGCTCTATTTAAAAAAGATTGTGACACATTTACCATCTCCAAAAAGAAAAGTTTTACATGGATACCGTTTAAGCTTGTAAACATTTACATTCCCTATTGTGCCATAATTAGAGTATAAAGTGAAACATTAGTTTAGTAAGAAAGAAGGGAAAAAACATGATTTATACATGTACAATGAACCCCGCCATTGATTTATTTACAGAGTTCGAACACTTTTCACCCTTTGTTGTAAATCGCAGTATTTATGAAGACTATCAGGCGAATGGAAAGGCCATTAATATATCGTTTATGTTAAAAAAGATGAATATTGAGAGTACTGCCACAGGATTTTTAGGTGGGTTCACAGGAGAATATATTGAACAGGAATTAGTTAGAAACTCTATTAATGTGAATTTCATCAAAGTAGATGGAATTACGAGAATCAATACTTTTATCCGATCTGGGGAACTAGAATATAAAGCGGTCAATAAAGGACCCGAAATCAATCAAAACGAACAGGAGGCATTGCTTCAATACATTAAGACCTTTACCAATAAGGACATGTTATTTGTTTCTGGAAGCCTTCCAAAAGGAGTAAAGGATGAAATTTTCGTCACAATCGCTGAATTATCCTTGAAGCAGGGCTTTTCCCTTATTCTAGATATCAGTTCTGATAGATTAATCGATTGCCTACCCTTTCATCCATATCTGATTAAACCGAATGATGAGGAGTTAGCCCATTTATTAGGTATTCCACAGCTAGAATCAGAACAAGAACTTGTTAAAGCAGCACAACAGCTTTTAGATAAAGGCGCTGAAAGAATTTTAGTATCTCGTGGTGAAAAAGGTGCTTTGTACGTGGATAAGGGACATGTTTTATGGTCGACTGCTCCTAAAGGCAAAGTGGTGAATACCGCTTGTGCTGGGGATACGATGCTTGCTGTATTTGTTGGGAAGATGATCCAAACAGGGGATTTAGAAGAAGCATTAATTTGTGCAACGGCTGCTGGGTCATCTACTGCCTTTACAGCAGGGTTAAGCAATTTGGAAGATATACCTTTATTGAGAGAGCAAATTCAATTAAAGAAGGAGGTCATATAAATGGGAACATACAGAATTATCGCAGCAACAGGATGCCCTACAGGAATTGCCCACACATATATGGCACAAGAGGCATTAGAAGAAGCCGCGAAAAAAAGAGGCATCTCGATTAAAGTAGAGACACATGGTCAAGAAGGAATAAAAAATACGTTAACGGATGAAGAAATAGAAGCGGCGGAAGGTGTCATTATTGCCGCTGACAAAGATGTGAATGCCGATCGGTTTATCGGAAAGCCTGTTATCAATGTTTCTGTTAGCAAGGGAATAAAAGAGCCTGATAAATTAATTGATGAAATTTTATCTGGAAATGTTCCTAAATATAAAGAAGATCAAGAAAGAACTCAATATCAATCAGGGAAAGGCAGCCAAACATTATCTTTCTGGCATAGTATCTACGTTTCCCTCATGAATGGTGTATCCCATATGCTTCCGCTCGTTGTTGCCGGTGGTGTAATGGTAGCTTTATCTTTTATGTTTGGAATTAATTCAGCAGACCCCAAAAGCCCTGAATATAACCAATTCGCCTATTATCTAAAAACGATTGGCGGGGTTTCCATGAACCTAATGGTCCCTGTTTTATGTGCGTATATTGCAGAATCTATTGCGAAAAGACCTGGATTAATCATCGGGTTTATCGTTGGGATGATTGCCTTCATGAATGGTACAGGATTTTTGGGAGGGATTGTTGGCGGCTTCCTAACCGGGTATATAATGGTCGGGTTGGCACACTTACTAAAAGGTTTGCCTAAACAACTCGATGGGTTAAAGGCTATTTTTCTATTCCCTGTCTTAGGAATCTTTATTACAGGATTTGCCATGTGGTTCCTTTCCGCTCCGATGGAGTCTATCAATAAAGGAATGATGTCTTTCCTTAGCAGTGTTCAAGATTCAAGCCCAATCCTATTAGGATTGATTGTTGGCTGTATGAGTGCATTTGATATGGGTGGACCTATCAATAAAGCAGCATATGTTACAGGAACTGCATTATTAGCACAAGGAAATTACTTCTTTATGGCAGGCGTATCGGCTGCATGTATCTCACCGCCGCTGGCTACCGGTTTTGCTGTTCTATTTGGCGGGAAAGCATACTCAGCAAGTGATCGAAGTGCAGGATATGTGAATTTCCTCCTTGGTTCTACCCATATAACAGAGGGAGCAATTCCATTTGCAGCGAAGAAACCGATTAAGGTAATCCCAATACTCATGCTCGGATCATCGATTGCCGCCATCTTAACGTATCTTTTTAAGGTACAAGTTCCTGCGCCACATGGCGGATTTATCGTATTACCAATTGTCACGCATGCGTTCCTATGGGTATTCGCCATTTTAGTTGGTGCCATTGTAAGTGGATTCCTCATGAGTTGGGATCAAAAACGAACAGTAGCGAAAGAACAACTATCTCAACAAGCAATACAACAAACTCAAGAAAAACAGGAATCAAGTGAACCAATAAATTTAGATTCCATTCTTGATATCAATAATATTTATAGTAATGTGGATGCAGCATCTCAAGAAGAGGTATTTCAAAAATTGGCGGAAATAGCTAAGGAAAAAAATATAAGCAGTGATAAATCGAAGGTAATAGAAGGATTTATGGCAAGGGAAAAATTAAGCACGACCGGTATGGAGCAAGGTATTGCTATTCCTCATACTGAGCTTGATAGTATCAGCAAAGCAAGCATTGTGATACTGAAATTGAATCAAGGTGTAGACTGGAATGCCCTTGACGGCAAACCAACGAATATCGTGATTGCCATGTTCATCTCTAAAGGGAAAGGAAAGGATCACTTACGATATTTATCAGATATATCAAAGCTGTTAATTCATCAAGAATTTATCAATCAACTACACGAAGCAAACAGTTCTGAAGAAATCTATCAATTGTTTATGAAAAATATACACTAGGAGGAGATTTTCACTTATGAGAGCAATAAGCGAGAAGAAAAGAAAAGCATTACGGAATTTAACGAATGACCAAGGAATAATTAGTGCCCTTGCAATCGATCAACGTGGCGCGTTGAAAAAAATGATGGGGGAAAAAGGAAGTCAACACGCCATAGAAGAATTTAAGATGCTTGTATCTGAAACTTTAACGCCTTATGCCTCCTCCATTCTGTTAGATCCAGAGTACGGGCTCCCAGCAGCGAAAAAAAGGGCATCTAATGCAGGATTACTAATGGCATATGAAAAAACAGGCTATGATGCGACAAAACCTGGTAGATTTCCAGATCTTTTATCAATATGGTCAGCCCGTCGATTAAAGGAAGAGGGAGCGGACGCTGTAAAGTTCTTACTCTATTATGATATTGATGAACCAGCGGAAATTAATGACCAAAAGCATGCTTTTGTTGAACGAATTGGTTCGGAATGTGCAGCGGAGGATCTTCCATTCTTTTTAGAACTTGTATCATATGATAGTATGATTAAGGATGTAAAAGCAAAAGAGTATGCAAAAGTGAAACCGCACAAGGTAAATGATATGATGATCGAATTCTCGAATCCTAAATATCAGGTAGATGTATTAAAAGTGGAAGTTCCTGTTAATATGGACTATGTGGAAGGCTATGGGACAGAGGTAGTATATACAAAGGAAGAAGCTCAACAATATTTTAAAATGCAAAGCGAATCAACTGATTTACCATTTATTTTCCTAAGTGCCGGGGTAAGTGCGGAAATGTTCCAAGAAACGTTACTTTTTGCCCATGAAGCAGGTTCTCATTTTAATGGTGTACTTTGCGGTCGTGCAACCTGGAAGGACGGAGTAAAAGTCTACTCCGATTCAGGAGCAGAAAAAGCAAGAGAATGG
Source organism: Bacillus renqingensis (assembly GCF_016464375.1). GTDB lineage: Bacteria > Bacillota > Bacilli > Bacillales > Cytobacillaceae > Neobacillus > Neobacillus renqingensis. Next base: position 14,843 of record NZ_JADDIU010000041.1, read on the forward strand.
TTGCAAACGCAAGGAAAGGCAAATATTGAAACATTAAATAAAGTAATTCAACAAACAGCATCTTCTTGTTTTGAAAAAATAAAATAATGATAAACAATGGCAACGGGGACTGCTCCGTTGCCTTTTAAGCTTTAACGAGCTTCTGTTTCCTTGATTTGGCGTTCCTTTTTTCTGAGAATTTTATGAGGTTCTATTACCCGAGGCAGCGAAAAAAGTGAACAAACGGTAAAAAGAAAGGGAGCTATCGGTAAAAATATCCCCCGGATTCTACCAGGAAAAAGACACGTTCAAACCTAAAATGAAACAACCCCCACCCCGTAATTTTACTTTTTGAAATTCCCTTGCCTTTTTTACAGGAATTTTACAGAAAAATAGCGAATACAAACAAGGACACAAAAAAACGAAACCCCCACCAAGGAGGAGTCCCCATTGGTTAAAGAACAAATAAATCAAACAATAGATAAAATTCTCGCAAACATTGAAAAGGTAATGATCGGAAAGAGAGATGTGGCGGAACTCAGCTTAGTAGCGTTGCTGGCAGAAGGCCACGTGCTTCTTGAAGACGTACCTGGCGTCGGAAAGACGATGATGGTCCGTGCCCTGGCAAAGTCAGTTAATGCCAATTTCCGCAGAATCCAGTTCACCCCTGATCTGCTGCCATCCGATGTTACCGGTGTCTCAATTTATAATCCGAAAGAAATGGATTTTGAGTTCCGCCCAGGTCCGTTGATGGGCAATATTATCCTTGCTGATGAAATTAACCGGACATCGCCAAAGACACAATCAGCATTGCTGGAAGGAATGGAGGAAGCGAGCGTCACCATTGATGGTGTAACCCATAAATTGCAAAAACCGTTTTTCGTGATGGCGACACAGAACCCAATCGAATACGAAGGAACCTATCCGCTTCCGGAGGCCCAACTTGACCGCTTTTTATTAAAAATGAAAATGGGTTATCCGGAGCATCATGAAGAAATTGAGGTGTTAGACAGGGCGCAAAGGGTTCCGCCGATTGAAGAACTTAATCCGGTTATCGACCTTGAAGGATTGCGGATCCTGCAGAATCAAATAAAAGATGTATTCGTCGACGATACGATGAAGCGATATATTGTTGATATAGTAAATCAGACACGGGTTCATGGCAGCGTCTACCTTGGTGCAAGTCCACGAGGATCGATTGCCTTAATGAAAGCAGCTCAAGGCTATGCCTTCATGTACGACCGCGATTATGTACTCCCGGACGATATTCAGTATTTGGCTCCATTTGTATTGTCACACCGGCTTATTTTAAAATCCCAAGCAAAGTTTGAAGGAATCACAGCAGAGGAAGTGGTTGACCAGATCATTGCCAGAGTCCCGGTGCCGGTTCAAAGGCTGGTAAAATAATTATGAAAAGAATGTGGACGTTAATCAAAAAGGTGTGGAAGTTTATTCTGCTATTTTTGCTAATTCTCCTTACCTTTTCTTATGCGATGTTTCAAGGCGGATTTGTCAGCTGGTTTTTATTTTACAGCTTCCTGCCGTTTGCTATCTATTGTGTGGCGTTGTCCTTTTACCCCTTGGGTGAGCTTGAAATAACGAGGATTTTGCCGAAAAAGGACTACGATGCCGGCGAGCCGTTAACCGTAACGGTTAACATCAAACGGTCAAAGGCATTTCCATTATTTTATCTACTAATGGAAGAACAATTAGACGGTGCACTCGGCCTCGCACAGCAGCAAAAAAGCGCAAAAGCACTGTTGTTTCCCGGCTTTAAAAAAGAACTTTCCTATGAATATATGATTCAGGAACTGCCTCGCGGGGAGCATTTCTTCCATTCGTTTACTGTAAGGATTGGGGATCCGCTTGGACTATTTGAAAAAGAAAAACGCATTCCTTTAGAGGGCAAAATCATGGTTTATCCTGCCTATACGGAGCTTCTCTACCGGCCATTTGAAAATCAATATGATCAAGGATTAACAGCTTCCCGAGAACGTGTCCAGCGTGACACCTCAATGGCTGTTGGGGTAAGGGAGTATCGGCCGGGTGATCGTTTTTCTTGGGTTAACTGGAAAGCGACGGCGAAACGAAATGAATTGATGACAAAGGAGTTCGAACAGCGCCAATCGCATGATGTGTTTGTCGTGATGGATTGTATTCCAGATCAGCACTTTGAAGCCATTGTATCGTTTACCGCCTCTTTACTGCGGGCTCTATTAAAAAGAGGGGCGCAAACAGGTCTGTTAACGCACAGTAAAGAAAGAGCATCATTTCCAATCAGAGGCGGTCAACAGCATTTGCAAAAGCTCTTCTATCATCTTGCAAAGATCGAGGCCAAAAGTACCGCCTCATTAGATAAAGTAATGGAAGCAGACGGAGTTCTTGTCCAGCAAACGGTTTCGTTTATGCTTGTGACTGCCCAGTTAACGAAACCTTTAATTGAAAAAGTAAGCTTTCTTGGACACAAAAAAGGCAGGATGACTTTATTTCTCATTAAGGGTCAAAAGGAATTGCCAACAGATGAGGAACGGTCGCTAATGGCGATGGCCAACGCCCGCGGGACCCGCGTATTGATGGTCCATGAAGGTGATTTTGCTGCGGCTTTTTCGGAGGTGACGGGGTGGTGAGGAAACGAGACTTTCCGGCATTACTATTATATGTGCTAGGTTTTTTGCTTTTATGGGAATGGCTCCGGCCGATTGAGCAATTAACGAATACTGATAATATTGAAATCTTTATAATTTTTTTGTTGCTCTCATTCACTTTATCCTACTTTAAACTGAAATGGATCTGGCAATTTGCCGCTAAAAGTATTTATATCCTCCTATTTATTCAGCGCCTTTATTACGAAGGGAGCTTCTTTCAGTTTAGCTGGCTAAAATCGTTTATCACAGATCTAGTTCATAATGTGGGATGGATGTTTGCTAGAGACTGGAATGCTTTATCCTATGAATTTCGCAGTTTCCTGTTTTTTATTCTTCTTTGGATCATGGGCTACTTAATAGATTATTGGCTGTTGCGGCAGCAACAAATTTTCCTCTTTTTCTTTATGACACTAGTCTACATTACCGTGTTGGATACCTTCACCGACTATGATGCAAAAATGGCGGTTGTTCGAACCGTTATCGCCGGTTTTGCTGCCATAGGGATGCTTTCGTATTATCGGATCATCTTCCGGGAAAAGGTGAACAGCAGCCCGGCATTTTTAAAAAAATGGATGGCACCGCTGGCGGGTATGATTGCCTTTAGCGTCCTTTTAGGGGTTGTATCACCAAAGGCAGCGCCAGTATGGCCGGATCCTGTTCCCTATTTAAAGGCTGTAAAGGAAGGGGAAAGCAAAAGCAGCGGCAAGCGGGTAAGCCGAATTGGTTTTGGAGCGAATGATGACCGGCTTGGGGGTCCGTTTATCGGTGATAACAATACGGTGTTCAAGGCTATGGCGACCGGGAAAATTTATTGGAAGGTCGAGACGAAGGATTTGTATACAGGAAAAGGATGGGTTTCTTCCGGTTTAACACCTATTTCATTTAAGGAAGGGGATCTTGTCCCCGTCTATTCGATTCCAAATGGAGTAGAAAGGAGTCTGGAAACAGCGAAGATCATCCCTGCTGATACTCATCATCCACTGATCGTTTATCCGGCCGGAATAGTAAGAATTCAAGGTATTAAGCCAAATTTGCCAGAATCCACGATGTTTCCAATTGATACAACAACGGAGAAAATTGAAAGCTTCAGAGCAAGTGAATATTCGATTGAATACGGCATTCCAAGATATAAGGTGGAGGATTTACGGAAAACAACCGGGTTTCAACGATCGGAGATGGGGCAGGAATTTTATCAGAAATATACCAAGCTGCCGGAGAATCTACCATCAAGAATCAAACAATTAACAGAAGAAATCACAGCCGGAGAGAAAAATTGGTTTGATCAGGCAAAGGCTGTCGAACGTTATTTTGGCCAGAGTGAATACAGCTATGATCAAAAAAATGTCGCCTTGCCCGGGGAAAATGATGATTACGTCGATCAATTTTTGTTCGAAACAAAACGTGGCTATTGTGATAATTTTTCAACCTCGATGGCTGTTATGCTGCGGACGATTGGGATACCAACCCGCTGGGTAAAGGGGTTTACCGGCGGCGACTTTTTAGAGTACAGCAAAGAAGCCGATAATAAGACAGTCTACAATATTACCAACAATCATGCCCATTCATGGGTAGAGGTGTTCCTTCCAAATCAGGGCTGGGTCCCGTTTGAACCGACGAAGGGGTTTGTAAATGACATTCGAATCGATTACGGCACTAATGAATCATCGTCAAATCGTCAGTATGCCCCGCCGGCTCCCGCCTTGAAAAAGCCGAAGAAGGAAACAAGCGATGACACCAAACAAACCAAGAAAGCAGAAGAGAAAAAGGTTGACTTGGATATGTTGTGGTTAAAAACGAAACTGTTTTTTAAAACAAACTGGACATGGATGGTCCTGAGCATGGCTGGACTCATTGCATTCATCGCCATTCTTTATCGAATCCGCGGCAGGTGGTTTCCTTATATCCTATTACTGCGTTACCGTTTTAAGCAGCAAGACGAAACCATCGCTACAGCTTATTTGATTTTACTAGGCCAATTGGATCGATATGGGTTAAAGCGAAAAGAAAATCAAACACTAAGGAACTACGCACAGTATATCGATAGCTTTTTTTCAACAAAAGAAATGACACGATTAACGAACCAATATGAACAATACTTGTATCACCAGCGTCTTCCGAAAGGAAGCTGGCAGGGAAATCGCAAATTGTGGGAAAATTTAATCAAAAAAACAATCGCTTGACCAAAAAATCGACCTATTGATACAATATGATGGAGTTGATTGTCGAACCCAGGCGCCGTAGTCCTTCGGGTCATAAGCCTTCTCGCTGTGGCGGCTTTAGAAACTGCCTCGTATGCTAGTTCGTCTTAAGGCTAAGAGGGGTGGACTACGGCGCTTGTACTTTTTTAAATAGAAGCTTTCATATATCCTCAAAAATAAGGTTTGAGAGTCTCTACCGGGCCGCCGCAAATGGCCTGACTATGAAGGCAGAATTTTTTCAATGCGATTTTTTGCGAGTGAACTAGAATTCTGCCTTCCTGATAGCAGCAGGGGGGAGAATTCTAGTTTTTTTGTTGTTAACTTTTTCAAAGTGGTAAAAACTATAGGTACTTTAGAAAGTTGAGGTGGCTGTTTTGTCAGGGAAACAAGATATGATTGTCGTGTTAGACTTTGGTAGTCAATATAATCAGCTGATTACACGCCGAATTCGTGAATTTGGTGTGTATAGTGAACTGCATCCGCATACGATTACAGCGGAAGAGATTCGCAACATGAATCCGAAAGGGATTATTTTCTCCGGCGGGCCGAACAGTGTGTATGATGAGCATTCATTCCGTTGTGATGAGGAAATCTTTGAAATGGGTCTGCCGATTCTCGGGATTTGTTATGGGATGCAATTAATGACCGTTCATTTTGACGGTAAAGTTGAAAAAGCAAGGCAGCGTGAATATGGAAAGGCCACGATGGAAGTGCAAAGCGAGTCCAAGCTTTTTGCCGGTCTGCCAAAAGAGCAGGTCGTCTGGATGAGCCATGGTGACTTAGTTATAGAACCGCCTGAAGGCTTTACAGTCGAGGGGACAAGCCCGTCCTGTCCAATTGCGGCGATGAGCAATGAAGCGCGCAAGCTTTATGCGGTTCAGTTCCATCCGGAAGTACGCCATTCGGTATATGGCAACGAGCTGCTTAGGAATTTTGTCTTTCATGTGTGTGGTGCGAGCGGCGACTGGTCGATGGAAAACTTCATTGAAATGGAAATAGCTAAAATCCGCGAAATCGTTGGCGATAAAAAAGTTCTTTGTGCGTTAAGCGGCGGGGTGGACTCATCGGTGGTAGCTGTGTTGATTCATAAAGCAATTGGTGACCAGCTGACATGTATCTTTGTTGACCATGGATTGTTAAGGAAACATGAAGCGGAAAGTGTAATGAAGACCTTCTCCGAAGGCTTCCATATGAATGTGATTAAAATTGATGCCAAGGACCGTTTCTTATCAAAACTGGAGGGTGTAACGGATCCCGAGAAGAAACGAAAAATTATTGGCAACGAATTTATTTACGTCTTTGATGATGAAGCGACAAAGCTCGAAGGAATTGACTTTTTAGCACAAGGAACGCTGTATACGGATATTATTGAAAGTGGCACGACTACAGCGCAAACGATAAAATCCCATCATAATGTGGGCGGGCTGCCGGAAGATATGCAATTTACCTTGATTGAGCCGCTTAACACTTTGTTCAAAGATGAAGTCCGCGCTCTTGGGACAGAACTGGGAATTCCGGATGATATTGTTTGGCGCCAGCCCTTCCCAGGACCAGGTCTCGGGATTCGCGTTCTTGGAGCTGTCAGTGAGGACAAACTTGAAATCGTCCGCGAATCAGATTGGATTTTACGTGAAGAAATTAAAAAGGCGGGTCTTGACCGTGATATTTGGCAATATTTCACGGTACTGCCGGACATTCGCAGTGTCGGTGTTATGGGGGATACACGAACCTATGATTATACAATTGGAATCCGCGCGGTGACTTCGATTGATGGGATGACTTCTGACTGGGCTCGAATCCCCTGGGATGTCCTCGAAGTCATCTCGACTCGAATTGTCAATGAGGTCCCACATGTCAACAGGGTCGTCTATGATATCACCAGCAAGCCACCGGCAACGATTGAGTGGGAATAATTCACTAAAGGCATTTGAAGTGAAAACGTTGATTTGACTGCATTTCGATGGTACGTAAAATGGATAAAACAATCAAAAACGAATAGGTTCTCCGCCAAGATTCCGCCAGAGGAAATGGAGAAAAATGAGAGATATTGTGTAAAAGCAGTATCTCTTTTTTTATTCTAATTCATTTTTAAGTCACTGTTTATCAGTGTTTGTCTCACATGTGTGATTAGAAAGTGAGTGGAGTAATTTAAAAAAATAATTCCATTTATAAATATTTGAAGGCTTATTTTTTAGTTGTGACTAAACTTTGGAGTGGCAGAAGATGAAATATAACATTATCTATGCTGACCTACCATGGCAATATCGACAAAATAAAGGACGAGGTGTGGCAAGAAATTTATGAGTCATAAAAAATGTATATTCTATTTTGTGCACCCAATTTCATGCACGTCGAGGCTATAGTGTTGCTACAAAGACAATAAGTCTGGAAATCCTTCATTTCAAGCACTTTTACAAGCATGTGGCATTTGTACCTTGGGTGATAAAATCAAAAATAAGGAGTTAAGGAACCATATCAATGTCTCAGTAGTTATCGATCTAGAGTGTGGGAATACAACAGAATAATGATTTGAAAAACATACTAACATTGAAGCAAATGCCTTGGCTGTTTTTTTGTGCTCCTAAGTTAGTATGTTTTTTATTAGAGAACTTTCAATATAGATGACAGTTTATTCAGTCTATTTGTTTAATCTCCCAAGTGTTCTATAATGATGTTAATAATAGGAAAAATGTCATGGTGTCAGAGGATTAAAATATATAAAGCTAGAGGTGAATGGTAGGATGGAGCAAATCAATACTGTTGATGATTATTTAAAAAAGCTGTCGAGGTATGATATTTACAATAATGTCTTCTATAGAGGCCAATTAGAAGTATATAAAAGTATTACATCAAGTGTCTCTAGAAATGCAGGATATACAATTAATGAAAACTTCATCTACGAAGAAGCAATTAATATGAAATCTGTAGAATTTGCTTATTTACCGTCGCCGATTGAACGCCTGTCGAAAATGCAACATTATGGAATTCCAACAAGACTCGTAGATTTAACAGTTGACCCATTAATTGCGCTTTTCTTTGCTGTACAAAATTTTGATGACAAATCACATGGTAACGTATATGTTTTTGTTCAGCCGGAGCATAGTCTAAACGATAGAAGGATTAAACTGTTGTCTCTTCTTGCAACATTAGAATCATATAATCTTGATGTAATTAAAAGTTCATATTTAGAATGCTATTCTGAAAAAATAACAGAAGATGAAATATTAGAATTTGCCTCAGAAGGAGCATTTATAAAGTACTCTGTTGAACTTCAAAAATCTAATGAAAGATTATTTTGCCAGAAAGGCTCTTTTGCAATTTGTGGTAATGAAACAATTGGTAAGGAAATAAAAAAGTCTATACTCCCCCTTGATTCAATTGAACCAACAATGGTAATACGGATTCCTTTTGAACATAAACAAGCAGTTAAGAAAGTGCTTGATGAAAAATATAATATTAACGAAACTACTATATATCCAGAGTTCCCGTCGGTTGCTGACTACCTAAAGGAGAAATACAGAAAAGTAGATTTTGATCTGGATAGTACATATAACATTTTTCAAGTGCAAGATGTTTCTCATGCAGGTGCTAGAAGATGCTCTATTGTAGCAGTATTAAATAAAGTTTTGCGAATTGAAGAGGTAAAGAATATTGGAATTCAGATCATTGATCAATACAGAAGGAAAAACGATGTTGTATGGGTTTATATTGCAAAGAATGGCGATGACTATATTATGAAAAACTGGATGATAAGAGGCCAATGGATTAGAGAATCATTAGATCCTAGTTACAAGCCACTTCTTATTGGGGAAGCAGATGAATTAGGCTATATATGGCGCTTCGAAAAATCCTACAGTACACTGGCAGATTATTATGATGAGTATACCTTTGTAGACGATAAAATTCTTTTTACTCAAAACATGAAAGCATTTGAAGAATTTGAACCCCACTATAAATATATGTTAAGTGCCTTTGAAAGCGGAGATATGAAGGAATTAGAAGAATATGCTTTTGATAATGCAAGTGTGATCACTAAATTTTTTCTAAAGTTCGGTGATTATGGGTACTCAAGAAATGATGAATTTAATGAATATTTGAACAATTTTCAAGGAGTAACTTTGCATCTGGATAATGTGATCTTGTGGCTGAAAAAGGAAGAATTAAATTCTCGTGCTAAGAGATACCAGATTTCAAATTGTTTTAGGGATGCTAAGTTACATTTTGATACAATAAAGGATCAAGCAATATATTGGAAAAAGGCCATTGATCTTTCAGATGACGAGTACAATGAAATTGATCCTGAAAAAGTAAAAAGAAAAGAATACCAATATAAACAAACAATACCACTAAATCCGGATGGCTTGGATGTTACTTTTAACCTTGATATTTCCCGAAACAGCGACAATACAGTGAATATACGGGGAACGACTAATCTCTTTGATAAGGCGTCACTGATGATTTCTTTGAGAAATTCTAATGATTTACTATTGGCACAGAATAAGTCGTTAGTGGAAAATGGACGATTTGATTTCGGTAGACTTGGAAAAGAAGACATTGGGTTCAATAAAGGAAAGTATAAAGTAGATATTTCTCTCGCTATTCCTTCAGTGCAAAATAAAGAATTTTTATTAAAATCAGGAATTGAATATGAGAATTTAAAAGGTAAGTATATTGATAGAACTGGTATGGGGCCAACGGTTAGTTATACCGAGGAATTCGAAGTTTGATTGAATATTGAGGTGGCCAAATGTTAAACATTGAAGAATATATGGCACGCAGAAAGAAAGAAGATAATCTCAACGAATTTGACATTGATGCACGTACTCAAAATATGAAGATCTGTGTAGATTATGTATTTGAATATTTTAATAACTATCTAGATATTACAGAAGCTGAGGAAAAAACTGTACTGCAGAATGAAAAGCTGGAGAAGTATCGTAAGCAACTTAGAGAATATGAACCCGAAGTTAGGAGAATGGATTGTTGGTATATATAATGAGTACGGAAAGCAAATGCATAGATACATCGGAAATATTCTGAAAGAAAATGAGTTATTCTTTTTGTATAATACTGAAAGTGAATTCAGAAATGCTTCTTATGACTGTTATTCACGCCTTATTAAGAGGTTGCCATTTCTTAAGGATCAGACAGAAATGCTTTTTCTTTTAATAAAAGACTATCATAGAGTAGAGAGCGAGCAAAGATTTAATTTCGGAGTGCCTTCAATAACAGAAGAAATAACTGATTGGATCAATAAAACCTGGGCAAAACACCATGTCAATCTTCTTGCCTTTGTTTATGATTGGATAATTAACTTTTACGAAAATGAGGATATTTGGCCCTCAACTCATAGAAAGAAGAGCCAATATAATTGGAGAAAGTACGATTACGACTATAAACAGAAAAGTAATCTCTTTAATCTTGATTCACTTTATAGAAAGATACCTAAAAAATCTTTTATTAAGGGAAGAAAACAGGAATTAGAAATCCTATTTATGTACTATTGGATTCATGACATGGAAGGCGATAACGATTATTGGCAGGAGTATTTAGAGAAAGTTTTGCCAGGTTTAAAAAGAAAATAATTTTGATAACGGTATTTAGAGGCAAAGTAAATTCCAAAAAGTAATGATCCCGCTTATTGGAGCAGGAGGTTAGAAAGAATTGAGTGAAAAGAAAGATTTATTATATCTAATTGACAAAATAGTTGACTCGGATTTGTTTCGAGAGGCAAATTATTATTTTAGAAGTATGAAGAAACAGCCTCATGGTGGGGTGGCACATATCTTCTATCCAAACGTATACTTACAACACTATGCTGCGGATACATTTCAGTTATTTACTCATGAACCTGATAATATACCGTATTTTTTATCAGAATTAGTTGAAGAAGCTTACCGAGAGTATCTGATATGTGAAGTAGATGTCGAAGAATTATGTTGGCTATGCTTTGACGATGATAATTTCTGGTATGTTGGTTTTCGCTTATTGAGGCCTAAAAAGGAATACGAGAAACTAAATAATGATGCACCAATACTCTGGTCTGTTATATCTTCGAAGTTGAGATTTCAGGACTATTTTGAATTCGACCATAAATTGTTAGTATATGCATTGGTATGCTATTTAATAAAAAGTAAAATAATCCAAATCGAAAGCATAGCCGAAATTCGTAAACATGAGGTGTTAAAAGCTCAACATAACAAATATGGTTTAAGTCAAGTAAATGAAGCTAATTTTTTGCGGCAAGGATTTATTATAGATGAGCGATATTACCTTTATAATATATTCTTTGATACTACAATAGGGGCTGCAATTGATGATTTTCCGTATACTATTAAGATAATTAAGGAAGAGATACCTAATAGAAATCTATTTTTTAGATGCGATGAAAAAGTAGCTGTACCAGCAGATAAAATGATAAGTACAGCTACTATGGATTTTCAGAAATATCGTGGAATTACAGTTGACTTTGGAGATATAGAAAAGCTTGTCAAGAAAAAGGAAATTATAGTTCATTATGACCCTAAGCATTTAGATAAGGTTGTTATGATAATTAAACCTGATAGGGATCAAGCGGGATTTAGTTTTTATCATATTGAAGTTGAAGAACTATGGAGTCCTGAAAAAGTTAGAGATAATTTTGTGATCACGAATTATGTGCACGCACAATACTATCCGGATAAAAAGGTTTTTAATCATATTGATTTTTCTGTAAATCAGTACACAAAAGCTATCTTTGAAGAAAAGTTCAGAGATGCTGTAACAGACACAGACATCCCAATTGATAAATATGGTGATGAACATTATAAAATCTGGTGTGTCGAAAGCGATGCTATTGAAATAAGTACCTGGAGTAAACTCGTGTGTGCCACACTAGATGAACCTTTTAGAGATTTGTTTATAGAGATGTTTTCTTTGAAAATTGATTGATATGCTCCTTCATATGTAAGGTATCAAAATTGCCCCAAGACAGTAATGGCATTAACTCGAGCCGCGTCGAGGTTATAGTGACAATAAGGCTAGAAATCCTTCATTTCAAGCACTTTTACAAGCATGTGGTGTTTGTATCAAAAGGTGATAAACTAGAAATAAGAGTTAAGGAACCATATCAATGTTTCAGTAGTTATCGCGACCTAGAGTGTGGGAATACGTCAGATGATGAAAATTAAATAGAGGAAAAGGCTAAATAATTTAGGCTTTATGTAATATTAAAAAGTAGAAATTCATTAAAGTATAAGGGGACTAAAAATGATGGAGAACTAAACTACGGAATGATATTTTATTATTGAAATTCCCTTAATCTTATATTTATAGAGGAGGGTGCTCAGTGAGCGAAAAAGACTTTTACAAAAAAATTCATCCTGATTTGTTCTCAGATTCAAAAGTAGTTAAAAAAGGTAAACTATCAAAAGACTTTTTTTCGTACTTTTTGGAATCCTTAACAAGTCAAAGTAAAGAAAAAGAGTTTGAGGATTTTTGTCGTAAAATTATTGAAAAAACCATTTGCCCTAATTTGTTGCCTCAAACAGGACCAACAGGTGGTGGTGACAGTAAAGTTGACTCTGAAACTTTTCCTGTTTCAGAGTCTCTTGCGGAGAATTGGCTTTATGGCTACGGTGATTCTGCGCATAAAGAAAGATGGGCATTTGCTATTAGTGCAAAAAAAGATTGGAAGCCTAAGATAAAATCTGATGTAAAAAAAATTATTAAAACAAATGAGGACCATGGAAGAAAATATACAAAAATTTTTTTTATAACGAATCAGTTTGTATCAGATAAAAAGAGAGCAGATACTGAAGATGATCTTAGAAAAGAGTATCAACTTGATATTCGTATTTTGGACAGAACATGGTTACTAGATAATACATTTTACAATGATAATCAAAAGCTGGCAATTAAAGCTTTTAATATGTCAGACAGTTTAGATGATGTAGTTGAAGAAGGAGTTAGAGATGCAAATAGAAAAAAGAGATTGAAAGAAATAGATGAAGAATTAAAGAATATAGAAAGCTTAAACCCCGCAAGAATTATAAAATTATCGGAAGAATCGGTAGAGATTTTAAGAGAATTAGAAGTAGATAAATCAATAGCTGTTAATGTTTTGGAAAGAAATATTAGGTTTTCACAAAAATATGGAGGAATAGATAATTACGCAAACGCTTTGTATGAATATTGTTGGACAATCCTTTGGTGGTATGAAGATCGAGATAAGCACTATGAAATGTATAAGGAACTTGAAAATGTATATAAAGAAAACAGCGACAATTATCAAATTTTAAAGAAGTTGTCTACTTTATGGATTACAATTTTTTCTAATCATAAAGCTGGTAAAAGGGTAATCGATGATATGGATCTTCATACCCAATTGTTAGTTGACTCTTTTGAAATATTTATTCAAGATAATGAAAACCCAAATAGAGCAAGACTAGCTAAGTATGAATACCAAATGATGAGAATGCAAACTCCTGAATTATGGTCTAATGTAGTTGAATCTTATATTGAAGTACTTCAAGACATGAATTTTAATAATAATATTGATTTATTTCAATTAAAGAGAGTATTGGAACTTCCAATTTTAAAAAATTGCCCTAAATATGATGAATTATTTGAAACTCTAATCAACTTATTAGGCGAAGAATCTAAAAATGTCGCTTCTTCTCAACTGCTTATAAATAGAGGTGATGACTATATGGAACGTGATATATATGTCTCTATTAAGCTTTATAGCAGAGCCTTAACAAAATTATATCATGAAACTTCGAAAGTGGATTTGATACAAACTTTTTTGAAATTAGGCGTAGCTTTTGAAGAAATTGGATTATTATGGAGTGCTAGAAGTTATTATATAAGGGCTTTTATGGACTCCTTTAATTTATACTTTGATAATGGCAGTGCGATACCAAGTTTATTCTTATCGATGAGATCTCTAAAGTATCTAGAATTAAGATTAGGACGGATAAATTATTCCCTTCAATTTAATGAACTAGAATTAAATGTAATGGGTTTTTATCCGTATAAAATGAATGACGAAAAAGAGTGGGAAAAATATACCCATTATGATGGATTACTTGCGATTGCGATATTAAATGTAAGTTTATGTGATATTGGACAATATGAATCATTACCTGATTACCTAGATATATCAGGTCTTGAAATGTCAACTGCTGCATTGAAGTACAAGTTGGGTTATTATGATGAGGATTTCGTAGAAGCACTGGGGTCTAAACACGCAATAGATGAGCTAATGTTGAACTTATTTAAACAACCAGCTTCAATCGAGTTTCAAAATCGTTTAGATACAAAGATTTCAGAAGAAAAAGTAAAATTAAAAACAAAAATTTTAGGTTGTAATGTAATAATTAATGCTAAAAGAAAAGTTCTTATTCAAGAACTTAGTGCCACAGTGTTAGCAATGTTAGAGAACATATTTGCTACATCAACTGTAGATGGAATGTTTCCAATGCTTTCAGAGTTTACTATTAATATTCACGAAAGAAAGGGAGATCATTTTGATATTGCAATTGAACAGGAGGATAACAAGCTCGATTTAGTAGTTTACAATATAGTAGAATTGACAGAGTATCGTAATAGAAGTACGGTGTCGGAAAAACTAAATTCCGTAGTATCAATGTTTATTGCTCAAATGGTTAGTGTAGCAAGTAACTTAGAAAAATTAAGAAAATCTGTGGAAGAAGAAAATGCGATGTTCAGATCACTAAATTGCTCAAGTACATTAGATACATTCATTGCTAACGATCAAGACTTTACTTCTTTAGATGAAAAAACAAAAAAATTGGGCGTTTATAAGAATATCAGAATCGAAGATATATTTAAAGATGAAGAGTTAAAAGTTGATAGGAACATTGATAACAATAATTCTGTTGAGAAAATACATTTTGGGGAACCGCCAGAAATGATCGATTTCTCTAAAGTTCACCATGATAAAATTAAAGTAAGCAATATAATATATCCACCATTATGGGATAATGCGAAGTGGAAGGGTCTTTTTGTTCTATCGGATCAAAATTTTCAATATCCACCTTTTATAGGATTGGTATTTGAAAATAGAAAAGGCATAGACATTTTTAATAAGTGGAAAGCTGAATTTAAAGTTGATAAAATTGTCATTGGCATTATCACAGGAATAGATAAAAATAATCCAAATTGGTACAGGGTAATAATCGGAGAAGATGTGCATAGTAGTTTTGCTTCGGATAAGACTATATCTGTTGTGAATCAAATGTGTCGTTTGCATACTATGGAAGCAAAGAATGATGAAAATATAAAACTATTAAAAAAAGCTATAAGAAAACAAAAAAAATTCAATTTAATTCCTATTTTGATAGAAGATTTGGAGTGCGGGAGATTAAGAAGGGAACTGTCTTTAAATAAAAAATGTGAAAATATCATTATAAAAGACGTCTCTGAAATTGAAGAAAAAGACATCTTTCTAATTAATGGATTAACGCCTTTCGACAAACCTGTGAATAAAACGGGAAAAGAATTATTTGCTGAAAAAATAATTAACGAGAAACAAAGGTATAAGCATAGTTAATAATTTAGGATTAAAAAAAGCGATATTAAAATTACTGACATAAGAAGGCATGAAGAATTGTTTTCCAAGCAGCGTTCAAGCAGAATTTATATAAAAATTGGATATTACACTAGAAATTAAGAGGTATTGTTTAAAAGCAATATCTCTTTTTTGTTTCTCGGTTGTTTTCACGTCACAGTATTTTACTGTGGCTTTTTTATATTTACCACATACAGGAGGACTTTACGTGAAACGATATTCTATTCGTTCCCCCACCAATGGATGAACGTTACTTTAAAATTTTATAAAGAAAGGAAAATGAAAATGGAATTAAAACACGTGATCCCAAACATGGAAAGAACATTTGGAAGGTTAGAATATGCTGGTGAAGGCAAAGTTGAACAGCGACGAATCAACGGACGAATGACGACAGTTTCTCGTAGCTATAATCTTTATTCGGATATTCAACGTGCAGATGATATTGAGGTGATTATTCCTCAAGAAGCTGGCGAAAAAAACTATGAACCAGAAGATGTCGTCAATCTGATTAACCCACGTATTACCGCAGAGGGCTATAAAATTGGTGATCGTGGTTTCACAAACTATATTTTACATGCAGACGACATGGTAAAAGCGTAAGGAGGAAAAAGAAATGAGATTAGCACAAGGTATTGTAATCGATAAGGAAAAGACATTTGGTTTATTAAAATTTTCTGCATTAAGACGTGAAGTATTCCTGCAAAATGAAGATGGTACAGTATCATCGGAAGTCAAAGAACGTACGTATGACTTAAAGTCCCGTGAACAAGGCCGAATGATTCAAGTGAGTATCCCTGCTTCCGTTCCCTTAAAAGAGTTTGATTATAATGCAGAAGTTGACATTATCAATCCAGTGGCAAACACGGTGGCGAATGCAACCTTTCGTGGAGCTGATGTGGACTGGTATGTGAAGGCAGATGATTTTGTCTTAAAAGGAAAAACAGCATCTACCGCTGGAAATACACAAAAGCCTGCACCTGATAAGGACAAATAAAGGTGTCACCTTTCCGGAAGCGTGGGAAGCGAATTAGAGCCAGTGATGCGTCATTGGTTTTACAGTTTTCCTTAAGCCGTATTTTTGTTGTCTGGTTGCTGTCATTTATCGTATCTCACCTTCCTTTTTTATTGACCCGTGAATGGCAGCCACCGATTCTTAAACAACATTTTATCAGTATCTATGGACTGTTGACATTGCTGATCAGTGCTGCCATAACTGGTGTATGTGTCTACCTGTATTATCGTTATCGGTATGATCATATAAAACAGTTGATTCACCGTCAGAAACTAGCAAAAATGATTTTGGAAAATCAATGGTATGAAACCAAGCAAGTACAATCAAGTAGCTTCTTTAAGGACATGCCATCAGGAAAGACAAAAGAGAAAATCAGTTACTTCCCCAAAATGTATTATCGGCTTGAAAAAGGGGTGCTTCATATTCAGGTAGAAATCACGCTAGGAAAATATCAAGATCAGTTATTAAACTTAGAAAAGAAATTGGAAAGTGGTTTGTATTGTGAACTGGTATCCAAAGGGTTACATGATTCCTTTGTAGAGTATGTTCTTCTCTTTGATACAATAGCGAACCGTATTTCCATTGATGAAGTGATCGCAAAAGATGGCAGTTTAAAGCTCATGGAATCGGTGTATTGGGGGTATGATGAGCTTCCACATATGCTCATCGCTGGTGGAACAGGTGGTGGTAAAACTTACTTTATCCTCACACTTATTGAGGCTTTATTAAAAACAGACGCTGTAATGTATGTCTTAGACCCCAAAAATGCAGACTTAGCTGATTTATCCATTGTGATGCCTCATGTCTATTATAAAAAGGAAGATATGATTACTTGTATCGACCAATTCTATGACAATATGATGGCTCGCAGTGAAGATATGAAACAAATGCCTAACTATAAAACAGGTGAAAATTATGCTTATCTAGGCTTGCCTGCCCACTTTCTGATTTTTGACGAATACACTTCTTTTATGGATATGATAGGAAAAGAAAGCACGGCAGTCATGAGTAAACTGAAACAAATTGTCATGTTAGGACGTCAAAGTGGCTTTTTTCTTATCCTAGCCTGTCAACGTCCAGATGCAAAATTTCTAGGTGATGGCATTCGTGATCAGTTCAATTTTCGGGTCGCTTTAGGCAGAATGAGTGAGCTTGGCTATGGGATGATGTTTGGAAGTGACGTTCAAAAACAGTTTTTCTTAAAACAAATCAAAGGGCGTGGCTACGTGGATACGGGAAATAGTGTCATATCCGAGTTTTATACTCCTCTTGTTCCCAAGGGTCATGACTTTTTAGCGGAAATTGAAAAGTTAAGCAAGAAAAGGCTGTCCAGTGCGGCGGTGTGCGAAGCGAAAACCGCCGTGCTGGACTAAGCCTTGTTGGTGTGGCGATAGCCACACCAACTGTTCTAACCCCCCGTTTCTAACAGGGGGGTACAATTGCAACAAAAACCTGTTCCAAAAAACTGTTTACACCTGATTGCGCAAGGATTTATGGACCATGAATAAGATGTCAACTTGTATTCCTTTAGTTGACATCTTTTTTTATTTGGAGGAATGCTCATGAAAAAAGAGACATGGCATAAAAAGTTAAAAGAAAAACGACTGAAATATGGCGTATCGCAAAACAAACTAGCAGTGGACATTGGAATCACCAGACAGTATGTGAGTGAGATTGAAACAGGAAAAGTAACACCCTCAGAAATGCTTATGACAACAATGATGAACATATTGGAACGCTATAACCCAGACGCAGCCCTTGAAATGTTATTTGACTATGTGCGAATACGATTTCCAACGACTGATCCAAAGCCTGTGATTGAAGAAGTGTTAAAACTAAAAATGAAATATATGCTACATGAGGACTATGCATTTTATTCCTATTTGGAACAATATGTTTTTGGAAATATAGTCATTATGGTCTCTCCTGATGAGGAAAAAGGTTGTTTACTTGAACTGAAAGGAAAAGGCTGTCGCCAATTTGAAAATTTCCTATTAGCTCAACAAAGAAACTGGTTTGATTTCTTCATAGATGTTTTTCGTGTTGGCGGTGTCTTTAAGCGTCTTGACCTTGCGATAAATGATAAAGCGGGAATTCTTGATATTCCAAAGCTCACAAGGAAATGTCATCACGAAGAATGTATCTCTGTCTTTCGTAGCTTCAAAAGTTACCGTTCTGGAGAACTAGTACAACGTGAGGAAAAACAAGCTATGGGAAACACTTTATATATTGGCTCTTTAAAAAGTGAAGTGTACTTTTGTATCTATGAAAAAGACTACGAACAGTACATCAAAAATGGTATTCCGATTGAAGATACTGAAACAAAAAACCGCTTTGAAATACGTCTTAAAAATGAGCGTGCTTATCATGCTGTTGCTGATTTAATGACTTATGAGGATGCAGGGCGTACTGCTTTTTCAATAATTAACCGCTACCTCCGTTTTGTGGATAAAGATGAAAATAAACGTCGTAGTGATTGGAAAATGAATAAACAATGGGAACGATTTATCAACTTGGGTTCGAGTAGAAAATTAACCTTAACGACGAAACCCGAACCTTACACGTTTGAGAAAACGTTGAGATGGCTAGCTCGTCAAGTTGCTCCTACCTTAAAGTTGGCAATGAAACTAGATGATATCAATAAAACAAGTGTAATTAAAGATATGATAGATCAGGCAAAATTGACTAAGCGTCATCAAAAATTACTCATGCAACAGGCACTATCTACGGAGGAAGTGATTCAACCATAGATTGGAGGGATTCAATGAAACTGTTGAAATACTTCTTCTTTACTTTCATTGGTAGTGCGTTCCTATGGTTTATCGAATGTATGCGTCAGATTAAAAAATATTAGAAATTTGAAAGGAAGGAAAAGATATGAATTTTGGTCAGAATCTCTATAACTGGTTTTTAAGCAATGCACAATCCTTGGTGTTGATGGCAATTGTAGTTATCGGAATATACTTAGGGTTTAAGCGGGAGTTCTCTAAATTGATTGGTTTTCTAATCATTGCATTAGTTGCAGTTGGACTAGTGTTCAATGCAGGTGGCGTGAAAGATGTCCTTTTAAATCTATTTAACCGTATCATTGGTGCGTAGATTTCAATATCTCCCATTGTTTACGTGCTATACTAGAAGCAATATCAAAAATTAGGAATGAGGAATTACATGGACAAAGACTTTACAAATAATCTATTTAAGACAACACTAAACGAACTCCTCGAAGAAGAACTTGAGAAAGCAGAAAGTCAAGAAAAAGCTGAAGGAATCATCAAAAAGTTCGAAGAATTAGACATAGAATCAATATATGGTAAGTTACAGACAACGATGGCTAGAGATATTGCGAATTTCATGAGAGAAACCATGTATGAAGAAATTATGAGATTTCGAGCAGAAGAACAAGAATTTTTAGCAAGACTGGAACAGAAATGGAATAAAGCATTTGTCACTTCTGAAGCAATGTACATTATGGTATTAGAATCTGTCGAATCTTATCTTGAATATGTAAATCAATTAGATGAGGAGACTTTGAAAGAACACTATTACACTTTTACCGCTATGCAACATATACATGGGAGGGCTTTACAAGAATTTCTCGAAATTACTACTTTAATGAAAAATGGATTTGCTGACGGAGCATATGCTAGATGGCGATCTTTGTATGAACTAACCATGATTGCTTCATTTATTAGGAAATTTGGAGAACGTGTCGCCGAAGCATTTATACAATCTTCTAAAACAGATGATCGGTATGAATGGGCACGTGCTAGTAATCTATTTCCACAACAAAAGAAATATATTACTTTTAATGATATTCAAAAGAATTGTGATATTGATTCGGGAATTTGGAGATATCAATATGACTTGGCAAACAAAACGGTTCACGCTTCCCCACAAGGCACATTTGCTAGAATCGGTAATATGGGAACGCACGAACTTATTCCAGTTGGAAGAAGTGATTTCGGTTTTACTACACCAGCAGAACATTCTGCTATAAGTCTTTTTCAAATTACAACACTGTTCTTTACTATACATCCATCCGGAGATGGTCTAGTTGCAATCCAATATATTAAAGCATGGGTTAATACAATACGAGAATTTTATTTTAGGACACACGATGAGGTTTTCCCAGAAGAAGAGAAGTTGTGGGATGATAATTTATTAAAACATGATATTGATTGAGTTCAACAGCAATGTAAAAATTGCTGTTTTTTTGTTTTTAAAATAAAAATGAGGAGATTAAACATATGGAAATGCAAGTCTATATAGCCAACCTTGGAAAATATAATGAAGGTGAATTGGCTGGTGCTTGGTTTACCCCTCCTATTGATATGGAAGACGTAAAAGAACGTATTGGCCTGAACGACGAATATGAAGAATATGCCATTCACGATTACGAGCTACCTTTTCAAGTTGACGAATATACACCCATTACGGAAATCAATCGGTTATGTGCCCTGGTAGAAGAATTAGAAGGATCTCCGATTTATGATTCTCTCTCTGAAATCCAAAGTTATTGGTTTATCAGCTTGGAAGAATTGTTAGAAAATCAAGACGATATTATTTGTTACCCAGATTGCGACACTATGGAAGAAGTAGCTAGATATTTAGTGGAGGAAATGGGTATGTTGGGAGAAGTGCCTTCCAACTTACAAAACTATATTGATTATGAAGCATTCGGGCGGGATCTTGAAATTAATGGAAACTTTCTGGTTACTTCACATGGTATATTTGAGAATCCTGTTTAAAATGAAGATTTGATTTCCGAATGTTATAATTAAACTAATTTTTATATAATTGTTTTAATGGGGTGTTGTGGTTATGACTAATACTTTAGGAAATCTAAAACTCTTGAAAACAGATATGGAGAAGAAAGGTTGGGTTATTGATTCTTTTTTATTCAAGTATAAAAATCAAACCTTTGTTGTATTAGTGAAATTATATGGTGAAAATGAAAAAAGGGAGAAATATGCTCTTTTAAAAATTGAATTTTTAAGACAAGGTAATCTTAATGATAGTTTAGAAGTTGCTGCTAATTCCAATGGTTTTATTGTTAGTGTAAAGGCTTTAAGAGAGTATTTCAATATAGAATTTAGCAAGAATCTTGGTGATATTCTTAAGCAATTTAATCAGCATTTTTCAAGATTTATTCCTACTGAAGTAAAAGAAACAAAATCACCAACTGAAGAAAAAGCGATGGTAAGTTCATTGAGTAAAAGTGACGGAGACGATCCAGATAAGCTTTATTGCTATAAAGTAAAAAGGAATCCTTTAAAAGCAAACGGTGAACCTGGTGAACGAAGTCCGTATAATGATAACAAAACTAGGATTCGAAGACGTATATTATATGAGAAATTAAGTGGTGATAAACATTTAAGTTTTTGTTATTCTCCAGATCGCAATGCAGAGAAATCAGATGATGAAATTATTTATAATTGGGCTAAGAATAATAAAAAGTAATATTTCTGATAAATAGCAAACAGTAAACCTCAAATGGTTTGCTGTTTTTTGTTTTCAGCGTGCCCAGCAAGCCGTTAATTGCTAATTG
>NZ_JADDIU010000042.1 GCF_016464375.1 Bacillus renqingensis
ACGCAATACTTTAACTGCCTTTTTCCTGGTCATGTGGTTCACCACCTTTCCAGAGAGAGTTCATAAGGATTATTTCCCTTGAGACTCCATCTATTTACGAATGGTCTCGATAGGCGTGATATCCATACACTTTCCATCTACGTCTAATTATATCACTTGGCACAAAGAATAAGCAAACATTTGTTCTCTGAATAGTGGAATCATGATGCAAACCAAACAAAAGATTTCAGCCCATCGGCTGACGGCAATTCATCTCTACCTGAATTGTTGGGCTTCGCCCGTAATACAAATCAGATGGAGTCTTCTTGCCGAAAAGGATAAAATGTTCATAGGTTGGCTTCGGAGAGTACATAATGGATAGCAAACGTTCTAAACCCACTTCTCATTTCCTTCCTCCATAATTGATTAAGGTGACCATTGTGATTCCATTGACCGTACATTTTATTTTCTCTTGTATTTTCCATAAACGATGCAATCGTCAAGGCCATTAGTCTGATTATTAAATATCATCCCTTTTCAAAGGTTGGTTTAAGGTAAAGTCTATTTAAAATGGGCTTTCTTAATTGTGAAGGTGACATGAAACTTTATGACTTTCGAAAATTAAGCTCTCCTTTGGATAAGTTTGTGAGCATCTATTCATTTTTACTGGACAACGGGTATGAAAATAGCAGCCCTTCGGAGGATTTTTTGTACTTGGCATATCCCCTTGAAGTATTATACGTTCTCGACTTTTTTTAAGTTTTGGATCCGCAATTGGAATCGAAGAAAGCAGAGCTTTAGTATAGGGATGGTATGGATTATTAAAGATTTCATCCCTGGTCCCTTGTTCAACGATTTTACCAAGATACATGACAGCAACCCTGTCACTAATTAGTTCTACAATACTTAAATCATGAGAAATAAAAATATATGTTAAACCAAGCTGTTCCTGTAAATCTTTTAACAAGTTAATTATTTGTGCCTGGATTGACACATCCAATGCCGAAACAGGTTCATCACAGATGATTAACTGAGGATTAAGCGCAAGGGCTCTAGCAATTCCGACACGTTGTTTTTGTCCGCCAGACAATTCATGTGGATAGCGGTTCATATATTGAGATCCTAAACCAACTAAATCTAAAAGTGAACGGACTCGTTCCGCAATTTCTGCCATTTTTCCTGCTCGGTTAATGACAAGAGGCTCACTGACTAATTGTTTGACTGTATACTTAGGGTTAAGAGAACTGTAAGGATCTTGAAAAATGATTTGCATATTTCTATATACCGAATGCATTTCTTTATCACTTTTCGCCAGAACATCTTCATGATTAAAGATAATTTCTCCCGATGTTGGTTCAACCAATCGGTTTAAACACATAGCTGTCGTCGATTTGCCGCAGCCCGACTCTCCAACGATACTAAACGTTTCCCCTTTGTATACTGTGAAGCTTACATCGTCAATAGCCTTTACGACTTCAGCGTTTTTTCCAAAGGCGTTTTTCCGGATTGGATAATGCTTGACTAAATGGTTTACAGTTAATAATTCTTCTGTTTTTATAGCTTGTGCCAACATCTAACCCCCCTCGTTTCACTCATCTTTTCTAAAAAAGGTGCCTTTTCAAAACAAATATCAGTAGCGTATGGACACCGTGGGGCAAACCTGCAGCCGGTAGGCATGTTGTCAATATCCGGTACAACTCCTTTAATCGTCTTCAATCTTTTTATCGCGCTCCCCAGCCTTGGGGCTGAAAGCATAAGACCACTGGTATAAGGATGGGAAGGGTGATCAAAAATCTCGGCAACCGTTCCTTCCTCTATTATTTGTCCAGCATACATCACAATCATGCGATGACATGTTTCCGCGACAACCCCTAAATCATGTGTAATAAACAACACTGATGTATTAAATCCTGCTTGCAGTTCATTAATTAAATCTAAAATTTGTGCTTGAACTGTTACATCAAGTGCCGTCGTTGGTTCATCAGCAATCATAATTTTGGGACTACAAGCTAGAGCCATCGCAATCATCACTCTTTGTCTCATACCCCCTGACAATTGATGTGGATATGCTTTCAATTTATCTTCTGGATCAGATATTTTAACCTTGGAGAGAATTTCCAATGACTTTTGCCGGATTTCTTTTGCGCTGAAGTTACCATGATGTTTATATACTTCCGCAAGCTGATTCCCGATTGTAAATGATGGATTTAAAGAGGTCATAGGTTCCTGAAAAATCATCGATATTTCTTTACCCCTTAAACGATTTAATTCAGTTGTTGGAAGTTTAGTTAACTCTTTGTCTTCATAGTTAACAGTTCCTGATTCTACGAAAATATTTTTCGAAAGTAGTCCCATTATCGTTAAGGCTGTCATACTTTTTCCGCATCCACTTTCACCGACAATGCCAACCGTTTCCCCTTTATTCAATTTAAAGCTCACATTTTCGAGAATTCCTATGAATTCTCCATTCCGCCTTGTTCCTACACTAATGTTTTTAACTTCCAATAGCACCCCCATGTTCACCCTCCTATTTCTTTTGACCTTTAAGATGCGGGTCGACGGCATCTCGTAATGCATCACCAAGTAAATTTAAGGCGATGACGAGGATCGTTAATGCGATACCAGGGTATAATGCCAAGCTTGGTTTAAGGGTAATGAATGTGAATCCGTCTCTGATCATATTTCCCCACGTTGGCGTTGGCGGAGATATCCCCACTCCTAAAAAACTCAAACCGGCTTCTGTCATGATGACAAGTGACATATTCATAGTTGCCACGACGAGCAAAGAGGTAATAATGTTTGGGAGTATATGTGTTAGCACGATTCGAAGGTGACTACTCCCCATTGATTTAGCTGCCTTAACAAATTCACGATCCTTAATATCTAAAGTTGTTCCTCTAGCTATCCTTGCACTTCCAGGAATCATACCGACACTAATAACAATGACTAATGCTGTCATACCACTATCCAGCACCATCAGAAGCATGAGTGCGAATAAAAGTAGTGGAAATGTCATGATTGCGTCCATCATTCTCATTAAAATATCATCCAATAACCCGCCTTTATAGCCCGCGATGATCCCGATTGCAAACCCTACTGTTGCACCGAGCATTACGGTGCACAATGCAATGAGGAGCGAAATTCTCGTCCCATAAATAATACGGCTTAAAATATCACGACCATTTAAATCTGTTCCAAGCCAATGCTCCTTTGATATTCCTTGGAATTTCTCGAGAAGATTTTGCGTAAGTGGATCGTAAGGGACGATCCATTTCGCAGTTAAAGCAAGCAAAACAAAAAAAATAATAACGAATAACGAAACCAGTCCTAAACGATTTTTTCGAAAAGCCTTCCAATCAATAAACGAGTTGGAACTTGTTTTATTTGTTGCCGGGTTTATCTCTTTCATAGTAGAAAGATTAGGAGTTTCATTTGTTTGCATAACAATCCCTCCTTACGATCAACTTTGGCGAATTCTTGGGTTTAACAATGAATAACTTAGATCCACGAGCAAATTCACAATGATGACGATGAGCATGAACAAAATTAAACTGCCTTGAACAACCGGGAAATCACGAGCGAAAATGGCATCAAGTGCTAAACTCCCAAGTCCCGGACGACTAAAAATCATTTCAATGATAACAGCGCCGCTCAATAAACCAGTCATATTCAAGCCGATAACGGTTACCACCGGAATTAACGAGTTTCTTAACGCATGTTTATAAAAAACAAGCTTTTCCGGTATTCCTTTTGCCCGTACAGTTCGAATATAATCTTTATTTATTTCTTCTATCATACTTGAACTCATAAATCGTATGAGTGCAGCAGCTATTCCAGTCCCTATCGTAATAGAAGGAAGGATAAGATAATAAATTTTTTCGAAAAATCCGTTTCCGACACCCATCGACGGAAAAAGTGGAATCTGAACGGAAAAAACGATTAGAAGAAAAATCCCCACCAAAAATGCTGGGGCTGCCAACACAATTAAAGACACTACTCTTAATCCGTCATCAAAAAGTGTATTATGCTTTCTGGCAGAAACAATCCCCAAAGGGATCCCTATGATGCATGCAATAAAAATACTCATTAAGGCAAGATTGAAAGTATGGGGGAAAGCTTCAATGAGTTGTTTTGAAACCGACTTTTCAGAATATATAGACTTACCAAAATCACCTTGTAAAGTGTCATTTAAAAACGTGAGGTATTGTTCCCAAATTGGTTTATCTAAACCCATCGCTTTATGAAGTCCTTCAACCGCTTCCGGTGTTGCATTTTCGCCAAGCATAATAAGAGCTGGATCACCCGGAACGACACGAAGACAGAAAAATATAATGGTAATACATAAGAACATCGTGGGTATTGTCAATAATGTCCTTCGAATGAAATATTTGATCAATGATCATCCCCCCAATACCTTAATATAGAGAAAAAATTAGAAATTCAATTTTGACTTTTTTATTCTGACACTACGATCATTTCTTTAATGATTGCAGTGTCAGTATTCTTATTTCAAATCCGTTTTTTCGGTAATATAGTACATATAAATCATCGTAGATTTAAAATCGTAGCCTAGATCTACTTTATTGCTACGTATTAATGGGGAGCGACCCTCTACATAAGGAATAACAACATAAGCATCATGGATTTTTTCTACAATTTGTTTATATAAGTCATCCAATTTTTGACGATCTATTTCCGTTTCTGCTTGCTCAATCAACCTGTCTGCCTCATGAAAATGCGTGAGATTGTAAATGGCTGTTGGTTGACCCATGCTGGACGGTCCGTAGAACATCGAGCGGAAAGGAACGACAGCTTCTCCAAAAGCAGCCAGCCCGACCGTCGTACTTGGATTTTGATTACTATATACTAACTCGACCCAAGATGCCATATCGACTGACTTCAGGGGTAATTCTATTCCAACTTTACGTAGCTCCTCCTGTATGAACTCTGCTCCACCTTTGAATGATGCTAAGTTAGGAATTGTCATTTCAGGCAGTTTAACTCCATTCGGATATCCCGCTTCTTTTAGGTATTTTTTTGCTTTTTTAAGGTCGTATTGATAGTGCGCATCATAAGCACCACGAACAGCGGAATTTATAACCGATTTTGGCTCAACAGCCGTAAGTCTACGGGATTTTACATATTTTTTTATATCAATTGCGTGGGCGATTGCTTTTCTAAGATTCATATTTTTATAGATATCGACTGAAGTATTTAAGTACAATCCCCAGAAAACACCATTTTCTGATACATCAAGCGTGAGATCTTTATTTTTGCTCATTTGTTCTAGCCATGCCGGCTCATAAAGACCAGGACCCATATGAATCTCACCGTTTTTCAACGCGATTTCAATCGCAGTAAGATCCGTCATAAAATGTATTTCAACTTTTTCTAACTTTGGTTCTCCTAGGAAGTAGTCTTTATTCTTCACTAGGACGGCCTTTTCATTTTGCTTGAATTCCTCAAACATAAACGGCCCCGTCCCTATTGGTCTAATCTCACCAGATTTCTCATTATCTTCTATTGCTTCTTTTTTCACTATCGCGGGACCACAGATACTTTGAAGAAATGCAGGATCTGGTTGTTTCAAATGAATGATAACCGTATATGAATCCGGTGTCTCAATTTTATCCACTTGTTTAAAGTTCTCCCTCGAAGTAGAACCTAATTCAGGATCCATTACTCTTTCAATCGAGTATTTCACATCAGCAGAAGTGAATTCACCATACCCATGGTGCCACTGTACCCCTTTTCTAAGTTTAAAAGTCCAAGTTAACCCATCCTTACTAGTTTCCCAGTCCTCTGCCAAGCCGCCCTCAATATCTTCTATATCGATTGAACTTGTTTTAAAACGTAGTAAAGTGTTATAAATAGGCTGTGAAATCACTAATTCGGAATTGGTACTTAATTTATAGGGATCGAAAACAGCCGGATTACTGTCAACAGCTACTTTTAACACTTTCTCCTTTGGCGCTTCATTCTTTTTAGGATTTTTATTTCCATCAGAACTCGTTGTGTCTGAACATCCTGCAACAATAAACAATAAAGTAAGCAAATAGATGAATATTCGTTTCATCATTTGACCCCTTTCTACTTAAAGAATTTTTTACTAAATCTAAAATTACCTAATGTCAAAAAGTTCGTTTTAATACGATTAATGACATTAGAACCCCTTTAAACAAATTTACAAGCACCCGATATTTAAGCGCTTTCATTTTTCCGTGATTAATAAAATTTGATTATTTACTGAAATAAATTGTTAATTATATAACAGTTACTAACCGGTTAGTAGGTTATAGATGGAAAATAATTCATTTTATGTTCTTTTCATAAATCTTCCAGGCTTTAAACCCTAACAAGTATTGTAAAGCTCTTTTTAAACTGAGATAGCTTCCCCTAAGATTCTTGATTTTTACCAGCATTAAAATTTACAATTACAATTTACCGTCTAGTTAGAAAATTTGGATAATTCATTAAATTTATCATATTTTAAATCCAAATAACGGTAAAGTTAATATTACAAACATTTATGTAAGTAAAATTTACATTAACCATGCAATGGGGTCAGTCCCCCGGCACGGTAAGACATTTGTACACCGGGGGACTGACCCCAACATCACATCTGCTACCTGGTTAGGAGTTCCAACAAGCGCAATTTAATTTTCCTGATAAGACTTGCGTTAATCCTGCCCACAAATTAGGGTAGGGCCAATTTTAAACTGATGATCTTTCCCGCTTTCCATTAATTGATGTAGTCGTTTCACACCAATTGAAACACCTTTTGCTGCTATTTGCCTTTTTTACCCTAATACAACGGATGGTACTTTACTAATCAACCGCTCAGCATTGTTCCATACTTCTTCCTCTGGATCACCAAGTACAACTTAGGCTAGCGTCAGGAATGCGGTTTCCTGACGCTACTCTTTTAGGAGGTTTTTAGGCTTGGATTGTCTTTCATCCCCCAATTTCACTTTTGTCCTTCAAAAATTTATTAAATAAACTTGTACCATATGTTGAATATATGTCAACATTTAATCAACAGTTCAATACATTGTAAAAAAATGAGGAGGGGTTTACATTGTCTTGGCTAATAATTGTGGCATTTGCTACCTCATCGAGTATAGATAATTGGGGGATTGGAATTTCGTATGGGGTTCGAAAAATTGATATAGTATTGGGACAAACCTACTAATTGTAGTCATTTGTTATCTTATGAGTCTAGCAGCCTGAGTAGTATTTGGGGAGGCGTAAAGTTAGGGATAAAACTTGCTGAAGTTCGAATTGGCAGCTATACACTGGGACAATTTGGAACAATTATTAGTGGGATCATTATTATTGTCATTGCCTTCACCAGGTTTTTTAAGAACCCTTTGATAAAAACACAAAATAATATTGATGAAATGTCAACAATTACTATATTATTTTCATAGAATGATAGACAAACATCTCAAGAGGGTGCTTTAACAAGGATAGGAGGGAAAGGGAAATGCCTGAAGTCAAAAAAAGCAAACCAATTGGCTCTTTGCTAAAGGAGTTATTGGAAAAACGCTCTTTATCCATGAGGAAACTGAGCGAGCTTTCAAAAATTGATACAGCGACCATTTCACGGATTGTAAACGGCAAACGAAAAGCGAGGCCGGAACATTTACAAAAATTTGCAACCTGTCTCGATGTTCCGATTGCTGACCTTTTTGCCGCCGCTGGGTATCCCATGGAGACTGAGCAGAAAAAAATCTATTCCGATGAGCTTTATTTATCCGTTGACAGTATTCAGAAAGTTCTTAAGTCCTCTCAGTTATACGATCAAAATTTCACAATTGAACGTGTAGAGGAGCAATTAGAAAAATATCAACAGTTTGCTCAAACCGAGGAAGGGAAAGAAACGATTCTGAAAAGCTTCGACGAGAAGCTGCAAAAGTTAGGAAGCATCGGACCTTTTATCAGCCATTTAAAGGAGATGTTTGACACATTTTGTTCGATGAAAGTTTCGTCCCATCACCTTTCCATCATCGGAGGGGTACTATTATATTTCATCTTACCTGTTGATGTCATTCCAGATTATATTTTTCCAATCGGCTACCTCGATGACGCTGTCGCCGTCCAGCTTGTGTCAGATCTATTAACGAAAAAGTAACCGTACAAATTTATCAAAATATCGGCATGATTGTCGGTCTCATGCCCGTGAAAGGGATCTCCCTCCCGTTTATCACCTACAGAGGCAGTTCCCTTTTCTCCAACATGATTCAAATCGGCCTTACCCTATCGATTAGTAAAACCTTTGGCCGGTACATGTTCGGATAAAGCTTGGAAGCTTTTAGAGGGCCACTGGTTCTTCTGCTTCACCGGGTTAGTGCGGTTGTTCTTGCATCCTTGTTAAGTAGACAAACGGTTGTTTTTCTTCCAAATTTCTTATAAGCAGTTAATTAAATGAAGGCAGGCGGAAAATGTGGACGACGATCGCGAACAAAATGTAGTAGAACATTTAAGCGAATTACGCAAAAGACTAATTATTTCAGCGGTAGCCTTTCTGCTTTTTCTTATTGTGGGATTTGTCTTTGTAGAGGATATTTATCGCTTTTTGATGGGAAATCTGGGGTATAAACTCATGGTTTTGGGGCCAAGTGACATTATTCTCCTTTATTTTCATATCGCATCCATTATCGCAATAGCCGGAACCATTCCCGTTGCCGCCTGGCAAATGTGGCTATTTGTCAAACCGGCTTTAAAGCCTGCTGAGAGAAAGACAGCATTAGCCTATATCCCTGCAATGTTTTTCCTTTTTATCGGCGGATTGGCATTTGGCTATTTGTTTATTTTTCCGAACATCTTGAAGTTCCTTCTTAAAATGGGGAATGGCTTAATGACTGCTTCCTTTACGGCAGAAAAATATTTTAGCTTTTTAATTCATATGACATTACCATTCGGTATTGCCTTTGAGTTGCCGATTGTGCTTATGTTTTTAACCACATTAGGGATTATCAATCCTTATAAAATCGCAAAACTGCGCAAATATGCGTATTTCGTTCTGGTCATCATCGCCAGCATGATCTCCCCACCGGAATTTATTTCGCATATTTCCGTTGCCATACCGCTGATCTTGATTTACGAGATTAGTATCTTTTCATCTATTATCGTTTTTAAACGGAAGAATAGCTAAAGAAGCAGAGAGACGATTTTTCTGCCTTCTTTTTTGGGGCGCATTTTTACCCGTTGACTTTGGCGATTTACCCGCCAATTTCCCCACTTTACCCGCCAATACATAAAAAAAGACGAAATGCTTTTAAACTGACAGATCGTCTTTTTGTGCGTGTGGCAGTAATGCAATCTGAAAATTTGGATAATCCATTAAATGGGGTCAGTCCCCCGGCACGTTAAGACATTTGTGCACCGGGGGACTGACCCCAAAATCACATCTGCTATGAAACAGATTTGCTATAATACAAACTATTATGAAGTGTTTTTTCCAATATATTGGACACAAAAGCAATAGAGCACATCCAAAAATTAGCTAAAACTCATCATCAACTTATATTTATCCCCTTTCATTATGTTGATACACTGGATTCCATTTAAGTAAGTTGGATTCTAGTAATTTTGCCAGAAAATCAGCTAGTTTTCCGAGTATAGCATATAGGATGATTGCTAAGACGACGATATCCAGCTGCATAAATTCACGGGCATTCATCGCCATATAACCAATTCCGGAACTGGCTGCCACTGTTTCAGCGACAATCAGTGTTAACCACATGACCCCAAGCGCATAACGCAGACCAACTAATATAGACGGAAGTGCACCTGGAAATACAATTTTGGAAAATAACTTCCACTTAGATAAACCGTACACTTCCCCCATTTCGATCAAATCCGCTTCGACTGAGCGAATCCCATGATAGGTATTTATATATATAGGAAAGAATACGCCTATGGCCACTAAAAAAATTTTCGCCTCCTCCCCTACTCCAAACCATAAAATAACGATGGGAATTAACGCCAAATGGGGGATATTACGGAGCATTTGGATGGTCGTATCAAAATGTTTCTCGGCAAATCGATAGATTCCATTCAGTAATCCGAAAATGATTCCCAATCCCCCGCCGATGATAAAACCGCTAAACGCCCGTTTAAAACTAACCCCTATATGGGTTAATAATTCTCCACTTCCCGCTAAGGATACTCCTGCATGGATCACTTCAAGCGGCGACGGAAGGACCTTGTCAGGAATCCAGCCTGTTTCTGAGAATAACTGCCAAAGTAGGAACAGCAATACTGGAATAATCCATGGGGCTGCCTGATAGTAGGCTTTCATTACATTTTTGAACACAGTGATCCTCCTCTTAAACT
Source organism: Bacillus renqingensis (assembly GCF_016464375.1). Lineage (GTDB taxonomy): Bacteria > Bacillota > Bacilli > Bacillales > Cytobacillaceae > Neobacillus > Neobacillus renqingensis. Next base: position 10,321 of record NZ_JADDIU010000042.1, read on the forward strand.
CCTTTTTAAAAAAACCTGTAATATGTTCCTCTCATATCCTTAACCGATAATTCCTTCTCATCCTCTGGGAACCAAACATGATCTTTGATTTTTACCTTTTGCTTCGTAAGCCCAATTTTTACTAGATTATCTGCTTGTGCTTGTAAATCATCGATAGCTTGTTGATCCATATAATGGACATCGTTCTTTTTCCGCTCTAACACCTTTTCCCATGTATCTTCTGGAATATTGGTGGCTTCGTTTAGTAATTTAGCCGCCTCTATTGGATTTTTATCAATTTCTTTTCCAACCTGTGCCACATGCTTCACAAAAAGCTTGACAATATCGGAATGAGCTTTTGCAAACTGTGAAGTAGTGAAATAAAAGGATCGATACGGAAATTTTGGGATATCGTTCAAGATGACATTCCCTTTGCTTTCTACAACAGTCAGGTATGGATCCCATACTACCCATGCATCTACGTCCCCTTGTTCAAACGCAATACTGGCATCTGGCGGATTTAAAAAGACGGGTTCAACATCATCAATCGTTAATCCTACAGAGCGTAGTGATTGCGTTAACAAATATTGAGAGATAGAGGCTTTGTTAAAGGCAATTTTTTTCCCTTTTAAGTCTTTCACTGATTTAATACCCGAATCCTTGCTTACCAATATACCTTGGGAAGCGGGTGAGGAGGGTTCTCCTGCAATGTATTTAAAATCACTTCCCTTGGAAAGGGCAAATATTGAAGGGATATCCCCGGCTGTGGCAAAGTCAATGCTTCCTGCATTTAACGCTTCTAAAATGGAACTTCCGGTATTAAATTCTGACCATTTCACTGTATAGCCCATTTCCTCTAATTCTTTTTGCAATTCTTGTTTTTGCTTTAATGACAACGTCGTACCATTTTTCTGATAGCCAAGATTAATTGTCTGTTTATTTGCTGAAGTCCTTTCTGTTTGCCCGCAGGCGGTAAGAATCATGGATAGCAGCAAGGAAATGCTAAAAAGCAAGAAGAAAGGTGTATGTTTTATTTCTTGTTTCATAATGATTCCCCAATCTCTATATGATGAAAATGAGCAAAATCTACGCATCTTGCAAACTGGAAAGAATTACACTGCCTGAACTTGATTTAGTTTTTGATGGACTTTCGGAATCACTTGCTCTCCAATTCTAGTGATGGTTTCTAAGTGAGGGAAACCCCTTAGCAAGACTTTATCAAAGCCTAATTCAACATATTCCACAACACGATCTGCTACCTGGTCAGGAGTTCCAACAAGCGCAATTGAATTTCCTGATAACACTTGCGTTAATCCTGCCCACAAATTAGGGCCAATTTTAAATTGATGATCTTTCCCGCTTTCCATTAATTGATGCAGTCGTTTCACACCAATTGAGTCACCTTTTGCTGCTATTTGCCTTTTTTGCTCTAATACAGCCGGCGGTACTTTACTAATCAACCGCTCAGCATTGTTCCATGCTTCTTCCTCTGTATCACCGAGTATAACCTGAAAAGAAACACTATAACTCAATTCGCGGTTGTGGGTGGCCGTTAATGTCCTCATTTCTTCCATTCTATTTCTTGTATTCTCTAGTGTTTCTCCCCACATCATATAAACTTCCGTTTCTTCAGCTGCAACCGATTTACCAATTTCAGAGGCCCCGCCAAAATATATTTGCGGCATTTTTACTGGTTTTGGATATAAGGAAGCTTTTTTTAAGCAGAAAAACTCACCCTTAAAGTCAAAAGTTTCCCCAGCAAATAATTTCTTCAGGATGACAATGTATTCTCGGGTTCTTCGATAACGTGCTTCATGATCCAAATAATCTCCATCACTGGCTAGCTCCTCTGGAGACCCCCCTGTCACGATATTGACTAATGCTCTTCCTCCTGACCAGTAATCAATTGTAGCAAATTGCTTAGCAAAGAGCGTCGGTGCTATAAATCCTGGACGGACTGCAAAGAGAAAGTTTAATTTTTTGGTATAGGCTATTAAATTAGCTGCGACAGCTAAAGAATCGAGGCACCCTGCACCCGTTGGCAGCAATAAGGTTGAAAAGCCTCCATTCTCAGCAGCTAGGGCGATTTCCTTAATATATTCAAGGCTGGGCGGCCGTTCTGCCGATTCATCCGTCCCTGTCCAGCTATTTACTTTTTTACCTGTTGAATTATGAACCGCTCCAACAAATTCACCGTCACCTGATGTTGGTGCCATTGTAATAAATTCCACCATAATGAAATTCCTCCTTTTTAATTATCGTTGATCGTTGACAACTTGCTTTAACCTTTCCTCTTTGCCTAAAATTCTGGAAAGGACCTTGCCTTCCAGTTCAGCAAATCCATGATTGGCCCGATTCCGTGGACGAGATAGTGAAATTTTCAAATCCATCTTGATCGCTCCATTTTCGATTAAAATCACACGGTCAGCCAGTGTGATGGCTTCACTTATATCATGTGTTACCAAGATCGCTGTGAATTTATACTTTTTCCATAGCTCTTCAATGAGCGACTGCATTTCCATTCTGGTTAAAGCATCTAAGGCTCCCAATGGTTCATCCAGTAATAACAATGGAGGCCGTGCAGCTAACGCACGTGCGAGCGCTACCCGTTGCTTTTGACCGCCAGATAATACGGATGGCCAATCGTTCGCCCGTTCTTCCAAGCCCACTTGTTTTAACGCCCATAAGGCTTTCTCCTCCCAGCCCTTTTTCATTCCGAGACCTACTCCGACATTTTTCAGGACCGTCTGCCAAGGAAGTAAGCGGGCTTCTTGGAACATGACTCTGGCATCACGATTTATCCCGTCAATAACCCTATTATTTTGTTCAATTTCACCTGCTGTTGCTTGCTCCAAACCAGCAATATGGCGAAGTAAAGTACTTTTCCCACAGCCGCTTTTCCCAACGATGGCGACGAACTCTCCAGCTGCTATTTGTAAATTCACATCGCTAAGCACTTCTAATTGGTCATAATATTTTTTTAATTGGTTAATGGTTAAATTTATTCCCTTTTTTTGTTGCATCATTTGTTCACCACACAAATTGGATTTTCCTAGAACTTTCCTGTTTCGAATTTCCATTAAAATCTCCTGTTTCTCAACACCGAAGATCTTAAGAAAATGATTTCGATATATACTGGCGAAATCTTTTTTGAAAATCTCCATGTAAGATAGATTTTCTTGTTAGATCATGTGAAATAGGCAGCTGCTCATTGGTTAATTCCTTTAACGTTTGGATCGTTTGGTAAGGGACACCCTTCAAGTTTTGGATCAGATTCGTTGCTGAATCTTGTGCCTCAGTGAGATCCTGATACATTTCGTGAACCAAACCATAAACCTTCGCTGTTTTGGCATCAATCTTCTTATTTAATAGTGTTAAGTATCGAGCTGTTCCAGGGCCGATTTCATGGATCAGGCGCTGTGTCCCTAATATCAAGCCAAACTGTGGGCCAGGAAAACGGAAAACAGCAGACGATGCAGCTATTCTTAGGTCGCAGGAAAGGGCTAAATCTGCCCCGGCTCCATATGCGTATCCGTGGACGAAGGCAATAGTTGGTATTGGAAGATGCGTTATTTGATCCAACAAAAACGATATTTCAGAAAAGAATGTGCTAGCTTCTTCATTCGTTAAGGATTGGATATACTTCACATCTACCCCCGTACTAAAGGCCTTGCTTACTTCACTGCTTAACAGGAGAACCCCTATATCCTTTCTGTGCTTAATCGTTTCCAGGTTGTTTTTTAACTCGTCGTATAATTCTTTATTAATGGCATTTAAATTATGTGGACTGTTTAATACCAGCTGTGCTGTTTTTCGTTTATCATTTTGTTGATTATTGATGACTAGTTTTACCGTCTCCATTGTTACTCCTTTATCACTCTGCTTGTGAAACAAAACTTGGCTCAATTTCGTTTTCAGGCAGATTCTTTGTCATTGCTAATACATTGTCTGCGAGTAACCTTTTTAATTCAGAAAAACTAGTTCCCGCCTCGACTCGATAGTAGATAAAATCCTCTTTTTGCGCAGCTTCATAAGATAATTCACAAAGCATTTTCGGAGGTGCACATAAAAGATTCACCTTTCTATTATTGAGGAAGCGAATAACGGCTCCTCTTTTTCCGCTCTGCAATTGTAATGCTGGATTGATAAAATCCTCGAATTCTCCTGTTTCTGGATTGTATAATCGAATTATGTCGCCTTCCACAATCGGCACTAGAATTTCATTTTCTCCCGAAATCGTCATTGCGATCTTCATGTAGTACTCCCCTTTTCATAAAAATTTGTTAGCTGAAAGTTTTTAGTTTAAAACAACAAGCAAAAGCTATCCTTTATAAATAATTTTATTCACATTGGAATACTTGGGATTATAAATAGACCTTTAGCATCCTTCGCTATATTTATTACTTAACAACCTTATGACCAAGCCATTCTTCGATCACTTGTTCATTATGTTCCCCTAATTTAGGCGGAATCCGGTAAATCTCAAATTCATAGTCTGTCATTTTCACTGGAAATCCTACTGCTGTTATGCTTTCACCGTTTGGTAAATTCATTTCTTTTAGAATATTGAGTGAATGGGTAATCGGGCTCGCCAACGCTTCTGCAAAATCATTAACTGGTGATGTAGGAACTCCTCTTTTTTCAAATTCCGCCATCCACTCTGCAGCCTTTTTGGTTACAAATACTTTCTCTAAGATTGATTGGAGCTCTTTTTGATTTTTAGCACGTAATCTCTGGGTGATAAACCTTGGGTCGTCAATTAAGTCGGTTAAATTAGTCGCTTTACACACTTGGTACCAAAGCTTAGCATTCCCAGCAGCTATCACAAAAGGTTTGTCGGATCCCTGAAACGCCTGATAGGGAGCATTTCTAGGATGTGCGGTACCTAATCTATTTGGAGGTTCTCCTTTCCCATAATATTCGCTGGTTTGCAGTGCTGAGATACCAAGTACACTTCCCAGCATAGAACAATCAATATATGTCCCTTTCCCGCCTTGCTTTACTTTGAGAACAGAAGCAACGATCGAATAGGCTGCATATAAACCGACAGCAAAGTCTGCGATGGGAACACCACACTTGACAGGAGGTCCATCTTCTTCACCCGTGACACTCATTAAGCCGCTAAACGCTTGAATCGTGACATCAAAAGCGCCTTTCTTTGCATAAGGCCCTTCTTGGCCATAACCGGATATCGAGCAATATACCAAATGAGCATGTTCTTTAGACAAATCATCGTAGAGCAACCCGAACTTTTCTAATACACCCGGGCGGAAATTTTCAACGACGACATCTGCTTGTAAACAAAGTTTCTTTAATATCTTTAATTCTTCTTCGTTATTAAAATCAATCACAATACTTCTCTTATTACGATTTAATGAAGAAAAATTAGCGCTATATTCCCCGTATTGGGAATTTTCAATAAATGGAGGCCAGGCTCTCATCCCGTCTCCACCATTCGGCCTCTCGATTTTAATCACGTCTGCTCCTAGATCGGCTAATAACATCCCAGTAAACGGTCCAGCTGCAATTTGACCAAATTCCACCACTTTTATTCCCGTTAGCGGTTTAGTAAGATTTTGTTTTGATTCTTCCAAATGATCAGCCCCATTTTTTTCTTCTTTATTATAAATTCTCATCTTTAGGAATTTAATAACCTATTTATCTAATGGAATTACTTGGTTTAACAACAGTATATAACACCATAGTCCTCATGTATAATGAAAAAAAAGAAACTAATGCTTCAATAAAATTGAAGTATGAAGAGTTTTATTTCATTTCAACAAATGCAGTGGTCTTTTGAACATTTTTCTTAATGGCTGCGATTAATCTCTCAATGGCTTTACTGTTTTGCCTGTAGTTTGCTTTCCTTAACAGCCCTGTCACAACGCCAATTTCTAAATCGATTATCTTTTTCTTGACCATCCCTTCCGGTGGTGTCCCAATAATGATATCAGGAATGACTGCGATACCAAGACCCGCTTGAACATATTCTTTTAAAGCCGACATGCTGTTAACCACTAAGCCAATTTGCGGTGTGACCCCCGCTTCTGTAAGTGACTTTTCTAAATGAATCCGGTAGTTGCAAACAAAACCGCTTAATAACAGTTTTTCATCTTTAAAATCTGCTAAATAGATATTCTGTTTTTGTGAAAATGGATGATTACTTGTCATCAAAACAGAAACTTCTTCTGTCAATAAACGCTCAAACGTAATATGAGGATCCAATTCTGGGGTATTACAAATGGCCAAATCCAGTTCACAGTCTTTAATCATTTGCGTTAAAGTATTAGTGTTTGTTATTTCAATACTAATTTGCACCTTAGGATATTCTGCACAAAAGTGAGCCAAGATTTTGGGCAATCGATAAATCGCCATCGGTTCAATCGCACCGATTTTGATTTTTCCTGTTCCGCCATTGAACCATTCCTTCATGGAACTTTGGACATATTCTAAATCTTTCAGGAGTAACTCTGCCTTTTCGAAAAAAACTCTTCCTGCCTCTGTTAAATAGATTTTTCTTCCGCGTTCAAATAATTTAACACCGAGATCTGATTCCAGTTTTTGAATTTGCATCGTAACTGTTGACTGGACATATTTTAGTTCATCTGCTGCTTTCTGAAAACTTCCTAACCGAGCTATGGTTTCAAATGTTTTGACGGCTCTTAAATCCATGAATTTCACCCCACAATGGTCAGTTTTATTCTGAAACACTAAGGCCTTGGTCAACATCGACAGGCATGAGACTTAGCTTGCAGAAAATACTCAATTCAACAGCGTTTACTTATGTCCTAATGGCTGGTGCAGCGTTTAAATAACTCTCAAGATATTAAAAGTTTAAGCCTTGAATAAAAAAGCCTATGAATCAGGAAGAATCATAGGCTTTACATGTTGTTCCAGCCCATTAAAAGGATCCCTCATTTTTTTAAGGCCTCTAGATGTCTAGTGGGCTATTAGAATATTGAATTGTTAATGATTAATATATTTACATTTTTCCGATATGTCAAGTTGGTTTTAAAGAAATTTAGATCTTTAAAATTTCTTTAAATTCATTTTTTTTGAAGCCACTCTTCATTTTTTTCTATTTTACTTGAATTCATTTAAACATTATTATCAACATAAAGAAATTAATCCATTTATCTTGATGGATATACTTGGTTTTAAAAACAGGAGGAGAGGAAATGACAAGTATGAACGCTTTTCAATTATTTGAAATCACAGTAAGAAAGGTGTTACAAGAAGCCAAATCGGAAAAGGAGATCGTTCACACCCTGAAACCTTATTTTCAATCGTTTATTGAAACAAAAGAACTAGTACCTGAGAAATACCAAAGGCCCAAACAAGATAAATACAGTCAATTTTTATTATATAAACCAGAAGATGAAGCGTTCTCGATTGTCGCCTTTGTATGGGGACCTGGCCAAATCGCACCGATTCATGATCATTTAGTATGGGGGCTTGTCGGTGTATACGAGGGTGCAATTGAAGAAACAAGATACAAAAAAATCGAAAATGAAGAGGATGAAAACGGTCTCCATTTAGATGTGGTCGATACAGTTATCGCTAAAACACATGATATTTCTTTTGTCTACCCGCCAAATGCAGATATTCATGGTGTCCGCAATCCGTTTAAAGAAACGGCCATCACGATTCATATTTATGGTACAGATATTGGCAAGCAAAACCGACATTCCTATCAGAAGGAACCTTACACCGTTAATGCGATCGTAACACCCCATGATAATAAAATTCCAGTTTATACAAACTAAATTCGTACAGAAAACTAACTAAAATAGAACAAGGGGTCAAACCACTGGTGAGGATGGAGGGGTTTTAAATACACTGCATCAATTTTATAAACTATTGAAAAAGGGATTTTTTATAAATTTTTACTAAAAGGAGAGTAAACCATGTCAAATATTGTTATCATTTCGGGGAGTCCGACTCAACCTTCAAGAAGTTTTGCGATTGCAACTTATTTAGAAAAACTACTCACTTCTAAAGGACAACAGATAGAAGTGATGAATGTTCGTGATCTGCCACCAGAAGATTTAGTTTACGCCAATTTTAAGAGCAAAGCCATTAACCAGGCTTTAGACAAGATTGAAAAGGCTCATGCAATCATTGTAATCAGTCCCATTTATAAGGCAAGCTATACCGGAGTTTTAAAAACATTCTTTGATTTAATCCCAGAGAAAGGCTTGTCTGAAAAAATCATTCTGCCGATTGCAAGCGGTGGGACCGTGGCCCACCTTTTATCGTTAGAATATGCCTTTAAACCCCTTTTTTCTATCTTAAACTGCCAGGAAATCTTAACCGGAGTCTATCTTGTTGATTCACAATTCACGTACAAAGAAAACGAAATGACCTTTCACGAAACTGAAATACAACATAGACTTCATGCATCCATTGAATGCCTATTAACTAAATTAATAGACCATGAAACCGCCCAATTCATTCAAGGGTAGTTTCTTTTCATCCAAAATGGAAAATAAGGGTCAGTTCCCCGGCACATTGTTACTTCAAACACCAGGGAACTGACCTCAAAATTAAAAGTGATCGTTTTATGCAGAAAAATAGTTCCTTTTTCAAGAATAGTGGTTATTAGATGCATAAGTATAAAAATACCGCTTTCTCCTAAAGAGAGCGGTATCAGTTATTACATAGATTCCGGAATGATAATCCGTTCAGGATTTGTATAAATATTTAATGCATGCCCCCGGATAAAGCCAACAGCTGTAATGCCTAGTTCTTTTGCCAAGCGTAATGCCAGTTCCGTTGGAGCAGATTTTGATAAAACCGTACTGCATTTGATTTTTGCTACCTTTAATAGTATCTCTGACGAAATCCGCCCGCTAAAGGCAATCACCTTATCCTCAATCGAAAGGGAATGTTTCAGGCAATAGCCATATAATTTGTCTAAGGCATTATGTCTGCCGATGTCTGTCCTGCTGACGATGATCCCATTCCCATCACAAAGCGCAGTATTATGAACACCACCCGTTTCTTGAAAAATCGTCGATGATTCCTGCATCATCTCTATAAGGTGAAAGCAATCCTCAATAGAAAGGATTCTATTTTTGGTCTCAATCGGCTTGACGGTTCTGGCATCATTGTAAAAATAGAAACTCTGACGGCTTTTGCCGCAGCATGAAGTGACATAACGCTTCGAGTGAAACTTCTCATTAAATTTATTTACGCGATGGGTTGCTACCAGGGCTTTGCCTGTTAATTCAACAATTTGGAGATCCTTGATATCCTCGTAACAGCTAATAATTCCCTCTGAAGCCAAAAATCCGACTACCAGCTCTTCAAGATGTTCCGGACTGCAAACGAGGGTAGCAAATTCTTGACCATTTAAAATAATCGTAAGGGGATATTCTGTGACGATCACATCTTCTATCAGGCGAACAGCCCCATTTTCATATCGCAGCACCTGATTGGTTACACGCATTTCTTGCCCCATCTTCCCTATCTCCTTTGTTTAGTTTGATCTATAGGATGATCGAAGACAAAAACAGTCATGGCAATATCTTCGTCTATATTAATATCCGAGAAAAGCTGCAGCACCCTTGCGCCGAATAACGATTCAAACTTCTCAAGCACCTCTGGCTTCTTATAAATTTCCTTCACCATTTTAGTCCGAGCCTCATGAATCATTTGCTTTCCTTGTTCGGATTTAATCATAAACTTCTCGACATTTGTCAGGTTGCCTTTCATTTCGCTAATGGCCCAATTTTCAATAAAGCGAGTAGTAATTTCTTTTGGACCATTCCCGACATATTCTTTTCTGATTTCCCGAACAAGCATACTAAACTGATGTTCCAAATTCTTACTCATCGCTTCTGTCCCCTTTAGTATTCTTCAAATGATTTTCAAAAAACAAAAAGATAATCCACTCGTCCGGAATAAAATGAGCAAATGGATCTCCTTTCTATTATTCCTTTAACCCTTCACCAATCCCCTTTAGCAGATTTAAACCAAATCCGATGGCACGGTTGATATCCGGATCTTGTAATACCTTCAGCAGATCCAATATACCGACTTTTGAATGTACTTGCAGCCCTTGCTCAGCTTTTTCAAAACCTTTTGCCAAACTGCCCATTAGCTTCTTGGTCATCTCGGGATCGAGAGAAGTTAAGGCCCCTCCTGCAGCCATCGCATTGTTAATCAGATTGGTAACCGGCTGGCGTGTCATTTGGTCAACCGCAATTTTTGCCACCTGCTCTTTTACTTTGACAAGGCTGTTTACGGCCTCTAATATACCGCTGGAATGAAGTTCCTGCAACAGCTGCAGCATTTCAAGCAAAGAATCTTTATTTTGAGCTGCCTCCGTAATAAGACACTCAATCGATAGTTCCCGTTGCTGCTCTTCGGTGAGCTCAATTTTTTTAATTTGTTTAATTGGCTGCGCCATTAGGCATTCCTCCTGTCATACAAGCCAGGCTGTACATGTTCATTCACACTGGCGATTGGCACATAGTCACCGCGTTCCCACTTGCGGTAAATTTCAAGACCCATTTGCGGTGTACGGGCAGCATTGCGCGGGTTGAACGCTGGAAGCGGATTTTCCCCTTCAATCTCCAACACTTCCATTCGTACCTTCATCTGTTTATAGGCTGGTGTGTTGGTCACAACATCGAAAGCCCCGCCTGTCAACAAGTTAACCGCACTCTCATGACTTGAGGAATGCATTGGCACATAGACAGTTTTACTTTCGACGCGGTCTGTTACGAGCACTGGAAGTCGAACAGCCCCATATGGCGATACAAGACGGACAAGGGTTCCATCCTTGATACCACGTTCTTTGGCAAGCGCAGGCGAGACTTCAACAAATACTTTCGGGAACTTGTATTGAAGTCCTTCTGATTTATGTGTCAGGTTGCCTTCGTGGAAATGCTCGAGCAAACGGCCATTATCTAACGACAGGTCAAACTCGTCAGGGAATTCAACCGGCGGTACATAATCAAATAAGCCAAATCGCGCTTTCTTGTCAGGAAAGTTAAAGCCATTCAAGTAAAGCACAGGTGTGTCCGTTCCATCTGGAGACCCCCATGTGAAGCTTTTCCAACCCTCAAGTACATCGTAATGACAATGGGTAAAGAATGGTGTGAGGCTGGCCATTTCCGCAAATATTTCACTTGGATGGCTGTAATTCCACTGAAAGCCCATTCGGTTAGCAATCTGTTGGAGAATCCACCAGTCAGGCTTGCAATTGCCGGTTGGTTCCAGAGCCTGATATAAGCGCTGAACACGGCGTTCTGTATTCGTAAATGTCCCCTCTTTTTCCAAAGAAGGTGCACCGGGCAAAATAACATCGGCAAATTGAGCAGTTGTTGTTAAGAAAATTTCCTGCACCACAAGGAAATCAAGCTTCGCCAGCATCTCCTGTGTATGGTTGGAATCAGCATCCACCCAGGCCATATCCTCACCTACGATATACATCGCCTTCAGTTCGTCACGATCAATCGCTTCGAGCATTTGGATATTATCGAGGCCTGGTTCGGCAGGAATCGTGACACCATAAGCCTTTTCAAACTTTTCGCGAACTTTGTCGTTTGCTACTTGCTGATAGCCTGGGAAGATATTTGGCATTGTACCCATATCGCTTGCACCTTGTACGTTGTTATGTCCGCGAAGCGGGAATGCCCCTGCATTCTTACGCATCATATTCCCTGTCGCGAGCAGCAGATTGGCAATGGCTACCGATGTATGGGAGCCGGCAATGTTTTGTGTGACACCCATTCCCCAACAAATTGCCGTGCCGTCAGCATCACGAATCATTTCGGCTATTTGGATTAAGTTTTCCTTTGAAATGGAAGTAACCCTCTCAGCTTCTTCAAGCGTATATGGAGCTAACATGTTAACGAATTCATTGTATTGATTTACATGCTTTTTAATGAATTCCTTATCGTGCCAGCCTTGGTCAATGATATATTTTGTGACTGCAGACAGCCATACATAATCTGTGCCCTGTTTTGGACGAATAAATAAATCAGCGCGATCGGCCATCTCATGTCGGCGTACGTCAACGGTAATTAATTTCTGGCCATGCAGTTTGTGTGCACGCTTGATCCGAGTCGCAAGGACAGGATGTCCCTCAGCCGGTGCACAGCCTACCAGAATCACCAATTCGGCTCCTGCAATATCTTTAATTGAGCCAGAGTCGCCGCCGATGCCTCCCGTTTGCTGCAAGCCCCATGAAGCTGGTGATTGGCAATAACGCGAACAGTTATCAACGTTATTGGTGCCAAACACTTGCCGGGACAGCTTTTGAATTAAGTAATTCTCTTCATTGGTAATTTTGGAGGAAGCGATAAATCCGAGGGCATCACTGCCATATTGCTCTTTGATGCCGCTCAGTTTTGCTGCCACAAGATCCAATGCTTCTTCCCAAGTAGATTCCACAAACACATCACCTTTGCGGATCAATGGAGTGGTAATCCGTTCTTGTGAGTTGACAAAATCCCAGCCGAACTTCCCTTTCACACATGTGGAAACGCTGTTTACCGGTGCATTTTCAGATGGTTCGATTTTTAAAATTTCATGATCCTTTGTCCAAACTTCAAATGAACACCCTACTCCGCAGAATGTACAAACTGTTTTTGTTTTCTTAATCCGTGTTTCACGCATTGCCGCTTCTACTTCAGAAACAGAAAAGACTGTTTGATAATCAGGCTCTACTGCTTTAACAAGATCGATCATTGGGGTTAGCAGGTCATCTTCCATTGATGTCATAAAACCGGCATTTCCAAGCATCGATTTTTCCATTAGAGCATTACAAGGACAGACACTGACACATTGTCCGCATGATACACAGGATGATTCATTAATACTTTTTCCGCCATCCCATAACACTCGTGGCTGCCGGCTCTCCCAATCAATCGTTAAAGTCTCGTTCACTTGTAAATCTTGACATGTTTCCACGCAACGGCCGCACAAAATACATTGATCCGGATCATAGCGATAAAACGGATGAGACATATCTACCTCGTATCCCTTTGAGCGGTGCGGCCGTGTTTGATGTTCGACACCCATCATTTCTGCTGTATTATGGACGCGGCAATTGCCATTGTTATTATCACAAACCGTACAGTATAGAAGATGATTTTCCAAAATCCGATCCATTGCTTCCTCTTGGGCATTCTTGGCCAGTTCAGAAGCTGTCATGATTTCCATGCCTTCCTCAATTACCGTTGAACAAGCGCGCATTAGTTGTCCGTTGACTTCACACATACAGGTATCACAGCTTTGAACCGGACCAAGGATTTCCGAATAACAAATATGCGGATGCTGGATGTCCTTAGAAATAAGATAATCCAAAATACGTATTCCGGTATCGATCTCGTGAGTAGTCCCATTAATAAGAACATTTACTTTTTCTGACAAAATAAAATCCTCCTAAAAACACCCTCATGAAACCTTTTCTACTTTGATGTAGGAAGCGCTGCACGAGGAATAAATTTCGCGTATGTACTTACTGGTAATCATTCCCTCCATATGAATAAGAAAGCAGGATATCTAAGCAACTTTTATTACTTGAATATCAATACTTTTCCTATGTTCTCGTAAACATTGAGACTATTAACTGCAATATTGTATTTGTTACATCTGTTAGTTTAGTAAAAATTTACCCTGCCTTTTTTATTTGTGTTGATGTTGGTGCCTGACCAGCCCCCATCGAATCTTTATAACTAATCCAATACATGAAAGCAACAAAAACTCCGCCGCCAATGGCATTGCCAATTACCACTGGAACAAAATTAGAAAAGTAAGCAGTCCAATCCAATTGTCCTGCAAAAATTGCAGCAGGAATGACAAACATATTAGCGACAACGTGCTGGAAGCCGATAGCGACGAACCCCATAATTGGGAACCAAATCGCAAGGATTTTTCCGCCAATGTCCTCTGCCGCAAACGACATCCATACGGCTAAACATACAAGCCAGTTACACCCGATTGCTGATACCAATGCTTGAATAAACGTATCACCTGTTTTCGCTTGTGCAATGGCAGCTGTTTTCGCCAGAAATGGTCCCGTTTCAGTTAAACCGACGACATGACCAAAGAAAAAGGCAACAAAAATCGCCCCAACAAAATTACTAACCAAAATGAACAGCCAATTTCTTACAAGCTGCCTAACTGATGCCCGCTTTGTTAACACCGCCATTGGGAGTGTTAACATATTGCCGGTCAACAGCTCTCCCCCGGCAATGATAATCAGCATGAGGCCGACTGGGAATACCGCCCCGCCAAGTAATGAACTGAATGATCCCCACTCTTTTGGCAGATCAGCGATCACACGAATATCTAATAGAAAACCTAATGAAATAAAAGCTCCGCCCAAGAAACCGAGAATAAGTGCCTTTTGTACAGGCATAACCGCTTTTTTCGCACCGGCCTCCGCTATTTGCAGGGCAATGCGGTCTGGACTATGATATGCCATCAATTTTCCTCCTTTTGTAATTGTTTTTCCTTCACAACAAACACGCAGTTTAATAGAAATACACATAACGAGATTTTCAATCCATGCAAAAAGCCCACCATAAAGCGGTTTCACTGCAATCAACTTGCACTAACCGTTTTATGGTGGGTTAATATCTAAGCATGTTAGAATACCAGAAATCCTACCCGCCATTATGAATTAGATGAGCAGGATGAAGCTGCAACACTCTGTTACATTCCATCAATAATCATCTATTATCCAATGTCAATTAAAAAGATAACATATTTCTCATTATTTGTGAATACTTTGTGACAATTTTATAACAAATATGCTCCTCAAAATTAAAATTGATCATAGTATGCAGAAAGATAGTTCCTTTTTCAAGAATATTGGTTATAATATCATAAGAAATTTATGCATTAAAAAAGACCGTACATGCGGTAACATGTCGGTCCAGCAATAGATGGTTCCCTCTATGGAGTCGGCTTTATGGCAGAACAATCCACCTGAGCCGTTTAACTCAAGGGTGGATTATTTTTTGTGATAATGAAATGACAGAATGGCTACGATTAGACTTGCAAAAGATATTGCAAGCCTTAACGCTTGGAAGACTGTCATGTAGACCCTTTGTAAACTTTTATACACCTATGGCGTATATTCGATATTAGTCCTTATCATCACTCATTGAACCAATGATTATATTTTTCTTTGTCCTATCACTTAATAGAATTATTTTAATGCTGTTTGCTCCAGTACCCGTATTCTTTTTTCGAGTTCTTCTATTTTCTCCTGTTGTTTCGATATTAACCTGTTCTGTTCTTCAATCAAATTATGCAAATTATCGTTGGAAGTTTTGGATGAACCATTTCGCTTGACTAGCGTATTATTTTCCGGACTCCCATTCAAACTCATTATCTTAATATTGTATGTTTTCCTTGCTGATTCTCTGACAGTTTCATAAATTAATGATTTATATCGCTCTTCCAGCCAATCTGCAGCAAATGAATTTTGCCCTTTTATAATTAAAGTATCACCTTCGATTTCTGCCTCTGTTCCTTTAAACCAAGTTTCAAAACTTGGTTTTGTTATTTTTTCGCTTATTTTTTCCAGTACAATTGACCACAAATCCACTAAACCCATCTCCTTAGACCAAAATTTATTTTGAAAGAAAACTAAAGCGTTAGAAGAATCTCCCTCAGCTGGTTTAACTCATCTTTTGAAAGTGTAATTCCCTTTCCCATTTTTTCATGGTTTTCTGCCCAATCACGAATATCATACTTAGGCTCTCTCCCATTCCAACTAATGAGATTCAGTTCTTTTTTCCATCCTTTTGCTGATTCTGAAAGGACAGCAATAGTTTCTATGATTTCATATTTGATTTCCGTCATAGCATAAACCTCCTTTGATAAAAATAATCCTGATATTCAAATAGGCAGGAACTCAACTGTTACAATCTCACTCTCATTTAATTGTTTTTTGAAACATAAAATACGATTAAAACAGCATCTGTAAAAAGGTCGGAAGTGGGTAAAATAGATTGGATATATTTTTAATTGTAGCCATATGGTTAATCTTTGGGTCATTATGTTTATATACCTTTCTATCTTGAAAAATAGAAGAATTTGAAGAACATACGAGTACTATTCGAAAGTTTTGGTATTTACATATTTGGCTGCTTAGTTTTCCTAACAAAAGAACAAAATATCATATTTATAGATTGGAAAAAGTTTTATTTATCTTGGTCGTTTTTATTATAATAGATTCGTTGTTATTTTTAAATCTCTATTTCAGTAAAATGAGGTGAGGTCATGAAAAAGTATAAACGGGCAAATGTCGTCATCCCCAAAATTACACCATCTAATTTTACTATTCAATTAAGGAAGAACAATTACCGCTTGATAAAACATCTTGAACATTTGGAATATATACCTTTTAGAATAAAAAAAGAGTCTGATAGGAGTTAAGATACACTGTTGAATTTAGTGTCAATTCCTTAATTCATTCCAAATGAAACAACAAGGTAGAGCAGTTTTATTATGACCTATCTAATATAGATTTAAATCTAAAAAGTGCCTGACACCATGTGAAAGTTTCACATGGTGTCAGGCACTTTTTTTATATATAAACTTCACTTATTTTTTGGTTTTAATTTCTATAGAATAAAATATTCCAGCTATTTATTTTTCAATAATAATGTCCCTTATATTTTGACAAATAGAAAATTAATTTTACAGAATATTGACAATTATATATATTCATTTTATTATCAATATAGATACCTTAGGTAACTATATAGACTTAAAATGAAAGTGCTTACTATTTAACTATTTTTATGAGGAGTGAGATCATGGCAAAAAGCGAGTCTATAACTAAAGAAATCTTGGATCATTATTACGAAGGGATGAAAAGAAATCATCTTGGACCGCTGTGGTTTGATTTGGGCCATATGGTAACGAAAGAGCCTGTACATGATGTAGAACCGTATTTATGGAAATGGAGTACCATTCGAGAATATGCGTTAAAAGCAGGAGAATTGGTTGAACCGGGAAAAGATGCGGAGCGCCGGGTTGTTTATCTTCAAAACCCAAGTTTGTTAAAACGCGGCCTTATTGGTTATGGGACACATACCTTATATGCTGGTATCCAGCTGCTTTTGCCGGGTGAGTATGCTCCATCACATCATCATTCTCAATCGGCTATCCGTTTTATTATTGAAGGAGACGACAAAGCTTACACAGCAGTTAATGGGGAAAAGATCTACATGGAACGAGGTGATGTCGTCCTTACACCGGCTTGGACATGGCATGAGCATAAGCATGAAGGGACAGAGCCAGTGTTTTGGTTGGATGGGCTTGATGTCGGCCTTGTTCGGACAATGGCTGCCTCCTTCTTCGAGCAGTATGAGAAAGAATTTTATCCTATGGAAGCACCGGAAAACTATTCGTCACAACAATTTTCAATGGGCGTGTTTAAAAAGCTGAATGAAGCACCTGCGCCGGATGAACCATCCCCTATCTTCGGTTACAAATACCAACGGGCTCACTATTTGCTGGACCAAATGACAGAGGCTGATTATGATCCATTTGATGGTTACGCCCTTGAATATATAAATCCCAAGACAAATGGTTCTGCGGATGCTCGTATTGGGACGATGATACAAAAGCTAAAGTCTGGTCAGCAAACAAAAGCACACCGCCATGTCCATAGTGCGATTTACCATATCATTGAGGGGACCGGATATACCATTATTGATGGGCAAAAGTTTGAATGGGAAACAGGAGATTTCTTTATCCTGCCTCCATGGAGTCATCACGAGCATGTCAATACAGGATCTTGCGATGCTATCCTATTTTCATTTAACGATAAACCTGTCATGGAAAAGCTCCAGCTTGAATTCAGCGAAAGCTATGAACAGAATGATGGTCATCAAGTAATAGAAAAAGTATTTGTACCGAATCAAACGGTGTAAAAAGGAGTAAAACCGATGAAAATTGCTATTTTCAATGATAATGTGCTAGGGGTCGTTAAGGGCAATCGTGTAACAGATGTATCAAAGAATGTTGGGTGGGATCATGCTGACCCGAATGCTTCATTTTTGAGATTAATGGACCAGTTTGATGACTTGAAAGAGGAAATCGAACGGGAAACGGATAAAGGAATCTCCTATTCATTGGACGAAGTCACCTTTAAATCACCCGTTCCAAGTACACGAAAAATTTGGGCCGCTCCCGTGAATTATCGAAAACATCAGGAAGAAATGAATAAAATGTTCAATAATGCCCCTCGAACTATTGAGGATATCGCCTTATTTTTGAAATCACCAGAATCGTTATCCGGGCCATCAGATCCGATTTTGCTTCCTTTCAAAGACCGCCGGACGGATCACGAAGCCGAGCTTGGCTATGTAGTCGGCAAAAAAGCAAAAAATGTAATGGCAGATGAAGCAAAGGATTATATTTTTGGTTATTTTGCCTTATTAGATATTTCTATTCGTGGACATGAGGAAAGAACATGGCGAAAATCATTTGATACGTTTACCCCAATCGGCCCTTGGATCGTAACCGCTGATGAAATAGAGAATCCTCATAATCTAGAAATGAAGCTATGGGTAAACGATGAAATTCGCCAAGATGGAAACACGAAGCATCTCATTTATGATTGTTACAAATGCTTTGAAGTAGCATGTAACAATATGACACTGCTCCCTGGTGATATTATTGCAACCGGTACACCAGAAGGGGTGGGTCCAATTGAACCAGGAGATCGTGTTCGCATAAAAATTGATCAAATCGGTGAATTTACTGTGGACGTGAAACTTAGCAGTGCAATGAATTCTTTTGTTAAAAGTTGAAAACAAAGTCGATTAACAAGTAAATAATTTGTGATTTATCAGTAAGATTCTAACCAAATACATTATTAAATCTAAGGGGGGAGTTACTATTAGAACGTTCAATGTAAATGAGATTATAGAGGAGCAAAAGCTGAATCGTTATCACTTGCTCATTATAGGCTGCTGTATGTTTATTATGATTTGTGACGGATATGATATGTTTATGTTTGGAGCAATCGTTCCTTCCTTAATAAAAGAATGGGGAAATAGTGCAATTGAGGTTGGGGCAATTGGTAGTTATGCATTAATTGGGATGATGATAGGCGCTTTATTCTTTGGACCACTCGCTGATAAGGTTGGAAGAAAGAATGTTATTTTAGCATGCACCATCATTTTTTCTTTATTTACGTTTACTTCGGCTTTATCCAACAGCCTGAGTGTATTCGGCGTACAACGTTTTATTGCAGGGATTGGACTTGGCGGTGTAATGCCTAATTTAATTTCATTAGTTACCGAGTATGCACCGAAAAAGCATAAAAGTCTGTTTGTAGCCATTATGTTCAGTGGCCATCCATTAGGTGGTGTTCTAGCATCTGTAGGGGGATTATCAATTCTTCCTGCATTTGGTTGGAGAGCAGTTGTTTTTATAGGGGTTCTACCAATTATTTTAATGCCTATTATTTACAAAATTCTTCCGGATTCCCCAACCTTTTATGTGTTAAAAGGCAAAACGGACAAGTTAGTCCCTGTTTTACACCGACTCAATCGGGATGAGAAGTATCAGAAGGGAGATCAATTTGTCGTCCCTACCAAATTAACGGAAGGAATGCCTATTAAACATTTGTTTAAGAATAAGCGTGGCGTAAGTACAGTCATGTTTTGGATTGCTTCCTTTATGTGTCTGTTGGTAATGTATGGATTAAGTACATGGCTTCCAAGTATTATGCAAGGTGCAGGTTTTGCTTTAGGATCTAGTATGACATTCTTAATTACATTAAATGCAGGTGCAGTGACTGGAGCTATTCTAGGTGCTGGATTAGCTGACCATTTTGGGTTAAAAAAGATGTTACTATTATTTCTGTGTCTAGGATTTTTTACTCTAATTTCACTTAGCTTTAATCCTAACATGCTTTTCCTTTATGTACTAATTTTTGTAGCTGGAGCTACTACGACTGGTTCACAGAATATTGTAAACGCTTTTGTTTCACAATATTATCCAACTGAAATGCGGGCAACTGGCTCCGGTTGGGCTTTGGGAATGGGAAGGATTGGCGGAATGCTTGGTCCTACACTAGGAGGAGCTCTTCTAACTGCACAATTAACCTTGCAATTAAATTTTCTAGCATTTGCTATCCCCTGCCTCATTGCTGCAATTGCCATCGTCTTTGTTAAGGAAAAAAATGGACAGCATTATTCAGCGATTCAAAATGAAATTGCTTTTAATCAAAAATAAATTATCATTATTAGAACAAAAGCTGATTCGATATGAGTTGAATCAGCTTTTTTCTTTGTCTATAAAAAGTATGACCATCTTGCTAGATATTTATGTTGCTCTATATCCAAACTGTGAGGAGATTTCTACTCTTTTTTCTATAAGATACCGACTAAGGTCTTCATGAATTTGGCTAGGGATCACTTCTTGAAAACCAACTACGGTGATGGTGCAAAGCAATTCATTGGCATAGTCCATAATTGGGATGGCCACTGACGCGATGGAATTTGCCAGTGCTTCTGTGGCAAATGAAATCCCTTCTTGTTGGATCCATTGAAAATTTTCTTCAAGCAGTCTATATTCTTCCTTTGTAAGCTTCGTTCTTTCTCTTTTAATCCAATCTTCTATAAGTGGTCCTTTTTTATAAGTGGCGAATAGCTTTCCTACTGCTGATTTTAAGGGAAGAATTGTCCCAACCTGACCACCTAGATTAAGTCCTGCCTGGCTATTAATCATTTTAGCAATCATCGGCCCATTATGAGTCCATACTGCCAGTAATGTGGTTTCTTTTGAAAATAAATTAATTTCCTCGAGATAGGGTGTTATTCTTGAAACAATATCTTCCTGATTGACAGCTGACATTCCGTATTCGATAAGGGTGCTTCCAGGTGAATAAAGGCCGGTGTATTTGTCCCGATGAATGACTCCAATTGAAATCAAAGTATTTATGTATTTATACAGATTGCTTTTCGTAATATTGGTATACTGATGTATCTCATTAAATTTGATTGGTCTGCCATGTTTGACAATAATATCGATAACGGAAAAACCTACAAGAAGCGATTGAATTTTTACAGGTGTTTTTGTTTCGGACATGTAACAACCTTCCTTTTTACCATTCGGTATTTCCTCTAATTTTACCATAGCTGAAAAAGTTAATAAAACCTATTCTATTGGTTTTGCTAGTAGGATTACCTTCCGTTTTTAAGATTCCTTCCTCTGTTTTTTCCAATAATCATAAATAAATTCTTTGAATAATTCATTTAATGCTCCCTTTTTCTGTTTCGTTAACCATTCAACCTGATCAATTGGCAGCTTTAGTTTTATCTTTACTTCTTCATCAGGCATTTCTACTTTTCTAATTTCTTCTAACGTAATGCCATCTTCAATATTGGGAAACGAACCATTATTTTCATTAACTACATCAAAATCTTCATATTCCCTTATGTCCTCAAGCTCAAAGTATAAATTCAGCCGCGGTAGGCCACCGGGCAAGCTGTTTACATGCATAAAGGTATTTATTAATCTGCCATCCTCTAATTCTATTTCAACAATCAGATTATCGAGTCCTTTATATCTTTTTACAGCCACTTCACTTACAATCAAGTCCAATTGTAAAAAATAGCCTTCTGCTGATTTATAGATATAGATCGCACTGTTAAATACGTAAATACTCTCCCCATCCAGTTTGACTGATTTCACTTCTGTCATCATTTTGTTCCTCCGGTTAAAAATTCAACTTTGGGAATTTACTTATCGACCCGATCGTTTTTCTAAAGAAAAAATCGTTTCTTTTTTAAGAACATTTGTTATAATATATGTAAGAGACTCATAAATTAAAAAAAGACCGAACATGGTTGGAAGCATGTCCGGTCCAGCAATAGACGGTTCCCTTATTAGGGGGACGGCTACTTAAGGGAAATAATCCACCTGAGCCGGTTAACTCAAGGG
>NZ_JADDIU010000043.1 GCF_016464375.1 Bacillus renqingensis
CGGTCCAGCAATAGACGGTTCCCTTATTAGGGGGACGGCTACTTAAGGGAAATAATCCACCTGAGCCGGTTAACTCAAGGGTGGATTATTTTTTATGGTTATGAAACGACAGAATCGCTATGATTAAGCTAGCAAATGATACTGCAAGCATCAACGATTGAAAAACTGTCATTGGAGCATCACCCCCTTTCAGTGGGGAGTGTGCCGACCACCCTTGAGAAATCCAATTCTATTGTAATAATAGTTTATCATATTTTTACGAATAATAGAACAAATGTTTGCAATTAATTTTAAAAAGTTTCTTATAGGATCATTACCAGGCTTCTGAAAAGATTTTTATTTTTACTAGACAATGCCCTTTTGTTGAAATAGTCAGGTAATTATTGGTGAAGCTCCTACTTTACAGGCATAGCAAATGTTACAGAAATACCATTGTTTTCTTCGATTTTCATAAATATTTATTAAGAACTTCTAATGCTCTTTCATTTGATTCATACTTCCCCAAATGACTCCATTCATCTAAAGTCCCACTGCTAACCAGACCTTTTATTTTTTTTCCGTTTACAGTCACTTCTTTAACATTTACCAAGCTTTGCTTATCTTGTGTAGCAATCCATAACATTGAAAAACTCATCCCTTTCGTTCATCAGCGATCATTTACACGAAAATCCAAATAGCCCCATATTCAAGCTTATTACATAGGTCAGCCATTGAAAGTCTTTCCTGTTCATACAACGCAAAAATAGGAAATTCAAACAATAAATAGAGCAGATTATTCAATAACTCTTGCCACTTCATGACCGCATGTTTTGCAAGTGCCATGCAGTACAATTCCATACTTCACTTCCTTAACGGTATATTTTTCAATTTGAACGACATCGCCACAATTAGTACACCAAACATTTCGTTCTAATTTTTTCCGGGTTTCCGCCGGAATGGACAACCATTTTTTGTGTGCAGTGAAAGAAATGGTCTCCTGCTCTAGTGTTCTATTGGTATCGTCTGTTGCCTGTTCAAGCACCTCTATCACTTTTTGAATTCTTGCTTTCACCTTTTTATAATCAATCATTTGCCATGCTTTAAGAATTACGATCAAGTCTTTATTACCCGAGTCTGCAATCTTATCTAATAAACGAAAAATCATCCCACGGTCCCGATCCTTTAAGGTTTCAACAAATTCATATTGCCTTTTTTCGGCCGCATCCAAAAGCTTGGTAAAGAGTTCATCAGAATAGGTCTCCCGTTCTATTGCCCAGCCTTTATCGGTAAAGACAAGTAGTGGAATTCTGTAATCATATTCAATAGCCAAATAATCATGTAGAATCAACCAATCGACCTTAGCGAGAACGTCTTTTTGTGAAGTTCCCTTAAAGGCACCGTATACGGGACTTTGATCTAAACCATGTTCTAATAGCCTTTTATCCTTCGAACCGGTAAGAATTTTAGCGAGCATGGCCCGACCGCCGCTCATAATTAAATCGTCCGCACCACGAAGGATGATTTTTATCTCACTATCTGATAATGTTTGAATCCCCATTGGATCAAGTTCAAATCTAACTCTTTTTATTTTTTTACCCATATCTCTTCCTCATTTTAATAAAATTCATTCTTATTATAACCTTATTAACGACACGATGGTACCTTACCAGCGTTATTTCGTGATTCTATTACTTTTTGAATCATAAAGGAAAAAAGAATTGTTTGAATTGAACTACATATTTGTTAGAATTCGCGGTTTGTTTGTTCCATTTACTGAGTTTTCTAGAGTGTCTTCACCATCAATAAGTTAGGCACCTTGGTTTGACAAGTTTTCTTTACAACGAACACCCTTCTGATGTAGCAGCGAGGTAATTTGGTCCAACTGTGCAGCTGTCCTTATCACAACCAGTTCGGGCTGAAAAATCGTCCTTTTTAGTTTAAATGTTAATTTATAGGCGTTGTTCACCTTTTCATCAAGGCCATACAAACGATGCCAGCGGACAATTTGTTCTGTCTCATAATGCTTAATCTGATGAAAAAAAACAAATTTCCCATTAAGAATGATTCCTTTTGGTAAAATAAACAGGCTGCCGCGATGACGGACTGAATGAATAATCACGAAAAACAAATAGGCCAAACTCAAATTTGAACTTCTTAACCAATCGGTCGTCAGGACAATCACCAAAAGTACTGTTAACAAACCAAGCGCCGAAATTGTCCCCCATTTTACAAAGCGGTAAGACTTCGTTTTCTTTGAAAGAGGCTCCATTTGTTTCCATTCAGGTGGAATGATAATGCCTGCAAACTCGGTTTCGGTTTTGGGATAAAGTGCATCTTTTGAGACTTCAGCAGCCATTTTTAAATTTAATAGATTGCGAAATAAATAAAAGACCCCGGTAATAAATATTGCGGTAAAAATGATGGTAGTAAGAATCATCAATCATTCCTTTCATAAAAATTTAAAATAATTCAAAAACTTATAATGGTAGTAGATGGTACGCTATTTTCTGTGTCGAAAGACAAGCAGTACCAGCAAATATAAGACAAAAAACACAATTCGCGGAGCGTTAAACTCCCTTTTTAGTCTATATTACCTTCATTGAATAACCTCTGGTGCCTGGCACCCCTTTTTTCAATGAAGTAATTTTCTCAATGCATCGGCATGCCTGCGGTTGGTATCGATAACTTCTTTGGCAATATTTTTGCTGACTGGGTCAAGGTCTCCTTTTACTAGTTCCTCTGAATATTCAACACCGTATCGATCCATCCCTTTTAATGCATCCTTAATTATTTCTTTTGTTTCGCCGGAAAGCATGACCTTATGCATAAAGCTGTGCATTCTCCCTGAGACTCCTTCGCTGTCTGCAGGAACGCCATTTAAATTTTGGATCCGTTCGGCGAGCTTTTGGGCATTTAGTTTTGCCTCCTGCTGCATGGATTGAAACAACTGCTTTAATTGCGGATCCTCCAGTTTTTGAATATGATGCTCAAAAGAATGAATCCCCAAATACGTCCCTCTTAATAGTGTATTTAATTCCTCTACCACAATTTCATCATTATTCATATACTCACAACCATTCTCTCTTTTTTACATATTATGAGGTTTTTAGGAAATATTATTCTTTATTTAAAGCTTTGCTGATTCTTCCCCAGCCCAACTATTCAAACGCAGTTGGAAAAGTAATCAGAAATAATATCTCCTGCCTTAAGGGACCATCATGGCGATAATTCCCCCATAACCAAGACTTTCCTCCGGAGGAGTAGCTTTTCCAAGTAAGATACTCATATTTTCAAATTGTTTATCAGTAATTTTTAATGAACGAATGGCACTATTTACTCTTCACTAACAAAAGTAGCCACCGTCACAATTCTTGAACTAGAAACATTTTGACGCAAAAGATATAATACATTTGAGGAGGTGAGAGGATGGAACAGTCAGGAATTCAAGAAATACTGCAAGCATTAAAATTACATTCCGCCCATATTGACGAAAAATTGAAGGTTATGACCACAGACCTTGAGAATAGTATTGAAAATGTGAAAACTGACCTTGAAAGTCGAATTGAAAATGTGAAAACTGATCTTGAGAACCGTATTGAAAGTATGAAAACTTATCTTGGGAATCAAATGGATGAAAAATTCGAACGTATGGAAGAAAGATTTGATCGGATTGAGACTAAACTTAATGGTTTCAGAGTAGAGTTGACCGAAACACAGGAAACCGTTGATTACCTTAACATTAAAAGTGCCCAACATGAAAAAAAGCTTCGAAATCAAATTGGACAGTAATCCCTGCTCTATTTGTTTAGTCAAAATGTAAATCCCAATGAATCCCAAAGAAGTAACTTTTAAAGCCTGTCTCTGATGATGAACCAATCCAATAGATAAAATCCATGGTTCTGTTGTTTTATTATATTTTTAAATATAAAAAGCAGATGACTTGGCTTATCATTATCATCTGCTATTGATGTTTTAGATACTATTCCTTTTGGTCCTCAACGGTGGGAACCACTCGTGCAAAATCCCCCCATTGCTTTCACTCAATTTCAAGTCCTTGAGATTCATGTCGTCCTTAGTTAATCTAAACAGGCCAAGTTTGACCAAATTTCTCTGTACCAATCCTTTTTGGATTAAGTCCCTAAGCTTCTGATTTACGTGGATTAGATTCCCCATAGCTTCGGAATCCGATCAGCAATCTGCGCCGGTGTCTCTATTCAGTTAAAAAATCACATCCAATACAAACACCACAATCATCATCAATTGGACGACCGCTTTGGCCAATGTCCCGCTTAAAAAGGCGATGAAAGTGGCAACTGCTACTTTTATCGATTCCTTGAATGTTTTCTTTTGCACCAGTTCGGCTATCAAGACGAGTACAAAAGGAACAATGACCACACCAAATGGCGGAATCACGAAACTACCAACAATCAAGCCGAGCGTTGCCATACTCTTTCCCCATTTGGAGCCTCCTGCTTTTTCAACGAAATGAAGATTTGCCAAATAGTCTGCCGCGAATAATAGGATGGTCAATAACACCAACATTGTCGGGGTAACCCATGAGAGTTCATTTGCGTTAATCAAGAAATAATAGATCCCCACCCCAAGCCAAATTAACAAAACAGAAGGAATGATTGGATAAACGAGTCCAATGAAACTCGCGAGAAAACAGGCAATAATTAGAATCCAAAAGAGGACGTTCAGTATTTCAACCACCTCCATTCTACTTCTCCGTTTTAATAAAATCTTTCGGAGTCTCTTGCATCACACAGGTTCCAACAGCCCCATTTCCAAGCACATAATCCTAGATAGTTTTTTGGGACCTCTTTGAAATTGGATTTCGAGATATTCTTGATCGATTTGGAGAATTTCTCCCCTGCCAAAGACGCGGTGTTTTATTTGACTTCCAATTTTTAAATCCTCCACTCTTTTAATGGCATTAGGATTGATAGGAATAATCGGCCGGCCCTGCTCGTCTTTTTGGAGGGATTGCTTTTTCTTCGTTTGAATTGGCGGGGCAACTATTCTCTTCACATCGTAGACAAACTGGGATGGCTGTACCCTGTGTCCAAATTGCTTTTTATACGAAAGGAGTTCCAGGTTAGACTCTGCACGTGTCATGCCAACATAAAAAAGTCGGACCGCTTCCTCCAGCAAGTCATCAGGCCCTTTTAAGTCTTCATCAGATGGAATGACCCCTTGGATTAAATCCACCATGTATACGTTCTTAAACTCCAATCCTTTCGAACTATGTAAGGTAGAGAATGTTACAACGTTTTCGCCTCTCTTGAATTTTGAAGCGTTGATCGCTGCTTCCAAATGGGTTAATCGCTTGGCAAACTCCTCCATTGTCTTTAGTGGAGCGGCGATTGCCTCTAATGTAAAAAGGATACCCATTAATTTTTCCTTATTAAAATTCAAGTTCTGGGCCATTTTATCGATTGCTTTATCATATCCTAAGGCTCCTCGAATGGTTGTGATGGCTGCCAGGGGTGACATTCCTCGCATCATTTGAAATGTTTGTTGACACTCCTTAATTTGCTTGGCCCGGTAGGAATCACTTATTTTCAAAAGCTGATCAAATATCGAACGATTATGATTTAACCTTTTTAATTCAACCAATTGCTCTTTGGTGATATACAAATCGAGCTTCGTATGAATTTGCTCAAGGATATCAGGTCGCTTATCGGTAAAGCTCATCCGCATAAAGTTCAATATATCCTTTACAACCCAATGTGAGAAAAACCGATTATCATAATCTTTGATATAAAATGGAATCCCCGCTCGGTTAAATTCATTTACCAGTAAAATGGAAGATGATTTATTTCTAAACAAAACCGCAGCATCTCTATAATTTTGCAGCTTCGATATTTCTCCCGCTACGTATTTTGCCTGAAACCGAAAATCTGCCAAGATTTTAATAGCGATTGGTTTATTAGGTGGATTTTCTGTAAACATATTTTTGTCATAGCGCTGCTTGTTTTGCTTGATAAATTGGTTTGCCGCCTCGACAATTTCCTTTGATGAGCGGTAATTTTGCTCCATCATCAAAATAACGGCATTGGGGTAAACCTGCTTAAAGTTCAATAAATATTGGGGTTCTGCTGCCCGCCAGCCATAAATCGATTGGTCATCATCCGCAACCACGTATAAATTCTGATGAGGCTTCACCAGTTTTTCGATGATAGCATGCTGTACCAGCGATGTATCCTGGCTTTCATCGGTTAGAATATAATCGTACCGCTGCTGATACTTTTTAAGAAGGTCTGCGTCCGTTTCAAATGCCTTATTGGCAATAGTCAGCATATCGTCAAAATCGACAAACCGATTTCTTTTTTTAACCTGTTCATATTCCGTTAGAATCCGCTGCGCATTTGGGACGTCACATTTAACCTTGCCCCAATCCCTCACAGGAACTAATTTATTTTTGATAAAACTAATGTAGGTGGTTAAATCCTCGTATTGATCTTCTGAAATTGTTTCATTATTACATTTTTTAAAGAGATTCTTTAGGATTTGTTTCTTTTGGAACGGTCCGGCTAAATCATTATTACCCTCAATTATTTGATAAGAGACTTTTCTTTTACCAAAAAACTCGCGTACAACCTCGAAAGCTAAGCTGTGGATGGTGGAAAAGTCTACAGAATTTCCGCTTTGATTGGGAAAAAATCGCTTGAACCGATCCCTCATATCTGAAGCTGAAGCGCGGCTGAAAGTAACTGCCTTGATTCTCGAAGGAGTAACCCCCTTCTCTTCAATTAAATAGCCGATTCTCATGATCGTAGTGGTTGTTTTCCCCGAACCAGGTGACGCCAGCAACAGCAAAGGCCCTTCCGTATGCAGCACAGCCTGCTTTTGTACTTTATTCAGAGAAACCCCGAGCTCTAATCTCTTTTTTTCGAAAAAATCTTCCATACTTATTCTCCCTTAGAGACATTCACATTCTGGATTCAAAGTCAAGTTATAATTCTATTATATCAAAAAATTAGGTCACCACAAAAAAGTACCAGGCACCTGGATATACCACCAGCGAAACGCAAATTTACAATGTTAAGGAAATTCCCAAAAAAGTCCAATTCCTCCACTTTAATGTAGAAAAATTGGACTTTTTTACTTAATATAAATAAATTTTTACTCTAGGTAGTTGCTAGAAGGAACTCCTCACCGCTTGGCAACTGAAGTCCATCCATTCGTCCGGTGAAGTAGCGCTTGTTAAGATCGGCCGAGGATACGTGCCGGACATCTCGAAAACCGGCCTCGCGTGCCATCTCCAACATTTCCGGCGGTGTAAAGAAGCTGATAAAAGGTGTACCGCTTGCTTTTGCCCCTTTCTCTGCCGTATCAATCTCAGAACGCTCCTCGGGTTCCGTTAGCTCAAACGGCAACAAAAATGTCATGGCCAGCGTGGAACCGGGGGCGAGTCTTGCAACCTGACGAAGCGTCGCAGCGATTGCGTCCCTGGTAAGATATTGGGTGACGCCTGTGGAGGCCACCACGGCTGGACGATTCGTGTCGAAACCGGCATTCTTCAGTTGCTCCCACCAGGACCAGCCGGCCTCAAAATCGACTGGAACGAGGCGTAACCACTCGGGGATGCCATAGCCAAGATTAATTAGACGCTGTCTCTTCCAGGCCTGTGTGCCGGGTTGGTCAACCTCGAAGACCCGTATCCGGGATGCAATCTCCGGTCGGCGTTGTGCGAAGCTATCGAGACCGGCGCCGAGGATGACATACTGAGTGACATCTTGGTCGAGCTGTTCAGTGACCAAATCCTCAATGAAGCGAGCGCGGGCTACGACGGATGCTCTAAAGCTGCTGGAGAACTTAGGATCCATGTCGGGTCGCTGGCGCCATTCGTCATCCGGGTCAACCAGTCGCAAGCCGACCTCATCCTCAAGCACATGCGGAGGTGAATCGACCTGTACATGCAAAGCTCGCCACAACGCAACACGTACTGCCGTATGGTCCGGTTCTGTATTTTGCTTATCATGCATAATGTTCTCTCTCCTTTCGATTGGTTCACTCGCTTAAAGTAAGCCAGCTTATTTATCTTGAATCACTACCCATACGTATCCATCAGGGTCTACTATGCCGAAATCGATCCCCCATGGGCGAATAAGAGGTTCTGAAATTTCCTTCATATTATCTTGATAATCTACGGGTTGTATTCCAGCTTCTTTTACTTGATTAAAGAATGTATTTACATCCTCAACACCAATATAGAATTGTGCATCACCACTTGCTTTTTTATCATCAGTAGGATGAAGGGTTATGTCCACATCTCCAATTTTAAACAATTCCATACCGTTAAAAGCTTGTACATGTTTAAAACCAGCTTTTTCATACCATTGCTTGGATTCTTCAGTATTCTTACAAAATAAAAATAGATTTTTAAAATTCAACTTCAATTCCTCCATAATTTGTTTTGTTTTTTCTTACCGTAACTTTTCTTGGAGCAAATTTAACCTTTACAGTGATTTCAACGTTATTCTCTAGTCCGTGTGCTTTACCTCTTGGATCTTTTTTTCGACCCATGTTTCATTAACTTCCACTTGTTTAAGACGAAGATCAATAACACTTAGGATAAGCGGTAATTCCGTATCAGGTATATCGTTATTATTTAAAGTATAGGCTTTATTGTCTTCAATATGACGGCGAATAAACCGGAGGTAATCTTTATATTGGTGCAATATGATGAGTTTGACGTCATCTTTGATTTTGTCGAAATTACATAGCTTAATTTGAAAATGCAAATCATAATCTGCTGTATACTCTATCGGTTCTTCCATCAGCAAGTAAAATTGCGTTCTTCCCGCCTCGGTAATTTGATACGTTTTTTTCTTTTTTCCCCTTCCTTCGTTCGGCATATCATCATGTACTTGTTCAATAAGACCTTCCTCTTCGAGCCTGCGGATTAGAGGATATAAAACCCCCCAGCTGATTTTCCGTATCGGCCCCATCACTTGATTTAGAATCGTGTGAAACAAATAGCCATGCATAGAACAACGCATTAATTCACCAAGAATATATAATTCATAAATTGGAAACCCCTCCTCACTATCCATCGTTAGTATTACACCACTAATTATATCTATAAGATATACTTTGTCAATATAAATGTTGGATATATTATAATTTAAATCCCAAATTCTTAACGTTTTAAATCCGATTTGCTAGGCAATAATTTTTCTCAAACAAAAATTATTTCTTTTTTAAGAACATTTGTTATAATATATGTAAGAGACTCATAAATTAAAAAAAGACCGAACATGGTTGGAAGCATGTCTGGTCTAGCAATAGACGGTTCCCTGTTAGGGGGACGCTATTTAAGGGAAATAATCCATCTGAGCCGGTTAACTCAAGGGTGGATTATTTTTTGTGGTTATAAAAATTAGACTGGCAAAGGTAATCGCAATCATGAATGTTTCAAAAACTGTCACTGGAGCATCACCCCCTTTCTGTTTGGGAGTGTGCCGTCCACCCTTGAGTAATTCCTATTCTCATTGTAATGATAGTTTATCATATTTTTATAAATAATAGAACAAATGTTTGTAATTAATTTTAAAAAGTTTCTTAAAGGATCGACTCCGATTCCAGTCGAAATCCTTCGACAACCACCTCTTCATCGACTTCCAATAATAGGCACCGTTTTCCTTGGTAGGTAATATATTTTACGTATTTCAGGTCTTTCGGATTGATGGTTACATCGGCCACCTTCGTATTGATTTTTACGGCTTTTGGCACTAAATTGCTCGCTTTTATTTCATGTTTTTCATCATCTACAATGGCTTTAAAGGCATGTTCTACTTTGGCCGTTTCGACATTTTCGACCCCGCTAACCGTTAAGATTTGTTCAATGTCACGATAATCCAACGTCGGCGTTTCACTTTCTTCATTTTCTGCATTCTCTTGTACAATCTTATCAATTTCCTCATAAACATTCGAAATGACCCGGGATTCCACTTCGTCTCCCATCACCTCTTTTAAAATCAGATCAAAGCTGTCCTTTTCTTCCTGGGCGGTAGTGATTTCTTCGCAATTGAGGACCTCTTCTATAAATGTTTCATCGGGTTGATTCACTTTTCCCGAACAATACAAAATATGGTTGACATCTGCAGCATGATCATTAAAAGCTGGGAACAGAAAGCCTGATAAGGGAGAATCCAAATTAATAATGGGATCAAAAACGTTATACGATTTGAATTCTTTCTCCATATAATCAAACATCAATGCTTTCTTCGGATGGTCCGTTTTATTGAGACTGCAAAGGATAAACTCGTTGGAGTAGACCTCATCATCTCCGCCTTGTTCGGATTCCATCTCCCGTTTACGAGTTGGTTTTCGATATTCTCCTCGGATCATCGTCACCATCGTATCAAATTCATAAACAGTATGAGCGAACATCTTCCCCACGATTTCGAGCATGTACTCTTTCCAATCTTCCGTTGTATCTGCCCGTAATCCTTCGAAGAGAATCGTTTGGGTACTGTCTTCCACATCCCGTCTGAATTTCAGCTCAAACAATTTAGCGTCGAGATGGCCTGTCAAAACTTTTTTAAAGTTGGCCAAAAACAATTCTTGTGCTTCCTGTTCTAACATTTGAAAAGGCTGGCTGGCATGATGATAAATCTCACCTGATTCTTTCTGGACATAAACATTGAAGATTTCCCGAATGTTCATAAGATGATTATCTAATTTAAATTGCTTGCGGATTGTAGCGATGTCTTTTTTATTCATTTGTCTCATCTCCCATTCCTGATTATACCGTTCAAACAGGAAAATCTCTATTTCTATTTTTTTCGATTTTCTTCCTGATTTATAATGAACAGCCTCTGGTTCAGGAATAGGAAATTCAATAATAAACCTTATTTTCCTAATCAAACTTTATTCACCTCAATTCTTAACAAAACCCTACTTTTAAAGGTGGGGGTGCATATCTATTTTGTAAAATAATTTTAAAAGATTCTCTTATTATATTTTTTATGAAACAAATAACCTATAATTTCTCTTCATTTATAACTTTTTTGTAGAAATTCGCACCATTTGTTAATGCAACAGCTGCTTCAGGAAGAGTTCGCGAGTGATGCAGAAATGCATGAATAACACCGTTAAATTCATCCAATACTACCTTTTCATTATTATTTTTCAAAATATCACCTGAATTATTCACGGCTTTTCTAAAATAGGCTA
>NZ_JADDIU010000044.1 GCF_016464375.1 Bacillus renqingensis
TGTCACTTTCAAAAAATAGAGTAGTTATGGCACAAAAAGCATATTCAAACAGCAGGTGGTAAATACATGCAGAAGGATAAGCCAACTACTCCATTTCGCCGTCCTGACTGGTTAACAAAGCATATCTTTGATAACCTACATTTTTATTACCCAAGATGCATCAATCAACAGGATGGCGGCTATTTCCACTGTTTTTTAGATGATGGCACAATTTGTGATCACCATACGAAACATATAGTTGGGACCTCTCGTTTTATCATTATCTTTAGCATTGGAGCAAGGTTAAGCGGGGCACCTTGGTGTGTGGATGCGGCCAAACAAGGATTAATCAGCTTACAAAATCATTTCCGTGATCAAGAACATGGTGGTTATTTTTGGAAATTAAAAGACCATAAGGTATCGGTATCTAAAAAATATGCCTACGGTCATGCATTTGCCTTACTAGCTGCTGCCAGGGCTTTCGCAGCTGGGATCCAGCACGCTGGTATTATCATGGACGACATCTACAACCTGCTTGAACGGCATTTTTGGGAGGAAGAGCATGGACTATACGCAGATGAAATAAGTGCTGATTGGGCAGCGGTTTCCCCCTATAGAGGGCAAAATGCCAATATGCACTTATGCGAAGCGATGATTGCAGCCTACGAAGCCACGCATAACAAGAAATATTTAGAAAGGGCCCATCGATTGGCCTATTCCGTAACGGTAAAATTAGCTTCGCAATCTGGCGGGCTCATTTGGGAACATTACCACACAAATTGGAAAATTAATTGGACTTTTGTGGAGACGAATGAGGACCTCAAGCAATTTCGCCCACAAGGCTTTATACCAGGGCATTCCATTGAGTGGAGTAAACTCTTGCTCATGTTAGCAAGACACCAATCAGAACCATGGATGCTTGAAAGAGCAATAGAGTTATATAATAAAGCCTTAAAAATCAGCTGGGATGCTAAATATGGCGGGATTTTTTATTCACTTAGCCCTGAAGGTGATGTGCGGAATTCATCTAAATATTACTGGGTCATGGCGGAAGCGATCGGAGCGTCTGCCCTTATGGGAATCACGTTAAAAGATGAGCAGTATTTAAGAAATTATGACGGTTTTTTTGCGTATTCCTGGTCGTATTTGTTTGATAAAACCTACGGCGGTTGGTTTGAAAAATTGAACAGACAAAATCAAAAGCTCAGCAATGTGAAAAGCCCAGTGACCAAAACCGATTATCACCCTATTACCAATTGCTATGAAGCCATTCGGTCCTTTGCAAAATCACAAAGGTCTTTTTAAACGGATTGTATACGTATCGATACCGAGATGTTAGTATAATTTTACAAAAAATATTTTTCCCGCTTTTTATGGCAATGCCCTTTTTCCCTAAAGACCAACAAAAAGTATAAAGCAGGACTATCACACATTTTTTTCCTACTTACATATAGTACATTAGGAAAAATGCCGTTGGAGGAGTCGTTATGATTATACATGTTGTTAAGAGCGGAGAAACCCTGTGGCAAATTGCCAATCGTTATGCTGTTACTATCAATTCCATTATAAGAACCAATGAATTAGCGAATCCCAATCAGTTGGTGGTTGGCCAGGCATTAGTGATTCCGAAGCCTGGTACCATTCATACCGTTAAATATAGGGAAACCTTGTGGTCAATCGCACAAAGGTATGGCGTCACCGTTCAGTCGATTATCCAAGCAAGCCATTTAACCAATCCAAATCTTATCTATCCTGGAACCACACTATTGATCCCACCCATTACACATACGGTTCAATCAGGGGAAACATTAGGGCAAATAGCCAGCCGATATGGTACCACTGTCCAAGCCATCATGAGCGAAAATCAACTTGAAAACCCTAACCTCATTTACCCTGGTTTCGCTTTATCCATTCCGCGTAGAAAACCTGTCGTTGAAGTCAATGCCTACACGTATCAAACAAGTGAAAATGCGGTTCAATCCTTAAATGAAGTGGGTCATTTGCTGACTTATTTTAGTCCTTTTGCATATCTGATTGCAGAGGATGGCAGTTTGAGTCCCGTAAATGACGAGGCAATGATTCAAACCGCCTTGTCCAAACATGCTGTTCCAATGATGGCCGTTACAAACTTCACTTCCTCCCAGGCAGGTTCAAATGTAGCTCATACCATTTTGGCTGCCCCGGAAATAAGAGAAAGGGTCCTCACAAACATTTTGCAAGTAATGGATAGAAAAGGTTACAGAGGACTTAACATTGACTTTGAGAATGTATTACCAGCAGATCGGGAGCTCTATAATCAGTTCGTTCAGCAGGCAGTTAACCGCCTTCATCCGAGGGGATATTTCGTCTCAACCGCTCTGGCCCCGAAGACAGGCGCAACGCAAGCGGGACTGTTATATGAAGCACATGATTACGAGGCACATGGAAGAATTGCCGATTTTGTTATCCTGATGACCTATGAATGGGGATACCGCCTCGGGCCGCCGCAGGCGATCTCACCGATTAACGACATGAGAAGAGTGGTGGAATATGCCCTATCAGTAATGCCGGCTGATAAAATTTTTTTAGGCTTTCAAATATATGCACGGGATTGGAGGATTCCGCATGTTAAGGGACAAGAGGCCGAAACATTTAGTCCACAGGAAGCTATAAGACGGGCGGTAAAATATGGAGCAGCAATTCAATATGATACAACCTCTCAATCTCCATTTTTCCGCTATGTCGATGAAAAAGGACAAGGCCATGAAGTCTGGTTTGAAGATGCCAGAAGCGCACAAGCCAAATTCAATCTGGTAAAAGACTACAACCTAAGAGGCATCAGCTACTGGGCACTAGGCTATCCCTATCCACAAAACTGGGCACTATTAAAAGATAATTTCACCATTAAAAAAACGGTGTCAGGCACCATGTGAAAACTTCACAAACTAAACTGTCCACCCCACGTGTACAAATGTCCACGAGTGGTGTCAGGCACCGATGGCAACGCTCCCTGCTGTTCTCTAACAGCAGGGATTCTTTATGGTATAATCATTTTATTTACGAAGAAAAGGAGGAAAGAAATGAATAAAAAAGATATAGAATATAAAATCCGCGAATTAAAAATGGACTATGTACGCCTGCAGAACGATTTAGAAAAATTAGAAAGCGTTAATGGGAATATATCTCCCTTAGAAAAGCAGCTGACAGAAATTGAGACTGAACTACAGTCCCTTAATAAGGACTTGAAAAAGGCTTAATATAGCGGCTGTGTGGGTGTCCCTTCTAACAGTAAACATCATTTTTCAGCGGATGAACCGTCCATAACTTTCTTTTTATTAAAATAATTTCTTGAAATTTACGAATATCCTGTTTACTCTATTAAAAAGGCATGAGGGGGATTTTTAAGATGATTAGAAAACTAACAGACAACGATCATCAGCAGGTTCTTGCTTTTTTAAGTGAGGAACGATCTTTTAATCTTTTTATTATTGGAGATATAGAAGCATTTGGATATGATTCGGAATTTCAGGAAATTTGGGGACAGTTTGGTGATACCAATGCAATCAAAGCAGTTCTCCTTAGATTTTATCAATCATTTATTCCTTATGCTAAGGGAGAATTTGATATTGATGGATTTATTTCAATAATGAAACGGCATGAACAGCCGATTCAATTGTCTGGTAAGTCAGATATTGTTGAGAAATTTGAGGGCATTGATGGTCTATTACTTGGAAAGAAGCAAGTAACTTTCTTCGCTGAGTGCCTTACGGATGAGTGTCTTGGCGGCAATACAGATGATGTAAAAATTATAAAGGCTGGAATTGAAGACGTTGACCAAATCATTGAACTTCGCCGCTCCATCGAGGAATTTCATATCAGAAGTGATGCACGGGATATGCTACTGCGCGCGATGGAAACCGGCACAGGAAGAAGCTATTATACTGCGGAAAATGGGGTAATGACTTCATGCGTTTCCACAACAGCAGAAAACTCGCTGTCAGCGATGATTGTCGGCGTTTGTACGAGGAAGGAAAACCGACGCCAAGGGCTAGCAACAGCCATCATGCAAAAGTTCTTCCAGGATATCCTCGACGAAGGAAAAACACTTTGCCTCTTCTATGACAACCCGGAGGCCGGAAGAATCTAAAAAAGGCTAGGCTTCAAAGAAATAGGAATGTGGACAATGTACCGGGGATAAAACGGTGTCAGGCACCATGTGAAAATTTCACATGGTGCCTGACACCAACACCAACTAGAAGATCTCCGTCCATTCGCTGCGTTTAGCGAGCATTTGTTTGGCGAGTTCTTTGGCGCCTTCGAGGCTGTGGCTTGCTGCCCAGCCGCATTGGACTTCGTTGCAGGCTGGTACTTCGTTCGCTGCGAGTACATCGTTTAATGTCTTTTCGAGAATGTCTAAGATTTCATCATAGTTGTCATGGTTGATGACCGTTACATAGAAGCCTGTTTGGCAGCCCATTGGACTTACGTCGACGATATGCTCAGAATGGTTGCGGATATTTTCAGCCATTAAATGTTCAAGTGAATGAAGTGCCGGCATTTCCATATGTTCTTTGTTTGGCTGCTTAAAACGAACGTCATATTTGTGAATGACATCCCCGTTCTGTCCTTCTTTTACACCAGCTAAGCGTACAAAAGGGGCTTTGACCTTTGTATGATCCAGATTAAAACTTTCTACATTCATTTTTTCTGTCATAATAAAAACCCTCCTAAACTGTTCATTTATGAAAAATCACTAAACCCTCATTCCTATTTTACACTCATAACGTCTTTTTTTCTAAGGAAGAAATTACATTCGCTCTAACTGCCCTAGTTTTCTTGCAATATTTTGGATAGCTATAACGAATCTAACACCAGGAAACAACGGAAAAAGCACATCCTTTTTGTCAGATCAATCTTTTACTCATTTCCTGCATAAGTCCGGCAATTAACAAATAGGATATTTAGAAGAAATCCTAACTAAGGGGGATGCAATAATGGTTATTTTTAATAAAATCGCTTTATTTTTTGTTATTTTATATTCTGTTTTCATCATCATAAATACTTATTTAGGAGAAACCGAACGGGTGCAGTCTAACGTTATTTATTTTTTGATGAATGGCTTTGCCTATATTGTTTCAGCACTGGAAGTGGAAAAAGAAAAACAGCTAATCGAAACGGCCTGACCGAAACGAAACAGGGTGAAACAAAATTTTTAAGGAGCTTGGGTTATAAGGGGTGCTCCTTATTATTACAAGAATGCACAAGCAGCTTTTGCACCGAAGTAACATCCACCAGAAAGTAAAATTGCACAAAGTGGAGCACAAACAGCTTCACCAGGGCCTAATGTTGCACAACCAGCAAGGCATCGTTAATCTATTTTTTGTTTTTTGGCCTCTTTTACCAAACTAAAATCGTTCAAAAAAAATAACCCTTTCTGAAAATGAAAAGATTATGTCAAGTATGTTTTTATTTTCGCTAAGCAGTCCTCAATTATTTCATCTATTTCTTCAATTTGTGCATCTTCCGGACAGTACTTCTTTAACACTTTAAGGTTACGTGCTGTCCAATCTAATGATTTAACTTGATCAGTTAAAACCACCCCTGTTATAGGGAAACCACCGTCATCAAGGGGGATTCCCTCTTTTGGTAAAGCAACTTCAAAGGGGTAATCCTTCTTTTGATTAGTAATTGGACAAACAGCTGCAAATCCTGTCATTTCATTAAATTCTTTGGGCGATAAAACAATAGCATTCCTTCTACCAGCTTGTTCATGACCAGCATGTGGATTGAAGTTTAAAACAATTAAATCGCCTCTCCCTGGTGCCTCTACTGACATTAAAACAATTCACGTCCTTCAATCCCAAAATCAATTTCCTTGTGTCGATTTTCAGGAGTTATCTGTGATAATAGTTCTTGCAAAGTGTATTTCTTCCGTGCTTTTTTGGGTTTTAATGTGATGATATTTTCACTTCCAATCACATTTAATACCAGTTCGGAACCTTGGTCGATACCTATTCTATCAGCAGCATCTTTGGGAATACGGATACCCAAACTGTTTCCCCATTTTTGAGCAGTAACTGTAGACATGTAGTCAGCCCCTTTACTTTGGTTTATTTTGGTTTCTAAATGTTCCTCAGAATACATTATATCACCCCTGAATCAAAAAGTATATACACAGTATATACAACAAAAATAAAAATGATACTCATTTTATAAATGTATGAATTTGTTTAGGGAAGCCACTACACAAGCCCACGTTACCAGAAGTTATTAAACAAATATAGTTTGGGCCAGTCTATGTCACGGAGAGGTAACTGTTGGGATATTGCCCCTCAGGAGTCATTCTTTGGCCACCTGAAGGATGATGTCGAATATCAATCGGCAAGAAACTTGAAGGAATTAAAATCGAAAATAAATCATTATATGGTTTACTATAACAATTACCGCTATCAGTGGAATTTAAAAAAGATGACCCCTATTCAATATAGGAATCATCTTCTAGCTGCTTAATCTCTTTTTTTATAGTGTCCTTGACATAGGTACCAGTTTATATACCAGGCTTCTTTTTTTATAAATGAATCGACAAAAAAGGGGAATACTTAAACCATCAAATTCTGGTTGGGAGGATAAACGAACTTGCGAACCAATGAAAATACCCTGTCCATTTTCGCCTTAGGCGGCATCAACGAAATCGGTAAAAACATGTATGTCCTTCAATATGAGGACGATATTGTGATTATCGACTGCGGCGGTATGTTTCCAGATGAAAGTTTGTTAGGGATTGATTTAATTATCCCTGATATCACCTATTTGGAGGAGAATCGGGATAACATTCGCGCCTTGATTGTTACCCACGGGCACGAAGATCATATCGGCGGTATTCCCTATTTTTTAAAAAAATTAAACGTGCCCATCTATGCGACTCGCTTTACACTTGGATTAATCGAATTAAAATTGGACGAGCATCGGCTCAAACGGGAGACAAAATTGATCACGATTGATTCTGAATCGAGGCTTGAATTCGGGAAGATCGGTGTCACCTTTTTCCGAGTCAGTCATAGTATCCCCGATTGCCTTGGGATTGTTTTTCAAACCCCTGAAGGAACAGTGGTTCATACCGGGGATTTCAAATTTGATTTAACACCCGAGAACAACCAATATTCGGATATTCATAAAATGGCGCAAATCGGCAGTAATGGCGTTATTGCGTTAATATCAGAAAGTACCAATGCCGAGCGAAAAGGTCTGACACCAACAGAGCAGATGGTCGGCAATCATTTGGAAGAGGCCTTTATCCATGCACAAGGGAAAATCTTTGTCTCTACCTTTGCCTCGAATGTGAATCGCATCCAACAGGTAGTCGGGGCCTGTATAGAGACGAACCGTAAGCTGGCGCTACTTGGCCGCAGCATGGTCAATGTGGTTTCCGTTGCGATCGAGCGCGGTTATTTAGATGTTCCTGAGGGGATGCTGATTGATGCTAAAGATGTGGACAAACTGGCTCCCGAAAAGGTTGCGATTCTTTGCACGGGCAGCCAAGGTGAGCCAATGGCCGCTCTCAGCCGTTTAGCCAACGGAAATTTTCGGGATGTGGCTATTTATCCCGGCGATACCGTTATTTTAGCGGCGTCCCCAATACCAGGGAATGAGCGCGATGTTTCCCGTATTATCGATCAATTATTTCAGCTTGGCGCCAGAGTGATTTACGGTTCGGGCAGTTCAACCGGCATGCATGTTTCGGGACATGGCTATCAGGAAGACTTAAAGCTGATGCTAACATTAATGAAACCAACCTATTTTATTCCGATTCACGGTGAATATCGCATGCTCC
The DNA here is from genome assembly GCF_016464375.1 of Bacillus renqingensis. GTDB lineage: Bacteria > Bacillota > Bacilli > Bacillales > Cytobacillaceae > Neobacillus > Neobacillus renqingensis. Next base: position 7,790 of record NZ_JADDIU010000044.1, read on the forward strand.
ATCACCACCGCTTGTTAGCTGAATCCGTGGGCGTGAAAAAAGGAAATACATTTATTATTAAAAATGGCGATGTGGTTGATATTGAAAACGGGGTTGCTCGACAGACCCGCTCGATTCCTTCGGGGGTTATTTATGTAGACGGAATGGGAATTGGCGATGTCGGGGAGATTGTGCTGCGGGATCGGAAGCAGCTGTCCGAAGACGGAATGATGGTAATTGTCATTACCCTGCGCAAAGACGACCGCAAAATTATTCAAGGTCCTGATACGATCACCCGCGGCTTCGTGTATGTCAAAGATTCCGAGGATCTGCTTAAAGAAGTCAACCACCTCGTAAAAAAAACAGTCAACGACCTACAGGAAGAAAATATCCGCCAATGGAATGTCATCAAAAAAGCCATAAAAAAATCCGTCGGACAATACCTATTCACCCGAACCAAAAGAAAACCAATGATTCTTCCAGTCATAATCGAAATCTAAGGGTGTCAGGCACCATGTGAAAAATTCACATGGTGCCTGACACCCTGATGTATCCTATCTTTTCTACTATTTCTTGGCCTTGGGGGCTCTGCATCCAGTTGAGAAATGGCTGTATGGCTGGCTTATGGTTATCCTTGAGCGTGATGGCGTAAAGGTTGGCAGTAAATGGATAGCTGCCGTTTGCGATATTTTTCGGACTTGGTTCAATACCATTGATGGCAAGCAGTTTGATATCCGGGTTCGGATTCATTCCAGTGGCAAAGAAGCGGAACGAAAATCCTATAGAATTATCGTAATTGCGATAATCCGCCACTTGTTCAATAATGCCGCCCATCCCTTCTGGAACCTCTTCTTTCAACGGTTCCATAATCGGCGTGTTCCCCATAATCTTTTCCAAAAGCGTTTGGCTTCCTGAATTTTTGGGGCGCTGGAAGGCAATAATTCTGTCATTCTTCCCGCCGAGCTTTGACCAATTTTTAATGTTACCAGAGTAGATGCCCTTAATCTCAGAAACTTGTAAATCATTCACTGAATTTTTCGGATTCACAAAGAACACAAACGCTTCCTTCCCAATGGGCGTCATAACTAGTTCTTTCCCTGCTTGTTTGGCCATTTTCTGCTGTTCTTTCGAAGGCTCCGCTCCAAAATAAATATCAATATCCCCCTCTAATAGGCGTTCATAGGCATAGATAGTATTGGTAAAAGAGACTACCTCTTTTTTCTTCATAACCTGCTCGATATTTTCATACGTGGCGTTTGCAAAGGCGGAATACACCGGAAAGGCTGCCTCTGCTCCATCTAAAATTGGCATTTCATTTAATTTCTTAATAGTAAATTTCGGTTTTGTATCAAGCTTTGGTAGTTTATTTTTCGGATTGGTCACTTCATAAGGGGTTAAGTCTGTACTTGAATATCCCCCGCCATATTCAAATCCATAGGATGGCAGAACCGTTTTACTGCGGTGCCATTGTACGGCTGAACCTGTTCCAATCGCAAGGACAAACACTGTTAAAATAGCGACCAGCTGTTTCTTATGAAGAGACGGGCGGGTCTTCCTAATGAATATTACTAGAATAATCCCTGCAACAAATGACAGCTCATAAGCTAACGGCGCCCAAAGAAAGAGTCTTCCTTCTCCCGCAAACACCGCAAATAAATAGAGCGGCCCCAGCGCCATATGAAAAATACTATAGTACAGCCAGGCATCAGCACCATAAAAACCGCCGCTAATCAGCATGAAAACGGCCCATAAAAATGCCGTATAGGCGAGCGGAAAAAGGAAAACAGCCATAGTCGATTCACTGCTGTCCTGCCCCACTGCTTTCCTGGCAGCAAAATATCCAGCCAGAGCACCACCTATGATTAGTGGAAGAATGGCAGCAATCATTAAATTTACAGTATCGAGGTTCATGATAATGGATGATGCTATGGAAAGAACAAACGGAACAACCCCGAACCATAAGAGCAACTGCCTCAACTTTTTCGTCATGAAATGTACTCCCTTCAAAATATGTATTTTATTTCAATCAAATTATAGTGTAATTTTACACTATTATTGGATATTTTACAACATCTAAATTCATATCTTTGGAAGAACCCGAGACAAGGAGAATTGCTTAACGTCCAAAAAAGCTGGGACTGTCCAAAAGAGGAAAATCCTATAAAATTAAAAATCAAGAATGCATAGAAAAAGGGGCGTCCAAAAGTCGAAAAATCGACTTTTTGGACAACCCCACCATTTTAGTAAAAACGGGGTCAAGGCATCTATCAGGGATTGAATCTCCAGATGCCATTCAACATTTCGAATTGTTGCTGTTGATGCGTATCCTTCAATGTCACTAAAAACGGAGTTTCCCCTTTCTCCTGTAAAACATTTTGGGCAATGCCTTCACCAAGTGGCGTACAGAACGCTAACTCTGTACCTAACAGTTCTACATTCTTGCATCGCGCATTGAACGATTGGTCCATATACTCCTTTGTAATGGGCAACTTAACCAGCTTTCCCCATTCATCAAGCGTTTTCTCTAGGTCATGAACAACAAAACCGACAGATGCCAATTTGGGATTCCCTGCTGTATGTGCCCCAATCAAACCTTGTTCCTTCAATTCTGCCAATCTTTCCTCATCTGTTTTTTCCCATTGAATAAAGAAGGGCAATGAGAGCTCGCTATTATTACTTTCAGGAAATAGGAGCGACCATTTGATTACCTCGCCATCTGCCAGAACCCTTTCGCCAGGAAGCGGACCATAGACCGTAAAACCCTCTGCTTTGAACTTTTCCGCTAATTCTGACAAATCATTTGTTCGAATGGCAATCTTAGCGGGCCCTTCCCGATGTTTTTTTGCTAACTGCTCCACAATTTGCGTAACCAGCCTGTTCTCCTTCTCCTGTTCAGCAAGCGAAAGTCTTTCAATCCCAAGAAATTCAATATAACTTAAGCCAAAGTAGGCAAGCGAGTTATATGTCCCCCAGTGTTCATGACGTCCGCCATGAACAGTGTGAATCCCCTTATTTTTTAACGGAAGAATCGTTTCCTCCGGCTTGTTAGAAAAAAAGACTAGATGATCAAATGCAAAATTCATCCTGACACTCCCTCCATTTCACACTATTATAATATCCTGTTCCGGAATCCCCATGCCGTTATCTTTTACCGCCAGAAAAATTGAAGAATGGCTTTGCCCGCAGGAAAGTAGAAAATTTCCGCCTTCCTTCGTATACTTTATAGCATTATCCAATAATATTACAATCAATTGATGAATCCACTTTTTCATCTGTTCGTCTCCTTTTGGGGTTAATTCATTCTTCATCCAATATCAAAACCCTTTTGGTGTCAGGCACCTTATTTACATGAACTTGATGAAATGGTTTAAACTAAACCTATGAAACAGCTTATTTATTAGGAAGTGTAAATCTATGCAGCATTTGAGCGGCCTCATTGAGCATTATGGATACTTTGGAATTTTTATTGCGTTAGTAGGAGGTATTGTAGGGCTGCCAATCCCTGATGAGCTTCTCCTTACCTATGTAGGTTATAACGTTTTTCAAGGGAGAATGACTTTCTTCCCGTCTCTCCTCTGTTCATTTTCCGGGGCATTTTGCGGAATTACCTTGAGCTACCTTTTAGGAATTAAATTAGGGATGCCGTTTTTAAAGAGATTTGGCCCTAAACTTCACATGACTGAAGTGAGAATCGCACGAACGAAAAGATTATTTAGCAAATTTGGTCCATTCCTTCTATTGTTCGGCTATTTCATTCCTGGAGTCCGGCATATTGTTGCCTATCTGTCCGGTATTAACGGCTATCACTATAAAAAATTTGCACTGTTTGCCTATTTAGGGGCCTTTGTCTGGTGCCTTACATTTATTACATTAGGAAGGGGGTTGGGGGAACATTGGATGCTGGTAAGCACCTATATTTCAAAATATAGTATTTATCTCGTCCTGCTGTTTATTGTCGGCTTCTTTTTTTATTATACATATTGGAGAAAAACGAGAGTATGGGAAAAGTAAATGGATGGCTGGGTGATTTTTAGAAAAAGACTTTTGTCACTGAAAAAGCCGCTGAAACATACAATGGCTTAGGCATTATATCATTGGTTTGGAGTGAGTAAAAATGAAGGATTATCCGCTGTATCCTTATTATAGTAAGGAAACAAAGTGCGAGGAACAACCCATTTCCTTTCCTCCGCAGCATCAAAATCAGCAGCCTGGATTGGAATATTTAATGAATCCCAAGCCTATATTCGAAAATCCAGCCTATTTAGGCGCCAAAAAATTGGAGGATAAAGTCGCGATCATTACCGGCGGGGATAGTGGGATTGGTCGTGCCGTGGCGGTTGCTTTTGCTAAAGAAGGTGCCGATATCGCCATTGCCTATCTTTATGAACAGCCGGATGCAGAAGAAACGAAGGCACGTGTAGAGCAAATCGGGAGACGATGTTTGCTTATTCCAACAGACCTTCGTTTTAAGGAAAACTGCACCAAAGTGGTAGAACAAACCGTCCAGGAATTTGGTAAATTGGATATTCTTGTGAATAATGAGGCGGTACAGTACCCTCAAGACAATTTGACTGATATTTCCGAAGAGCAGCTTGTGAATACATTTGCAACTAATATTTTTGCCTATTTCTTTATGGCACAGGCCGCCTTGCCTCATTTGAAACAAGGCAGCGCCATCATCAATACCGCATCGATTACAGCCTACCGCGGCGAAAAGACTTTAATGGATTATTCAGCTACGAAAGGGGCAATTGTTTCCTTTACCCGTTCCTTCGCCCTTTCCGTCGTTGATCAAGGAATCCGCGTCAATGCCGTAGCACCAGGTCCTATCTGGACGCCGCTCATCCCAGCCACCTTCCCAGCGGAACGAGCTGCAAGGCTTGGAACAGACACGCCAATGAAACGAGCAGGACAGCCCTTTGAACTAGCCCCCGCCTACGTCTACCTAGCAAGCCATGACTCACAATACGTCACCGGCGAAACACTCCACGTAAACGGCGGAAACTATATCTCATCCTGACCCTGATTGGTGTCAGGCACCATGTGAAAAATTCACATAGTCTAGCTCCGGCACCAACGCATATTATCCCGTTGGTGTCAGGCATCGTTTTAGTTGTTTTCGTGCGCGGTAGAGTCTGGTTTTGACTGTTCCCGACTTTAAGTTGAGGAGACTGGCGATTTCTGCTTCCTTCAAGCCGTATTGAATTTTCAAGATAAGGACTTGCTGGGATTCAACGGAAAGGGTCTCCATTGTTCGATCCACTTCCTCTTGGAAGAGGCGAACGTATACTTCTTCCTCGGTATTCGTCTCGTTTCCGGCAGCCCCCGCCAGCGGCTCTAATACTTGTGAATCAAGAAGGATACAACCTTTTCGTTTCTCCATTCTTAGAAAGTCAATCGCCGTTCTCGCCGTAATCGCCGCCAGCCAGGCACCCAATTTTGTTGGATCATCCACTGAATCTATTTTTTTATAAGCTTTCAAAAATGCCTCCTGGACGACATCCTCCGCATGGAAGGAATCCCTTGTATATTGATAAGCGATATAAAGCATTCGCTGCGAATACATTACATATAACTGATCGAAATCACGTGTAACCAGGTCGTCACCCCCCTTTAACCATCTATCTATTTAAAAAATGCTTCTTGACAAAATCTGGCGCATGATCCTCATCGAAAGACATGATTTCATAAGAATCATCAATTTTATAGTAAAAGATCACCTTGTACTCTTTATCAACAGATGCTGATGCCTGATCGAGAACCTGCCCCATCTGACGTTTATCGCGAATAACCAATGAACCCTCTTTGCTCTCTAACTCCTTCTTACTAGGATCCATATCACCCTTATTGGCAAGATCGACTTTCACAATCAATGCATGCGAAAAATCCTCAGCAGTAACGGCTGCCCTGTTTAATAAATTCTTCTTCTTTAGCCACTTGCTAAAATGATGATAGCCGGGATTGAATTCACCAGCATCGACAACCTGACCATCTCCCATAAAAATTTCAATCATCGAACCGCGATCGTGGTAATAAACGCTATCCTGATAGCTTTCTGCCAGCATATCTTTTCTTAGCGCTGAAAGGGCTTCTTTTATTTCCTCCGGATCGGATAGCAGGAGCTTTTTATTTAACGGTCCATAAGCGCTGATATTGATGGTCTTAATTTTGTTTTCTTTCACTTTAAAAATTGATTTTGCCGCCAGCTTGTATTCTTCTGATTCATAGATAGGCTTAAAAAAATCATCGTAAAGCCGCTCATTTACACTATACTCACGAGTCAGCGAGCTGCCATTTTTCAATTCATAGTGAATATAGAAATCGGTCAATGGTTCATGTTTCCGATGCTTCAAATTGCGATCGGCAAGAATCTGCCGGTGCATTCTCTGGACGGCCGCGATATTTGCCTTTTCCTTCATCGGCTTCATCCGATTATAATCCTCATCCTTCTCACTATGATTCAGATAAAGTCTAGGATCATTAGTCAGCTGTACACTGCGGATATCTGCTACATCCGGGAGCCTGTTATCATAGATTCCAAGCGTTTTGACTCCAAGGACAAGGACGATAACTATTGCGGCATAGACCGCTAAGCCTTTCACACGCCCAAAGACGCGCCATGTTTTTTGCAGCACCATTTCAGCGATAAAATAGCCGAATATAGTCCCAATCACATAACCGAATATTGTCCAGGCAAGATTATGATCGGAAACACCACTGAAATAGGTCCCGCCGAGAATCATCGTACAAAACGTAACGCCGTATTTAAAAACCGAACGCAGTTTTGGAAACGCAATTGCTTCTGAGGCCTGTTCCACCTTCCTTTTTTTATAAATAAGCAGGGCCGCGGCATAGAAAACCACGGAAATGATAAGAAACAAAGCAGCATCATTCCAGTGAAATCCCCTGCCGTTTAGAGTAGCCGCATAGGTGATCGGTGACATTTTTTCCAGCTGTTGATCCAAGAAAAAATCACTTGGGAAGCCATAAAACAATATTTTCAAGTTATTAAACAACAAAAGTACAAACCCAAAAGGAAAAAACAGAAAAATATACGATAGAATGGCATGAACCGCTGATATTCCCGTTACCATCGCAATCATTACACTTGCGGTATATAAAATGAGTGCAATGACGGTGGTCGTACCAGCCCAGTGAAATAAGTCCTCCAGGGTAAACAATCGGCCAAAGTCTAAGATGGAATGCAAGATCATAATGATTAGCGTGATAACGACGACTGGCGCGATTAAGAACACCATTCCTGTCAGCACATAATGATGAAAAATCTTCTCCCGTTTTAAAGGCAGGCTATGCATAAGGTCAGACGCTTGCTTTACGTGAAGGAAGCGGAATAGAAACACCGCCAGAATCACCGGTACAATCACCAGCAAACCAAGTTGAAACTCAAAGTTAAGCTGAAAAAGGAAGTTGTGCCCTTCGTAATCAGGAAAATGTTCATTCGAGTACATCATCAACATGGCTATTGGCAGGATAAACAGCAAACCGAGAAAATAAACAATCGAGATCCAACCGCTGCTTCTGGCAATGTGTCTGATCATTTCTTTGTTAAACCAAGACATTTTTGATGGCATAGCCGATATCCCCCATTTCGTAAATAAAGATTTCCTCGAGTGTAAGCGGGAGTAAGTCAAAAATGACAGGATTTGTCTCACGGATTTGTTTGGCTATCAAGTCCTCTTCCCCTCTGACAATGAAAAGGCTGACGCTTCCCCGTTTTTCGCTGTGAAGCGGTTTAAGGGTCTTTATCAATTTGTTTGGTACACTATCCCGATAGGCAACCTGCACCTTATGGATGTCGCTTTTCAGTTCATCCAGTTCTTTTTCCAAAATGAGTGTTCCTTTATGGATGATGCCGATATGATCACAAATATCTTCAATCTCACGGAGGTTATGGGATGAAATCAAAATCGTCATCTCTCTTTGGGCAACATCATGGATGAGCAGATTCTTTACCTTCTCCCTTACGACAGGATCGAGGCCGTCCAGCGGCTCATCGAGGATGAGAATCTCAGGGTTGGCGGACAGGGCCAAGATGAACGCAATCTGCCGCTGCCAGCCTTTTGAAAAAGTCTGGATTTTTTTCTTTAAATGAACCTCAAACAGCTGGGCAAGCTTTTCGAAACGTTCCTCACTCCAGCTTGGATAACAGCTCTTATAGAAATAGGCCATTTGTGTCGTTGTATAATGCGAAAAGACAAATGGTTGATCCGGTATGTAAAAAATTTTTTGCTTCAGGCTAATATTTTCATAAACCGGGGTGCCGTCTACCAAGATGTCACCCTGATCCTGCCGGTATATGCCTGCAAGCAGCTTGATTAAGGTTGTTTTTCCTGCACCGTTTGAGCCAATTAGTCCGTAAATCGAGCCTTTTTGAATCGATAGGTTGACGTTTTCCAGCGCTTGAAGCCGGTCAAATTGCTTGTGGACATGTTTCATTTCAATCATTTGATTCCCTCCCTCCTTTTGCCGCATCTAAATCTTGGATCAATTGAATCAGTTCATTTGCCGTGATTCCAAGGAAGAGCGCCTCTAAAATGAGCCTTTCAAGCTCCTGCTTTACCGTTTTTATTTTTTCTAAATCCTTTAGTTTATGATTGGGATTGACAAAGCTTCCTTTTCCTTTAATGGAATAGATAAACCCTTGGTTCTCTAGTTCCCGGTAAGCCTTTTGAATCGTATTCGGATTGATGGTCAGCGTTACCGCCAATGTTCGGACAGACGGCACCTGTTGATCAGGCTTCAACACCTCATTCATGATTAGCTCCTTCATCTTATCGACCAGTTGTTCATAAATCGGTTTACGGCTCCTCATGTCCAGCTCAAACATAACGGACCCCCAATCTGTATTAAGTGTACTATGATTCATAGTACACTTTGAATTATAAGCCCTCCTCCGGAAAAAGGGAAGTACTTTTTTTAAAATTGGTGCCAGGCACCATAACAAAAAGGGGCTGTCCAAAAAGTCGATTTTTCGACTCTTGGACGCCCCTTTTTCTGTTCAAAAATGTTGATATAACAGCATTCTTAATTTTTTATTTTTATAGGATTTGCCCTTTTTGGACAGCCCCGTAAGTTTAAAAACTGCTGTCGCGGATGACGAGTTCTGTAGCAATGAAGATGGTTTTGGCGGTTGTCCTGCCGCCAATTCTTTCCAACAGTGTATCAACAGCAGTTTCTCCCATAAGTTCTGTATGGACCTTTACTGTGCTTAACGCCGGAAAAATGTATTTCGAGACACTGATATCGTTTACCCCGATAAGGTTCACTCGTTCGGGGACTAAAATTCCTTCTTCCAGCAGTGCCTTAAGCGCACCAATGGCTAACGAGTCACTTCCGGCAAAAAAGGCCGTTGGCAGGTTTTCTTTGCATTCCCGGATCGCTTTTTTCATAAGAGAATACCCGTCATCGACAGAAAAGCTTCCCGTATATAAAAATGATTCCTCAAACAGCCCTTTTTCGGTTAAATAATGCGTAAAGGCCCGCTCCCTTGGGTCTTCAATTATCGACGTTTGATCTTTAAAAATCTCTCTCCCGCCAATATAGCCAATTTGCTGATGACCTTTTTCTAATAAATGGGTAAGAACCTTTTCCGTTGCCTTCTCAAAGTCAATCACCACGGAATCAAATCGATCCTCATCGGGACTTGAGTCGACAAAGACAATATTTTTACAGACGGAGTGCAGCTCTTTCACTTGCTTGCTGCTAAATTTTCCAATGGCGATTAGACCTTGAAGTTCTTCCTGCTTTAAGTCTTCATAGTGGTCTTGAAAACATCTGATCACTTGAATCCCGTGCTCCTGGCAGCGATTCTCCACTCCAAGCCGAATGGACATATAGTATAGGTCTGCTAATTCTTCTTTTTCGGAATACCAATGGACTAGCGCCATTTTCCCGGATGCTTGTTTACGGCCCGTCTTCTTCTTATAGTCCAGTTCCTCTGCCACTTCAAAGATTCTCTTTTTCGTTTCATCGCTGACCGATAGGGTCGTATCATAATTTAACACCCGTGACACGGTGGCAATAGATACACCTGCTTTTTTTGCAATATCTTTAATCGTAGCCATAATTGAAATCTCCTTATTACTTGACAGAGAAACGATAGCTCGTTTCCTGATAATAGACATCCTCCGGACTTAACACCACGGAAGGAAATTCAGGATGATGAATGGCATCAGGAAACCCTTGCGTTTCCAGGCACACGCCCAAATAATTTCTTGCCTTAACACCTGAAATGGAAAAAGGCCCTGCTAATTGATTGGATGTATAGAGAACGACACACGGCTGATCTGTCGTAACAGTAAGCTCTCTGCCGCTCTCTTCATCACTTAAGGCGATCGTATTTTGGCCCTTTTTTGAAAAAACGATCGGGTGATCATACCCATTTCCGACAAGGATATTTTGCGGATGGTTCGATTGAATTCCGTCTTTTATTTTTCTCCCATTTCGGAAATCAAATGGCGTATCTGCAGCATCAAGAAGCCTTCCAGTTGGAATCAGATCGGCGCCAAGTTCTAAGAAGCGGTTGTTATCGAGCTGCAGTTTGTGTTCAGAACAGTCTCGCTTACTGTTGCCGCTTAAATTAAAATAAGAATGGTTCGTTAAGTTCACCAGCGTTTTTTGATCGGTTTTTGCCTCATAGGTAATGTTCCATTCATTATCATTGTTTAAACGATACGTTACCGTCGTTTCCAAGTTCCCCGGGTAGCCTTCTTCTCCATCCGGACTGCGGTAAAAAAACTTTATCCCGATTGCGTTCTCTGCTTTAAACGGTTTTGCCTGCCAAATCACGGAGTTAAAGCCTTTCCTGCCGCCATGAAGATGGTTGGGCCCTTCGTTTGCCGCGAGCGTATACTCTTTTCCATCCAATTCGAACTTTGCACCTTGAATCCTTCCCACCACACGGCCAACAACGGCGCCAAAATAGGGCGACCATTTTAAATAATCCTCTAAGCGGTCAAAACCGAGGACCACATTCTCGAAATTGCCATTGCGGTCTGGAACGATTATTTTAGTAATGACACAGCCAAAATCCAAACAGGATACCGTCATTCCAGCATCGTTAACCAAGGTATACTCAGTAACGCTCTGACCATCATACTGCCCAAAATCTTTTTCTGTAATCTTCATTCTCTTCACTCCCATATCTAGTAAATTCAGGGCCTTTCTTCAAACATTCTCGGTCTATCTACAAAATGGATGGGCCTATCTTTTAAAAATTCGTACCCTAGCTACAAAATTCTGTATCCTAGCTACAAAGCTTCGTACACTATCTATAAAATTTCGCCCTATCTACAAAAATTAGTGACTTATCTACAAAATTCCGTATGCTATCTACAAAAATTCATACCTTATCTACAAAATTCACAGCCCTAACTACAAATTCCAACCGTCTATCGACAATTTTTGGTTTATTTTTCCATTATAGTGTTTTAATAAACCGCTCAAACGCATTTCTTCCTGCTTCATCGCGTTTGAACACACCGGCATCCTCTAATACTCGTAAAAATTTCTTTCCAACCTCTTCCCGGACAATCGTTTCAATGTTCTCTTCAGTAGCAGTGGAGCCATAACGCATTTTCAGCTGTTCCGCCCATTCGAGATGGTAATCAGCCACATTGGCTTCACGACCAAGGATATAATTTTCCACTTCGGCAAGTTCGTTTTTCAAGCGAGCCGGTAAAACCGCCAGCCCCATAACTTCAATTAAGCCGATATTTTCCTTCTTAATATGATGGACATCGGCATGCGGATGGAAAATACCGAGCGGATGCTCTTCGCTCGTCCGATTGTTGCGCAGAACTAAATCCAATTCAAACCATTCGCCTCTTTTACGAGCAATCGGTGTTATTGTGTTATGCGGAATTGCACCCGTTCGAGCTAAAATTCCAACCGACTCATCACTGTAGTTTTTCCACCTTTGTAAAATATGTGTGCCGGCTTCGACAAGCGAACCGCTCTCCTGTGAACGGAGTCGAATCACCGACAGCGGCCATTTCACTACGGAGCAGTGGACATTGGGAAACCCAGCCATTTCAAATGCCCAGTCCTCCCCCGCCTTCGCCATCGCAAATTCATAATTCCCGCCCTGGTAATGGTCATGCGACAGAATCGAACCGCCGACAATCGGCAGGTCGGCATTTGAGCCAAGGAAGTAATGCGGAAATTGCTCCACAAACGACAATAAACGCTGGAACGAATCAGGACTGATCTTCATGTCAGTATGCTTTTCAGATAATACGATACAATGTTCGTTATAGTACACATATGGCGAATATTGCAAATACCAAGTTTGACCTAACAAATTTACGCGAATCATTCGGTGATTCGAGCGGGCCGGATGACCAATCCTTCCGGCATAACCCTCATTCTCAATACAAAGCAGGCATTTCGGATAGGAGACTGCCTTCGCCTCCCGTTCACGGGCAATATTCTTCGGATCCTTCTCCGGCTTTGATAGATTAATCGTAATATCAAGCTCACCGTACTCTGTTGGCACCTTATACTCAATATTATTGCGAATCCGCTTCATCTGAATATAATTACTATTTTTACTTAACGCATAAAAATAATCGGTGGCTGCTTCCGGACTGTGCTGATATTTTTCGAAAAAAAGCCGATTAACCGTTGACGGGCGGGCAATAAAACAATTCATAATTTTACTTGCAAAAATTTCCCGCTCATCAAAAATATCTTCAATAAAGGCCTGTTTACAAGCATAATCGACGATTTGCCCGAGTAAATCCGGGATAATTTCCGGGTTGGCCTCACTGGGTGATTCTGTTTTTTTAAAATCAGTTAAGTGAAGGAGTAACAAAACTTGATTACGTGTGTAGATTTCATCCTCCTTATCGATCAATTCGGCTGCAATTGCCTGATTCAGTAGCTGTTGAACTAATTGATCAATCATTGGTGCCACCCTTTCCGTCATTTTACTGCATCCAATTCGATTTCTTTCGCCCCATCACCGATGCTGGCAACATAGAAATCGGCCGCATAGCCAATTTTATCAAGGTAAGCCGCACCAACATGGGCAATAAAGTGATCCACCTCGTTATTCTCGACTATGGCAATCGCACAGCCGCCAAAGCCTGCCCCCGTCATTCTGGCACCGAGGACTCCCGGCTGATTCCAAGCCGCTTCTACTAAACTATCAAGCTCTACTCCCGTTACTTCATAATCATCACGTAAAGAAATATGGGATTGGTTCATCAATTGCCCAAATGCTGCAAGATTCCCTGCCTTTAACTCGTCAAGTGCCTTCAAGGTTCTAATATTTTCATATACTGCATGTTTCGCCCGTTTACGAACGGTCTCATTTGAAATTACATGCTGATGTTCGTCAAATTGTTTTTCCGAAAGCTGCCCAAGCGCTTCAATCGGAAGGTCTTGCTGCAGCTGTTCGAGCGCTTCTTCACATTCACTTCTGCGCTCGTTGTACTTGGAATCTGCTAACTCCCTCCGCTTGTTCGTATTCATTATGATAATTTTGTGGTTTTCTAGCTGAATAGGGGCGTACTCATACTTTAGCGTCTGGCAATCCAATAATATTCCAGCATCCTTCTTGCCCATACCAACGGCAAATTGGTCCATGATTCCGCTGTTGACACCGATGAATTCATTTTCCACCCGCTTACCAATTTTGATTAAATCAAGCCGGGGAACATCTAACTGAAATAGGCCATTAACGAGCACGCCTGTCAACAGTTCGATCGAGGCCGAAGAGGATAGCCCCGCACCATTTGGTATATTTCCTTCGATAGCACAATCAAATCCTGTTGGAATGTTAAATCCTGCCTCCATAATGTAGCGGATCATTCCTTTTGGATAATTGGCCCATACATGTTCTTGATCATAATCTAGTTGATTTAAGTTAAATTCGATAACTCCCGTTTCAGGAAAGTTCTTTGAATAGAGGCGGACAAGCTGGTCCTCCCGCTTTCTCGCTACCGCATAGGTGCCATACGTAATAGCACATGGAAATACATGGCCGCCGTTGTAATCCGTATGTTCCCCGATTAAATTAATCCGGCCCGGAGCAAAGAAGGCTTGTTTAGGTAAAACATGAAATACCTCCAAAAAGACTTTGTTCAATGTTTTAACGTTCATGGCAGAATCCCCCTATCATTAGTCTTAAAATACTGTAATCCCTTTCATTCTTCAATTTTACTACCACTAGTAAAAGGAAATCAATTATTTTACTTAAATTTTACTAAAAAGTGGTGTCAGGCACCATGTGAAAAATTCACATGGTGCCTGACACCACTTTTTACCGGTTGATACTGTTCAAATAAAATACTCTCGACTGAAAGTCACCACTGCGTGTGGCATTTCCGCTGTTGACTCCATTAAATTCGGTTGGAAGCGGGAGACCCACTTGCATTAATTCGTCACCATAATAGGTTCGCCCCCCGCCTTCTGCCTTATATACCAATGATTCATCTAAACCCGTTAATCTTAAAGTTTGGTGCTTAAGAGAATTTGGCGTCGCTAATACCTTATACCAGCCAACAAGTACTTCAGTACGGTCTTGACTAACAACCATCCAAGCTGTTTCATTGCCTGAAAAAGGACTTAGCAGCCTATAAAATTGTCCATCACGAATTAAACCGCGATGCTGCTTATAAAATGCAACCTGTTTCTTAATCTCGATTCGCTCCACCTCAGACAACAGCAAAGGGTCTAATTCATAGCCAAATATTCCAAAATAGGCTGTGTTTGCCCGAGTTGACAAAGGTGTAGTCCGCATTGTTTGATGATTTGGAACCGCCGCGACATGGGAACCCATACTATAAATCGGATAGGCAAAGGATGTTCCATATTGGATTTTTAATCTTTCAATAGCATCTGTATCATCACTTGTCCAAGCCTGCGGTGCATAATACATCATTCCAGGATCAAATCGCCCTCCACCGCCGGCACATGATTCAAACATCACATTTGGGAACTCCTTTGTTAAACGGCCGTATAGATAATAAACTCCTAAAATATATCGATGGAAAAATTCACCCTGCCGATTAGGCTCAAGTTTTTGAGAGAACGGCTCAGTTATATTTCGATTCATATCCCATTTAATGTAAGATAGATTAGTCTTGCGAATAATATCAGCCATTTTTTGATAGATGTAATCAACAATTTCAGGTCTTGAAAAATCAAGTACAAGTTGGTTGCGTCCAAGGGTATACGGCTGTCCCGACATCCCTACAGCCCAATCAGGATGTTCTCTAAATAATTCGCTATCGGGACTAATCATTTCCGGTTCAAACCACAGACCAAATTCCATCCCCATATCGGATATTTTCTTTGCTAAACTCTCTAACCCATTCGGCAGTTTATTTTCATCTACCTGCCAATCACCAAGGGATGAGGTATCATTGTTTCTCTTTCCAAACCAGCCATCATCCAGGACAAACAATTCAATTCCCAATTCCCTTGCAGATTCAGCAATATTCACAAGCTTCTCTTCGTTAAAATCAAAATAGGTGGCTTCCCAGTTATTAATCAGAATGGGACGTTCTTCTTTTTTCCATCGGCTTGGAATCAGATGGTCACGATAAAGAGTATGAAAAGACTGGCTCATTCCGTTTAAACCTTGATCCGAGTAAACCATTACCACTTCTGGAGTTTGAAAAGATTCCTCAGTCTTCAGATTCCAACTAAAGCCAAACGGATGGATTCCAACCATTACCCGCGCTGTATCATAATGGTCAACCTCCACCTGCATTATAAAATTGCTGCTATAAACAAAATTAAAACCATAAACCTCTCCCGAATGCTCCGTAGTATTGGGCCGTTTTAAAGCAAGAAAGGGATTAAGGTGATGTGAACTTGCCCCCCGTAAACTTGAAATCGACTGGGTTCCGGATTCTAGTATTCTTTCTTTCACGTGCCGTTCTCTTGACCATGCACCTGCCAAATGGATAAAAAGAAACTCTTTGTCCGGAAAGTCGATTGATGCCCCCATTAATCGATCTATCACTAAGTTTAATGGACCATTGTTTTTAACAGAGGCACTTCTGGTTATAACAGGTAGATCACGAAAAATACTATAATTTAACGTTAGTTCCGCTTGAAGGTATTTATCCTTTAGGATGATTTGCAGCGTACTAGCTTTCTGGTTGTCCTCTGCATAGGTTGCCGGCAGGTAATCAAGACGGGGTTTCCCTTCAAGTACCCTAAACGATTTATATTTAAAATCTGGTATATGACTGCTATTTCTCTTCCTCACACCAATCGCAGGTTCACGGAAATCCGAATTTCCATATGCAGGATATTCTTGACGCAATGTTTCCAAGCTAAAAGCTGGATCATCTTCATAAACATGACAACTGGCTGCTGTCGGAACATCATATATTTGGAGATGAGAAAAATCTGTCCTGTGTCGTAAGGCCTTTCCATAATAAAGATGACCTAACTGACCATTCTTCATAACGTGGAAAATATAGCTGACCTGGCCATTTGTTAAATGGAATTGCTGACTATCTTGATTTACATATATAAGCATGAATATCACCCTGCTATTCAATGTCGTTACGGTGTTAGTTTACAATTTCCTCAGGAAGACAGGAGGTGTTGTAACCCCCTATCCAATTAATTTTTCTTTGAATTTATAACATGTAAATAAAATCTCTAAAATCATTATCTCTTCTTAACAAAATCAATACTATATGTTTGGCTGTGTTTTCCGTCTTCGGAGGTTACGATAATCGTTGCCTTTCCCGGGATGGAATCGGGCATTTTAATTTGAATCTTGGCAAATATATCGTTTGCCTCTGCTTCTACCTTCAAGTCTTTTTTAGCCCGACCTTTTACGTCAAAGACATAGGTTAATAAATCTGCCTTAAATTTTTTGATAGGCTTCCCATTGATTAGAATTCCTTTAAGTGTGGAATCCTCACCAATACTTGGCACCGGCTTCGCCCCTATCCCCCAGACCATCAGTTCAGAAATGGCAATACATGTACGTGGCATGGCCTTCATCACGGCTCGTATTTTAGAAGTAAAGACTGGCTCAAATTGAAGATTAATCACCTTTTTTTCTGAAACATCGGTTTGTGACCCTTTAATATCCTTCCAGCCATTTCCGTCCCAATATTGTAATTTTAATGATTCAGCTGGTCTCGTACCACCACCGTCATCATAAAAATGGAAATCTATCTTAGAAATGGTTTCTTCCTTTTGAAATTCAATGGCTACCCAATCCTCTTGCCTCCAATTGTTTGGATCCCAATTTGTCCAGCGTGCACTAGAAATAACTCCATCGTTAATGTTGTCTATACTGTCATATTTCCCTGTAAAGGACGCACTTGCCTTTGGAAATTCGTTAGTAGCTTGTCTTAACGCTAAATTTTGTAAAGCAGGTTTCGTTACCTGTACATGCGCAAAAGCTTTAACTGGACTATTAGGAATCTTCCCTTTTACGGTAAACTGACCAATATCTTTATACTTCCTCGAATCAATTTTGTTTTTTCAATAGTAGAATGACAAAAATTTTACCAACTCTTATCACAGCAATGGAAGCAGATGTAAACTCTAAATGGATGATGTACGTTCTTTATAATCCTTAACTGCAGTCATACATACAGATATCCTATTAACCTAGATCATTATCATCACCCCCTTAAATAGGAGCTTTAAATACTCCACGAACCGGAAATTCTTATCTGTCAAATTCTATTGATGGAAACGATAATAAAATATCCTTTAAAATAAAGAGTCTGATAGCGTTCAGACTCTTTATTTTTTAAAAATGTTGTTCTATATCCGTAATCCAACCATCATACTCGTTGAATGATAAATTCAAACTCCATATCTTGGTCCGCCTGAATAAGATGTTCGTCATGAACCGGAGCTCCCCAGCTGTCATCTCCGCCTACACCCATTTGCTTACCTGCCACTGTCACAACCGTGTAGTGAACATTTGGCAGTTCATAATGATGCTTGGCATGCTCAAGCTCAAATGCCGTATAAGGAGAAATCGTACACTCCAGCGGACTATCAACGGAGGAAATGGTGATTCCCTGTCCTTCTAGATTCGTGATACTTACACGGCGGACTCCGGTGCGGTTGCCCGATTCCTGCGGCATCACATAACCGGAGACATTATCGGATACTTGGTTTTTAAAAATTCCCAGTCTTGCACCCTCACAACGGTCGGAGTAATTCTCTTCCGGCCCCATGGCATACCAGTCAAGTTGATCATAATCTGCCGGGAGCTTGAAGGACACCGCAAATGTCGGCAGTTGCGGCAGGTTAGCCGCCCCGTAATAAACCGAACGAACTCGAATACTTCCATTAGGATAGACAGTATAGCCCACCTTTACCTTGACCTCTTCACTTATTAAAAATTTGTACGTATAGCCGATCGTTACTAGCCCCTTTTCTTCCTTAACATCGATTCCAACACATTTACGTGCTAGGCTAGCGGCATACCAAAGACCTGAATCGAAATCTTGTGAAAAACCTCGATCATTGTCAGTCGTTGCCCTCCAAAACAATGGGGCAGGGGGCTCGGTAATCATCTCTCTCCCTGCATAATTCACAGAGATTAAGCTAGCGGCTTGTTTTGAAAACATAATGGTGAAGTCATGGCCATGGACCCCGATATTCACATCTCCATGAACAACCCTCAGTTCGCCAAAAACAGGGGGCAGCTCCTCTTTTGCACCCACCTTCAACACAAACTGCCCAAACGCAATCTCATGACCTGCATCTGCCCAAAGAGTCTGTTTCTTCAACTGAAGTGAAGTATGAATACAATACTCTGCAGAAACGTTTAGTAAACCAGCCGGCCAGCTAAATTCTACTCTGCCCTCACTTTGCGGTCCAACAGCTACCTGTCGTTCTTCTCGATACAACTCCTTCCCTTCGCGGAATAAGATATATTCAAGATTGTAATCAGAGGTATTCGAGAAAAGACTTTCGTTCTTAATCGTGACCCCATCCCGGTCGGGAAGCAGCTTAAAATTCTGATATAGATACTTGACTTCCTGCATCTTTGGCGACAGCTCCCGATTGGCATAGACAATGCCATTCGTACAGAAACCGTAATCTGTCGGCCGATCACCGAAATCGCCGCCATAAGCCAAAAATTCCTTTCCGTAACGATCCTTTTTCATAATGGACTGGTCGATATAGTCCCAAATAAAGCCACCCTGATACATAGGGTACTTATTTTCTAACTCCGTATATTTGTACATGCCTCCGAGCGAATTCCCCATCGCATGCATGTACTCGCAGCTAATATACGGTTTTTCCGGTTTTTCCGTTAAATAGTTCTCAATATCCGCAGGTTTTGCATACATCCGGCTTTCCATATCGCTGGTGTCGTTATAGTCACGGTTATGGAACACCCCTTCATAGTGAACAAGCCGGCTGGGATCTACCTTCCTGAAATAGTTGGAGACATTTAGAATCACTTCTCCTGCGTAGGATTCATTCCCACAGGACCAAATTAATATAGATGGGTGATTTTTGTCCCGCTCAAACATTGAAATAGCCCGATCCATCACAATGTCCTGCCATTCCAGCTTATTTCCCGGAATATTCCAGGACGGTTCGACCGCACCCATCTTTTGCCAAGATCCATGTGTTTCCAAGTTCATTTCGTCCATCACATAGATACCATATTCATCGCATAACTCGTACCAAAGGCTTTGGTTCGGGTAATGAGAGGTCCGGACAGCGTTAATGTTATTCTGCTTAAGGGTCCTTATATCCCACAGCATATCTTCCTTCGTAATAGCCCTTCCCTTGCGACAATTAAATTCGTGCCGGTTCACCCCTTTAAAGACGATCCGTTTCCCATTCAGGTGCATGATTTTATTGATAAGTTCAAACCTTCTAAAACCAACTTTCTGCGGAATAACCTCTATCAATCTTCCATTCTCATCAGCTATCTGAATAAACAACTGGTATAAATAAGGGTTTTCGGCACTCCATAAGTTGGGTTTGTCTACCTCCATTGAAATGAAGGTTTTGTCTTTCGCCAGTACTTCGTCTTTTTTTAATACCAAGCTGCCATCGGCATCGTACAGCTCAGCCGCTATTTTGATTGGAGTTGTGATAGGATTCAAAAATGTAAGGTCTGCGGATATCGTTCCCTTTGTATAGGTAGAATCCAACTCCGGTCGGACATGAAGATCAGAGACATGAATCTCCGGAACTGTATATAGGTATACATCCCGAAAAATCCCTGAAAACCGCCAAAAATCTTGATCCTCCAGCCAGCTGCCGGTGCTGCGCTGATAAACTTCTACTGCCAGCTTATTTTCGCCAGCTTTTATAAAAGGACTAAGCTCAAACTCCGCTGGGGTAAACGAATCCTCACTGTAGCCAATGAATTCTCCGTTTAACCATACAAAAAAGGCAGACTCGACTCCTTGGAAAGAAATATACACTGGTTTGTTTTGTATCTTATCCGGGACATGAAAATACTTGACATAGCTCCCAACAGGGTTATCATCCATTGGAATTTCCGGCGGCCGTATATCATTATGCCCATCCCACGGGTACATCGTATTCACATACTGTGGTTTTCCATATCCCTGGAGCTGAATATGCCCAGGTACCGTAATATCACCCCAGCTTGAACAATCAAAATCGAGCTGATAAAAATGTTCCGGGCGGGCAGCAGGGTTTACGGCATAGTTAAATTTCCAGCTTCCGTTCAGCTTATGTCTCATCGACATAGGTGAACCACTTTTCGCTTCCGCCATCGTTTCATAGTAACAATGATCTGAATGGGCAGGAAGACGATTAACCGCATACACCTTAACATCTGAAAGCCAGTTTATACTCGGAATCTTTGTCATTCTGTATCACCTTTCATTCTACTTTTTATCAACTCGTTATTTTACCGATCCCATCATACCCGCAACGAAATGCTTTTGCATAATGAAGAAAATAAGTGCTGCCGGCAGGGTTGCAATCACAATGGCAGTCATGATCATTCCATAATCTGGTGCATAACTCGATCCAAGGTTAGAGATTAATAACGGAATCGTTTGCTTTTCGGGAGATTGAAGGACAACCAGCGGCCATAAATAGTTATTCCAGCTTGCCATGAAAGTAATGATGGCTGCTGCTGCATAGGTCGTTTTCATCGTTGGCACATAAACTCTAAAAAAAACGCCTAATTCTGTTAGTCCATCAATCCGACCTGCTTCCAGAATATCTTTTGAGAACATCTTTGTACTTTGTCGAAAGAAAAAGATTAAAAATGCAGTTGTAACTGTCGGCAAAATAACGGCAGTAAGTGTATCAATACCTATTAGCGGAAATGTTTGTGCAACGGTTCCAAACATGCGAAACAATGGTACCATTAAAGCCGCAAATGGAATCATCATCGACAATAATAGGATGTTAAACACGATATCCTTGGCCTTGCTTTTATAAATTTCAAACCCATAGCCTGCTAATGAGGCGATTAACATCGCAAGGACAGTCGTGATAATCGAGATTTTCGCTGAATTCCATAATGCTGTTCCGAGATTCGCTGTTTCTAATAGATTTTGGAAGTTTTCTATAAAGTTACTGCCCGGCAGCAATCTTCCCTTTGTAACCTCAACTGACTTATTCGTTGAACTGACAATCATCCATATAAATGGAAATACCGAAATAATCGAAGCAAGGACAAGGACGAGATAGCTGAATACACGTTTGAAGTTATTCATTTTTATCACCCGCTACTTTGAACTGAATAATGGAAAAGAAAACAATCAGAATAACAATGGCATACGAAACAGTGGCTGCATAACCGAAATCAGGCGTATATTTAAACGAAAGATTATAGATATACTGTGAAATCGTCATCGTTGCATTTCCCGGTCCGCCCTTCGTTATATTCATAACCTCGTCGAACAATTGGAGCGTACCAATTGTGGAAGTGATGGTTGTAAATAAAATGATGGGTTTCAACATTGGAATCGTAATCTTAAAAAATTGTTGTAAAGAAGATGCACCATCTATTTTTGCTGCTTCATAAATAGATTCATCCACATTTTGGAGAGCTGATAGAAAGAATATCATGTTATAGCCAGTCCAGCGCCATGTAATGGCAACAATAATGGTCACTTTTGCCCAAAAGGGATCAGTAAGCCACTGGATAGGTTCCGAAATCAATGAAAGGTTTATCAGCATGTTGTTTATAATGCCATCCTGGGCGAATAAATACTTAAATATAACAGAATAGGCTACGAGAGAAGTTACACACGGTAAAAAGATAGCTGTACGAAAGACACCTTTTAACTTTAGCATTTTATTATTCAATAAAACCGACAAGAACAAAGCAAGAATTATCATAACAGGCACTTGGATCAACAAATAAATTACTGTATTTTTAACGGTGGTAAGAAATATTGGATCCTTAAAAAGACGGATGTAATTGTCAAAACCGATAAAATGCAGATTTGCCCCCATACCTGATTGAAAAGATAGGATCAATGCCTGAATCATTGGGTAAAAATAAAACAAACAAATCATTATCACTGCAATGGCAATAAATGACCAACCAATCATCGCATTTTTTACCCGGAATTTCTTACTGGACTTTGTCATCCTCGTGCTCTGTATACCCTTTACTACAATCATGTTGAATCAACTCCCCTACATTCCTATTAGAAAAGCGCAAGCGCCTTGTTCAGCGGCGTATGGCCTGGAGCGCTCCAACTGAGATAAAGGAAACACGGTAAGCGCAAGCGAACCGATGTTGACTTATCGTAGGGCGGAGCGCGAAGGACACTAGCCGCTAGGCGCTGGAGCTAGACAATTCTCAAAGTCAATGATATAAATTCTGACACTATCTGAAAAAGCCTCGGAGCATCTGCCTGACACATCAGCTTGTTCCAAAAACTAGGGTTGGAGCAGCAGGCGATTCCCGAAGCTTATTTTAATCATCTTTTTTAGTATCAGAATGAATATTATTTAATTTGATCTTCTGCTTGCTTTTGAGCATCCTCTAGCACTTTATCTAAGTCTTTACCTTTCAGATAATCCTGCATACTAACCGCTAAAATGTCCTCAATAGCGTACGTATGCAAACCGTAGTTCACTTGAGGTATTTTCTCCGTCCAAGCAGCGAAATCGGCAGTAATTTTTTGTCCTCCGAAGAAATCATCGCCTGCTTTGTAGGCATCCCCTTCGGCAGCTGGCTTGTAAGTACCAATTGCCCCCATTTCCTTCACCAAGGTTTGGTAAAAGTCTTTATTAGAACCAAACGTTTTGGCTAAGAATTCTGCTGCCTTTTCCTTTCCTGGAATATTCAGAACATACCAAGAACTTCCTCCTAAGTTTGTAGCGTTAACTGAATTAGCGATCCCTGAAAGTTTTGGGAAAGGAGCAACCGTCCATTTACCTGATTGGGATGCTTCCGCTTTTATTGAAGGGGTAATCCAGTTACCTGTAGGAACAGATGCTACATCCCCACTGTTAAATCCTGCAACGAACTGACTCCAGTCAGACACAGGTTTGACAATATCAGCGTCCATCATTTCTTTATACGTTTTAAATGCTTCTTTAAGCGCCTTATTTTCAGCAATATCAGGTGTTTTACCATCTTTCTTTAAGTACCAAGATCCGCTTGACTGGATCATCATGCGAATAAGCCCAAGGTCTTTTGGATCTTGCGTCAACATTTGCTTACCTGTTGCTTCTTTCACCTTTTTACCTATTTCAATATACTTATTCCAGTCCATGTTTTGTAGATCTTCAACTTTATAACCTGCTTTTTCTAAATAATCTGTTCTAACATATAATCCAGCGACACCTGTATCAAATGGAATCCCGTAGTACTTCCCATTGAAACTTGTCGTTGCGGTCTTATATGGAGCAAATTCATCCGCATGAAATGACTTGGATAAATCATAGAACATGTCTGGATAGGCTTGTAAAAAGCCTTGTGCTCGATAATCCTCAATCAGGACGATATTGGGTAATCCTTTCGTTGTTCCAGAGCTTAAATTGGTGTTGAGCTTCTGAACAATATCAGCCTGTGCGTTTTCAATTATTTTAATCTTCAGATCAGGATTTATCGCTTTATAAGCATCTTTCGCCAAATTCATTGCCTTAATGTTAAAATTAGGATCCCATGCTAAAACCGTTATTTCCTTTGTATCCTTTGCCGTACCGGAAGTTTCTTTATCCTTTGATCCGGAAGAGCAGGCTGACAATACTAGAATGCTGACTAATAAAAGTGTGAGTATTCTCTTCATAAATTTCCCCCCAAGCATAAACATTCTTATTTTTGTAAGCGTTATCCCGCCTACAAAAATAGGTTAACACCTTAAATGATGTTAACGTTAGGACATTCTTTTTTAATCCTTGTACTATTTTTACTAAGTGAACGCGCTTTCTTTTTTCGTTTGTACTATTTTTATATTTTAGGACAAATTTTACTTTTTTCTTATCGGAAGGTTCATTCGGACCTTTGTTCCCTCCCCTAATTTACTAGCTATCTTCACACCATAGGATTCACCGTAAATTAGTTGAATTCGGTCATGAACATTTTTGACACCAATTCCGGAAAAAAGCTGCCTATTTCGTTTCGTTTTTGGTAATTTCCCTTCGATTCCAATCTCCATGCCATCACCATTATCAACGACCTCACAGATCAATTCATTCCCTTCTCGCCAAACAAGGACATTTATATAGCCGCTTGCTTTAAGATTAAAGCCATGGAAGAAGGCGTTTTCAAGAAAAGGCTGAAGAATTAATTTAGGGATTCGATAGTCCAAACAATCCGGAGCGATAAAATAATTTACTTTAATACGATTACCGTATCGTTTCTGATTGATAAAAACATAACTCTTTAGATTCTCTACTTCTTGGTTAACAGTGATCGTTTCACTAATAGTACCAATCGTATTCTGCAATAAGGAGATTAAAGCATTAATTGTAGCTTCGGATTCTTCCCTTTCACCTTGTTGAACCATAAATTTAATAGTGGTCAGTGTATTGTACAAAAAATGCGGGTTAATTTGTTGTTGCAATGCCGCTAACTCAGCATTACGCCGGTCCTTTTGTGCTTTTACCAGCTGGTCCACATATTCATGGAGTTCGTCCAACATCGAATTAAAGGCCCTGCCAATTTGCCTCGTTTCATATGTACCAGAAACCGAAACATATTGATGGAAATTATATTTTGACGCATTGGAAATTTGTTTTACTAGACTCGATAACGAATCTGTTACTTTTCTTGATATAAGAAAAACGATGATAAGGGCTGCAAATACGATAGTCATTGAGATGAGTGCTATTTCTTTTTTATCAATCAAGTCGCCAATCGCTGTCTGTTTATCGATAATATTAAACATATACAGATCAAACGATGGAAGATATTCCATTAAAATAATTTGTTCCTTATTCATAAAGCGAGCTAACAGATACTTTTTAGAATTGTGTTCCATTTTTTCGGCATAATGGAGAAGGTCATTAGCACTTGTTCCAATCCTATTTTCTATACTGCTAGAAACAATCACACCTGATTTATTGACCAGGAAAACATGATTCCCAGGGCTTGTATAGTTTGAATAAAATTTTCTAAACTCACTTTCAGCAAAAGCAATATACATAGACCCATAGACAGTTCCTGTAATTCGATCCATTAATCCTCTTGTCGCAACAATGAAATTTCTATCCTTCGCTGCATTTTGTTTTGGAAGACGATCATATTGATACATTAGCTTCTTTGGATGTTCCAGTATATTGCGGGTCATTAGATTTGATCTTAATTCTTTATCAGACACCGGCCAGTAAGACCGGTCTGTTGCATAGCTTATCCCATTTTTCCCCATTACAACAATTCCTGCATTGTAGGTATCCAAGTTAGATTTGATTGATTTCATCTGTTGATACATGTTAAATATCGAGCCCATCATCGCTGCATTTGATTCATTCTTCTCCGTAAGGGTTTTTCTGACCGTACTGCTTTGCAGAAGGTTGTTTGAGGCGATGACGACTGAATAATGAAATGACTCAAAACTGTCCTTCATCTGATTCATAACTTTGGAATTCGTTATACTAAATTTTTTAATAAAAAATTGCTCTGACATGCGGATGGTTGTCCATGTTATCGAAATAGAAACGGTAATGATTATAATAACCGTAATAAGGAACATGATGATAAATAAGCCATTATGCTTAAAACCGTTGAAGATTAATTTCATTTTTTATCATCTCTTAACTCATGTTTTTATTTTCGACGATATTGGCTGGGAGACATTCCTGTTATTTTCTTAAAGACCTTACAGAAATAACTGTGATCGGAGTACCCCACTATTGAGCTGATCTCCGAGATAGGCGTTTTTCCTTGTCTTAACAATTTAGCCGCTTCTTCAATTCGAATGGTATTTAAATACTCACTAAACCCTTGCTTGTTATGGGTTGAAAAATAGCTTGATAGATAAGAAGGATTAAAATGAAAATGCTTTGCCAGCTCCGTTAAAGTAAGTGGCTCTGCATAATGGTCGATAATATATTCCATCATCCTTTTCATATTGAGATTATCGGGCTGGTTTTTAACAGAGAATATCGCCAGGCTCACTTCATTAATATATTGCTCTAGAATGGCCATTAACTCTTGTGCAGAATTTGCCTCGTCTATTGCTTTAAAATAGGAATACTTTGAATCCTCTAATTCCTTAACGTCGTAGTCCATATTACTTAGCAAAATCGTAATATTGAAAATAATGTTGCCAAAGAATGCTTTATATTCATATACTTCCGTCATGTAACAGCTGGATAGTGCCTTAACATGTTCCTGTAAATATTGAAACGCAGCGTCAAAATGTTCACGCTTCAATTCGGCTGTAAACCAGTCCAAATTAAAATGATCACAAGTTGGCGGAGGCACAGGGAGATTTTGTTTGCATAACAGCCGCTGATTTGGAAAATAAAATCGATAATGGAGCAATTTAGATAAACAATGCTTATACATCTGTCCTACTTTAGAAAAGTCCAAAAACGCCTCTGTTAGAACGCCGCCGATTTCCAAATTAGCTGCTAGGAACCGCTCAATGAAATTCCTAATTTCTAAAAAATCGTCGTTCTTGCCATTTATCAAGAATACATATACATTCTCCTTTACGGTTACCGGATAGCAAACAGCCTGTTTGATACTCTTGGCAAAAGCGTGTGTTAGTTTTTCCTTTATCAACGATAGAGCCTCAGGCGGCTTCTTTAAGTGTCCCTTTATCTTTAGGTCCAGGCCTAATAACCAAAAATGGCTATACGGGAATATTTTTGAAATGGCTTTAGTATCTAACTGAACTTCGTAACCTGCGATTAACTTTTCTAAAGTTTGCTCAATGGAAAATTGAACTTCCGTATTGTTGTCCCTATTTCGAAGGGATGGAATTCTACTGGCAGCTGTTTTCAATGCACCTAAAAGACTTTGAGCATCTAGCTTCGGTTTTAAAATATAATCAACTACTCCGCTTTGGAAGGTTGAACGTACATAATCAAATTCACCAAAACTGCTCAAGATGATGATTTGAATGTCTGGATACCGTTTCTTTACCATTCTCGTTAATTCTTCACCATCCATTATCGGCATCACAATATCAACAATAATAATATGTGGTTTGGTTAACTCAATTAACTCAAGCGCTTCCTGACCATTAGATGCCTCGCCAACAATCACAAACCCCTCTTGCTCCCAATCAATATAATGTTTAATCCCTTGACGGATTAATAATTCATCATCTACTATCAATGTTCTACAAAGTTCTACGGATGCCATAAGAAAACCACCTCCAAAGTGGTGTCAGGCACCATGTGAATTTTTCACATGGTGCCTGACACCCACAATTACCACCCGCGTCCGGCACCGCCGCCGCCGGAGGATCCGCCTCCTCCTCCTCGGGGTCCGTCTCCCCCGCCTCTACCTCCACCACGGGAGATAATGGAAAGAAGAAGGTATGTGAGGGTACCGCCGAAGAATTTAAAGTCAAGAAAGACAACAACTAGGACAATGATAATGATTAGCCATGAGGGGATTCCAATTCCTTTATCTTGTTTCTGCGACGCCTGTGGCGCCTGCTCTCCTTGATTTCCTTCTATGCCGTATTCAGCTAGGACTTCTTTCGCCAGTACTTTATACGTATTTACAATCGCCTGACCCGGCTGCCCATTTTTAAGATTGGGTACGGCGTATTCATCGAGAATTCGTCCTGCCTTGCCGTCGGGAATCCGGCCCTCGAGCCCATATCCGACTTCAATCCATGTCTTTCGTTCCTCCATTGACAGGACCAGCAGGACACCATTGTTTTCCTTTTTATGACCAATTCCATATTTCCGAAATGCTTCATTAGCAAATTCCTGAATGGGGCGGTCACCGATGGTCGGGACGGTTAAAATGGCAACCTGGGCCGTTGTCTGATCTTCGATACTTCTACCATAGCGATTTAATTCTGCTTTTTCCGTTTCACTTAAAACATTGGCAAAATCCTGGACATAAATGTCGCCAACAGGTGTTGGAATCTGAACATCCTCAGCTAGTGCATTGGCAGCACAAAGAAAAAAGGTGAAAAACACCAATAAAAGGCTGAAGATCCGTTTCGTGTCCATTAGCCATTGCCCCCGAAGTCAACCTTAGGTGCTTCTTGTGCCTTCGGATCAGCTTTAAAATATTCCTTTTCATCAAATCCGGTCATTCTTGCAATGATTGCACCGGGAAATCTCTTGACCTTTTTGTTAAAAACCGCAACTTGATCGTTATAATCCTTTCGGGCAACGGCAATTCTATTTTCCGTTCCGGCAAGTTCATCCATTAATTGAGTAAATTGCCGATCTGCCTTCAGGTTAGGGTAATTTTCCACCACTACGAGCAAGCGACTTAACGCACCTGATAATTCAGCGTTTGCTGTCGCTTCTTCCTTCGGTGTTTTTGCCCCAGCGAGTCTTGCCCGGGCATCCGAAATGGAGGAGATAACTTCTTTTTCATGAGAGGCATAGCCTTTTACAGTATTGACTAGGTTTGGAATTAAATCCAGTCTTCGCTGCAGCTGATTTTCAATTTGCGCATATGATTGATCGACATTCTCCTCTGAATTGACAAAATTGTTATAGCTGGACATGAGCATGAGCCCAAACACCACAACAACCGCAAGGATAATCACGATACTTAATAAACCTTTTTTCAACATAACCACGCTCCCTTCTCTTTTATAGTATATATCACAGGAAAAATATCTTCCCACTTTTTGCAAATAGGAAGTGCTACACCAAAACAAAACCTCATTTCCAGAGACGAGAATTGAACCAAAATGAAAAAAACCTAAATTTATTAAAAGAATACCACGTGAAATATTCTTTACAACTTAGGTTTTACCTGCTTAGCAGTAACAATCTATTCCTTTCATTGTAACTGATTCTTTTATTTTAAGGGAAATTAGAAAAAACTTTCCCCACTTATCCGATTCTAAGCTTTTCTTTCAACAGTTTTCTATTATAAAGGACCCTTTGATCTTGGGGTCTGTATTTTCCTGCTTCTTCATTATGGTAATATGATTTGGCAAAATCGCCAAGATTATAGTAACAAACACACATTTGAAGATGTGGATACCATGTGTAATAGGCTGGATAGCTGAAGCTCCATTGATCGGATTCAGGCACTAATTGTGTGGCTTGATTATACCAGTAGATTGCCGCCTGATATTCACGTCTCCGTTGATAATTATAACCAATCCGACTACATGTTTCTGCACGGGGAATCTTAGAAAACTCAAAGGACTGATATAAGGACCTTAGTTCACTTTCTAAATCGCCGAGATAACGATAGCAATCAGCTTTATTGATGCAGGCATAGACCTTATCCTCTATCCATCCTTCTTTTAAGGCAAGATTATGATTATAGGCATCAATCGCCTTTTCATAATGGCCATTTTCCCTAAGTTCATTTCCATAGTAAAAATAGTCCCTTGGGGAGAAGATATCCCCTCGTTCGATCTTATTTTGATAAATATTGAGGTTCCTCCCAACGGAGTGTTTAATCTTTTTATGTGTAATCGAAATCTCAGAATTAATGATGTTTCCATACACCTCTAAATACTGGTGGCAATCCCCTTTCCATACAAAATTCTTTGCTCTTTTAACTAGTCGGTTGCGGCGGTATCGAAGGGTTACATTTCCAAATTCATCTGTGCCGGCGTCATAGTACATAGAAACTGAATCTACAGCCGGATCTAACGTCTCCTTTAATTCCTTCAGTTTTCTCTGGTCTTCCTCGAGTAATACATCATCTGCATCAAGATAAAGTATATAATCCTTTGTGGCATACTTAAATGACTCGTTTCTTGCAGCGGCAAAATTTCCAATCCATTCAAAGAAAAAAACACGGTCTGTATACTGTTTTGCTATTTCTACTGTACGGTCAGTGGAACCAGTATCGACAATATTGATTTCATCTACGATATCTTTTATTGTCTCCAGACATCTTGCCAACACTTCTTCTTCATTTTTTACGATCATGCATAAGCTTATCGTTACCAACACAAGTTTCTCCTTTCTTACTCTGGTAAACGTCTTTTGCGATTTTTTTATATTTCCATTTTCTTTTGTATCATATTAAA
The DNA here is from genome assembly GCF_016464375.1 of Bacillus renqingensis. GTDB lineage: Bacteria > Bacillota > Bacilli > Bacillales > Cytobacillaceae > Neobacillus > Neobacillus renqingensis. The sequence continues at coordinate 38,353 of NZ_JADDIU010000044.1, forward strand.
ACAAACTCTTATCGGGTTGTGCTTGTACCTACGTTTTTTGAAAAGGCTATTTTTAAAGATATTATGGGAAATATAATTTCTAAGTAAAGAACCTTCTCTTAAAGAGAAGGTTCTTTTTACTATGCTCCCGTTGGACCTGTTGGGCCTGGTGCTCCTGTTGGACCTGCTGCTCCTGTTGGACCTGCCGCTCCCGTCGGACCTGTTGCACCTGCTGCTCCTGTTGGGCCTGCCGCTCCTGTTGGTCCAGGCGATCCCGTAGGACCTGTTGGGCCTGCTGCGCCTGTTGGACCCGGCGCTCCTGTCGGACCTGTTGGGCCTGCTGCTCCTGTTGGACCTGCCGCTCCCGTTGGACCCGGTGCTCCTGTTGGGCCTGTTGGGCCTGCTGCTCCTGTTGGACCCGGCGATCCCGTCGGACCTGTTGGGCCTGCTGCTCCGGTTGGACCCGGCGCTCCCGTTGGACCTGTTGGGCCTGCTGCCCCTGTTGGACCCGGCGATCCTGTTGGGCCTGGCGATCCTGTCGGACCTGGGGCTCCCGTTGGTCCTGTTGGGCCTGCTGCTCCTGTTGGACCCGGCGCTCCCGTTGGACCTGTTGGGCCTGCTGCCCCTGTTGGACCCGGCGATCCTGTTGGGCCTGGCGATCCTGTCGGACCTGGGGCTCCCGTTGGTCCTGTTGGGCCTGCTGCTCCTGTTGGACCTGTTGGGCCTGCTGCTCCTGTTGGACCTGGCGATCCCGTCGGACCTGTTGGGCCTGCTGCTCCTGTTGGGCCCGGCGCTCCTGTCGGACCTGTTGGGCCTGCTGCTCCTGTTGGGCCCGGCGCTCCCGTTGGACCTGCTGCTCCTGTTGGACCCGGCGCTCCTGTTGGACCTGGCGCTCCTGTCGGACCTGGGGCTCCTGTTGGACCTGGCGCTCCCGTCGGACCTGTTGGGCCTGCTGCTCCGGTTGGACCTGGCGCTCCTGTTGGGCCTGCTGCTCCTGTTGGACCCGGCGCTCCTGTTGGACCTGGCGCTCCTGTCGGACCTGGGGCTCCGGTTGGACCTGGCGCTCCCGTCGGACCTGTTGGGCCTGCTGCTCCGGTTGGACCTGGCGCTCCTGTTGGGCCTGCTGCTCCTGTTGGACCCGGCGCTCCTGTTGGACCTGGCGCTCCTGTCGGACCTGTTGGGCCTGCCGCTCCCGTTGGACCTGGTGCTCCCGTCGGACCTGTTGGGCCTGCCGCTCCTGTTGGGCCTGGTGCTCCCGTCGGACCTGTTGCACCTGCTGCTCCTGTTGGCCCCGGCGCTCCTGTCGGACCTGGGGCTCCCGGTGGACCTGTTGGGCCTGCCGCTCCTGTTGGCCCTGGTGCTCCCGTCGGACCTGTTGCTCCTGCTGCTCCTGTTGGACCTGGTGCTCCCGTCGGACCTGTTGCACCTGCTGCTCCTGTTGGACCCGGCGCTCCTGTCGGACCTGGGGCTCCCGTTGGACCTGTTGGGCCTGCCGCTCCTGTTGGACCCGGCGCTCCCGTCGGACCTGGGGCTCCCGTCGGACCTGTTGGGCCTGCCGCTCCTGTTGGCCCTGGTGCTCCCGTCGGACCTGTTGCACCTGCTGCTCCTGTTGGCCCCGGCGCTCCTGTCGGACCTGGGGCTCCCGGTGGACCTGTTGGGCCTGCCGCTCCTGTTGGACCAGGCGCTCCCGTCGGACCTGTTGGCCCTGCCGCTCCTGTTGGACCCGGTGCTCCCGTCGGACCTGTTGCACCTGCCGCTCCCGTTGGACCTGGTGCTCCTGTCGGACCTGTTGGACCTGCAGCTCCTGTTGGGCCTGCTGCTCCTGTTGGACCCGGCGCTCCCGTCGGACCTGTTGCACCTGCCGCTCCCGGTGGACCTGGTGCTCCTGTCGGACCTGTTGGACCTGCAGCTCCTGTTGGGCCTGCTGCTCCTGTTGGACCCGGCGCTCCCGTCGGACCTGTTGCACCTGCCGCTCCCGTTGGACCTGGTGCTCCCGTCGGACCTGTTGGGCCTGTTGCTCCTGTTGGACCTGGCGCTCCCGTCGGGCCTGTAGCACCTGCTGGTCCCGTTGGACCTGGTGCTCCGGTCGGACCTGTTGGACCTGCCGCTCCGGTTGGGCCTGCTGCTCCGGTTGGACCCGGCGCTCCCGTCGGGCCTGTAGCACCTGCTGGTCCCGTTGGACCTGGTGCTCCGGTCGGACCTGTTGGACCTGCCGCTCCGGTTGGGCCTGCTGCTCCTGTTGGACCTGGCGCTCCCGTCGGGCCTGTTGCACCTGCTGTTCCCGTTGGACCTGGTGCTCCTGTCGGACCTGTTGGTCCTGCCGCTCCTGTTGGGCCTGCTGCTCCGGTTGGACCCGGCGCTCCCGTCGGACCTGTTGCTCCTGTCGGACCTGTTGGACCTGCCGCTCCGGTTGGGCCTGCTGCTCCTGTTGGACCCGGCGCTCCCGTCGGGCCTGTTGCACCTGCTGTTCCCGTTGGACCTGGTGCTCCTGTCGGACCTGTTGGACCTGCCGCTCCTGTTGGGCCTGCTGCTCCTGTTGGACCCGGCGCTCCCGTCGGACCTGGTGCACCTGCTGCTCCTGTTGGGCCCGGCGCTCCCGGTGGACCTGTTGGGCCAGCTGCTCCCGTTGGACCTGGCGCTCCCGACGGGCCTGTCGGACCTGCCGCTCCTGTTGGACCTGGCGCTCCCGTCGGGCCTGTTGGACCTGGTGCTCCTGTCGGACCTGTTGGACCTGCCGCTCCTGTTGGGCCCGGCGCTCCCGTTGGACCTGTTGGGCCAGCTGCTCCCGTTGGACCTGGCGCTCCCGTCGGGCCTGTCGGACCTGCCGCTCCTGTTGGACCTGGCGCTCCCGTCGGGCCTGTCGGACCTGCCGCTCCGGTTGGACCTGGCGCTCCCGTCGGGCCTGTTGCACCTGCTGTTCCCGTTGGACCTGGTGCTCCTGTCGGACCTGTTGGGCCTGCTGCTCCTGTCGGACCTGGGGCTCCCGTTGGACCTGCTGCTCCTGTTGGACCCGGTGCTCCCGTCGGACCTGTTGGGCCTGGCGCTCCTGTTGGACCTGGTGCTCCCGTTGGACCTGACATTCCATTAGCATCAGCAGTTAGCAACTCCACATCATCCACTATTACATCTGCAGTTCCTGCCTGCGGCAGACTGTTTATTACGACGAGTGCTTGTGCAGTTCCTGCCGGAGCAGGGGTGGTATTTCCGTATATTTCTAGCCACATATTATTTTCAACATTTGGAAGCCTGTTTGCTGGCAGATTAATGATTATTCCGATCCCTAAAAGGTTAAATGCTTCATCACTATATATAACCGAAATACTGATCGGCGGACTTGGTGCTGTGCCAACTTTAGCGAGGGATACAAGAATCTCAAACTGATCGCCTGCCTGTATGTCAACAAATTGTGCAATAAAAGAATTAAAGTTATTACCAACTAATCTTACAGAGGAAAATCCTGAATGAGAAAATTCGCTTGTGATTACGGCGTTTACTCCAAGCCAAGGGGTAAGCGTACCGGTTTCGAAGCTGCCATTCACAATTAGATCTTCAATTGACAAGTTACTTCTCCTTTCTGTTATGATATTTGCTCCAAACTTATTTACTAGAAAAATGTTGAAGCATACCACATTTTATGTACAAGCTTTGTTTTTGACAGGACACTTTCATCTGATAAAAAGTACATTTTACAATTTAACATTAAAAATCAACACTTCAACCTGTACAAAAATATCATAAATAGCCCACCTTCCTTAAACCCGGATATAAAGGTAAAGAGAAGGTGAACTTTCATTACAGCGATACTTTTATAAACTAGCCGTTACAACAGATAGAATACTCTATCTTTATTTTTTTCAAGTAATCTCTGATACACATCTATCAATCTTTTCTCCATGAACTCCCAACTATAATGTGTTTCCATCGCTTTACGGGCATTTGTGCTCATTGTCTGTAGCAGGTCACGATGTTCATTTAAATAAATAAAGGCTTCCATATAATCCCTTGCAGTGGGATTGTGTTTATCTATTACAAGCCCGCAATGATGGAAACGAATGAAGTTTCCCATATCATTTCCTTTATTACAAACAATCGGTACACCATTGTTTAACGCACTGAAAAATTTATTTGGCATTGCAAACAGTCTATTTAATGAATGACGCATATCCAGGTCAATCCAACTTATATCAACATTCGTCATATAGTGCGGGATTAAATGATAATCCACCCAATTATGAACCGTTATTTGGTCCTTCAGATGGTCGGGAATCACCAGCTGGTGCCCCCGTAAAAGTCCACCAATAATGGTGAAGTTAAACTTGATCTTTTGATTAGTCCATTCTGTTATTCGGACAATTTTATCTAAACCACCCCGTTGTGGATGGACAATGCCTTCGTAACAAGCAGTCAAACAGTCCTCATTAAATTTCTTCGGTTCTATCATTTTTAATAATGGCGGGGAATTATAGATTAATTCAATGGGAAGAAATGGTTTATGGGTAAGGTACCAAGCTTTAATAGACTCTGAAACAGTAAGTAAATAATGCTTCCTCGCTATTTAGTGTTTAGTTTAAAATC
>NZ_JADDIU010000045.1 GCF_016464375.1 Bacillus renqingensis
CAAAGGCTAATCATCATTAAATAGCGACATAGCGGTAGGCTGCGAACACTATCTAATATCTTTAATCGATAGCCTTTTCCCCTAACGGATTCAATGGATAAGCCAAATGAATTGATAATGTCGCCCTGAAGAAGTTTGATTTCATTTCTAACCGTCCGATCGCTTATTCCTAGTTCTTTAGCGATCCATTCTGATGAAGTGGGCTCATCCGATTTTGACAAAAGCAATATAATCTCTTTTTGACGTTTTGTCAGTTTGTTCAATGGTCATAATTCCTCCTTTTTTCATCAGTTACATCGTATCTAAACGACTGACAGTCTGATATAAGTCAACAAATTCTCTTGCCAAATCTTTTATCGTAATCGAGGTCATGAGATGGTCCTGGGCATGGACCATTAATAAAGAAACAGGGGCATGATTGCCGCGTATTTCTTCTTGAATCAGTGAGGTTTGGATATGATGCGCTTCATTAATCGCCTCTTCTGCTTCCTTTAATTTATCTTGTGCCCCGGTAATGTCTCCTTTTTTCGCTAGAAAAATCGCCTCCATGGCCAAGCTTTTTCCATTTCCTCCATGTAGGATAATTTGAAAAATAGTCTCCTCTGTAATTGTATTCATCGGTAACATTCCTCTCCGTATAGAATCTGTTTTTACTTCTATTATTGCTGTCTGTACTTAATAATAAGCCCAATTCTTGAATAATTAAATTTAGTTTTTTTCCTTTACAAACGGAAATTATGAGATTGTGATAATGAGGAAACAAAATCTATCATTTTCTTTCCTGTAGCGGAGGAAAAAATTAAACTTCAACTCGATTCATTTTTCATATAAGCTAAAAACAGAAGGGCTGATACGATGAACAAATGAAGGAGGATTTTTCAAATGAGAAATGGCCTTAAAATTGCAACAATTGGAGGAGGTTCCAGCTATACACCGGAACTAATAGAGGGCTTTATTAAACGATACGATGAACTGCCTGTATCAGAAATATGGTTAGTGGATATCGAGGCAGGAAAGGAAAAGCTTGAAATTGTCGGGAACCTGGCAAAAAGAATGATTGCAAAAGCGGGCTTACCTATTGATGTTCACCTAACATTGGATCGTAGAGAGGCACTAAGCGACGCAGATTTTGTAACAACACAATTCCGGGTCGGATTGTTAGAGGCTCGGGCAAAAGATGAACGGATCCCTTTAAAATATGGTGTGTTAGGTCAGGAAACGAATGGACCTGGCGGATTATTTAAAGGATTAAGAACGATTCCGGTGATTTTAGATATATGTAGGGAAATGGAAGACCTGTGCCCTGAAGCTTGGTTAATTAATTTTACCAATCCGGCTGGAATGATAACGGAAGCGGTATTAAGGTATTCCAATATTCAAAAGGTAGTGGGCTTATGTAATGTACCGATTGGAATGGAAATGGGCATTGCCAAATTGCTAAATGTAGATCATCCCCGGATTCGGATTGATTTTGCCGGGCTTAATCATATGGTGTTTGGGTTGGATGTCTATTTAGACGGTGCAAGTATGAAAGAACAAGTGATTAACAAGTTAACAGATTTGGAAAACAGCAGTTTTGTCAAAAATATTGATGGATTTGGCTGGGAGCCGGAATTTCTTAAAGCCTTGCAGGCGATTCCATGTTCCTATCATAACTATTATTATAAAGCGAAAGAGATGTTTGAAAAAACAAAAGCCGAAGCTGAAGCGGAGGGGACTCGGGCAGAAGTCGTTAAAAAGTTAGAAACCGAGTTATTTGAACTCTACAAAGACCCGAATTTAGATATAAAACCACCACAATTGGAGAAACGTGGAGGGGCTTATTATTCTGATGCAGCTGTACGGCTTATCTCCAGTATTTATAATGACAAGAGAGATATTCAGCCTGTTAACACAAGAAATAATGGAGCCATTGCCAGTATTCCTAATGAATCAGCTGTAGAAATCAGCTGTGTCATCACAAAGGATGGTCCGAAACCAATTGCCATAGGGGATTTACCGGTTCCCGTCAGAGGTCTCGTACAGCAAATCAAATCTTTTGAACGTGTCGCAGTAGAGGCAGCTGTAACAGGAGATCGGAATTTGGCTATTCTGGCCTTAACGATTAATCCGCTCGTTGCCTCAGATAAAACGGCAAAGGAAATTGTCGATGAAATGTTGGAAGCCCATAAACCATATTTACCGCAGTTTTTTAAAAACTAATATTACATGAGGGGCTACTCTAGTAAGCTCCTAAAATGAGACAAGTGGAGAAAAGTTCCCACTTGCCTTTTTTCTCAGGTTGGAAATGTAAGAAAAAGTTTATCAAGTCTTATAGAATCTGACGAGGAGAGTGAGATACATGATCATCACTCTTCTTTTTCAGGTTTATTAAATTTTGGGGTGGTAAACGGTGAATTTAACTTTAATTTAGAGACATTTAAAAAGGTTTTAGGTCAATTTAAAGCACTATTGAAAGCTGATCCTTCGCCTCACCCCGAATTTCCAACAGTTTTGTGAAAAGTGGTTAAGAGAAATACAGAACTAGCAGAATAATGCTATAATTTTTGTAGTTAAATTGATTCCTTTCTTAAACCTCAAGTGCCATCAAAATCCTTCATACTAGAATTCTTTTCTTTGATTGTTTTCTATAACTTTGTATCTGATGTTTTGTTCTCATATTTCATATGAAAAGGAGTGGCGTGTTTTGGCTGAATATGATCGACTGTGGAAGGAAATTATTACTGAACTTTTTGAGGAATTTCTTTTATTTTTCGCCCCGGATTTATATGAACAAGTAGATTTTTCAACACCTCCCAGTTCATTAGAACAAGAACTTCACAAAATTTTCCCTAAGGCAAAATCCAAAAATCGTAGATCAGATAAGTTGATTAATGTTAGATTAAAAAATGGTGAGGAGCAATGGGTCCTTGTTCATATTGAAATTCAGGGGAAGTCAGATGAGGAATTTCCCAAAAGAATGTTTCAATATTTCTACCGAGTGTTAGATCGCTATGATCAGCAATTGTACACCATAGCACTTTATACGGATGAAAGGAAGGCATTTAAACCCAGTTCTTATGACTATTCCTTTTTTGGCACCACATTAACCTATACCTTTAATACATATAAAATTTTGGAACAAGATGAAGAGGAATTACTTCACTCTCATAACCCTTTTGCATTAGCTGTTCTTGCAGGCTTATATATGTTAAAATCTAGGAAACAAGATCAAAAATATTATAAGGCTAAATTATTCAAATTACTACTTACAGACAAAAAAATGCCAAAGGAAAAAATTCGCCCATTACTCATTTTTATTGATCATTTGATTGAGTTACCGGAAAAAGAGACAGAACAATTAGTCCAGGAAATATCACCATTAATTGAAAAGGAGGATAAAGGAATGGGACTGTCATTGGATGATACTTCGATTGCTCAATACTATAAGAAAATCGGAATGGAAAAAGGGAGAAAAGAAGGAATAGAAAAGGGAAGAAAAGAAGGAATTAAGGAAACCGCTCAACGGATGTTAAAAGAAGGGATAAGTATTGAAATTGTAGTGAAAGTGACTGGACTACCGGAGGAAGAAATTAAAAAATTGAATTAAAGCGAGAGGCCGGTTCGTTGGTAATCGGAGGTTTTATTCAAATTTAGATTTACTATATGACAAGGAGAAGTGTTGGCTGACTTCTCCTTTTATTATTTTTTCACACTGTCTTGTATAAATACTGTCGTAATCTTCGGGTTAATTATTTTTCATGTTTAGAGTTAATAAAGTAAATACCTAATTAAAGGTGCTCTGCCCGTTTGGAGATTTATTTATAGATAAAGCATTGTGAAACATGGGGAAAGACCTCGTCATAGTTCTCCTACAAAACAATCAACTAATTATATCAAAATATAATCAAAAAACTTCAAATTATTTATTAAAAAATAATCAAAATATGAATTTGCTCACTTCCTAATCTACGAAAATAATAGTAATATTGAATCAAAGAAAGACAAACAAAACAATATTAAAAATTGGATCACAGGCCTTCAATACGATATTAAGGCCTATTTTTCGCTTTACTTCTGTGAAGAAACCAATGCACTAAAATGAAATGGAGAGGGATATAATGAAGAAAATAAAGAATAGAAGATTTTCAATGGGAATCAAACTGTGGGGCGGTTTTATCATCGTATTATTGCTGCTTGTTTCAATATCAACTGTTTCCTATACATATTTAGATGATTTAAATAGTAGAATTCATGAAATCGGAAATAAACAAGTGACGAAGATTGAACTGCAGGGAAGTTTAAAAGAAAGCGTGCTTAAGATTGGCATTTTTTCTGGAAATTATGCTATGGATAGCAGTCAGGATAATCGAAATAATTTGGATAACATTTTAAACGCAGAGATTGCAAATGCTAGGAAAAAAATAAAAGAAATCAAGCCTTTACTTATTCATAAAGAGAATAAGGAACAATTAGACACCTTCAATAAGGAATTTGAATCCTATATTTCTGATCTTTCATCCTACATGGATACACTAAAAAGCAGCAACATACACGAAACAAATGAAAAGTTTATTTCACTGGGGGAAAGCGGAGATCGTGCTATCACTTCTTTAGAGGGTCTATCGAAAAAAGTTCATCAAGATAATAAGGAAATTGTTTCAAATGCAGAGCACCAATCCAAGTTTGCGGCCAATCTCATTATAATCGTGACGGGAATTGCTTTGGTATTTAGTATTTTAATCTCATTTTTTATTACTAGACGGATCGGTCGTTCTGTTGTTGGAGTTATTCAAAATGTAGACGTGACAACCCATTCTATTACGGAAATTAAAAAGTCAATTGATAAAACGGCTGTTAAAGTTCAAGCACTGGATGAGTCGATGAATCAAACGAATGCTTCGGCTCAAGAGTTTCTGGCCTCGATTCAACAGGTTGCCGCTGATACGAATGAAACAGCTTCTAGTGTCGATGAGATTTCTGCTGCCGTAGAGCAAATGAGTGCCTCGATTAATATTGTAGCATCAAGTGCGGATACCCTTTCAACTTCTGCTGAAGAAACATCTTCCGCGATTCAAGAAATGATGGCTTCGATTGAACAAGTGGCAATGAATACTACCAATGCAGGGGCAACGGTGGAGCAGATTTCTTCAGCGATTGAGGAAATGAGCAAGTCCATTAAAGGCGTAAATGAGCATGCGGAAAGTTTAACGGATGATGCCGAGCAAACGGCAGACACAGTCGAGGAAATGGTTGTTTCCATTAAGCGAGTCGCTGAGAGTGTCCAAACCGTCAACCAGCTTAGCAATACCGTTCAGGATGATGCCCGTGAAGGAACTGAATCACTGAATGAAACATTAAATGGAATGAAAGAGATTTCTACCGTCATTAACCAAACAAGTGATGTCATGGTCAAACTAGGGAGAAGTTCCGAGGAAATAGGCTCTATTATTCAAGTGATTGATGATATTGCCAACCAGACAAATCTACTGGCACTCAATGCAGCCATTGAAGCAGCACGTGCCGGGGAACAAGGGAAAGGGTTTGCCGTTGTGGCGGAAGAAGTGCGGAAACTAGCAGAACGTTCAGCCCAAGCGACGAAGGAAATTGCTAATTTGATCAAGGGAATACAAGAAGAAACGTCAGTTGCGGTTACGTCTATTCAGAATGGGGCAGATAAAGTGAGGATTGGCAATCAGCTGGCTGAAAAAACAAACCTGGCCATTCAGAAAATAGTGACAGGAATTGCACAAGTCACAGAAGAGATGAACCAGATTGCTGAAGCGACAGAGGAACAAACAAAGAATAGTGAAAGGATTACCCTAGCGGTTGAGAATGTGAAGAAAAAAACAACGGAAATGACCCATTCCACGAAGGAGCAATCAATCACAGCTGAGGAAATTGTCAAAGGAATTACTGATGCCAGTGACCAAGTCCACCAAATTTCGATTGCGACGGCAGAACAGGCAAAGGGAAGCCAGGCAATTGTGGAGTCAGCTGAAAACTTTACGACTCAATCGAATGCGGTGATGAATGCAACCCGGGAGCAATCGATGACGGCAGAGGAAATTGTCCGCAATATCAATACCATGAAAGAAAAGGCTACACAAATGATGACGGCCACCCGCAATCAAGTAGAATACGGTCAAGAAATGGTATCAGGGGTTGCGACTGGCCTTCAACAAACAGAAGAATTAAATGAAATTTTCCAAATGCAAACATTACAAGCCGACGAAGTCGTCCAAGCTATAATAGATGTAAATAACCAAATTGAGAAAATAAAATAAACTAAAAGACGAGGGGACGGGTTACACTTCCAAGCTATGGGAAAGCCCGCCCCCTCCCCTTATCCCGAATTTCCAACAGTTTTGTGAAAAGTAGCTAAGAGAAATACAGAACTAGCAGACTAATGCTATAATTTTTATAGTTAAATTGATTCCTTTCTTAAACCTCAAATGCATCAAAAAGTTCTTCATACCAGTATTCTTTTCTGTGATTATTATCATAACTTTATATCTGATTTTTTGTTCTCTATATTTTATATGAAAAGAAGTGACTGCTTTGGCTGATTATGATCGACTATGGAAGGAAATTATTACTGAACTTTTTGAAGAGTTTCTTTTATTTTTCTCCCCGGATTTATATGAACAAGTAGATTTTTCAACATCTCCCATTTCATTAGAACAAGAACTTCACAAAATTTCCCCTAAGGCAAAATCCAAAAACCGTAGATCAGATAAGTTGATTAATGTTAGATTAAAAAATGGCGAGGAGCAATGGGTCCTTGTTCATATTGAAATTCAAGGGACATCAGATGAGGACTTTCCCAAAAGAATGTTTCAATATTTCTACCGAGTGTTAGATCGCTACGATCAACAATTGTACACCATAGCACTTTATACGGATGAAAGGGAGGCATTTAAACCCAATTGTTATGACTATTCTTTTTTTGGCACCACATTAATCTATACCTTTAATACTTATAAAATTTTGGAACAAGAGGAAGAGGAATTACTTCACTCCCATAACCCTTTTGCATTAGCTGTTCTTGCAGGCCTATATATGTTAAAATCTAGGAAACAAGATCAAAAATATTATAAGGCTAAATTATTCAAATTACTACTTACAGACAAAAAAATACCAAAGGGAAAAATTCGCCCATTACTCATTTTTATTGATCATTTGATTGAGTTACCGGAAAAAGATACAGAACAATTAGTGCAGGAAATATCACCATTAATTGAAAAGGAGGACAAAGGAATGGGACTGTCTTTGGATGATACTTCGATTGCTCAATACTATAAGAAAATCGGAATGGAAAAAGGAAGAAAGGAAGGAATTAAGGAAACAGCTCAACGGATGTTAAAAGAAGGGATAAGTATTGAAATTGTAGTAAAAGTGACTGGATTAACGGAGGAAGAAATTAAAAAATTGAATTAAAGCAAGGGGCCGGTTGGAGGGGAAGATAAGGTAAGGATCAGCAATCAGATTGCAGAAATATGGTCAAGAAATGGTATCAAGGGTAGAGACCGCCTTCAACAAACAGAAGAATGAATTGAAATTTTCCAAATGCAAGCAACATTCAAGCCGACTAAGTCCTCTCAGCCATAACTGATGTAAATAACCAAATTGAGAAAATAAAATAAACGGATAAAATGCCTTCGCATATGGTTGTGAAGGTATTTTTCTGGAGACTGGGGGACAGGTTGAACAAGCGACTTGTCCTTTAATGATTTTAAGAGATTTACATTGAAATTTAAAGTGCTATTATTGTAAGAGAAAATATTTTAATATCTAGTGTTATTACTAGGTAATAAATTTAAAAAATCCAATTGTTTTTTCAAAACTACTAAAAATGGAGATGAACACCAGTGGATTTGAATTTATTAATTGCCCCGAAACATTTTAATTTAGCAAATGAGATTGTAAAGCATGTTTCGGATAAAATTGCTTTGAAATGGGAAAATGAGTTAGGTGAATCAAAGACCATCACTTATGATGAACTGAATCGAAAAGCCAATCAACTTGCGAATGGCTTCACTTCATTAGGGTTGCAAAAAGGCGATAAGGTTGTCGTGATGACCACTCGCCTGATTGAAACGTACATCATCTATCTTGCTAGTTTAAAAGCAGGAATTGTGATTAGCCCTGCTTCCGAACTGCTTAGGGCGAAAGATCTTGTGTACCGCCTTAATCATTCCGAGGCGAAAGCGGTTATTTGCTATTCTCCTTTCATCCATGAATTTGAAAAAATTTGTGAGGAGACACCGTATTTACAATTTAAGATTGCCTTTGGTCAGGAGGTTCCCCACTGGCTCTCGATGGAGGCATTGATGGAGGATAAGTCAGAAAACTTCCGTGAAGTGAAAACTTTACGTGATGACTATGCCTTTTTAGCGTATACATCCGGGACAACCGGACAGCCAAAAGGGGTTATTCATACGCATGGATGGGGCTATGCTCATATCCGAATTGCTGCTCGAAAATGGCTGAATATCAGGGAAGACGATTTAGTTTGGGCAACCGCTGCACCCGGGTGGCAAAAATGGGTCTGGAGTCCATTTTTATCGATATTGGGTTCTGGAGCCACAGGCTTTATCTATCATGGTCGATTCCAGCCGCATAATTTTTTAAAACTTCTTCAAGATAAGAAGATCAATGTTTTATGCTGTACTCCTACCGAATATCGGATGATGGCAAAGTTTGATAATCTTACTACATTTGATCTCTCCGCATTGCATACGGCTGTGTCTGCGGGTGAAGCGTTAAATCGAGAGGTCATTGATATTTTTAAAAATGAATGCAAGATCTTAATTCGGGACGGGTACGGTCAGACAGAAAGTACCTTATTGGTTGCCAATTTAAACACGGATGAGATGAAATTAGGATCTATGGGACAGCCGCTGCTATCAGAATTTATTGAAGTTGTTGATGATAATGCGCAGCCAGCCCCTATCAGGCAGGTCGGAACGATTGCAATTCGAAAGGATTTCCCGGCATTATTTAAGCAGTATTACAAAAGTCCTGAGGCGACTGCTGCCTCCTATTGTGGGGACTATTTTTTAACGGGGGACCGTGCCTATAAAGATGAGGATAACTATTTTTGGTTCCAAGGGAGAAAAGATGATGTGATCATCAGCTCTGGCTATACGATTGGCCCTTTTGAAGTGGAGGATGCCTTAATGAAACATAAGTCGGTAAAAGAGTGCGCGGTCGTTTCCTCACCGGATCCGATACGGGGAAATGTCGTCAAAGCCTGTGTTGTTTTGAAAGAAGGGGTCTTAGGAACTCCTGATTTAACAAAGGAATTGCAGGCATTTGTGAAAAACTTAACAGCTCCCTATAAATATCCGCGGCTGATCGAATACATGGACGCACTGCCCAAAACAGAATCAGGAAAAATCCGCCGAGTCGAACTGCGAGACAAGGGAAAGTAAGAGTGTAGTTTAAAGGGCATTGGAAAAATATACCCTAATAGTTGGAAAGTGACCCTGATTTTTGAAAATAAGCGAAAAATCCTTTTTAACACTAATGGGCCTGAAGCAGTCTATGGGACAAAATCGCCTGCGAAAGAGTTAGAAATGTCCCATAGAAGCGGTCTATGGGACAAAACCGCCAGCGGAAGAGTCGAAAATGTCCCATAGAAGCAGTCTATGGGACAAAACTGCCAGCGAAAGAGTTAGAAATGTCCCATAGAAGCAGTCTATGGGACAAAACCGCTAGCGGAAGAGTTAGAAATGTCCCATAGAAGCGGTCTATGGGACAAAACTGCCAGTGAAAGAGGCCAAAATGTCCCATAGAACAAAAATCCATAAAAGCTGGTGCTAAGAAGATAGAATCCTTTATAAACGAAAAGCGGATTATAGAAAGACACGTTTATGAAGCGCGTTTAAACAAAAAATAAAGAGTTTGAAAAGAGGGAGACTCCCAAGCTCTTTTAAATTTCTGTATTATTTTTACAGATAATCTCTGTATTGATAAAGCATTACAACGAAGGTAACAACGGTATATAGTAAAGATGTGATAAAAACCAAATTTGGTGAAAATTCAAATTTTTGTTGTTCAGCTTTAATCCCTGTGGTTCCTTGAATGGTCATATCTATATTCCGAGAGGTGACTCCGCCCTTTGAGGTGAAAAACCAAATGACTACAGTAACGGCTAAACCGACAAAAAATGAATAATCAAAGAACTTCGAATGAATATAATGTGATAATCCGAAACTTAAACCAATTAATACCAATAAAGTTATAACAACCGTTAACGCTTTTTTTAAGATCATCTGCTTTCCCCTTTGTATTTTTCTGTATATTTAAATAATACCATAGTTTAGCATATGACTTCCAAAATAATAATAATAGTGAATATTTTTCCTTAACTGTTTTGAATACATTAGAAAAGCTGGCTAGGGGAGAAGAAGAGATAATTGTAAAGGTAACAAGGACCATCCAAAATCGGATGGTCCTTGTTACCTTTTTTGATAATAAAACAAATACTTTTCCTCCTGCTTTACATTAATCTCAATTTAAAGTATTCTTAATTCAAGATATTAGTATTTATTTATTAAATAATAAATAGTGGAAATTGAAAGGGGCCAACAGCATGGAGCATTTTCACCAGAAGCCGACGTTATTTGTTGGTGAGGTTAATATAAAGGTTAAAAACCTAGATTATGCCAGCACTTTTTATCAGAATATCATTGGGCTTCAAGTGCTGACGCAATCAGACCGCAAAGTTGCCTTGACAATAGATGGTAAAACACCGTTACTGACATTGGAACAGCCGGACAATGCTACAGCAAAAGAAGAGCGAACTTCAGGCTTATACCATTTTGCAATCTTATTGCCTTCCCGCACCGATTTATCCGTATTCCTTAGGCATCTCCTTCAAACGGGTTACCCACTGGGAGCAGCGGACCATTATGTGAGTGAAGCCCTGTACTTAAACGACCCCGATGGTAATGGAATCGAGGTATACCGCGACCGGCCGTCAACCGATTGGACATGGAGGAATAGGCTAGTCGATATGGCCACGGAACCGCTTGATGCACAAGGGATTCTTTCGGAAGGCGATGCTGAATGGCGCGGGCTGCCTGCCGGGACCTTGATGGGGCATATTCACCTTCACGTGAGTGATTTGCAAAAAGCAGAAGAATTTTATACAAAAGGGCTTGGATTTAACGTTGTCAGTTATTACCCCCAAGCTGTATTCCTATCGTCCGGCGGCTACCATCATCACATTGCCATCAACACATGGCAAGGAGAAGGGGCAAAGCAGCCTTCAGAAAATAGCGTGGGATTAAACTGGTATACAATTGTCTATCCAGACGCAGCGGCAAGGGACGAGACTGTGAAAAAGTTGAGGCAGCTGGGCGCCACCGTACAGGAAGAAGCCGATTATTACCTAACAAGGGATCCATCGGGAAACCGGATTCGGCTTGTTGTCTAAAAGGAGAAGCAAAGGGGCTATTCGAATAGCGGACAATCGGAGGTTTTGCGCCTAAAAGAAGCAGAACAGCTTCGAACCGTAAGGATTGGGAAGACCAAGAAAACTGACACAAAACAGTTAATCGACATATCAGGGCAGTATATGAAATCTAATGCCCAGATGCAGTAAACTCCATTGACAGTATTTTAGCTGATGAAATATCAAATGATTTGTGAATACAATTGGATATATTTTCCTGATCCAAAAGACTGTCAAATAAGTTCCAAAAATGAGGCAAGTGGGGGAAAAATTCGTTTTTCCCCCACTTGCCTTTGTTTTTTGCGAAAGTAGCAGGCGAAAGGTGTCCCAGTCAAAATAGTCACCCTCCATTGCTTATTCTGAATTAGCCTAAAAATTCCTTTTTAACATATTCAAGAGATTCTTTAATATCGGCATCTAATTTTGCTTCATCAGCATTTTCAGAGAGATCTCTCCAAATTTTTATATCAGAACCGACAATGCCTCCTGGACGAACAAATGGCTCCATTACGACGCAGCCATTATAATTGATATCACGAAGTGCCTGGCCTATTTCTGCCCAAGGCATATGTCCCTTGCCAGGTACTTTTCGATTACATTCACCGATGTGGAATTCCCCTAGATACTCACCAGTAGATCGAATGGCATCGCCAATATCGTCTTCCTCAATGTTCATATGAAAACTATCTAACATTACTTTTACATTGTCTTTATTAATATCCTTTACCAGTTCAATTGCCTCTTTAGCATCATTTACTAAAAATTGTTCAAATCTATTTAGGACTTCTACTAACAAGGTAATATCAAATTGAGCAGCATAGTCTGCTAATTCTTTCATACTTTCTATACTTTGTTTCCTAGCCTCTGGTTTGTTAATGGGCTTTGTGTAATCGACAGGCCAATATGAATAAATCGTTCCGCCAATTGAGTGGATACCTGCTTTGTGTAGGGCATCTAAAATCCTTTTCATAAAGGCAATTCCGTTTTGACGCACGTTCTCGTTTTGAGAAGAAACATCATATTCTTTTGGTAGGCCAATTCCAGCTGTTAATGTGATATTGTATTTTTCAGCTTCCAACTTTAAAGCATATAAATCCTCATCAGACATATTGACTATCCCAGCTGCACCTACTTCTAATACATCAAAGCCAAGATTGGCCACCTTCTTTACATATTGTAGATAGCTTGTATCCCAGTTTTGTTCCCAATAAGCAAAATAAACTCCAAATTTCATCCTTAACGCCTCCATAAATAATTTATATATTGAATAATCTTCCTTTTATAAAAGGAAGGGTTTACAAAAATGAATATTCAGATAAAAATGAATTTGCTATCTTGAATTTTTAATTTAAACTATGTTACTATGTAGATACAATATGATGTTAGTATTTTATGAATTAATAATATGTAGCCCTGAAGTAATCTGTCAAGGAAAAATTAATAATGGGACTAACGTCATATTTTCTATTTTCGTGGGGTTAAAGACTTTGTAAAATCGAGTTAATAGATAAGTATGTATAAAAAGGAATGAGTGAAGAATGGTTTTAATGAAAAGTATGCAACTGGATAAATCGGTACCCATACCATTGTATTTCCAACTTAAAGAGCTAATCTTATCAGAAATTAAGGAGGGGAATTATCAGATTGGGAGTCTAATCCCAACAGAAAATGAATTGAGTGAAATGTTTGATATTAGCCGTACCACTGTCAGGCAGGCAATCACTGAACTTGTTCAAGAAGGCTGGTTACATCGAGTGAAAAGTAAAGGAACCTTTGTAACTAAACCGAAAATTGAACAAAGCTTTATTCAGGTTCTAGGTTCCTTTAATGACCAAATTGCAGAATCAGGTAGAACTCCCAGTACAGAGCTTCTTGATTTTGAAGTGATCGAAGCTCCGGATGAAGTGGCAAAAGAACTTAAACTAAAGTCAAATGAAAAGGTAATCTATATTCACAGAAAGCGCTTCGCAGATGAGGATCCAATTGTCATGGTAAAGACGTATTTACCATATAGCAAATGTAAGTTTGTGTTGAATCATGATTTAGAAAAGGAATCATTGTATCCTGTCTTAGCATCACATGATGCAACGCAAATTTATAAAGTACGCCGTTATATTGAGGCCGTTGAGGCAGATGAGTATGATATTGAAAATCTTAATATCACAAGTGATAAAGCAATCCAGCAATTTCTTTCAATTGGCTACAACCTGTATAACGAACCGATTGAGTATTCGCTGGCCCGCTATCGTGGAGATCGTAACAGATTTGAAGTAATTATTTCAGCAAATTCATCAAAATAACCATCAATTATTGGGGCTGTCCAAAAGAGGCAAATCCTATAAAAACTAAAAATCAAGAATGCAGTTATATCAACATTTTTGAATAGAAAATGGGGCATCCAAAAGTCAAAAATTGGCTTTTTGGACAGCCCCATGTATTCAAATAGATTTGAGGTGTGAAAATGACAAAGTATATTTTGGCCCATGATTTAGGAACATCGGGGAACAAAGCAACACTATTTTCTGAAAATGGCAAATTGATTGGTAGTTGCGTATCCTCGTATAATACTGACTATTTCAATAGTTTATGGGCGGAACAAGATGCAGAAGACTGGTGGGAGGCAGTCTGTTTCACTAGTAAAAAATTAATAGGAACTTTAGATATTAATCCTTTGGACATTGCTGTTGTTAGTTTCAGCGGACAAATGATGGGCTGCCTTTGTGTAGACCGGAATGGAAATCCGCTGCGGAAGGCGATTATCTGGGCTGACCAGCGTGCTCAAAAACAAGTAGCGCAAATTGAAGAGTACATCACGCAAAAGGACTATTATCAGATTGTCGGGCATCGTAATACTGCATCATATGGAATTCAAAAGTTGATGTGGGTTCGTGACCACCAACCGGAAATTTATGAACAGACTTATAAAACCTTAAATGCTAAGGATTTCATTGTGGCGCGTCTTACTGGTAACTTTTATACAGATTATTCTGATGGGAATAGCAATGGCTGTTTTGATTTAGTAAATTTAAAATGGTCTGATGAAATTATTGAGTATGCAGGTATTGACATCGAAAAGCTTCCAGATTTAATGCCTTCTACCTTCGTTGCCGGAGCAGTTACAAAAAATGCGGCAGAAGCCACGGGCTTAGCAGAAGGAACACCGGTCGTCATTGGCGGAGGTGATGGTGTAACAGCAAGTGTGGGTGCTGGTTCAATAAGTCCAGGAAAAACTTATTGCTGCATTGGGACATCTGCCTGGATTACGACTGCTTCCGAAAAGCCAATTTTCGACGAAGAAATGAGAACGGTTACATGGGCGCATGTTGTTCCGGGTTTGTATGCTCCTAATGGTACGATGCAAACTGCAGGCGGTGCTTATAATTGGATAAAAAATCACCTCTACCATACGGAAATTATGGAAGGGGAACATAGTGGAAAGTTCTATGAAAATATGAATACCCAAATCGAGCAATCTCCTGTAGGTTCAAACGGGATTATCTTTCTTCCGTATCTTCTAGGGGAAAGGGCGCCTAGATGGGATGCACAGGCCAAAGGTGCTTTTATTGGCTTGAAATCTGAAAATGAACGGGGAGACCTACTCCGAAGTGTAGTAGAGGGAGTAACGATGAATCTTTCGATAATATTAGACATTCTCCGTAAGCAAGTGGATATTAATGAACTGATCGTGATAGGAGGGGGAGCAAAAAGTGCGGTTTGGCGCCAAATCATGGCGGACATTTATAATGCCAAAGTAATTGTCCCTAATGTATTAGAAGAAGCAGGTAGTATGGGAGCAGCGGTAATAGGTGGTATAGGGGTTGGATTATATAAAGATTTTGATGTGATCAATCAATTTATTGAAATTAATTCTGTACATACGCCTAATCCTGTAGCCGTTTTAGCTTATCAGCCTGTTAAAGAAATATTTGATGATTGCTATTATGCCCTGAAAGATGTCTTTTCAAAAATGGAGTGTTAGTAGAGTAGAAGAGAAAGAAATGAGTGACAACAGAAAAAATGTAAAAATTTATATGAAGGAGATAACGTAGAATGGACATGCTAAAAAAATTATTCTCACTTGAAGGCAAAGTAGTGCTTATTACTGGAGGAGCGCAAGGGATAGGGAAAGTTGTTGCTGAACATATTGCAGCTGTTGGTGCAAATATTGTAATTTTTGACCAACAAGAAGAAAAAGCGAAGGCAGCAGCAGAAGCTATCGCTCAGGAATATCAATGCAAAGCGATGGCCATAGGTGTCGATGTAACTAAACCAGAGAAGATTGCAGCGGCTATTAAAAAAGCAGATGCTGAAATGGGAAAACTAGATTTATTGTTTAATAATGCAGGAATTGTGCTTCACAAATCATCCCTTGATTTAACACCAGATGAATGGTTCAAAGTGATTAATGTCAATTTAAATGGTATTTTCTTTGTCGCTCAAGCATTTGGCCGCTATTTGATTTCTCATAATAAACAAGGTGCAATCGTTAATACTGCCTCAATGTCAGGCACGATTGTGAATTTCCCACAGCAACAAGCATCTTATAATACTTCTAAAGCTGGTGTTGTTCAATTGACAAAGTCTCTCGCAGTCGAATGGGCGGATAAGGGAATAAGGGTGAACTGCATTAGTCCAGGGTATATCTTTACTGAGTTAACATCATTTGTTCGTCAGGATTGGCAAGATATATGGAAGGAATTAACTCCGTTTAAACGAATGGGGAAACCAGAAGAGTTAGCAGGTGCCGTTATTTATCTACTATCTGATTCTGCCTCCTTTGCAACTGGAACGGATTTGATTATTGACGGAGGCTTCACCCTTGTTTAGGAACTACTTAAATTGGAAAACCAGCGAAAAGTAAAGAATTTTTATAGGTTATAGTATATAAATAATTTTTCAAAAATTCTGTGGTTGTAGTATTGATAACGCTATCAACTTATTGTATAGTAATAGCATACATACATTGTAATGTAGTAACAATACTATGTATGGAACATTCGAACAAATCAGGGGGATTTGCACATGAAAAAAAGGGGATTATTTTTATTACTAGTTGGCGTAGTAATGGCAGCACTGCTCGTAGGATGCAGTTCTTCAAAAGAATCTTCAGGTAATGGGAAATCTGGTGGTAAAAAGATTAAAGTTGGTTTTGCCATTAAGACCCAGGATTCACCGTACTTTGTAACGTTGGTTAAAGCAGTTGAGAAATATGCTAAAAAAGAGGGCTGGGAATTAACCGTTCTAGATGCAAATGGGGATACAGCAAAAGAAGCAGAAAACATGGAAACTTTTATAACACAAGGTATGGATTTAATTTTCCTCGATTGTATTGAACCAGATGCGGCTGTTCCTAGCATTAATAAAGCGAAAGAGGCTGGGATCGGTGTTATTAACCTCGACAGCGGCGTTGGCGAAGGAGCGAAAGATATCACAACTGTCTACTCAGACAACAAACAAAATGGCAGATTAGTAGGACTGGCTTACGCTAAAAAAATGGCTGAAAAAGAAATTAAAGCGATCATCCTCAGCGGTGCCAAAGGGAATGTAGCTGGAGCTGAAAGAAGGACAGGCCTTTTTGCAGGTATAATTGAAGGGAAAACAGGGGTTTCAGAGGATGAAGCTTGGAAACAAGCAGAAGCGTTCGACAAAGACTTACTGTCAAAAGGTAAAGCAACTAATAAAGAAGCGAAGTTTACGGTCGCTGGACAAGGTTGGGGCAACTGGACTGAAGAAGAAGGTCTTTCTGCTTCTGAGGATTTGATTACAGCCAATCGGGATTTAACAACGGTACTGGGTGAAAACGATCAAATGCTATTCGGTGCAATGAAAGCGCTCGATAATGCAGGGATAGATGGTGTTGATATTGTTGCTGCAGCAGACGGGGCAAAGGCAGCTTATGATTTAATTAAGGAAGGGAAATACTTTGCGACAGGAGAAAACAGCCCTTATAAAGTCGCCGAATTAGGGGTGAAAATTGCAAAAGAAATATTAGTGGATGGAAAAGATATGTGGAGCTATGATGATATCACTTTAACAAAGCCTGCAGCAGTAACGAAGGAAAATGTTGATAAATATTATGAATTTGGTTTCTAAAACGAAAAGCTGCGAACTGTCTGTTATTCTAAGACGATGGTCGGTTACGAGATAGTGCCTTTCTTTAGAATTTTGATTTTTGATATCGCTAACAATAGAAAAATGAATTAAGAAGGTCAGTCGAATAAAAGATCCTCCTTTTTACAAAAAGAGGAGGATTAATTTTCTTATTAAATAATATTAAATAAGAAAATTTTAGACTTTGAGAATTGTCCAGCTCTAGGCGCCAGCGGCTCGAGGTCACAAGCCAATCCGTCAAGAAGGCTAAAGAACAGCCTTCTCGCCGGCTTGTCTTGTACTTGTCGCCGCTAGGCGGGCGCCTTGCGCTTTTGTTCTAGTATCAGAATTTATATCATTCGGCTTTGAGAATTGTCCAGCTCCAGCGCCTAGCCCCTCGAGTCATAAGCCACTCCTGAATTGAAGGCAAAGAGCGCCTTCTATTCAGGATCGTCTTATGCTTGTCGGGTCTGAACAAGGCGCTTGCGCTTTTCTTATGAAACTTCTATAAGAAAGGGGAACCTTAGAATATGCAAAAGGAATATGCCGTTCAAATGAAAAATATTTCAAAGCATTTTGGAGGTGTTAAGGCCTTATCAGATGTTTCGTTATATGTTGAAAAGGGAGAGATCCATGCCTTAATTGGTGAAAATGGTGCAGGGAAATCAACCTTGATGAAAATTTTAGCTGGAGCCTACCAAAAGGATTCTGGTGAGATTGTAATTGATGGGAAGGAAGCTAAAATTTCATCACCGAAGGATGTTATTAATCTAGGAGTTTCGGTGATTTATCAAGAATTTATGTTGGCACCGGATTTAACCGTAGCAGAAAATATCTTTATCGATAAACTGGCTGGCTCTGGAAAATGGATAAATTGGAAGTCACTAAGAAAGAAAGCAAAGGAACAATTATTCAATTTGGGGTTCGATGATATTGATCCAGACGCAAAGGTAGGAAGTTTAAGTGTTGCCTATCAACAAATCGTAGAGATTTGTAAATGTTTAGCAAGAGAATCAAAGGTCTTGGTTTTTGATGAGCCAACAGCCGTTTTAACTTTTTCGGAGACTCGAAAGTTATTATCTATTATTCAAAATTTAAAAGCAAACGGTGTAAGTATTATCTATATTTCTCACCGTCTTGAAGAACTATTAGAAATAAGTGATCACATTACCGTATTAAAAGATGGAAAATATGTAGCAACCGTAGCAACCTCTTCTATTAATAAGGAAGAACTAGTAACGATGATGGTTGGAAGAGAAATCACCCAATTATTTCCGGAACGGAAGGCGAAAATAGGGAAAGAAATATTAAAGGTCGAAAACTTATATGCTGGAGAACTAGTTAAGGATGTCAGCTTTTCTGTTAAAAGCGGTGAAGTGCTTGGATTTAGCGGCTTAGTAGGATCAGGCAGAACGGAAGCGATGCGGGCAATATTTGGAGCCGATAAAAAGAATTCTGGAAAAGTAATTTATTTTGGAGAGGAAGTAAATTTTAAAGATCCAAAAGAAGCAATTAATAAAGGACTTGGATTTCTCCCTGAGGATCGAAAAAAACAAGGCCTATTGTTGGAGCAATCGATTCGGATGAATACCACAATAGCGTCAATGTATAAAATAAAAAAATTTGGAATTATCAATCACAAAAAAGAGAAGGAATATGTAAAGGAATTATTGGCGAGCATTGCGACAAAATACGGAAAAATGGATGATAATGTAAATAGCCTCAGCGGAGGGAACCAGCAAAAAATTGCTCTTGCCAAATGGTTATCTGCCGATTGTAAGGTGCTTGTATTTGATGAGCCGACCCGAGGGGTAGATGTTGGGGCGAAGACAGAAATCTACAAGATTATTAACAAGCTTGCTGAAGAAGGTGTCGGGATTATAGTCATTTCATCTGAGATGGAAGAGATAATTGGAATGTGTGATCGTGCCATCGTCATGCGTCAGGGATCAATTGCTGGTGAAGTGAGTAGGTCAGAACTATCGGAAAATAATCTTATAAAACTTGCAATGGGGGTATAAGGATCGTGGCTAATATGGAATTGGGCATTAACAAAGAAGTGACGAAAAAAAGCAAAAAACTGAATTTTAAACAATTCTTAATCGATAACAATACCTATATCATCTTAGTGTTGTTAATCATTATCAGCAGTATGCTCTCCGATACCTTCCTATCATCGATGAACCTCCGTAATATCATGCTTCAGCAAGCAGGGCCGATATTAGTCGCGATTGGCATGTTATTTGTTATCTTAACAGGCGGAATAGATTTATCCGTTGGCTCGGTTATGGCCGTAGGTGCAACGGTATCAGCTACCCTAATTAGCGAATTAGGAGTAAATTACGTGTCGGCTATACTTGTTGCCATAGTAATTGGAATCATCTTTGGATTATTTACAGGTATCTTAGTTGCCTATGCAGGCATGCAAGGGTTTGTTGCTTCTCTCGCAACTATGACAATTGCAAGAGGTGTCTCCTTTGTAATCACGGAAGGGAAACCAGTAAAACTAGCCATTGGAACCCTAGATACGATTGTAAGTAAGGAAGCCTTTTATCCAATCATTCTTATAGCAATTATTTTGATCATCGTCTTCGCACTTGTGCAAAAATATACCAGCTGGGGCCGAATTGTGATTGCAATTGGAAGTAACACAACTGCTGTTCAGCTTGCAGGTATCCGTACAAAAAGATATATTATGTCAACTTATGCAGTATCAGCTGCACTAGCTGCGTTGGCAGGTGTGTTTATTGCTGCAAGGTCATCAACAGGCAGTGCAACGGTTGGTATGGGGCAAGAACTAGATGCCATCGCTGCATGTGTCATTGGGGGAGCAAGTCTTGCAGGCGGCAAAGGCTTTGTTGTTAAGGCTGTAGCTGGGGGACTAATTTTAGGATTAATCGGTAATATTATGAACTTAATGGCTGTTCCATCGTATCCGCAGGATATTATTAAAGGTTTCATTATTATTGCAGCAGTCATCTTAGGAATCCTCACGAATAAATCTGAAAAGAACGTGTAATAGCTGTTCGCAAATTCGGTGTTTAATCATGTGTAAGGAAGGACGAAGGAGTTTGATGAAAACCTTAGTAGTAAATTCTAATGGTCAATTAGAGGTAATCGATATACCGATTCCTAAATACACTTCAAAGCAGGCTCTCGTTAAAACCATAAGCTGCGGAATTTGTGGTACAGATGCGACCATTATTCAAACCGGATTTAAAGGATTTCCAAAAGAAAAATATCCCTTAATGCTTGGGCATGAGGGGGTAGGCCGAGTGGTTGAGATTGGTTCCGAGGTTACGAGTTTTAAAGTAGGAGATATTGTCTTGCTCCCCTTTAACGATGCAGATAAAAAACTTTACGGTTCGTTGGAATCGGCTTGGGGTGCGTTTAGTGAATATGGTGTAATCCATGATAAGGCGGCATATCAGGATGGAGAAGTTCCTGAGGCAGCCTTTGCACAGCAGATTGTTCCTAATGACATTGCTTCAGTAGATGCCGCCATGCTTGTTACTTTAAGAGAGGTCTATAGCACGATTAAGTATTTCGGTATAAATAAAGAAGATCGGATTGTTGTGTTTGGCAGCGGTCCTGTTGCCGCAACCTTTATCAAGATATTGAGTTTAATAGGGGTCAAGACCATTATCGGAATTGCTAGAAGTGAAGAAAAACGGCAGCTGCTTTTGGACAACGGAGCAATGATTGCTTTTAATAGCAGAGAGGATAATATTATTGAAGAAATTCGGAGATTTTTCCCAAACGGAGTGAAGTATGTGTTAGATGCAGTCGGAACTGCTGAGATTATCAACCAAGCGATGAAATTGATTGAAGATCGTGGAGAAATTCTTTGTTATGGTGTCCCGAAATACAATCAAATGCAGCTGGATTGGAGTAAAGCCCCATTCAATTGGAAGCTTAACTTCCAACAAATGCCTTCAAAGCAAGAGGAAAGTGAAGCCTATGATCAAATTTTAGATTGGATTAGGGCAGATAAACTAAATTTAAAGGACTTTATTTCTGATTACTTTCCATTTGAAGATATTTTGGAAGCTTTTGAGAAGTATTTAAATCATCAAATTTTAAAGAAGGCAATTATTACGTATTAGTCATTTTTAGAGAGGGGATAGCAAGATGCTTCAAGCTATTATGGTTGAACCAGGAAAAATTGAATTTAATGATGTGCCGGTTCCAGAGGTTAAGCCTAATCAAATTAAAATTAAAATGAAACGGATTGGTGTCTGCGGTTCCGATATTCATGTGAATCATGGAAAACATCCATATACAAGTTATCCGGTTGTTCAAGGTCATGAGGTATCAGCAGAGGTTGTTGAGATTGGCTCTGAGGTTACCAACGTAAAGGTTGGGGATAAAGTAACCATCCAGCCACAGGTAGTTTGCGGTGAGTGTTATCCCTGTACCCACGGGTTGTACAATGATTGCGAAGAATTGAAGGTTATGGGTTTCCAGACAACCGGAATGGCAAGTCAATATTTTGTTGTTGATGCCAGTAAAGCATTGGCATTACCGGCTGAGATGAGCTTTGAACATGGTGCCATGATTGAACCGCTTGCGGTTGCCGTTCATGCGGTAAGACGTGCGGGTGACGTAACTGGGAAAAAGATTTTAGTATTAGGTGGTGGACCAATTGGTAATCTTGTGGCTCAAACAGCTAAAGCGATGGGAGCAGAAGCGGTAGTTATTTCCGAATTAAGTAAATATCGGCTAGAGGTCGCAGAAAAATGCGGGATTAAGACGATTGATGCAAAAAATGAAGACGTATTTCAAGGTATCGTAAAGCATTTTGGTCAAGACCGTGCCGACGTTATTTATGAGTGCATTGGAATCAATGTCACTATTAATCAGGCCATCAATTATGCTAGAAAAGGAAGCACTATTGTGGTAGTTGGGGTATTTGGGGATCTTACAAACGTTAATATGGGATATGTGCAGGACCATGAATTAGCCCTGCTTGGCAGTGCCATGTATCGTGAAGAAGATTATATAAAGGCAATTGAGCTTGTCAACGAAGGATCTATCGAATTTGATACGTTAATCACCCATCGTGTTAAATTTGAAGATTATATGAAAGCGTACAAGATAATAGATGAACAGAAAGATTATGCAATGAAGGTCATGATTGAAATGGAATAATCTCGAACTAGTAAATGTCAGTAAAAAATATCAGCTTGCGGGTCACTGGGGTTATCGGCGAAAGATATCCGATAGAAGGATCCGCAAGTACCTGGATTTTTATTGCAGCTTCACTCAATTTGGAAGAAAAAGCCGTTCATTTTTTTGATATTTTACGTGATTTTATAAAAATGTGTGTAGGGTTGGTTAGAGGAAAAATTTTTAAACCAAAATGTCATTACATAACGACATATGTAACACCGGCAAATAATAGATTGATAAAGAATGAATGAAAAGGGGTTGAGGATAGATGCGAGAGAAAGTCTTAATTACACCTAAATCATTTAAGAATTACAAAAACAAGACTTATAAAATGCTTCAGGATAAGGGCTACGAAATCATTGAAAATGATTTGGGAAGAACGATGACAGAGGAAGAAATCGTTGGATTGGCTCAGAAGGATGTTGTCGGCATTATCATCGGGGTCGACCCACTTCCAGCTAATGTGTTAGAACAATGCAAAAGCTTACGGGCTATCTCCAAATATGGGGTAGGCATGGATAATATTGATCTTAACCGTGCTCGTGAATTAGGGATTCTTGTTAAAAATGCTGTAGGAACGAATTCGATATCTGTTGCCGAACTTGCGATTGGTCTCATGTTCGCAAGTGCAAGACATATTCCGAGTGCTACCGCTGGCGTAAAAGCATATGGTTGGGAACGTAGCATTGGTTTTGAACTAATGAACAAAAACCTTGGCATCATTGGTGGTGGACAAATTGGTAAAGAAGTTGCCAAGAGAGGGGTAGGACTTGGAATGAAGGTTACTATCTATGACCCATATTTCACAGACTTCAAATTTCTTGAAAAATACAATATCCAACTAGAAGAGGAGCTTTCAGAAGTATTGAAATCCTCCGATGTCATTTCCCTGCATTTGCCGGCAACGGAACAGACAAAGGGTCTAATCAATGCTGAAACACTAAAGCTAATGAAACGAACAGCCATTCTGATTAACACCTCTCGCGGTACCCTTGTTGACGAAGCGGCACTTTATGATGCACTTGTTAATCAAAAAATTGCTGCTGCTGCACAAGATGTCTATTCTGTAGAACCGCCAGAACAAGGAGACCAATTAGTAGCACTGCCTAATTTTATCTTAACACCGCATATTGGTGCCTAT
The DNA here is from genome assembly GCF_016464375.1 of Bacillus renqingensis. Lineage (GTDB taxonomy): Bacteria > Bacillota > Bacilli > Bacillales > Cytobacillaceae > Neobacillus > Neobacillus renqingensis. The sequence continues at coordinate 23,847 of NZ_JADDIU010000045.1, forward strand.
ACCTATGAGGCAGTGGAGCGGATGGCTATGATTTCAACGGAGAATCTCCTCAATATGCTGGCTCAAAAGGAAATGGCAAAATGAAGGCAGGCTTAAATCATTTTTCTGCAGCGTCAAGTTTATCTAGCAAAAGGAGCCACGAGGATGTTGGGGGAAACAATGAGCATTTCTATGCCATTACTACTGTAACGGGAGAGATAGCCCCAGAGGAAATCGGTTATTGTCACAGCCATGAACATCTTTTTTTAAAAAAAGGTCCAGCTGCTGATATTGACCCTTCCTTACAAATTGATGATTATCATAAAACAGTGGAAGAGCTGAATTTGTTCAAATCACTTGGCGGAACCACCATAGTGGATGCACAGCCGATTGGAAGCGGTCGCCATAGCAAGTGGCTGATGGCTGCTTCGCAACAAGCAGGGGTTCAGATTGTCGCGTCTACCGGATTTCATAAATTTATGTTTTATCCAGAAAATCACTGGATTCGAACGGCAGATGCTGACATACTTACTGAATTATTTATCGATGAATTGGAAAATGGGATGTATGTAGATGGCGAAGGTGCCTGGCCGACCGAACAGATTTCCGCAAAGGCGGGTCTAATTAAGACAGCTTCGGACTTTGAAGGTGTCGGGGGACCGTATTACCGGCTTTTCAAGGCTGCTGCCCAAGCGGCGGCTGCTTCAGGAGCACCGATAATGAGTCACACTGAGCTGGGACGGGGTGCTCTTGATCAAATCAAACTATTTACAGATTTTGGTTTAGCGCCTGATCAATTAATACTCTGCCATTTAGACCGAAAAATGGATAATACTGATTATATGCTCCACGTGGCGAGCACAGGAGTGTACTTAGAACTTGATACTATCGGCCGCTTTAAATACCACTCGGATGAAGAAGAGGTAGAGCTAATTCTCAAGTTAATCAAGGCGGGCTATGAGAATCAAATTTTGCTCGGACTGGATACAACCCGAAAACGGTTGAAAAGCTACGGCGGTGAAATTGGGCTGGATTATTTGGTCAATACCTTTTTGCCTAAACTTAGGGATGCAGGTGTATCAACTACCCTAATTCGCAAAATAATGCATGAAAATCCTGGAAGAGCATTTCGCAAACGAGGTATTTTAACAACGTAAAACTGAAAAAAAGAGAGGAGTATTCCCTTTGAAATTACCAGAAAGAGCAACTCAACCAACCATGTATTTTATTGGTGTAACCACCACGAAGTCCTCCATTATGAAGCTTTTTCCACTCTGGGCAAAAGCTTTAGGACTTGAAAATGCTGTTTTAAAGGGGATTGACATCGAGATTCATGCAGATCCTCAGGTTTATCGGGATGTGGTGCAGTTTATTAAGGATGATGAATTGTCGCTGGGTGCTCTTGTCACGACTCATAAAATTGACCTTTATCATGCAGCAAAGGATCTTTTTGATTATCTTGACCCGTATGCAACCATGTTTGGTGAACTTTCTTCTATATCCAAAAAAAATGGCAGACTTGAAGGCTTTGCTAAAGACCCGATCTCCAGCGGAATGGCGATGGAAGCTTTTATTCCCAAAAACTATTGGATTAATCATGATGGAGAATTGTTTATTATGGGAGCTGGAGGAAGTGCGATAGCGATTAGTTCGTATTTATTGGATCATAAAAGGGGTAAAAATATCCCATCTCGGGTGGTGATTACAGACCTTAGCAGAGAACGTCTTGAGGAGATTGAGCGAATTGTCCGTAAAGTGAATCCAGCTGTAAATGTGGAATATCATTTAACAAAAGAAGCCAGTCAAAACGATGTATTGCTTGCTCAACTTAAGCCGAATTCTTTCGTGATTAATGCAACGGGGTTAGGGAAGGACCGCCCGGGTTCACCGTTATCGGATGAAGCTATTTTTCCGAAAAAAAGCCTTGTATGGGAATTGAACTATCGGGGGGAATTGGATTTCTATCATCAGGCCCTTCATCAAAAGGAATCCAGAGGTCTTTATATTGAAGATGGCTGGATTTACTTTATCCATGGCTGGACACAGGTGATTGCGGAAGTCTTCCATATTGATATAACTGGATCTAAATTTGACCAGATTGAACAAATTTCAAATGAAACAAGATAAATCCTAAAGAAATTGGAGTTTTAGAGTATCTGCCATTTGTATTGATGGAGATTTAGTTGGTAAAACATTAAATTATTTTTCCAAGCTTGATTAAATCTCCATTTAATTCAATTAGATGACTCATTTGATTGGGTAATCCAAATATATTCACAGAGGTGTTCTAAGATGACTGAAAAAGCTTTAAAACCATTTACTATCGATTTTGATCTTATTACAGGTTTATCTAAATCTACAGAATCTACAAAGCGTCCGCTTTCAAAAATGCAGGGCATGTTCGCTGATGATCGTGCTTTCAATGCAGCACTACAACAGGATGACCCGCTAGTTTATGAGTTTTATGAACTCGATCTGCCAGAAACAGCAGGAAATCTCCTATTTGGAACAAGTATCGTCTACCCTGGTAAAGTTGGCGATGAGTATTATATGACAAAAGGCCACTTTCATACTATTTTAGACACTGGTGAAGTCTATTATTGCTTAAGTGGGGAGGGGGCCATGTTAATGGAAAATCCGGAAGGGGATTGTAATATACAGTATTTCTCACCCGGGAAAGCTGTTTATGTGCCTCCATGCTATGCTCACCGAACCATAAACCTTGGAAAGGAGCCGCTTGTCACGTTCTTTACCTTCCGTGCCGATGCAGGTCATGATTACGGCACAATTGAGACCAAGGGTTACAGAAAGCTTATAGTCGAAAGGGATGGCAAGCCTGAAATCATCGATAATCCAAAATGGAAAGAATAAGGAGTAAATGCCAATGAAAACTAAATGGGAAGTTATAAAAAAAATCACTGATTCTGGCTTAGTCGTTGTTGTCCGGGCAGACGACGCGTCTGAAGCGAAAAAAATCACTGAGGCCTGTTTGAATGGAGGAGCTGCTGCGATTGAAATAACCTACACCGTTCCAGGTACAACCCAAGTTATTGAGGAACTTGTGAAAGAATATAAAAATGAGATTCTGATTGGGGCAGGGACCGTTTTAGATCCTGAAACCGCACGAATTGCCCTGCTTTCAGGGGCTGAATATGTAGTCAGCCCTTATCTTAACGAAGAAACTCTTAAACTATGCAATCGATACCAAGTTCCTTGTATGCCGGGAGTAATGACCGTTGAGGGTGTGGTTAAAGCAATGGAACTCGGTGCTGACATTTTAAAAGTGTTCCCAGGGGAAGCCTATGGTCCCAATATCATAAAAGCCATTAAAGGTCCTCTACCACAAGCAAGCCTAATGCCAACAGGGGGTGTTAACCTTGATAATGTTGGGCAATGGATCAAAGCTGGAGCCGTTGCGGTTGGTGTAGGAGGTTCGCTCACTGCCAGTGCCAAAACAGGTGACTATAAATCGATTACCCTATTAGCAAAACAGTTTGTTGAAAAAATAAAAGAGGTATCTTTACAATGTAATTAAATACCGTCACCGCTTTCAAAAAAGAGTGGAGTGCCTAGAGCATCTTTAAAAGTAGAAAGGCAAATAATAAGTTTATCAAGTTTGGCGAGGAGCGTAAGATATATGATTATACCTCCTCTTTTTCATGTTTATTAAATCAATAGCGAGGAAACCTTTTTAAAAATCAGACAGTAATACCTGAACTTTTCATACCTGCAAATTAGCTTATAAATAGAAACCAAGTAATTCAATTCGGTGCACTATTGTCATTGATTTATAAAAATTACTATTTGTAGAAACCCCTAGGCTACACGTCTCAAAATGTTTGTGCTTTTGGGCATACTACCTCCTTGGTCTAAAAAATTTGTTTTTACATATTGGCTGCATTAAATTTGTCTGTTGATTTCCGTTCCGGGCGCTTGCTTTCCGCGGGCGAGTCCGGGAGCCTCCTCGGCGCTAAACACGCCTGTGGGGTCTCCCGTGACTCGTCTATCCCGCAGGAGTCAAGCGCCCTCCACTCCAATCAACAGTGTGTAAAAATCAAAATTGCCCATTAACATATAGCCTAATAATTAGATAATAGACAAGTTTTATTCCAGCTTTAGTAGTTGAATTCTTTGGAGTAATTTCCAAAGGAATTCTTGGTACACAAAATTTGAGGACAACTTAGTGAATAATTC
>NZ_JADDIU010000046.1 GCF_016464375.1 Bacillus renqingensis
TGCCCATTAACATATAGCCTAATAATTAGATAATAGACAAGTTTTATTCCAGCTTTAGTAGTTGAATTCTTTGGAGTAATTTCCAAAGGAATTCTTGGTACACAAAATTTGAGGACAACTTAGTGAATAATTCAGGTAATAAAATTCCACTAATATAAATTTCACAATGAAAAATTCCCCTACACTCGTTTTTAGTATCATAAATCCTAAAACAATTTGAATAGCAGCAATATTTTTGATTGGACGATGTTTAATCCTCTTCTTATCATTATTCGTGTATATAGTAATTTAAAAACGGACTACCGTGGTCATTGAAAATCCCCCCTATTTATCAATTTATGTCGAAAAGTAGTATAATCTAGCTAATTGAAATCACCTGTAACATTTGAGCAAAAAAATAATGGCATCTTAAGTTTTCAGTATCCTAAGGAGAGGAAAGAATGAATAAACGACAAATTGAATTATTAAAGTTTCTCATTAAACAGGTTGACTGGATAAAGGGGAACGTTCTAGCTAATCAGCTAGGGGTTAGTAGTAGAACGATTCGGACAGATATTCAAATGATTAATTCTATTTTCTCGAAAGACAACAAGGAGTTAATCCTTTCTTCAAAGCAGAATGGTTATCTGTTATCAGATAAACAGGCTGCAAAGGGGGTCATCCGCGGGTTCCAAAATGCCATCCCTTCTAGTTCAGATGAACGGATCACCTATATATTAAGAAAATTACTCTTCACAGTAGAGACGATCAATTTATACGATGTCGCGGATGAACTTTTTGTCAGTGAGTCCACCATTGAAAAGGATATCCAACGAATAAAATTGCAATATCTTATCGATTTGGAATTAGAAAGAAGAGACAACCAGCTCTTACTGATTGGCAGCGAAAAAAGTAAGCGTTCTCTATTAGTAAAGGTTTTATTTACTGAGGCAAAGGAAAATATGTTTGATATCAGTGCGTATGCAAACTATTTTAATAAGGTAAAGCTTGCTGACATCAAGGGGATTTTATCTTCAATTATTAAAAAGCATAAAATTTCCTTTTCCGATATGGCTTTTATGAATATGGTTTTACATATTGCGATTATTACAGATAAGGTATTCTTGAAAGAAGAACCCATTTCAACCAATGAATTTAATGTTAAATATGCCAATGAAGATATGGCTATTGCAAATGAAATTTGTCTCGCCATTGGTGAATTATATGGAATAACCTTTCCCCATTCGGAAATACATTATATAGCATTACTTATAGGTGGAAAGAAGACGATTAATCACAAAGGTAGTAAAAGGAGCGAGATTGAGAAAAATATAAATCCTTTTTACCTTAATTTAACGAAGCATTTGATTAAATCCATTCAAGAGAAGTTTTTAATCGATTTACAAAATGATGATGAGCTTTTTGTAGGACTATGTTTGCATATTAAAGAATTACACAATAGATTGAATCGGGAAGTGATTTTAAGAAATCCCATTCTTGAAGAAACGAAGAAAACCTTCCCTTTAATTTATGAGATGGCTATATTTGTTGGGAATCAATTTAGTAAATTAGTCGGGAAAACAATTACTGATGATGAAATTGGATTGATTACTTTACATCTTTGTGCCGCACTTGAACGCACACCAATAAAAAGCGCGCAAAAAAAGAGGGTGGCAATCATATGTCCAACCGGATTTGCTTCTAGTCAATTAATTAAAGCAAAGCTGCAGAAATATGCTGCTTTTATTGAGGAGATCCGTTTATTTCCTTTAAGTGATGTGGAACAAGTACCATTTTTCAAACCAGATATTATTTTGTCTACAGTAGATATTGACATGCGTCCATCTTGTCGGGTACTGTTGGTTTCTCCGTTTATTACAGAAACACAAGAAAGCCAGCTAAATGATTTTTTTCTAGATACAGAAAAAAATGAAATGCTGCTTGGCAGTGAGAAATATTTTGATGAATGTCTCTATTTTAATCAGTTGGATTTTTCAACGCCAGATCAAGTAATTGAATTTCTTTCCAAGCAGTTGTATGAGCATCATTATGTACCAGAGGACTATGCCTATTATATTAGAAAGAGGGAAATGCTCGCTCCAACATCCTTTGGGAATCTTCTGGCACTTCCACACCCTAGTGAAAAAGTGGCGTATAAGACGATGATTTCAGTAGGGATATTAGCAAAACCAATTACTTGGGGGAGCCAGCCTGTGCAGCTTGTCTTGCTTTTTGCTCTTGCTAATGATGGGGAAGAGTTTTTAGATAGTTTATTCCGCGACTTAATAAGTTTATTAGATAACCAAAATAAAATGAAGGGCATTATTCGTTCTACTAGCTTCCACCAGTTTTTAACTGAACTAAAGAAAAGATAACCGTCTTCCTTTGATAAGGGAAAGATTGAAAACACCAAATAGAACGGATTTTCCAAGCATTCGTATGCAACGGGTGCTTTTTTTCTCTATTTTCTAATGGAAGAGAATCTACTTGTCCTATTTCTTGTGTAAGGGTTTTCCTAACGAGAAAGGAAAAAGTTTATTTCTCAAATCTTTATTCCCTATTTAAAATAAAAGCATGAAAGGTAGTTCAACAGACAGGAGGTACTCAGCATGAACACAGACATTCAAACCATTTCATTTAGCCTTATTTTGCATAGTGGGAATGCAAAAAGTATGGGAATGGAAGCCATTGCCCACTCTAGAAAAGGGGAAATAAAGAAAGCAAGAGAAAAGATTGAGCATGCAAAAGAAGAGCTGAAAAAGGCACAAAAAGTACATGCCGGATTGATATATGAGGAAGCTAATGGTCTTTCACCGGAGTTTTCTTTATTGCTCATGCATGGTGAAGATCATTTCACAATGGCGCAAATTACCATTGATTTAGCCCTAGAGGTTATTGGTATTCATGAAAAAATTGAAAGCAGGTGTAAGTAATGAAGGAGAATTTTCTATGGGGAACAGCTACTGCCGCTTATCAGTGTGAAGGTGGTTGGAATGAAGGTGGACGAGTTCCATCATTGTGGGATACCTATCTTCACGAAAATAATTTAGAAAATGGAGATGTTGCTTCAGATCATTATCACCAATATAAAGAAGATATTCGCCTAATGCGGGAAGGAGGCCATAACACCTACCGCTTCTCGATTGCTTGGCCCCGTATCATAAAAAATCTTCAGGGAGAGGTAAACCAAGAAGGGGTTGACTTTTATCATCGTATTATTGATGAATGTCTAGCAAACGGTATTGAGCCGTTTATTACATTATTCCACTGGGATTTACCACAATATTTGGAAGATATCGGTGGATGGGCGAGCAGAGAAATCGTCACAGCGTTTGAACACTATGCAAAGATCGTTTTTAAAGAGTATGGAGATAAGGTTACGTATTGGACCACCTTTAATGAACCAAGATACTACGTATTTAGTGGATACAAGATTGGAAACTATCCTCCAGCAGTAGACGATACACAATTAACAATCCAAGCCTCTTTTTATATGATGCTTGCAAATGCAAAAGCAGTAAAACTGTATCATGAGCTGGGGCTAAATGGAAAAGTAGGAATTGTTCATAGTTATGCGCCTATATTTGGAGTGGATGATTCTCTTGAAACGAGAATCGCGATGAGAAATGCTGATAACTTTTTTAATAATTGGATTTTGGACACAGCCATCCTGGGTGAAATACCTGTAGATATGCTAGGGCGTTTACATGAAAAATATGATTTATCCTTTATGAAGCCAGACGATTTTCACATAATTAAAGAAAATACGGTAGAGTTTGTTGGGTTAAACTACTATGCTCGTGCTCTTATTAAACCATATTCAGGAGGAGAAACAATCCTTCGCATTAATAATAGTGGTTCTGAAGAAAGAGGAACAAGTAAAATAGTTGTGAAAAATTGGTTTGAGCAGGTTTGGGACCCTAACTCTGAGTTCACTGAGTGGGATACTGAAATATATCCACAAGGATTATATGAAGGAATCATGATGGCACATCGAAAATATGGTATTCCTATCTTTATAACCGAAAATGGTATTGGAATGTATGAAGATATTACGGTTGAACCCATTCGCGATGAGAAACGGATTGATTTCCTAAATGATCATATCGATGCGATTCAACGTGCAGTGGAAGAGGGGGCAGATGTCCGCGGCTACTATATTTGGTCTACAATGGATTTATATTCCTGGAAGAATGGTCATGATAAGCGCTATGGTTTAGTTGCGATAGATTTTGAAAACGGTTGTAAGCGAAAACCAAAGGCCTCTTATTACTGGTATAAACAAGTTTGTGAATCGAATGGAAAAACAATTGAAAGGAAGAGAGAATATGAGACAAATTTTGTTAGTTTGTAATGCAGGGATGTCATCAGGGATATTAGCTAAAAAAATGGAAGATGCTTCTAACGGGACAATGAAAATCAAAGCGGTAGGTGTTAGTGATTATAAAGATCATTTAGAAAATAAAGAACTCATTTTGATAGGACCCCAAATTAGATTTCAATTGGAGGAAATTCGAAATTCAGTCAATGTACCGGTAATTCAAATCGATTTTCAAAAGTACGGGTTAATGGATGCAGTTGGAATCTTAAATGATGTCAAGAAGAGTTTGCAATAATGGCCCTGTAAGATTATCAGGAGGGCAGTCCTATTCCTTTGTCTACGTGATGAATGACAGCATGGCCTTTTTTTAAGAAAGAGAACTTATATTCAAAGGAGGGTTATAAATGAGTAAATTTTCGGCAATGAGTCAGGTCATGGAAAGCAGAATTATGCCAATTGCCAATAAGATGGGGCAACAGCGACATTTGGCTGCCATTCGAGACGCCTTTATCACTTTATTACCAATCAATTTAATGGGGGGACTCGCGGCTATTATCAAGTCGCCCCCAGTGACTGATTCCACCACTAATGGGTTATTGCTTGCCTGGAAACACTTTGTGGATGCGAACGGTTTTATTTTGGACTGGCTGTATGCGTTTACGCTTGGCGCCATGTCCTTGTATATCTGTTTAGGCGTGACGCACTTCTTGTGCCGCCATTATAAATTAAATAGTTTTATCCCCATATTATTTTCGTTGGTAGGGTTTTTCCTAACGGTAACAGAACCGCTTAAATTAGGGTGGGATGCCAAAACGTTATCGTTTGCCTATATTGATGGAAAAGGGATTATCCCAGCATTAATAATAGCCATCTTAACAACGGAATTGTATCAGTTTATGAAAAAGAAAAATTTCGGAAAAATAACCATGCCGCCAGGGGTACCACCAAGTTTAAGTGACGTGTTTGCTTCGCTGTTCCCCGGCATGATCTTAATTACTGTTTATATTTTTATCTTTATCTTTTTCCGTTCATTTGATACATCATTTGCAAGCTTTATATTTACAAAACTAGCACCTGCTTTAAAGGCAGCAGATAGTTTAGGATTTGTCATTCTTATTACACTTCTAACCCATTTTTTATGGTTCTTTGGTATTCATGATGCCTCACTTTCAGGGATTGTTGGACCAATTCGTGATGGCAATCTATCCATAAATGCTACAGCAAAAATAGCTGGCGAAGCGTTACCCACTATTTTTACAACGCCATTCTGGGTATATTTCGTTGTCATTGGTGGTTGCGGGGCAGTACTCGGTCTAGCTTTGGTACTAATGTTTTCTAAATCGAAACAATTAAAAACGATTGGGAAAGTTGGTTTTCTTCCAGCCCTTTTTGGTATATCTGAACCATTGATCTTTGGGATTCCATTGATGTTAAATCCTATTTTCTTTATTCCCTTTATCTTTGCAGCTACTTTTAATGCTATCCTAACTTTCTTGCTAATGGATTGGGGAATCATTGCAAAAACTTTTTCGATGGTTTCATGGAATATGCCATCGTTCCTAGGTGCCTTTTTCTCAACCTTGGATTGGAAAGCACCGATCCTGGTCATTGCTTTAATAGTCATAGATACAGTGATCTATTATCCTTTTCTAAAGGTATATGATCGTCAATTATATAGTAGAGAAGTAACAATGAACGATTCAGAGGATAATGTTTCCGTGTAGTCCTGAAAAGCCTAATATAGCAGTTGGATAATAGCAAATTAACGGTCGGCTTTTCTAGAAGCCTCCCCTCGATTACTCTAGAATTAATAAGGGAAATCGAGGGGTTTTTCATTTTTAGAGGATCTTACTTACTGTACACAAAACCAATTCTATTTTATTGATATCAAGTAATAAATTCTATTGCCAGAGATGGATAAATAAGCTATGCTAAATTATGACAACAATATATCGTTGCATATTGGTTCTTTTGCCTCTTGCGCAAAAGATTAAAAGGGAATCATGTGAGAATCATGAACGGTCCGGCCACTGTAATTGGAGAGTAACCTTCTAACTATGCCACTGAGTAAAAAACTTGGGAAGGCAGAAGGAAACAAAGACCCAAAAGTCAGGAGACCTGCCAAAAAATGTATTTTGTGGAACCTTCCGGGTAAAGGGTGAAGCGAGGTATTTGTACCTATTTCAATTTGTTTATCTTGTTTTTAACAAAGCCTTGATTTTCCTATTTGGAGGATCAGGGCTTTTTTATATAGATTTTTTACAATCTAGTAAAAAATACATATTTTTAGGAGGTATGATTTTGCGAAAATTCCCAGCAATTTTCAAGATTATTCTCGCATTTGTCTTTGCCATTTCTCTTACGGTACCCAATATTACTTCCGTTCGAGTAGCAGCTGCTGTAACTCCACAGGCAGAAACTATTAATCTATCAGATATTAATAAAGCCATCGATCGTGCAGTTGCTCAAATAAAAAAGACAAGTGTTACTAGTGAATGGGAAGCGATTGGAATTGCCCGTTCAGGAAATGAAGTCCCTTCCAGCTATTATGTGGATTCCTTTTTAGCAACGTTGGATTCTCAAGTGATTCAGGCAAGCCGTCCAAAAATAACGGATATTGAAAGACTGGTCATTGCCGCAGCTGCCCTTGATCTAGATCCAACAAATATAAATGGTACGAATTTGGTCGAGAAAATCTATAATAGTGCAGACCGAACTCCTGGCACTGATTCTTTGACCGCTCAAGGAATAAATGGACCTATATTTGCCTTGATTGCGCTAGACAGTCAAGATTTTAAAGTCCCAAGTGATGCCAGGTGGACGATAGAAAAGTTGCGAAATTATCTTTTAGATAAACAAAATCCTGATGGCAGCTGGTCACTATTCGGGACAAGCCCAAGCTATGATCTTACAGGAATGGCATTAATCGCTTTAGCCCTTTATAAAGATCTGGGGAATGTAAAATCAGCCATCGACCGTGCTGTTCAATTTCTATCATCAAAGCAGGATAGTAGTGGTGGATTTAATGACCCATGGAATGGCGGGGTTTCCAGTGAGACAACCTCACAAGTCATTATCGGATTAACAAGCATTGGCATCGATCCGACATCAGCTGATTTTACAAAAGATGGAAAAAATCTCATGAGCAATCTTTTTAGTTTTCAACATTCGGACGGAGGCTATAAGCATATATTATCCCAAAATTCATCGGATGAAATGGCGACAGAACAAGCGTTACAGGCTTTGGTGGCCTATAAGATATGGAAAGAAGGAAAGGGTCTTCTGTATCAATTTCCAAAAAAACCTGTTGCCATGCCAACGATTTCAGTTGAAGGACTGAGGGATGGTCAAAAAGTAAACCAAGAGAAACTGACTTTTTCTATTCAATCAAAGGACGGTAAAGGGAATCCCATTGGACATTTCATCCAGCTGAACAATCAAGATTTTCCAACTGCTGCCGACGGGAAGTACACCCTAAAGCTACGTAAAGGGAACAATACGATTAAGATTACGGCAATTGATGCAAACAATAATGAGACAAGCCAAACATACAAAGTAATCTTTGAACAAGAGGAGAAAACGGATGAAGGGGAAAAAGCTGAAAAAGAAGAGATTCAGACTACACTTTCCATTCAAAATGGCAAGGCTACATTGGAAAAATTAGCGGATGTTGATTCTTTGAAAGATCATGGTACCGTTACCGTTATCCTTGCATCCGATGATGTTGTACTAACAGTAGATAAAGCCGTTTTAACAGCTTTAAAAAGCAAGAACGCCAATATCAGGATAAAAGCTGATCATCTCGTGATGAACTTTTCCATTCATCTCTTTGATGACAGTGGGGATGGAACGGTTACAATCAAGAAATTAACATCAATCGATCAAGCCTATAGTTTTGTTTATGATCTGACACTTGAACAAAATAACAAACAAATCACATCGTTCGCAACGCCTGTTACGCTATCCTTTAACGTGGTAAAAGAGGTGAAAGCTGAAGATAAATTAGCCGTCTATTTTTTAAATCCAGCAACAAATAAGTGGGAAAAGGTGGGCGGAGAGTTAAAGGAAGGACACGTAACCGTCAACACCTCTCATTTTAGTACCTATGCTGTATTTAATGAGAATGAATTGCCTGTGGCTTCCAATCATCACACAGATAGGCCTAAAGATACGATTCAACCGGACAATAAAGTAAAAACCGGAGATGCTAACACGAATCCTGTGAAGGGAAACTCCTTGCCCAAAACGGCTACACAACATTGGAATATTCTCCTGTTGGGAATCGGTTTATTATTGCTTGGTGTAGTTCTCTTGCTTTTACGAAGCAGGAAGACGAATATCCATAATTAATGGAGGGAGGGCACCTTTTTAGGGGCGATTATGAACCGTTCAAAAAAACTTTTAGTAGCAATAGCCACTATTTTTATCCTGACAATAGGGTCAGCTAGTCTTATCTATGGTTTTGGCGGTAAAAATGGAGAGTCAGTACAATCTGCAGTAAAAAGTACGAGCCAATCAACCGAAGAACCGACTAAGACGGAAGATACGAAGGCAAAGACAAACGAAGGAAAATCCTCTGGGGCAGAAAGCACCAAGGAGAAGCAACCGGATGCATCTAGTGAAAGCCAACCAAGCAGTCCTAAAGGGAGTACCCCATCAACGAGTACAGAAAAGTCAAATCAAGATTCCAGCGGAAACGAACCAAGCAGCAATAAAGAAAGTACACGATCAACAACAACCGCAAAGTCCAATCAAAAAACAGGTGACAAAAATAACGCTGCTTCAGCTTTAAAACAAAAAGAAACAAGTCATTCACCATCAGGGAACAGCACAGACAATCGCAAACCTGTTTCATCGAATGTAAAGCAAAAGGAACATGCTAAGCAAAGAAATACATCGAACCATATAAATCGTAAATCAGTGCCAAAGTCGTCAAATGTTACGTATTCAATAGTAGCAGACAAAGGCACAGGTACGATTTTACCTCCTACCGCTGTTGAAATAAAGGAAGGTGATACGGTCTTAGATGTGTTAATTAAAATCACAAGAGAGAAAAGAATTCCGATGTCTTTCCGAGGCGGTACAGGAGCTACGGCTTATGTAGAAGGAATTGATAATCTATTTGAGTTTGACAAAGGTCAAGGCAGCGGCTGGATGTACCGCGTAAATGGAATCTTTCCAAATAGAGGGGCGGGGGTCGTGCCGCTATTGGCTGGGGACTGGATTGAATGGCTCTATACGCTTGACCTGGGAAAAGATCTGGGAGCTGAACTTAAGCCATTCCGCTAAGATTCTCCTTTTTATAAGGATTAAACAGATCATCGCCGCCGTCATTAAAATGACGGTGGTCTACTTTTACCGTTTTTTTAAAGGAGGCGCTAAAAATGGAGACATCCTTACATCACCACCATCCATTTATTAATTTGTTGTATTACGGATGTGTGGGTGTATTGCTCATGGTATTCTTACATCCTATCTTTCTACTAACGGCCATCCTGTTACTTGCCATGGTTAATCTCCTTCATGGAAACAAAGAAAAATTAAAGAAATCTTTCCCTTATTTTATCTTCATGGGTCTGATGGTCATTGTGTTAAACCCCATTTTTGTCCGTAAAGGAGCTACTATCTTATTTTATTTTCGCAATAACCCTGTTACGTTAGAGGCGATCGTTTATGGAATGGTCATGGCTTTTATGCTGATAAGCATTTTGGTCCTATTTTTGTCATTTAATCATGTGATCAATAGTCGGAAGTTTATGTTTTTGTTTTCAAAAGTTTGGCCTCAATTGGCCTTGTTGCTCATGCTTACCATTCGATTCGTTCCTTTATTTATTCGTAGATGGCGTGAACTTTATGAAGTGCAAAAGGTGCGAAATCATTCGATTTCCCAGGGGTCTATCCGAATGAGGGCAAGTGCAGGCATGCTTTATATGCAAAAGCTCCTTACCTGGTCTTTAGAGGAGGCATTGCAATCAGCGGAATCAATGAAAGCTAGGGGATTCGGTTTGTCCAAAAAGCGGACAGCCTATCAAGCTTTTCAGATGACAAGGAGGGATTGGGGAATGGTTGTGCTATTAGGTGTATTAACAGTCATCGGAATAGTAGGAGCAAAACAAAAGCATGGCGTCCTACCTATCTATCCTCAATTAGGTTCTTTCAGTTTTTCATCCACCGACTGGCTTTATTATGGCGTTTTTTTCTTGCTTGTTAGTTTTCCGCTTATCCTTGAAGGAGGGGAGCAAATCAGATGGCATTTATCGAAATAGAAAATGTTTGCTTTCAATATCCAGATTCCACCGATAGGGCGCTACATGACTTATCACTCGAGATAGAAGAAGGAGAATTCATTGTAGTCGCTGGTCCGTCCGGCTGTGGGAAAACGACTTTTCTTAAGCTATTAAAAACAGAGCTTACACCTGTCGGAGAATTATCCGGACATGTACGTTACAAAGAAAAACCGCTGGAATCTTTCGCGGAAAAAAAACTGTCTCAAGAGATTGGATATGTTTTTCAAAATCCAGAGAATCAAATTTTGATGGAGGATGTGTTAAGTGAATTAGTCTTTGGGTTGGAAAATCACGGTATTGACAGTGATGAGATGAGACAAAGGGTGGCGGAAATGGTTCATTTTTTCGGGTTAGGACCTATGCTGCACGCTGATACCCATACATTATCGGGTGGTCAAAAGCAATTAGTGAACTTGGCTAGTGTGCTCCTCTTAAGACCAAAGCTGTTATTACTGGATGAGCCAACATCCCAATTAGATCCGCTTCAAGCGAAAGAACTTTTGCAGTTTCTCCAACGGTTGAATGAGGAATTTGGAATGACCATCATTCTTGTAGAGCATCGGCTAGAAGATGTATTTCTCATTGCCGATCAAATCCTGTTGATGAGTGACGGGGGCATTGAATACAACGGAGAGCCTAAATCGGTGATTCAGCAAGTTTGGCTGAAGGACGATGACCGGTTTTTAGCTTATCTCCCGTCTGTATCTAAATTGTTTTATTTAATTGAACCAGAGAAGATTCATACCGGTGAAGTACCAGTTACCGTGAAAGAAGCACATAAGTGGTTAAAGAGGTTAAGGGGAATAGATGGATTGGAAATGGCTGCATCAACCGAACCTGCTGAAAAGAATGCTGTATTACAGTGCAAACAAATTCACTTTAAATATAGTAAAGAAGGTAATTTTGTTTTAAAAAACTTATCGTTTACAGCATTTGAAGGGGATTTCTTAGCGATAGTAGGTGGAAATGGCTCCGGAAAAAGCACCCTGTTAAAGTGTTGTACCCATATAGTCAAACCGATAAAAGGTGCGGTTTACTTAAATCATAAGAAACTCAAAACATACAAAAAAGAAAATTTGGCGGGACAAATGGGTTATCTGCCGCAAAATCCGTTGCTTTGTTTTATGGCGGAAACACTGGAAGAGGAACTAACCAACCTATCACAGCGGTTAAAATTAACCGATACAAAACAACGTATCGATTCGTTAACGACACAATTAGGGATTCACCATATCCTTCACAAACACATTCATGATTGCAGCGGTGGGGAGCAGCAAAAAGCGGCACTGGCACTCCTATTATTTACCGAGCCAAGGGTTTTGCTCATTGATGAGCCAACAAAGGGGATGGATCCCGTTTCTAAGCTGCAGTTTGCAAATCTATTAAAGGAGTTGCACCACAATGGAATGACCATTATTATGGTGACCCATGATATTGAGTTTGCGGCCAATCATGCAAACCGCTGTTTGTTATTATTTGATGGGATGATTACGGTTGATGGACCGACAGAGCAGGTGCTGAAAGGGAATTATTTTTACACGACAGCACTTAATCGAGTGACGAGGGACAGTTGTGTGCCTGAAGTATTAACGTTGGAGGAGGCCTGCAGAACATGGAGAGTTCCCGTACAGTCTTAGTAACATCGGCATTTGTTGTGCTTGGCCTGTTATTCATCTCTGTTTTGTTATTTGATGATAAGCCCTATATGATCGTTTGTACAGCGATTATGGGTTTAACCATCATTCCCTTATTTGCACGGTTCGAATTGAAAAATATTCAAAGTAAAGAAATTGTCTTATTAGCGGTGTTGGCTGCAATTGCAGCGATTAGCCGCGTTCCATTTGCACCGTTACCGAGTGTTCAGCCCACTACTTTTGTCATTATTGTCAGCGCCATTGTCCTTGGACCAGAAGCAGGGTTCATTATTGGCGCATCGGCAGCGATTGTTTCAAATATTTTTCTCGGACAAGGTCCATGGACTCCTTGGCAAATGTATGCTTGGGGGATGTCTGGAATGATAGCAGGGCTGCTTCGTCATACGAGCTTCATGAAAAGCAGGTTTGGTTTATCCACTTATGGATTCATTATAGGTTTTTTATTTGGCTGGTTTATGAATCTGTGGTTTATTCTAGGATTTCTTGGTGATTTCACATGGAAAACGTTTGTTTCAGCTTACGTCGCTAGCTTTTATTTTGATCTGGCCCATGCCCTCTCGAATGTATTTTTCCTTTACTTGTTTAGTTCAAGTTGGATCCATATTCTAAACCGATTCAAACGAAAATATGCCATTTTAGACGTTGCCTAGTGAGTAAATGGATAAATGATCTGGAGAAAATATAAATAAACATTCTAGTTTTTTTGGTGAATTTGAAGTAGGGGGATGGGGGCGAGTGACCATCTCCTAAAAGATGTGATATCTATAGCATTTTAATCGATTTCTAAAAATAACCTTACAGAAAAATGATCCTTATGAGTAATTAACGGAGGCGCCATCCAAAAAAGTGGATAGCGCCTTATGTCTTTTAGAACCTTCAGTTTTATCTAAATAATACCCCTCATTTGGAAAAAATAAGCCAAAGTCCACATGAATGATTGGTAGTTGTATTTTATAATGGATAATTATAGGTACATAGCTGATTTGGTTACAGTATGAAAGTAGGTAAGAAAATATGTTAAAGAAATTACTTAAAAAGGTGGGTGCGGCCGTAGTAACGGTGTCGATTTTTATTTTACTAGGGTGTAGTAGCATTGATCAGAATCAGGCAGAAGAGATGGAAAGTTTGTTACAAAAAAAATACGGTGAAGAGTTTGTGGTAACGCATATTGGCGGCCGTTGGGGAACGGCGACTAATGATACAGTAACAGTTTTTGCACATCCAAAAGATGATAGAGATGTAGTTTTTGAAGCGGTAATGACGAAAGATGGGAAATTGGCGGCTGATGGATATATTCCAGGCCTTATGAGCCAAGCTATAAATCGCATTTTAAAGCAGGAATTATTAATCAAAGGGATTGAAAGTGAATCACATACATTTATGATGAATGCAAATAGTTCTTCAGAGACAAACTCTAATATTTCTTTAGAAGAATATGTAAAAAAATACAAGCCAGGCTATTTTTCGGGAGATATGATTATCAAGGAAGGGGCAAATATCAAACCGGAGATATTTGAAACAGCTTTACGAGCAGTTTATAAGGCGGGCTTAAATACAATGTATCAGGTCACGATTTATGCGATTTCTAAAGATGACTACGATGGATGTATGAAGGAATATACAAAGGTTCCTGATGTTTCTGAGGCATGGTTCATTGATTATAACGTGGTAGATAAGATTGAATTAATTATGGATTCAAAAGGCTTTCAAGTTTTTAAAGCTAGTAAATCAGGTTTCAATAAGGGTGGTTAGTAGAATTGGAAGTCCAACCTGTGCTTTGAATGAACAAGAGTTTAAATTTCTGCAGATATCGCTTATTTAGACTTAGATTTCTTAAGGCGTACCAAGCCCAAAAGAGAAGAACTATTATTCGGTTAGAGAACTTCTACGAGTGCCGAGAGAGGGTTTTACTCAGTGTAAATTGATAATTTGGCAGTTGGGAAGAACACTGGTAGAAACCAGTCGATTAGTTTAGATGCTTTGAAAATCATTCAATTTCAGATAAAGTACTAAATTGGAAAGTTATTAAGACCTTTAATAGGAAAAATTTGAAAGAGTCCGCCTTCTACGGAGTAGTCATAGAAACAGATAAGATGGACGTACATAGACGATGTGGTTTTACTATGAAAGTAGGTAATAAAACATGTTAAAGAAATTGCTTAAAAAGCTGAGTGCGGTCGTAATGGCGCTATCAATTTTTAGTTTACTAGGGTGTAGTAGCATTGATCAGAATCAGGCAGAAGAGATGGAAAGTTTGTTACAAAAAAAATACGATGAAAAGTTTGAGGTAACGCATATTGGCGGCCGTTGGGGAACGGCCACAAACGATACAGTGACGACTTATGTGCACCCAAAAAAGAAAAAGGATGTGGTATTTAAAGC
>NZ_JADDIU010000047.1 GCF_016464375.1 Bacillus renqingensis
TTGACGTTTTTGTTTGTTTAGTTTTCAAAGAGCGATCATTAAGTTATCGCCAGAAGCGACTTTATTAATATACCATCTGTATAACTATATGTCAACCGGTTTTTTTTTAAACCTTAAATGTTATTTTGGGATAGTAACAACACTTATTATCTACGGAAATTTTGTCACAAGTTATTGTTTTTATAAAAATTTTTATAGAATAAAAGTGGGATTTTACAAAAAAGGGGCGCCCAAAAGTCGAAAATCGACTTTTTGGTCAGCCCCTCCAATCCATTATTCCTCATCATCTGATACTGAATGATCAGCATCTAGTCCTTTTTCAATAGAATCCTCAACAGATTCCTCTTGAGTGCCGCCAGCACTAGCACTAGCATCCGTACCAGCACCAGGTTCGCCCTCACTGGACTCTTCTTCCTCTTCCTTTTCTACCTTGGCTACCGTTGCGACAAATTCATTTTCACTTTCCCTCAGACTAATGAGTTTTACACCTTGTGTATTACGTCCCATTTTCGAAATACCGGCAACATCAATTCTTATCAGTACGCCATTTGTTGTAATCAACATCAAGTCCTCTACGCCTGTTACGGCCCTCATTGAGACAAGGTCGCCATTTTTCTCGGTAATATGGCACGTCTTGATTCCTTTTCCCCCTCTGCCTTGAATTCGGTATTCAGAGGCATGAGTTCGTTTACCATATCCTTTTTTCGTAACGATTAAAATGTCGTTTTCCTCTTCTAATACTTCCATTCCAACAACTTCATCGTCAGCATCAAGGGTGATGCCTTTAACACCGGTAGCGGTACGGCCCATTGATCTCACATCTGTTTCCGGGAAGCGAATCAGCATACCCTTTTTCGTCCCGATGATGATATGCTTATTACCATCAGTCAAACGGACGGATATCAGTTCATCACCCTCGCGGAGATTCACTGCTATTAAGCCATTATTACGAATATTGGCAAACGAGGTTAACGGAGAACGTTTTGAAATTCCTTCCTTTGTTGTAAAGAATAGGTACCAGTCATCAACAAATTCGCTTACAGGAATAATATCGTTCACCCATTCACCTTTTTCAATTTCGAGTAAATTGATAATCGGAATTCCTTTCGCCGTACGGCTGTATTCCGGTATCTCATAGCCCTTAGAGCGATACACCTTCCCTTTATTGGTAAAGAAAAGAATTGTATCGTGGGTGGAGGTCGTAATTAAATGTTCAACAAAGTCATCTTCATTTGTTCCCATTCCTTGGATTCCACGGCCGCCGCGTTTTTGTGCCCGATAAGTGGATACTGGAAGCCGCTTAATATAACCATTATGGGTTAAGCTGATGACAATATTTTCACGTGGAATTAAGTCTTCATCTTCAATATTTTCGATGCCGCCGGCAGCAATTTCTGTCCGACGCTTATCATTGAAGCGTTCCTTAACCTCTAATAACTCCTCACGAATGATATCAAGAACTTTTTCTTCGTCTGCTAAGATAGCCTTTAACTCGGCAATCAGCTTGACTAACTCTTGATACTCATCCTCGATTTTTTCCCTTTCCAAGCCAGTTAAACGCTGCAGACGCATATCTAGAATGGCCTGGGCTTGTTTATCAGAAAGGTTGAATTGTTCCATTAATCCCGTACGGGCAATGTCGGTTGTTTGGGAATTTCGGATGAGTGCAATCACCGCATCTAAATGATCAAGGGCAATTCGCAAACCTTCTAAAATATGAGCCCTTGCTTCAGCCTTGCGCAGTTCAAACGCTGTCCGGCGGCGAATGACCACTTCCTGATGATCTAAATAATGTGTCAGACATTGCTTGAGGCTCAATACCTTTGGATGTCCATTGACAAGGGCCAGCATATTAATCCCAAAGCTCGTTTGAAGTGCTGTTTGTTTGTATAAATTATTAAGGAGCACATTGGCATTGGCGTCTTTACGAACCTCAATAACGATGCGTAAGCCTCTGCGGTCAGATTCATCCCTAAGATCGGTAATGCCGTCAATTTTCTTATCGCGAACTAACTCAGCAATTTTTTCGACTAATTTCGCTTTATTTACTTGATAGGGTATCTCATTTACAATGATAACTTCTTTGCCATTTGATTTTTCCTCAATCTTTACTTTGGCCCTTAACGTAATAGAACCGCGGCCTGTTTCGTAAGCTTTGCGGATACCGCTTCGGCCAAGAATGATTCCTCCAGTAGGAAAATCCGGACCGGGGATAATTTCCATGAGTTCTTCTGTGGTCATATTAGGGTCACGACTGATTGCCAATACGCCGTCAATTACTTCTCCAAGCTGGTGCGGCGGAATATTGGTAGCCATCCCCACGGCAATTCCCGTAGTCCCGTTAACCAATAGATTAGGAAACCGGGCTGGAAGGACAACAGGCTCTCTTTCCTCACCATCATAGTTATCTTGAAAGTCAATCGTATCTTTGTTAATATCCCTTAATAACACCATCGAAATTTTGGACATTCTTGATTCTGTATACCGCATAGCCGCAGCGGAATCACCGTCAATCGAACCAAAGTTTCCGTGGCCGTCGACAAGCATATAGCGATAGTTGAAATCCTGGGCCATCCGGACCATGGTTTCATATACCGCGGAATCACCATGTGGATGGTATTTACCGATAACGTCCCCCACAATACGAGCTGACTTTTTATACGGTTTGTCCGCATGGATGCCAAGGTCATGCATCGCATATAAAATACGGCGGTGAACAGGCTTCAACCCGTCGCGAACATCCGGAAGGGCACGGGAAACAATAACACTCATTGCATAGTCTAGGAACGATGTTTTCATTTCCTGACTAATATTAACCTCTTTTACCTGAGGATTTGGTGTTTCAGCCATACTATAATACCTCCTATAAAGGTAAAAATAACCTTTAAACTAAGTCACAAAAATCTTTATGAAAAGAAAAGGAGAATAGCTGCTACCCTCTAACCTTTTCTATATCGTCTAGCTGAAGCGCCTAGCACCTCTATGGCTAAGCCAATCCGTCAAGAAGGCTAGAACAGCCTTCTCACCTGCTCGTCTAGCCCCACGCCCCGGCAAGGCGCTTCCGCTTTACTATATATCCAAATTCTTCACATACTGGGCATTTGTTTCAATAAAGTTCCGACGCGGTTCTACCTTGTCGCCCATCAGCATTTCAAATATTTCATCCGCTTCAATCGCATCTTTAAGACTTACCTGAAGCATGGTCCGTGTAGCCGGGTCCATAGTGGTCTCCCATAATTGTTCCGGATTCATCTCGCCTAAACCTTTATAACGCTGGATATTCGGCTTTGGCTGACTTGGAAACTCTGCGAAAATCCGTTCAAGTTCATTCTCATTATAGGCATATTTGATCCGCTTACCTTGCTGGACTTTATACAACGGCGGCTGGGCAATATAGACATAGCCCGCTTCAATAATGTTTCGCATATAACGATAAAAGAAGGTTAACAGCAAAGTACGAATATGAGCACCATCGACATCGGCATCTGTCATGATGACAATTTTATGATAACGTGCCTTGCCGATATCGAAGTCTTCACCGATACCGGTTCCGACTGCTGTAATCATCGCCCTGACTTCGTTATTGGAAAGAATCCTGTCAAGACGTGCCTTCTCTACATTCAGAATTTTTCCTCTTAATGGCAGAATGGCTTGGAAATGACGATCACGGCCTTGTTTCGCTGATCCACCTGCAGAATCACCCTCAACAATATACAATTCACTTTCTTCAGGATGTCTTGAGGAGCAGTCAGCTAACTTTCCTGGTAAACTGGAAACCTCAAGGGCGCTTTTTCTCCGCGTTAATTCTCTTGCCTTTTTTGCTGCGAGCCTTGCTCTCGCTGCCATCAAGCCTTTATCGACAACTTTCTTCGCTACCGTTGGGTTTTCTAATAAAAACTTTTCAAAGTTAGTAGAAAAAAGCGAATCGGTAATCATTCTAACTTCGGAATTCCCAAGCTTTGTTTTGGTTTGTCCTTCAAATTGCGGATCCGGGTGTTTAATCGATACGATGGCCGTTAACCCTTCGCGCACATCCTCACCGGAAAGGTTGGTATCTCCTTCTTTAATCAGGCCATTTTTTCTTGCATAATCATTAATAACCCTTGTTAAAGCTGTTTTAAAACCTGACTCATGGGTCCCGCCCTCATATGTGTGAATATTATTGGCGAAAGAGTAAATGCTATCTGTATAGCCTTCATTGTACTGGAGCGCTACTTCCACACTGATGCCATTGCGCTCTCCTTTAATATCAATAGGCTCCTCATGTATGACTTCTTTCGTACGGTTCAAATGCTCGACATATGATTTAATTCCGCCTTCATAGTGATATTCGTTACGTTTATCTTCTACGCGTTTATCCTCAATCGTAATTTTAAGACCACGGTTAAGAAAAGCCAGTTCACGAATCCGGGTGGCGAGAATATCATAATCAAACTCTAATGTTTCCGTGAAAATTTCATGATCCGGTTTAAAATGGGTAGTGGTTCCGGTAACATCTGTCTCACCGATGACTTTTAGGTCGGCAACCGGGACACCGCGCTCATACTTTTGATAATAAATCTTCCCGTCCCGGTGAACAAAAACTTCTAAATACGAGGAAAGGGCATTAACGACTGAGGCACCTACACCGTGCAGTCCGCCTGATACCTTATACCCGCCGCCGCCAAATTTACCTCCAGCGTGAAGGATGGTCATGATTACTTCAACTGCCGGGCGGCCCATTTTCTCCTGAATACCAACCGGTATACCGCGGCCGTTATCCTTAACGGTAATACTATTATCCGCTTCAATCGTGACATTGATTTCAGTACAAAAGCCTGCGAGCGCCTCATCAATACTGTTGTCAACTATTTCCCAAACGAGATGATGGAGTCCTTTGCTGCTTGTTGAACCGATGTACATCCCCGGTCTCTTTCGAACAGCCTCAAGTCCTTCTAACACTTGAATTTGGTCTGCACCATATGCTTGCTCCTGAACTGCTTTTTGATCCATTGTCACTTGATTCACCTGCACTTTCTGACATAAGTAAATCTATATTTTTTGAAAAAATAAAATCGATATTAAGATAATTCCTGAATATTCGTTTGTGTCGAACGCTTCTTTAAGGTTCCCGAAGCGATGGGGGACAAATAGACATACTGATCTGTAATGATGACTGACTTAAATGGATTTCTAGATAAATTCAGTATCTTTTTCTTATGAAAGTGTAGGAATTCCTTTAGCTTTTCTGTATTTTGAACAACTTCTTTGTCCAATACAGCAATGATATCCTTTGCCTTGATATTCAGGTCTTCCCCGATATGAATATACATGTTCCACCTCAATCCATCTTTTTCATTACACCGGAAGTGACCTCAAAGGCGGAGGCCTCCTTTAATGTTTGATGGTCTATTCCGTCCACACTTGTCGTCGTAACAAATGTTTGGACTTTCCCTTGAATGGTATTTAATAAATGGGATTGACGATAATCATCTAATTCGGATAACACATCGTCCAATAACAAGATAGGATATTCGCCGATTTCCGCATGAATTAATTCAATTTCCGCAAGCTTGACAGATAATGCTGTTGTCCGCTGCTGGCCTTGGGATCCAAAGGTTTGTACATCCCTGTTATTGACAAAAAACAATAAATCATCACGATGGGGGCCAAACAATGTTGTCCCCCGCTCTATTTCTCTATTTCTCACTTTGTCAAACTTTTCTTTAAAGCGTACTACCATTTTCGACAAGTCTTGCTCTTCTAATACCTCTACAGAAGGTTTATATTGGATTTCAAGCGATTCAAGTCCTCGGGAAATGCCATTATGAATCGGTTTTGCCCAATTTTGCAACAAGCGAAGGAACTCGAACCTCTTTGTGACAATTTTCACAGCCATTTGAATAAATTGCTCTGTTAAGATTTCAAGCATCGCTTGATCGGTTTGCTTTTTGCTCTGCATCATTTTCAAAAAATGATTACGCTGTTGGAGAATTTTATGATACTGGCTCATATCATGTAAATAAATGGGAGACACTTGACCTATCTCCATATCAATAAATCTTCTTCGAACCTGAGGACTTCCTTTTACTAAGTTTAGATCTTCGGGGGCAAACATAACCACGTTCATATTACCAACATATTGGCTTAACCTTTGTTGCTCAATATGATTGCATTTTGCCTTTTTGCCTTTTTTGGATATCACTAACTGAAGGGGCAATGAGCTGTGTTGTTTTTGAACCCTACCCTCTATTTTAGCATAATCTTGATCCCAACGGATAAGATCTTTATCATTTGAAGTTCTATGCGACTTTGCCATGGCTAAAACATAAATTGATTCCATTACATTTGTTTTTCCCTGGGCATTTTCACCTAAGATGACATTTACTTTATTTTCAAATTCCACGAATAGTTCTTCATAGTTTCGATAATTTTTTAAGCTAAGCGATTCTATATACATGTAAACGTCATCCTTTAGTTATTCGGTCAGTTCAAACTCACCAATTCCGGCAATTTGGACCTTGTCACCCGCTCGAAGCTTCCTTCCTCTGCGCTGATCCTGTTCCCCATTAATAATTACTTGATGTTCACTTAAAAACCATTTGGCCATACCGCCTGACTGAATGACTTCAGCCAGCTTTAAAAATTGACCTAAGGTAATAAATTCCGTGTCCAGTCTAATTTTTTCAGGCAAATCTTCACCCTCATTCATAAAAATCAATTCAAGTCTCAATACTATATTTTACTAAAAATTTGATTTCTTTTCAAAGAATACCTGAAAAAAGCCACCGGTCCATCATGGTGGCTTCCTCCAAAATCAGTATGTTCTTACAGGGAGAATAAGTTGCAAAATCGTCTCGTCATTTACCGGGCGAATGATAAAGGGGCGCATTGCTCCAGTAAAACTGACATGTATATCAGTTCCTTCAAGCGCTTTTAGGGCATCCATCATATATTTCGCGCTAAAAGAAATTTTTAAATCTTCACCTTCCACTACTTCGCTTTGAATTTCTTCAATAACCTTGCCAATTTCCGGTGTATTAGAGGAAATCTCGATGATTCCTCCTTCAAGAGTGGTAAGTTTTACGACATTATTTCTACCTTCACGGGCAAGCAAAGAGGCACGATCAATTGCCTGCAGAAATTCCTTCGTATTGACAGTGATATCGGTCTTACTTTCACTTGGAATCAATCTCGATGTATCAGGATAATTCCCCTCTAATAATCTTGAGAAAAATAATACATGTTTTGCTTTAAACAAAATTTGATTTTCTGTAATGACGATATCAATCATCTCGTTTGAGTCATCAATAATTTTACTTAATTCATTTAAACTTTTTCCTGGAATCACAATATTATAGTTTTCATCATGGTTCGTTTCAATCCTTGCCTTTCGCAATGCCAGACGGTGACTATCTGTTGCAATACAGTTTAACTCCCCATTTTCAATCCTCCAGTTTACACCTGTCAAGATCGGCCGTGTTTCTGACGTAGATACAGCAAAATGAGTTTGCCGAATCATGGCTTTCAAAAGATCCGTGGGAATCTGAAATTTACTATCTTCTTCTATCTGGGGCAGGTGAGGGTACTCGTCTGCATCAAGGCCAATTAAGTTGAATTCCGCTTTGCCGGAACGAATGACTGTTAGCAAATGATCTAACACTTCAATTTCAACAAAATCGGTTGGCAATTTTTTAACAATCTCACTAAAAAATTTAGCTTGCAGAACAATGGCACCGGGCTGCTTGATCTCTGCAATTTCATCGCCAGCTTCTTCTTTCGGAATAAATGATTCAATTGAAATATCTGAATCACTGCCAGTTAATGTTATTCCATCAGTTGTTGCGGTCATTTTAATTCCAGTTAAGATTGGAATGGTTGTTCTGGAGGTGATGGCCTTCATTACATCTTGGACACTCTGAACGAGACGATCTCGCTGAATAATAAATTTCATTTCTTTATCCTCCGTTTTTAGCATATTTTTTTAGCAGTAACATATAATATTATTTTATTTAAAAAACAGCAGAAGTACTAGTAGGGCTTGTTAACATGTGGATAACTCGATTTGACAATGGAAACACAGTCTATCCACATGTGGACAGACTGTGTATATATCGAAAGAAGTTATTCACATTTTTAACAAAGGAGATGGAGAGCTACAATTGATAAATAAACAAAATCGAAGCGGTACTCAAGCTTCTCCTTAAATCTTTAGGCGTTCATTGAGTTCTTTCATTTGCTGTTGCAGTTGAGAATCGGTCTGAAGCAGCTTTGAAATTTTTTCATGGGCATGGATGACGGTCGTATGATCACGACCACCAAATTCCTCCCCGATTTTTGGCAAAGAATAATCGGTTAATTCACGAGATAAGTACATGGCAATTTGTCTTGGAAAGGCAACCGTCTTTGTTCGCTTTTTGGCCTTAAAATCTTCGAGTTTTACATTATAATGTTCGCCAACAATCTTCTGAATTTCATGAATGGTAATCACTTTCGGCTTCGAGCTTGGGATAATATCCTTTAAGGCTTCAGCTGCTAAATCGGCATTAATATCTTTATTGATAAGCGATGAATAAGCAACAACCCGGATTAATGCCCCTTCAAGCTCACGAATGTTTGAATCAATTTGATTAGCAATATAAAGCATCACTTCATTCGGGATATCCAATCCATCCGCTTTTGCCTTCTTCCGGAGAATCGCAATCCTTGTTTCCAAATCCGGGGGCGTAATATCGGTAATTAAGCCCCATTCAAACCTTGACCTTAGGCGATCCTCTAATGTCGGAATTTCTCTTGGCGGCCGGTCACTGGAAATGACGATTTGCTTACTTTCTTCATGAAGGCTATTAAACGTATGGAAAAATTCTTCTTGCGTTGATTCTTTTCCTGCTAAAAATTGAATATCATCTATTAGCAGGACATCGACATTTCGATATTTATTGCGGAAACTCTCCGCGCGATTGTCCCGAATGGAATTGATAAACTCATTTGTAAATTTCTCAGAGGACAAATAGACGACTTTTGCGGACGGATTATGCTCCAAAACATAATGTCCAATCGCATGCATTAAATGGGTTTTTCCTAATCCAACCCCTCCATAGATGAAAAGTGGATTGTACGCCTTTGCCGGGGCTTCCGCTACAGCAAGCGAGGCCGCATGGGCAAATCGATTACCCGAGCCGATGACGAATGTATCAAAAGTGTACTTAGGGATTAAAATACTTGTCGGAAAATCGTTATGATCATCTTCCTTTTTTGCCTTTATAGGCGGTGCCTGTATTTCTTGCTCTTCATCTTTAGGATCATGCGGAATAATAAACTTTGGCGATAGTCTCTCTCCAGTGATTTCATAGAGAATATCCGAAATTAACTTTGAATAACGTTCCTCCAGCCAATCGCGTGCAAACTCATTTGGAACATTTATGACAAGCAGATCGCCTTGAAGGGAATGGGCCTTGGTTGATTTTAACCATGTCTCAAAGCTGGGTTTGCTAATTTTCTTTTCAATATTGGAAAGAGCCGCCTGCCATAGGTCCGCAATATTTTCCAATTCATTTCCCTCCTTTTTTTAAAATAATTTTAAAGTCTCCTGAACCGTACGTTATGGTTTTGGTTCTACTTTGAGAATTGTCCAGCTCCAGCGCCTAGCCCCTCGAGTCATAAGCCACTCCTGAATTGAAGGCAAAGAGCGCCTTCTATTCAGGAGCGTCTTATGCTTATCGGGGCTGACCAGGGCGCTTGCGCTTTTCTTACTATAAGCCTGGCCTATGAATGTATCATTATATGAAATGTGGTTGTGGAAAACATATAATAGGATAAAATGCAGACTTTCGACAATATCCACTTCTTGTGGACAAGTTTCTACAGAGCCTTAGGATAACATATCCACATGTTATCCACAAACTGTGGATAATGTATTTTTGAAGTGAAGTTATTCAGAGTGAAAACACAAATATAATATCAAATAATAGTGAGTCCTGCAATGGTTTTTCAAAACTTATCCACAACAGCAACATTATGTGTATAGAAATTGTCCACAGGTAGATAATTTGTGAAAAACCTGTCAATATCTTGTGTAGACAGTGAAAAAAATGTCGATAAATATCCACAATGAATAATTTATTGTTCTCTAGAGAACAAAGGAATCAAAAAGTGGAAATTCGGGACAATATTTGATTCTCAGTTGACAATTGAATGTAGGCATCTTTATAATGAATAAGACTTTCGTCTAAATTTGATTTTAGGGCTTTTCCTTTCAGGGAGGTGTCATATATGAAAAGAACATATCAACCAAATAAACGTAAACATAGTAAAGTTCACGGTTTCCGCAGTCGTATGAGCTCAAGCAACGGACGTAAGGTTCTGGCCCGTCGTCGTCGTAAAGGTAGAAAGGTATTATCAGCCTAGACCACTGAAACGTCTCAGTGGTCTTTTTTTCTAATAGAATAGCTTCATTCGATTGAAGGTGGAAGAGAATGAAAAAAGAATTACGTATAAAAAAGAATAAAGACTTTCAAGCAGTTTTTCAAAAGGGCAGATCTTTTGCAAATCGGCAATTTGTCGTCTATTCATTGCCAAAAAAAGATCAGGATTTTTTTCGTATTGGTCTGTCTGTCAGCAAAAAGATTGGGAATGCTGTCACGAGAAATAGAATTAAACGATATATTCGACAATCCTTATTGGAATTAAAAGATGAGGTAATGCCAGGGAATGATTATGTAATTATCGCTAGAAAGCCAGCGGCTGAAATGGATTTTTTTGCGGTAAAAAGCAGCTTAACACATGTTCTCAAGGTAGGAAAGGTCCTCAAGAAGAACGGAAAAAATCAATAGACTACTACTTTTGATAAAGCAATTTAAATAAAAAAATGTTAAAATTACCTCTAGTAAGACACATTAGGAAATATATACATAAGCCATTTTCACATATAAATTTTCATTTTAGGTATGAGGAGGAAAAACTGGTTGAAGAAACGAATATTACTACTATTCGGTTTGCTTTCATTATTCCTGCTGTTGACAGGGTGTAGTGAAATTAAGCAGCCGATTACAGCGGACAGCAAGGGCATTTGGAATGAATATATTGTCTATCCTTTATCCTGGTTTATCAAAGAGGTTGCCTATTTACTTGGCGGAAGCTTCGGATTATCCATTATTGTCGTTACGATTTTAATTCGTCTTGTTATTTTACCGCTGATGATTAAGCAAACCAAAAGCTCCAAAGCGATGCAGGCATTGCAGCCGGAAATGAAAGCGCTCCGCGAAAAATACAGCTCTAAAGATCAAAAGACACAGCAAAAGCTGCAGCAGGAAACAATGGCCCTATTCCAAAAGCATGGGGTTAATCCGATGGCTGGATGTTTCCCGTTATTGATTCAAATGCCGATTTTAATTGGTTTTTACCACGCTATTTCAAGAACAAGGGAGATTGCAGAAGGCAACTTCCTGTGGTTTGACCTTGGCGAGAAGGATCCGTATTATATTTTACCGATTATTGCCGGGATTACGACGTTTATTCAGCAGAAGATGATGATGGCAGGTACGGAAAACCAGAACCCACAAATGGCGATGATGGTTTGGATGATGCCGATTATGATTGTTGTTTTTGCGATTAGTTTCCCTTCAGCCCTTTCCTTATATTGGGTTGTCGGAAATATCTTTATGATTGTGCAAACCTATTTTATTAAAGGACCGGATTTAAAGGCGCAAGCAACCGGTAAAGCGGGAGGAACTAAAAAGTGAAACAGGTAACTGCTACAGGACAAACTGTCGAAGAAGCAGTAGAGTCAGCCTTAGCACAATTAAACACTTCAAAAGAGCAGACAAGCATCGATATCATCGATGAAGGGAAAAAAGGTATTTTTGGAATCTTTGGATCGCGTCCGGCTGTTGTGAAAGTTACCGTAACCATGAATCCAATTGATGAAGCAAAGAAATTCTTGCATCATGTATGTGAACAAATGGGAGCTCCCGTAGAAATAGAGGTTCAGCATGATGGCAGGCAGGTTTACTTCATCCTAACAGGCGAAAAAATTGCCTTGTTAATTGGCAAGCGCGGGCAAACCCTTAATTCGTTGCAATATTTGACACAGCTCGTTATGAACCGCCTTTCCAAGGAATATGTAACGGTCATCCTCGATGCGGAGAACTACCGCAGCAGGAGAAGTGAAACATTAATCCAGCTAGCACAGCGCCTTGCACAAAAGGCCATTGAGACGGGCAAAGAGGTTTCGTTGGAGCCGATGCCATCTTATGAACGCAAAGTCATCCATACAGCATTAGCGGATAACAATCGGGTGAAGACCAGCTCTGATGGAACAGAACCACATCGATTTGTTGTCATCTCACCGCTTGGAAAATAAATGCAAGCCATAAGACATCCTTCCAGTTGGAGGGATGTTTTTTTATCCTTTTTTTCATAGTATTAGAATTTATATCACTTGGCTTCGAGAAATGTCCAGCTCCAGGCGCCAGCGGCTCGAGGTCACAAGCCAATCCGTCAAGAAGGCTAAAGAACAGCCTTCTCGCCGGCTCGTCTTGTGCTTGTCGCCGCTAGGCGGGCGCCTTGCGCTTTTCTTATTTCACTTTATTGTTATTCACATGTGGATAAGTTAAAATAAGACAAGACTCTTATTAAGCTGTGGATAAGCTGGTTTGCTTAAAGGCAGACTTTTTGATATAATAATAAAATTTTTAGTTGTGTGAGGTGAATTAAAGTGGATTTTGATACGATTGCGGCTATTTCGACGCCGATGGGAGAAGGAGCGATTGCTATTGTCCGGTTGAGCGGGGAAGAAGCCATTCCGATAACCGATCAGCTATTTAAGGGGGCAAACGGCAAGACACTTGCCGAACAAGGCAGCCATACGATTCATTATGGGCATCTGTATGATCCAAAAAGCAGCGAAATTGTCGAAGAGGTTATGGTTTCCGTTATGAAAGGACCAAAAACATTCACAAAAGAGGATGTAGTTGAAATTAATTGCCATGGTGGGATTGTCTCGGTCAATCGCGTTCTCCAGCTTGTGTTACGTTACGGGGCACGGCTTGCGGAACCTGGGGAGTTTACGAAACGTGCCTTCTTAAATGGACGGATTGATTTGTCACAGGCTGAAGCAGTGATTGATTTAATTCGGGCCAAAACAGATCGGGCGATGAATGTTGCGCTTGGTCAAATGGAAGGTCGGCTTTCCCGGTTGATTCGCCGCCTAAGGCAGGAAATTTTAGAAATCTTAGCCCATATTGAGGTAAACATAGATTATCCTGAGTATGATGATGTAGAGGAAATGACCCATCAAATGCTGTTGCCGAAAGCCCGCCATGTTCGGGATGAACTCCATAAGCTTTTGCAGACATCACAGCAAGGGAAAATTTTACGAGAAGGATTATCAACTGTTATAGTCGGCAGGCCGAATGTAGGAAAATCCTCGTTATTAAACAGTCTTGTGCAGGAAAATAAGGCAATTGTGACCGATATTCCGGGAACGACAAGGGATGTCATTGAAGAGTTTGTCAATGTCCGCGGTGTTCCGCTAAGACTGTTAGATACGGCGGGGATCCGGGAAACAGAGGACATCGTCGAACGGATTGGCGTGGAACGCTCTCGTCAGGTGTTAAAAGAGGCTGATTTAATCTTACTTGTATTGAATTATTCGGACAAGCTAACGAAAGAGGATGAAAATTTGTTCGAAGCTGTGAAAGGGATGGATACGATCGTCATTGTGAATAAAACTGACCTACCGCAGCAGATTGATATCAAGCGGGTACAGGAATTAGCCAAGGAGCATAAGATCGTCTCAACTTCTTTGCTGGAAGACAGCGGTGTAGAGGAGTTAGAAGAAGCGATTGCCTCCTTGTTTTTTGCCGGTTCGATTGAAGCAAAAGACGCGACGTATGTATCTAACAGTCGCCATATTGCCTTGTTGAATCAAGGTTTGCAGGCAATTGAAGAGGCCATTAGCGGTGCTCAAATGGGGACACCAATTGACATCGTTCAAATTGACTTGACCAGGACATGGGAGCTGCTCGGTGAAATTATCGGTGACAGTATCCATGATAGCCTAATCGATCAATTATTCTCGCAGTTTTGTTTAGGAAAATAATGATTGTCTGGCCCTGCGGTCAACGTTATCGCCAAAACCGGATAGTAGACCAGGGCGCTTGCGCTTTTCTTACAGTATCAGAATTTATATTATTCGACTTTGAGAAATGTCTAGCTCCGGCGCCCTAGCGGCTAGTGTCCTTCGCACTCCGCCCTACGATAAGTCAACATCGGTTCGCTTGCGCTCACCGTGTTTCCTTTATCTCAGTTGGAGCGCTCCAGGCCATACGCCGCTGAGCAGGGCGCTTGCGCTTTTCTAATAAAAGGAGGAACAAGAAAGTCATGCAATATGAAGCAGGAAATTATGACGTCATCGTTGTCGGGGCCGGCCATGCCGGCTGTGAGGCCGGCCTTGCGGCAGCAAGAATGGGCGCATCCACATTGATGATTACGATCAACTTAGATATGGTTGCCTTTATGCCATGCAATCCGTCTGTCGGCGGGCCGGCGAAGGGAATTGTCGTCCGGGAAATCGATGCACTTGGCGGGCAAATGGCCAAAAATATAGATAAAACGTATATTCAAATGCGGATGCTCAATACCGGTAAAGGCCCTGCAGTGCGCGCCTTACGTGCACAGGCAGATAAATTGGCCTATCAGCACGAAATGAAAAAGACACTTGAAGAAGAACCGAATCTCACCTTAATTCAGGGGATGGTAGAAGAGCTGATTGTCGAAGACGGCGTTTGTAAAGGAGTCGTGACAAAAACAGGGGCGATCTACCGTTCCAAAACGGTCGTCATTACAACGGGTACATTTTTACGCGGTGAAATTATTCTAGGCGAATTAAAATATTCAAGCGGCCCGAATAACCAGCAGCCTTCGATAAAGCTGTCAGAGCATCTGGAACAGCTTGGTTTTGAGCTTGTCCGCTTCAAGACGGGAACGCCGCCGCGGGTGAACGGCAACACCATCGATTACAGCAAAACAGAAATCCAGCCTGGTGACAAAGAGCCAAGGGCGTTTTCCTATGAAACCACGAAATATATAACCGATCAGCTGCCTTGCTGGTTAACGTACACGAACGAACACACACACCTGCTCATCGATCAAAACCTTCATCGTTCACCGATGTATTCTGGGATGATAAAAGGAACAGGTCCGCGTTATTGTCCATCGATTGAAGACAAGGTCGTCCGCTTTAATGATAAGCCACGCCATCAAATCTTTCTTGAACCGGAGGGCAGGAACACGAAAGAGGTATATGTTCAAGGACTGTCAACCAGCTTGCCTGAGGACGTTCAGCAGCAGCTGCTCAAAACGGTACCCGGTTTAGAACAAGCCCAAATGATGCGCGCCGGTTATGCGATCGAATATGATGCCATTGTCCCAACACAGCTTTGGCCAACATTAGAAACAAAACTAGTTAAAAACCTCTATACAGCTGGGCAGATTAACGGAACTTCCGGTTATGAAGAAGCAGCCGGGCAAGGCCTAATGGCCGGGATTAACGCCTGTTTGAATGCATTGGGCCGAGAAGAACTGGTGTTGAGCCGTTCTAATGCCTATATTGGCGTCCTGATAGATGATTTAATTACGAAGGGAACCAATGAACCATACCGCTTACTAACATCAAGGGCAGAGTATCGGCTACTGTTAAGACATGATAATGCCGATCTACGTCTAACGGAAATTGGCCATCAAATCGGCTTAATTCATGAAGAGCGGTACCAAGCCTTTTTAGCTAAAAAGAAAGCAATTGAAGCGGAGAAAGATAGATTACGTTCAACTATCCTTAAACCAACGAATGCTAACGTTCAAGAGCTGATTCACAGCATTGGCGGCAGCGAGTTAAAGGATGGAATTCGCGCCTCCGATTTGTTAAAACGACCGGAAATGACCTATGAATTGCTAGAGACTCTGACAAAACCAGAAACGGATTTGGATCATGAACTAAAAGAGCAGGTGGAAATCCAGATTAAGTATGAGGGTTATATTGAAAAATCATTGCAGCAGGTTGAACGATTGAAAAAAATGGAGGATAAAAAGATTCCGGAAAACATTGATTATGATGCCATTTCAGGGATTGCCACAGAAGCAAAGCAGAAACTGAAGAAAATTAGACCCTTATCGCTTGCCCAGGCATCAAGAATTTCCGGGGTAAATCCTGCGGATATTTCAATCCTGCTTGTATACTTGGAGCATGGACGGATTGCCAAAATTGCTAGTGAATAAGTAAGTGAGGAAGTTATCGTAATGAATAATGAACAATTTGCAGCAAGTCTGCGGGAAAAGGGGATTCATTTAACTAATCACCAGCTTGATCAGTTTGAACAATATTACCGGACACTTGTGGAATGGAACGAAAAAATGAACTTGACGGCGCTCACCGCTAAGGAAGACGTGTATTTGAAGCATTTTTATGATTCGATTTCCGCAGCATTCTATTTTCATTTTACCAAGCCGTTTCGCCTTTGTGATGTCGGTGCCGGTGCCGGCTTTCCGAGCATTCCGTTAAAGATTGCCTTTCCCGATATCGAGGTTACCATTGTCGATTCCTTGAATAAACGAATCTCCTTCCTGGACCATTTGGCGAATGTATTAGGGCTCGAAAATGTTCAGTTCGTTCATGACCGGGCTGAAACCTTCGGAGTTAACCCAAAATATCGGGAAAGCTTCGATGTCGTTACTGCACGGGCAGTCGCCAGGATGTCGGTATTAAGCGAGCTGTGTTTACCGCTTGTAAAAGTTGGCGGACATTTTATTGCTTTAAAGGCAGTGAATGCCAAAGAGGAATTAAATGCAGCCAAGAAAGCAATAACCACTCTTGGCGGCGTACTACAAAGTATGTCGACCTTTACCTTGCCAATCGAAGAAGCTGAACGGAATATTCTAATCATCGAAAAGGTCCGGCAAACACCAAAAAAATACCCAAGAAAGCCCGGTACACCGGGAAAGACGCCAATTGAGTAGCCCAATATGGCAGTCTTTGGCCAGCTGCCTGTCAGCTGGTGCTAGGAAAAATCTGTTAGGACTGCTGACAATTTTTTTGCAAAAATGTTATTCTAGGCAGGAAGAATTAACTGAAATAGAGAATAAGTAATAGGGAGTTTCGAAAGGTGGTGTTGGGGATGAAGAGTTCGTTTACACGCTTTTTTGGCCTCGGTGACAAAGGAGAACAAACGGTTGATCTTGAAGAGCTAAATGTAGAAAAAAATGAAGAAATCAAAAAAATACCGCTTGATCAAATTGTTCCTAACCGCTTTCAGCCGCGAACCGTTTTTGACGAAGAGAAAATTGATGAATTATCGCGAACCATTCATATACATGGAATTATCCAGCCAATCGTGGTGAGGGAGTTTGCTCCCCATCAATTTGAAATTATTGCCGGTGAGCGCCGCTGGAGGGCAATGAAAAAGCTTGGCTGGACTGAAGCTCCAGCCATCGTAAAGGATATGACCGATACGGAAACGGCTTCTGTTGCCTTGATTGAGAATCTGCAGCGGGAGGAGTTATCTCCGATTGAAGAGGCTATTGCCTACGGACGGCTGTTGGAATTGCATAATTTAACCCAGGAGGCGCTGGCGCAGCGCTTGGGAAAGGGGCAGTCAACGGTTGCCAACAAGCTAAGGCTTCTTAAATTACCACAACCGGTTCAGGATGCCTTATTAAGTAAAGTGATAACGGAGCGGCACGCACGCGCCCTGATTCCGCTGAAAGATCCGGAAAAACAAGTTGTGCTGCTGGCGGAAATCATTGAGAAGAATTTCAATGTGAAGCAGACGGAAGATCGCGTAACTAAGCTGTTGGAAGAGAAAACAGCAAAGCCTAGACAAAAGCGAAAGGCATTCAGCAAGGACATGCGAATTGCCGTGAATACGATTCGTCAATCTTTGTCGATGGTGACAGACAGCGGCATTCATCTCGATGCTGAGGAAGAGGAATTTGACGAGTATTACCAATTTACAATTAAAATTCCGAAAAAAAAATAAACGACAAGATAGCGAGAACCAGACAATTGTTTTGTTTGGTTCTTATTTATTTTAATTAAGTATAACTGTTTGGAATAATTTTTGAAAAAAATCAACAACCGGAAAGATTCATGTTAAAATAGAGAAATGGAATTTTACTTTTTACGTTTGATTCGAGATCATTTTACTAGAGCTAGAATCGTAGAAACAATTTTTTTGAGAAGTAGAGGGTGGGTGACATCGTGGGTAAAATCCTTTCAATCGCGAATCAAAAAGGTGGAGTGGGTAAAACAACGACCTCTGTCAACCTAGGCGCCTGCTTAGCATATATTGGCAAACGAGTCTTATTAGTAGATATAGATCCCCAGGGAAATGCAACAAGCGGGATTGGAATTGAAAAAGCGGTAGTCGAACAGTGTGTATATGATGTTTTAGTAGATGACGTTGCGGCAAAAGAGGTCATTTTACCGACAGCTGTCGATAATATGTACGCGATACCAGCTACGATTCAACTGGCAGGTGCCGAAATTGAACTCGTACCGACCATCTCGAGAGAAGTTCGCTTAAAACGAGCTCTTGAGGAGGTTAAGAATCAGTTTGATTACATTATTATTGATTGCCCGCCATCTTTAGGGCTGTTGACACTCAACGCTTTAACTGCTTCCGACTCGGTCATCATCCCAGTTCAATGCGAATATTACGCCCTGGAAGGGTTAAGTCAATTATTAAACACAGTTAGACTGGTGCAAAAGCATTTAAATCAAGAGCTAAAAATTGAAGGTGTCTTATTAACGATGCTGGATGCGCGAACCAACCTCGGGATTCAAGTCATTGAAGAGGTCAAAAAGTATTTTCAAGATAAGGTGTATAAAACGATTATTCCACGAAATGTCCGTCTAAGCGAGGCCCCCAGCCACGGGGAACCGATTATTACCTATGATACAAAATCCCGCGGGGCAGAAGTGTATTTAGATTTGGCAAAGGAAGTGGTCGCGAATGGCTAAAGGATTGGGCAAAGGCTTGAACGCCATTTTTTCCAACATGGAGGCTGGGAAAGAAGAGGCGGTCCAAGAGATTAAGATCAAGGACCTTAGGCCAAACCCTTATCAACCACGGAAAACCTTCCAACAAGATGCAATTGATGAATTAAAAGCGTCTATCATCGAACATGGAATCCTCCAGCCGCTGATTGTAAGAAAAAGCATAAAAGGCTATGAGATTGTTGTCGGGGAACGACGTTATCGTGCGGCAAAGGAAGCAAAACTCACGAGCGTTCCTGCTGTTGTGAGAGAATTTACGGAACAACAAATGATGGAATTGGCCGTGCTTGAAAACTTACAGCGGGAAGACTTAAATCCCATTGAGGAGGGCCAAGCCTACCAAACATTAATGGATAAGCTTAATCTTACCCAGGAAGAAGTAGCCAAGCGATTAGGCAAGAGCCGGCCGCATGTCGCCAATCATATTCGTTTATTATCTCTGCCCCCGAAAATTCAAGAACTTATTTCAGATGGGAAAATATCGATGGGCCATGGCCGGGCACTATTAGGTCTAAGAAAAAAAGCCAATCTGCCAATGGTCGTCGAAAAGGTCATCAAAGAGTCAATGAATGTCCGTCAATTAGAAAAATGGATTCAGCAATTAAATGAGCATGTTTCACGTGAAACAAAGAAGCCTGAAAAGAAGAAAGATGTCTTTCTTATCGAGCGGGAGCACTCCCTTCGCGAGCGGTTTGGAACAGCTGTTACCATTAAAAAGAATAAAAATAAAGGGAAAATTGAAATAGAATTTTTCTCCCAAGAGGATCTGGAGCGAATTCTGGAAATTCTCGGACAGGATGAGACATTGTAATGTTTTTGCTGGGAACACTTGTTAATGGTTTATTGATAATGATCGGTACCTTTCTTGGGCGGTTGTTAAACCGGATTCCGGACGGAATGAAAACCACGGTTATGTATGCAATCGGCTTGTCTGTGATGGTATTAGGACTACAAATGGGCTTAAAAAGTGAAAATTTCCTAATTGTGATTATAAGCCTAGTCTTGGGTGCAGCAATTGGTGAATGGATAAAATTGGACGAACGGTTAAATAATGTAGGGAAATGGCTTGAAAGAAAGGTCGGTTCAAAGGGAAAAGGCAGTATTTCAGAGGGATTTGTGAGTGCGACCTTAATTTTTGTCATCGGAGCGATGGCGATTATCGGCGCCTTAGACAGCGGCATTCGCGGTGACCATGATGTATTGTATACGAAATCAATCATTGATGGTTTTACTGCTTTAATCCTCGCTTCAACACTTGGAATTGGCGTGATTTTTTCCGTTATCCCTGTAGTGGTTTACGAAGGATTAATAGCCTTATTTGCTACGCAAATTAATCAGCTCATTCCCAAAATGTTGCTCGATCAGTTTATTACCGAGATGACGGCAACGGGCGGAATAATGATTTTTGCAATCGGTCTAAACCTTATTGGCCTGACAAAAGTGAAGGTTGCAAATCTTCTTCCTGGCATTGTCGTAGTTGCTATCGTTGTGACAATTTTATATAATGTAAAAATATAGAAAAAAGGGACCTCCTGTGAGAACACGTAGATCCCTTTTTTTGGTAACTTTAGCCCTACTCTCTGTTAGGCGCAGTTTTTCTCCGCTCTTGTTATTTATACTTGCTAGCAGTTTTATTCTTAATAGGTTTTTTCCTCTTTAATCGTTGTTCTTTGATAAAGTAAGCCTGCCAGATAGATGCTGTCAGCGATGGTTTTTGCCATTTTCATCACTAGATTTAAACGGGTATTTTGTAATACAAAAAACTCCATGAAACCGCTGACGTTGACAATCCCTGTGATATGTATATCACCAACGGCAGGCAGCTCCTTATTTACCCCGGCCCCAGGCTTGACCGGGCCATTCCCAACTTGAATCACGCCGACATTTTTCGTTCGTCCTAGACAGGCATCTACTCCAATTATATATGGATTGGCATGTTTCCTATGAATTTCCTTTAGCCGCTCTTCCAGATTTACTGCATGAATCGGTTCATCAAGCGTTCCGTATACAAAAAAGGACTGAAGCCTTTTTTCCTCCAACAAGCTGCCAATTAATGGCCCTAATGAATCCCCTGTGGAGCGATCCGTACCGATACAGATAAATACAATTGGACGTGTGGTAAATTCAGGAATATTTGCAAGTAATTCAGAGGCAAGATTTTGGACAGCATATGCATCATCATAAATAATTTGTGTTCTAGCTCTTTTATCGAAAAAATGTGCCTTCAGATTCATTACGTCCACCCCTTAACAGTGATACGGTGATATGCCTTAACATTATACGGAAAATTTAGAATTCCTATACATGGATAATTAGAAAAACCAAAAAACTCATTGCTACTCACGTTCAATAAAAATTGCTAAAATAAAGTAGGTATGAAAGTTTTGAAAGAAGGTGAATAAATGGATATTTCGGAAAGAAGTTTTAAAAAAAATATCATTGATAAATTTCAAAATGAAGATACGTGGCTGCATCTAGGTGAAAATGTATTAAAGATTATCGTCATCATCATTATTGCCAAGATATTAATCCGCATTGGAAAAGCGGCGATTCATAATTTCTTTAAATTAAGAAACCTAACCCCGCTCAATAAAACGGGACGGAGGGAAGAAACTTTAGCCAAGCTGTTGGATAATGCAT
Organism: Bacillus renqingensis; assembly: GCF_016464375.1. Lineage (GTDB taxonomy): Bacteria > Bacillota > Bacilli > Bacillales > Cytobacillaceae > Neobacillus > Neobacillus renqingensis. Next base: position 21,671 of record NZ_JADDIU010000047.1, read on the forward strand.
TGACATATGTCGTCTATTTTATCGCCTTTATGATGGTTCTTTCCGTTTTTGGAATTGATGTTAAGGCATTAATTGCCGGGGCTGGAGTCGTTGGTTTAGCCGTAGGGTTTGGAGCACAAAGCTTGGTGAAGGACGTCATTTCCGGATTTTTCATCATTTTTGAAGACCAATTTTCAGTGGGTGACCATATTCGGGTAGGAGAATTTGAAGGAAACGTTGAGACCATCGGCTTAAGAACAACAAAACTAAAAAGCTGGACCGGAGAACTGCATATTTTACCAAATGGAAACATCACCGAAGTAACCAATTTTTCAGTAAACAATAGTATTGCTGTTATCGATATTGCCATTGCGTATGGTGAAGATATTGACAAGGCTCAAAGAGTCATCGAAGACGCACTCACAACGATGACAAGTCGATATGAGGAGTTAGTGGAAACACCCCAGCTATTAGGGATTCAAACGATGGGGCAGGCAGAGGTGGTGCTGCGGGTTATTGCTGAAACATTGCCAATGCAGCATTCAGCTGTTGCGAGAATGATTCGCAAGGATCTCAAGGTTCTCTTAGATGATCACGGAATCAAGGTACCGACTCCGAAATATGTGATGTATCCTGAGGGACAACCAAAGTAAGGAAGGAGATAAAAGGATGGAAGAGAAGGTATTTGCGTTAAATGATGTCGTCGAGATGAAAAAGCAGCATCCATGCGGGACAAATCGTTGGAAAATCATCCGTATGGGGATGGATATTCGGATTAAATGCGAAGGCTGCGGCCACAGCGTCCTGATCCCAAGACGAGAGTTTTCCCGTAAAATGAAAAAAATTTTAGTGAAGCATGAAGGGTAATCTTTGCTAAACTAGAGACAATTTTTACATTTGGGAGGTGGGAGAATATTGGCGACGATTGTTAAAGCGGCTTGCCCATTAAATTGCTGGGACAGCTGTGGTTTTCATGTCACTATGGAGCATGACCGGGTAGTGAAAATAGAGGGAGATCCCGATCATCCAATCACCAAGGGGAAAATCTGCGGCCGCGGCAGGATGCTGGAAACAAGAACAAATGCACCTGAACGCTTACTGCACCCATTAAAAAAAGTAAATGGCCAATTTGAACCAATTTCCTGGGATCAGGCACTTGCTGAGATTGCCGCCAAATTAACGGAAATAAAACAAAAGTACGGGACAACAGCTGTCCTGCACAGCCATGATTATGCCAATAATGGCATCTTAAAAAACATCGACCAGCGTTTTTTTAATTGTTATGGCGGGGTGACCGAGCTTTATGGTTCACTCTGCTGGGGCTCAGGGATAGAGGCCCAAAAATGGGATTTCGGCAATGCCCTCAGCCATGAACCAAATGATATTTACAATAGTAACAATATTATCATTTGGGGCCGGAATGTTGCACGAACCAATATCCACCTTTATGAAAAGCTTCTTGAGGTTAAGAAGCGCGGAGCCAAATTATATGTAATTGACCCGCTGTATAATGCTGTAGCTAAAATAGCCGATGAGCATATCACGATTAAACCTGGGATGGACGGAATTTTCGCTGCTGGAATAATCAAGGAAATTCTTCGCTTAGGTCTTGATGACCGTCCATTTATTGAGGAGTTTACGTACGGATTTACTGATTTAGTGAAGCTGCTTGACGGAGTTTCTCTTGAAGAAATAAGTAAAATGGCAGAAGTCCCAACTGATGTAATGACAAAACTTGCCCATGTCTATGCCGATAAACCGACAGCAACCTTTATGGGACTAGGCTTACAAAGGTATAAAAATGGCGGCAATACGATTCGCCTCATCGATGCTCTGGTAGCCGTCAGCGGCAATATCGGCATCCCTGGGGGCGGGGCAAATTATGCTAATATTCAGGTGGGACAAAGCTTTGCATTTGCGGAGCTGACACTGCCAAACCGCCGCAAGAACCACCGTCAGTTTTCCATCATGAAGCAGGCGGAAGGAATTTTGACAGCCAACGATCCGGAAATTAAGATGATTGTCGTGACGTGCGGTAACCCGTTGACCCAAGTACCTGATTCAACAATGGTAGAAAAGGCCTTTTCTTCGGTAGAAACGTTGGTCGTGATCGATCAGTTTATGACGGATACGGCAAAACTGGCCGATTATGTACTGCCGACGACAACAGCGTTTGAGGAAGAAGACGTCTATTATTCGTCGATGTATCATCATTATGTTAATTACGGTCCGAAACTCGTCTCAAAGGTCCCTGGGGAAGCGAAATCAGATTTATGGATTTGGACGCAATTAGCCACAAGGCTCGGATTCGGTGCTGACTTTGCTTTTTCGAGGGAAGAATGGCTCAACATGACTCTTAAACCATTAAAGGAAAAAGGTCTTACCCTTGAAATGTTAAAGGAAAAAGGTACGTTGGAATTACCGGTAGTGAAAATACCTTGGCACGATCGGAAGTTTACCACACCATCCGGTAAATTTGAATTCACCTCCCTGTTCGCTCAGGAACAATCCGATTCCGCTCAGGTAACACTTGCTTTACCCGACGAGTCAAAATGGTCCAATCCGCAGCTTGCCGAAAAATATCCATATAGTCTGCTGACGATTCATCCGCTCCGCTCGAATCACTCACAAAACTATCATTTGTTAAGTGGGCAAATCAAGCTTAAGGTGGAGATTGCTAAAAACATAGCGGAGGATTTAGGTTTGCACGATGGTGATGATGTTAGGGTTTGGAATGATCGTGGCGAAATAAAAGGAACTATTTCGATTTTATCAGCTGCCCACCCTAATACCATTAATATTGACGAGGGGATTTGGCGCCGCTTTGGCGGACCTGTTAATCAGCTAACTTCAAGCCGAGAATCTGACAATGGCTTAGGCAGCACCTTATATGACTGTCTTGTCAATCTGGAAAAAATATAAGCTAAATAGAAAAGGGCTTCCGTTACCGTAACGGTTTAACCTTCCGGACAGCCCCTTTTTATGATATGACAAGCACTTTACCATAGCTTTTAGTTAACTTTTCATTAACACGGGTTCAAAGGAACGGCACTTACCGTAAGTAGGATTTTTTTAGATTACTAGTATGTGAAAAAAAATAGGAATAATGATAAATAGTGTCGTTATTATGATGGACTTCCTATTGGATTGTTGCAGATCATACCTAATGAAAAGGAATAGTAGAATCCCCTCCCATAAAATAAAAAGATTGGCATAAACCATAATTTGATGAAACCAGGTTCCTTGATGATATACGTCTTTAATTCCTGTATACATCTTGTAACTATTAGTCAAGATATCATGAATAATAGAAGGAAAGGATATAAAGGAGACCAATAACATCGATCTTTTATAATCCAAGGTTATCCTAAAAATGTACTTTAATGCTAAGAAATAGAAAAATGCGGTTATAGAAAGACCGATAAAAGCAACTAATACATCACTTCCAGTTACAAATATTGGATTAACAGTTAGCTTAAACAGAAAATCACTCGAATTCGTTGTTGGCTTTTCTAAGTAAAAAACTAAAATGGATCGGATGAATGAGAGTAAACCAAAAACAAAAATGGTAACCGCTATTTTTTGATGAAACGAGTAATTCAGAAATTTAGTAGGTTTAACAAATAAATAACTGGTTTTTAAAAACGGGTTTTGATTTTTTAGACTTTTCATGGTTCTCCTAGGATATTCTGACATTTCTCGAAATACGTATTCAGCACAAATGGGTTGAAAAAGGCGAATTATACAATTCTGTTTTTCCAACCCTACGTTGTTAATCAAGGTATATATGGTATAAAACTAAACTTAAACATTCTTTAAGGATTGTGAAATAATTTGAATGATTTGTGTCACTTGCTCCTTCTTAAAAACAAATTTAAGCTTTTTATTATTCCGAAGCTGAATCAGGATGCCGCCATTTAACAAACCATTACTTTCCTTACATGAGGCCACATCTTTTAAAGGAATCGCCTCAAGAAGATCAATCGTTGAATTGAGATGAAGTTTATAAATTAGTAATCGTTTATTAGTGATCCCTAGCACTGCCGGCGTATTTGAAGAAGTTAACCAGGATGCTTCATTAAAAATTTTCCAAAATAAGCTTGCAGGAGCGGTTCTGCCTGAATAAACGCTCAATAGTTTTTCCCCACTCATAAGTTGCTTTTTTATTTCATTTTCAAGTTGTTCCATTTTATTCATCCCCTTGAAAAAAGTAATTTCGTAATAATTTTCTTTTCTTTATCGTTCAATTTTTTTACTACTTTATCTAAAGATTTTTGATAAAAGAGATAGCCTAAACCAGTTGATACGATAAGAAAAGGTATAAAAATTTGATTCTGATAGAAGTAAGTTAATACGGTAAAAACGGTTAGGACAAGAATCGAAATAACGGTATAGATTAAAATACTCTTAATATTTATTGTACCAAATAATGCGCCTCCACTATTCCCCTCTTTAAGTGGAAATGTGACAGAAAGATAGTTGCAGAGAGGAAGCAGGAAAAATAACGCGGGTATAATAAACAAAAACAGTTTACTAGCATTAATAAACGTGGTACCTCCCATGATTAAAAAAATAAGTGAAAATAAAATGTATAAAAGAATAATCAATAATCCGCTTACGATATTCTTAGCCAGAAAAACATTCCTTCTGTTAACATTAGTCTGGAAAATAGAAATCACCCCCTTATTATCAAGAGAAAAACTATTAATACAAACCTGTACAGGGAATGCAATAAGTAAATTGTAAAATATTGAATTTTCTGCACCGACGTCATTTGAAAAAAAGGTTAAAGATAAAAGAAAACAATAAACAAAAACATGCTTTTTTGTCCGTAACATAAGGATGAAATCTTTCGCAATTAAATATCGTAATGGCTTGTCGATAAAAGCCAATCTTTTTATCAGTAACTCAAAAACGAAGGAAAAATTTAGACTGAACCCTTTACCTGGTTTTAATCTAAAATCCATTGTATAGACAAGTTTGTATATCCCTACTAATAGTAATGCTGTTCCAATCAGCCCAAGGATGTTACCGTAACTTTGTTGTCGTATGCTATAGAGTAAATAGTTCGGTAAAAACAACCTGAGTTTGGCAAAGGTTATAATCAGGATTAGAAATAGGCTAATAAAGAGGATGTACAGTTTTTTATTTTTATACAATTTAGTTCCTGATATATTCAAGATTTCCGTTAAAATCTGGATGCAGAGGATATATACTAGAAAATTAGCTAGTAGGGAAAAGGTCATCGCAAATTTTATGGAAAGAATGATTAGACCGATGATATTACACGCGATGCTTGTAATATCAAGATTTCTGTAAACTAACCGTAAAAGTAGGGCCTCATGGAACTTTAAAGGAAATCTATTAATATAGAAGTAATTGAACTCATTTTTGACAAAATGACTTATGTATTGTGAAATACTTAGAAAAAAGAGAAGGATGTAGAAATAAAGTTCTTCCCCACTAATCCAAGAAATGTTGGGCATAAAAGCTAAAATTGCTATCCCTGTGATAAATAATAGAAGGAACAGGCAACGTAAAAGAAGCTTTACTATTGCCCCCGTTCTGATTTCATAGGAGATATTTACCCGATAAAATAATTTCATTACTTCAATAAGTTTTCTCATCGGCAACCTCCTGATGACTGATAATATCTACAAAGTATTGTTCCAGATTAATGCCATTTAGTTCCTTAACATTTGACTTAAGAAGAACCTTCCCCTTATCAATAATGATAAAGTCATCACAGATTTCCTCAATAATTTGGAGAATATGGCTAGCAATTAGAATCGTACCACCTTCTTTAATATAGGAACGAATTAGTTCTTTAATATTATGTGTAACGATGGCATCTACTGATTCGAACGGTTCATCTAAAAGCAAAAGATCAGGAGAATGGATAACGGCGGCTGCAAAGGCAATCTTCTTTTTCATTCCTGTAGAATACTTTTCGATTAGAGTCCTATTGCTTAAATCTAATTTTAAGATGTTAGAGATATAACGAATCCGTTCCTCTAACCTTTCCTCGGGCAAATCATACATGACACCGAGAAACCGTAAAAACTCACTGGCAGTTAACTTCTCATAAATACCAATGTCATTAAAAAGGATGCCAATTTTTCCATGCTTTAATTGTGCTTCGTGGGAAATGCTTTTCCCGTTGATGGATATTTCCCCTTCATTCTTATTTAATATCCCAGAAATAATAGAAAATAAAGTGGTTTTACCGGCACCGTTTGGGCCTAAAACACCGAAGCATTTTCCTTTTTCAACATTGAAAGATATGGATTTGAGAACATGAATATCTTCGTAACTCTTGGATAGATTTGTTACTTCTAAAATTACCTGGCTCATATGTTTGAAGCTTCCTTCCTAACAAGAAGCACCATGACTACCTTTCAATTGTGCTTCAGTATAAATATAAACAGGTGGGAATATATAGCTGTTAAGTAATTACAAGGACTATATTACTTTTATTGGAACATTAAAAATTATAACAAGGCAGAATAAATTTTTCCATAAGATAAATGACCCAATTTAATTCCTTCTAATTTCATAAACTGCTACAAATAAACATCTTTATACTTTTCGACAATAATTTTAATAGATTTCATTAAATAAAAAGATTAACAATAACCATTAATACTAGGGGAATTAGTAGTTTATATCTATTTAAATTTTGATTAACTCGTAAAATAGATTTGAAAATAAATAATATATAGATCAATTGCATGATGAGTTTAACCACTTTTCCTGAGTAACCAACGACAATTTGATTGTCAAATATTGATAATATACATAAAAATAATGTGCAGATTATCAATATGAACTGATTATTAACAATGATATTAAGAATTTGTCTATACTCAAGTCTGCCCCCAGAAAATATAAGAATCCCTTTAACAACTAACCCTTCTATAAACCATTTAGACATTAAAATAATCAGAAGGAGGATCACCGATACTGCGTACGTCACTATTGAATGTTCCGTTTTAGAAAGGGAAAATGTATTAAAATTTACGAAGGATGCCAGTAAGGACAAAACAAAAAAGTATAGAAATGATCTACTAATCTTTAGTTCCTTTTCGTTAAGTCGATAAATGAAATTCATGAAGAACATTCGACCCCCCAGATTATACAATTTTTTGAGTAACAAAATATTCTACCAGTGCTGCTAAAAAGGTTAAGATGATGACTAGAATTAAATTATAAATAATTTTTTCAAAGTTCTTTCGATAATCCAATTCCTTTTTTCTTAAATAATGGATAAGTAAAGTGAAACTTCTGAATCCAATTGCACTTGCAATAAATAAGGCAGGAATTTCAAAGACCCCGTGCGGGACTATTAACAAAGCAAAAGTTTTGGTGCCTAGTCCCTGGTGAATCCATAGGGAATATATCATTCCTAAGCTATATGCCTGATATATTAAAGAAAAAAGTGTAATAAGGCCTAATCCCAATGCGGTGAGAAGAAATACCTTGCTGTTGTTAATAAAAAAATCAAGGAAGCTGTCAACCTTGAACTCTTTATAATCAGTTCCCTCTACATCCTCAATATCACCTTCCAATATTTCAGTAAAGCCGAAATAACTAATATAGAATACGACGAGAAATATCATTATGGTTATGATTAGATATTTTTTATTTCCTCTAGTAAAAAAATATAAGAGGTTACTATATTTAATAGAATGTCTCATAGTGAACTCCTTAAAATGAGCTATGTACAAAATCCTCCTTAGTGTAAAAACAAAATTGTTGTCACAGTCCTAGAAATTTTCATTCCTAGGACTGTCAAGATAAAATAGGGGTTTATTGTTGTTTGTGTTTCTCAATTTGAGGGACTTATGCAAATCTCAAATTAAAAAAGAAAAAATAATAAAAGGATTATAGCCAACCGCTTAAGAAGCCAACTGCTGCTCCTAATGGACCAGCAATAGCGCCTAAAACAGATCCTTCAGCCGCCAAATAAGTTGCTAACGCAGTAACACCTGAAGTTATTAGAATTTGGGCAATTTTACCTGCAACTTTACCTCCAACATAACCTGCCAACCAAGAAACAAATTTGTTATACCCCATTGAATTAAGTTTTTCTTTAAGTTTTCCTGCCACCCATTTTGCTAATTGCATATGAATTCCTCCTCCGATTTTTGGTACGATTTTTGGTACGACTTTTGGTTTGACTTTTGGAAATAAACCCCTATTCCGCAACAAGTATAGCAATTTTCAAAATGGTTCGTCAATTACAATTTTGGAAAATTACCCATTTTGGTTAAATATAACTATTTTTTTGAAAACATTGTCGTTTCATCTTATTTTAGGTAAATTTCGCCATAAAGTGTCTAATAATGGGGATTTTACCCATTTCCCATATATATAAAATATGGAAATATACAAGGAATTTAGTCCTATGTTAATTTAAATAGAATTATATAAAGCAAAGAAAAAAATTAGGACTTTGGTCCTTTTTTAGGTTAATTTATTAGGTTGTTTAAACAGGTTTTTTGGATTAAGATATTTACAAATATTTAAAATTATATAATTATAGTGATATGTGATAAATACTCCAATAGGGAGGGAAGATTCTTTGCAGGAAGAGAAAACACCTATGACCAAAAGGAAGAAGTGGATAGTGATTGGGCTGCTTGTTTCTGTTATAACCCTAGTAGTAATTAATATTACAGTCATGCAAAATAAGAAAAATAGCAGTAAAGAAGATTGGGAGTTTGTCAGTGTTACAGAGAGAAAAATAAGTAATACTAAATTAGTTTCGGGACAAGTTGTACCTGGAAGGGTAGAGACATTATATGTTGATCTTTCAAAGGGAAAGGTCAAGAGAATTTTTGTCAAAGAAGGACAGAAGGTTAAACAAGGAGATGAACTTTTTTCTTACGATAATTCGGATTTGAAGATTCAGGAAAAACAATTGGAATTAGATAAAAGGTCTATAAATCTTCGCTCCAAACATGAAAGTGAAAAATTGGCTACTTTAAAGAAAAACATCAAAAAGGCAAAGGATGAGGGGGCGACTTCTGATGTGTTAGCATCTTTGGAGGAACAGCTACAAGATTTACAATACGAGCAGCAATCCATAAATCTTGAAATGGAGAAAAATAAGCTTTCAGCGGAACAATTAAAAACGAAGCAGAAGGAGTTAATTGTCTATAGCAGTTCCTCCGGAATAGTACAGAAAGTGAACACGGAGATAGGGAAAAATCTAACCCAAACTTCCGGAGTTGAGGGGGATCCCATTATACAAATTGCTTCTAAGGAACCATTCCAAATAGAGGGGACATTAACGGAACTGCAAAAGGGACAAATTCTGCCTGACCAACCCATTACGGTCACCTCAAAGGCCGTTCCGAACAAAAAATGGAAGGGCAAGATTACCGAGGTAAATGAGTATCCCGTATCTGATGAATCGGGACAGGGGATATCCGGAACTGCAGGCAACCAAACGCAAAATATTTCCTATTACAATTTTAAAGCAACATTGGAAACACAAGCTGACTTATCACCAGGTTACCATGTTTCCATTCAGGTGGAGCTTACCCAAAAAAAAATGCTAGCCATCCCACGTAGTTCTATTATCGAAAAAGGAGATTCTAAATATGTCTATGTGGTAAATAACAATGTGTTACATAAGAAAACACTCACAACAGGTATAGGTGACGGGGAATGGACGGAAGTGATCGAAGGCTTGACGGCGGGTGAAAAGGTTGTAAATAACCCTTCTGACCGTCTTTATGACGGAATGGAAGTGAAAGGAAAATGATCAGCTTAAAGCACATAAGAAAGATTTATAAGGAAGGAACGCTAGAAGTACCAGTGCTTCATGATATCAATATAGAGATAGAAGCCGGTGAATTTGTATCGATTATGGGTCCATCGGGGTCGGGAAAATCAACATTGATGAATATTATCGGCTGCCTAGATCAAAAAGCAACAGGAGAATATCTGCTAAATGGAAGGAATGTACTGCAAACAGATGATTCTAAATTATCACTTATTCGAAATCGATACATAGGGTTCATATTCCAACATTTCCACCTCCTTCCTAGACTAACGGCGTTAGAGAATGTGAAATTGCCTCTTGTATATGGTGGAATTCGGAGAAGGGAACAAAGAGAACGGGCAGTTGATGCGCTTGTCAAAGTGGGTTTAGCCGACCGGATGGGCCATTTACCGAGCCAACTTTCCGGGGGCCAGAAACAGCGGGTGGCGATTGCACGTGCGATCGCCAATCGTCCATCCTTTATCTTAGCAGATGAACCAACTGGGGCGCTTGATACGAAATCGGGGGAACAAATTATGGACATTTTTACGCAATTGAATATTGAGGGGGCAACAATCATCTTGGTCACGCATGAGGAGGAAGTAGCTACTTATACGTCACGGCATATTCTTCTAAGGGATGGACGCATTATTATGGATAGGAGAGGAGCGTTCTCATGAGTTTAATGGAGAGCGTGAAAATTGCCCTTTCATCCATTCTTGTTCATAAGCTTCGTTCAGCACTCACAATGCTTGGCATTATCATTGGCGTTGGATCCATTATTACCGTAGTGGCGATTGGACAAGGTGGGGAAGCAGCATTAAAATCACAGTTTGCGGGTTCTGGAAATAATACCATTGAGATCAACTTTACGCCGGAAAACGTTGACCCTCTTTCATTGCCCTTCAGCCAAGAACCGACTTTTACACAGGAAAATCTTCTTCAGCTTAGGGAAATTCCCGAGATATCTCATGTTATTACGACAAATGATACAATGGAAACCCTGATAGAAAATGATAAGAACATTGGAACGCAAATCTATGGAATCACCAATGATTATTTTGCAGTGAATTCCATAAAGGTGACAAAGGGGAGAAAGTTAAATGAATTGGATTTTTCCCAATCCAATAATGTCACGATGATTAATGAAAAGGCAAAAAAAGACTTTTTTGATAACAACGAGGCTGTCGGGAAAATCCTTGAAATAAGGGGGCAGCCATTTCAGGTCATCGGAGTATACAAATCTTCAGATGATTTTCTTGGATTGGGTATGCCTGAAATACTAATCCCTCTATCTATATGGCCAGCATTATATGGAACAAACGATATCCAGTCGGTTACGCTTCAAGCAAAGGATATCAACACCCTTGAAACAGCTGGTACAAAAGCAGTAAACCTGCTTAATGATACGAAGGCACCCGATTTAGAGGGAAAATATGAAGTATTTAATTTAGAGGAGGTCCAAAAGGGTCTTTCCCAGGTAACTAATATTATGACCATGATTATTAGTGGCATCGCCAGTATTTCTTTGCTTGTAGGCGGTATTGGAGTTATGAATATTATGCTTGTTTCGGTTACAGAAAGGACAAGAGAGATAGGAATTCGCAAAGCACTTGGGGCGACAAGAGGAAAAATTTTATTGCAATTTTTAATTGAAGCAATGATGCTGACCCTATTGGGTGGAATTATCGGGATAGGACTTGGGGTTGGAGGGGCGTATTTAGTCTCTACCTTTGCCAAATGGCCGCCACTCGTCTCCGGTAAGGTGATTATTGGCGGTGTACTTTTTTCAATGACACTGGGTATTATTTTCGGCTTAATGCCAGCAAATAAGGCCGCAAAGCTTGATCCAATCGATGCATTAAGATATGAATAGAGAGGAAGATATTCAAAGATGAAAACAGTAATGAAGGAATATGATGTAAATGTAGAAAAACCGTCACTTTTAGGTATGATCTCGGCACCAATCCTTCAATTTGAGCGAATGAAAGAAAAAGCACCGATTGCCTTACCTCTAATTATCATACTTTTACTTACGGGGCTCTCCGGGGCAATCGTTTCGTACGTAGGGTTAAATAATCCTATTATCAAAGATTTACCAACACCAATAGAAATCCCTACCTCCTTTACGGTAGGAATGGGGATTGTCGGGGCACTATTCGGAGGAGTTGCTAGGCTCTTTATCGTTGCCGCCTTCTATAAGCTTTGCATGGTCTTTATGGGCAACGATGCTCCTTATATGAAACTTTTTGCCGTCGTCCTTTATTCCTCCTTGATTATGTCAGTCGGCGTCCTTATTAATGGCTTGATTTCACTGTCAGTCGGCGGATATGAAGTCTATTATACCAGCATAGCTCCATTAATGGGGGACAACCAAATGCTCAAGTTGATCGCTTCCAATTTTGATATCTTTCATATTTGGTATTATGTGGTGTTAGGAATTGGCTTGAAAGTGGTTATAGGGTTATCCAAAAATAAAGTCTTTACCCTCGTCATCATTGTTTTCCTACTGGGGGTTGCCTTCAGTTCGTTGGGGGGACTTGTTCCAACACCAGGCATGTAATGTCTATCAGGATGGCTTGATGTTTATTCGTGTATTTTTACTAGACATCTAAAGTAAATAAACAAAATTTATATAGGGTGTTCTGCAAAAACATCCATAGTGAAATGGAACACGTTTTGTTTGTGTCACCTCTTTTATGGGGTAAATTTTCGACAATAGATTTTCCTGATAAAAAAGTAACATGGTTACTGGCAGTACCCATATCAACAAACAAGCATTTATATGCTGAGAAAGTGTGCGTAGAAGCCCTTGAAGTATTATTTGAAGAAAAAAATAGATGTATTTGATTTAATGAGAAATTCGCGCTAGAACAGACTCCTACCTCGGCTTTTATAGAAGAAGATGTAGGGATTGCGCTGTAACGCAAACAAAAATAGAAGGTAGGTTCCGTATAAACTGGCACCTATGTCAAGGACACTATAAAAAAAGAAATTAAGCAGCTAGAAGATGATTCCTATATTGAATAGGGGTCATCTTTTTTTTAATTCCACTGATAGCGGTAATTGTTATAGTAACCATGTAATGATTTATTTTCGACTTTAACTCCTTCAAGTTTCTTGCCGATTGATATTCGACATCATCCTTCAGGTGGCCAAAGAATGACTCCTGAGGGGCATTATCCCAACAGTTACCTCTCCGTGACATAGACTTGGCCCAAACTATATTTTTTTAATAACTTCTGGTATCGTGGGCTTGTGTAGTGGCTTCCCTAATCTGAGTGGATAAAGGCATCTTTATGGAGCGTAACTTTCTTATTGTTCATCAATTTATGGATCGTCCGGGTTGCGATGTCCAAAGTGATACGGTCAGACACATGGTAAGCTAGGATTTCATTGGTAGATGCGTCTTTTACGGTCGACAAATAAGCCATACAATTACCGTTATATGGTAATTAAGTGATATCCGTCAGTAGCACTTTTCCAAGGATTCCTTGCTTAAATTCCCTGTTTAATTTGTTCGGGAGAACCTGTCTTTTGTCGCTTTAGCGATTCTTTTATAAGGATTTGGTCTCCTGTGAGGACAGACGATTCCATATTTCCTCATGATTCTTTGGATCTTTTTACAGCTAAAGATTATGTTAAAATCATTTTCCAATATCATTTTAATGGAGCGTGAACCTTTCTTATATCCTCGCCGGTCGAAGGGCCTTTAAAATGATTTCCTTCGCTTTAAGGCCCAATTTCTCCCTAGCCTCCCGGATAGAGGAAGCCTTGAGGTAGCTATAATATCCAGACCGAGAGACACCCAGGAGGTCACAAAAATACCTGGTCATCCCCTTAAACCCATTTTGTTCTATGGTCTCATGAATCAATTGATACGCTTTATTCGGATTTAGAATTTCGCTTGCGTTTAGCAGCCTCCTTTCTGTCGTTTCTAACTTTTTTAACAGCTCCACCTGTCCTTCCAACAATTCAATTCTTGCTTTTTGCCTTTCATTCACTTCGGATGGTGTTAGTTCTCGTTTCAAGGGCCTGCCGGAAGCAGTTTTCCTCGAATCAGTAAGCCCGATCAAGCCATTCTTTTCATAAGCTTTCTTCCACCTACAGGCTGACTGTTCGATTGGTTTTATTCCTATAACGTCCACATCGAAGCCGTTCTCTACAAATATCTGACGAGGGAGTTTGCCGACTAAATATGCATCTATAAATCTATTTTTAAAGTCGTCAGTATAGGTAATAGACCTCTCGCTGACACGGTGTACATTTGGATTCTTTTGAAGTATCTTTATATCTTTAGTTGAAAAAGTTATTTTATTCATAGTTGTCCCCTGATCCCCATATTCTGAAATTCAAGTATATAAAAAAATACCTTTAGGTGAAACACTCTTTTTCAAGTGTCCTACCTACAGGTACCATAGTAGTTAAGCCCTTTTCTATTATTTATAATGAGGAATTTCTAGTATTAGCTTATAAGAATCTATTAAACTATATAAATTGTGGATTTGATATACTTGTTTCGCTGCCCAGCCAATATCTGTGGCGTACTGATGGGATGCCTGCTTATTCTTTGTAGCAGCGCTTGGGTTCCATCTCATTTTGTACAGTGTATCCTGCCCTGCATTAATATAGCCGTTGGCAATAAATTGGGCCCCGCCAATAATGGCCGCTTCGGGAGTAAACCATCCGGCATTATAAGCAAATTGTGCTCCGCCGTTAAGGGCATTCCCGTCGTTTGCCCCGATTCCGTACATATTGTAAACTGTTTTTCCGTTTACTTTCACGCCGTTTGCGAGCTGTGAGCGCCCATTATTCGTTTCTAACAAGGCATGGGATATCAAGTACATCTCATTAATGTGATATGTATTTCCGGCTGTAATAAAGGTTGCTGCCTTTCCTTGTAATATCCCTTTTCCGGATAAGACTCGATCATTTACTTCTTTTGCATCAATGTTGGCTGTTACCGATAATTTTAGGAATTGCAGCGAATCAGCCGTGTTATTAAGAAAGTTATTCGGATTTAAATAATAGGCAACATCCTCCGGACTAGCATTGACCCATGTTTTATTATAGGAAACTTTATACCAGTTATAACCATCATTTCCTTTAACTGTCCCTAAAATCTTAAGGGTTTCCTGATTATTTACTTGTCCTACTGTCCAATAATTTGTCCCGGCACCTCCTCTAATCTTCCACCCTGAGCCGTTTACGGTACCGGTTGTTGAACTCGTTAAAGTGAGGGCATCCGCTCGAATATAGGTATCATATTTCTTATCGGTTTGCGGGTTTACGGCCATCTCTATTTTTGTCATGTCAGCTAAGCTAATTGGGTAATTTTCATTATTCTTTTCGATATTTTTACCGGTGTTGTTCGGATTAAAAGGAGCCGTATCTGATAAATATTGGGAACTGACATAACCCGTTTTCCCGTTTGCAGTAACCTTTGCCCAGCCCTTTTCTTCGGACAAAACGGTGACAATTGTTCCTCGTGCCAGCTTTGTGGTAACGGCTGCACCTGTGGATGCAGAAGCCCGCATATTTAAGCTGGAGCCGACAATTACATTAACGTATTTTTCGATTGTTTTTGAATCATTTTTATCTGTTCCGGAATTGGCATTCCCTCCAGTACCGGTATTCGTACCGGGAGTGGAAGTATCCTTCCCTGGAGAGGAGTTAGAGCCTGCACCAGGTTTTGTTGGAGAAAGAAATTCAGAACTCACAAAGCCCGTTTTCCCATAGGCTTGGATTTTGGCCCATCCCTTTTCTTCTGAAAAAACAGTGACTTGCACACCCCTGGCTAATTTTATTACTACCGAGGCCTTTGTTGAGGCGCTTTTACGCATATTTAACGCGGAACCAAGGTCGACATTTATATACTTTGTTATTGTTTTTTGCTCAGTATTCTTTGGTGGGTTAAGGCTAGAACCTTTGCTCACTAGAAATTCAGAGCTGACAAAACCTTGTTGCCCATTAACTTGAATTTTGGCCCATCCTTTAGATTCTTCCACAACCTTTACTTCGGTACCATTTTTCAGCTTAGCCATGATGGCTGAGTTGGTTGAAGGGCTTTTTCTTACATTCAAGCTGGAGCCGGGATTGATATTCACATGCTTCGTTGTCGTTTTCTGTGGTTGTGAAGTTGAAGGGCTGCCGGCGCTTTGAGATTTATCAGATAAAAAGGTCGAACTGACATACCCCGTTTTTCCATAGACTTCAATTTTCGCCCAGCCTCCGGAGACGGAGTATACTTTGACAGCGGTGCCCTTTGCCAGTTTTGTGATAATGGACCCGGTAAGTGAGGCGCTATTGCGCATATTTAACGATCCGCTTGTTACATTTACATATTTGGTTGCGGCTGTAACCGTCGTATCCTTGGAGTTTTCCTCCTTTTTGGCTGCTAGAAAGCTTGTACTGACGTATCCCTCTTTGCCATTCGCCTTCACCTTTGCCCATCCGTTTGCTTCCGAGTAAACGGTAACAGTCGTACCTTTTGCCAGAGAGGCAACGACGGCAGCGCTAGTTGAGGCACTTTTGCGCAAGTTCAATGATCCACTGGCAATATCGACATACTTAGTTGTGGCTTTAACAGTGGTATGTTTTGAGTTCTCCGCCTTTTTGGCTGCTAGAAAGCTCGTGCTGACGTATCC
>NZ_JADDIU010000048.1 GCF_016464375.1 Bacillus renqingensis
ATTTCGCGTCCTTTGGACCTCCCTAAGTACGCGCCGCTACACCTTTTTCTTCGTTCTGCGTCCTTTGGGCCTTCTTATAAACACTCTTGCAAAAATTGGAGACCATATTCTACTTTAAAAGTCTTGTCTCCACTGCTCGGGCATGAGCTTCAAGCCCTTCCATACGCGCGAAGGCTGCAATTTTTGCTGCATTTTCCTGAAAAGCATTCTTGCTATAAATAATCACGCTTGATTTCTTTTGAAAATCGTCGACATTCAGCGGACTTGAAAATCGGGCTGTTCCGTTTGTTGGCAACACATGGTTCGGTCCGGCAAAATAATCGCCAACTGGCTCCGAACTATATCGTCCAATAAAAATCGCTCCTGCATGACGGATTTTTCCAAGCAGTTCCATTGCATCAACTGCGATCATCTCAAGATGCTCAGGTGCCAGCTGGTTGACAACTTCAACCGCTTCGTCAAGATCAGCTGTTACATAAATCGCCCCATAATCAGCAAGCGAACGTCCAGCAATTTCCTGTCGCGGAAGCTCTGCCAATTGGCGCTCAACTTCCGCCGACACCGCTTCGGCCAAAGCCAAAGAAGGGGTCACCAACACACTGCAAGCCCTGGGATCGTGCTCCGCCTGGGATAACAGATCGGCCGCGACCTCATTCGCCCGTGCCGTTTCATCTGCTAAAATCGCAATCTCACTAGGGCCGGCAATCATATCAATATCGACATCACCGAATACTTCCCGCTTAGCCAAGGCAACAAATATATTTCCCGGGCCGGTAATTTTATCAACGGGAGCAATCGTCTCGGTTCCATAGGCAAGCGCCGCGATCGCCTGGGCCCCGCCTACCTTATAAATTTCCTCGACACCTGCTTCCTTAGCAGCGACAAGCACTGCTGCCGGCAAACAGCCCTGACGATCTGGCGGGGATACCATAACAATCCTCTTAACCCCGGCAACTCTTGCAGGTATCACATTCATCAGCACCGATGACGGGTAAGCCGCTGTCCCACCGGGAACGTAGACTCCAACGGAATCAAGCGGGGTGATTTTTTGCCCTAAAATGGTGCCATTCTCTTCTGTCGTCATCCACGAAGGGCGAAGCTGTTTTTCATGAAAAAAACGAATATTTTCCGCTGCTTCGCGAACAATCGAAACAAACTCATCCGTAACGTGTCTGTAGGCTGCCTCGATTTCTTTTTCTGAAACAGAAAAAGTAGACAAATGAACCCGGTCAAATTTTTCCGTCCACTCCTTAACCGCCTTGTCGCCCCGTGCGCGCACGTCAGCGATAATGGACTTCACGGCTGCCTGTTGTTCGGAGGTTCCTGCTTCTACCGAACGTTTGATTGAAATAAGTTGATTTACTTTTACTATTTTCATGTTAACGATCCCCCCACTGAAACAACTTCATGCAGCCGTGTAATGAGTTCGTCAATCTGTTCATCCCGGATCCGGTAACTGACAGGATTGACAATCAACCTTGAGGTCACATCGACGATTCTTTCATATTCTACAAGTCCATTTTCCTTTAGCGTCCGCCCGGTTGAGACAATATCGACAATCCGGTCAGATAAGCCGATTAACGGGGCAAGCTCAATTGAGCCGTTTAATTTAATGATCTCGACCTGCTCGCCTTGCTCACGAAAAAAGGCGGCTGCCACATTGGGATATTTCGTTGCCACTCTCGGAGCTACATCGTTCATTTTAGTACCAGGCAGTCCGGCAACCGCTAAATAACAATGGCTGATTTTGAGATCAAGAAGCTCATAAATATCCCGCTCTTCCTCAAGCAACACGTCCTTGCCGGCAATGCCGATATCGGCAACGCCATGCTCTACATATGTAGCAACATCCATTGGTTTAGCCAAAATAAATCGCAGGCTCTCTTCAGGTACATCCATAATTAATTTTCGCGAATCCTCAAATTCCGGAGGCAGCTTGTAGCCGGCTTGGCGCAGCAATTCTACCGCTTCTTCAAAAATCCTCCCCTTCGGCATGGCTATTGTCAGGATGTCAGTCATGGCTACCCTCCTCATTACTATGTCCTCCTATTAAAAAGGTTGTTTCAGCAAATTTTTTTGTATACGCATCGAGATTGTGAACACCGGTGATATCCTGTAGAACCACCTGATTTCCCTGTTCACGCATATTTTGTGCCAACCGAATTGCTTCCTTGCGCCGCTCCTGGCTGAAGAAAATGCAATGGCTGTCGTTTTCAGGAGGACCGCCGCCTAACGCTTCAAGCAGCGTATCAAGCCTGACAGCAAAGCCTGTGGCGCTTGCCTTCTTTCCAAATTTCTCGATTAAGCTGTAACGGCCGCCGTTGCCGATTGGGAAACCGACATTTCCAGCAGAAACCTCAAATAAAATACCAGAATAATAGCTCATATGGCTAACAATTGAAAAATCAAATTTCATATGTTCGTCAAAACCGTAGTCTTTCATCACTTCCGATAGTTCCTGTAATTCGCTGATCGCTTTTTTTCCTTGACCATTTTCAATTATGTCTGCCGCACTGTTTAATACCTCTTCACCGCCCCTTAAGTGAAGAAGTTTGAGCAGCCTTTGTTTATCAATCGATGAAAGGTTTAAGGACTGAACATGCTCGCGGTAGCCGACGTAATTTTTTTCGCATAAAAATTTTCGCAGGACGTCAGCCCGGCCGTTCGTTCCTAAAATTTGGACAAATAATTCCTGGGCAAATCCAACGTGGCCGACTGATACTTGAAACTGGGCTAACCCCGTCTTTTTTAAGGAGGAAATCAGTAAGGCAATAACCTCGCCGTCCGCAGCGATAGTTTCTTCGTTGAGACATTCAATCCCGATTTGTTCAAACTCTGCCGGCCTCCCCCCTTCTCGTTGCTGTGCACGAAAGACGTTGGCTGAATAGGCCAACCGTACGGGCAGGTCGTCTTCCAATAATTTTGCTGCGGCAACGCGGGCAATCGGTGTCGTCATTTCAGGTCTTAGCACAAGTGTATGACCCTCTTTGTCTAGTAATTTAAACAGCTGGGCATCGTTAATCGCCGATGCAGCACCGACTGTCTCATAATATTCTAGTGTGGGTGTTTCAATTAATTGATAGCCCCAAAGTTTAAACGTATCTGCCAAATGCTCGCGGACACGGTACTTTTTTTCATATAATTCCGGCAGGGTATCACGCATCCCTAACGGCTTCTCAAACATAAACAAACGGCTCATGATCCTCACCCTCTCCAAATGCTTTAGTCTACTAATATATTAGAGAATTAAAGTTAATTATTAGTAGTGTACCCTTTAAGGAAGCTTTCGTCAATGAAAAAGTACAACAGAGCCGGTTTTGGAAACTTCACATTGGCGATTCCGCCCGCTTTAGTTGGGATTTCGCTGACTATTGTATTATTTCCGTACGATTTCGTATGACTATTCCGCCCATTTTTCAGCTGCCTGGTATACAAAAAAAGTCCGGTCATCAATGGATAGACCAGACTCCTTCACTTTTTTCCATAAACCTCATCATCAGCCCAGCGTTCGGCGAGCTGTTCCTTTGTGTAAATAACCTGCATCGGGTTGCCGCCGACGAAGCTTCCGGGCGGCACGTCCTTATGGACAAGCGTGCCGGCTGAGACGATAGCCCCGTCGCCGATGGTGATACCGGGCATGATCGTGGAGTTGGCACCAATCATGACCTCATCACCGATCACCACCTCGCCAAGCCGGTATTCTTTTATCAAATACTCGTGTGCCAGAATCGTCGTATTATAGCCGATGACCGTATTGCGACCGACGCTGATTTTTTCCGGAAACATGACATCGAGCATTACCATTAACGCGATGGATGTTTGCTTGCCCACCTCCATGCCGAGAAACGTGCGATAAAGCCAATTCTTCAGCCCCAAAAAAGGGGTATAGCGGGCAAGCTGAATGACAATAAAATTTTTAACAACTTTCCAAAATGGGACAGTTTTATAGACATGCCAGAGGGAGTTGGGTCCTTGAACTGGATAGCGGGTTGTCTTCCTCACTTTTCATCCCCCGAGAATCGTTAATAAATCCGGCATCTGCTCTAAAATGTAATCAGGTTCATATTTGGCGATGTAATCGCGGCCCTTAATAGACCAGGCCACACCTGCTGTCAACGTGCCGGCATTTTTTCCGCCCAAAATGTCATGAAAATTATCGCCAACCATGATGGCTTCAGAAGGTGTTGAACCAAGCTGCTCAAGCGCTTGAAGAATCGGTTCCGGATCAGGCTTAACTTTTTTAACATGATCATAAGCAACAATGACATCAAAAAAGTCAGCGAGTTTCATTAAACGCAGCCCTTTCAAAGCCATATCAAGACGCTTTGTCGTCACGACGCCGAGCTTATAGTCTTTTTTCTTTAATGTTTCTATGGTTTCGTAAACACCAGGAAATTCCCTGACCATTGCATCATGCTGGGCGATATTAAATGCGCGATACGCGAATACCATTTCCTCCACACGGTCCGGGTCGATGCTGCCAAGTGATTCGTGAAGGGTTGGACCCATAAACGGCAAGACATCTTCACGGACATATTGACCCGGATAATATTTTTCAAGTGTGTGCAAGTAGCTGGCAATTATTAATTCATTTGTATCAATTAAGGTTCCATCTAAATCAAACAACAGTGTGGTAACATGATTAGTCATACGTTGAATTCCTTTCTTCTTATCAAGCCGTTGCGCTTCCAAATCGTACCGACGATTAAGGTTAACACGATTGCGACCCCGAGCCTAATGAAAAATAGTGGCCATACCGGGATGCCGAGAGGAAGAAAGATTAGCGTATCCTCCACAACGGCATGACAGGCGACGAGAAAAATAAACGCAAGGGTGACGTCCTTTTTACTAACTCCGTCCTCTTGGACTGCCTGAATCATCACACCCGCACCATAGGCCAGCCCAAAAATAAGACCTGCAGCCATCGTTGTCGAGGTATTCTCCTGCATACCAAGTGACCGGGTTATCGGAGCCATCGCCCTTGAAAATTTTTTTAGCATCTGCAGATCTTTCAAAATTTGGATCACGACCATGAGCGGAATGACAATCATCGCCAGCTGCAGGACACCTAGTCCCGCTTTCCCCAAAGCCTCAAGTATTATTCCCGCAATGGTGGTCGCCGGTTCTGCTTTCGCCTCGATCAAACCATACTTGGCAGGCTCCCCGCCTCCATGCCAGGTAAGATTAATAACTATGGCAGATAGGAACGCCAAACCAAGCCTGGTTGCCAGAATCACCCATAGCTTCACACCTGCTTTCATCGCGACTCCGGATTCGATGAATAAGTTATGGGAAAAGCTCAGCATGACAGCTAAGATAAAAACTTCCTTTACCGAAAAATCAAGCGTGATAATCGCGCCAATTCCAGCGTAAAGGTTAAGCATATTTCCAAGCACGAGCGGAATGGCCGCATCCCCTGACAAGCCGATTAGTTTCATCACAGGAGATAACAGGCTGATAATCCATGGCAATACCGGTGTGTATTGCAGTACTGCTACAATGAGTGTAACTGGAAAAATAATTTTCCCTAATGTCCAGGTTGTTTTTAAACCAACTAAAAACCCTTTTTTTACTGAACCAAGCAGCATCCCCCTAAAACCCCCCTTAATCATCAATTTCATCCTGCATGAATGGAGCAGTATGCCTCTCCATTTTAAGGCTTAGCGTGAGCGGGGAATGAGAAGACCCCTACTAACACTTTAGGCAATATTTGCAAAATCCCCGTCTTTCCTTCGGTTGCTTCCTAACTATAAATTCCCCTCATCTAAATAACGTGCCTCCGACAATCCTTTTTTGCGGCGATAAACAAGTATGATCACTGCCCCGATGATTAAGGCAATCGAAATCATTTGCGCCATCCGCAGGCTGCCAAGCATCAGACTATCCGTCCGCATCCCTTCGACAAAGTAACGGCCAATCGAATACCAAATTACATAGGAGAGAAACAGTTCGCCGCGGCGCAAATTTACCCGTCGCAGCAGGATCAACAATAGGAAGCCGGCAAAATCCCAAATCGATTCATATAGAAATGTTGGATGGTAGTACGCTCCATGAATATACATTTGGTTAATGATAAAATCCGGCAGGTGCAGCCCCTCAAGAAATGACCGCATTACCTCACGGCCATGGGCCTCCTGGTTCATGAAATTCCCCCAGCGTCCAATCGCCTGCCCAAGAATGATGCTTGGGGCCGCAATATCCGCTAGCTTCCAGAACGATATTCCCCTTTTTCTTGTAAAAACAATGGCCGTTATCACGGAACCAATCAGCGCTCCATGAATGGCAATCCCGCCGCCCCAAATTTTTGGGATATCCGCAGGATGCTGTGCATAATAATCCCATTCAAAAATCACATAATAAATTCTTGCTGAAATAATCGCAATCGGTATCGCCCATAACATTAGATCAGCAAATGTATCCTGTGGCAGCTTTCTTCGGTTTGCTTCTCTAATCGCAATAAATAGTGCAAGTGCCAGACCTGAGCCAATAATCACTCCATACCAATGCACCGGGATAGGACCGAGGTGAAAAGCAATGGGGTTTAGCGGCTGAATATTCTCGTTCATTTCCATCTCCCCTTCCTGTTACATCTCTTCGTGGTCATGGTCAGTGTCCTCTATCACATCCGTAAGACGCTCGGTAAACTGCCGGGCTGCATTAACACCCATCTGTTTCAACCGGTAATTCATCGCCGCTACTTCAATAATAACAGCAAGGTTTCGTCCAGGGCGGACGGGAACCGTCAGCTTGGTCACCTCTGTATCAATAATTTTCATTTTTTCCTCATCGAGGCCAAGGCGGTCATATTGCTTTTTCGAATCCCATATTTCCAGGTCCATGACCAGTGTGATCCGCTTGTTGCTGCGAACTGCACCAGCGCCAAACAGCGTCATCACATTAATAATCCCCAGGCCGCGGATTTCTAATAAGTGTTCAATTAATTCCGGCGAGGTCCCGACTAGTGTATCCTGGTCCTCTTGGCGGATTTCGACGCAGTCATCGGCAACGAGCCTGTGACCGCGCTTAACCAATTCCAATGCGGTCTCACTTTTGCCCACACCGCTTTTTCCGGTAATCAATACTCCAATACCGTAAACATCCACCAGTACTCCGTGCACCGCAGTAGTTGGCGCCAGTTTGCTTTCCAAATAATTTGTCAGCCGGCTTGAAAAACGCGTTGTTTTCATGTTCGCCCTAAGGACGGGCACCGATTCCCGCTCCGACGCTTCGATTAGCTCCTCAGGAACATCTAACCCGCGTGTGATAATAATTGCCGGAGTGATGTCGGTACATAAACGTTCCATTCGTGAGATTTTTTCCCTTTCAGGGAGTTCTTTAAAAAACGATAGCTCGGTCATTCCTAATAACTGAATCCGTTCAGCAGGATAATATTCAAAATAACCGGCCATTTCAATTCCCGGACGAGAAATATCACTCATCGAAATCGGACGGTTAATCCCCTCTTCACCGCTGATTAATTCCAGTTTAAATTGCTCTAATATATCTTTAGTACGTACTTTTGGCAACTATCATTTCCTCCTTAAAAACTGCAATTACAATCATTTTAACATTTTTCACAACATCCATACAAAAAAGTGTGTACCGTTTATCCGGTACACACCTTTTTTATTTTTTCCTGGAAGACCGTGATGGGTCCAGAATTGTTTTTTGAATCAGCAAGTTTACCAGTGACATCAGTACCGCGAAAAAAAGGGCCATGCCAAAGCCGTTAATTTCAAAGGCATCGCCCATTAAATAATCTGTTAATTCCAATGTGATCGCATTGATGACAAACAGAAATAACCCCATTGTCAGCACGGTCACCGGCAATGTTAACAGGATGAGCAGCGGACGAACAAGTATATTTAGAATCGATAATAAAATACTCGCTTGCAAGGCCGCTGCAAATCCGGAAAGGTAGAAGCTTTCATGGAAATAACCTGCCAGTGCCATGAATAATACCGCATTAATGATACATCCAATTAGCCATCTCATATTTAAATCCCCTATTTTTTCAAAAAATTTATTCCGTTGCTTTTTGCAGGCTAATGGAACCTGTTTTCGTATCGGCATAGATCTTTAACATTTTATCTGGTTGGTGAATGGATTGAAAGCGCAGTAATTTTTGGATCATTTCACTTTTCTCCTCAAGAATCTCCACCCCGGTAAGCTTCAGATGAAAGCCGCCAAGATTCGTCTTCAGCTCACCGCCGACCGACATGGTTTCTGGAACAAAAAGGTCCACCGATCCTGATGTCGTCTTGGCATGAAGCCATTCACAGCGGCTCCCATTGAGCTTATAGCTGATATTGCCATTAAATGACTGGGCTTCCGACTTTTTAAAATCACCCTCCAACCGAATGGTGCCATTAATCGTTTCTGCCTCAAGCTCATCCATTTGGCTGGTTAGGACATTAATTTTACCATTTGCCGTTTCTATTTCTCCCTTTTCACCATGTATGCTGTCAAGCTCGATTTTACCGTTGGCCGTCTTTACCCGGAGATCGTCCACGTTTAGGTTGGCGCCGGAAATGGAGCCGTTGAACAGTCTAATCCGAACGCGGTCATATTGTTCTTTCGGAACAAAGATAACCGCCTCGAGCTTCATCCATTTTTGCTGCGTTGTAAAGAGCAGCTTTTGACCTTCTGCTGAAAAGACCACATCCCGTAAAAAGTTTTGCCGCGCCTGGTCCTGATTTTCAACCCGGTACACCTTGGCCTGACATTCAATCCGGACATCAGGCTGGTCCCAGGCAGCGATTTTAACCGAGCCATTTGCGATATCGACGTCGATATCCTTCAACTCCACATCGCTATGATGGAAAATATGGGAAATTTCAACGGATTGACCAAAGTTTAAATCGAAATCAAATTCCTTAATTTTTTTCAAGGCTGTGTCGACAAATTCGAAAATCTTATCCTTTGTTGATTGATACTTGGCGTTAAAGGAGTCTCCCTTCTTTGCCTCCTCAAATTGGACAACAGTAGAAAGTTCATTGATCATTTGTTCCTTTTTTTGCTCTGCCGATTGCTCAGCCTTATCCAATTCTTCGATTAAGGTTAAGGCTTCATCTACCGATAGCTTTTTCTCTTCAACAAGTTTTAAAATCCGTTTGCGCTCCTCTTTCATTGTTTCCCACCTCAATGTTAAATATTTTTTCCATTTTCATCTTATTCGGTCATTAATACCTTTACACCTTTAATAATATTCCAAATGACAACTACGAGCCAAATCATTGCTGTTACCACGATACTGATAATGGTTAAAGCCGGAAGCTCATTTTGAAAATGAACCATTTCATAGACAAACGCAATCACGACGAAAATCGTCGGAATGATTGGAATCAAATGCGAAATCAATGCCTTTTTGGCATGCTGCTTTGTGACAGCATCCCCACTCGCCAGCCAGACAATCAGCGGGAAAATAAACCCTGCGAAAAAAATACTTAAATAACATAAACCAGATAGCACTTTTCGTGTCTCCATCTCGTCCTTCACCTCTATCCTATATGTACGTTACAGGTGGATAAAAGTTTCGTTCTTTTGACAACAGCTGGGAATGGGCAAGCTTCAGTTTCCGCAAACCTATAGAAATAGGCCGAAACTGAGATTTCTCAGTTTTCAGCCTATCTTTATGCTTTGATTACACTTTTATCTTCGATTTGTTGTTTCATCCGAGCGCGGTCGCGGTCGAGGATTGGCTTCAAATATTTTCCGGTGTAAGATTCCGGCGTTTCAGCCACCTTTTCCGGCGTTCCGGTCGCAATAATCGTCCCGCCTTTGTCACCACCCTCAGGTCCGAGGTCAATGATATAATCAGCAGCCTTAATCACATCGAGATTATGCTCAATCACCAGGACGGTATCACCATTTTCAACCAACCGTTGTAAAACAACGAGCAAACGAGAAATATCATCCACATGAAGACCGGTTGTCGGCTCATCCAAAATATAGAACGATTTGCCGTTTGAACGGCGATGCAGCTCAGAAGCGAGCTTCACACGCTGGGCCTCCCCACCCGATAAGGTCGTTGCCGGCTGTCCCAACTTGACGTAGCCAAGTCCGACATCGTAAATCGTCTGCAGCTTGCGGCTGATTTTTGGAATGTTTTCGAAAAACTTCAAGGCATCCTCAACCGTCATATCGAGAACATCGGCAATATTTTTTCCTTTATACTTTACTTCGAGCGTCTCGCGGTTATACCGTTTCCCATGGCATACTTCACAAGGAACATAAACATCAGGTAAAAAGTGCATTTCAATTTTAATAATCCCGTCACCGCGGCAGGCTTCACAACGGCCGCCTTTTACGTTAAAGCTAAAGCGCCCTTTTTTATAGCCGCGGACTTTCGCCTCATTAGTGGCCGCGAACACATCGCGGACATCATCAAACATGCCGGTATAGGTCGCCGGATTAGAGCGAGGGGTCCTGCCAATCGGCGACTGGTCAATATTAATCACCTTTTCTAAGTAGTCGATTCCCTTCATGCTTTTATGCTGTCCGGGTTTTGTTTTGGCACGATTAAGCTTTTGCGCCAGTGACTTCAACAGAATTTCATTCACAAGCGTGCTTTTTCCGGAACCAGATACGCCGGTAACGGCAATAAACATTCCGAGCGGAATCTTTACATTGACATTTTTTAGATTATTTTCGGCAGCGCCTTTGATTTCCACATAGCGGCCATCCGGTTTCCGGCGGGAAAGTGGCAGCGGGATGAACTTCTTCCCTGACAGATACTGCCCTGTGAGCGAGTTCGGGTCCGCCATCACTTCAGCAGGCGTCCCGGCGGAAACCACTTCGCCGCCGTGTACCCCGGCACCGGGACCAATGTCAATCAAATAGTCAGCGGCCAGCATCGTATCCTCATCATGCTCGACGACAATCAGCGTGTTGCCAATATCACGCATGTTTTGCAGCGTCCCTATCAGCCGGTCATTATCACGCTGATGGAGCCCGATGGAAGGCTCGTCTAAAATATATAAAACACCTGTTAAGCGTGAACCTATTTGAGTTGCCAAGCGAATCCGCTGGGCTTCACCGCCGGAAAGGGTCCCGGCTGTCCGGCTCAATGTTAAATAATCAAGTCCGACATTGACTAAGAAGCCAAGGCGTTCATTGATTTCCCGTAAAATCAATCTGGCAATCTGGGTTTCTTTCTCCGACAGCTCCAGGTTTGAAAAGAAGCTCCGAGCTTCTTCTATCGACAGGTCTGTGATCTCCGCGATATGGTGGCCGTCAATGAGGACAGCCAGCGCTTCCTTTTTCAAACGAAGACCTTTACAAGATGGGCATGGCTGTTCAGCCATGTATTTTTCCATTTGCTCGCGAATGTAATCAGAGCTTGTTTCTTTATACCGACGCTCAACATTGCGAACTACACCTTCAAATTTAATATAGCTTTCCCGAATTTGCCCGAAGTCGTTCTCATAGCGGAAATAAATTTTTTCACCGCCGGAACCATAAAGAACTTTTTCAAGGAGATGTTCCGGGATGTCCTTAACCGGAATGTTCATGTCGATACCGAAATGATTGCAGACCGCCTCCAGCAGCTGCGGGTAATATTGTGAGCTCGTTGGCTCCCAAGGGGCAATTGCATGCTGTTTCAAGGTGAGGTCTTTATTAGGAATCACCAAATCGACATCCACTTCGAGTTTGGAACCAAGACCATCACATTCTGGACAGGCACCAAACGGGCTGTTAAAGGAAAACATCCGCGGCTCCAATTCCCCGATGGAAAACCCACAAATCGGACAGGCATGGTTTTCGCTGAACAGCAGCTCATCTTCGCCCATTACATCGACCATTACTTTTCCTTCCCCAAGACCGAGCGCGGTTTCAAGTGAGTCGGCAACACGGGCGGCGATTCCCTCTTTGACAACAATCCGGTCGACGACGACTTCAATTGAGTGCTTCTTATTTTTCTCTAATTCGATATCCTCACTAAGATCGAGCATTTCTCCATCCACACGTACACGGACAAAGCCTTTCTTTTTAATATCTTCCAGCACTTTGACATGCATCCCTTTTCTCCCTGAAATAATTGGAGCGAGGATTTGCATCTTTGTCCGTTCGGGATATTCCAGAATCCGATCGACCATTTGTTCAATGGTTTGCGATGAGATTTCAATATGATGATTGGGACAGGTTGGATGTCCAATCCTGGCAAATAATAACCGTAAATAATCGTAGATTTCGGTCACCGTTCCAACCGTTGAGCGCGGGTTGCGGCTCGTTGTTTTTTGATCAATAGAAATGGCCGGGGAAAGACCTTCAATCATATCGACATCCGGCTTATCCATTTGCCCCAAGAATTGGCGCGCATAGGCCGATAGTGATTCCACATAGCGGCGCTGCCCTTCGGCATATATCGTATCAAACGCAAGTGAGGACTTTCCCGAACCGGAAAGTCCCGTCAAGACAACAAGCTGATCTCGTGGAATCGTGACATCTATATTTTTTAAATTATGGGCCCTGGCGCCTTTAATCATTATTCTTTCCATCGCCATGTTTAGGTCATCCTTCCGTTTTAAGTTCATCATTCGGCGGCTGCTAGGATTTTTGGCCACACTATTTTATCTCCGCAAATCTGATTAGAATTGGTTGAAAATCTGTGACTTTAGGCAATATATGTGCCGTACTCTTCCATTATCTGCCGCTTCACTTGATTTTATCTGCGGTCGTATTATCCTTCCGCTTTCAATTCTAAAATCAAGTCACGAAGCTCGGCGGCACGTTCGAAGTCGAGCGCTTTGGCCGCAGCCTTCATTTCTTTTTCCATGTTGGCAATCAGTTTGTCTTTTTCTTTCTTCGTCATCTTGCCAAACGATGCTGCCGGCTTGTACTCCTCCGACTCCTCGGCCGCGTGGGTGGCGCGAATGACATCGCGAATATCCTTCTGAATCGTTTTCGGGGTAATCCCATGCTTTCGATTGTACTCCTCTTGAATGGTGCGGCGCCGTTTTGTTTCACTGATCGCTTTTTCCATCGAATCGGTTATCCGATCAGCATACATGATCACACGCCCATTGGCATTCCGGGCCGCCCGGCCAATCGTTTGAATCAGTGAACGTTCGGAACGGAGGAAGCCTTCCTTATCGGCATCGAGAATCGCCACGAGTGAGACTTCCGGAATATCAAGCCCTTCCCGGAGCAGGTTAATCCCGACAAGAACATCATAGGTGCCTAAGCGCAGCTCACGGATAATTTCGATCCGCTCGAGCGTTTTTACTTCCGAATGTAAATACTGCACTTTAATCCCAATTTCCTTCAGATAATCGGTTAAATCCTCAGACATTTTTTTCGTTAATGTCGTGACAAGGACACGTTCATTGCGTTTTACCCGCTCTTGGATTTCGCCAATGAGGTCATCAATCTGCCCTTCAATTGGGCGGACATCAATGACTGGATCAAGCAGACCGGTCGGACGGATAATTTGCTCAATCATTTCCGGTGTATGCTCCTGCTCATAAGGCCCGGGTGTTGCCGAAACGAATACAATATTATGGATATGTTTCTCAAACTCATCAAACGTTAGCGGCCGATTATCGAGTGCTGACGGCAGGCGGAAGCCATGCTCCACCAGGACTTCCTTACGGGCTTTGTCACCGTTAAACATCCCGCGAATTTGCGGCAGAGTCACATGTGATTCATCGATGACGATTAGGAAATCGTCTGGAAAATAGTCTAATAAGGTATACGGTGTCGAGCCAGCCGGTCTTAACGTCAAATGGCGCGAGTAATTTTCAATTCCTGAGCAGAAGCCCATTTCCCGCATCATCTCAAGGTCATAGCGGGTACGCTGTTCGAGACGCTGTGCTTCCAGTAATTTATCGTTAGCCCTCAGGATCGCAAGACGTTCCTCCAGTTCCTTTTCAATGTTCTCGATTGCTATACGCATCTTTTCTTCTCTTGTTACGAAGTGGGATGCCGGGAAAATAGCGACATGCTCGCGCTCACCGATAATTTCACCGGTAAGGGCGTCGACTTCACGAATGCGGTCAATTTCATCACCGAAAAATTCAATACGCATGCAGTGCTCATCACGAGAAACCGGAAAAACTTCGACTACGTCGCCGCGGACCCGGAACGTTCCCCGCTTAAAATCAATATCGTTTCGTTCATATTGGATATCAACGAGACGATGAAGCAGATGGTTGCGTTCCATTTCCATCCCGGTGCGGAGGGAGAGTACCATCTCGCGGTATTCTTCCGGCGAACCGAGACCATAAATACAGGAGACGCTGGCAATGATAATGACATCTTTGCGTTCAAATAACGAGGATGTCGCCGAGTGGCGCAGTTTATCAATTTCATCGTTAATACTGGCATCTTTTTCAATAAATGTATCTGTCTGCGGGACATAGGCCTCGGGTTGGTAGTAATCATAGTAGCTGACGAAATACTCGACGGCATTGTTCGGGAAGAATTCCTTAAACTCACTATATAACTGACCTGCTAATGTTTTATTATGGGCAATCACCAAGGTCGGTTTATTTACCTCTTTAATCACGTTAGAAATCGTGAAGGTTTTCCCCGTACCCGTTGCACCAAGAAGCGTTTGATAACGCTTGTTTTGGTGAATACCTTTGACTAATTGTTTAATCGCTGCAGGCTGATCCCCCTGAGGCGAGTACTTTGACACTAATTCAAATTGGTTCTCCACAAAAAGTTCCTCCAATTAAATTCCGGTCTATCAAGAGTGAAAAATTTCAATAATACCATTTTACCACATTCCCTCAAAAACAAACCAGTAATATGCGAACTAATATTCGCTAAAAAACAGCGGCACCGGTTAACGGTGAAATTTCTATTCTTATTTTTCAAAAACAAAAAGCCTGTCACACTAGACAGACTCCTATAAACTACCCCTTTTTAACGGTTCGCGGCTTCATTTTTGCCGCCAGCCAAAAACCGGCTGTTAACGAAAAGGCATCGACCACAATCAGAATGAACGAATTTGTGTACCCTTTATAGACTGAAGCTGCAATTAAGGCAACGGTTAAGACAAGACCGATGAACCGGTTGTAGGTCACACGAGTGAAAAGCAGGACAAGCAAGCCTGGAAAAATAAGTCCCGACAAATATCGAATCACAACGATTTCCAAATGAGTGCACCTCATTTAACTGATTTCTGTTCATTCATTCTAGAAAGAAATCCAAAAAAATGCAACCAAAAAGGATTATTTCCAGCTGGTGTCAGGCACCATTTGGCTGATTTTTCGCTGGGTAAACAGACTAACCGCGACAAATACCAGCATCGAAATCAATATTGGCAGCACGACGGTATGTAGCCCAAATGCATTGGGATAAAAACGATCTAGCATAATATAAGAACACATCCCTGACACCATTGAAGCAATCGCCCCATATTTGTTGCCCTTCGCCCAATACAGGCCAAAAATAACCGGCCAGATAAACACCGACTCCAAACCGCCAAAGGAAAACAGATTCAGCCAAATGATTAAATCCGGCGGACTTAATGCCAAAATAATGACGATAAAGCCGATAATCGCTGTCACACTAAAGCTGATTTTTTTCACATGGCTATTGCTTGCATTTGGCTTGATGTAATTTAAATAGACATCCTTCACAATCGCCGAGCTCACGAGAATTAATAAAGCATCTACGGTCGACATGATCGCCGCCATTGGTGCCGCCAACACAATTCCGGCTGCAAACGGCGGCAGTACTTTCATCGACAACAGCGGCATCACGGTATCACCAATCTTTACACCTGGGAGGACCGGTCTGGCAAAGACGCCGATTAAGTGCATGCCGAGCATGATAAAGCCGACAACAATTGTGCCAATGATAATTGCGCTGTGCATCGCTTGAGAGTTTTTATACGACATCGCTCGAACGGTGATTTGCGGCAAACCGATAACGCCAATTCCTACTAAAATCCAATAGGAAGATACATAGGCAGGCGTCAACGTATGATCTGCACCAAACGGGCTGATTAAATTGGGATTTTCCGCCGCTAAATCAGAGATGATTTTGGGAATTCCCCCACCCGCTTTAATGGTAGCGATGAGCAAAATCAGCGTGCCAGCAAACATGACCACACCCTGAACGGCATCGGTTAAGGCAACTGCCCGAAAGCCACCGACAATGACAAAGACTAGGACGGAAAAGGCAAAAATCAATAATGCCGTCGTATATGGCAGACCCGTTAAGCTTTCAACGAGCCGTGCCCCGCCAATCCATTGGGCGGTCATCGAGGAAAATAAGAAAATCACAATACTCGCTGCCGATACTAACACGACAGTCTTGCTTTGATAGCGTTCTTTTAGAAAGTCAATCAATGTGATGGCCTTGTACTTTCGTGCGACAATGGCAAATTTTTTTCCTAAGACCATTAATGTGAAATACCCTGTGGCTAACTGGGCCATCGCCAGCAGCACCCAGCCGAGCCCTTGTGTATAGGCGACACCCGGACCGCCGATAAAGCTTGAGGCGCTGCCATAGGTGGCTACCATCGTCATCGCCAGGATGAAGCCGCCCATTTGCCGCTCGCCTAAAAAATATTCCTCCAAAAAGGAATGCGATTTAAGAACAAATTTATGTGACCAAAAGCCGACAGCAAAAATAATCAGTAGGAAAATGACGAGTGGTGTAATGACGGGCCAGTTCATTTATGTTCCCCCTCTTCATCTTCAAAGGGGACGTCTTTAAATAGAAATTTCACTGTCAAGGACACGAGAATGACCATTACAACAAATCCCGCAATACAGCTGTAAAAAAACCAGGACGGCAATCCCCATATGTATCTATAATTTTCAACCTTGTCAGAACCAAGCCCATAAGCAAACCCATACCACCAAATAAAATTGATGATGACGAGAACGACACCTATCAGCGCTTCCCGGTGGGCAACCTTAAACCGCTTGTCCTTTTGATTAACTGGCTTCTTCAACAAAAATCCCCTCCTTGGTGTCAGGCACCATGTGAAAAATTCACATGGTGCCTGACACCACAATTAGTTACACGTTCCATGCGGGCTGGGGCAGCCGTTTGCTGCTTTTTCGACTTGGATGGTGCTGTGTTCGATGTGAAATTCGTCATGCAATATGTTTTGTGATGTGGCAAGTATCTCGTCATGGATTCCTTCATCTGAGATGGTGATATGACAGCTTAGTACCGGATATCCGGAAGTGATTGTCCAAATGTGCATATCGTGAACCTCATTGACGAGCGGTATCTTACACAATGCCTCTTTTACTTCATTTGTATTGATTTGTGTCGGAGCGCCTTCCATTAAAATATGGCACGAGTCCTTTGCAACACGCCAGCCGCTAATCAAGATCAATACGGCAACGATCAAACTGGCAACCGGGTCAGCGATCCCCCAGCCGAAAAACATAATCAAAAGAGCGGCGATAATCGCACCGACAGAGCCTAGCATATCACCAATTACATGTAAAAAGGCACTTCTGACATTCAAGTTCTCCTCCTTGTCGCCCTTCATCAAAATCCAGGCAGCAAGGATGTTGACCAATAATCCAATAACAGAAATAATCAGCATTCCGGTACTTTGCACTGCCGGCGGTGCGAAAAAGCGCTGGATTGCCTCGTAAAAAATGAACAAAGCAATCACAATCAGTGTTAAACCGTTAAGCGCTGCGGCAATAATTTCGAACCGTTTATAGCCGTATGTTTTTTCCTGTGAAACGGCCTTTTCCCCTAATTTGATAGCAAAAAAACTTAACCCAAGTGCTGCCGCATCGCTTAGCATATGACCAGCATCGGACAAAAGCGCCAAGCTATTTGTCAAAAAGCCGCCGATAACCTCGACAACCATAAACCCAGCAATTAAGAGGAAGGCACTAAACAGTGCTTTTTTATTACTTGTATGTGAGTGGCCATGTCCATGACCATGATGGTGGTGGTGTCCCATGTTTATCCCCCCAAGAGCCACATCTGATACGGCTCATCTATTTCTCTGCTTCTTACCCGAATTACGGTTATTTTAACCCTATGCCTTTTATTTATCAGCGAATAGCTGAAGGATATCAGCGAATTTTCATCAATTATTGGCAAATTTGCCTACGTTACAGCGGATCTTAAAACATCATATCATGCTCTTTGACCCGTAGCAGCCGCAGTCCATTTAGTGTGACAATCAGTGTCATGCCCATGTCGGCAAAAATGGCAATCCATAACGTCAGCCAGCCTGGGATAACGAGCAAGAGTGCCAACAGCTTCACGATAAGCGAAAATGTAATATTTTGTTTGATAATCCTAAGGGTTTTCCGGCTTAGCTTAATCGTGAACGGCAGCTTTTTCAAATCATCATTCATGAGGGCAATGTCTGCTGTTTCAAGTGCTGTATCCGTCCCGGCGCCGCCCATCGCGATTCCCACAGTTGCTGCCGCCAGCGCCGGGGCATCATTGATCCCGTCGCCGACCATGCCAACCCGGCCAAATTGAGCTGTTAATTTTTTAATAATATCCAATTTATCCTGCGGCAGCAGCTCCGCTTCAATCCTGGTAATATCTGTTTTACGGCCAATCGCTTCCGCAGCTCTATGATTATCTCCAGTTAGTAAGATTGTATTTTGAATTCCGAGCTGATGGAGGCGGTCTATGACAGATTGGCTGCTTTCACGCACTTCATCAGCCACAGCAACTAAAGCGAGAATCTCCTGTTCCGTGCCAGCAATCATCACCGTTTTCCCCTCATTTTGAAGGCTCGTCATCTGCATCATTATGTCAGCAGGAATGTCTGCAAATAACTTCGTATTTCCAATCAGATACGTTTCACCGGTAATCGTCCCTTTTATCCCCATGCCTGTCAGCGCTGAAAAATCCTCCACTGCATAATCCTTGGTACCATCTGCCGCTTTTTTGATTATGGCACCAGCGAGCGGGTGCTGTGACATCCTTTCAAGCGCAGCAATTTTCCCAAGCAAATCTTCGTCATTTGAAAAATTAATATAGTCAGTAACGACTGGAGTTCCCCTCGTCAGCGTGCCTGTTTTATCAAAAGCAATCGCCTTTAAGGCACCAAGTTCTTCTAAATAGCTGCCGCCTTTGATTAATACCCCATGGCGGGCGGCATTGCCAATAGCGGTGACGATAGAAACCGGTGTCGAAATCACCAATGCACATGGGCAGCCTACCACAAGAACTGCAAGTCCTTGGTAGATCCACTCCTGCCAGCCACCTAAGAACAGCGGCGGGACAATCGCTACCATGGCGGCAATGACCATAATAATGGGCGTGTAATATTTCGCGAAACGGTCGACAAACTGCTGCGACGGGGCCTTTTCCGCCTGGGCGTCTTCTACTAATTGGATGATTTTCGCAATCGTCGTATTATCAGCCAGCTTGGTTACCTTTATTTTTAAAAAACCTTCCCCATTTATCGTCCCGGCAAACACCTCATCTTGGGCCGCTTTTTCCACTGGAACAGATTCACCAGTTATCGCCGCTTGATTTACAGACGATCCGCCCTCAACAATTACACCATCCATTGCAATCATCTGCCCTGGTTTCACCAGCATGATATCGCCGATTTCAATATCCTCTGCTTTGAGTGAAATTTCCCGACCATTTCGGACAATTAGGGCTTCCGACGGCGCCAGCTCCATCAACGAACGAATCGAGTCTCTTGCCTTATCCATTGAATAGCCTTCAAGTACTTCACTGATGGCGAAAAGAATCACAACAATTGCCCCTTCACTCCACTCACCAATAATGGCTGCACCGATGATGGCGACCGTCATTAACGTTTTCATATCAAATTCAAGCCGGATAAGGTTGTTTAAACCTGCTTTAAAAAGTGGAAAACCACCTAGCAAAATCGCAATCGCAAAAAGAATATTGTTTGAAAAAAGATAGCCGGCGATTAGGAACAGCCCTGATATTCCAAGCAGGGAGTATCGTTTCCAAAACGGTTCTTGTGGAATGTCTGTCCGTTTTTCTTTTTCCGGATAGATCGTTAGGTTTTCAAATCTACCGGCTTCGTGTAATTGTTCGAGACTGGTGTTTCCATAGACTGTGAGCTTGGAAGCTCCGAAATTAACTTGTGCATCCACAACACCATCCAGGTGCTGTACGTTCTTTTCGAACTTGGCGGCGCAGCTCGCTCAGGAAAAACCTTGCACGCGGTAGACTTGTTTTTCAAGTACCTCACCCATTTACAGCCCCTCCTTTTGGTTTACTGGCGTTCGGCCACCTCTTCCTGGTGCTCAAAGGCTATATGAATTAATTGTTTTACATGATCATCATCAAGGGAATAATAAACAAGCTTTCCCTCTTTGCGGTATTTCGCCAAACCGAGGCCTTTTAAATGGCGCAAATGATGTGACGCGGTTGCTGTCGTCGCGCCGACAATATGAGCGACATCGCAGACACAGAGCTCGTCTTCAAGTGTAAGAGCATAGGCAATTTTCATTCGTGTTTCGTCGGATAAAGCCTTAAACAGCTTTGCGACTTCAAGGATATGGCTGGTTTTGCTAAGCTCCTGCCGGACGCGGCCCGTCTTTTCGATATCGACACAGGTAACCTCACAAACATCACGTTCTTTCATGGATTCACCTACTTCATTCAAATGTTCATTTGACTATATCATATTCAAATATCGGTTTGAATGTCAATTGTTTAGGGAGGAGATTTTTAAAAATGGGCTGGGTTCTGAAGCAGACTTGGGAGGATTTATTGTTTTGTCATTGGGAGGCAGCGCCGGAGCAGCTGCGAGGGCTTATTCCAACCGGTTTGGAGTTGGATTTATTCAATGGAAATGCGTGGCTGACAGTGCTGCCATTTAAGGTCAGCCATCAGCAGATCCGATTTCTGCCGGAGATTCCACTTTTGAATCGGTATTTGGAGTTGAATGTCAGGACGTACGTGAAGCTTGGCGATACTCCCGGGGTTTATTTTTTCTCACTTGATGTCAATCACTTCCCAACTGTTGTTGGAGCCCGAGTTGCGTCGCTGCCGTATCAGCTGGAGAAGATGTCTTATTGTAGGCGGGGCCATGAGTTTATTTTTAGTAGTAACCGTATGTTGGGTGATGGTGAATTTTCTGTAAAGTATCGGGCGGTCGGAGAAACGGGGGTACGGACGGAGCCGGGAACTTTGGATTATTGGCTGCTGGAGCGTTATTGCTTATTTACTGCGTTTGGACCTTTTTTACTAAGGGGGGATATCAGCCATGAAAGCTGGGAGTTTAGCAGGGTGAAGGTCGAGATTAAGGGAAATTCAGTTCCTCCTTTTGACTTGGCGGGAGGACCGCAGCTTGTCCAATATTGTCCACGGAAAGAGGCATTTATTTTTCCATTAAAAAAGGTGCAGCGTCTGGCTTGAATTTCGTTGATCAGGTGTCAATTTTGTACGACTCTGCGATGGTATCGGCTGCGGAGCAAAATTTTATGCCTCTTTTTACCGTTTGCATACTTGTCCTACCCTCTTCGGGCAAAATGGGATTCTTTTTTTACTATTTGTACACTTGTCCTGCTCTTTTTGGGCAAAATCGAGGCTTGTTTTTTACCGTTAACCACCTATTATCGGCTTCATCGGGCAATAGAACCCGCTTCTTTTTACCGCTGCCACTCTTAAAACACACTCAAAGGAAATAGACTATCTCCGCTTGCCCCTCTTTCCGATTTCATTTACCACACGATCCTTCGGCGCGAGCCAAAAGGCCGCAGCAATTGAGGCAAACACTACAAGAAACGGCGCATAAAAAATAAGCAATTGTTCGAACACTCGCAATTCCCCCCCTCCTATGCATGATCATCGCGGTTACCCTGCACATACTCTTTGTTAAATAGAAATAACCTTAGCAACAAATACAACGATGGAAGCAGCAGCCCGAGCCCGGCAATGAACGCAATCACAAGGGCGGTGGCCATTGCTTCATTCGTGAAACTGTCATAAATTGTGAGATACGGATACATTAAATAGGGATAATGCGAGATACCGTAAGCCAAAAAGGCGAGTGCAAACTGTCCAACTAGTAGCACAAACGCCAAGCCATACGCAATTCGGTTCCAGAGTAAATAGACCGTCCCGACAAACAAAAGCAGCGACAACGCAAACATCCACCAAAGGTCTACCAACCGTCCAAAATGTTCCGGATTATGGGTCCGCATTTCAACAATAATGCCTGCTGCCGTAATGATCGCTGGCATCGACCAAGCAAGCGCATATTTTCGCAGCAGCTTTACCGCTCCCCAGTCCTTTGCTTTCCGGGAATACCACGTTAAAAACACCGCAGATATGTACAAAACCGATGTCAGACTCAGCACAACAATACTCCATGATAACGGGCTGGTGAATAAAACCCAATAATCTAACACGGGCCCAGCGTCCTCCAATCTTACAAAACCTCCTTCAGAAATCGTTAACACAATCGACAACGAAGCCGGGATAAATAATCCGGTAAGACCGTATAAAACAGTATAGCGTTTATGCTTCAGTCCGCCGTAAGTGGTAAAGGCATAGTAAGCGCCGCGGATGGCTAACAAAATGATGGCAATACTTGCCGGAACCAATAAGCTAGAGCCGTAATAATAGGCGGTTTTTGGAAAAAAGCCGACTATCCCGACGAAGAAAAACACTAAAAAGACATTGGTGACTTCCCACACCGGCGACAAATACCGTTGAATGACCTTCGTTAAAATATGCTGCTTGCCCGTTAAGGTGCTGTAGGCGTTAAAGAACCCCGCGCCAAAGTCAATTGAGGCCACAATAATATAGCCGAAAAGAAATACACCTAATACGGTAATGCCGACTATTTCAAGATCCATTTTCCATTACCTTCCTTCTCTGCCGCTCGGTCGGCCAATTCCCTTTCCACCGGATTGCTGCGAAACATGCGGCAAAGTACCAGCACACTGCCAATCCCAAGAATCAGATATAATCCGGCAAACAGCCAGAGCATCGTCTCCACCTGCCCGCTGGTTGTTGCCGCCTCCTTTGTCCGCATGATTCCGCGCAGTACCCACGGCTGACGGCCGACTTCATCAAGCCACCAGCCTGCTTCAATCGCCACTACCGAAAGCGGACCGCCAAGAACCAGGAGCCAGCGAAACCATTTCGCCAAAACAAAACGCCACTGCAGCCATGTGCCGACCAAATAAACCGCAGACACCCCGATCATCCACATGCCAATCGTTACCATAATATCAAACAAATAGTGGATATAAAGCGGCGGTGTATCCGCCTCAGGAAACCGGTCCAGCCCGACGACCTCAGCATTGGGATTGCTATGTGCCAAAATACTGAGGGCAAACGGAATTTTGAGCGCATATTTCACTTCCCCGTTAGCAAGAACCCCGTACAAAATCAGCGGTGCTCCCTCAGCTGTTTCAAAATGCCACTCGGCCGCCGCTAATTTTTCCGGCTGATACTCCGCTAAATACTTTCCGGAGAAATCGCCGACAATCGCGGTAGCAATGGAAAAAACAAAACCCAGCTTCATCGTTAAAAATAACGCCTTTTTATGATATGTATGGTTGGAACCTTTCAATAGCCGGTAGGCACCAATCGCCGCCAGCAAAAAAGCGGAGGTCATATAGGCAGTTACCAACACATGAGCCACTTTTGTCGGCATCGCCGGATTAAACATTGCCACAATTGGACTAACATTCACTAACTGACCGTTGACAAGATCAAATCCTTGCGGTGCATTCATAAAGGCATTGACAATTGTAATAAAAACGGCGGAAAACGACGCCCCAAGTGCAACAGGAATCAACAACAGCAAATGCCTTCGCTGATTTTTAAACCTGTCCCATGTATAAATATAGATTCCTAAAAAAATTGCTTCAAAAAAGAAAGCGAATGTTTCCATGAATAGCGGCAGGGCAATGACATTTCCCGCCAGTTCCATAAAATTCGGCCACAAGAGCGAAAGCTGCAGCCCGATCGCCGTTCCGGTAACAACACCTACCGCCACTGTAATCACAAATCCCCGCGTCCAGCGTCTGGCTAATAAAATATAATGATCATCCTGTTTTTTTATCCCGACCCATTGGGCAATCATAATCATCAGCGGGACGCCGACGCCAATCGTGGCGTAAATAATATGGAAGGATAATGTTAACTCTGTTAGAACTCGACTAAAAAACACTGCCTCTTCATTTCCCATAACGTGACCACCTCCCGCTTATCCTGAAAAGATCCTCCCAACTATCGATAATCCTAGAACAAATGCCACAATAAGGGTGAGCCAGATGAGCATCCGTTCTTGTTTTTTATAAATAAGAATCGCCCTCCTATTCAACCTAACTATTATCTTTCTCCAATTCCCGTTGTTGTACTCTTTCCCCAAGACGAAAAGTCAGCATGATTCCAAGCTTATGCAAGCCCAGCATGAAAAAGCCGGCCATCATTTGGTCCCATTTCTGATTATATGCAGGAGGTAGAATTTGTAGTTCATGAAAGTCGGAAGGCGCAATACAAAGTGTCGCTGTCAACTCGGTAAGATACGGGGAGTTCATTCCGCCTGCAATTGCGCTAATAATGAACAATAAACAGGCCGGCAGCAATACTATCCCGCTTAGAAAGGCAAATCGTTTCTTCTCCTTCACGGGTGATTCCTGTTCCGTAATTGGTCGCCACATCAAAAAGGCAAGGAGCATCAGAATGACCAGGTAGCCCTTCTGATAGTAGGAATTTTTCAAAAGAAAGGTAAGGATAACTGGAAAATGGTACAGCAGAAATAAGACCGCAAAGGCGTATAATGCGGGCTTTGGTTTCATCAACCCTAGATGTGCA
Source organism: Bacillus renqingensis (assembly GCF_016464375.1). Taxonomy (GTDB): domain Bacteria; phylum Bacillota; class Bacilli; order Bacillales; family Cytobacillaceae; genus Neobacillus; species Neobacillus renqingensis. Next base: position 24,727 of record NZ_JADDIU010000048.1, read on the forward strand.
ATTTTTATAGGGATTCCTAATAAAAAAAGCGGCGGGAAAATGAAAAATAAAATGCTCATTTGGACCATGTGGGAACTAAAGGTTAGATGGCTTAGCGCTGCAAATGGGCTGCCGGTCGTTAGATAGAAAAGGATTAAACTGGAGAAAAAGAGGAACGGCTGACGATGATACATTTTGAGATTCGTATAATAACGAATAAAGAAGGCATAGATAAACGCCACACATAGAATAACCACCAACAAGGTCAGATTCCAAACCAATTGACCACCCAACAACACATCAAAGAGCATGAATCCTCCCCCCTGTGATAGGGTGTCAGGCACCATGTGAAAAATTCACATGGTGCCTGACACCGATTTCTCATGATTGTTCATTGTATTTCCTGACAGGAGATTTTATGATGAAGATAGCGAAATGTTCCACACAGTGTTCTGTTTGCAAAGGGGGTTTTTAAATGAATCCAACGATAAAGGTAGAAAAGGTTAGTAAAAGCTTTGGGAAAATGCCCGTTTTAAAAGATGTCAATTTAACCATTGAGAAAGGGCAATTATTTGGACTGATTGGCCCTTCCGGTGCTGGGAAAACAACCGTAGTAAAAATGATTGTCGGGATGGAAAAAGTCGATACCGGGTCGATTCATGTGTTAAATGAAAAGATGCCGAAACTCGCAATCTTGCAGAAAATTGGGTATATGGCTCAATCCGATGCTCTTTATGTAGAGCTAACCGGTGAAGAGAATCTGAAGTTTTTCGCCTCCCTTTTTCGCCTGAATAAGAAGGAGCAGAAGAGACGGATTTCCTATGCTGCCGATTTGGTTAACCTGACTCCTGATTTAAAGAAACGGGTTTCTGCCTATTCCGGGGGAATGAAACGGCGGCTTTCATTGGCGATTGCTCTCATCCAAGACCCAAAACTGTTAATCTTGGATGAACCAACCGTTGGGATTGATCCAGAATTAAAACTGTCGATTTGGAATGAACTGTTAAGGCTAAAAAATCAAGAGGGGAAAACGATTATCGTTACTACCCATGTCATGGATGAGGCAGAAAGATGTGATGTGGTTGCAATGGTAAGGGATGGCCGGATTTTAGCAAGCGGTACACCAAGTGAATTAAAGAACTTTTACCACGTCAGCAGTCTAGATGAAGTATTCCTGAAGGCGGGGGTGAAACAGCATGCGAATCTCGGCGTTAATTAAGAGAATTTCCCAGCAATTACTGCGTGATAAACGAACCTTAGCCTTAATGTTCGTGGCCCCGTTACTCGTTCTAACTCTCATGTACTTTTTATTTAATGGCAATACCGTTGATCCTAAATTAGGGGTCGTCGGGATTGATCAGAATCTTGTTAACGGGTTTGAAAAGGCACACATCAAGGTAAAGGAATATGAGAAAGCTACAAGCAGCACGGTTATAGATGATGACTTGGACGGGTTGCTTAAGGCAGATTCCGGTTCCGGAAAAATAACTTTAACACTTAGAAACGATGATCCAAATACGGCGAAAGCCCTGCAAATGAAGATCAATCAAGTATCAGCTGCCCAGGTTCAAGCAAAACTCATCCAACAAAATCCAGCTGCAACTAACATAACTCCGCAAAAAATCGAAACAAAATATGTTTTTGGAGATAAAGACACCGTCTTTTTTGATGTGTTAAGTCCAATTTTAGTAGGGTTCTTTGTATTCTTTTTCGTGTTTATTATTTCCGGAATTGGGCTGCTGCGCGAGCGGACAACTGGAACACTGGAACGGCTGATGTCGACACCAATCCGCAGGTGGGAGATCGTCACCGCTTATTTAGCCGGATATGGAATCTTTGCCGTCATCCAAACGTTCATAGTCGTGGTGTATGCCATAACCGTCCTTGATATCGTATTAGCAGGCTCCATTTTTCATGTCATTCTTATTAATTTATTATTAGCATTAGTGGCCCTTTCTTTAGGAATTTTACTATCATCATTTGCCGCTTCTGAGTTTCAAATGATGCAATTTATCCCAATTGCAGTTATTCCACAAGTATTTTTTGCCGGGATTTTCCCCCTGGATGGGATGGCGAACTGGCTGCAAGCCTTTGCGAAAATCATGCCGATGTATTATGCCGGCGACGCCTTAAAAGATGTGATGTATAAAGGAGCAGGGTTAAGTGAAATCAGCGGCGACCTCACCGCCCTTGTGATCTTTGCGGCAATCTTTATTGTACTGAACATCCTTGCTTTGAAGAAATATCGGGCATTATAAAAACAGGAAAAGCCAAAGGTCAAGCAGCATCCTTTGGCTTTATATTAGTGTACATTGGTGTGATTATTCATCATTAATTAGAATGTGGGTATTGATTTGTCAACATTATCTTTTAAGATTGTTAATGAGCAGCAAACAATCATAGGCCACTTATGCCAAAAAGCTTATTTCTGTCCTTTTGGGGCCTTTCCGTCTGCCACTGAAAGTCCAACTGTTATATTTTGAGATCTTCTTTTTTGAAAATTAAACTTCCCCTTTTATAAAATTATCTTTTACTTCTTAGATACAATTCCCTTGTTTTAAAACCTTCTCCTAGAATCCTTTTCATTTCCTCACGGCGTTTCGCTTTTGTTGTTTCTTGTTTTGCACTATACACATACCGCGCCCAATCTTTACGGTATCCCGGAGTAAAGGATTGATAAAAAGCAAGCAATTCCGGTTCAGCCTCTAAATCCTTTTCTACATTTGGAATAAGTGCTTCATAATCGTCAACCTTTTGGCTGGGTCTAGCAGCGGATTTGGTGGTTCTTGACTCTTCTTTCAAGCCAACCACAGTAAAAACCTCATCTAATCCAACCATCCGGGCAAATTTAATCGAGCTGTCCCCAATATAACCATCCTCGTCAGCACCTAAGCCGCTTAATAAATCATCACGATGAATAAATGTTGTGTATACCTTATTCCCTTTTTTAGGGTAGGCCAAATAAAGGTACCCTTTCTTATTAAGGAAGTTTCCCCCAATCACTTTATTGACAAGTGCCTTTAGTGAATCCATATCCAGCACGAAGGCAAAAATAAGATCATAGGACGAAGCAGTTAACTCCAAATCATATTCCTTTAAGTCTGCAAAGTAATCAGCACCAGCCGGTAAATTTAGTACTACTGCTTTTTTATATTTTTGTAAGTTTAATTTTTCTACAATTGTTTTACCCATTTGACCACCCACGAATTTTAATATAGTTCCACTTTAGTATAGAAGTTTCACCCTTTGTTAGCAAATTGCAAAAAGGTTGAAATTTAAATCAGCTTGAGTTTTCCCGTATTTTTCAGTATCCTTTTTATAAATATCGAAAATGTCTCTCTTTTTTTCTTTGGACCCCTTTTGTATAGCCTTGGGACAAGGCTCCTTATATCAGGTGATTTGTCCCTCTCCTTTTTCCAATTATAAATAATTTTACAACAATAACCACCTTCATTATTCACTTTCAAAATCGAAAATTCGGAAAATGGCAAATCAATCAACTCAGGATGTATTTGATGTGTATAAATAAGATATTTAATTTAATCACTTGATCACAACAACAAAATAAGGAAATTTATACCTACCCGTTTCAAAAATTTATAGAATGTCTCGCGTTTTTTACCCATTTCTGAATATACAGTAATGATCTTTTCTACCGTATCGTACAATTCTTCTGGTGTAAGCTTTTTCATTAGCAAGGTACCAACCTCAGCGTCTTTCCCTTTTGCTTTTCCTCCAACATATAAATTGTAATGATCTCCAGTTTTCATAATACCTATGTCGCTTACCATTGGTTCACCGCAGCCAATGGGGCAGCCTGTGTAAGCAACCTTTAAAGTAAAAGGTACGGATTTACCTGCTATACGGCGATTTAACTCTTTTGCTACTGGCATTCCTTCCTCTTCTTCCCCTTTGCAAAAGTTACAGGTTCTCAAGCTCTTTACGAAGTTACCAACTGGATAACATGCTAATCCAACATTTCGGAATTCTTCCATAATTTCTTCTTTTTTATCCTCTGGAATTTCTATATAAAGTTGTTGGAATGTTGTTAACTCAAGTTCCTCATCTTCACTCATATATTTTGAGATCATTAAAAGTTGTCTAGCGTTTAGTTTTGCCCCAAACCCTATTCCCCCATTTACGGCGATTTTTATTTTTTTAACACCGTTCTCCATATTAATTTCTCTCCTTTTTTTACTATCTACTATACACCGGTAAGGTATATAACGAACAAAAATTTTACCTGCCGCTAATATAGCAACAGGTGATAGTATCTATATATTTAATAACTTCCTTATTTCATCTACATTTTGTTCAAAACCAATCAGGACTTTCGGTTTACTTATCAATCCTATCAAGGACTTATTTTTAAACACAAAAGTTGGAACAATCCTTGTACCCGTTAATTTGATTAGGTCTCCTTCTTTAGAAGGTTGTTTCATTAAATCGTATTCAATATAAGATACGTTATTTTCGGAAAGAAACTCTTTCCCTGCCTGACAGTCTGTTCATGTAGGTCTTGTAAAAAGCTCTAGTTGTACCTTTGCCATATTCAACCACCTTTCATTATTTAACTTCTATAACAAATGGATAGGCATTGACTTGTTCTCCAAACTTAAATTCAGCCCAAAGCTTATAAATACCCGGCTTATCAAAATGTGCTTCAAATACTGTCTTATCATCTGCAACTGGATGGACATGGATATATTTCTCTCCGTCTTCGTCTAAAACGACAACGTGGCCTAAAGCACCTAAATACGGATCAGGTTGTGCATCTTTCAAATCAAAATTAAGAGTAATCTCTTTTTTAGCTTCAAAAGATTGAGGGGTTAATTCAACCGTTTGACCATTGATTGTCTTTGTAAAATTCGTATCGGCAACAAGATCGTTATCATGATGTTGGTGATGAGCTTCACCAACAAGCAAATCAATCGGTTTTACCGAATATTGAAGTCCTTTTGGTGTAATATCAACGATCACTTTATAAGAATTATCCGCTAAACTGACCTTCGTTTGATAGATTCCTTCGCCCTTTTGTTCTGGGTGTAAATGATGGTACTCTTTTAAGTCTGAGCTTACTACAATGAGATGCATGTATTTTTCATGGGAAACTTCCAATTCCGGGGCATGGTTATTCTTATCTTTTAACTCAATTGTTAGTTCTCCGTTAGCATAGGATACTATTGGTGTTACCTCGCTATCAGCGCTTGCACTATGGTGCTGATGATGACTTTGTTGGTGATTCATGTTTCCTTCCCCCTGTTCATTAGTTATATGATTAGCGTGTTCCTCTGTTTTTGGATTTATCTTGCATATACACTGTAACCAGCGATGACGATCCCAAGGTACACGATTGCCGAAATCGCCCAAACCATTATGCTTTTTTTCATTTAAGCCCACTTCCTTTCTACAGTTAAGCCTTTAACTTAACTCTCTGCAGTCTTAGTGCATTGAGAACAACCGATACGGAGCTAAATGCCATCGCTGCACCGGCTAACCACGGCGCTAAAAAGCCTGATGCTGCTATGGGAATTCCTATACAGTTATAAGCTAGTGCCCAGAAAAGATTTTGCTTAATATTTGTGATCGTTTTCTTACTCATGAAAATCGCGTCCGCAATACTAGTTAAATCGCCTCGAATGAGGGTAATATCCGCAGCTTCCATTGCAACATCTGTGCCAGTACCAATCGCCATTCCAATATCAGCTGTCGCAAGTGCTGGAGCATCGTTAATTCCATCTCCTACCATTGCAACTTTCTTGCCAGACTTCTGAAGTTTTTCCACTTCTTCTGCTTTGCCTTCAGGTAAAACTTCAGCAATAACCTTCTTAATTCCAACTTGGTCCGCAATCGCTTGCGCCGTTTGGGTATTATCCCCTGTAATCATCACTACATCTAAGCCCATACTGTGCAAACGAGAAATGGCTTCTTTAGATGTTTCCTTAATCGTATCTGCGACGGCCACAATACCCGCAAAGCGCCCATCAATGGCTACTAACATGGCCGTTTTTCCTTGCTTCTCCAAGTTCTCCATTTTTGCTAATTCATCTTGGACTTTAATATTATGTTTCGCCATGAGCCTGCGTGTACCGATGAATAATTGTTTACCATTCACCGTCGATTGGATACCAAAACCCGGAATAGCTTCGAATGTTTCAGATCCTTGTAGTTCAATTCCTTTTTCTTTTATACCTTCAACAATTGCTTCGGCAAGTGGATGTTCAGAGTTTTTTTCAGCCGTACCAACCAACATTAAAAATTCCTTTTCGTCCGTCCCTTCTGTTAAAATAACATCTGTTAAAGACGGCTTACCATTTGTAACTGTACCTGTCTTATCAAGAATAATCGTATCGATACGATGGGTTGTTTCAAGATGTTCTCCGCCTTTAAATAATATTCCAAATTCGGCTGCACGCCCGGAACCAGCCATGATCGAAGTTGGTGTCGCAAGGCCAAGCGCACAAGGGCAAGCGATTACCAATACCGCAATAAATTTTTCAAGGGCTTCCGTAAACTCTTCGGGGCTTACGTAAAAATACCATACCAAGAAGGTAATAATCGCAATACCTACTACAATCGGTACAAATATTCCTGAAATCACATCAGCTAATCTTTGAATAGGTGCTTTAGATCCTTGTGCTTCCTCAACCACCTTAATAATTTGAGCTAATGCTGTATCTTTACCGACCTTTGTTGCTTTTATTTTCAAGAATCCATTTTTATTAATAGTTGAACCAATTACGGTATCCCCAATCGTTTTATCAATCGGAATGCTTTCACCAGTCAACATCGATTCGTCAAGTGCTGACTGACCTTCCACAATTTCACCGTCTACCGGTACCTTTTCACCCGGCTTTACGTACACAATATCACCTTGTATGACTTCTTCAATTGGAATCATCATCTCATGACCATCGCGAACGACAGTTGCACTTTTTGCCTGTAATCCCATTAACTTCTTAATAGCCTCAGAAGAACGACCTTTTGCCTTCGCTTCGAACAGTTTACCTAAGATAATTAAGGTAATAAGAACGGCACTTGTTTCATAATACAGCTCCACCATATGAGCGCCGGAACCAATCGACCTAATACTTAGATATAAACTATAAAAATAAGCAGCGGATGTTCCTAATGCAACAAGCACATCCATATTGGCGCTCTTATTTCTTAACGCTTTAAAAGCTCCCACATAAAACTGTTTACCAACGACAAATTGTACTGGTGTTGCAAGGGCAAACTGTACCCACGGATTCATAAACATATCTGGCAGCCAAATAAACCGTGTAAATTCAAAGTGGCTAACCATCGCCCACAATAACGGGAATGACAGGATAAGAGAGAAAATGAACTTTCCTTGTTGTTTTTCAATTTCCTTTTGACGATGGTCCACTTTTCCCCCTGCATTTTCTATCTTTTGTTCAAGGGTATATCCTAATTTGCTAATGGTCTCTTTCACTTCAGGGACCGAAACCTGTTCTGGATTATATTCTACTAAAACTGTTTCTAATGCAAAGTTAACAGTAGCTTTATCAACGCCATCCAATTTGTTTAATCTTTTTTCAATTTTATTTGCACAGGACGCACAGGTCATTCCGCTAATATCGAATTCTACTTTATCCTTTACAACATCATAGCCTAAATCCTGAATTTTCTTTTGGAAATCCTGTTCGGATGCTACTTCTGGATCATATTTTATGGTGGACTTTTCAAGAGCTAAATTAACATTCGCTTCTTTTACGCCTTCCATTTTTTTAATCCCTTTTTCAATTCTTGTAGCACAAGCCGCGCAGGTCATTCCGGTAATTTGAAAATTTGTTTCTTTTATTTCATTACTCATATTTAACACCTCTCTCATACTGGTGGGGGGTATATTTTTTTGTAAAAGATAACGTGCTTTGAAGGCACGTTATTTATTTATTCTATTCAACATCATAGCCTTGGTCATCAATGGTTTCTTTGATTTTATCTAATGAAACGTCTGACGGATTAAATTCTACATCCACATTTCCAGCTTCCAAATGAACTTTTACTGATCTGACACCTTGTAATTTACCGACGCTTCCTTCAATAGAATTAACACAATGACCGCAAGACATTCCATTTACCTTTAAAGTTACTTTTTCCATTTATAATCACTCCCAATTATTTTTTCAGTAATCTCTCTATTGTTAGAAGAACTTCATCTAATACTTCTGTATCACCTTCGTTAATTCGTTCAAGTACACAAGTTTTTAAATGTCCTTCCAGAAGAATTTTTGCCACACTGTTTAAAGCTGACTGTGTGGCTGCAATTTGCGTAATAACATCATCACAATACGTATCTTTTTCGATTAAACCTTTTATTCCACGAATTTGACCTTCAATACGATTTAATCGAGTAACCAAGTTTTTCTTCACTTTATCGGAATGATGACTCTTTCTTTCTTCAGGAAGGCAACAATCACGATTCATGTTTTCATCCATTATACCGCCTCCGTGTATATAATGTACCATACCCCCCTAATGTATGTAAAGAGGTAAAGAAAATACTTTTTACAAAGATTATCATTTTTAATTTTTTCAAACGTTAACCATATTAATTTGCCCGCCATTTTCGAATTTATTTTTGTATTATCTACAGGCAACTTAGAAAATTAATTTGAGCTTTTCTAAATCTAATTTGCTCCCTTTACATAATCTAGAATCTGATTCTTTGAAAATAAAAATGACGATAATCCTACTCCACTATCGCCCTTTGAAACAGCCTTTATCTCATTGCTTGTTACTTTATTAACGAATGAACCAATTGTGCATGGTTTGTATCTCGAAAAAACCCTATAAGCTGTTGTAAAAGGTATAATAATATCACACCTAAGGTGGCTATTCTTCTCAATATTTCTGTCTATTTGATTTAATTTTTGCCATATCGCCAAGGTTAAAAATTTCCGTTTAAAGGAATATAGGGATTTATCGCCAGTTTTTTATTCATTAGACCACAAGATTTATAAATCCAATGAGGTGATTCACATAAATTTTCTTCGGCTAGCCTAACTACATCCACCCCAAAAGTGTTGTGTACACCAAAAATAAAAAACTAGTAAGAGTGCAGTATAACTCTTACTAATTTTAAAAGGTTTTATTCTCTCATTTGGTGTCAGGCACCTTTTTCAAATTTTCGTTCGTCCTGGACAAAGAGAAGACCAAGTTCGTGGTGGTCGCCTTCGAATAGGGCGCGTTGGACGAAGCGGATTTCGCCGTTCGTGTCTAGGACATCAAGTTTACAGTGGGCCCGATTTTTCTGCAATGCCTCGTAAAAGGTTTGTTCATCACGAATCGATATTCCATTGACCTTCGTAATGATTTCTCCAACCTTCAGCTCCATTTTACTGGCAGGAGAATCCGGGATAATCCCGATAATCATCAAGCCATTGTTTTTTTTCGAAAAAAAGAATGGGCGATTATCATCTCTTAGATTAGCAATAAACACTATTGTTTCGCGGCCGATGACAGCAAGTGTTGCAACTACAATCGAAGCTAACGGATACCAATAGCCTGCGGTTGCGCTAAGAGTAACTAATATACCCAGTATGACTACCTGCCGGCCATGGTGTGCGATTGCTTCTTCCGGCAGCGCCCCTTTGATTTGCTGATGAAAACCAATCGCAAATGGCACAAGGATCAGCGAGTACTCGTTTGCTCCCAAATGGAAGACCGGCCACCAATCAAATGGCAAATGGAGTGCCTCACCCGGAATTAGCAAAAACAGCGGCACCATCCAAAGACGTTTCACCTCATGGACACCAATTACCTGACCTCGTTTACTTTTTGCTAGTTTCGGAGAGGTTGCTTTCGTCCCATTTTTTAAAATCAGCATCCCTTCAGCAACTAACAAGAGACCTAGAATTACGACAATAGAAGGATAAATCATCTCACTAATCGAATCAAATGCCGTTGAGAAAAGTGGTATCGGCCAGTTATACTGTGTAAACAGAATGACAGCAAAAAAGGCAGCTCCAACCGTATAAGCTGGGGACATCCAGCGAATATTTGTTGTAAGTGACCATAAAACCGTAAATCCGGCCACAAGGACAATTGCCGCAAATGGAACAGCAACCCCTGCAACAGCTACGATAACGGAAAGCACAAGTCCGATGATTAATCCGAGCGGGAATAATTGCCGTAGTTCGAAATAAGCATCCTGTGCCCTTACATGAAAGTTCCTCCGCTCCCGTTTTACTCTCATGACTCCTAAAATCCCCGATAGGAACACAAGATAATATAACACAGGATGAAGAAATAACTTGCCTGTCCCCTTAAGAAACTCCACAAGCCATATTTGCACCATACCTGCCACCTACCTCTATTATAAATTTCTACTATTCTTCGATATATACGCTATCCTTTATTTTACCAAATTTGCATCACAAAACATATTGCTAGTTTTAGAAAAAGGGGAAATATCGTAGTTTTTATTATGTGGAAGGAGCTGAAGCTTTTATTATGGGTCCGTCGACATGGAAGGATATACCGCAAATTTTTGAATGAATTCAGCCGATTTTGCTATGTATTCCGCCAAACTTTGGAAAGATTCTGCTGAACTACAAATTCAATTTACAATTAAAAACAGCGAACCTCTCAATCCGAGGTTCGCTGCCGCTTTAGCAACAGGCTATTTCACTATCAACCGCAATGCCGTTTGCAGCTGCAGATCGTTTTTCGACTTTTTCATTTCCTTTACGGCTGCTTCTTCTAATTTGGAGGCAGTCACCTCATCAATTTCCCCCGTCACCGGCAAGTCATTATACCGTTGGAAACCCTTTACAGCAGTTACAGTTTCTTCACTAAAGTAACCGTCAGTCCTTCCTGGGGCAAATCCTAAGCCGGTCAGGATTTCCTGGGCATTCTTAACCTGTTCATCGTTCATATCCACTGTCAACGGTTCATTAATTTGCAAACGGTGGGTTGTGAAAATGGCAGGCTGTGTGACCAAGACGTCCGGCTTGATTCCTTTTTTGTGAATCCAATTACCGTCTGGAGTCAGCCACTTGTACAACGTTAACTTGACATGGCTTCCGTCCTCCATTTCCAGTGCCTGCTGGACGGTCCCCTTGCCGAACGTCGTTTCCCCAACAAGCTTATAGCCCGCGGCTTCCTGCAATGCCCCGGCTAAAATTTCCGAAGCAGAAGCACTGTCTTTGTTAACTAACACTACAATCGGGTAGCCTTTCTTTTCCGAAGTGTTCGAGAAGAAGCGCTGCTTTTCGCCGTTGCGCTCTTCGATTTGTACATATGGTTTATCCCTTGGGACCAGCTCTTTTAATATTTTTTCAACACTATCTAAGAGCCCGCCAGGATTGCCGCGTACATCAATGATTAGTCCTTTTATATCATCATTTTCTAACGCCTTTAACTCCTTTTTAAAATCAGCCGCTGTATTTTCGGAAAAAGTGGTAATTTCCAAGTAGCCAATTTTTTTGCCATCTTGCTTTTTAACAGATCCATGTACCGTCTCAAGCGGAATTTCATCACGCTTTACTTTAATCTTGAGCGGTTCCTTCAGGCCATCACGAGCGATAGCTAAGGTGACGTATGTCCCTTTTTTTCCCCGGATTTTCATCGTCGTTTTATTTAAATCCAGCCCTTCGACACTTTTTCCATCCACCATGAGAATTTGATCGTTCGGTTTAATCCCCGCTTTTTCGGCCGGTGAATTTTTAAAAGATGAGATAATGACAATTTTTCCATTGACCATCCCGACTTCGGCACCAATTCCTTCAAAGGACGACTCTAACGTTTGTGTGAATTGTCTGCTCGTTTCCTTGTCCATATATACGGAATAAGGGTCCTTTAATACGGACAGCATCCCCTGAATCGCACCTTCCTCCAGCTTTTCTTTATCTACCTTTTCAACGTAGCGATTTAGGATGAGATCATATGCCTGTGTAACCTTTTCCAGTTCAGCGTTTTCGGCACCACTTGAATTTACCGTAATACTTTTCGGAACCATAGCCTCTTCAAGCTCAGAGGTTTTTTTTTCGAAAAATTGCAACCCAACATACGCTCCCCCGGCACCTATCAAAAGGGAGCATGTCATCAATAGGGCAACCCACTTTCGCTTCATCCAACTCCTCCTCGTGTCAAATTATGAAAGGAAGCACAAGAACCGACCCCATGCTTCATCTTATGAAAAGAATGGACGAGTTATGAGTTTGCGATATAAAAAAGGAAGAGGCGGCCCCCTCTTCCTTTTTTATATCAGAATTTATATCACTTGGCTTTGAGAATTG
>NZ_JADDIU010000049.1 GCF_016464375.1 Bacillus renqingensis
CAATTAGCAATTAACGGCTTGCTGGGCACGCTAAACTGAAAAAGCTGACTCGCAAATGAGTCAGCTTTTCTCATGGTGTCAGGCACCGCAAAAAGACATTTTCAACAAATTGTCCACCTCAAGTGGACAATTTTCCATTTTATGTGTCCACTCCAGGTGGAATGGTGTCCACGGATGGTGTCAGGCACCGCCGTTATTCCGTTAGGTCAATGGAGTACTTGGTAAAGCCTCTGCTTGATGGACCGAGATATTGAATGTCTTTATAGAGATTGACATAGTTCTGTGCTTTTGGAGATGAGTCGAATATGATTTTTGTGTTGCCTTTGAATTTTGCAATCGACCAGTTTTGGTCAGCCGATGGATTGATGGTTTTGTTTCTTTGAATATAGTTCATGATAATCTGCCGGCTCTCATCTGATGATTTAACGATTATTTCGCTCTCCTTGACTCCCGGGAACGTTGAACTGGAAGCCCGGTAGTTATTGGTTGCAACGATAAACTGCTGGTCTGCGGTTACCGGTTTGCCTTGATACGTTAAATTTATAATCCGGCTTGCATTCGCATGAACAACTTTTCCATAAAAATCATATTTCGCAGGCTTCGTCACATCAATCTGATAGTGCACCCCGTCAATCACATCATAATTATACGAGCGAAAACGAGGATTAATTAACGGCTGTTCACCTGTTTTCGCAGGGTCAATTTGATAAAATTGCCCCGCACTCATCTCAAGCCACTCCTTTAGTTGCGACCCGTTCACCAGTACCGCCTGAAACTCATTAGGGTAAACATATAAGTCTGCAACATTTTTAATCGCCAAGGTACCTGCCGGGATATCGGTATAATAATTCGGACCGCCGCGCCCACCAACTTTAAACGGTGCTATTGCTGATAAAACCGGAATTCTGGCATATTTGCTATACGTTGAATCCTTCAATATTTCTACTAAGTAATCCATCTGTGCATTATTTAAAATTTGCACTGACGGATCGTCTTTTACAAGTGCAAAATAGCTGAAAATAGGCGCTGTCGTTTCACCGACTGGCTTATTAACATACTCTATCGTTGCTTCGTGCTCAGGTAATATAGCTTTTAATAATGCTTCATCTGTCGCAACAAGGGAATTTCCTTCCTCATCGGCAATCGGTCTTAGTGAACCACGGCCATCTACGACCTGCCATTTTCCTTTTTTCTTCTTTAATTGTAGATCAATTACCCCCAGATGACTGCCGTAGGATCCAGGCATCACGACCGGCTTTCCATTGATGGTTCCCTTCTCCATGTTCGAATTAGGTAAATCCTTATACACCGAATTCGGAAAGGTATTGTGCTGATGTCCTGTTAAAATCGCATCAATATCCGCGATTTCTGTTAAATAATACGCCGCGTTTTCCATTTGTGGCTGGTAGGGGGCGGTGCTAATTCCCGTATGGGCAAGAGCGACAATTATGTCTGCCCCATTCCTTTTCATGATCGGGATCCATTTCCGTGCTGATTCGACAATCGATTTCGTGATCACCTTTCCCTCAAGGTTTGCTTTGTCCCATTCCATAATTTGCGGTGGAACAAAACCAATCACCCCTACCTTGATTGTATGCCTTTTCCCCTCTTCATCGATTACCTTCTTTTTCAATATCACATATGGTTGAAAGTAGGGTTTATTTTTTCCATCGCTAACGTTAGCTTCGTAAACATTTGCATTGACAACCGGCATGTTGGCGCCCTTTAGGACCTTGTTTAAAAAATCAAGGCCGTAATTGAACTCATGGTTGCCAACAGTAATGGCATCGTACCCGAGCAGATTAAATGCCCGCATAACGGGATGCACCTCACCCTTTTTTAGCCCTTTTACTTTTGCCATATAGTCGCCCATCGGATTGCCTTGGATTTGATCGCCATTGTCAAACAGCAAGGAATTTTTCACTTCCTCACGCGCTTGCTTGATCAGTGTGGCTGTCTTCACTAAACCAACCTTGTTATCCTCTTTCGTCTGATAATAATCATAATTAGCTAAGTGAACATGGATATCCGTCGTCTCCAGCAAACGTAAATGCGCTGTGCCAACACCCCCCTTGCCGTTGTCGCCACCACCGCTGCCCTTCTCGGCTGCCGATGCAGGAAGAGAACCAAGCGGCCCCACTGCCACCAAAAAACATACCATTAATCCCAAAACCAGTCTCACCAAAAATCCTCCTTTTATCGAGAAATCATACAAACGATAGTATGAGTATTTCGCAGGAGAATATGTGGTGTCAGGCACCATGTGAAAAATTCACATGGTGCCTGACACCGCCGTGATGATCGTGTTAACTAATGCGCTGGTTTCAGGTGGTAGGTGTGTGAGCTCGAAAAACTGGGCGTCCATTGTTTCAACGCCATCGATGCGGATCTTGCTGCTTTTGATATCTGTTGTTCGATAAGCAATCGTAACAGGATAGAATTCATCGCCATTTTCCAGCTTCACAAAGTACTTTTTGCCAGAAAAGACACCGACCAGCTCAAGCTGTCCAATTTCAATACCTGTTTCCTCCCAGACTTCTCTTCTCGCTGCCTCTTCAGTAGATTCCCCTAATTCAAGCAACCCGCCAGGCAAGCTCCAAACCCCAGTTGGTCTTTTTTGCAAAAGAATCCTGTCCTGCTCATCCATTACCCCAACAACTGCTCCGGCTAAAATTAGCGGACGTGTTCCGACCATCTTTCGTAAATCTTCAATGTAACCCATTCCCTACCTCCAAAAACTTGTTATTAAATTCTTTCTATTCTTTTCCCAAAAATAAAAACCCATTTAAAAAGATAATTTTTTAAAAGGGTAACCTAGTTTTACAGGCAAGAAGCGAAAACCCCGTGAACCCCTACTCGTCTTATATGAGCATTATATCCAACAGTTATCCTTAAGTCTAAAATTTACCATTCTCTAACGAAAAGAAAGGAAGAAATCATGGTTTCTCCCTTTCTTTGGTGGTTGCTTCTTTTATTTTAAAAAATAGGAATCCTTTATTGGTAGCCATACTCTAATTTGCCATTAAACAACTTCAAAAACAGGATGCTCACTTTCAACAAATCTTAAATGTTGTTCTTTACCATAAAGAAGGATAGAGTGAGTAATATAGGATCCATGGCTTGTTGTTTGAATACCATTTAAAAATAGATTGTCTGTAATCCCTGTAGCTGCAAAAATGCAATCATCTGAATTCACTAATTGAGAATGTCTTAAGGTCATATTCGGATCAGCTAATCCCATTTCCTTACACCTTCTTATTTCCTCATCATTTCTCAACACAAGTTTAGCCTGCATTTCTCCTCCAAGGCATTTAAGTGCAACTGCTTGCAATACTCCTTCAGGTGCCCCGCCAATTCCCACAAACATATCAATATCCAAATTTTTAATTCCTGCAGCTACCGCAAAACTGACATCACCATCATTAAACAAATGCACTTTCGCTCCAAGCCCCCTGGCAACATCAATATACTCCTGATGTCTCGGTCGATCCTGAATATAAATATTTATTTCCTTGATTGATTTTCCATTTGCTTTAGCCACTTCTTTAATATTTTCCTCAAGCGGTGCATCAATATTAATTTTGTCTTTCGCCTTAGGACCGACGGCAAGTTTCTCCATATACATGTCCGGAGCATGAAGCAAAGCCCCTTTAGGTGCTGCAGCAATAACTGTAATGGCATTGCCTTGACCATTAACCGTTGAGGTTGTTCCTTCAATTGGATCTACAGCAATTTCAATTTTTGGGCCCTCTCCCAGACCTAATTTTTCACCAATGTAAAGCATCGGTGCTTCATCGATTTCCCCTTCTCCAATTACAACGGTGCCATCCATTTTTAATTGATTTAATACCTTACGCATTGCATTTGTTGCAGCACCATCAGCTGCCATTTTATCCCCGCTGCCAACCCATGGTTTTGCAGCAATGGCAGCTGATTCAGTTACTTTTAAAAAGTCTAATAACAAGGATTCCATTATTTTGTCCCCCTAGTGTTAGCTACAATAACTTCCTGTAATCGCTTCTTGAACGTTTCTTCCAACAAACTCTTTTTCTTTTTCAATAATTTTATCGACCTTGCGTTTCGACCCTTCTGCCCACTTGGAATTCAAATAGGCTTCAACTACCTTCTTACCCACTTCAACTCCGATAATTTGTGCGCCCATTGTAATAATTTGAGCGTTATTACTTAATTGTGCCCTTTGTGCAGAATAAACATCATGTGTAAGTGCCGCGCGGATACCAGGATATTTATTTGCGGCAATACAAACGCCAATACCTGTTCCGCAAATAAGGATACCACGATCTAGTTTTCCTTCACTGATTGCCTGTGCAACATCAAATGCTACATCCGGGTAATCCACTGCTGCGCAAGAATGGCACCCAAAATCAACAATTTCATAAGCCTTACCTGCTAAAAATTTCTTAATCGCTTCTTTAAATTCGAATCCATTGTTATCACTGCCAATACCGATTCTCACTCGAACCCCTCCAAAAAATATTTCGTTTGTTATTATCATTTTATGATTAATATTATCATTTTTCAATGTTTATTTTTATATTTAATCGTTTTTTATTATTATATTTTCATTTATTTCTATTTTCGTTAAAAGTTTTAAAAAAAAGAAACCAGAAATAAAAATCTCTGATTCTTTTTCTGTTTATTATTGTTTTTTCACTGCTAGGCCGTTCAATCTTTCATTTAAATAGCCTTTGCCATTCGTTTTTCTACAAAACTTAAAAAAGCAGCTAAGATAAGATACGCAGATGTCGCCCCTGGGTCCTGTGCACCGATGGATCGATCACCTAAACGGCTGGATCGGCCTTTTTTAGACATAAGTTCTTTCGTAAATTCCATTCCCTTTTTCGCTTCTAATACTGCAGCCTTAAACGAACTTAGGAAATCATTAGTTTCAGCGAATTTCCTCTCTAATTCTTTAAAGAAAGGTTCAAGTGTGTCCATCATGGTTTTGTCGCCAACCTCTGCTTGACCACGTTCCTTAATGCCTTTTCCAAAGGCAATCCAATATTCGGCTAAATCTTGGTCACCAGCTACAGATTTATTTTTTAATACTTTGGCCCCTCTCATAAATCCTGTTGCGTATAATGGGCCTACAGAAGAACCAACAGCGCTTAAAAATGTCTTCCCGACAGTGATACTGATTTTAGCAGGATCCTCTTCATTCGCTAATTCGTTATCTATCTTTTCATTTATCGCTTGCCATCCGATTGACATTGTAACGCCATGATCCCCGTCACCTAATTTACGATCGAGCTGGCAAAGATAATCCTTCTCCTCTTCAATCAAACTGACAATCTCTTTAAAAAAATCCTTCCAATCTTTTGCTGTAAATTCCATATTGATTACCTCCTTGATGTCGAAAAAACCAATTATTTTTGAACAAACATTGGACAATCTACAGGATGATCAATGGTCTTCATCAATTCGTCATCCAATTTCATCAAAGTAACGGAACATCCACCCATTTCGAGTGAAGTAATATAATCACCAACATAAGAACGGTAAATTTCAATGCCACGTTCGCTTAAAATCTGTTCTACTCTTCTGAAAACAATATATAATTCCATTTTTGGAGTAGACCCAAGGCCATTAACAAGGACAGCAACCTTATCACCCTTATTTATCTCAATATCGGCTAAAATATCATTTACAAGACGATCCGCTACACGATCTGCCGATTGAAGCGGGCCTTTTTCAATCCCTGGTTCTCCATGGTGACCAAGCCCAATTTCCATTTCGTCCTCGCCGATCTCAAAACTAGGCTCGCCAGTTTGCGGTAAGGAGCAAGGAGAAAGTCCTACACCCATTGAGCGCGTATTTTCATTTGCTTTTTTAGCTACCCTTACTACATTGTCTAAATCATATCCGAAATCAGCGGCCGCCCCTGCTGCTTTATAAATAAAGAATTCTCCAGCGATACCACGGCGTTTTTGTTTTTCACTTTTCGGTGCTGAGGCAACATCGTCCGATGCTAATGCCATTCCAACCTGGATACCCTCTTCTAAATCGGCCATTTCAGCCGCCATTCCAAAGTTCATAACATCCCCCGCATAATTTCCATATAAATAGACAACACCGGCTCCTTTATCAATAGCTTTCGTTACCTCCAAAATGGGGTCTGGAGATGGGGATGCAAAAATGTTCCCGACCGCTACACCATCAGCCATTCCATCCCCTACATACCCTATGAAACCCGGTTCATGCCCGGATCCGCCTCCGATTAAAATTCCCACTTTCCCTTCTCTTGTTTCACGGGCAGTAATGAGAGCTCTGCCAGTCCCAGGTAATTGTTTGATAGAATTTGGATGGGCTTTCACATAGCCCTCTAGCATTTCTTCAACTACATTTCTAGGATCGTTGATTAATTTTTTCATTCTATTTTGCTCTCCTTTATTATCCAACAATAACTTAATACAATTAATTTTAGCATAATAAGCGTTTTCATGTATTTAAGAGCCCCCATAAAACACGGGGGCCATTCTGCTTTAATTTGTCAATTACCCTATGATACTTACATCTTCTGCTATTTTTGCTTGCTGTTTCCCTTCGCCAGGCAATTTTAAGAATGTTGTTAGGATAGCAGCAATGGCGTATAGACCTGCTAATATCCAAATAATCCCTCTTGTGCCTGCTACCTCATAGAATAATGCAACCAGCGCCGGACCCACGAATACACATAAACCTGCTCCAAGGTTTAAGATGGCCATCGCA
The DNA here is from genome assembly GCF_016464375.1 of Bacillus renqingensis. Classification (GTDB taxonomy): domain Bacteria; phylum Bacillota; class Bacilli; order Bacillales; family Cytobacillaceae; genus Neobacillus; species Neobacillus renqingensis. The sequence goes on from NZ_JADDIU010000049.1 coordinate 6,730, forward strand.
GCTCCTTTGTCCCCATCTCCCACCAATGATGGGGTTAAAGCTGAAAGAGGAACAAACCCTGCAAGGCAGGCTCCCCATAATATTCCGACCAGTCCAACAAGTATCACATTTCCTGCAAAAAATTCCGGTGTATAAAACAACATTAATGTACACACGCCACAGCCAACTGCACCAAACCAGGTAACCGTATTTCTCCACCCGAGTTTATCTCCAATAAATCCGAAGATCAAATTGAATGCAATATTAGAGATAAAAATAGTACCCCAAATTTCCAGCCACACATCCAGCTTAATACCGTGTTTACCTAAATAAAGTGGCAAGAATAATGGAAATGCATATTGAGAAGACTGATTAACTACACGAACCACTCCCGCAATCGCAACCTTTGGTTCTTTTTTAAGGATTTTTATCCCGTTAAGTAATTCCGCAAATTTAGATGAGTGGTCATTATTATCTTTTTCTCTTTTAATGTCAAATTTATCACGGTTTACTACAATGGCGAAAAGTGCTCCAATCAGTACCCAAACATTCGCACTCCAAAGTGTAGCAATATGACCAAAAGCTTCAATGGACCATTTAGAATAAAATGCGCCTAATACACTTAACCCACCAGTAAAAACAAACCAGAACCAACCTACAGCTGTTCCCAGCTGATGTTGCGGTGTCCGATAAGTAATCCATACTAGAAATGAATACGCAAATAATGGATACCCAAATCCCCTTACCGCATAGGTTGGAAGCATTAAGCCATAATGCAGATTTGGCAATGCCAAGGCAAGAAATAATGTTTGTCCAAGCACATAGGTCACAACCCCTATCATCATGGTCTTTCTCGGACCAATAGCTTCTGCTAAGACACCCGAAAACCACGCAGCGATGGCAATAGCAATACCATAAGCTGTTGTAAGGAGAGCAGATTGTTGCACCGTAAGTCCCTGGTCAACAAGATATGGAGTAATCCAAGCTAGTTCCATCCCGTCGCCCATCATAAAAATAAGTATCCCAAAGTACCCCCATACTAAATGCGATGGAATACCAATTTTATCTAAAAATGATCGATTAGCCGTTAATGTACTCATCTCCCCACCCCTTCGTAGAAATCACCTCATTAAGGTATCAAAATAACCTTCAACGATTTCTCACCTTTCTTCATCATTTCAAAACCTTCTTCGAAATCTTCCAGTTTTAATTGATGGGTCACTACACCTTCAGTAGGAAAATCTCCATTTGATATTCCTTCAATAACTAATGGATAACAGTAAGGTCCTAGGTGTGAACCAAGCAAGTCAAGTTCTTTCCGGTCACTAATAATACTCCAGTCAACGGAAACTGGTTGACCAAATACACTAAACTCTACAAAACGACCTAATTTTCTAATTGCATGCAGCCCTTGTTCAACGGATGACGGATGTCCAGTTGCTTCAATATAGACATCACAGCCATATCCTTCTGTCATATTTTTGATTTCTTGCACAACATCGACTTTACTTGGGTTTAAAACGATATCTGCACCAAAATTCTTGGCAAGTTCAAGCCGCTCATCTTTCATATCTAAAACAACCAATTTCGCTGCTCCTGATTTCTTAAGTGCCCCAACCATTCCTAATCCTAATGTACCTGCACCAGATAATACAACGACATCTCCCAATTGAACTTGGGCCCTTTGAACAGCATGGAGGCTGCATGCATATGGTTCTATTAAAATTGCTTTTTCAATTGGCAGATCTTCTGGCACTTTATAGTTAATCGCTTCTTTAGTGAATTTCATATATTCAGCCATGCCACCGTTTACATTATTTTGAAAACCATATAAGTCATGTTTTTCACACATCCAATATTGGCCTCTCTTACAGAAACGGCACTCCCAACATGGAACGATTTGTTCTGAAATAACCCGATCTCCTATCTCAAAATCTGTTACAGCTTTACCCTTTTGAACAATACGACCGATAAATTCATGACCTGGAATCATTGGGGCTTTGATATATGCTGGCTGCTTGTCATCCCCCCAGAAACTAGGTGCACCGCTGTATGCTTTTACATCCCCGGCACAAATTCCACATGCTTCTACCTTAATAATAATTTCTTTGTCATTTTCAATTTTAGGAGTACTTACTTCTTCAAATTTATAATCACCAGGGCTATACGCTACAACTGCTTTCATAGTTGCCGGAATCTCTTGTAGTTCGGCTTCATTTTTTTCTAAAGTATTTTCCATTGTTCATTCTCTCCCTTTACATAATTTAAAAAAATAAGATGAACGTTAAGATACTGAAAAAATCTTTCATAATCGAAAACCATATTGTAATCGCTTTCGACTTTATACTTGAATTTTATCACCTGTTTTCGTATTGTCAATATTATTTTCGTTTATTTTAATATTTTTTTAAATTAAAAGTAAATAATGATATAAATCAATAAATGAAAATCCGTTATAAGTTTTATTGATAAAATCACTTAAATGCAATAAAATAAAAAGTAGTAATAACAATAAGGGTGAAAAATATGAAAATGTTCGCTAACGAAAGAAGAAATAAAATTATTGGTCTTTTAAATAAAGAAAAACGAATAACTGTTAAAGAACTTTCCTCCCATTTAGGGGTATCTGAGGCAACATTACGGACGGATCTTAACAAAATGGAGGAAGAGGGACTATTAATTAGAACTCATGGCGGGGCAGTCCTTAATGATGAATCCGAAAATGATACTAATTTTTCCGTACGTGAAAAGAAAAATAAAGGGGAAAAAAGGCAGATAGCTAAAAAGGCTTTTGAATTTATCGAAGAAAAGCAATGTATTTTACTTGATGCAAGTTCTACAGCATTAGAGTTTGCACGTTATATAAAAACTAAACCTATTCGATTAACGGTTGTAACCACCGGTCTGCTTACTGCACTTGAATTAAATGATAATCCCGATATTACCGTTATATTGATAGGAGGCGTATTGACAAAGAAATCGACATCGATCGAGGGAACCTTAGGAATTGATCTAATCGATCACATAAATATTGATATCATGTTTACTTCGGCAAATAGTTTTACTATTCAAAATGGATTAGAGGATTTTAATTTATATGAAGTGGAGCTTAAGAAACAAATTGTTGAAAAGGCGGCAAAAGTAATCGCTATCATTGATTCTTCCAAAATCGGGCGATCGTCTAGCGCGTCTTTTGCCAAATTAGGCCAAATTGATAAATTAATTACCGATAAACCGTTAGACGACGATATGTACAGTAAACTTCTAGAAAATAATATAGAGGTTATTTTAGCCAATTAGGCCTTTCATAATGTGATCATTAAGCTTAAAGCATATAAACTCACTAAAAAAATTCTGGGGTTAATTTTCTACAGCATTTTGAGGCGTATAAAATATTCGTAATGGCTTAAGGAGAGGATTTCAATGGCTTTTCATGGATACGATAAAAACTTCAATATTAATGATAAAGTGGCGATAGTAACAGGAGGAGCAAGTGGAATCGGAAGAGCAATTTCAGAATTATACAGCGAAAAAGGGGCAAAAGTTGCTATTTTCGATTTAAAAGATAATGTAATAGATGCAGCGAAAGAGATTCATGCGGAAAATACAATGGGCATACAATGCGATGTAACCAATAACGAAAACATGGATAAAGCGATTCAAGAAGTTAGAAATCGATTTGGTCAGATTGATATTTTAATAAACTGTGCAGGTATTGCATTGTTAGACGATGCGGAAAATATTTCTGACAACTATTGGCAAAAAACAATTGATCTTAACTTAACCGGATCCTTCAAAATGTGCCAAAAGGTCGGTAAAATTATGATCGAACAAGGGACAGGAGGAAAAATTATCAATATGGCTTCACAGGCAGCTATTATTGCATTGGATAACCATGTTGCATATGCCGCAAGTAAGGCTGGTATTCTTGGTATGACCAAAGCTCTTGCTTATGAATGGGCCCAGTTCGATATTAAGGTAAACGCGATCTCACCTACTGTCATTTTAACGGAATTAGGGCAAAAAGCTTGGTCTGGTAAAAAAGGGGAAAAAGCAAAACAGGAAATTCCGCTTGGGCGTTTTGGTTATCCCGAAGAAGTCGCAGCCGTTGCTTTATTCCTGGCAAGCGATGCTACAAACTTAATGACTGGTGAAAATATTGTCCTCGATGGCGGCAACACGATTAAATAGCCTTTATAGTATGTAAAAAGAAACTCTTCATCAGCAGGAGGGTTTCTTTTTTTCTTTCCTATTAATTTGTAAAAAACCCTTTAAACAGCATTACAATATTAGGTGAATTTTCTCCAACAAACCCGATTTTGTCATGAAACTAGTAAACTATTGAAATAAAACTGTAATACGATTATGGTATCTTATTAATCAATAGAAAGGGGTTTTATGATGAAGAAATTCCTCGTAACATTTGGTTTAGCAGGTTTAATATTAATTGGAAGCAACCATGGAGCATCCGCAGCATCTAATACATATACTGTAAAAAAAGGCGATTCACTTTATAAAATTGCCAAAATATATAAAACTTCAGTAAGTAATCTTAAAAAATGGAATCACCTTAAATCGGATTTAATTCATCCAAAGCAAAAACTAGTTGTCTCGAGTTCGACGAAAGCTGCAAGTAAAAAAGCGACAACTACTAAAAAGACAGTACCAGCTAAAAGGACAGCCTCGAGTAATTCTAAATCACCAAAGGTTGTTAAAACGCTGACTGTTACATCCACTGCCTACTCAGCAAATTGTAAAAAATGTTCAGGCATTACAGCTACTGGATTAAATCTTAAGAAAAATCCAAACCTAAAAGTTATCTCTGTTGACCCTAAGGTGATTAAATTAGGAACAAAGGTGTATGTACAAGGTTACGGCTATGCAGTTGCCGGCGACACAGGCGGCGCCATGAGAGGCAAAAAAATCGATGTCTTTTTCCCTTCCAAGACAAAAGCCCTCCAATGGGGAAGAAAAACAGTAAAAGTACAAATTTTAAAATAAGCATTTAAGCCAAAAAGGCCACAGATGAATGTTCTATCTGTGGTCTTTTTGGTGTCAGGCACCATGTGAAATTTTCACATGGTGCCTGACACCCTTTGATGCCATTTCCAGGCGTCAGTGATAATTTGTTCTAGGTTTCTTTCAGCTTTCCAGCCTAGTTCATCATAGATTTTTTGGGAGGAAGCGATGAGTCTTGCGGGATCTCCTGGGCGGCGGTCCGTCATTTCAACATTGGCCTTAAGTCCTGTTACTTTTTCGCAAGTTTCAATCACTTCTTTTACAGAATAGCCCAAACCATTGCCAAGATTGTAAATCTCTGCTGTCTTTTTCCCTTTTAGCAACGCCTTGAGCGCCAAAATATGAGCAGACGCTAAATCTGTCACATGAATATAATCACGGATGCAAGTACCGTCCTCCGTATCGTAATCAGAGCCAAATACCGAAACTTTTTCCCGCTGTCCTAGAAGATGCTGCAGGATAATCGGAATCAAATGAGTTTCCGGGTCGTGGCTTTCGCCAATTACTGCCGACTTATGGGCACCTGCCGCATTAAAGTAACGCAGTACCACATAATTCAACCCATGGGCTTTCGAGAAATCAGCCAGAATCTGCTCGACCATCAATTTCGAACGGCCATAAGGATTAATCGGTGCTGTAGGAGTTGTTTCATCAATCATATCGACATGAGGAATACCGTAAGTCGCTGCTGTAGAGGAAAAAATAAAGTTTTTCACCTTAAACCTTTTCATCACCTTTAACAGCATAATGGTAGCTGCTACGTTATTTTCATAATATTTTAACGGATTAATAACCGACTCCCCTACTAAGCTATTCGCAGCAAAATGCATCACCGCTTTTATCGGATAGCTTCTAAAAACCATTAACAAATCGTCTACATTACCAAGGTCACCTTTTACAAAAATAGCCCGGTTATCAACGGCTTCACGATGACCGGTCGATAGGTTGTCCAACACAACAACCTCTTCTTTTTCCACTAATTCCTTCACAAGATGGCTGCCAATGTAGCCAGCTCCGCCGACAACGAGAATCATAGTACATTGCTCCTTACATTAAGATTCAATTACTTTATGTATTATAACATTTTTACGAAAGTTCCGCTTGTTATAGATTATGAATAGAATTCCTTCGCCTGTTTGGAAAACCATGAATCAATGATATGAATCCGAACATATCCGACCGTTCTTCATAAAATAATGGTATATATCACCATTTATTTGAACAGGAGGAGAGATATTTTGAAACTTTATCTAGATCCAGGTCATGGCGGGCGGGATCCTGGTGCCCAAGGTCATGGGCTAAATGAAAAAGATGTGACTTTAGATATTGCACTCAAATTGCGGACCATTTTACAGAATGATTATGAAAATGTGACGGTCAAAATGAGTCGAACAAGTGACACTACAAAAGGACTAAGCAGCCGGACAAATGAAGCAAACGCCTGGGGTGCTGATTATTACTTGTCCATTCACATCAATTCGGCAACCAGCTCTGCCCAAGGATACGAAGACTATATTTATAACGGCTTATCTAACTCTTCAACAACTGCAAAATATCAAAATATAATTCATGAAGAAATACTCAAAGTGAATGAATTGAAAGACCGTGGCACGAAAAAGGCTGACTTTCACGTGCTTCGTGAGTCTAATATGCCGGCGATTCTGACTGAAAATGGCTTTATTACGAATGCACACGATGCCGCCCTCATGAAACAAGCTTCATGGCGCCAAAAGGTAGCTCAAGGTCATGCAAACGGGTTGGCAAAAGCGTTTCATCTTAAACGCAAATCAAAGCCAACACCAAAACCACCGACACCGAAACCACCACAACCACAGCCACAGCCAAATAATCCCGACGAAGGAACGCTCTACAAGGTAATTGCCGGTTCATTCAAATCACGAGAAAACGCCGACGAACAAGTTACTTTATTGCATAAAAAAGGCATAGAAGCATTTGTGAATACGACCACAATTTCCGGTGAAACGTGGTACCGCGTTCAAGCCGGCGCCTTTGAAAATCGCGACTACGCCGAAGAACGCTTGGCCGAACTTCAAAAAGCTGGATTCAAAGACTCCTTTCTGATTGCCGAATAAACACTAATGGCCTCACCGGAGATGAAAGGACAGACATTTGGTGTCAGGAGGTTCCTAATCGATATTCATCCAATTCACAGACATTATCCTTTATTCCGCCAATTTATCCACTTATTTCCCCAAACCATTCTTTTATTAACCGTTCATACCTTAGCATTACTACAGTTTCCATCAGTGTCCACCTCACGCGGACAAATGTCCACGAGTGGTGCCTGACACCATGTCCTTTTGCTTGGTTCTTCTATATATAGATAGTGAGAAGCCGGGTTCGGCCCCTTCATTGGCGGGGAACGGATTCCGGGCTGGATCCATACCATATGTATGTAAAACCATTTTAAAGGAATGGGGGAAACGGAAACATGAAGCTTTATTTAGACCCAGGCCACGGGGGGCAGGATCCTGGTGCCCAAGGGAACGGGCTGAATGAGAAAGACATTACATTGGATATTGCACTTACATTGCGCAAAATCCTCCAAAATGATTATGAAGATGTTGAAGTGAAAATGAGTCGTACAAGCGATACCACAAAGGGCTTGAACACGAGGACAACCGAGGCTAATAAATGGGGGGCCGACTTCTTTTTATCCATTCATATTAATTCAGATAACCATACCGCCCAAGGGTACGAAGACTATATTTATTCCAGCCTGTCCAACTCTTCCTCCACGGCAACCTATCAAAGCATCATCCATGCCGAAATTTTAAAAATGAATCAGTTAAAGGAGCGCGGTAAGAAACAGGCCAATTTCCATGTCTTACGAGAATCGAAGATGCCGGCAATGTTAACCGAAAATGGCTTTATTGATCATCCACACGATGCCGCTTTAATGAAACAAGCCTCCTGGCGTCAAGCTGTGGCACAGGGACATGCAAATGGTCTCGCAAAGGCATTTGGACTTAAAAAGAAAGCTGCAGCAAAACCAACACGGCCAAGTAAGCCGGCGAACACAGGGGATGGAACGATTTATAAAGTAATGGTAGGTTCCTTTAAAGCAAAAAAAAATGCAGAGGAACGGATTGCTGAACTTAGCAAGAAAAATATCAAGGCCATCATGATCAGTACGAAAATTTCCGGAAACACTTGGTACAGGGTCCAGATCGGAGCATTTTCAAGCCGCTCCAATGCAAATGAACTTTTACAGAAGATGGTGAAAGCAGGCTACGATGATTCATTTATTGTGACTGAAAAAGGTAACACAACCAGCACTACAGGTGGAAACAAAACGAATCAGTCAACAAACGGGTCCAACCCCAATAAAAGCGGAAATACCGCCGGAAACGACAGCAATACTGGCAAAGGGGATACCAGCAGTGGCTCAAGCAGCAACGGTAGCGGAAGTCCAAACAAAGCCCCTGGCAGCGGCACAACTACCGGTAATCCTAACCCAGTCCCGGACCAAGGCGACCCATCTACCTTTACGATTTTGGGACCTACCTACTTGTCTCCAGAGCATATGAACCAGTTTGTAAAAAGAATAAACCCGAAAGCGCCTGAGCTTGGAAGGTATTATCTGACCTTTGGTGAGTATTACGGGATTAGAGGCGATGTTGCTTTTGCACAAGCTATACTCGAAACAGACTATTTTCGGTTTACTGGAGATGTTACCCTAGAGCAAAATAATTTTTCAGGGTTAGGCGCAACAGGATCAGGAGCCCGGGGAGCAAGCTTCGAAACACCAGAAGAAGGAATACTTGCACAGCTTCAGCATTTATATGCCTACGCCACGACGAATAAACTACCTAGCCAATACCCGCTGGTAGATCCCCGCTTTAGTTTGGTAGATCGAGGATCCGCTCCGACATGGATCGCCCTAAACGGAAAATGGGCTGTTCCCGGTAAAGATTACGGGCAATCTATTTTGAATATATATGAAAGAATGATTCACGCTACGATACAGCATTTAGAAACTACCCGTGAAGAACTTAATTTTCCATTTTGGAAAAAGCCCTAGAATAGTGTTTCAGGGCTTTTTCTTTTAACGCATTCAGCACCCTTTACTAAAGGATTAAACAGGCACAAATAGGAAAAAATAAAAATCCACTATTGAATTTTTGTCAAAAAACGAATATTATATTAATTGTTTTTAAAATTGTTCGTATCTACGGAGGACTTGTATGTTCAAACTTAAAGAAAATCAGACAAACGCCAAAACCGAGGTCATCGCAGGAATCACGACTTTTTTTACAATGGTTTACGTCGTGGTAGTGAACCCAGTAATCCTCTCCGATGCCGGCGTCCCATTTAACCAAGTTTTTACTGCTACCATCATCGCTGCCGTCGTTGGTACCCTTTGGATGGCGCTCTTTGCCAACTATCCAATAGCCATCGCTCCGGGGATGGGGCTTAACGCCTACTTTGCCTATTCCGTCGTCGGCGGGCCGCAGCATATTCATTATGCGACAGCCTTTTCCGCAGTGTTTGTTGCCGGAATTATTTTTGTCCTCTTATCCTTAACACCGCTGAGGGAAAAACTAATTGAGGCGATTCCGGAAAATCTTAAATATGGAATTACAGCGGGTATTGGTTTATTTATTGCATTTATCAGCCTTCGCCTAACAAAAATCATTGTTGCTGATCCGGCCAACTTGGTTCGGCTCGGAAATTTACATACCCCATCAGCAGTGTTAACTATCATCGGGCTTGCTGTGACCCTTATTTTGATGCTGTTTAGGGTGAATGGCGCGCTATTTATCGGAATGATTGTGTCGGGATTGATTGCCTTTTTTACCGGCCAGCTTTCGTTTGACAAAGGTTTTGTCGGTTTTCCTGTTTTGCCAGAAGGATTAATAATTACAAATCCACTTACTGCCTTTGGCGATGTGATTCAGCATAGTTTGTACGCCGTGGTGTTTTCCTTCATCCTTGTAACCATTTTTGACACAACCGGGACGATGATTGGCGTTGCAAACCAAGCGGGTTTAATGAAAGGGGACAAACTGCCGCGCGCTCGCCGGGCCCTGCTTTCCGATTCGATCGGAACCGCCGTTGGTGCGATGTTTGGAACAAGCCCTACAACTGCCTTTATTGAATCAACATCAGGTGTTGCTGCCGGCGGACGAACAGGTTTAACCTCACTGACCGTTGCCGTTTTATTTATCTTCGCAGCCTTCTTCGGGCCGCTAGTCAGTGCCGTTTCCGGGCTATCCGCAATTACGGCGCCTGCATTGATCATTGTCGGCAGCTTGATGATGGGCAGCATTGCAAAAATACGCTGGAACGAGCTTGATGAAGCCTTTCCGGCATTCCTGACCATTCTTAGCATGCCGCTGACCTCAAGTATTTCAACCGGGATTGCCCTTGGATTCATCAGTTACCCTGTGTTAAAAGTAGCTAGAGGCAAATGGCGGGAAATTCATCCACTGCTTTATCTATTTGCGGTACTATTTTTTATACAGCTTGCATTTTTACAGTAAAACTTGGAAAAAACAGATAAAAAACCGGCAGAATCTGCCGGTTTTTTTTGCCGGTTTCAAACAACACACACAACTGTCCACCCCAGAAAGACAAATGTCCACGGATGGTGTCAGGCACCGATTTATTCAGTACTGGAATTTTTATCAATTTTCTGCTAAAGTGTAACCATCCAGGACAAACAGGGGGTAAGGTATGAAAAAAGCGCTAGTAATAACTGCGATTGTTTTGGTGGTATTAATCGGAGGAACATACGGTGTATATAAAGTGTTGGATCGTACTGGTGAGCCTAAAAAAGTACTAAATCAAGTGGCACCAGCGGAAGATACTGATCCATCTGCTAAGAATCAAAAAGAACTAGACAAGCAGCAAACAGCTAAAATTGGCGGTATTCAATATAACATTGGGATAAACGAGGATAGTTCCCAAGATGCTGTGATAGATGTAATGCACAAGATGACCCATCAAAAAGTAAAAGCGGAGGAAAAATGGGGCGCCATTCCAATGATTCCCGATACGATTCGCCAAGTTTACGAGATTGTAAGTAAAAGTAATTTTGAACAGAAAGACGATTTGCTGGCCATACTTGAAAAGTGGAAAAATGGTCAATTTGATGAGGTAGATAGGGATCATAACTACTTCTGGGATTACCAGGGCGGGACCATTGGAAAAGCCTATGGAATCCTAAATAAGTCAGAAGAAGAAACATTTATTTTAAATAATTTTGGTGAAGATTTTGCAAAGAAATAGGGGCTTTCCAAAAGTCGATTTTTCGACTTTTGGACGCCCCCTTTTTCTATTCAAAAATGTTGATATAATAGCATTCTTGATTTTTTAATTTTATAGGATTTGCCCTTTTTGGACACCCCTCATTTTTAAAAAAGTGTAAATAATGGAGTGGAACGTCATACTGATTTTGGTTGTCTCTGCCACCCACATCTTATACTTCAACAGGAGCACCTTAATTCTCCGCCGTACGAACAATGCCCTTCAAATATTCCATGACTTCATCGCGTAATTCCTCATTCTGAAGGGCGAAGTCGATGGTTGTTTTGACAAAGCCAATTTTTTCGCCGACATCAAAACGCTTGCCTTCGAAGTCGTAGGCGAAGACGCGTTGGATTTGGTTCAGCTCCTGCATCGCATCCGTAAGCTGAATCTCACCGCCGGCACCTGTTTGCTGCTTATCGAGGAACATAAAAATTTCCGGTGTCAGGACGTAGCGGCCCATAATCGCTAAGTTAGATGGGGCTGTACCCTGGGATGGCTTTTCAACTAAATCATTTACTTGGTAGCGTCTGCCATTTTGTTGCAATGGATCAATGATTCCATAGCGATGTGTTTCTTCTGTTGGAACGGTTTGAACGCCGATTACCGATGAATGTGTTTCTTCAAATATATTAATCAGCTGTTTTAAGCAAGGAGTTTCACTTTGGACAATATCATCCCCTAAAAGAACCGCAAACGGCTCGTCCCCGATGAAGTTACGGGCACACCAAACAGCATGTCCTAATCCCTTTGGCTCTTTTTGGCGAATATAATGAATATCCGCAAGGTTTGTTGAGTAACGAACCTTTTCTAACAAATCGGTTTTCCCTTTTTCAAGCAGGTTCTGCTCAAGCTCTGGTGCAAAGTCAAAATGATCTTCAATGGCCCGCTTTCCTTTTCCAGTTACAATAATAATATCCTCAATCCCTGAAGCAACCGCTTCTTCGACGATATATTGAATCGTTGGTTTATCAACAATCGGCAGCATTTCCTTTGGCATCGCTTTTGTTGCCGGAAGAAATCTTGTCCCCAGTCCTGCCGCTGGAATAATCGCCTTTTTTACCTTTTTCATTCATTTCACCCTACCTTGTCATCAATGATTACCAACAGACAGGAGAATACAAATTGCTCCTATCTGAATCCACCTATCCGAACTTAAAGATACAACATTCAACTGTTATACTCAAGCTCCAACCTTATACTATCATTTTTCCCAAATAAAACCCAGTCTTCTTTAAAAACTTATTGACTATTTTTTGTTTGCTGTCCTTTTTCTGTCCATATAGGAACCGCCTCCTCTTGAATAAGCAAGGAAATCCCTACATATAGTTAGGAATACGGGGGTCGCCATTCGGATTGCGAAATAAGGGGGAGTTTAGCTTGAAATTTTTTTCTTGTAAAAAGAAGAAGGTAGAAAAGACAAACAAGATAAACTCCCTCCTTCTGACGAAATTGGATCGGTTGATTGAACTGCTCGAGAAACAGCAAAAGGAAACGGAAGGGAACAATATTCATCTCGAACACGTCCAAATCGACCATTTGGAAAATATTATCTTTCGCTTAGACAATATTGAGATTGACCAATTAAGTGGAAAGCTGCTAATTGGGACGAATATTAGTGGCCCAGAAGATTTGGCTGAATCACTGATTCAACAGATTGACAAGGAAAGCGTAAAAAAAGAAGCCTCTTCTGAAAAGGCTTCTCCTAAGCAAGAAATAACAAAAACCTCTAAAGGGTATCGTTTTCACAACAACTTTTAATGACGTGATGTTGGCGCCTGCAATGGATGGCAAATGAAAGTTACTATTACCGCACCTCATTACGCCTTTTTAACATTGGCAATTTTAATATCTTGATCATTCAAAATAGCATCGACTACATCTTGGTCATAATTTACATTGTGATTACCTATGGAATAATTTCCGTTTCCGGTAATTTTTGCATGCGCTTGATTTACCTTTTCGTTGGCATCCATTCCAGCGATATGACCTTCCCCAACCGATACCACGGAATTTTGCTGCATGGTATTGACATTTACACTATTAATAGAGAGGTTCTTTGAATAATCTGTTCCCGGGTTTTCAAACGACAGATTGATATCCCGGTCATCAATTGGCGTATCAATTAGATCAGGGTCATTCAGGATTAATACATTTTCATAAAGCACATTTGATTTTCCGCCTATTGTGCCAATCACATTATTGTTTTTTCCGTGCGCATTCCAGCCAATCGCATTATTCCTCTCGCCAATAAAGATACCGGCTTGCCGGTCCATTGATTGGACATGAATATTCCCGGCAAAATTAAATTCAAATGTTTGGGTCATCCACTTTTCACCACATTTTACTGGCTTTCACTACCCTTCATTCTATGTTGGTGATTATAGCATGGTGATAAAACCTGTGTCATTCGCCTAAGAATCGAATAGAATAAGGGAAAGGAGGATGGAATTGAATGAAACTCTCATTGGGAGATATAACGATTTCGAGCATAGGAAAATCCTCAGGATTTTTTTTCGGAAAAAAAAATACACTTAAACAATTTCGAAACGAATCCAGTGTGAACGAAGTGATTGGTTCGTTGTCCGGAAATGAAAATACAGTCAATAAATGCCATTTAAGTAAAAACAACGTACAGAAAGGATGAGTAATTTTTGACCGCTACTATTTTATCCCCATCTTTTCATATCGGGACCATTAAAATCGGCAGTATTGAAAGTGCATCCTGTTTTAGCATTGGCAATAACTTCATTGAAGATTTTAAAAACAACAAAAAAACGAACCAGGGATTGGGGAATATTCATGGCAGCCATAACGACTTTTCCCAGATGAATGCGGCATTAACAACTTATGATGATAAGAAAAAGAATAAGGTGGAGAAACCGCCTGAAGAAAAGAACCCTTAAAAGCGAGGGTTTATTTTTTATGAAAAAGGGGTCCAAGCTTCGCTCTGCTCGCACCACCTTATAAACAGGGTGTCGTTCTTGGTCTATGGTTGCTTATAATTTCTGGCCTATATATTTCCACCCAAATTTGGTTTAAGATCTTGGTCAAAAATTACGCCGTCAATGCCGTCTAAAGTATCGATATTATTGGCTACATTCGCCGAAACATTATTAAACAGTCCCATTGTACCCCCAAACGCTAAATTATATTTTCGGTTGGCATCCATTCCGGTAATAACGGATTCGCCGACTGTGACGGATGAGTTTTGCTGAGGGGCATTTACATTCAATACTCCTAAATTGATAACCGAAGGCACCCTTTTTTCCTCCTGTTCTTTCTCTATGTAAAACATTTTATGTCAAACAAATTTTTCGGTGAAAAATCGTCAGCGATGTAAGACCCATCTCACCTTTTTTCTAATTGACCGACTATTTTTGTCCCATGTGCCTCATTTACCTTTAACACGGCAGCAATATGGTTTAAATTTATCTCAGTGATTCCGCCACCAGGTAAAATGATAATTTTATCATTCGCAAAGTGGATTAATTCTTTTAGCCGAGAAAGGTTATTTTCAATCGAAGTATTCCCCGGTCCACCATGTGTTAAAATCCTTTTCACCCCGTGTTCGGCGAGCCATGTAATCGCAGCAAACTGAGATTCGGTCTTGAGCTGATCAAACGCCATATGAAAGGTGACATCCAGCCCTTCGGCCGCTTGCAGTAATGTGAGCATCGCCTCTTCATCGATCCAGCCACTTTCATTTAAGCAGCCAAACACGACTCCATCTGTCCCCAGCTGCTTGAAATGAGCAATATCTTGGCGCATCATCTCGATTTCCAATTTAGTAAAAACAAAGTTACCACCCCTCGGCCTAACCATGGCCATAACCTTAACATTTTTACTGTGACAATATTGAATTGTTTGAACCGCTACACCATGGCTGACCGTCGTGCCGCCGAATGCTAAGTTATCACATAGCTCGACCCGACCGGCCCCGTGTTCAATTGCTTTCGGAATGACGGTGAAGTTTTCCACACAAACCTCTTTTAACATAAATCGTTCATCCTTTCACAATAGTGATTTTTTTTAAAATTGTGGTATATTTTATGTAGTATTTACACCTAGGAAGGACAAAATCATGACACAAGAGAAATCAAAATCCATCGGCCTGCCGCTTATTATTTCCATTATAGCTATTTCATTTTCTTCCATCTTTGTAAAATGGTCAGAAGCTTCGGCTTCTATTATGGCTATGTATCGGATGCTATTTGCTAGTTTATTATTAACACCAATGGTTTGGCAGAATCGGCAGGAATTACGAAAAATAAATAAAAAAACAGCACTCTTTTTATTCTTTTCCGGAGTATTTTTAGCCTTTCACTTTGTCCTTTGGTTCGGGTCTTTGAAATTCACAACCGTCGCGAGCTCGACGGTTATTTTGACCCTTCAGCCGATTATATCACTGATAGGCGGATTTTTCCTTTTTAAAGAACGAACAACCGCATCCGCCCTTTTGACGATGGGTATTGCCATTATCGGGGCCATGATGATTGGCTGGGGTGATTTCGGTTTAAGTCAGGAGGCGATGCTGGGCGATCTACTTTCCTTCTTCAGCGTTATCGCTGTTGTCGGCTACTTATTAATCGGACAAACGGTTGTCAAACAGTTATCACACTGGATTTACAGCTTTTGCGTTTTTTCCTGTGCTTCCATTGTTCTTGTTATTTTCAATTTCTCCACGAATGTGTCTTTTACTGGTTATTCGGCAAATGACTGGGGTATTTTCTTATTGCTTGCTATTGTCCCAACCGTCAGCCATGTGATTAATAACTGGCTAATGAACTATGTCAATGCCACCACGATTTCAATGAGTATTTTAGGTGAACCCGTAGGCTCCACAATCCTAGCCTACTTTATATTGAGAGAGCGACTTACAGCCTGGCAAATCGCCGGCGGTGTAATCGTCCTAATCGGCGTCTTTTTATTTTTGATTCAGAGACAAAAGCGATTGGCGGTACATGAACCATTTCATATGAAAAAAACAGGCTCGTAGACCTGATGAAGGACATTCCCCTTGATAAAGGACATTTTCTGATTCCTAGACCGTGTTTTGTCCTTCATCCCCTTGATGAAGGACATTCTTCTGATTTCTTGACCCAGTTTTGTCCTTCATCCCCTTGATGAAGGACATTCTTCTGATT
>NZ_JADDIU010000005.1 GCF_016464375.1 Bacillus renqingensis
GTTTTTCCTCGTTATACATATCGGGAATGCAGGATTTATTCTGAGCAAGGGTCTTCAAGAACAATAGTTTTTGACTTATTGTTTGTATTCGGGGTTCATAAAACAGAAGCAATGAGATTGATTGTGAATAGCAAGATCGTCTTCATTTTATTATCCTCGCAATATAAATCGAAATGCAGGCGATGGAGAATTGTGCAATATGAAAAGTCAATAGACCATAGCTATTGTTATAAGTTTAATATAGATATCATTGAAAGGAGGTGAGAAAAATGAAGACTTTTGAAAAACCAGAAATAATTCAAATTACAGATGAAGCTGTAATTGCACGAGTTATTGCAGGACACGAGGTTTAAGATTTGAAGTTAAACAGAAAGCAAAACTTATTGTTTTGCTTTCTGTTTAACACGATTAATTAGTTTCAGGTTATCCTTATACAAATATAGTTTGACAGAGGAGTAAAATTAATGAATAAAATTTTAACAGATCGTTTTGAAGAGTGTGGTATTTCTCCATCTGATATTTTTGATCGATTAATAAAATCTGATGAAGAACAAGCAATATTTGTATACACCTCCCATTTAGAGGGCTTAGGAACAAAAAGTTCAGATTTTGATGTTTATGTAATTTCGGAAAATATTCCCGATGGTGAATTTTCAAGAAATGAAGCAAATTCAAAGGTACAAACTTCAATTATCAATGGCAAAATGTTAGATATTGAATATTGGGCAATGGAAAGTATAGAAAAAATAATTTTTAATTTAAATAATCTTCATTACTCAAGTGTATCTCAAGATGAGCTAAAGTTTTTGCATAGATTAAAAGTATCAGAAGTTATTAATGAAAATAATCTAAATACTAAAATAAAAAGCATGATTAAACAGCGTAGTTTAACTGACTTTGTAGTAAACATATATTTAATAGCTGCTAATTCAGATTTGCAAGATGCAATCGCATTGTACGAATCACAGGAATATACCTGTGCACTAAATTGTGCACGCCGATCATTAGAAAGTGCTATTGGTGCACTAAATGCTAAAAATGGATTTACAAATCTTAAACGAAAATGGGCTTCGAAAATTTTTTTAGACAATAGAAAATTAGAAAGTAAACTAAGAATTGATCAATATTTGAAGTATCAAATTTATTGCCATATTGATAAAGAGAATATTAAATTGTTTGTTGGAGATATGCTTGAATTCATTCAGGATATAGTATCAGAAGTTGCATTTAAAAAGGAGGGTCAGGATGACTAAATATAAAAAAGGTTTAGGAGCTTCACTTTTTAAACATGAAGCTGGTTTTGTCATTATAAAAGGTAGGGAAGTATTTAAAATAAATGAAGTTGGAGCAAGAATTTTTGAACTTTGTAATAGTAGTCACGATGAAGAGGATATTATAGCGAAGTTAAGTAATTTTTATAATACTACTGATACTTCTATTGAAAGTGAGATTAAAGCTTTTATTCATGAGCTAGAAAAATTAAATGTCATAAGAAAAGTAGGTTAGAATGCAAGACCAGCCATATATTTATAAAAAACAGCTAATCGCTTTATGTATCTTTTTTAGCCTATTTCTTGCTTTATACAATCTGGATACTAAACTTTCAATTGCCATTTTCTTTTTTTGTCTTGTAATTATCTTTATTACTTTTGTTCCTAGCATGTGGAAACGTATTCAATATTCCATGTTGTTAAATACAATCATATATTATCTTCCGTTATTCCTGCCTTGTTTTTTTATTTATCCTAAAATTGAAACGCCAGATCACTTATATGGTATCGCACTTGGTTTCTTATTAGGTTTTCTTTTGCTATTAAGTAATTATAAACATAATAGAAGATATGTCTCTAATGAAAATTATCAAATTTATAGAGTGATCACTCTTAAACAACTCATCTACAATTATTTTAAAAATATATATTCAGTGATTGGGGAAGAACTCTTTTTTAGATATTTTTTAATAGGTTATCTTTTTGAAGAAATTGGTTTTTCTGTAGTTGTTTTAAGTACATCACTTTTTGTATTCATCCACTATCTTAATCGATGGGCCAATTTACACTTTAATTTAAGAAGTTACATGTATCACGCGCTAGTTGGTTTATCTCTAAGTGTACTTTTTATCTACACTCGATCAATATTAGGTTGTATAATTGCACATTTAATCTTTAATAGTCCGCACTTTGTTGTGATACTTAAAAGGTATAAAAATAGAAAAACTAAAGTATTATTTGATGATTATTAAGTTTGTTTTAAGAAATAGGCAAAATAATTGCGATAAACGCTGTCAGAGAGAGACTGATCTTGGGTTCACTCGAGAAAGATTCTAATGGAGTTTGGTAGTTAAGAATCTTTTTGAGGAAAAGGTTACATCCATGAGTTATTTTCTAAATAAAAATGAAGAAACGGATGGATTTTTTTCTTTAGGGTTGAATCTTTAAGTATGTCTTTTATCTTCGTCTTTTTGTTGAATTACATTTTCCAATTAATCTTAATATATTTTAAAATTGAGAGGGGGATATAGATTGTTTAACATTGCTAAAGCTACTTTTAAAAGAAACAAAATAATTGCTAAAAGGGCCTTTCCATGGACTTTAATAATTGGGCGTATCATAGCAGGCTTTTTTGCAATCTTATTCCCGTATTTTGTTTATACTTTTTTTCTAAAGGGATCAATAAGTGAAAGCTTTAATCAATATACAAATCAATCTGACTATATAACCTATATAACCATTGGGGCTATTTTCTTTATATTAGGAAGGTCTACCATGATGGAAGTAGGGCGTGCCCTGTTCAGGGAGTTAAAAGAAGGAACTTTAGAATCAGTTTTACTAACTCCTTCCTCAAGAATTGGCTATCATATTGGATGTTTAATTGAACAACTTGGTAGAAGTTTTATTCAATTTTTAACTATGGCTTTCTTTGGAATTTCTTTTGGGGCAAATTTGTTTTTAATAATATCTATGCAATCGATTGTTGTGATTATATTAACAGTATTAGGATTTTTCTCAATGGCACTAATACTCTCTTCAATAATGCTCTTTACTAGGGATGCTTATATTACACAAAATACATTATTTGCAGTAATGAGCTTTGTTACCGGCGTGTCTTTTCCAGTAGAATTTTTACCCAAATGGTTACAGTATTTTTCTCATTTGTTTCCTATGACTGCTTCATTGGAACTTTTTAGGTCGATTGTGATAGCCAAGCAAAGCATCAGCATTCATTTAGATTTAGTTTTAGAAATATTATTACTAAGCGGTGGTTACTTACTAGTTGCTATGATTTGTTTAAAAATATTGGAAAAGAAACTAGTAGAAAATTTGTTTGGATAAGGAGGAAAAGATGTTAATTGCAACAAATTTATCGAAGAAATTTGTTTATAAAGAAAGTAAAGGACTATTTAAAAAAAAATTAATCGTAAAAAATGCTGTCAATGATGTAAGTTTGAAAATAGAATCTGGAAAAATTGTTGGGTTAATAGGGGTAAACGGTGCTGGGAAAACAACGACAATAAAAATGTTAGCCTCACTTATTAAACCAACAACCGGAGAAATTTTGATTGATAACTTAGATATCATCAAGGAACATAAAAAAGCAAAGAGAATAATTAATTTGATAAGTGGGGGAGAACGAAATATATACTGGCGGTTGACGGCTCAGGAAAATTTGGAATATTTCGGAGCTTTATATGGCATTCCAAAGGATGTGCTCAATCAAAAAATTGAAACTATTTTAGAAATGGTTGGTTTGACAGAATCTAAGGATATTCCCGTTGAACGTTATTCAAAAGGGATGAAACAAAGGCTGCAAATTGCAAGAGGTTTAATTAATGATCCAAAGTATATTTTTTTAGATGAACCTACATTAGGATTAGATATTAATATTGCGAAGGAATTAAGATCGTATATAAGAAAACTGGCTGATGATGAGAATAAAGGAATTCTATTGACGACTCATTATATTTCTGAAGTAGAGGAGTTATGTGATTACATCTACATCATTTCCAATGGCTACATTGTAGCTGAAGGGACTCCGGATGAACTTAAAGAAGAATTATCCACTAAAACACAAGTCGTTTTAACAGTTGAAGTTCTTACTGAACAGGCAGAAGTTGAACTAAAAGATATATTGGAATGCAAGGCTGAAGTTACTATCGAAGGAGAGAATATTCATACAATTAAAGTTATTTCCAAAGAGAATTTTACAGCTGAAATCATTCGATGTTTAAGCTCACACAATGTTTCCATTTTAAATATGAAGTTAATGGAACCAGATTTAGAAGAAATAGTACTGAACGTATTGCGTAGGAGTGAATGACTTGAAGGATACATTTAAAATAGTTATTGCTGAAATGAAAAAACAACATCGTCATAACTTTCATTCATATTCAATATACTTTTCATTATTGCTTTGGCCGATAATTATTTTTTTCAATACTTACTATACCTATTTATCTTTTGATTTAACAAAGGCGCCAGTTTTTTCTGGTTTAATTAACTCAAAACAATCACTCCTTATTTTTCTTATTACAGGTTTTATTGGCTATAATTTCTTTTATTCGATGGTTCAAAGTGCTTGGCAAATGGGAGCTGAGCGACAAAATGGTACGCTTGAAACAATTATTTTAAGCCCTGCAAATTGGCTTGCAGTGGTTTATGGAAGAAGCCTAGGTGCTTTATTTCAAAATGTGTGGATGTTTTCGACCTTCAGTATTCTGATTATCATAAGTAGTCGGTCGCTAGAAGTTAATTTTTTCACACAGATACCGATTGCTTTCTTTATTTTTACTTTATCTGCAACAGTCTGGGGTGGGTTAATGAATGTAATCTTTCTTTTTTCAAGAGATGCAGCCATACTAAATAATGTTCTTGATGATCCGATGGAATTTTTTTCAGGGGTTAGAGTTCCCACAGAAACGTTTCCAGTTTGGGCAAAGATGATTTCTGTTATTTTTCCATTAACACATTCATTAACGATCGTGAGAGGGATTCTTCTAAAAACAAACATTGCATGGATGGAAGCGGCAATAAAACTCAGTATTTCACTAGTGTTATTATTTATTCTGACTATTGTACTCTTAAAGTTGGTTGAAAAAAATATTCGGGATAATGGTAATATTACATTTTATTAGCGCTCATATTATTAAGTCATTCGTTAAGTAGATGGGAATGTTTTAGCTGATAGATGTATGAATACTGTGTAAAATTCCGGTTAATTAATGAATATCGATTGGCATTTTGCTCTGTCAAGAATATGTCTTGGTACAGAGCTTAAAAAAATTGTTATTGAAGGAGCAAACATGAAAGAAACTATTGAGAAAGAACTGAAATATGTACTCGATAAAAATTCCTTTTTTGTTGTAAAGAAATATTTTGATTCTTGTGAAGCGACTAAGCAGATTAACGTTTTGACGAATTATTACTTTGATACAACAGCATATATGTTGAGGAATAAAGGGATTTCACTAAGACTACGAGAGACGGACTCTACCGACTATAGCTTGACGATGAAAATTAAGAACGCAGAAATAAGCGAACATGTACACAATAAAAAAGAATTCAATATAAATCTTGATTACGACCTTTTTAATACGTTAAAAAATACTAAGAATTTTTCTGCTCAACGAGAAGTTCCAGATTTTATTAAAAATATTCTGAAAAATGAGGAATGCGAAGTAAATCTAATAGGAAGTCTGACTACTAGAAGAACTTCATATAAGCTAGTAGACATGAATGAACCGATTTTACTTGATGAAAGCACTTATTTAGACACAACTGATTATGAATTAGAATGGGAAACAGATGAAATTAATTTGGCTAAAAAACGCATATTACATATTTTTTACAGATTGGGAATTGCAACTCAAACAAATTCTGCTTCTAAGTCACAAAGGTATATTAACAGACATAAATCTTTACTCTCTTTCAATGAAAAACATATTACCTAACTAGCCGTGGGGATTCAGAAATGTTTTCTTTGGAATGTAATTGAATTTAAAATAATCAGACTTCTCCGAAAGGTTTTGACTTACGTGAAAAACTTTTACATTACAAAGGAGGAGAGAGATGAGCGTTGGCATTATAACAATGGGGTTTTTAATAGGAAGTCTTGGGGGGTTAACAGGGGTTGGTGGTGCTATTTTGTTGACGCCATTTCTCATTTTTATTGGAATAAACCTAGTTATCGCTGTAGGTACTGACTTGGTATATAATTCTATCACCAAATTATTCGGAACTATTCAGCAATGGCGACAAAAAACGATCAATTATCAACTGGTAGTTTATCTAGCAATAGGAAGTGTCCCGGGTGCTATATTAGCGGTATTATTTCTAAATTTTTCTGTTAGAATGCATGACCTGTAAGAACAAATAATTAGACTTCCTTAGGCTTTATATTAATAGTTACCGCACTTGCAACACTGATCAATACCTTCTTCTTGAATAAAGATAATTATGATAGAAATATAAATACAAAGACAACTTATGTGAAGCGGTTACTAACAATAATGATTGGCGTAATACTAGGATTTATTGTTGGTTTGACATCGATTGTATCAGGATCTTTATTTGCGATAGCCTTGATGTTTTTATATCGCTTAAACCTTCTGACCTTGTAGGTACTGTTATTGCTAATGCATTTATACTCGTTACAGTAGCAGGGTTACTAAATGTAGGCGTAAGAAATGTAGATTATTGGCTTGTAGCCAATCTTCTACTTGGTTAAGTACCGGGAGTGCTTATTGGAGTAGTATGGTTAATAAGGTTCCAAATAAGCTTCTGCGGATATTTATCACCTCTATTATCCTAATTAGTGGTATTAAACTTTTGAACTAAATTTTGTCTGAAAACTCTTGAAAATTTATTAGTAGATTTTTAGCTTACGAATTGATTCAGTTACAGGATATGAATAAAAATACGAGTTTGCTTCATTTTGAATGCAAATAACTAAGGAGTATATAATGTTTATAAAAGGTATTGAAAACGAGTTTGAAGTATTCAAAAATAATAAATTTCATTATTTTGATTATGCGGCCACAACATTTATGCCGAATGGTGTAATTAAAACATGGGAAAATTATCATAATCAGATTGGGGTTTTTACCGGTAAGGGTAATAACCAGATAAGCAGGAAAGCAGAAGAATTTCTTAATCGCTCTGAGGAAATACATCGCAGTTTTTTTGATATTAGTAGTGAATATCAAATGATCTATGGCAAGAATACTACCGAAATTATTAACCTAGTCTCCAAAGGATTGGAAGAAAACGTTGAGCCATTAGATATGATCATCGTAGGTCCTTATGAACATCATAGTAATTATTTACCTTGGAAATATTTAGCTAAAAAGGCGAGTGCTACTTTTGTAGAACTGCCAATAAATGTAGATGGTGATGTAGATTATGAATTTATCAAAAGAAATTCGTCAAGGATAAAAATAATTTCAATATCTAGTGTATCCAACGTTTTTGGATTTAAGATTGATGTTAAGAAGGTTTGTGAATTAGCAGATGATAAAACACTAATATTTGTCGATGAATCACAAAACGTAGCGCATTCTAAGATTTATCGAAACAAAAAAATTTCAGGATATTTTTTAAGTTCACACAAAATGTACGGCCCTAAAAATATCGCAGGTTCATATCTTAAATCATCTGTAATTCCTTTAATCAATCCGATTATTTTAGGTGGAGGTATGGTTGAAAAAGTAGGTTCTCAAGATGATTGGGAGAATGGTAGAAATAAATTTTTTGCTGGAACATTAGATATTGGTCTGATAGGGTCGTGGGGAGAATCTTGTAATTTTATTAATCAAATCGGCATCGATATAATTCATGAAAAAGAGAAAGCACTATCTGAGTATATTCTTAATATATTAAAGAAAAATTCATCATTTAACATAATTAGAGATAACAAAAATTGTTCTTCTTCGATTATCTCATTTACATGCGAAAAATATCATGCCCATGATATAGAAAGAATACTAGCCAGTAGAGATATTATTGTTCGTTCAGGGAATATGTGCTCACAAAATTCAATTCGTAAAATAAATAATAATGCTATTTGTCGAATCTCTTTAGGTGTAGGAATCTCAGAAGAAAATTTAGAAACTCTTGAAAGAACATTAAAGGAGATATAAAATGATAAATGCTATTTATTCCAGTAAAGTTCTAAAGTATGCAGGTCTTAAACAAGATAAATTCTTGCTTCCCGATAAAATTGCTATTAGAGAGGGTGTCTCATGTGGAGATAAAATAGCGCTTATTGGAGAAGTAAATAATGAGATTTTAGAGTTCAAAATGTTTGTAATTAATGGTTGTATTTTATGTAAAGCAATTAGTAATTATCTTTATGAAAAGTATAATAATCAAAATATTAGAGCAGCAATCAATGAATGTCAAAAATGGATAAATGATATTTATAGTACTGAAAATGTACTAAATGATCTGTTTGATTATCAGTTACTTGGAACAGATAAAAATTGTGTTTTGAAACCAATTGAACTTTTCAATAATTTTATCAAGGATTTAGAAAAACAAGGAAATGATTTTTGCGATGTAAGAGACACTAGTGGTGATTTGGCGTGTGATGCCTGTGTCAAAACAAGCGGGATAAATTGGAGTGGCGTTGATGCCAAATACCAAAATAAAGGTGAAAAGCTATACGATAAGGAATTTACAACTGAATATATGAAAGATTGGTATAGACTGGGCAAGGTTGTTTTGCAAAAAGATGAGATAGAATTACTTAAACAAAAATGCAGAAATATTACAGAAGATGATATAAATTTTATTGCTAACGAAAAAATTATGGCACCTATATACTCGAATATTTGTGACAATAACTTGCTAGAATATGCCACAGACCAGAGATGGAGAATGCTTGAAAATCAAATACATCATAAATCTATTATAAAAAAAGAAATCGATATGATTTCTAATTACCTTAGAGAAGAAGGAATGGGACCTTATTTTATAAAAGGATTCCAAAATGATAAACTTTATAAAAGCGAAAATACTCGCGTTTATTGTGACTATGATTTAGTCTGTTTATCCTCTACAGATGCACTGAAATTTGGCAACTTTTTATTTGCCAATGATTATCACATGATTCCAGGAATTTTTTCTTTAAAGAAGATTAAAGGAAATACAACTGAAGAATATTCAGGTCATTATCATGTGATGAAAGTTATTGAGGATAAGATAAACTTAATTATTGATGTTAGCTTTCCTGGTTATCCGATGGGGAGAATTGACATCTTATATCCTACTATAAAGAATAATGAAATTTCTCATGAAGATCAGTTGATTATCTCGTTATGTCATTTATTTAAGCATGCGGAATTAGCAATAAAAGATATAAACGACATATACATGATTTTAAATAGTGGTAGACTAAATTTTGTAATTTTGAACGAGAAATTAACTGGAAATTCCTTATTATTCTTCTTTTCTTTAGCCTTAAATTTTATTTATTTAAACTATCAAGTATCAAATGAAGTAAAGGAAAAAATCTCGACATCGATTAAAATCGACTTTTCTATTTGCAAAAATTTCCCTGAATGGCCTTATAATAGAGAATCTTTCTATAGATCTAAAAAGTATGATTTAGAGAAACGTTTAGAAAATAGTGAGGATATATCTAGAATACATCTTTTTCCCTTAGCGATGTTTAGGGAGTGTATTTCAATTGGTGATGAATACTACCAGAAAAAAATTATTGAAAACTACGAATCATCGTATATTTGCGACGGTATATTTAGCGTGAATAAGGATAATTTTTGTTTTTATGTAACAGACATGGGGATATTTCTAGATAGCAATTTAAAGGTTTTTGAAATTGGCAGAAAAAAATATCGAGAAGCTATTAAAGAACTACTAAATTACTTAGAAGTAAACGAAATTATGGAACTTCCTTTTGCAGTAGAATATCCAAATAAAATATCTCGTGTTTTTGGCTATAAAATAGATAATTCTTATCAAACTAGGAATGTAGATTGAAAAGTAAGCGATCAATAGTGAGCACGTAGAGAAAAGACAATCAGCTTGATATGATGAGAATCCAAGTTGATTGTCTGTAAATGAAAAGAGATTAGTTCTTTTGAGACGAAAGAACAAAACAATTCTTCGGCAGAGGGAACTCCAAGGAAGCAGCTGGTCTAACACCGCAAGGTTTCCGATGTCTTCATTGGGGAGTTTGTCAAAGAGATACTTCAAATATTCAAACGGTATAAGCCCGTTTTCTTTAGAGGTTTCAATGATGCTGTAAATCACGCTACTAGCTGTTGCACCTCTTGTTGTTCAGCAATACCACAAAAGGAGCAAGGTCCAGTGCGGTGATCTATAGTGTTGTAGAGACGGCCAAGGAAAACGGGTTGAGTCCATTCTACTACCTTAGCTATCTGTTTCAGGAGCTTCCCAATATCGATACGACGGATAAAAAGAAACTGGCTGAATTCCTGCCATGGTCACCGACACTTCCGCAGGACTGCCGTATTCCTAACAAATCTATATAAAGCATATATGAAATTCCCATCTTACTATGTAAAATTAAAGACAAGTGAATGTATGTTGTTATTGATACCCTTTAATGCCAAGAAATTGACGGCGTTAATTGTCAATAATCTGACGGAAATATTGTCCAAAACAAAGGGGAACCTGTAACCCGCTAGAGCCTCTCCTTAAACTAAATATCAACCTGATAGGTTTCGTTTGGTTTTAAATTAAATCTTACGTCATTCATACCAACGATAACGTACCATTCCATACCGAGTTCCATGCGACACAAAAGCTTTCTTCCATATCGGTGTTTGTCAAGAAAGTTGTCGCATTTTTACATCAAAAAGTTTTTCAAAAAACGCTACCACGCTTCTCTTGCTGGCCTCTTCATAAACAATTTGTTATAACGAAATAATTGTTTATGAAGGGGGTAATATTTTCACCGCCATTTTCTCGGGTTTACTCGTTTTCTAGTTGATCCTTCATAGGGTTTAGGGCAACTGATTGATGAGGAGACCAGTTCCTTGTCGTTCGTGACCAGCGCTCTGGGTGCTTGGGTTTTGCAACTAATGGCATAACAATTAGAACGCTCAGACAATTTTGTGTGTGGTGTTTGAGACCTTAGAAACACATAGGGTAAACTGCTTTTAGGTCTCGAGTATAATATATAATCAGCCAATGCATTACCGACATCAGGTAAAAGAGGTAACGTTAAGGACTTGCCATTTTTTTATTGTATTATGGCGATTGTCTTATTCCGCCAATCAATGCTGGATAATATAGATTTGTAATGTCAATGCTTCTTAAACCCGTGTGCATTACTAAAAGCACCATGGCATAGTTGCACTTTCCGATACAGGTAGAACGGTCGATTGACTGAAGCAAGCGATTCTCTTCGTCCTTTGTTATAGTTGGTACAACTGAAGTTTTTCTGGAACCACTGCTCGGAACTGCCAGAACCAGTTTGTCTTTAGCCTTCTTTTCTTTATAAAGAAACTTCAGAAATGACCGAAGGGCAGATAATTGTTCGCATACTGGTGCTTTGGTAAGACCTTGATATATAAGGAATGAAATTTCGAACATCATCAAGCAGAAGACCAGATATATTTTTATTAAGTTCTGACTTTACATATTATCGTAACCTATATGATAGAATAGAGAGTAAGAGAGTAAGCGGTAAATATTTTGCAAAGGGGTGGGAAAATGGAGCATAATGGCAATGTCGTGTATGCAAAAGATTTTGAGAATAGGAAACGTCACGCAGACCAGGAACGCAAAATTACGGAAATTGAAAATCATATCCCGGATGGATACCAAAGTGACATCCGTATGTATCAGAAATATTGCGAAGCATCGGAGCAGCGGGAATCCACGCAATCTTTTCTTGATTACTTGTTTGTTTCCGTCACTGAGGAAGGCGTGAAGAAGAACACGTGGAAAAAACGGGTAGTCGCCTTGCGAAAATACTTTTCGATTGAACACGGCATAAGGTTCAGCGAATCCGTCCAATTCCGAATCTCCCTCACCCGGAAATTGTACCGGGAGGAGGGGCGAGAACGTTTAGTGCCCATTGCCAAACAGACCGGACACCAGTCGTTTGAAACGTTGGATAAGCATTACCTGACTGTGGCCGATGCTACGGTAGATAAATTTATGGAATATAAAAAATAAGTATATATTAGAAGGAACTCAACAAAATAGTAGTTTTTCATCCATCACTAAAAGAACGCTATGCCGGAAGAGTCAAATTTATTTATATTGATATAATCATGCAGAAATTGATATAATTAAATTATTATCATAGGTTGAGTGTATAGGGGGTATGCAAATTAATAAAGGTATGCAAAACTGGAAGCCGGGATATCCGGTTATTTTTATATAATAAGAGATTGTTTTACCAATTAAAATAAGTTTAGTATTGCAGAAACGGAGGTTAAATATTGTTTATAGACACACATTCCCGTGAAGCAATGTTGCAGGGGATTTGCAACTTTTTTAGTATAACAACGAAAGAGCTTTCGGTTCTTTTTGATAAGGCGGGAAAAGAATCACGGAAAGAATACTATTTAGATGGCGATATATTCAATAACATTATTAATGAGTTCATTGATGCAAAGATGCCTAATACTTCTGTAGATCAGGTTTTGTTTTTTCATTTAAGTCGTAGATTGAACTCAAATAAGAGAAATTATACTGGCAAAAATCTATATGACTTATTATCAACAAATAATGAAACTACAGAATTTTTGAAAAACCACAACGTCGAGTTTTTACCTGTTGAAGGGCGTTTGGAACTGGTATATAAGGGGAAAGCAGTATCCTTGTCGGATTCGTATAAAGAAAATGTCCCATACTTAAGATGGAGGTTGGGTCATAACGAATATCGTATCGACTATTGCTTTAATGGTTTTATGTTGAAAGATTTATTGTATAAAAATCATTATGCACGGGATCTGTCAAATGCATCTGAATTTATTAGTGTGTTAGCATCATTTCTGAAGAGAAGAGATATTGTAGCTGACTACTTTGAAAACAGCACCTATTATTGTTTTGAATATTGTTGCCCATTGAAAAAAATACTTTTTGATAGCGATGAGAATTTATCATTTGAAGGGAAACAGAGGTATTTGTTGAACCAAATTTTACATAGGCTATATGATTACTCTGTGACAGAACTTCGTTATATGTTCGACCATGATAATCCAATAATCAGATTAAAAGATAATGATACTATGGATGGTGAACATTTTATTTCAATCGAAGAAATTACCGAAGAAATGCTTGAACAATGATTCTAAAAGCCCTTAATCGCCGGGTTTTAACGCCAGTAATTAGGTGCCTTAGGGGGTTGCTATTATGATTATATTTCTTTTCCATTTTTAAATGTAACGCCATTAGCATTGTATAAAAACTTTTGAACCTTGTCAAATTGGATTTTTGTAGATAATAGAATTTAAAACTGAATATTCTGGTATATTGTTTTCATCCATAATTTAAAAAGGTCGATAAGGTTATAAGCAGTAGTCCTTATCCACAATTGGTAAATTATTCCCCCTAATCGAGATAAAGTGGGTCAAACGATAAGTCGTCTAGGTGGTCCACCTCGCCTTCGTCAAATTGGCGTACAATGAAAGCGAAATCTCTTTCCCAATCATATTTACTTCGTTCTTTTGAGGAGCGGGTTGGTTTCCGGAAAAGAGCACGAATAAAGGTATCAAGCCCTTCATAAAGACAAGTTTCTAAAGTCCTTTTTAGTTCTAACAGGCTGCCGTTGTGGCTGACTCTCATTCGAAGTAAAACTTCAAGACAATAGGTGATTAAAGCAATCCAGATCTGATTATAGACAGCATTTTCACTTTTTCCGTAGAAGGATTTAATCTTCAGATGTTGTTTCATCCATTTAAAGAAGGTTTCGATTTTCCTTATCCAAACCTTTATAAAATCCAAGCCCTTTCATGGGACCTATTGATTTTACTAGGATTTTAATGAAAAAGGTTTGGATTTAATTTTTAGTTATTTACACAAATCCCTTAATTTTTGAATATCCCCTTTCCAAAGTTTAGGTTGATTCACTTCTTCTTCAGTCATTATTTGTTTCATTGCTGACGATTCCTGGGTTACTGTTATCTCCAAGTAAACCATTGTTGTCTGAATGTTTTCATGGCCTAATAAATATTGAATTTCACCAACATTCATACCATTTTCCATCCAGTGGGTTGCTGTCGCATGTCTAATCTGATGAGGGTGTAAAGTTACCGGAACCTCCGGACACACTTTATTAGCTATGACAGCCCATTTTTTTAGTTGTTTAGTAACTGCTGGTTGCGTCAATTTTTTCTTTTTTCCTTTTATTTTTGAATAAAACAAGAAATCATCTTCATTAGGTCCCATGCCATGATATTCACTTACGAATTTCTTAAGGTATTGAACAGTCTTGGGATTCAAGCCCAAGCTTCGATGTTTATTTCCTTTTCCAGTTATTGTGACATTTGGTTTTGATACATTCAAGCGTACATTTTTAATCTTTAGTGATAATATTTCATCGATTCTTGCTGCTATATCATAAAGTAATATAAACATCGCAAGATCTCTTCTCCCTGTTTGAGTAGACTGATCAATTGTTCCCAATAGTGCTTTTACACCCCCTTTACTCATCCCTTTTACTTTGATTTTTGGTGCCTTTCTTTTCTTGACTGATGCTGCTGCTAAACTAAGATAGCTTAATGTAATATCCTGTATGCTTAAATATTTTAGAAAAGCCTTTATGGATGATAATCTTACATTGGCTGATTGTGGCTTGCAGTTCTTTTCATTCATAAGCCATATTAACCATTCGTCAATAGTTTCAGCTTTGAAACAATCATAGGAAAGCTGAATTATTGTTATTTTTTTCTTTTCTTCAAGAAAATCCATGAAAAGTGTTAATGCAAGACGATATGATTTTATTGTATGCTCACTGCTTGTTTTGCTGGAAGGACAATAGACTCTAATGAATTTGTTGATATGGTTCGCAATTTCATTTGATTCTTTCGTGTTATTCTTCATCATACATCCCCGGAACTAATTCATCAAAACTCTTTCCCGTCAACTTTTCCAGTTTATCTCTAAGTCCGGGTACCAGTGAATAATAATACATTGTGCTTTCGATTGATGAGTGTCCCATGCTTCGGCTTAAAGCCAGTAATTTTGAAGTGAATTCTATCCCTACATTTGTCCAGCTATTGATATTCGTTATGGCATAGTGATGTCGGAGGGCATATGCATTGGCATAAGAATCATTGTATTGATACCATAATTTATTGAAATTCAATGTAATCCATGCCTTTGTATAATACTTGTCATCTTTTGTCGGAAAGAAATACGTTCTTGATGGACATATTCCTTCGATTTCTTTGTCATATCGTTTCATCATTGCTAACATAGAATCATGCATAACCACGTAATGTTGATTATATCCCTTTGATTTTTGAATATTTATGACACCATTTTCTAAATTCACATCTCTTCTTTTTAATAAGCGAACCTCGGTAGTTCTCATGCCAGTGCTATATAGAAGCCTGAACACTACCGGCATCATGATTTTTCTAAATATAGTAGTTCTTCTGTTTCTTATTGTTTGGATCGTATCACATGCATGAAAGAAATTTCTTAATTCTCCATCGGTAAATGCATGAGGTATATAGTTGTTTTTTTCCAACTTTGGTATATGCGGTCTGGAAAACCATCGGTTTTCTGCTCTTGCATTCATATAATCAACCAAATTAATAACAGCGTATATTCTTGTTCTGCAGGAATTATTCAATTCTGTATCTCTTTGTTTGCACCATGAATCTATCATTTGCTGTGTTAATTCATCGTCATTGGGGTAACCTGTTTTACAATAAGTACTAAATGCCTTGAGATGAATATCATAACA
Organism: Bacillus renqingensis; assembly: GCF_016464375.1. Taxonomy (GTDB): domain Bacteria; phylum Bacillota; class Bacilli; order Bacillales; family Cytobacillaceae; genus Neobacillus; species Neobacillus renqingensis. Next base: position 15,910 of record NZ_JADDIU010000005.1, read on the forward strand.
GTTGCACCATGACTGCGATGCAACCCTATAATTTACGAAATCATCCATGATAGAAAAAGCCAATTGTTCCTGCTTATTTTTCATGATCCATCATCCTCCTTATCCGCATAAATCGGAAACATCTCAACATTTAATGCGCATTCTTTTAGATGCACAAAGTCCGTATTGACATATGTGTCCAGGGAATGAGGAGATGAATGCCCCAATATTGCTGATATAACTGGTGCTGGTATACTTTCCTTAAGCATGGATGATGCAAGCTTATGTCTAAAAATATGTGTGCCTCTTCTATCATTGTGATTCATTCTAATATTTGCGGCATTCATGATTTTGTTAACTGCAATAGAAACGGCTGATTTGCCTATTACCGAATCTTTTTGCTTGTTTTTGAGAAAAACAAAAGGCTGTTCACTTTTAGGACGTTCATTGATGATATAGCTATACAATGCGTTTCCAATCATAGCTTCCATTGGGAGCTCTAGTGAGTTAGAAGTTTTTGACTGTATTATTTTGATGGTATCATTTTCCCAGTCGATGTCCTCCAATTTTAAATAAGCTATGTCAACACTTCTTAGTCCGGTATAAACCAATAAAGTACCAATTGCTCTGGTTCGGAAAGATATATCTACACTCATATCAAGAATAACCTTTTTAATTTTTTCAAGTTCGCCGTCACTCAAATATTGAATATTTTTTCTATGTTCCTTTAATACCGGAAGAAGAAATGCAATGCGATTACATTCAGTAATTTCAGGTGCCACAGTTTCCAAAACTCTTTTCAATCTCCATCGGCAGCTGTATCCTCTTATCATTTCTTTGTTTTCACTCATAAAACATGAAATAACATGCTTTTCTCTTATGGAGGAAATATCAAAAGTCTCTAATTCCTGTATTTTTGTAAAAAAATGTTCTGCTTCTCTTATTTCATTTTGACAAGTCTTCTCTTTTTTTTCATTCCTGTTAACCACGGCTTGATAAACATCTATTACTTTTTTGAAGTTTTCACATAAGGGTGGCTACTGGGAATCTTCAAACAACCGATGCTTCATATCTGACCACTAGGATATTCATTATGGATGTCAAAATTCATAATCATTGTAATATGCGATTTAAATGGGAAACGATATTGTTTTGTAGAATTAGTCTTACTTACACGATAAAGATAGTAATCTTCATATGAATCAAATTTAACATCAGTATTCAATATTTTTTTTATTTCAGCTTCAACATTATGGATGTAAGACGAACTATACGGATAATCACCTTCTTTCATATAATTGATAAGTTTTTGATAGCCTTCATTAAGATTGGTTAAATCTAACATATATAATTACCTCCTTAAAATAATCATATATGTTACAAATAAAATCCAAACCTTTTTCATTTAAATCCTAGTAAAATCAGTAGGTTTCATGAAAAGGTTTGGATTTTATAAAGGTTTGGATAAGGAGGATTGAAACGTTCTTCCGTTGGATTAAACAGAGCTTAAATGTCCCTGTTTTATTTGGTACGACCGAAAATGCCGTTTATAATCAACTTTTTCCCGCTTTAATTGCTTATGTCCTATTGAAATGGCTCTATTCCAAAACGGCTCAAGGCAGAGTATTTAAAAAGTTATCGTTTACTTCTTTTCAAAAAAGCTACGAGAAGACAATCTACCTATTGACTGGTATTCTGAATTGGCTTTAGTTTTTAAAAAATACAAAGATTCCCAAGGGAGGAGTCTTCCTAATTTTGGATAATCAACACTCGTGATATATTTTAAGAGATTTTGCTTTTGTTCTCCTAGAAGAATGCCGCGATTCTTGTTTTTTTAACAACAAATGCCTATAATTGTGAAAGGTATGTGATAGAGGTGAAGCGCTGCAAAACGAATCACATAACAACACCGACTTCATGGTTGAAATGATGGTTTTTTTTAGAATAAATAATTCTTGATCGATATATTTCTTGAGGAGTGAACGTGAATGGCTTTAACTGCTGGAATTGTTGGTCTGCCAAATGTGGGTAAGTCGACACTATTTAATGCAATTACCCAGGCTGGTGCAGAATCGGCAAATTATCCTTTCTGTACGATTGACCCGAACATCGGAATTGTAGAAGTACCGGATTATCGCTTAGAAAAATTAACGGAGCTTGTACAGCCGAAAAAAACCGTTCCCACTGCATTTGAATTTACCGATATTGCCGGAATTGTAAAAGGTGCCAGCAAAGGTGAAGGACTGGGGAATAAATTTTTGTCCCATATTCGTGAAGTAGATGCCATCTGCCAAGTGGTTCGCTGCTTTGCGGATGAGAATATAACCCATGTTTCCGGCAAGGTTGATCCTATTTCTGATATAGAAACAATAAATTTAGAGTTAATTTTGGCTGATATGGAATCCGTCGAAAAACGTTTCGGTAGGGTAGAAAAGCTGGCAAAGCAAAAAGATAAGGACTCGGTAGCGGAATTTGAAGTTCTCTTGATGTTACGTGAGGCCTTTGAAGCGGAAAAACCGGCACGGTCGATTGATTTTTCCGAAGAGCAAATGAAGATTGTCAAACATCTACACTTGTTAACGATTAAACCGGTCCTTTATGTCGCAAATGTTAGCGAAGATGATGTGGCAGATCCGTCAGGGAATGAATATGTAACGCAGGTTCGTGAATATGCGGCAAAGGAAAATGCCGAAGTCATCGTTATTTGTGCAAAAATTGAAGCGGAAATTGCCGAGCTTGAAGGGGAAGAAAAGCAAATGTTCCTTGAAGAGCTAGGGATTGCCGAATCTGGCCTCGATCAATTAATTCGTGCAGCCTACCACTTGCTTGGACTTGCTACTTACTTTACGGCTGGTGTGCAAGAAGTACGTGCCTGGACCTTTAGAAAAGGGATGAAGGCACCGCAATGTGCGGGAATCATTCACTCCGACTTTGAACGTGGATTTATTCGAGCGGAAATCGTTTCATTTGACGATTTAGTAGCGGCTGGCAGCCATAATGCTGCGAAGGAAGCCGGCAAGGTCCGATTAGAAGGAAAAGACTACGAAGTAAAAGACGGCGATGTTATTCATTTCCGTTTTAATGTCTAGGTAACTGGACAACCGAAAGTCATGAATGTCATTGCTTTTCCACCTATCCTATGTTATAATTTCAACTTGTGAGTAATGAATAATTGCTCCTTGCCCTTTTATGAGGGCCGTCTAGACCAAAAGGAGGTGACCGTGATGAATAAGTACGAAATTATGTACATCATCCGCCCAAACATTGAAGATGAAGCGAAAAAGGCTCTTGTGGAGCGCTTTAATACGATTCTTCTTGATAATGGTGCGGAAACTGCTGAAACAAAAGATTGGGGTAAGCGTCGTCTTGCTTACGAGATTAATGATTTCCGCGACGGATACTACGAAATCGTTAAAACTACTTCTTCAGCAACTGCCGTGCAAGAATTTTCACGTCTTGCAAAAATTAACGAAGATATCATTCGTCATATCGTTATTAAAGAAGAAGAATAATAATATTAACTATAAAACTTTTCCATGTTCCACGTGGAACATATTGGAAAGAAAAGGAGTTGATTCTGATGATCAATCGTGTCGTGCTTGTTGGCCGTTTAACAAAAGACCCTGAATTGAAATATACACCCAATGGTATTGCTGTTGCTACCTTTACTTTGGCCGTCAATCGTCCATTTTCAAATCAGCAAGGGGAACGTGAAGCAGACTTTTTAAACATTGTTGTGTGGCGCAAGGCTGCTGAAAATGTTGCCAATTACTTGAAAAAAGGCAGCCTAGCAGGGGTAGACGGCAGAATTCAAGTTCGTACCTACGAGCAAGAAGGAAAACGTCAGTATTTTACTGAGATTGTAGCAGATAGTGTCCAATTTCTTGAACCGAAGGGCTCTTCTGGCGGCGGCGGAAGAAGCAACGACTATTACGGTACTCCACCAAGGGAACCTCAAGGGGCTCCAGCAGGTGTTGGCGGTAATCAGAATCAACGGCAAAATTCCAACCAAGGGTTTACAAGAGTGGATGAAGACCCATTCGCAGGAAGCGGTCAAATTGATATCTCTGATGATGATCTCCCGTTCTAATAGACCCTTTTCAATCTGATGAAATATAAATGCTAAAGGAGGGAATTTTCATGGCAGGAGGACGCAGAGGCGGACGTGCAAAACGTCGTAAAGTATGCTATTTTACTTCAAATGGTATCACTCACATCGACTATAAGGATGTAGATTTACTCAAAAAATTTATCTCTGAACGTGGGAAAATCTTACCACGCCGTGTAACTGGAACAAGCGCTAAATATCAACGTAAATTAACAGTTGCTATCAAACGTGCTCGTCAAATGGCATTACTACCATTTGTAGCAGGTGAATAGAAAAGCGGAAGTGCTTTGACCAGGGGTGACAGGCATATGGCGAGCCTTCTTGACGGTTTGACTTATGACCCGAGCTCCTAGGCACTGGAGCTAGATAATTATTAATGTTCAATGAAAAAAGGCACCTAAGAGGTGTCTTTTTTGTATGTCATCAAGACTTTGTAAAATGAACGCACAGAAGCATAATAAATGAAATCCCAATCATGCTTGCGGACCATAGCCAGGCAAGCTGCATATTTCCTGAATCTAGGGCAACATAGATTGCGGTGGGAATCGTTTGGGTTTTCCCGGGGATGTTGCCGGCAAACATCAAAGTGGCACCAAACTCGCCTAATGCCCTTGCAAAGCTTAAAATGGCACCAGATATGATAGCCTTAAGGGCAAGTGGAACGGAAATCGTGAAGAACAATTTCCATTCATTTGCCCCGTCCACACGAGCGGCATTCTCAATATCCTCATCAATCGCCTCAAATCCCGCTTTAGCCGATTGATACATAAGCGGGAAGGCGACAACAGTCGAAGCAGTAACGGCGGCCCATTTTGTAAACATGAGCGGCTGCTGAAATAGCCAATCTGCTAATTGTCCGACTGGACTATTCCTGCCAAAGATGACTATTAATAAGAATCCGACAACGGTTGGCGGCAATACTAACGGCAGCAGGAAGCCGGTTTCAACAACGATCTTCCCTTTAAAGCGACGATTTGCCATGATTTTTCCAAAAAACAGCCCCAAAATAATAACCAATACACCAGAAATAGAAGCAATCTCAACAGATAATCTAATGGGTGACCAGAAGTTCGTTGCCATAATAATTAAAGATGACCTTTAAACCCGTACTTTTCTAAAATCTTTATCGATTTCTGGCTTTGCAGATACTCGTAGAAAGCCAGTGCTTCTTTTGGATGGGGACTGTCCTTCATCACTCCGACTGGATAAATAATCGGTGCATGGGTATTTTCTTTCGCTGTTGCGACAATCTTCACCTTTGGCGATATCAAGGCATCCGTTTTATAAACCATTCCGGCATCGACATTGTTTGTCTCAACGTATGTAAGCACTTGCCGGACATCCTTGGCAAGAACAATTTTATCTGCGACGTCCTTCCAAATATGTAAGTGTTCCAATGTGTCCTTCGCATATTGTCCTGCAGGGACGGATTCCGGGGTACCGATGGAGATTTTATCTGCTTTGCCAAGGTCTTTGAATGTGTCAATTTTTTTATTTGCCTCTTTTGGGACAACAAGTACAAGCTCATTTTCTACAAGATCTGTGCCGTTTTTCTTTTCGATTAATCCATCTTTCACCAATTGATCAAATTTGTCCTCCGCTGCCGAGAAAAAAAGATCAACCGGTGCCCCTTGCGAAATTTGCTGCTGAAGGGATCCGGATGCACCGAAGTTATAACTTATTTTCACATTCGGATGTTCCTTCTCAAAAGCTGCTTTGATGTCATTTAAAGCATCTTGTAAACTCGCCGCTGCTGAAATAGTCAACTCTACTTTTTTTTCAGTTGATTCATGCTTCTGATCGCGTGTGTTGGATGAACACCCGGAGACGAATAGGAGCAGCAGCAAGATGGAAATGGGTAAAATGATTTGTTTTTTCACTATAGCCCTCCTGTTTTATTTAAATAAAACTAATTATATTTTGTTATGTTTAATTATAATTAGTTATAACGGAAAAGAGAATAACAAAAAGCACACCTGTTGATTTTTTTTTAACAGTTTGTACGTTACAATACAAGAAGGGGTGATGCAAATGACCAATGACCTATCCTATACAATTGAAGAAGTATCACAGCTGTTAAAAGTGTCTAAATTAACGATTTATGATTTGGTTAAAAAAGGAGAACTGCCTGTTTTCCGTGTTGGCAGGCAGATGCGGGTTGATGGCAAAGATCTTGATGACTATATTAACAATCAAAAGGCGAATCAGAGTCCCAAATTTCACGCACCCATGATCAATCATCGTAAACGAGAGTCAAGGGAAACTCATCATATCGTCATAAGCGGGCAGGATATGGTGTTAGATATTCTTGGTAAACATATCGAGAAAAATTCACCCTTAAAGGCATTGCGTTCCTATACGGGAAGTTTAGATAGTCTTATTGCTATGTATAACGGAGAATGTGATATCGTCAGTTTGCATATGTTTGATGGCGATACAAAGGAGTATAACCTTCCCTATATTAAGAAAATATTAGTTGGATATCCTTATATCTTAGTTAATCTTGTTTGCAGAAAAGCAGGATTTTATGTAAAAAGAGGAAACCCGTTAAATATCACCACATGGAGTGATTTAAATCAAGCACCTATTCAAATCGTCAATCGCGAAAAAGGTTCAGGAGCGCGAATCCTTCTTGATGAACAACTGAGAATTCATAACATTTCTCCAAGAAATATCAAGGGATATCAACATGAAGAGACGAACCATTTAAGCGTGGCCTCTGCAATAGCTGCCGGAACTGCTGATGTAGGTGTGGGGATTGAAAAAGTTTCTAAAATGGTAGATATAGATTTTATTCCATTAATCACCGAACGGTATGACTTGGTTATGTTAAAAACACCTGAAAATGAGCAGCTTATTCACACCGTAAAGGAGATTTTAATCTCCAGCCAATTTCAAACTGAGGTTGTTTCCCTAGGAGATTATGACACTTCCTTGACAGGAACTATTATCTATCAAACCTACTAAACAAAAGGCTGATGAAATCAAGAGCCTTTTGTTAAATAAGTTGAATAGTGACTTTCATGCAGATAAAATAAGGATTAGGTTTCCAGTTTATTTAGGGGTGAAAAAGTGAGAAATGTAGGTAAACTAACAGAAGGCGCTATTCTATTAGCAGCCTTTGCTGCGATCTTATTAATAACCATTTATGTACCGCTGATTGGTTCCATCTTGAATTTCGTCTTGCCGCTGCCATTTATGATGTTTGCAGCAAAGAATAATGTTAAAAATATCGCCGCCTTTTTTATTGCTGCTGTTATTATTTCCTTTATTGCCGGTTCCTTTCTAGGCCTCGGATTCATGCTTATGTACGGTGTAATTGGGACGGTTATTGGCTATTTGCTGCAAAAAAATAGGAGCCGGACAACGATTTTAATCTCCAGCTCGCTCATTTTCATGGCTGGATTAGTCATTATGTATGCGGTTAGTGTCGCTTTTTTTAAATTTGATTTTATCCATGAATTGACTGAGGCGTATAAACAATCCGCCAAAATGTCAGAGGAACTGTTACGTTCCATGGGGCGGGAAGATCAAATAGCACAAATCAATAAACAAAATGAGCTTTTGATTAACACCTTGCAAACACTTGCTCCGAGTCTGTTAATCGTAATATCGATTATTTCTGTATTTGTGATTCAGTGGATTTGTTTTCCCATTATCAAGAGGTTCGGCATTAAGGTGCAGCCGTGGGGTCATTTTCGCAATTTATCACTCCCGAAAAGCCTTTTATGGTATTACTTAATCGCCATTGTGGTTAGGATACTTGGACACCCCGCAGAAGGGACCTATTTATTTACTGTTATCACCAATGCTGTTTATATATTGGAACTGTTTATGGTTTTGCAAGGACTATCTTTTCTCTTTTTTATCTTACACAGGCGGTCAGTGGCAAAAGGACTTGGTGTTTTTGTGACAATTCTCGCTTTCATGATTCCAATTGTTCATTATATAATAATGATACTGGGAATTACCGATTTGGGATTTGATTTTCGAAAGCGGTTTGAGAAAAAAGAGTAAGACTTTCGATTAGGAGCTGAAAACTTTTGCCGACATTTATAGAAAAGAGGTCTATACGATACCCTTTTTATGGTTTACTAGGCGTTACCGTAGTATTGCTCATCGTCCTATTCTTTTATAATTGGATCTTAAGTCTTGCAGGGTTATTATTAATAGTGGTCCCGATTTATTATATGTTCTTGGTGGACCATCGTCAGAGACAGGAGATGGAAGAGTATATCTCGACCCTTTCTTACAGGGTGAAAAAAGTGGGCGAGGAAGCATTGCTGGAGATGCCAATTGGGATCATGCTCATCAATGATGAATATTATATTGAGTGGACCAACCCTTATTTGGCCTCGAGTTTTGATGAAGATACCCTTGTGGGAAGATCGCTGTATGATGTGGCAGATAATCTGATTCCATTAATTAAGCAGGAAGTGGAAACAGAAATTATCACCCTTCATGAGCGGAAGTTTCGTGTGATTCATAAGCATGACGAGCGGCTGTTATACTTTTTTGATGTAACGGAACAAACGGAAATTGAAAGACAATATCACAATGAACGGACTGTTATCGCTACTATCTTTTTAGACAATTATGATGATTTAACCCAGGGCATGGATGATCAGATGCGCGGAAGCATCAATAATTTAGTCACATCGATTTTGAATAAATGGGCTCATGATAATGGCATTTTTCTAAAGCGAATTTCATCAGAGCGATTTATCGCTGTTTTTAACGAAGAAATTCTCCATTCGCTTGAAAAGGGGAAATTTGCGATCCTTGATGATGTAAGAGAAATGACTTCCAAGCATAATGTCTCTTTTACCTTGAGTATTGGGGTTGGGACGGGGGTTTCTTCCCTGCCTGAATTAGGCGTGCTGGCGCAGTCAAGCCTTGATTTGGCACTAGGCAGAGGCGGCGACCAAGTAGCGATTAAACTGCCTAACGGCAAGGTCAAGTTCTTTGGTGGAAAAACCAACCCGATTGAAAAACGAACACGGGTTAGGGCCCGAGTGATTTCCCACGCCTTAAAGGAACTAATTTCAGCAAGTGATAAAGTCATCATCATGGGGCATAAAAATCCAGATATGGACTCTATCGGCGCAAGTATTGGAATTTATAAAGTTGCGCAGATGAATCAGAAGGATGCCTATATAGTGGTGGACATGCAGGAAATCGATAATGGTGTAAAACGGTTAATGGAGGAAATCCGCAATCAAGAGAGTTTATACTCTCGGTTTATTGGCCCGGAGGAAGCGTTAGAAATTGCCACAGATAAAACCCTTTTGGTTGTCGTTGATACCCATAAGCCTTCACTAGTGATGGAAGAGAGATTATTAAATAAAATCGATCAGGTGGTCGTGATTGACCATCACAGGCGCAGTGAGGATTTCATTACCAATCCATTGCTTGTTTATATGGAGCCGTATGCCTCCTCTACCTCTGAACTTGTGACCGAATTTCTTGAATATCAGCCAAAACGGGCTAAAATAGAAGTAATTGAGGCAACTGCTCTTTTGGCAGGAATTATTGTTGATACAAAAAGCTTCTCGTTAAGAACCGGTTCGCGGACATTTGATGCGGCTTCTTACTTAAGGGCCCATGGTGCCGATACGATTCTTGTGCAGAAGTTTCTGAAGGAGAGCATCGATACATATAAAAAGAGGTCTAAATTAATTGAATCGGTTGTCTTTTACCGTGATGGAATCGCCATTGCCAAAGGCAGTGAACTTGAAGTGAATGATCAAGTGATTATTGCCCAGGCAGCGGATATGTTATTATCCATGGACGGTGTACTTGCCTCTTTTGTCATTGCCAAACGAAATGAAGGGGTTATCGGAATAAGTGCCCGTTCACTTGGAAATATCAATGTTCAGATTATTATGGAAAGCATGCAAGGCGGCGGTCATCTAACAAATGCAGCCACCCAGCTGACAGGATTAACGATTGCCGAAACTGAAGCGAAGTTAAAGCAGGCGATTGATGAATATTTTGAAGGGAGCAAAAAAGAATGAAGGTCATTTTTCTAAAGGATGTAAAAGGAAAAGGGAAAAAAGGTGAAGTGAAAAATGTTGCCGATGGTTATGCTCATAACTTTTTATTTAAGCAGGGGTTAGCTGTGGAAGCGACAGCTGCAAATCTTAGCTCGTTAGATGCACAAAATAAGAAGCAGGAAAAGTTGGCTGCCGAAGAGCTTGCCGAGGCGAAAAAGCTGAAAGAAAGGCTTGATCAGATTACCGTTGAATTATCTGCTAAAGCGGGAGAAGGTGGCAGACTATTTGGCTCGATTACCTCGAAGCAAATTGCCGAAGAACTGCAGAGAAAACAGGGGATTAAAATCGATAAGCGGAAAATGGAATTGGCGGATGCCATTCGCACCCTTGGAGTAACAAAGATCCCTGTGAAGCTCCATCATGACGTAACCGCAACCTTAACTGTACATGTAAAGGAAGTCTAAGTGTAATTATTTATAGTTTTTGAATGGAATTTTGTTCAATGGACATATTTCTATGATGTGAAATCACCTATTCCACGGAATATTTGCCAGTATCGAAAGCTAGGCGAATCATGATAGAATAGTGAAAGATGAATCAAGACGTGATCGGTTTTAACTGGTCACTTTTTCTTTTTTGAATAATCATTCCTTCTATTTGGAGGTTTTGCTTTATGAGTGACTTATTTGCTGACCGCATGCCTCCGCAAAACATTGAGGCAGAGCAGGCGGTTATTGGAGCGATTTTTTTAGAGCCATCTTCCTTAATATTGGCTTCTGAAATTCTCATCCCTGAGGATTTCTATCGTGCGGCCCACCAAAAGATCTTTAATGTAATGTTAAAGCTGAATGATAATGGCAAAGCGGTAGACCTTGTGACCGTTACCGAAGAATTATCAGCGGTTAAGCTGATCGAGGATATTGGCGGTGTCAGTTATTTAAGTGAGCTGGCTGCCTCTGTTCCAACAGCAGCGAATATTGAGTATTATGCTAGAATTGTAGAAGAAAAGTCTTTACTTAGACGATTAATCCGTACGGCGACCAATATTGCCACAGATGGGTACACCCGTGAGGATGAAGTAGAAACCGTATTAAGCGAAGCGGAAAAAAGTATTCTCGAAGTCGCGCAAAGAAAAAATGCTGGAGCCTTTCACAATATTAAAGATGTTCTTGTTCGGACATATGACAATATTGAATTAATGCATAACCGCGTTGGTGACATTACCGGTATTCCGACGGGGTTTACTGAACTTGACCGAATGACGGCGGGCTTTCAGCGCAATGATTTAATTATTGTCGGCGCCCGCCCTTCTGTTGGTAAAACAGCATTCGCCTTGAATATTGCCCAAAATGTAGCGATCAAAGCAGGCGAAAATGTAGCGATTTTCAGCCTGGAGATGGGCGCAGAGCAGCTGGTCATGCGGATGCTTTGTGCGGAAGGAAATATCGATGCCCAAAGGCTCCGTACCGGTTCCCTGACAGATGAGGATTGGGGCAAGCTGACGATGGCCATGGGCAGTCTGTCTAATGCCGGGATCTTTATTGACGATACCCCGGGCGTCCGCATGAATGATATTCGTGCCAAATGCCGCCGTTTGAAGCAGGAGCATGGGTTAGGAATGATTTTGATCGATTACTTGCAGCTGATTCTAGGGAGCGGCAGATCAGGCGAAAACCGGCAGCAGGAAGTGTCGGAAATTTCCCGATCACTTAAACAATTAGCGAGGGAGCTTGAAGTGCCGATTATCGCATTATCTCAGCTTTCCCGTGGCGTTGAGCAGCGTCAGGATAAACGACCAATGATGTCTGATATTCGTGAATCAGGCAGTATTGAGCAGGATGCCGATATTGTTGCCTTCCTCTATCGGGATGATTACTATGATAAGGAATCGGAGAATAAAAATATTATTGAAATCATAATCGCTAAGCAGCGTAACGGTCCGGTTGGAACGGTACAGCTGGCGTTTGTAAAAGAGTATAATAAATTCGTAAACTTAGAGAGACGTTTTGATGATACCATGGCTCCGCCGGGAGCTTAATTTAAAGTCAGCCATGTTGGCTGGCTTTATTTTATAGATTAATATTTCTACGAACAAATTTTAAATTTTCATAGAAAATGTTCGTGTTTAATTGATTTTTGGTGGTGAAATTGGTACACTAAGGTGGTGTTAAGTATTTAATTACCTAGAAGTGAATATTTCGGAGGTGCCTTTCATGTCATCAGTAGTTGTTGTTGGTACACAATGGGGAGACGAAGGAAAAGGGAAAATTACCGATTTTCTTTCTGAAAATGCGGAGGTAATTGCGCGTTATCAAGGTGGTAACAATGCAGGCCATACCATTAAATTTAATGAAGAAACCTACAAACTCCACTTAATTCCATCAGGGATATTTAATAAAGAAAAAATCAGTGTCATCGGGAATGGAATGGTCGTTGATCCGAAGGCACTTGTTGCCGAGCTTGCGTATTTACATGAAAAGGGCATTACAACGGATAACCTAAGGATTAGCAACCGGGCCCATGTGATCCTCCCTTATCACTTAAAATTGGACGAAGTAGAAGAATTGCGCAAAGGTGACAATAAAATTGGGACAACAAAGAAGGGAATTGGCCCTGCTTATATGGACAAGGCTGCCCGCGTTGGCATTCGTATTGCTGACTTGCTTGACCATGAAGTATTTGAAGAAAAACTAGAACAAAACTTAGCAGAGAAAAATCGTTTATTTGAGCGGATTTATGAAGTTGAAGGCTTTAAAAAGGAAGACATTCTTAACGAATACTATGAGTACGGCCAGCAAATTAAGCAATATGTCTGTGATACATCGGTGGTGTTAAATGATGCGTTAGATGAAGGCCGCCGTGTCTTATTTGAAGGGGCTCAAGGTGTGATGCTGGATATCGACCAGGGCACCTACCCATTTGTTACCTCATCCAATCCTGTTGCCGGCGGTGTTACCATTGGTTCTGGGGTTGGACCATCGAAGATTACCCATGTCGTGGGTGTTTGTAAAGCGTACACTTCTCGTGTCGGTGACGGGCCATTTCCAACAGAACTGCATGATGAAATTGGCAACCAAATTCGTGAAGTTGGCCGTGAGTATGGTACAACGACAGGTCGTCCGCGCCGGGTCGGCTGGTTTGACAGTGTGGTCGTTCGCCATGCCCGCCGTGTCAGCGGATTAACGGACCTGTCTCTCAATTCGATTGACGTGTTAACCGGAATTAAAACGTTAAAAATTTGCACGGCTTACCGTTATAACGATGAGGTTATTACAGAGTATCCGGCAAGCCTTAAAGTTTTGGCTCAATGTGAGCCGATTTACGAGGAACTACCAGGCTGGACTGAAGACATTACCGCGGTTAAATCATTGGATGAACTTCCTGTTAATGCCCGCCACTATGTTGAGCGCGTTACCCAGCTAACAGGCATTCCGTTGTCGACATTCTCCGTCGGCCCAGACCGGACACAAACAAATGTTGTCCGCAGCCCGTGGCGGCAGATCTAATAATTATCATAAGAAGCCCTCTAAAGTTGGAAGGCTTCTTTTTATGCTTGGTTGATTTGTTAGGGTCTGTTATAAATAGGAATTTCTTGGTCCTATGGGACAAAAGCGATGATAAATTTTAGGGAACTGTCCCATAGAGGCTCTCTATGGGACAAAACAGGTGGAGAAACCGAAGAAAGTGTCCCATAGAACAGTGCTATGGGACAAAATAGATGGTAAACCAACAGAAACTGTCCCATAGAAAAATTTTAAAAGAAAAGTAGATGTCTCTTTTAGAAGATAATAAAAAAAGTGTTGCACAGTGGATATTACCATGCTATTATGAATATCGTCGTCATAAACATGGCAAACAAACTGAAATATGGCTCAGTAGCTCAGTCGGTAGAGCACGCCCGAATAAGCTGCTTTGAATAGCTTCAGCGCACCCATCGAGCAGCATCTAGAATAAGCTTCCTGAGATGGGGGCGAAGGACTAACCCTAACGCTTATTGTAGAAAACTAAAATTAATATGGCTCAGTAGCTCAGTCGGTAGAGCAAAGGACTGAAAATCCTTGTGTCGGCGGTTCGATTCCGTCCTGAGCCATCCACTATAAAAACCCTGCATATTTATGCAGGGTTTTTATAAGCAATTTTCTATCTCCTGGTATAGCACCACAGCCTTTTTTGAGTGATTTCCCCCCCAAAAAAAATGGAGAAAGTTACCCGAAATATTTCAAAAAAAATAGAAAAATATCAGCGATGATACAATACGGTTACAGTATTGAGACTCACAATTTTTATAAATAAAACTATGGTAAAGTAAAAGACAGAAAACTTTCAACTAAGAGGTTGTTCAGATTTTTAGGAGGAAAACATGTCATTTTTACATAAAAGATTTAGGTCAAAATTAATTGGAAAGACTGCCATTATCTCAACAATGACTGCTACAACACTCGCCCTTAGCAACAGTCCAATGGCATTTGCCGACTCTGATAAGACAACAACATATCAAGTGTATGTCAATGGTACATATGCAGGAAATGTGGCCAATAAAAAATTAGTCGACCAGATCATGGCTGAAAAAACAGCGAAAGCAAATGATTACCATATAAAAACAGCTCCAAAAATTCAATACATACCCGAACGTACTATTTATCCTGCAGGAAACAACCATCAAACAAGCCAACCCATAAAGGACGTATTTCAGCTGAAAATGGAGGCTGCAGCCATTATCATTGACGGAAAGCCTGTAGCTTACGTCGATAGCAAAGAGACAGCCCAAGAGGTTATCAAAGACCTTAAACTTCAATATGTGACCAAGGACCAATTAGATGAGCTCGAGGCTAGAAAAGCTTTAGACAATACTTCCTTACCCCCGTTGAAGGAAAATGAAACCCGTTTACTAGATGTTCGTTTATCAAAAAAGGTTTCAATTGAAGAGCAAACGGTAGAGCTTGAAAAAATGATGTCCCTTAAAGATGCCCTCATCTATTTGCAAAAAGGGACATTACAAGAAAAAGAGTATCAGGTTCAAGAGGGTGATGTGCTCGAAACGATTGCCCATCAACACGATTTAAAGCTGGGAGAAATCTTAGAACTGAACCCGGGATTAACAGAGGAAACGCTTTTAAAAATCGGTCAAAAAATAAATATTACGGAACCTGCCCCTTTTGTAGAAGTAATCGTGGAAAAGGAAACCAATCAAAAGGAAACGATACCATACACCACCAAGACAGTTGAAGATTCAGCTATGCCGAAAGGACAAACAAAGATAAAACAAGAAGGTGAACATGGCAATCAATCTGTTACCTATAAGATAACCGAACAAAATGGATCTGAAACAAAGAAGGAAAAGATAAGCAAACAAATTCTTAAACAGCCGGTAAAGCGGATTATCATTAAAGGAACGAAAGTGATCCCTTCCCATGGTGAAGGAAGCTTTGCCTGGCCAACAGCAGGCGGGTATATTTCCAGCCAAATGGGATATCGTTGGGGGAAATTACATAAAGGAATCGATATTGCCAGACCAAGTGATAGAACAATAAAAGCAGCTGATAATGGTATAGTGGTATCTGCAGGCTGGGGTAACGGCTATGGAAATCGAATCATTATCGATCACCAAAATGGATACAGGACGTTATATGGTCATATGTCATCACTGAAGGTCAAAGCCGGGCAAACCGTTTCAAAAGGGATGGCAATTGGGATTATGGGGTCAACAGGGGATTCCACAGGAGTCCACCTCCATTTTGAAGTATATAAAAATGGCGGCCTAGTGAATCCGTTGAAATATGTCAATAAATAAGAAGTCTCCAGCGAAAGCTGGGGGCTTTTCAATTTTCCTATAATCATAATAGAAGCAAATACACCCGCTTTTTTGTAAAATAATTGTAGTGGATGAATTTAGGCTGAAATAATGGTAAAGTAAACTAGAATCATTATGACTTTTTTGCAGCTTGTGAAGATAGATAGAAAGTTTATCGCTCATCGAAAGGAGTAAAAAGTATGGAAAAGAAAATTCTCATAGTGGATGATGAAAAGCCCATTGCCGATATTTTGCAATTTAATCTAAAAAAAGAAGGTTATATCGTTCACTGTGCATATGACGGGAACGATGCACTGAGGTTAGTAGAGGAAGTTCAACCGGACCTTGTCCTTCTTGATATCATGTTACCTGAAAAAGATGGTATGGAAGTATGCCGTGAAATCCGAAAAAAATATGAAATGCCTATCATTATGTTGACGGCAAAGGATTCAGAAATTGATAAAGTATTAGGGCTGGAGCTTGGTGCCGATGATTACGTAACAAAACCATTTAGCACAAGGGAATTGATTGCCCGCGTAAAGGCGAACATGCGCAGGCATCAGCAAGTCATCTCTCAGTCTGATACAGAGGAGGATACAAATGAAATTTCAATCGGATCTCTTGTAATCCACCCGGATGCCTATATCGTCTCAAAACGTGGGGAAACGATTGAACTTACACATCGGGAGTTCGAATTACTTTTTTATTTAGCCAAACATATTGGCCAAGTAATGACAAGGGAACACTTGCTGCAAACCGTATGGGGATACGACTATTACGGCGATGTCCGAACCGTGGATGTAACGGTAAGACGTCTTCGGGAAAAAATTGAGGATAGCCCGAGCCATCCAACATGGATTGTCACTCGACGTGGGGTGGGATATTATTTACGAAATCCTGAACAGGAGTAATGACTGGTGAAAAAGGTTGGTTTCTTTCGATCTATACATGTAAAATTTGTGATCATCTATGTTCTCCTTATTTTAGTAGCGATGCAAGTGATTGGTGTCTATTTTGTCAAGCAGCTTGAAACAACATTAAGGACCAATTTCCAAACATCGATTAAACAGCGGGTGAATTTGCTTGCCTATAATATTCGCGAGGAAATGGAAAAAGAAAGGACACCTGAAGATCCCACGCTTGAAGAAGGTATTGGAAAAATCCTTCGAGATTTTAAAGCGGGGGATATTTCAGAAGTGCAGGTAATCGAAGGTAGATCCTTAAAGATTCTTGGTACATCTGAAGAGAATAATCAGGGGGTTGTCGGTCAGCGAACAACAGAGCTCCGGATTAAACAATCGATGGTATTAGAGGAGGACCAAAGTGTCATCCAAATTGACCCACATACAGGCCATCGAATTTGGGTCCTCTCCACCCCGATTAAATCTGGTAAAAAGGTACTTGGCGCCATTTATATTGTTGCTAAAATTGAAAGTGTATTTGCCCAAATGCAGACGATTAATAGCATTTTTGCAACAGGAACGGCCATTGCCTTATCGATTACAGCCGTGTTAGGGATTTTATTAGCCCAAACCATTACCAAGCCGATTGCCGATATGAAGAAACAGGCTTTGGCGATGGCTAAGGGGAATTTTTCCAGGAAGGTTAAAGTGTACGGCAATGATGAAATTGGAATGCTTGCCAATTCGTTTAACCATTTAACAAAGAAAATTCAAGAAGCCCAGGCGATGACCGAAGGCGAGCGGAGAAAGCTGGCATCTGTCCTGTCTTATATGACAGATGGCGTGATTGCAACCGATCGAAAAGGCCGGGTTATTTTAATTAATGAACCTGCCGCCGATATGTTGAATGTTTCACGTGAAACAATTCTATCCCAGCCGATAGAGTCTGTCTTAGGCATAGAGGACAGCAACACATTCGAGGATTTGTTGGAAGAAAAGGATTCATTGATATTGGATTATAGTACGAAGACCAAACCCTATATCCTTCGGGCAAATTTCTCCGTGATTCAAAAAGAAACTGGATTTGTCAATGGATTAATTGCTGTACTACATGACATTACCGAACAGGAAAAAATTGATGCTGAAAGAAGAGAGTTTGTCGCGAATGTTTCTCATGAACTTAGGACACCGTTAACAACCATGCGGAGTTATCTGGAGGCACTTGCTGACGGGGCATGGCAAGATGAAGAAATCGCTCCAAACTTTTTGGAAGTAACCCGGACGGAGACAGAAAGAATGATCCGCCTTGTGAACGACTTATTACAGTTATCCAAAATGGATAGTAAGGATTATAAACTGAATAAGGAGTGGGTGAATTTTGTTGTGTTCTATAATCGGATTATCGACCGTTTCGAAATGTCCAAACAACAAAATGTCACCTTCAAACGGAAGCTTCCAGACCATGTCATCTTTGTCGAAATTGATGAGGATAAGATGACACAAGTGTTATACAATATTATCTCAAATGCCTTGAAGTATTCACCAGAAGGCGGGAAGGTTACCTTCTCGCTAAAAGAAAAAGAGGACACAATCGTTATTAGTGTAACGGATCAAGGAGTTGGCATTCCAAAAGAAAGTATTGGAAGAATCTTTGACCGTTTTTATCGCGTAGATAAAGCAAGAACCCGGAAATTAGGCGGTACGGGACTAGGACTTGCCATTGCAAAGGAAATGGTTTCTGCCCATGGCGGCAGAATTTGGGTGACAAGCAAAGAAGGAAAGGGAACGACATTTTCGTTTTCTCTGCCGTATGAGCGTGCCGAAGAGGATGAATGGTCATGAGATATGAAAATATAAAGTCGATTATTTTAATCATCTTAGTCTTGATTAGTATTTTGTTTACTTGGGGTCTTTGGACCTACCAGCCTAATTATGAAAAAATGGAAGGCCGTAAATATGTAAAAGAAGTTACATTAAATGAAAAACAAGAGGTTCAAAAAATTATCCGCCCGGAACAGGTGTTATTTCATATTGATGGGAAACATTATGGAACGAATCAAAATGGAGAATTAGATAAAATTATTAATGAATTAAGTAAGTGGTCTATTTTTGATATAAAAAATGAAACAGATAAATTGAAAGACTTCAACAAGTTCATTCATAGTGACGGCCATGCGGAAGTGATTTTTCCAGGGGAAGTACCGATTGAATTATACCGCAGTGTCTTGAATATTGAGGGAAGAAAAATACCATCGTTTAACTTTGATCGAATCATTATTAATGTTGAAAATTCCGGAAAAGAAAACGGGATTGTTTATTTCGTTTCGTCAGAGCATCAGCAGAT
Organism: Bacillus renqingensis; assembly: GCF_016464375.1. Taxonomy (GTDB): domain Bacteria; phylum Bacillota; class Bacilli; order Bacillales; family Cytobacillaceae; genus Neobacillus; species Neobacillus renqingensis. Next base: position 35,030 of record NZ_JADDIU010000005.1, read on the forward strand.
TTATGAAGGTCATATTTCATCAGCTAATCTTAACGCGTTTAATCACGGTTTCTTTAAAGGAGGCAAGTTTCCTCGCTTCTTTGCCTTTAAGGCATCAGATACACGAACGATTTTCCTGCCTGAGGAGAAAACAAAGATGACGAGGTATAAGTATTTACCTGTCACCCTTGATTCAAATGAGTTTAAAGAGGCGCTTTTCAGTGATCCAAGTTTTGTGCAAAAAAGTGTATTTTCGAACGGAGAAGAGTATACAAATGATTCGAGTAAAATGACGATTAATTATGATACTGACATGCTCTCGTATGTGAATCCGACGGCCGAGGATAATTATGTTGAAAAATCCTATGATTTAGTAAAGCGAAGCATTGATTTTGTGAATGAACATGGCGGATGGACCGACGCATTTCGTTATGTTGCTAAAGACGAATATAAACGGATGGTTACCTTCCGTATCTACAGCAGGGAAGGCTATCCTGTATTTAATGAAAGTGGACTATCCGAAATTAATGAGGTGTGGGGTCAAAATGAAATAAATAAATATATTCGTCCTAACATCTCTTTGGAATTGCCGCTGACAACAGAAGCAAAGAACGTGATCCTTCCTTCAGGCTACAAGGCATTGGATTTTTTACAAAAAAAGCGGGATTTTAAACCTGAGCTTCTGGAACAAATGGTATTAGGCTACCGGATGGAATGGGATGCTGGAGAAAATAGGTTAATCCTTTTAGAACCTGCCTGGTTTTATCGCTATAATCATACATGGGAGCTTATTACATTAGAAGACCTAGGGGGAGCTTGAGCATGGATTGGAGTAAAATAAAGACGATTTTTATCATCACATTCTTAATCTTAGATGTTTATCTTTTATTTCAATTCATGAAAATCCTCGATGCCAACAAATATGAAGTGATCACCGGAGCCTCCATTGAAGAGAAATTGAAGGCAGATGAAATTAAATATGGCGAAATTCCAAAAACCTTAATGAAAGCCCAATATCTTAGTGCTAAGCCTAAAATCTTTACAGAGGAGGATATTAAGAAGCTAAAGAAACAAAAGGTGGCCTTAAAGGTACCAAGCACGACCCTTATTGTGAATCTTGAGAAGCCGTTTCAGTTAAGTTCCAAGTTTGAACCTGCTGAACTTGCCACCTTTTTGAAGGATAATGTGCTTTATGGAGAGCATTATCAATTTTGGGAAAGAAATGATGAGCAACGGACGATTACCTATTTCCAGACATACGAAACCTTCCCACTCTATCAAAATATAAATGGGATGATTACCTTTAAATATAATGAAAAAAAACAAATTGTTTCGTACCAGCAAAGCTATCTGGAAGAAATGGAAGTGTTGACGGCTAAAGAGGAGCTCCTTACTCCATTAAAAGCAATTGAAACCTTACATCAAAAAGGAGCACTGAAACCGAAAAGCAACATTACCAAAATTGAGCTGGGGTATTCGACCCTTGTTCAGTTAGCAGCATCGCAAGTATTAGCTCCCACATGGCGCTTTGAAGTAAATGGAAAGGAAAGTCTGTTTGTGAATGCCTTTGAGGGCCAAATTATTGATTTTACAAATGATGATAAATTGAGGGTGGAGTGAGTTTGAATGTCTTTTTCGTATAGCATCTTAGCCAGTGGGAGTACGGGGAACGCTCTGTATGTGGAGTCTGATGAACACTCCTTCCTGGTGGATGCAGGTTTAAGCGGCAAGCAGATGGAGGGACTTTTTCAGCAAATTGATCGTGAGCTAAGTAAGCTTTCCGCCATCTTTGTCACGCATGAACATATTGATCATATTAAAGGAATTGGCGTCCTGGCCCGTAAATATAAATTACCAGTCTATGCAAATGAGAAAACATGGAAAGCAATGGAGAATTCTGTCGGTGCGATTCCTACTGGGCAGAAGTTTGTGTTCAATATGGAATCGGTAAAGAGCTTTGGTTCCATCGACATTGAATCATTTGGTGTCTCGCACGATGCGGCCCAGCCGATGTTTTATACCTTCCATCATTCCGGAAAGAAGCTCGTCTTGATTACGGATACAGGGTATGTCAGTGACCGGATGAAGGGGACTATCTCGAATGCGGATGTTTATATTTTTGAGTCAAATCACGATGTGCAAATGCTGCGGATGGGGCGGTATCCTTGGAATATTAAGAGGAGAATTCTCAGTGATGTTGGACATGTTTCCAATGAAGATGCGGCGATTGCCATGAGTGAAGTAATCGGGGATCGAACCAAAAGGGTGTATCTTGCCCATTTAAGCCAGGACAACAATATGAAGGATTTGGCCAGAATGTCGGTGGCTCAAACGTTAGAGAGCCGTGGGATTATGGTCGGTGAACAAATCGAGCTTTATGATACAGATCCCAAAACACCAACGATTTTGACAGCGGTCTAAAAAAAATATGGTGAAATTTTGCGGCGCTTTCCCCCTTTTTCCTATCGGGAGAGGTTACTTTTTATAAAGTACCCTCACTCTTTTTTATGGGGTTAGAATTTATATCATTCGATTGAGAATTGTCCAGCTGCACATGGAAGGCTTCAGCAGCATTGGCATTGTACGAAGGAAAAGCGATAGCTTTTTCGAGGAGACCATACACCGCTGGCCAGATTGCTTGCGGTTTTCTAAATTAAATGCGATTTTTTAGAAAATCTGTGTTAGTAGAGTATAATTATAGTGATAAGCTAAAAATAGATGGTAGCAATCATGTCGAAAGAGAGGAATGGTGTAAAGATGGGGTACTATGATGATCATTCACCAAATCGATACAAAGAACAGAAGGGAAATAAAGGTGGAATTTTCATTGCGAGCCTGGTTGGTGCAATCCTCGGGGCCATTTTAGTCATCATTGCTGTTCCCACCTTATCCAACAAAGGAATGCTCCCCTATAAAGTAGAAACAGATCAAAGGGCAGCGGAAACAAACACAGATCAAACCGGGAAAAATATCGTTCATCAGCAGGTTTCTTATGATGTAAAAACCAATACAACCGACGCCATCAATAAAACAGCTGATGCGGTTGTAGGAATTAACAATATCCAATCCACGAGCTTTTGGTTCGATGATAGTAATCGTAAGGGAAATGGTTCTGATGAAACAGCTGGAACCGGCTCAGGTGTCATTTATAAGAAGGCTGGCGACAGGGCCTTTGTCGTGACAAACCATCACGTGGTAGAGGATGCGTCAAGGCTGGAGGTCAGCTTATCCGATGGGACGAAGATTCCCGCTAAGCTTCTGGGCAGTGATATTTGGACTGATTTAGCCGTTCTTGAAATTGATGCTGCAAAGGTAAAAAAGGTAGCTGAATTCGGCGATTCTGACCGTTTGAAAATGGGAGAACCGGTGATTGCCATCGGGAATCCGCTTGGTCCTACCTTCTCTGGCTCCGTTACACAGGGAATTATCTCAGGATTAAAACGGACGATTCCCGTGGATATCAATCAGGATGGGGTAGTTGACTGGCAGTCAGAGGTTTTACAAACGGACGCGGCAATTAATCCGGGGAATAGCGGCGGTGCTCTCATTAATATGGCGGGCCAAGTAATAGGGATCAATTCGATGAAGATTGCCCAGAACGCAGTAGAAGGAATTGGCTTGTCGATTCCGATTAATTCGGCTAAACCAATCATTCACGACCTCGAGACCTTTGGCAGTGTGAAACGCCCGTATATGGGGGTGGACCTAAAGTCGGTTAATGAAATTCCTGCCTACTATCAGCAAGAAGCACTGAAGCTGCCACACAATGTGACCTCTGGTGTCGCGATTCGTCAGATTGTGCCAAGATCCCCCGCTGCACGAGCGGGCTTAAAGGAATTGGATGTTATCGTTGAAATGGATGGTACCAAAATCAATGATGTGATTGATTTAAGGAAGCATTTGTATCAGAAAAAGAAAATTGGCGAAAAAATGAAGGTTAAATTTTATCGCAAAGGAAAACTGCAGGAGACCACGTTAACGTTAACTGGAGAAAAAATGCAATAAACAGCAGCAGGAAGGTGATAGGCTCACTTTCCTGTTTTTCCTTTGACGGATGCTTTGTGATGTATGATGATTTACGAGAAAGGTGAAGGATAGAGATGATTTATTGTTGTGAGGAACATGTAGAGCTGGGACTCGATGTAATTGTGGACGAATACGAGACATTTCCGGTATTAACGAAAATAGCTGTGGATAACTTATCAACAAGCTGTGAATTCTGTCAAAAAACAGCTGTATATTTAGTGGCGAACAAATGATTTCATACAAGATGTGGATAAAAAATGTGTATATGTGGATAACTTCTGTGGATATCTTGTTTGTAAGCTGTTTGTAATTACGTTGAAAAGGGCTGTGGATTGTGAATATCTCGATTATTACGGTTGGAAAATTAAAAGAAAAGTACCTGAAGCTGGGGATGGAAGAGTATGTCAAGAGACTTTCTGCTTATGCCAAGGTGGAAATTGTGGAAGTAGCAGATGAAAAGGCACCGGAGGAATTAAGCGAGCTGGAAATGATTCAAGTGAAGCAAAAAGAAGGCGAGCGGATTTTAGCAAAGATTAGTGCGGATACATATGTGATTGCTTTGGCGATTAAAGGAAAAATGCTGTCATCCGAGGAACTGGCAGATAGGCTGGATAAGCTTGCGACTTACGGAAAAAGCAAAATTGCCTTCGTCATTGGCGGATCCTTAGGTTTAAGTGATGAAGTATTGCAGCGGTCCAATGAACAGTTGTCCTTTTCGCGGATGACCTTCCCCCACCAGCTAATGCGACTAATTTTGCTGGAGCAAATTTATCGGGCATTTCGGATTAATCGGGGGGAACCTTATCATAAGTGAATGAGGTTTTTAAAGTGTAATTATAATGGGTATTATTCGGAAACACGGCTAATGAGATAGTTGCTACGTATGACTTGCATCATTACTGCCAACAGCCCGAACAAGAGGATTGCATTAGAAATTACCTTGTTAAAGCTGTTCGGAATTTTCACTTTTATCAAATATATTGCAATAGGGAACATATGTTTGATAAAATAAAAGTAGCTAGTACTAAAAGGGATACTGCTGAGGTTCTATTTTATTAAAAATGAGTTTTAGATAAAGTCTTGGTTTGTATTACCAATAGATGGATTATGAAATTAAACCAATTTATATGAGATAATAAAATGCAAGGAGGCAGAATACTTTGGCTATTGATATATATGAACTTAAATTAAAGACTAACTTGAAAAACCCATGTAATATCATAATTGGGGATTCTAGGGAGGTTCTTTCCCGTTTTCCTGACCAAATATTCCAATGTTGTATTACAAGTCCACCTTATTGGGGGCTCCGCGACTATGGTATAGATGGTCAAATAGGTGCTGAACAAAATGTTGAAGATTATATAAGAAATCTAGTTTTAGTTTTTCGTGAAGTCAGAAGAACATTAAAAGATAACGGGACACTTTGGCTAAATATCGGGGATTCTTATACAAGCGGAAATCGAGGCTGGAGAGATAGTGATAAGAAAAACGCTGCGAGGGCAATGTCATATCGCCCACCTAATCCAGAAGGACTAAAAAACAAGGATTTGATTGGTGTTCCATGGAAATTAGCATTTGCTTTACAAGCAGATGGATGGTATTTACGTTCAGACATAATATGGAATAAGCCAAATTGTCAACCCGAGTCGGTAAAAGATAGACCGACACGATCTCATGAATATGTATTTTTGTTATCTAAATCTGAAAAATATTATTATGATTATGAAGCAATAAAAGAGCCTGGTGTAAACGGATCGTTAAAAAATCGCCGGACCGTTTGGAATATTAACACCAGACCTTTTAAAGAAGCACATTTTGCAGTGTTTCCACCTGAGCTTGCAGAGATAAGTATATTAGCTGGTAGTATGCAAGATTCTCTAGTTCTTGACCCGTTTTTTGGTTCAGGAACCGTTGGACAAGTTTCAATTGAAACTGGTAGAAGATGTGTAGGTATTGAATTAAATAAAGAATATGCTGAGATAGCAGAACGTCGAATCAAAAATTCCAACCCTGGATTTTTATAAGATTTCCTGGACTTCAAAAATCCATTCGGCATGGACTATGCAGATCTCTTTTAATAAGTGCTTAATTTGAAGTTTTCTTTCGCCACCACCGTCGAAATAAAGCTCAAATAGCCTTTGACCAAATTTATTAAAGACACGACAATAACCAGGTTTTGGGAATTGCTTACTATTAAACATCATTTCGAATTCTCCAAACCTTGTTTCCATCAATATATCCTTTGGTATTTCAACCAACTCGTAATGCCACCGGGGTGCACGTGATATTAGCCTAAGAGTAAAAATGCGGTCATAAGATGACATATGTTTAAAAAATTGATCTCGAAGTCCCTTTAGATCGTTAATATTATTGCCCCAATTTCCTTTGCCTAGTTCCATAAACTTAGAAATGTGTATTTCATCAATTTTTATTGCTTTGGCAGCCTCGGTTTTTAATGAGATTTTAATATTATTGATAGTTATGTCGTGTCCAGGGTTACCCTTTGGAGCTAATTTTGCCGTAAAGCCGGACATATTTGCCACACGTTCCATTAAATATTCAAATTTATCCTTTGAAAAGGCTTCTGAGGAAAAGCAATGATGTATTCTTAGTCCATCACCAAAGTTTTCAAGGAATACCTCATTTACAAGGTCTGATTCTAAAAGACAATTGTATCTATGTGGCCCTTTTAACTGATTTATAATTTTTTCAATCCAATGGATTTGTCCGTTTGTAAGGCCCTCTAAGTCTTTTGCTAATCTAGTAATTCTTGAATGTTTGTATTGCATCTTAATTTCACCTTTCTATTTTTCTGAATAGATTCACAAAAAAGTAAAACATTATCTCATAACGGAAATAAATGAATACTCATTAATATATTAGTAGAGTATATTCTATAACAATAGCTTCAATTCCTTTTTTGGAATTAGGGCTATTTCAATTTTAAGGAATGGAAAATGAATTTGTATTTACAAGTAATCAGTTACAACTGCTATTTGTTGGGGTTGAAAAGGAAGTAAAGAAACTACCGATATAACGAATCAATATTGTACTACTAAAATTGGTAAATAAATAAAGAATGTTTACAAAGAGGGTATATTAAGACCTTAAAAGAAGGCTACAGATTTCAAAAAAATGTTCCTAGGAGGCAAAGATTATCAACACTTCCTTATTATATACCTTGATACAAAAAATCAAAGCGGAAAAGATAATCGGCATTGACGTACTTTCTAGCTTACACCCTTTTTAATAAAAAAGGGACTGACATTTAGAAAACTAATAATGGAAGCCGTGATAGGGATAAATTGAACAGTAGTTACAGACAAACTGATAGAAAAGAAGTGGGTGAGGGTATCCCTCGCAATTTAAACTCTAATTTCATCATTTTTACGAGAATGGATATTTCAAATTCTTACAAAATGCTATACTATATTTATATATTGCGTTTTTTCGTAATTATGGAGATTTGCAAAGAAAGTAGTGAAGTAATTGATGAATCCATCGCCTTTAAGATATCCAGGGGGAAAATATAAATTATATCAATTTATTAGTAGGCTGGTCCGGAAAAATAGCAGCTCCACATATATTGAGCCCTTTGCAGGTGGCTCAGCTCTCTCTTTTGCACTGTTATTTAATGGCGTAGTAAAAAGAGTAATCATTAATGACTACGATTTTTCAATTTATTGTTTTTGGGATAACGTATTAAATAGGACAGATGAATTTATCAAGCTAATTCGGGAAACTCCTGTGACTTTAGAGGAATGGCATAAACAAAAGTCAATTAGGGAAAATATATTTAATCATGACCCACTCACAGTAGGTATGTCTACCTTTTTTCTGAATCGTGTGAATAGGTCGGGAATTATTGATAAAGCAGGACCTATTGGCGGTTTAGGACAAACTGGAGATTACCTGATTAATTGTAGGTTTAATAAGGACGATTTAATTGATAGGATTTTGAAAATCTCGACATACAAGGATGCTATTAAATTATTCAATATGGACGCTATGGATTTTATTGAATCGGAAATAACCAAGACGAGAAATTCGTTTACTTTCTTTGATCCGCCATATTACAACAAAGGTAGAGGATTATATACAAATTTTTATAACCATGGAGATCATGAAAACTTAGCTAAAGCAATAAGTAATATTTTGAGAAACCGTAAGTGGATTGTAACATATGACACAGCCGATGAAATCAAACAGTTTTATTCTAAATTTGATTCTCTAACTTTTAATTTATCCTATACTTTGCAGGAGAAAAAGAACGGTTCGGAATACATGTTCTTTTCAAAAAAAATCCTGCGATTAGAAAACGAAAATGAATTTATAAAAATATTGCAGAATAGCGAAGTTAAGGTGGGCTAGGAATGACAATTACTAATGAATATAGATCTGTAGGGATTTCTGAGATCTTAAACTTTGTTGAAAATCCCCGCCATGATGTTGGGATTAACGAAATAGATACTATTAAGAAACTAATTAATAAAGTTGGTTCACAATATATGTACAACCTTGCAAAAGATATATATGAAAACGGATTGATGCGTTCAAATTTGCCTATATTAGTTTTCGACTCAAAGAAAAATAAATACGTTGTTTATGAAGGCAATAGAAGAATTGCATGTTTAAAATTTTTGAATACTCCTACTATTTTATCTAGTATCGATAAAGCTTTAATGAAAAGAATTGAAAATTTAATTTCAAATAATCAAGGTGTAATAGAAACATCCGTTCATTGCTATATCACAACTGAAGAGCAGGCTTTTTTAATGATGAAAAGAATCCATTCGGGTGAAGACAAAGGTAGAGGGCTTAAGGCTTGGTCGGCAAAAGAAAAAGAAATTTTCCAAGAGAGAATTAACAAGAAGAAATCAACAGCATTGATTATTGTAGAATTATCAGAGAAGCTCTTAAAGAAGGACATAACAAAAGTAATAGATTTTTCAACTATTCAAAGATTTTTTAATACGAGAAAAATGAAGAAAACATTAGGCTTGGATAAAGGTGAGAGTTCAAATATTACGAAAGAAAAAATAGAACTTATCAATTATTTGATTGAACAAAGTGTAAAGGAAAGCAAACAAAGGGGTGTCGCATTAACTCGTTTATTTAATAAGACAGCTGATATTGAATCCTTCTTTATACCATTAATTGAGGAATATAACAAGAAGGACCAGAATTTTCTAGACCAACCGAGTGATGAAAGTGTCAATGATGATGTAACGCCAATAGGAAAATATATGTCAGAAGAAGCGGGTAATCAAGGATCATCTAATGGGGAAGCCAAAGAAAGTTCGTTTGAGGAGTCTGGAGTTAGCACTAGTACACCTTTGAAGATAGGTATCAATAAGGATGATAACAGTGTTTATTTTACCAATCAAACGGTAGATTTGGGAGAAAAATTATTAGTGGAAAATAGCAAGTCGTTCAATTTAGAACTATTATCAATTGAATGCCAACAACTTACTATATTTAATGGTATCGTACAGCCAAATAACTTGCCCGGGGATTATATTGTCACATACAAATATTATAAAGATAGTTCTAGAAGTTTAATTTATTGGCAGGATACTATAAAGATAACCTTGAAAATTCCAAAATCAAATTCAGTAGTCATGCTACAACAAGCGGTTCTTTCAAGAGTATTTATGGATAAGTATATAGATCAATTAATATTTGACCACTCAGAAAAAATAAAAGCACTTATGTTCTTTTTAGCTACTGAAAATAAAAATGGAAAATATTCATTCTTTATTAATATTGTAAGTCGAATGTTTCTTGAGTTTGTATTTAGAATGTATGCATCAAAAGTTCTTAAGTATGACAACCAAACAATTGAAGAAAAATGTAATTCACTACCTGGATTTATTGATCATTGCTGTAGTAAAATTGAAAACTCAAATCCGCAAATGTTTGTAAAACATATTAAAAAAGGTAGGACTGACGCAACTAAAAAAATTGATTTACTCCAGAAAAGTGTTCACTATTACGATGTAACTATTTCCAATGATGACATACAGGCGATGTTTACTAATTTATCACTATACTTGGAGTATGTTTTTAATGAATTGATTAAAGAGCAATTTCAAGAAGTTGCCAAGTAGATATCATTAAATGACCATAAAGGATTACATGTTTGTCCTTGTGGTTTTAATATCAATCTAAAGAGTAAACTTATCAGATTATCCAAATGAATCCTTCGAAACCTACTTTTTATGTGGAAGACAGCATGGGTACTGTTACAAAAGTGAGTCCAAAAATTGTGGAGGCAAGAGCTTACTGTACAATACCGTTTGCTAACTGTTTATCTATAATCGTGTATTTATTATGAGGAAAACCTTATTTAAATACGTTACGGTGAACCGTAACATAATAAATGGGGTTCTTAAAATAACTTCTTATAAACTTGATATTTAAAATTTTGTTCATTTTACGATATAAATCGTCTGAGACAAATGTGCAATTTACCTCTGGATGAGATCGTAAACTGTAATGAAATTAAAAAACTGACACCTAAAGAAAAAAGGTGTCAGTTTTTTGACCAGAATTTAAAGTGTTTATGTTGGTTGTGTTTATCAGAGTTAAAACACTGAGCGAATGAATCATTAGAACACTCACCAGCAAAGGGCTCTGACGGGGTAAAGTTCTGATTTTCAAGAACTTCATACATTCTCATCATCTCGTGATCTTCGTGCTCTAGAATGTGACAGTGCCATGGGTAAATTCCTGTAAATGGTCCAAATCGCACAATGATACGGGTAACCTCTCCAGGATTGGCACGAACAGTATCTTTCCACCCCCTCTCACTCGAATCTGGTGGTTGTGGTGGACCGACTGAAAGATTAGGACCATTTGGATCACCAGTAAACACCGCACGATTTAAAATTTGAAAATTAACAAGGTGCAAGTGAATAGGGTGGGTGTTTGTAGTAGTATTGTAAAGCTCCCAAATTTCTATGGTTCCATTTAATGGGGTTTCTGTAAGGTGCGGTTGATCCCACATCATGTTATTTAATAATGGTTTTGGACGCCCAAAATCATCGGTTGTTTCAACTAAGATGTTTTTTCGTACGATTACAGCATTTTTCGGGTCAAGTTGTGCGAAACAACTTAGCTTTGCTGGAATTTTACTTTTGTCAGGTTTTGATAGTTTTGGTTTGACACGGAATTGCATGATCTGTCTGAGGTCAACGGAAGGCTTTTGACCATTAGGAAATGGGGCTTCTGCGTCATTCGTTAAGATAATATTTTGACTTTTATAGTTAGAAAAATCGATAATGACATCGATACGTTCTGCTGGCGCAAGGATGATCTGGGATAATGTAATCGGTTTTTCGAGAAGTCCTCCATCTGTGCCAATTTGGACAAAATCTAAACCAGGATTTAGACGGATACGGTAAAAACGAGAATTGGATCCATTAAGGATACGGAACCGATATTTTCGTGGTTGAACCTCCAGATAGGGCCACACTTTTCCATTGACCAAGATGGTATTGCCAAAAAACTCTGGTACAACTGATGGGTTTGGTAGCTTAGAATCTAATGGTCGGTCAGGCTGTTGTTTTGGAGGTGGTTCATGACCTGGCTGAGTTGGATAGAATAGTTCACCATTAGGATAAAACGAACGGTCTTGGATAACCAGCGGAATTTCAAATTTTCCCTTTGGAAGATTCAAATCTTCCTCATCTTTATCTCTGAGTAGGTAAAAGCCCGCCAGTCCTGCATAAACATTTAAACGAGTGATTCCTACGGCATGATCATGATACCAAAGTGTTGCAGGGCGTTGGCAATTTGGATAATAGTAGACTTCACGTACAAAATTAGGCCCAACATTTTTAAAATTCTGTGTAAACCATGCGTCTGGAAATCCGTCACTATCCGGACTAATCCGCCCTTCATGCAAATGGACAACGGTCCTTACAGAGGGGTTATCGGGTTCTGCACCGTGAACGGTTCGATCAACAGGCAGCAGGTGTTCAAATGGCAATTCATTTTTCCACTTGACTTTAATAGGATGATTTCGTTGTGTTTCGAATGTTGGACCAGGATACATACCGTTGTACCCCCAAACAGTGGTCGGCGGCAAATCACGATGTAATTTTTGCTTGACTTGCTTCATCGTTACCTCATAATATGGGATTCCATTATGCTTTCTTTTTGCCTTTAAGACAGGAGGAATGGGTAAGGGGTCTACAAATTTCTTTAAAAACATTATTATGCCTCCTTTATTTACTCTTATTAATCCTTAAGTACATAATAATCCCGATATTCAATGTATATGACATTTGTTAAATCGACAGTGGGTGTGCAGCTTAATTTATTTTTCCCAATAAACGAAAAATGTAAACTATATTTAATATTTGGTTGACATTTAATTTGAAAACGAATATTATCATAATTGAATTAATTACATACTTATTTTGGGAGAATGTTAAAATGAATCTTAAAGAAATTACCTTTGTAGCGGTGTTTGCAGCTGTTATGGGTGCGCTTGGTATCGTTCCGCCTATTACTCTTTCGTTTACACCCGTACCTATTACATTGCAAACACTAGGTGTACTTCTCGCAGGGGGAGTATTAGGGGCAAGATTAGGGGCAATGAGCCAAACGGTCTTTTTACTGCTAGTTGCTGCTGGAGTACCTCTCTTATCGGGAGGTCGAGGCGGATTAAGTGTATTTGTTGGACCGAGTGTTGGTTATTTAATTTCCTGGCCAATTACAGCATTCGTTATTGGATATCTATTCTCGCGTATAGCAAATTTAAAACTACAGCATGTTTTATTTATTAATCTGACAGTTGGAATCCTGCTTATCTATTTAATTGGTATCCCTGTTCAAGCATTGATCATGCACATTTCAGTATTAAATGCTGTAAAAATAAGTTTAGTGTTCCTTCCTGGGGATGTGTTAAAAGCTGTACTGGCTTCGATTTTAGTTTACAGACTGAGAAAGCACCCAATTTTTTCAAGATCACTAGCAGCGAGCTACTCTAATAATGTAACTAAAAATAGTTAAATCCTAAAGAGACACCTTGATGTGTCTTTTTTTAAAAGATAAGAAGAATAAAATTTTCGACTTTGAGAATTGTCTAGCTCTAGCGCCCTAGCGGCTAGTGTCCTTCGCGCTCCGCCCTACGATAAGTCAACATCGGTTCGCTTGCGCTCACCGTGTTTCCTTTATCTCAGTTGGAGCGCTCCACAAGGAAGGCTTCGGCAGCATTAGCATCGCACGAAGGAAAAGCGACCGCTTTTTCGAGGAGCAACTAGCCCCTCGGTAGTCTACAGACTCCTGAATTGAAGGCAAAGAGCGCCTTCTATTCAGGAGCGTCTTATGCTAGCCTTTAGGCTGATCAGGGCGCCTTGCGCTTTTCTAATAGAGGTGATAACGATGGGCAATATAACTGAATCATATGAAACTTCCGCTAAAATTTTTCCCAACAAAATAGCCATCCATACTAATCGTCAACAGATCAATTATCAAAAATGGAGTGAATTGGTCAACCAAACGGCAAATTGGCTCCACTCACTGGATTCAGAAAATAAAACAATAGGAATTCTTCTGCCTAACGGAATCCCTTTCCTGCAGCTCTTTGCAGGTGCATCCAAGGCTGGCTGGATTGCGGTTCCCTATGATTTGAAATGGAAAACAACTGAATTAGAAAAGAGAGTAAAACTTTCCAATCCTTCGATCATTGTCACAACAAGAGAAATCTACGATCGGATTAAACAGATTATTCCAAATGTAACGAGTTTGGATGACAGTTTACGGGAAATCTCCCGGTTTGAAGTGAACATAATTAGGTATACGCAAGAAAATTTGCCTTTTTATATTGGCTTCACTTCTGGTACAACCGGAAATCCCAAAGCGTTTATCCGCTCCCAAGATTCATGGGTGGCGAGCTTTGATTGTAACCGTATTGATTTCGAAATAAATGAATCGGAGCATGTTTTTATTCCTGGGGCCCTAATTCATTCTCACTTTCTTTATGGAGCCATTAGCACCTTGTATTTAGGGGGAACGGTCTATCTATTAGATAAATTTTCTCCTATCGAAGGGCATTCATGGATACAATCTTATCCCATTACAACGATGTATGTTGTTCCAACAATGATAGAAGCATTTCTGAAACAGGGAGTTCAGATCAATAAATTTATAAAAATCCTTTCATCGGGAGCAAAGTGGTCTGAAAGTTCAAAAATGGAAATATATCGTATATTCCCAAATATAACGATGTATGAGTTTTATGGGGCCAGTGAATTGAGTTTCATTACAGTACTTTCTGATCGGGATGGTATGCAAAAGGCAGCAAGTGTCGGGAAGCCTTGTTACGGAGTAGAAGTACAAATACGGCTGCAAGATCAGTGCCTAGCAAAGCATAAGGAGATTGGAAAAATCTATATAAGAAGTAGACTGGTAATAGATGGATACCTTGATCATGCGGGAAAGGACGTTCATTCGATTCGGGATGAAGAGGGATGGGCTACGGTCCATGATATCGGTTATTTTGATGAAGATGGTTACTTATATATAATAGGCCGGGAGCAAAATATGATTTTATATGGAGGAATCAATATTTTTCCTGAAGAAATCGAAAAGGTGATTTCCTTGCATCCAGATGTCGAGGAGGTTGCTGTAATAGGTCTGCCGGATTCGTATTGGGGCCAGGTTGTGGCTGCAGTAGTGAAAGGAAAGGGGAGCCCATTAGAGTTAAAAAGACTGTGTAAGAAGTATTTATCTTCTTATAAAATTCCCCGCAAATGGTTGTTTTTATCTGAAATGCCCTATACAACGAGCGGAAAGATCGCGCGTGCTGAGCTAATAAAACAAATGGAAAGCAAGGTGACGAGCGATGAATAGAGCGGTAATTGTCGATGCAAAAAGGACACCAATTGGGAAAATGAATGGAATTTTACGGGATATACAGCCACAGGAGCTTGTTGCTCCACTCCTCCAGCATTTAGCGACAGAATTAGAAGAAAAGATTGATGATATCATTTTGGGGAATGTCGTTGGACCCGGTGGAAACGTAGCCCGGTTCGCTGCCTTAGAGGCAGAATTACCTCTTTCTGTACCGGGACTCACAATTGACCGTCAATGCAGTGCAGGATTAGAAGCGATTCGAATGGCATGTTACTATATCCAAGGAGGAGCAGGCCGTTGTTACATTGCTGGTGGTGTAGAAAGCACAAGCACCTCTTTATTTCCATCGAGAGCAAGATTTTCTCCTGAAAAAATTGGCGACCCTGATATGGGCATTGCTGCAGAATATGTAGCTGAAAAATATGCGATTTCAAAAGAGATGCAGGATGAATATGCACTATTAAGTTACGAGCGCAGCTGGGAGGCGTATGAAAAAGGATATTTTACGCAAGAGATCATTCCAATTGGAGATTACCACCAGGATGAAGAACTATTTAGAAAAAGAAAGCTCGAAGTACTTTTAAAAAGAGCGAGGCCGATATTTAAAAGGAACGGTACCGTTACCGCAGCGAACAGTTGTAGTATTCATGACGGGGCGTCGGCTGTTCTTGTCATGGAAGAAAAAATGGCAATAAATAATGGTTTTCAGCCTATCCTGCGATTTGTGGATAGCGAAATCGCAGGTGTACATCCTAATTATCCAGGGGCAGCCCCTATTCCGGCTATTCGAGCCTTATTAAAAAGAAACCAGTTAACGATTGAGGACATTGATTTAATTGAAATAAACGAAGCCTTCTCTTCGAAGATAGTTGCCTGTATGAAAGAACTCTCCATTCCTTATGGCAAAATAAATGTTTGCGGAGGAGCTTTAACGTTAGGACACCCTTATGGAGCTTCGGGAAGTATCATGATCACAAGGCTTTTCTACGAGGTCCAAAGACGAAAGAATGTCAACTATGTATTAGCGGCAATTGGTAGCGGTGGAGGAATCGGCGTAGCGGTCCTATTCGAGTTAGCAATATGAAAACGATGATGAGCATACACCAGTACATTAAAAGAAATGTGTAATAGTAGAAGAAGATGAGTACGAGGAGGATGAGTATGAACAGAACGAAATGGTTGCTCGTCTGTCTTTCTCTTTTTTTAGGATTAGCAGGTTGTAGTGCAAAAACGGATCGTCAAGTCGAAAAGATAATAGATAAGGAACATTTAACGAATGAAGAGAAACAGCTAGTAAAAGATTCCATGCTAATTGAATATGTAAAAGATACATATGGCAATATTGTTCAAATTACAGGTTTTGAAATCATTCCAGAAGAGCCGGAAGAAGCACCCCCTTATATTACTGTAAAGGTAAAAGACAGAGAGAAGGGATGGGGTGCCGAGATTTCATGTGAATTGTATTCAACTTCCAAAGGAAAAACAACATGCAAACCATACGACAATTATTTATTTAGGGCCTTGAGTGAAGGGGTTCAAAAGGAAGTGGAACCTGCTCTTAAGAAAGCATTTGGAACGGAAAAAGGAAATGTAAGCTACTTTGCGTTTGCATCGGTAGACAATGCGCAAGAAAAACGGTGGAAGTTTCAGCAAAAGCCGGATTATGAGAAGTTAAAGGCTGAAGTTCCGATAAGCATCTATATTCATTCAACGGCAAAAGAATCGTCTATTGGAGATTATTCCAATCAACTGTTTACATTTATTCAAAGTCTTAAAAAACAAGAAGCAATATTGCTTGATTCGAACAATGGTATAAATTTTTATAAAGATGAAAAATTACGGGATCAATACGGAAATGTATATGCAAAAATCATAACACTTGATCAAGCAGACATAAAGGAAACGAAATCTCCTGAACAGCTGAAGAGCCATGTAAGAAAAGGCTATATGGATGGGTATAATGACGAGAAAGAAAGGTTTGAAAGGAGAATGGGCGACCAATAACCAACTTAGTGCTTAATGTAAGGTTATCACCTATTGGGAATACCCTTCACCTAGCTGCGGTGAACCTTATCACAAATAGAGGTTGCTTTATTGTTAGGCATTTAATAGATAGGAAGTATTCTCAGATGGGAGCCAATACCGTTTTAAACAAAGGAATAATTTGATACCGATACACAAAACAATACATTTTACTGTATTGTTTTGTGTATCTTTTTTTGTGTATTAGTTAAAAACTGATAAAAACAGTGGTTTTAATACAGTTTTTTTGGCACGATAGTTGCATTAGTATTAGTGACGACAAAAAAGAGTGTTACTGTGTCAAATGTATCACAAGTCTGTTAGGGAAAAAGGAAAAGTTGCTGCATTCATTCACTTTGGTTACAGGTTCTCTAGAACTTATTTATATATTTAAGCTGTAACAATAAGAATAGGGAGGTAAGAAGATGGTAGGAATTATCATTGCTAGTCACGGTGATTTTGCCAATGGTATCTTGCAATCCGGAGAGATGATCTTTGGAAAACAAGAAAATGTAAAAGCCGTTACATTGATGCCGAGTGAAGGACCTGATGATGTAAAGGCAAAAATAAAAGAAGCAGTCGCCTCTTTCGACAACCAAGATGAAGTATTATTCTTAGTCGATCTTTGGGGTGGAACTCCTTTCAACCAAGCTAACAGCTTGTTTGAAGCACACAAGGACAAATGGGCAATCGTTGCCGGCATGAACTTGCCAATGTTGATTGAAGCATTTGCATCGCGGCTCTCAATGAACACAGCGCGTGAAATTGCCGCACATATTTTAGGCACAGCTAAAGAAGGGGTTAAAGTAAGACCTGAAGAATTACAGCCAAAAACATCTGCTGCTGCAGCTGCTAAACCATTAAATGCAGGCGCCCCTGGTAAATTTGAATACGTGTTAGCGCGTATCGACTCTCGTTTACTTCACGGACAGGTAGCAACTGCCTGGACAAGAACAACACAGCCTACACGTATTATCGTTGTGTCTGATGCAGTGGCCAAGGATGACCTGCGCAAGAAACTGATCCAACAGGCTGCTCCTCCAGGTGTAAAAGCACATGTTGTTCCTGTTGCTAAAATGGTCGAACTTGCAAAAGATGATCAACATTTTGGCGGCCAGCGTGCGATGCTTCTTTTTGAAAACCCGCAAGATGTGCTGAGAGCGGTTGAAGGCGGTGTTCCATTGCAGACCATTAATGTTGGTTCTATGGCGCACTCACCTGGTAAAGTTCAACCGAATAAGGTGTTGGCCTTTAGCCAGGATGATGTTGATGCTTTCGCTAAGTTGAAAAAACTTGGTTTGAAGTTCGATGTACGTAAAGTTCCGAATGATTCAAAAGGCAACATGGACGAAATTATCAAGAGGGCTCAAGAGGAGTTAAACAAACAAAAATAACCCTGATGGTGATCAGGAGAAAAGGGAGGATTAATCATCATGGACTTAAATATTATTCAAATGATATTAGTCTTTATCGTAGCATTTTTAGCCGGTATGGAAGGAATTTTGGATGAATTCCACTTCCACCAACCGATCATTGCTTGTACGTTAATCGGCTTAGTTACTGGAAACTTAGTACCATGTCTTATCTTAGGCGGTACCCTTCAAATGATTGCTCTAGGTTGGGCAAACATCGGAGCTGCCGTAGCACCGGATGCTGCATTAGCATCAGTTGCATCTGCCATTATTTTAGTTTTAAGCGGGGCTGGTAAAGCCGGTGTATCTTCTGCAATCGCGATTGCTGTTCCGCTCGCAGTTGCTGGCCTTTTATTGACAATCATCTGCCGTACAATTGCAACAGCATTCGTACATTTTATGGATGCTGCAGCTAAAGAAGGGAACATCAGGAAAGTTGAAATGTGGCATATCGTTGCGATCTGCATGCAAGGGTTACGTATTGCAATTCCAGCTGCATTAATTTTAGCTATTGGTGCGGCTCCGGTTAGAGACTTACTTGCATCTATGCCAACTTGGTTGACAGACGGTTTGGCAATCGGAGGGGGAATGGTCGTGGCTGTTGGTTATGCAATGGTTATTAACATGATGGCTACAAAAGAAGTATGGCCATTCTTCGCCATTGGTTTCGTATTGGCAACGGTTTCGCAAATCACACTTATTGGTCTTGGTGCTATCGGTGTGGCTCTTGCACTTATCTATTTAGCGCTTTCCAAACAAGGCGGTTCGGGTAATGGTGGAAACAAAAACACAGGGGATCCACTAGGCGACATTATTGATAACTATTAAGAAGGAGGAGGACATGAAAAATGGCACAAGAATTGAAATTATCTAAAAGAGACCGTATTTCTGTTTGGTGGCGTTCCACTTTCATTCAAGGTTCTTGGAACTATGAACGTATGCAAAACGGTGGCTGGGCATTTTCAATGATTCCCGCAATCAAAAAATTATATAAAACAAAAGAAGATCGTGCTGATGCACTAAAGCGTCACTTAGAGTTCTTTAATACTCACCCATATGTAGCTTCACCAATTATTGGTGTAACTTTAGCGCTTGAAGAAGAACGTGCAAATGGTGCACCCGTTGACGACGTAGCCATTCAAGGGGTTAAAGTTGGGATGATGGGACCTTTGGCAGGTATCGGGGACCCGGTTTTCTGGTTCACAGTTAAACCAATCCTTGGTGCGTTAGCCGCTTCTCTTGCGATGACCGGTAACATACTTGGGCCTATTATTTACTTCGTTCTATGGAATATCATTCGTATGGCATTTACGTGGTATACGCAGGAATTTGGTTACAAAGCCGGTTCTAAAATTACGGACGACTTATCTGGCGGATTACTTCAAGATATTACAAAAGGTGCATCCATCCTGGGTATGTTCATCCTTGGTTCATTGGTTAACCGTTGGGTATCGGTAAAATTCGCGCCAACTGTTTCTGAAGTTAAACTTGATAAAGGTGCTTATATTGACTGGGATAAAATACCTTCAGGGGCGCAAGGGATTAAATCTGCGTTGGAACAGCAAGCTGCTGGTCTTTCATTAGAACCGACTAAAATAACGACGTTACAAAACAACTTGGATAGCTTAATTCCTGGTTTAGCCGGATTGCTGTTAACGCTTCTTTGCATGTGGTTGTTGAGGAAGAAAGTTTCCCCAATCGTTATGATTCTTGGATTGTTCGTGGTCGGTATCGTCTTCCACTTAATCCACTTAATGTAATCTATCAAGACTCTTGCCTAGGCTTTTAGCCTAGGCCTTTTCAAAAGTCAAATAATGGATCTGGTGTCTATGCTTAGTTGATATTTACCGGGCGCTGTATCGGCCTCTTATCATTTTGAAGAGAATCCTCGGACTTGTCCCAAGTATTTTTGCTTGAAGTGGTAAAACACCGTATAATAATGCTGATGATTAAAAGAAAGAAATGGAGTGGATCAAATGGTCCAATCAATCAATACAAAAGTCGATTTAGTGATGAATGCAACCTCACATATGGGACTTGCAGATTATGGCAAGATTATGATTGGAGACAAAGGATTTGAGTTCTTCAATGATCGTGATGCTCGTAAGTTTATTCAAATTCCTTGGGAAGAAGTTGATTACGTAATCGCTTCCGTCATGTTCAAAGGGAAATGGATTCCGCGCTATGCGATCCAAACGAAGCGAAGTGGAACGTTCACATTTTCCTCCAAAAGACCGAAAAAAGTTTTGCGGGCAATTCGTGAGTACGTTGATCCAAGTCACATGGTCCAATCATTAAGTTTCTTTGATGTCATCAAACGCGGCTTGAAGAGTATATATAAAAAGCAATAGTTTTACATACAAGACAGGTTGGAACTTGTCTTTTTTTGTTGGGACAAATAGGCACAGGGCAAACAGTGATTCTTGCTCTATTCAACTGTTTTGTTATTTATACGCTGCTGACCAGGGCACTTGTGCTTTTGTTCTTTAATCAGGATTTTCTAGTCCAAATGGAGAAAATCCTGATTCAAAAAATGGCTGATTCCTCCACTTTCGCTTTTGCGTACTTTAATATTCTCCTTTGATGACAAAATATGAGCCCCGAATGGTTCCAGCTAGTTTAGACTTTTGCCGGGCAAACTTAAACTTCCCTTCTAATTCCTTTGGTATCTCCATCCCCTCAGAAAGTTTAAAGCCAACAGCCCGCTTCTTAGGGTCATCAACCGTATACATGACGTTGACTGAAAGACCATCCTCATAAAAGATGTAGGCCATTTTGATATTTTCTACTTGAAAACGCGATGTTTCTAATGGTTTGGCCGCAAACTCAAGATCACGTTCTTCTTTCAAAATTCTGTTCACATAATCAAGGGTCTCGCAGGACTCGCTGGCTGGTACAACCGTAAATTCATGCTTATATTTGTTCATAAAGTAACGGGCTTCATTAGCACGTAAACCGGCAAGCGCTTCTGCTACTGGTGAAGACTCTAAACCAACCGTAGACACATTTTTAAAATCAACGATATAGGACAATGCCATCCCTCCTATTATTTCTTAACAACCGGAATCCACATTTCACCAAATACTAAGCCGTTTCGCCGCCCCATCTCAACCGATGCATTGGGCCCGCCAACATAGGCAAAATCCTTTGCTTCCGGCAAGACTTGACCAAAGGCAATACCAGTAAGCATATTACTCAACTCTTCAGCCGTCTCTGCTTCTCCTTTTACCACCAGGTATTCTCCTTTAGGAAATTGAATTTCTCTGGATGCTTCTGGTAATGATGCCTCTGTCATGACACCAGCATAATGCATCATCTTGTTATTCACCGCTTCATTCACGACAAAAATGTAATCATTAGTGGCTACGGCTTTTAACATGTCGAGCCTTCCATCTTGTTTGACGGCCGACCAAAAGTCTGCCTTTTCCTTGTTTATGCCAGCATAGTCTGTGTAGTCGCTCTTAAGCTCAGTTCCAATTCCTAAAACTGTAAAGCTGTCCTTTACTTCCAGGGTATAATCTGCCATGTTCAAAACCTTCCTTTTTTTAAATTAATCAAATGATTTGTCTTTTCACTTGATAAGTTTATAATAATCTTAAATCATGTCAAAAAGTGATACTGTTTAGGAGGCCCGATGAAAAAAGTTGAACGGATTAATGTCATTATGCGCTACATCAACAATCGATCCCACTTTACCATTTCGGAAATCATGCGAGAATTTAACATCTCACGTTCGACAGCTATTAGAGACATCAGAGAAATTGAAGCCATGGGGATGCCGCTTGTCGCTGAAGTTGGAAGGGATGGGGGTTATTTTGTCATGAACAACTCTGTCCTGCCCACTGTTCGCTTTACTGATAATGAGATTAAAGCTCTATTTATTGCCTTTATGGCCACAAGAAATCAACAACTTCCCTATCTAAAGAGTCGTCAGTCTTTAGCTGAAAAATTACTAGGCCTCATCTCAGAAAACCAGCAAGATGACCTTATTCATTTAAATCAAATCTTGTTTTTTGAAGGGACCAACCCTCATAATCCCGACCTACTTGAACTGTCAGACCTGCCCCATCCTATGTTAGAAAAACTCATCCAAATCCTTCTTATGGACAGCTATTTATTGATCACCATTAAAGAAGAGAAGGGAATAAAGTCTTATCCAATTTACCTCTTACACCTTTATCATGAAAAAGGCCTTTGGTCGATTGAAGGCTTCGACTTAAAGAATGAAAAGAGGAAAATTTTCCCCGTCGACAATCTCACCAATGTCGAACCATACCCGACGAAAAAAAGATTAAGTAAGAAAAAGATTTTAGAAAAACTAAGTAGACAGGAAGAGGTAATCAACCTTGTCCTTGAACTTGGTCCAAAGGCGATAGACCAGTATAAAAAATACCATCCTTTTAAGGTTTCAATTTCCTATACGAATCCTTACCAAACGACAGCCATTCTAAAGACTTTTATCGATGTTAAAAATCCCGAAGAGTTGACCGAAATAACAAATTGGCTGCTTTTTCTAGGTGGGGATATCAAGGTCAGGGAAGTGCCAGAAGAGGTCTTAGAAGGTTTAAAACAGAGATTATCTATACGGATAAAATAAAGGTACTACATAATCAACTTTACCTTTGTTAGCAATGGAATTAGTTTAGAAGAGGAGCATAGCATAAATTGACAGCTCCTCTATTTTTCGTCTCGACCCAGACCATAAGAGCAAGAAAGAGGACGAAAAGGAGGACGATTACTTGTTAAAATGGTTTCATAAATATTGGGAGGAAATAGAATGAACAAGATGGAAGGAATCCAATGAGATGCGTTATTTAAGGATAAATTATTCTTAGGCAAGACCTGGATTTACTTTCAGCCTTAATACTTGAAAAAGAGCGACTACAAAGTAATTGGTACAACCAATTGGGGAATTTCTCCTATATTATTATCTTTACCCGGACCAACAAATTGTAATAAGCTTAAAGAATTAGGAGTGAAACGATTTAGTTTTGGAAATGCCCTATCTGATAAAGTGATTGCGTATTTAGAAAAGAATGCGGGTGGATTACTAGAGTTTATGGATACTTCCCATTTTGTATAAAACTAGTACAAGCAGAAAGGATAGTGGATGCCATGGTGACTAATATCAATCTTTCATTTGAAGAGATGTGGGGAAAAATCATCGCTTGTGATCGTAAATACGATGGTCTCTTTTTTACAGCAGTAAAAACAACGAAAATATACTGCCGTCCTTCATGTAGATCAAGAAAACCCAAAAAAATAAATGTTGAATTTTACGATGATATTAACGAGGTTGAAGAAGCTGGTTTTCGTCCTTGTAAAAGATGTCAGCCAGATGTTGAACAATCGCCCTATATTGAGATTGTCAGAAGGATCGTTACCTTCCTAGTCAACCATTATAAACAAAGTTTGAAATTAAAAGATATAGCGGATCAAGTCGGTTTAAGTCCCTTTTATTTGGAACGCTTATTTAAACAAGAAACCTCTGAGACTCCACGTACTTATTTAGAAAAAATACGTATCGATAAAGCAGCCCATCTCCTTACAAGCACAGCTATGACAAACTTAGCGATTTGTTATGAGGTAGGATTCCAGAGTCCTTCCAACTTTTACAAAGTATTTCGAAGCTTAAAAAACTGTTCACCCAGTGAATATCGAAAGGAATCCCTAAATGAATTGGATGGATTATGAATCTTATTTGGAGATTTATCCTCCTAAGGAATTTAATTTTAAAGAGTGTTTAATTTTTTTAGGAAGGTCTGATCAGGAGGTGCTTCATCAAATTAAAGAGGGATTCGTATATAAATTAATAAAAATGAAAGACTCTTTAATTTTATGTAAAATAGGATATATCAATTATTTCATAAAAGTTGAATTCCTGAAAAGGATTCCATCTACTGCCGCTCGTAAAAAAGTGGCAGAGTATATTTGGGAATGGTTTGATTTGGAACAGAATTTAGAAGAATTTTACCAGATGGCTAGTGTGGATAAAGTTTTAAAGAAACTTGCGGATAAATATTTTGGCTTACGGATTATGTGCATTCCAGATTTATTTGAAGCGCTAGCATGGGCAATAATGGGTCAGCAAATTAATTTACCATTTGCTTACACATTAAAGCAACGGTTTGTTGAACAATTTGGCGAATTTACAACCTTCGAAGGAGAAAGGTTTTGGTCATTCCCTTCATTTGAAAAAATTGCATCATTGAATGTTGAGGATGTAAGGAAACTTCAATTTACTACTAGGAAAGCTGAATATATTATTGGAATTGCTAAGGACATGAAAGGTGGCAAATTAACAAAAGAATTATTGCTTCAAAAACGAGATTATCATCAAGTACAAAAATCATTAATGCGGATAAGAGGGGTCGGCGCATGGACGGCCGATTATGTGATGATGAAGTGCTTACACCACACCTCCTCCTTTCCCATTGCGGATGTCGGTCTTCATAATGCTTTAAAGAATCTATTAGGTCTTAAGAAGAAACCGTCTATAGCAGAAATAAAGGATTACGCAGCAAATTGGGAAGGTTGGCAGGCATATGCTACCTTTTATCTATGGAGGTTCTTAAATGACAAAACTATATAAATTAGACTATGAATCACCGATTGGCGTGATCGAACTAACCGGTACTCATGAAGCCATTAGTTCGATACTGTTTTCTGAAGAGAGTAAAGCAAAGAACTTATTACAAGCGGAAACCCCTCCGGTTTTAACAGAATGCTACAGCCAGCTTGACGAATATTTTAAGGGCCAGCGCCAAGAATTTACATTCCCATATCAATTGGAAGGGACAGACTTTCAAAAAACAGTATGGAACGCTTTAACCAAAATACCTTACGCTAAAACAGGATCTTATAAGGATATAGCTGTTTCCATCGGAAATGAAAAGGCGATCAGAGCAGTAGGGAGTGCAAATGGGAAAAACAAGTTAAGTATTGTGATCCCTTGTCACAGAATCATCGGTTCAAATGGGAAATTAACCGGTTATGCAGGGGGTCTATGGAGAAAGGAATGGCTGCTTCAACATGAGAAAGCTCATAGTAGATGAAAGCTTTAAAGCTAGATAAACCGTACCATAGGTAAAAACAGTCCTTGAAATAGTGATTCAAGGACTGTTTTTTATTTAGTAAGCTTTTGATTGTTCATCCATTTTATTTTGAAGGTCTTGATTGTAATAATGGAGAAACTCCAGCATTCCTTTTATAATCTAAATTTCGATAAACTAATGCTAGAAATAATGATGGGATGGTACAAACAATCATTCCGATAAAGGCGTATCGCGGCTCTATTTCGTATAAATAGCCGCCAAAAATTGTGAACACTGCTGTGCTCCAGCTAAGTGCCAGTGCTGAATACATTCCTTGGACCTTCGGAATCTGCGCATCTGGAATATTTTTGACTAAGTATTTCATGAAGGCGTAATGCCCCATCGCAAATGAGCATGCATGCAAAGTTTGAGAGATACAAAACACAATGACATTTGGAAAGGCAAATACTACTATCCAACGCACAGTAGAACCAAGCGCTGCTATTGCTAGTAAAGAGCCTACCGAAAATTTTTGCAAGGACCGATCGGCGATGGAAAAGAGAATAATTTCGGCAATCACGGCAATATTAATAATCATACCAGTTAAATACTTTGGTGCATGAATTTCTTGTAAATATAAATAACCATAGCTGTAATAAGAAGCATGTGCTGCTTGCAGTAAAATGACAATGATGAGCACCAGACCAAAGTGTTGGATGCGAAATAATTCCAACATACCACCTTTTTTCGTCTGCTCCACTTGTGGTTTTTCAGATAAGACTAAAGGTGTGCGCATAAAGCAAAGAGACATGAATACCAATGTCCCAAGTAACAATGCCCATAAAATCACTTCATCACCAAATGCCCCTGTAAAGACGGTTAAGATCATGCCGCTTACGACAAAACCAATGGAGCCCCACGAGCGACTCTTCCCGTAATGTCTTAATTGCTTACTCTGTACAAGTAAGCTAGCTGCACTATCCAATGCAGGCATCAACGTTGGGTAGAAAAAATGCAAAAATAACGTTACTACAAGCAGGCCAGTAAAGGAGTTTGCCGGAATACTACATAGAATAGCCATCAGTGTGCCGATTGTCATCCCAGTTAATATGGTTTTACTACTAAACTTCCTTGATAAATAAGGAAATGCAAATATGGTAGAAACGCCTCGTACAACCAACCCTAAACTCATAATCAAACTAGCCTGTGAAACCGTAATCCCTTTTGTATAAATCATCCACCCTGTCCAATAAGGTAGAAAAATCCCCCATGTTATAAAGAAACTAAAAAACTGTCTACTCATCCAGCGCTGTGTATTCATTCTGTATTCCTCCTAATGTTTGCATCATACCATGGAGATACGTACAATAATAGGAGATATCTCATATTATTGGGGCGAGCGGAATATGGAAATTTATAAAAGTGAAAAAAGGCAGCGCTATTTGGAAAAATATTCGATTGGGCATTTATTTTCTTTTCCGATTGAAGAATTTATAGAAGTGCATGAATACCAACGCAATGAATGGATGATTCAAGAAGGCATGCGGCCGGATTTCTTATTTTATGTCATTGAAGGAAAAGCAAGTGTACTGACGCAGTTTTGCACTAAAGGGTATTTGCAAAAAGAAGGCCGACATTACCGCATTCAGCAGCCCAAAGCACTATATGAACTTGCCGAGAAGTTGCTGACTAACTAACTGAGGAACAACCAATGTTCACAATTTCTTCAAATATAATGTGATATTTTTCACAAAGCGCTTACACGACTTTACTTATAAAACAATATGTTTTAACGTATATTTATAAATTATTCCACGTGGAAAAAATTTGAAATTTATGAAGGAAACAATCATTGATTAGGAAAGGTTCATATTTTCTTCACAATATATGTGAAAAACTTCACATAAATAGTGATATACTAACATTGTTAATTTGATAATAGTAAAAACACTATTGTTAGTCCTATTTTGTCCTGTTTAGAGAGCTAAAAAATACATTTTTAAAGGGGAGATTATCATCATGAATAACGGAAAAATAAATCGAGTTGTATTAATTGGTACTGGTTCTGTAGGTTGCAGTTATGCCTATGCGATGATTAATCAAGGTGTTGCGGAAGAACTAGTTCTTATTGATGTAAATGAAGCAAAGGCCGAAGGGGAAGTAATGGACCTAAACCACGGTATGCCATTCTCTCCTTCACCAATTAAAGTATGGAGTGGAACATATCAAGATTGTGAAACGGCGGACTTAGTTGTTATTACCGCGGGGTTGGCTCAAAAGCCGGGTGAAACTCGGCTGCAATTAGTCGAGAAGAACAAGAAAATATTTAAACAAATCGTCCACAGTGTAATGGAAAGCGGCTTTGACGGAATCTTCTTAGTAGCAGCAAACCCAGTGGATATTTTGACCTATGTTACTTGGAAAGAATCTGGCCTACCAAAGGAACGTGTTATCGGTTCAGGAACAGTATTAGATTCTGCCCGTCTTCGTTTTAATCTTGGACAGTATTTCGATGTGGATACTAGAAATGTCCATGCCTATATTATTGGGGAACACGGCGATACAGAACTTCCCGTTTGGAGCTGTACTTCCATTGGAGTCGAAAAACTTGAAACAGTTTTAGCCAAGAAAAATGATTTGAAAAAAGAATGTTTAGAGAAGATTTTTGTTAATGTTCGTGACGCTGCCTATCACATTATTGAGAGAAAAGGTGCGACATTTTATGGGATTGGCATGGCACTTGTCCGGATTACAAAAGCCGTGTTAAATAATGAAAACTGCATTCTGACCGTATCAGCATATCTGGATGGAGAATATGGACAGAATGATGTCTATATCGGTGTTCCTGCGGTCATTAACCGTAACGGGATTCGTGAAGTAATTGAAATTGATTTAAACGATAAAGAAAAACAGCAATTTGAATATTCCGTTTCCGTTCTAAAACAAACAATGAGGCCTAAAGAGTTAGCGTGAGTGATGAAAGCAAAAGCTTGTAGATTATTATGCTTATAATGTGAGAAAGGTGACATCATGGGAACGAGCATAGATACAAAAAAAGGTTATTTTATGATGGCTGTGTTATGGATGGCCTATGTAACCTTTGCAATGAACTGGGTGGCCGGATCTTCTTTAACGACGCAAATTACAGAAACCTTTTTCGACGGACCGGTCAACCCTCTTATTTCTCAATTAGTCAATTACTCAATTACAACAGCACGTGTTTTTGCCAACATATTAGCAGCGGTTGTCCTGATGAAATTAGGTCCTAAAAAGGCGGCAGGTACGGCGATTGGGCTGTTAATGATGGGTCTTGTGGCCATTTATTTGCCAAACTATTGGGCTTATACAGCAGCCAGAATGGTAATGGCCGTTGGCGGATCAATGGTCATTGTCTATATGAATCCGGTTGTCGCTCACTATATTACAAATACAAAAATAAAGTTACGTATGAATGCAGCCAATACGGTTGCATATAATGCGGGGGCTTTTATTGTGGCAGTCCTATTTACGATTTTTGCCCAGCAAATGGTTGTAAACTGGCGCCTCACTTTAACTTTCTTTGCTTCCTTAACCATTTTATTTTTTGTTGGCTGGCTTTGGAAGGCAGAAAGTTTTGAAACAAGGGAAGATACTAATGGAAAAACGGAGGCATATGGGTATAAAGATGCTCTTAAAGATGGATTTATATGGCGATACGGCATGGCCTTTGCTTCTTTTTTAACATTGTATGTTTTATCGCTTGTGAGCTTTAAAGCCATTTTTGAAGAATATACGCTATTAAATGGTTCCGTTACGAACTTATTAATTTCTGGTTTTGGTATTTTAGGTACATTTGCCGGGATTGGGATTGGAAATAAAGGAGTAAAACGAAAGCCTGTTCTAATATTTAGCGGAATTGTGATGGTTGGAGCTTTTGGATTGGCGTTAGTCTTTGCTAATAAAGTACCGTTTCTTTCTTATAGCTTGATTGCTATTTCTGGATTTGCGATGTATATTCAGTATCCAATCTTTTTGAATCTCCCCCATGAATTAAAAGGGATGACCCCACAAAGATTGACGATTATGTTTGGATTATTCTGGGCATTAGCTTACGCTGGGCAAACGGTTGCTACCATTATCTGGAGCTATATTTTAGGTACTTCCGGCTATACACCGGCCATGATTTTCTTTATTGCTGTCTCAAGTCTATATATCTTCTTGGCAGCTACATTCCCAGAAACAAGACAAGAGGCAGAAGTAATAGAAAAAGCCGCATAAACGATAACGGAAATTTTTATTTGGTTAGACAAAATTGCTATTATTAAACTATTTGAGTGATGATACATTCATTTTGATTTCGTGATGGGAGGGGCTATTTCAGCTCCTCTTTTTTATGTTTCACGTGAAACTTATTCCAATGTTAACTTTACATGAAGTCTGTTTATAGTCTGTAAAACAATCATGAAGAGTCGGTAAATTTCAATTTTTTAAGCAATTATTGTGATTAAATAGTATTGCAGTAGAGAAAAGGAGGGAAAGTATGAGTCAGGTTGAATTGATTGAACTTTCGAAGTCATACGAAAAGCAGAAAGACATTTTGAAGGCAATCAATCTATTCATTAAAGAAGGGGAATTTTTTGTCCTTGTTGGACCGTCCGGTTCAGGGAAAAGCACATTACTTAGAATGATTGCGGGTCTTGAGGAAATCTCAGGAGGAATTCTAAAAATCAACAATGAACTAGTGAACCACCTCCCGCCAAAAGACCGAAATTTATCTATGGTCTTTCAAAATTATGCTTTATATCCACATTTAACGGTGGAACAAAATATCCTTTTCGGCTTAAAAGCAAAAAAGGTCGGTAAACAAGAACAACAAAGAAGATTAAAGGAAGCTGCGGAAATGGTTGGATTAACCGAATTACTAAAACGTAAACCGAGGGAGCTTTCCGGTGGTCAAAGGCAGCGGGTTGCCCTTGCAAGATCAATCGTCAGTCATGCACCACTATGCTTAATGGATGAGCCTCTTTCCAACTTAGACGCTAAACTCCGCTCCAATATGCGAGTTCAAATTCGCAGACTACAAAAGAGATTAGGCTTTACTACTATTTATGTCACCCACGATCAGGTGGAAGCGATGACCATGGGGGACCGAATTATGGTTTTAAATGATGGGAAAATTCAGCAGGTTGGAAGACCCATTACTCTATATAACGAACCAGCTAATTTATTTGTTGCCTCCTTCATTGGGTCTCCAAAAATGAATATAGGAAAGGCTCATTTTTTGGCAAAGCATAAAAGATTAACAGTAGAGAATGAGCTCTCCATAACAGTTGATCCGTCTATCGCACGGGGTTTACCGCTTGATAGACCGTTAACCATCGGCATTCGTGCCGAGCATCTATTACCTGGTACAACTGAAAATACAACCCACTATCTAGAAGTGGTAAATGTTGAACAATTAGGTAACGAAACTTCCATAGCTTTTGATGTTGGCACAGAATTATGGACAGCTAAATGGCCTGGACAATGGCCCATCCAAGTGGGGCAAAAGGTTCCCGTTCATTTATCGTCAGAACATCTCCTATTCTTTGATTCTGAAACAGGCAGCCTCATTCAGTCCGCCTCTCAAGCAAAAAAGCAAGAGGTATTGGTGATATGAGTATGTCAAGCCTAGCGATTCAGACGAATGAAATCAACCTTGAGTATGTGGAACAGGTAAAAAAGAGACAGCGGATGAAAAATTTGCTAAAAGGAGTATTATTTCTTTTACCATCTATCATTTTATTTAGTGCTTTCGTATTTTATCCGATGATTCGAACGATCTATTTAAGCTTTTTCTTAACCAACACTAGCGGAGTGACAACGGTTTTTGTAGGTTTGGAAAATTATATCAACTTATTCAAATCACCTATTTTTCTAAAAAACATCCAATCTACCTTCTTATTTGTGCTATATACCGTTCCGGCGACCGTTATAATCAGTTTATTTTTAGCCATTATCGCTAGTGAAAAATTAAAAGGAATTGGTTTTTTTCGTACGATTTTCTCCTCAACGATGGGAATTTCGGTTGCTGCGGCATCTGTCTTTTGGATGTTTTTATTTAACCCAACCATGGGATTACTAAATCAACTATTAAAATCAATAGGGGTGGAACCGATTGGCTGGCTAACGGACCCAAATTGGGCTCTTCTTTCCGTCTCTGTCACCACAATTTGGATGAATATAGGTTTTACTTTTTTAGTTCTGCTCGGAGGTTTGCAGTCAATCAATTCCTATCTTTATGAAAGTGCCGATATTGAAGGAGCTGGTTATTTTTATAAGTTAAGAAGAATTACGATTCCGATGCTGTCACCCACCTTGTTTTTTGCCATCACCGTTTCGATTATCAATGCTTTTCAGACATTTGGACAAATTGATATTTTGACACAGGGTGGACCACAAAATGAAACCAATTTAATCGTTTATTCGATTTATCGTGAGGCTTTTGTGAATTATCAATTTGGCTCTGCAAGCGCGCAAGCAGTTGTGTTATTCATTATGATTTTATTCTTGACAGCCATTCAATTTAAGCTCGGTGAAAGGAAGGTTCATTATCAATGACCATGTCCTTTAGAAAAAAAATAATCTTTTACGTATTACTGTCCGTATCAGCACTCATCTTGTTTGCACCGACCATCATGGCGGTTGTCATGAGCTTGATGACAAGTCAAGATATTTTAACAGGAAGTGCACCGAGCAGGCTGATATTAGATAACTTTATCCAGACCTTTGAACACTTTCCTTTGCTCCAATTTTTATTGAACAGTTTCATTGTCTCGATTGTCATTACGATCGGACAAATCCTTTTATCCAGTTTAGCTGCCTATGCGTTTGTCTTTTTAGAGTTCAAAGGGAGAGAATTTCTATTCTATCTATTCATCGCCACGATGATGGTCCCATTTGAAGCATCGGTAATCCCGAACTTTCATACCATTCGCGATATAGGGTGGATCGATACCTATCAAGGATTGACGATCCCATTTTTTGCAACAGCATTTGGCGCATTCCTGCTAAGACAGAACTTTAAACAAATCCCCAAAGAGCTAAGAGAAGCAAGTCAGATAGCAGGTATGGGGCATTTCAAGTTTTATTTAACGGTTGTCATGCCAGTTGCCAAAAGTAGTTTAGTTACATTAGGGATTTACGGATTCCTAACATCCTGGAATATGTATCTCTGGCCGCTTTTATCTACGACGAATGATTCCGTACGTACAGTACAAATTGGCTTGAAACAATTACAGTCCCAGGAGCAGTTAAATCAATGGGGAGTCATGATGGCAGGTGCCGTGATTGTGATCATTCCTACGCTAATCCTATTATTTCTTGGACAGAAGAAGCTGCAAAAAGGGTTAACCGAAGGTGCATTAAAGTAATGGCCAAACCTTCCTGTTTATAAAGTTACGAGTGAATCGAAAGGAGAAATGAAGATGAAAAAGTTATTCACTATGCTTATGATTGGTTTTGTTTTACTATTAACAGCATGTAATTCATCGGGAAAAGGAAGTGCCGAAACAGCCTCATCTGGTGCAAGTCAAGGAAAACAAGTGGTAACCTTTTGGCACTCCATGAGTGGTGCCGGACAGGAAACATTAAAACAGATTGTGGAGGACTACAATCACTCCCAAGATAAGGTTCAAGTCAATGCGGAATTCCAAGGTACCTATGATGAAGCCTTAACAAAATTCCATTCAGTTGCTGGTACAAAGAGCGCTCCCACCATCATGCAAGTATTTGAAATTGGAACGAAATCCATGATCAACAGCGGTCATATTGTCCCTATTCAAACATTCATTGATGCAGAGAACTATGATATAAGCGGGTTAGAAAAGAATATTATCAATTACTACACCGTTGATGACAAACTATATTCCATGCCTTTTAACTCTTCTACTCCAGTGATGTATTACAACAAAGATGCATTTAAAAAGGCCGGACTCGATCCGGAAAAACCGCCGCAAACCTTTGAAGAAATCGAAAAGGCATCTAAAGCCATTACGAAGTCGAATAAAGGGATGAAAGGTTTTGCTTTACAGGCTTATGGTTGGTTAGTTGAAGAGTTAATAGCCAATCAAGGCGCCTTATTAATGAATAATGACAATGGTCGTTCCGATACACCAACAAAGGTTGGATTTTCGAAAGAAGAAGGTAAGGCAATCTTTGAATGGGTAAAACGGATGAATGACGATGGGACCTTTGCCAACTATGGGACAAATGAAGATAATATGATGGCTGGATTTTTAGCCGGGGATGTCTCCATGTTCTTGCAATCGTCAGCCAATGCAAGAGATGTCATTGATAATGCTCCATTCGAGGTCGGGGTCGGATTTCTTCCACATCCACAAAACAAAGAACGCCATGGAGTCGTCATTGGCGGCGCAAGTTTGTGGATGATCGATGGAAAACCGAAAGCAGAGCAACAAGCAGCATGGGATTTCATGAAATATTTGCAAACACCCGAAGTACAAGCAAAATGGCATGTCGGAACAGGATATTTTGCCATCAATCCAGCTGCCTACGATGAGCAAATCGTAAAAGAGGCTTATGGCAAAATGCCACAATTACAAGTAACCGTAAACCAATTACAATCGACTAAATCATCCTATGCCACCCAGGGTGCCATTATGGATATGATTCCTGAAGGACGTAAAATTTTCGAAACGGCACTTGAAACCGTCTATAATGGCGGAAACGTTGATAAAGCCTATGATGAGGCAGTAAAACAATTTAATGCTGCCATCAAGCAGGCAAATGCTGCGAGGGGAAAGTAACGAGAGTTCAATCTATTAAGAGAATAAGGCATTTTCGTTCACGCTTATTCTCTAACAGTCTTTGAAATAGCTGAATCTAACTGGTCAAATGAATCTTTTTATCGGCAAGATTATCCAAATGTAAACGAAAGGGTGAATAGTGATGACAAAGATTTATGGTCACCGAGGTTGCAAAGGAACTTATCCCGAAAATACATTACTGGGGTTTCGTAAAGCGATTGAACATGGTGTAGACGGTATAGAACTAGATGTCCATATGACAAAAGATGGTGAGATTGTCGTCATCCATGACGAAACACTGGATCGGACAACGGATGGGATTGGATATATTAAGGATTTGACGTTAGAGGAAATCAAACAATACAGTGCTGGAAACCGATTTTCCCATCTTCCTCACTTTGAGGAGGAAATTTGGTCCCAGGAACGTGTGCCGACCCTTAAGGAAGTGTTAGAATTATTAGCTCCCTATTCCATAGAGCTTAATATTGAATTTAAAACCTATTTGTTTGAATACGAAGGGATTGAAAAGAAGGTTCATCAACTGGTGGACTTATATGGAAATCAGCGAGAAGTGATCTATTCTTCCTTTTATTTACCAACTCTATTAACGATGAAAAAAATCAACCCGGACGCTAACATTGCCTGGTTATTAAATGAAAGCATGCCTCCCCAACAAGATTATTTAAAAAGTATACCATTATCCGCTTTACATGTATCAAAACAAGCAGTCTTTTCTCATACGAACTTTTCTAAAGACAATATCCTTCCATTATGCGTTTGGACTGTCAATGAACAGGAAGAAATCAAGAGGCTTTTAGGATTAAATATTAAAACAATTATTACTGATTTTCCTGAAAAAGCATTACTTTATCGAAATGAGCGGGAGTCACTTGTGTAAAAAAACAGAAAAAGAAGAACAAAAACGGGTGAATGCTTTTCATGTTGATGGATATTTTACTGATTATATTCAATATACGAAAAATCTGCTGTTAGATGATTAATGTATTTTATTGTAAATAGTGAGTGAAAAAGAGTTACATCAAGTTTGTTACTCGTTTGCAGCTTTCCCCTTTAGCTCTTAAACAGCCTTATAACTATCAAATAATAGTAAAATATTTGAATCTATAAATAATAGTGATACACTATAAGTAAGTTATAATTGATCCAGAAAAGGTGTGTGACTGTCGAGCCCTGGCTTGCCGAAACTTAAGCAGGAGCGCCTACATCCTTTCTGCAAATCTTAGGGGTATAAGGGATGGGAAAAATGAGCAACAGAAGAACTGAAGCAGATGTTATCTTAATTGGTGCCGGAATCATGAGTGCGACTTTGGGGACACTCCTAAAAGAATTAGTACCGGACTGGGAAATCACAGTGTTTGAGAAACTCGAAACCGCAGGGGAGGAAAGCTCTAACGAATGGAATAATGCGGGAACGGGGCATTCTGCACTGTGCGAGCTTAATTACACCGTCGAAAAACAGGACGGATCGATAGATATTAGCAAGGCTATCAAAATTAATGAACAGTTTCAGGTTTCAAAGCAGTTTTGGTCTTACCTGGTAAACAGCAACTTGATCCGCAACCCACAGGACTTTATCAGACCATTGCCACATATGAGTTTAGTACAAGGGGAAAAAAATGTAGCATTCTTGAAAAAGCGTTTTGAAGCGCTTTCGAACAATCCTCTATTCCAAGGGATGGAATTCTCTGATAATCCGGAAAAATTAACGGAATGGATTCCGCTTATTATGGAAGGCCGTACATCGAAGGAAGCAATAGCGGTCACCAAAATTGATTCTGGAACGGATGTCAACTTTGGTGCTTTAACTCGGCATTTATTCGACCACTTAAAGAATGAAAACGTTACGATCAAATATAAACATCAGGTTGAGGATATTAAACGTACGGAGGATGGCTCCTGGGAATTGAAAGTATGGAATATCGATAGCGGTGCCATCGAACGTCATACGGCAAAATTTGTCTTTATCGGCGCCGGGGGCTGGTCCCTGCCTTTACTGCAAAAAACCGGTATTCCTGAAAGTAAACATATTGGAGGATTCCCGGTAAGTGGACTATTCTTAGTATGTAACAATCCAGAGATTGTAGCGAAGCATCATGCAAAAGTATACGGCAAAGCGGCAGTTGGTGCACCTCCAATGTCTGTACCACATCTTGATACACGATATATCGACAAAAAAAAATCATTACTATTTGGACCGTTTGCTGGCTTCTCTCCAAAATTCTTAAAAACCGGCTCCAATCTGGATTTATTACGTTCCGTAAAGCCTAATAATCTCTTGACGATGTTAGCGGCAGGTGCAAAAAACATGCCATTAACAAAATATCTGATTGGACAGCTGATGTTATCGAAGGAACAACGTATCGAGGAGTTACGGGAATTTATTCCGAACGCGAAAAGCGAAGATTGGGATATCGTGGTAGCGGGCCAACGTGTACAAGTGATTAAAGATACAGATGGAGGCAAAGGAACACTTCAATTTGGTACGGAGGTTATTACAGGAGCTAATGGTTCGATCGCAGCCTTGCTCGGCGCTTCTCCAGGTGCTTCCACGG
Organism: Bacillus renqingensis; assembly: GCF_016464375.1. Classification (GTDB taxonomy): domain Bacteria; phylum Bacillota; class Bacilli; order Bacillales; family Cytobacillaceae; genus Neobacillus; species Neobacillus renqingensis. The sequence goes on from NZ_JADDIU010000005.1 coordinate 71,728, forward strand.
CCGTTCACGTCATGCTTGAAGTAATCAAAAAATGCTTCCCGGAACATTTAAAAGCGTGGGAACCGAAAATAAAAGAAATGATTCCTTCTTATGGCATGTCGCTAGTGGAAAACCCAGAGCTTATCCGCGAAATTCAAACTTCAACATCGCAAGCGCTAGGCCTAAGCGAAAACTTGTCGTTACAGGAGTTACCGAATGGGTCAAGTAAGTTGGAAAGGCAGACTATACTCGTTTAAATTTAGTAGACTGGCAGATAATGAATAAATCCTTTTTAATTTTTTTCATAAAAGACTGTTTAAAAAAAGGGAATTGGACGAATCCAATTCCCTTTCGTTTGGAATGGTTACACTATTGTTGAACCATTTCCTTATCCTGACTGTCTGAATCGACGGTTGTTTTCCATTCATTGCGGATGATATAATCGAATGCACCCAAGGCTGCAGTAGCACCCGAACCCATCGAAATAATGATTTGCTTATAGGCGCTGTCTGTACAGTCACCTGCAGCAAACACCCCAGGGATGCTGGTTGCTCCATGCTTATCTACAACAATTTCACCCATTCTAGTGCGTTCAATCGTTTCACCTAACCAATCGGTATTTGGTACAAGACCAATCTGCACAAACACACCTTGTAATTCAATATGATGTTCTTCTCCTGTTTCACGGTCAACATAGGTAATACCGTTTACTTTGTCGGTACCGGTAATTTCCTTTGTTTGCGCGTTCTTGATGACCGTTACATTTGGAAGGCTGTACAGACGGTCTTGCAGAACAGAATCAGCTTTCAGTTCCGGTAAAAATTCAAGAACCGTTACATGCTTTACAATACCTGCGAGATCAATGGCTGCTTCAATACCTGAATTTCCGCCGCCAATAACGGCAACATCTTTTCCTTCAAATAATGGACCATCACAATGTGGGCAGTAGGCTACACCTTTGTTCTTGAACTCGGCTTCACCAGGGACATTCACATTTCTCCAGCGGGCACCTGTTGAGAGAATAACGGTTTTGCTTTTTAGAATAGCGCCGCTTTCCAGCTCCACTTCGATAAGGTCCTTCTTTTCTAAACCTTTAGCGCGCTGTGAATTCATCACGTCAACATCGTACTGTTTCACATGTTCTTCAAGACTTGCAGCAAGCTTAGGACCTTCCGTATATTTCGTACCGATGAAGTTCTCAATACCTAGAGTGTCCATAATCTGACCGCCAAAGCGCTCCGCGACAATACCTGTACGAATCCCTTTGCGTGCTGCATAGATGGCTGCGCTGGCACCAGCTGGGCCGCCGCCGACAACAAGGACATCGAATGGTTCTTTTGCGGCTAACTCTGAGACATCTGGGACACTGCCCAATTTAGCGAGAATATCCTCCAATGTCATCCGGCCGCTGCCAAATGATTCCCCATTTAGAAAAACAGTTGGAACAGCCATGATGCCTTTGCTTTCTACTTCCTCTTTAAATGCCGCACCGTCAATCATTGTATGGGTAATGCCCGGATTGAGGACACTCATGATATTCAGTGCCTGTACGACATCCGGACAGTTATGGCAGCTCAAGGATACGTACGTTTCAAAGTGATATTCACCTTGAATGCCCTTTACTTGATCCATTACCTTTTGGTCAACCTTTGGAGCTCTACCGCTCACCTGCAATAGAGCTAATACGAGGGAAGTAAACTCATGTCCAAGAGGAATTCCGGAAAAAATGATCCCCGTATCTTCACCAATCCGGTTCACGCTAAAGCTAGGTGTTCTTTCCAATGTTGTATTTTCCACTTTAATTTTAGGTGACATAGCTGCCAGCTCCTTAACTAGAGCTAGCATGTCACTTGACAATTGATCAGAACCTGCACTGACTTTGAGCAGTATATCGTTTTCTAATAATTGTAGATATTGGTTTAGTTGTGCTTTAATCTCTGCGTCGAGTATCATTTATTGCACCCCTTAGATTTTGCCTACAAGATCAAGGCTTGGCTTAAGTGTTTCAGCCCCTTCTTTCCATTTTGCCGGGCAAACTTCACCTGGATTGTTGCGCACATATTGTGCTGCTTTAATTTTGTCAATTAATTGGCTGGCATCCCGGCCAATGCCGTCTGCATTAATTTCAACGGCTTGGATGATTCCGTCTGGGTCGATGATAAATGTACCACGGTCAGCAGCCCCTTCTTCTTCCCTTAAAACATCGAAGTTGCGGGAAAGGACATGTGCAGGATCACCAATCATCGTATAGGTAATTTTACCAATCGCTTCTGATGTATCGTGCCATGCTTTATGTGTAAAATGTGAATCTCTTGAAACAGAGAATACTTCAACGCCAAGTTCTTGGAGGGCTGGATATTGATCTTGAAGATCCTCTAATTCAGTTGGGCAAACAAATGTAAAGTCTGCTGGGTAGAAGCATACGACACTCCAATGACCTTTTAAATCTTGTTCGGTCACTTCAATAAATTCACCGTTTCTGTAAGCTTGTGCTGTGAATGGTTGTACTTCTTTGCCAATTAAAGACATATTAAATTCCTCCTAAAATGTGATTGTTTTAAAAATTATAGATAGCTTGTCCAGTACAACTGGTGAATTCAATCTATCTATAATTATTTTTAGTTTATATTAATTATTATATAGTCTGTATTATTTTTGTCAACGATAAAGTCATAATTATTTATTTTAAGTTGGTGATTTTATTTAGATCCCAACAATGAAATTTGTTTTAGTCGACTTTAATGTTTTTACAGCATAATTGAGAAAAAATTAAATAAATGATAAGGATTTTTTATCATCCCACATTGGGTTTTAGTGGTTTCCGCCTATACACGACCATGGACAGCAGGACGCTGCATTCATAAAGAAAGAGCAGCGGAAGGATAACGAGTATGTCCGACAACAGGTCGGGCGGCGTAAGCAGGACAGCTGTAACAATAAGGGTAAAATACGAATATTTTCGGATTTTTTGCAGTCTGTAAGGGTCCAGTACTCCAAGACTAGTCAGAAACATAATCACGACTGGAAGCTCGAACAAAAGTCCAAACGGCAATGTCATATGAAGTAAAAAACGAAAATATTTTTCTGTTGTAAAAAAGGTTACGAACATCCCCTCTGATAATGACAAAAGAAATTGAAACACAATTGGAAAAATAACAAAGTAACCAAAGCATATTCCCATAATAAAGAGCAGAAATAGTGCCGGTATATAGGCCAGCGTAATCTTTCGCTCACTTTCCTTTAATGCTGGGCGGACAAACAGCCAAACTTGAAAGGCTGCCATCGGAATTGTCCCTGCAAGGGCGGCAACAAAAGATAAAACGAAATAAACCCATAGAATATCGCTGGGTCCTAAAATAGCTAATTTAATCTCCATGTCCTTAACAAGCCAAGGCTGATAAACTTTTATTTTTATCATAAAGGGGCAAGGAATTGCAGATAATTTATATATAAAGAGTACAAGGAGGGGCCAATGGATACAAACCATTTTGATTTAATCCAAAATCCAACAATTAAAAAGAACCAAGAAGAGAGCATTGAAATTAGTTCTACCGGCTACGGGCTTGAATCCGTTCAAAAGGAAACTAAAAAAGTACGTGATCAGTCAAAAACAAAGGGTACCAATCAATCCTGTGGCGGTTTGTAACCTGTAGAGGTAAATTGAAGTTCCTCAGACTTAATGAAAAAAGCCCTTGGAAATCCTCCCCAAAGGCTTTTTTCAGTTCTTAATCGGGGAATAGGAACTCTATCCCAAATTATTTTTATTGGGGGATAAGACAACTGTCATCCATCCTAAAAAATTTGAGAAATATCTACCACACTACCATACTAGTATGGTATTATGTTGATGTAAGCGTTATAGAGATTTGACAACTGAGGGGAGAAACCATATGAAAAGTTCTTTAGAAGTTTACGAGAAGCAAAGCGGAGCTATCCAGAAAAAAAGTTGGTTACCAAAAGCACATCCTGTTTCTTGGTTAATGTTAGTAGTGAGTACACTAGCAATGCTTCTTATTTCAACAGATAGACAAATTCCTCCAACTGTTTTACCGGCTATCATGAAGGAATTCCACTTCAATTCTGTTCAAGGTGGATTTTTAATTTCTTTAAATTTTATTGGATCTTTTATTGGTGCTGCGCTTGTTGGAATTATTGCAGACTCTATTGGAACCGGTCACAAAAGAGTATGGTCATGGGCGACTAGTTGCATTATTACTGTTATAAGCGGAATTGCTACATTTTTTTCAAAAGGTGTATTTAGTCTTCAATTCTGGAGAGTGGTCATGGGTCTCGGTACAGGGTCAATGGAACCAGTTAACGTTACTTTAGTGAGTGATTTTTGGCAAAAGGAAAATCGCGGATTTGCTCTTGGAGTGAATCAAACAGGGATGCCATTAGGACAATTTATTGGTCCAGTTCTATTGTCTGCCATATTGGCTGTAGGTACCTGGCGTTCTGCCTTTTTATGGATTCCATTTATCGGATTTGTCATCATGCTCATTCAATTATTTATTGGAACAAAAAAGAATGAGAAAAAAGTATATAACTGGATAGAGAATAACCAACTCTCACTTCCGATTGAGAGAGAAAGTTCCAATAAGGCAGAAAAGAATATCCTGAAGAATGCTTTAAATTCTTTAAAAAACAGGAATGTAATTCTTGCTATCGTTATTAATTTCTTATTTTTATGGACAGAAATGGGTATTGCAACTTTTATTACGCTACGATTTACTACAGAGTTGCACTTATCATTAACTGAAGCTGCCATCATCTCAGGAGCATCAGGGATTACAGGTTGGATTGGTCAAATCGTTTGGGGGACAGTTAGTGATCATTTTGGCAGAAAGTTTTCACTAACGATTTTAACTGTCGGCTCATCCTTAAGTGCTTTAGCCTGCATATTTATTAATAGTGCAACTACAGCTTGGGTTGTCCTAATTATCTGGGGGATTTTTAGAAACTCACCATATTCGGTCATAAATTCATTAACTATTGATTCTACACCTAAATCAGCAGCATCCAGTCTTGGTTTACTGGTAGGAATCGGATTGGGATTATCTGGTGCTCTAGTTTCACCTGTAGCAGGATATATTATCCAACATTTTGGCTGGACATGGAATTACATCGTATTAGCTTTATCTTGTTTACTTGTCTTCATACCAATGCACTTTGTGAAAGAAACAGCTGGGCCGCGTGCGGTGATATAAGCATAGAACATAAATTAAATTTTTAATTGTGAGGAGAGTAGGATTATGAATAAAGATTTAAAATTAATTGCAGATACCAAATGTGTTATTGGAGAAAGTCCAAGTTGGGATGCGAAGAATGCCTGTCTCTACTGGGTCGATATTATAGGTAAAAAAGTATATAAATATGATAGTTTAACTGGAAAAATAAGTTTCAAGGAGGTAAACAAGTATGTTAGTTATGTAGTACCAAGAGAAAAAGGTGGAGTTGCCATCGGCATGCAGGATGGATTTTACTCCTTTGATTTTGAAACAGCACCGAAACTGCTTTCCAGGCCTGAAAATTATAATTCTTTTATGTACCGGTTTAATGATGGGAAATGTGATGCAAAGGGAAGAATTTGGGCAGGAACAACAAGCTTTTATGAAGAAAGCCATGAATGTTCACTTTATAGTCTGGATCCAGATCTCAAGTTGGAAGAAAAAGTTGAAGGAGTCGCAGTATCTAACGGACTTGGGTGGAGTCCTAAAAATGAAAAAATGTACTATATTGATTCATTCGAAAAAATAGTATTTGTTTATGACTTTGATCTTGATAAAGGAGAACTTTTAAATGGTCAAATTCTAATTGATTTTAAAGATCAAGGGGCCAATCCGGATGGGATGACAGTCGATGAAGAAGGGATGTTATGGATTGCTCACTGGGGAGGACATGAGCTTTCCAGATGGAATCCAGCAACAAAGAAAAAAATAGAATCGATAAAATTCCCGGTAAAAAAGGTAACATCTTGTGTTTTTGGTGGAGAAAATTTAGATGAATTATATGTAACAACTGCCCGATTCGGAGCCGATGGAGAGGAACTTGAGAATGAACCTTTGTCTGGAGGTGTTTTTCGAATTAATCCCGGGGTAAAAGGTTTACCAACGTTTTCTTTTAAAGGGTAGTCAGCAATTTCAATGGGAAATTACCAAATTAGGGAGTGAAGCAGTATGAGAATGACATTCAGGTGGTATGGTGAAGGAAATGATACGATATCTTTAGAACAAATCAAACAAATTCCGGGTACCGAGGGGATTGTATGGGCCCTTCACGACCTGCCGGCAGGTGAAGTTTGGCCAGTTGAGAAAATTGAAGAGGTTAAAAGACAGGCAGATCGAGCAGGATTGCATATCGATGTAGTTGAAAGTGTGAATGTTCATGAGGATATAAAACTAGGTCTTCCAACACGCGACCGCTATATCGAGAATTATAAAAAGACGATTGAAAACCTTGGCAAATTTGGAGTAAAAGTCATTTGCTACAATTTTATGCCGGTATTTGATTGGACTCGTACCGATTTAGCAAAAGAAATGGAGGATGGATCGACCGCTTTATTTTATGAAAATAGCAAAGTGGATCAAATCGACCCAGTTGAATTAGCCAGGAAAATATCCGGAAGTTCCCTCACAATGCCAGGTTGGGAGCCTGAGAGATTAAAAGATTTGTCCGGATTGTTTAAGGCCTATGAAAAAGTAACGGAAGAAGATTTATGGGATAATTTACAGTATTTCTTAGAACAAATCATTCCTATCGCTGAAATCAATGATATCAAGATGGCGATACACCCGGATGATCCACCATGGCCTGTATTTGGTTTACCAAGAATTATTAACTCGCAGGAAGGGTTAAGAAGATTATTAAGAGTCGTTGATAGTCCGTCTAATTGCATAACGCTATGTACAGGTTCATTGGGGGCGAATGGGAATAATGATATCGTTGCTATGGTAAATGAATTCATCGATCGAATCCCATTTACACATATTCGTAATGTACGCAGATATGAAAACGGTGACTTCATTGAAACATCCCATCGTACACAGGATGGTTCGGTTGATATTACAGGAGTCGTTGAGGCGTTCCATCAGAAAGGATTTAAAGGCTATGCACGACCAGACCATGGCAGACATCTCTGGGGTGAGCAATGTCGTCCAGGGTATGGTTTATATGACCGGGCATTGGGAATTATGTACCTTTGGGGCTTATGGGATGCCTTTGAAAGGAAGTCCGCTGCCCAACATACGGTTCAGAAGGAAAATAGTTTAGTGTAAACTAACTTCCATAAGGTATATCCATTATCAGTGGGCGAAGGATCTTCCCATTGATAGCTATCATTTAAATTTCGAAAAAATATTATGGATTCAGTACAAAGATAACGGCTGGATGATTTGGACTTGTTGCTTTCAAGGATAGAGAGCTACAGGTCCTTTTTTAGTATCACCAGAATTTATATCACTCGGCTTCGAGAATTGTCCAGCTCCAGCGCCTAGCCCCTCGAGTCATAAGCCACTCCTGAATTGAAGGCAAAGAGCGCCTTCTATTTAGAAGCGTCTTATGCTTATCGGGGCTGACCAAGGCGCTTGCGCTTTTTAATATCGGCTTGTGAAATATTAGGTATCTTCAAGCAGTTTCAGTTATAATAGCACTTGATGGAGGGGGATTGATTGACATGCTAAATAAAAATAATAAAGGGGCCAAGACAACGCGAGAGCAGGTATATCAGCAATTGCTGGATGATATTCTCCAATTTAAGTTAAAACCCGGAATCTCTTTATCTGAAAAGGAAATATCTGAACGACTTGAAGTCAGCAGAACTCCTGTAAGGGAGGCCTTTTTGCATCTGGAAAAAGAAGGCTTATTAGAGATTTATCCTCAAAGAGGTTCTGTTGTTACCCTGATTGACTATGAACTAATTGAAGAGGCCCAATTTATGCGTGAACAGCTTGAATTAGCGGTAGTTAAGTTAGCATGTGAAAGTTTCCCAGTCGAAGAACTAATAAATATAGAAACAAATCTAAAGAAACAAAAATTCTATGTAGAAGAAAAAGATGATCGAGCCCTGTTTCAATTAGATGAAGAATTTCATTACCTTTTGTTTAAAGGATGCAAAAAAGAACGCGTATGGGATAGCATCCAGCAGATGAATTTGCATTTTAAGCGTGTCAGATTCTTAAGGTTAAAAAGCGATTATCATTGGGATGGAATTTACGAAGACCATGTTGACATTTATCAGGCTATTAATGATAAGAATGTGAAGCTGGCACAGGATATTATGCACAGACATCTCACAAGGGTATGGGAGGATTCCTCACTACTAATGAATAAATTTCCAGAGTATTTTAAGTGACCTGGACCTAGTACTAGATAAAAAAAGACGAGCACGTTTCCCCGGATAAGGCCAGGTAAACCTGCCATATTGAATCTTATTTGAGACCCACTTCTATGGAAGGTGAGTGTTAATGAAAAAAGTCGGATTAGTGATGAGAAAAATACAATTTGCGGAAGCGCATGGACCGCGGATTTATGCAGATAGATTAAAGGCACTTTGCGGGGAATTTGGCGTAGATATAATTTTTATTTCCCCCGAACGGCATGTGAGTGAATATGATCATCTTCCAGGTTACGAACATGAAAAAGGGGACCTCGTCAACTATGATATTGTTTTGGACAAAATCGAAAAGGAAAAAATTGACCATGTGATTTACACAGTGTCAGGTTTTACCTTTTTAAAGATGTTCATCAAAAACAGTGTGTTATTTCCGCATAGCTTTCCCGACCCGGCACTTACGGGGTATGAAATGATGAAGCCATTCTACAGTATTGTCGATAAGGCCATTGTTCAAACTGAATTTCTTAAACGTGAATTCAGGACAAAATTTGCCGTTGACGATGTGACTGTCATTCCGATTGGTTTTGATGAAAGATTGGCCGAGAAATATTTTGATCCGGCACAAATCGTGGATAACCGCGTCCTTTGGATTGGAAGAGATGAAGAGAACCGCCAGCCAGCTCTTGTACTGGAGTATGCTCGTCAAAACCCGGATAAGGAAGTATATATGGTTTTCGGTGGTGAGCGCTATCGTGAAAGTGTGAAGAAATACAATGTTCCGGATAATGTGAAAATAAAGTTTGCGCTAACCCAGGATGAAATCTTTTCCCTTATGAACACGGCAAAGGTATATTGGAATTGCTCCAAATTTGATACATTTGCCATGCCATTAACAGAAGCCTTGGCTATGGGGAAAATAATCGTAAAGCCATCGCATCCATGTTATGACCATATCAACTCCAGACATGCCTTCTCAGGAAACGAAAACAACTGGTTTGAGCTCGTCAATATGGCCCTCGCCTCACCAACTAAATTTTCTCAAGACAATCGACAGCATGCCTTCGAGAAATTCTCAAGCGCCGTCATGAAACAAGGTTACAAACAATTCTTTGATAAGTGGTTAGGAAACCGTGGGGACGGTCCTGCTGCATCCTAGTCAGGAAGAGACTGTAAGTTGATCAAAGCAAAGAGGGGATACTCCCTTTTTTCTCAAATATTCAATCAAGGCTTCCTTTGTTGCTTGGGCTGGTATGCCATGTGACGGGAGTCCGGCAGCGTTCACAGCTGCCATTGTTTGTTTACCCAGACTGACCACCTGTAAGCCACCCAATAATTCCTTGGCATCGATTCCACATTCACGTAATCCTGCCACAAACGGTGAAACAGAGGCACTACTAGGGAAGACTACCGTATTCACGTCTGCTTCCTCAAGCATTCTTTTAAAAATCGGCAGAAACTGACGGTCAAGCTCTTTTTTACTGGTGATGAATAGATTAGCATTTTCATAGTTGTTATTTAGAATACTGTCATCACCAACAATCAATAAATGGCCCTTCCTCGGCATCTCCTCGACAAGCTTCGCTAGCAGACCGCGTTTATTTAACGCTTTTACAGATCCAATCGAAGCTCCAAAAAAGTCCGCACGGATTTGTCGGATATCAATACCGTTTTCAAATACCGCTGTAAAAAATTCCTCCATGCTTTCGGGAGACGTAAAGAGAATTTTTTCGTAGCGTGCCAGCTTTGATACATCTACTGGCAATATCGTTTTTTTCCACTTTGGAAATTCGATCACATCAGCACCTTGTTTGCTCAATTCCTCCGCCAAACCGCTCATCCCTTCACTTGTACGGGCAAGCAGGATTTGCCGGCCATATAATGGCATCGCCTCAAACCAACTGATCTTTTGCCGAAGCGAAATCACTTCTCCAACAAGAATGATCGCTGGATTACTAAACTTGGCTGCCTTAACCTTTTCGGTAATATCGGCGAGCGTCCCTTGCAAAGTTTTCTGGCGTCCGAAAGTGCCCCATTGAATCAAGATAACCGGGGTAGAGGCCTTTTTTCCATGGATAATCAGATTTTCACATATATAAGGCAAATTTCCAACCCCCATGTAAAAAGCAATCGTGTCGACTCCGCGAACAAGGCCGTCCCAATCAAGCAGCGGTTTGCCATCCCGGGATTGATCATGGGCGGTAACAACGGCGAACGACTCAGCATGCTCCCGATGAGTGACAGGAATTCCCGCATAAAGAGGGGCAGCAATCCCCGAGGAAATGCCGGGAACGATTTCAAATGGAATTCGGTAGCGGGCAAGGGCTGCCGCTTCTTCGCCAACGCGGCCAAAAACGCCGGGGTCGCCGCCTTTTAAACGGACAACCATTTTTCCCGCCAGTGCCTTTTCCACCAAAAGTCTATTAATATTCTCCTGGCGCAAAATATGGCGGTCAGGCAACTTGCCGCAATAAATGAATTCACAATCGCTTGCAGCGTATTCCAACAGCTTTGGATTTGCAAGGCGGTCATATAGAATGACTTCCGCCTGTTTGATAACTTCCATTCCTTTAACGGTGATTAACCGTACATCCCCTGGCCCTGCACCTACTAAAAATACTTTTCCTGTTGTCATCCTGCAGCCTTCCCTCCATGCCGTTCTACAAAATGATAAAAACAATATCATTTTTTATTTCAAGTTCAAATGTCCGTACCTGGCCTTCGTCAGGTGCCTGGACCTTTCCGTCAGCTAAAGAGATTTTCCAATCATAAACCGGACAAAACACATACTCGCCGCTGACAAGTCCTTCCGAAAGGACGCCCCCCTTCGGATGCGGACTGCGGTTTTCCAATGCAAAAACTTTCCCATTAGATGTTTTAAAAAGGGCAATTTCGATGTCATCGATTTTAATCGAATAGCCGCTTCTTTCCTTCAAATTTGAAAGGTGTGCGACCGGAATACGGGCAATGGTTGTCGTCATTTGGATTCGCTCCCAACTATGATAGTGTGTTTTGAATAGTATTTTTCTTGAATCTCTTCATTTTCAATGGCTTTATTCCAAGGCTCCATATATTTCTGCAATGTTTTGTCCATCCGCTCGTTCAAGGTCTTACGGGTTTCTTCATTTGCCAAGATTTCTCTCACATGGTCCAAGCCCATCCGTTCAACCCATTTGGAAGTACGCTCCAAATAATTTGCTGTTTCACGATAGTATTGAAGGAAGGCACCTGTCATTTCCATTACTTCTTCTTTCGTTTTCAGCGTGCATAGTAAATCCCCTGGACGGAGGTCTACACCGCCATTACCGGCGACATACATCTCCCAGCCTCCGTCGATTCCCACAAAACCAATATCCTTTATTCCCGCTTCAGAACAGTTTCTTGGGCAGGCCGATACCCCCATTTTCACTTTATGTGGTGTATCAAGCCGTTCAAATTTCTTCTCCAGTTCAATTCCAAGGGCCATTGAATCCTGTGTTCCGTAGCGGCAGAATTGTGCGCCAACACAAGTCTTAACGGTACGAAGTGTTTTTCCGTAGGCATAGCCGGAAGGCATGTCCAAGTCTTCCCATATGTTTGGCAGGTCTTCTTTTTTGACGCCGAACAAACCAATCCGTTGCCCGCCGGTTAATTTCACTAATGGTACCTGATATTTTTCAGCCACTTCTGCGATTTTTTTCAAATCGGCGGCTGTTGTAACCCCGCCGTACATTCTTGGAACAACAGAGTAGGTGCCGTCCTTCTGAATGTTGGCATGCATCTTTTCGTTCACGAGGCGGGAATCGCGGTCATCCTTGTATTCATCCATGTAAATCATCCCAAGATAATAGTTGATGGCCGGACGGCATTTTGTACAGCCCTCCTCATTGTTCCATTCAAGGACATTCATCACTTCTTTCACGCTCGTTAAGCCTTTTGCCTTGATTTCTGTAACCAATTCTTCGCGACTTAAGGTAGTACAGCCGCAAATGCTTATCTTTTGCGCCGCAGCTGCATCAAATTTGTCGCCAAGCGTATGGGCCAGGATTTGGTTGACCAGCGGTTTACAGCGTCCGCAGGAACGACCGGCATTTGTACAATGACTTACCTGATCGAGCGTCGTAAGTCCCTGTGTCTGGATAGCCTCCACAATTGCCCCTTTGGTGACACCATTACAGCCGCAGACCAGTTCATCATCTGCCATTGCGGCAATATCATCACTTGTTCCGGTTCCCCCATCTGTTGGAAAAATGGAAACCTCGCTAATATCCTCTTTTTTCATTAACATACGAAACAGCCTTGTGCTGTCCTTTGTATCCCCATACAGGACGATTCCGACAATAATATTATTTCTTGTCAACACCCGTTTATAGATGCCTTCATACTCGTTGTAAATCATGATAGACTTCGTTGAATCATCCTCAAAAATTTCCCCGGCAGAGAAAAGATCGACACCTGCCACCTTTAATTGTGTTCCGGTAACAGATCCCTCATAAGGTTCACCGTCGATACCGCAAATCCGCTTCGCCAACACTTTTCCTTGTTCGTATAATGGCGCCACTAATCCATAGACAATTTCTCTGTGTTCAGCACATTCCCCGACGGCGTACACATGCGGTACACACGTTTCCATAAAGTCATTCACCACAATGCCGCGATTGACGTAAATGCCGCTTTTTTTGGCAACCGCCGTATTGGACTTGATTCCAACCGCCATAACGACTAGGTCGGCATTTACTTCAGAACCGTCTTTAAAACGCAGACCTGTAACGCGTTCATCTCCCAAGATTTCAACCGTTTCTTTCTCCATTAGAAAGTTCATGCCTTGGGCTTCAAGTTCTGCCCGTAACAGGGAGGAGGCAATGGGGTCGAGTTGACGTTCCATTAGATGCGGCATCAGGTGGACAACGTCGACTTTCATTCCAAGATTCAACAAGCCTCTTGCTGCTTCAAGCCCAAGGAGGCCGCCCCCGATTACCACTGCTTTTTTAGCGTGCTCTGCCGCTTTGATCATCATTTCACAATCTTGAATATCGCGGAATCCGGTTACGCCGATTTTATCCACACCTGGGATTGGCAGGATGAAGGAATTGGATCCGGTTGCAATAATTAATTCATCATAGTTCACTTCACGGCCCTGGTCACTGATGACACGCTTTGCCTGACTATCGATTTTAATCACCGATTCGCCCGTGAATAATTGAATGTCATTTTCTTTATACCAATCAAGCGGATTGATAATAATCTCTTCGAAATGGGTGTCACCCTGCAGAATATTCGATAATTTAATTCGATTATAGTTGGGGTACGGTTCTTGTCCAAAAATGGTGATTTCAAATTGTTCCGGTGCTTGTTTAAGAATTTCTTCAATCGTTCTGACTCCTGCCATTCCATTTCCAATCATGACTAATTTTTTCATTTGAGTCTCTCCTATATTGATGTTTTTCTCTATAGTTATATTGTAAATACCTATGACTATAAAAATTGTGAAGTACGTCACAATTCAAATAAATTTGTGAGTGATTTCACATAACTGTCACAGAAGTAAGAAAAGCGCAAGCGCCCTGGTCAGCGGCGTATGGCCTGGAGCGCTCCAACTGAGATAAAGGAAACACGGTGAGCGCAAGTGAACCGATGTTGACTTATCGTAGGGCGGAGCGCGAAGGACACTAGCCGCTAGGGCGCTGGAGCTAGAAATTTCTCAAAGTCGAATGATAGAAATTCTGATACTCCAAAAAAGCCAGCAATTGCTGGCTTTTTAGGTTGATTCAATGTCTTAGGTTCAAGGAAGCAGAGAGATGCTTCGCCGAACCCGCTTAATCTAATATCGTTACCTTTACTTGCTTTACACCGAAGTTGTTAGCGTCTTGTTCAGAGGGGATGAAGACATCGATTCTGTTTCCTTTGATAGCACCGCCGGTATCGGCGGCGGTTGCTTTGCCAAAGCCCTCTACATATACTTTGGTGCCAAGCGGTATAACGGATGGATCAACGGCGATGACCTTTTCGTTTGGGTGTGCCTTAAGGTTAATTCCAGTAGCGGTAGTCCCGGAACATCCTTCACATGATGCAGTATAGGCTGTGGCTCTTACGGTAATTACCTTTTGGCTCGTCTTATCTGTTGATTCGGATTTCTTCTTTGGTTTTTGTGCGGAAGATTCCGGTGCTTTTTCTGCTTTTATTTTATTAGAAGTAGTTACTTCTTCATAAATGATTAAATCTAGTCCGGGATGGATGGCATTGGTAAGTAAATCGTTCCATTCCTTAATTTGTGATACAGTAACATGCTGTTTTGTGGCAATTGTACTTAATGTATCGCCTTTTTTTACAGTATAATGTTTTTCGTTTGCAATCGTTAATTCATCCCCTGGATGAATAAGATCTGAAGTAAGATGATTGACCTTTTGAATATTTTTAACAGTTGTTTGATTGGTTTGTGATAGGTCCCAAAGGGTATCCCCTTTTTTCACTGTTATGGTTGCAGCTTGTACATTAGCACTTACAGTACCTGAGAGTACAGCTGCTGCTATAAATATTTTTATTTTGTTAAGCATTCTATTACCCTCCATGTTCTTTGGTTGCTAAGTTTTCATCATCTTAACATGGATTTTTTTATTGCAAAGAACAAGGAAATGTTAATTTGGTTACGCCTATGGCAGGGATATTGCAATCATATTATCTAAGATGAGTGAATAATTAGAAAATATGGTTTTTTAAAGGGATGGGTAGAACAATAAGCCTGACAGACTGCCGTTTTGAAGCAGGTTTTTAATTATTACAGAAATGTTACATAAGCAGGGTAGAAAGGGTGCTAGTAATCCAATATTTGGTTTTGATGCCAATGATTTTTTTGGGTTATTTTGAACGTGTTAAGAGGTAGGAAGCGGAGGAAATATTTCTCTATTTAGACTGTATACTAAATTGTTTACTTGTTTACAAAAAGTATACTTAATGTTTACAATTTTGTTTTCATGTATACAAATATGTGTACATGTCTTTAAAACAAGATGTATACAACTTTGTCATTGTTGTGTACAAAAGAGTTTACACCGCTGCCAAAGTTTACGTATTGTTTACATTTTTACACTTTTATTTTTTTCTAGTAGATTCATTGCCGAATCTGGCAATCTCTTGTACGCTTAATAGTAGGATTTCATTAATTATCTGGAAAGGGTTGAGTTTATGACGAAATCAAGATTGGCTGCGGTTGATGTCGGAAATGATTCGATTAAGGCGATTTTTGGAGAAATGGAATATGAATTAAATATTCCAAACATTATTGCGATGGATACAGAGGACCGACCAATCATCGGAATTGAAGAACTTGATAGTAAAGATCCGTTAGATGGGATACATATCAAAGTCCACTCCCCTGCTTTAAAAGAAAATAATCTTATTTATCGTGTCGGAAACTTAGCCGCTAAAAGTAACAATGCTTCGGAATTAGATCCTGGGAGCAGCAAGTCCGAGGAAGATCAAACCTTAATTATGCTGTTTGCCACCTTGGCACTTGATGCAGCAAAGGGCATTTTTCCACAGACAAAAAATGTAATTGATGCGAATTATACTTTGGGGACAGGTCTGCCTCTTCGCGAAGTGAAAGAAGGAAAGGATGCGGGCTACCGCTCAAAATTAATCGGGTCTGTTCATCAAGTAGAATTCCTCGTAACCCCTAAGTATCAAGGTTTAAAAGTGAATATCAAATTTAATGAGGTAAAGGTCTATCCCGAAGGATTTGCGGCCTTCATTAACCTCGTCATGGACAACAATTTAAAAATTATTAATAAAGACTTAATCGATAAACGGATACTGATTCAGGATATTGGCGGGCTTTCAACGGATATCGCCGTCATTAAAAACCGCAATGTAGATGACGATAAAGCTCAAGGATTTAATCTTGGCGTTTCCGAATCGCTAGAAGCCATTCGTGAAGAAATAAGAAAGAAGCATGGGGTTGAACTCGACAGCCGCCGCGATGTGGTCGAAATCATTACCCGGAAAAATAATCGCAATCATATTATGGTTCGCGGCAGCAGGACAAGCGTCCATGATATTACAGACCGAATTCTGCTTGATTTGGCAAAAAAACAATACCGTCTATTACGAAATGTGTGGCAGAAAAATTCCCAAACTGAAATCTGCTACTTTGTTGGCGGCGGGGCTCATGTACTAAAGGATTATATAAAGACTATAAATAATAATTTAGACGGCTACAATATTGAATTTTTCGAGGATGAGAAGGAAAGTATTTGGATGATGGCCAATGCTTACTATAAGCTCATCACTGATTTCGTTAAAAAAACGGAGAAACAAAAGGCGGCAGAAGATAAAGCGACGGTTAACAACTAATATAGGGTGATGGTATGAAAAGGGCTGCCACAAATGAAATAAAGCGGGGACAGGCGATATCATTTCGCCTCCCATCTGATACACCAGAACATCTTTTGAAACAACTGCAAAAGCTTAAGGAAGAGGAAAGAAGGAACTTCTCCGGCAGAATTGCTGAGTATGTCCTCCAAGGAGTCAGCGAATCTTATTCGCGGGAAAAGGAAACCATCACGATTCCCCTTCCGAAATCTTTAACAAAAGCCCAGCGGGACTGGTTAAAACATGAGCATTCGGAGGCGTTGCTCGGAAGTATTGTGTATCAGCTGATTGCTGATCCGATACGCTCGACTTCCATATTGGCATCATTAAATAGCAATTCCTTAGATATAGAGGAGGCCTTGTATCTTCAGGAGGAGGAGGAAAGGAGGCCGCATGATGATGTTATCTCTCGAGCTGAAGAGAAACTCCCGGATGAGACAGCAGCTGCCTCTCACAAAGATGATTTAGATGCCATTGATTGGGATTATATTAAACCGGAAGAACCACATCCATCAACTGCTGACGATGAAAGTGAAGAGGAAGAAGACTTGCTGGGGGGATTCCTGGCGAGTATGAATAAATAGGAGAAAATAAGCCGCGATATTTTATCGGGGCTTATTTTTATCCCGCAAAAACGGATGGAAGTTCCATTTCATTTAGTGTTGCTTATTTGGCAATTTCTTACTAGGGGCATTGTCGCCTTGGCGCTGTCTGTTTTTTCTATCCTTTTCCTGTCTTTCGTGTAATTTTTCAACAAATTCATGTGTACTGCCTTGATCCATATGGCATAACCTCCTTTGTCATTAATAGTATGACCATTTAGGCTGAGAAAATAAAAAAATCTCCTTTTTAGGAGATTTTTAAATGAGACCTTGTGTAATCATCGCATCAGCCACTTTAATAAATCCAGCGATATTGGCCCCAACGACTAAATTGCCGGGGAAATTATACTCTTCGGCTG
This sequence comes from Bacillus renqingensis, assembly GCF_016464375.1. Lineage (GTDB taxonomy): Bacteria > Bacillota > Bacilli > Bacillales > Cytobacillaceae > Neobacillus > Neobacillus renqingensis. The sequence goes on from NZ_JADDIU010000005.1 coordinate 89,343, forward strand.
CCTTCACACTGTTTTGGTAAATGTTTATCATAATTTCGTGGAGTTTCTTGTCAACCTCTTCAAATGACCAGGACAATCTGGCGCTGTTTTGAGCCATTTCCAGGGCAGACACGGCAACCCCGCCGGCATTTGCTGCTTTACCAGGAGCAAAAAGGACTTTGTGATTTAAGAATACATTGACTGCTTCAAGGGTGGATGGCATATTGGCCCCTTCGCCAATTGCTTTCACGCCATTTGCCACCAAAATTTTTGCAGAAGCTTCATCAATCTCATTTTGGGTTGCACAAGGAAGAGCGATATCACATGGAATTGACCAAATTCCTGAGCAGTTTTCAAAATATTGTGCTCGCGGATGATAATTGACATATTCAAAAATTCTTTTCCGCTCGACTTCTTTAAGTTGTTTTACTGTCTCCAGTTTTATGCCGTCTTCATCATAGATGTATCCATTGGAATCACTGCAGGCAACAACCTTTGCGCCTAGCTGAGTTGCTTTTTCGATAGCATAAATTGATACATTTCCGGATCCGGAAACAACAACGGTACTTCCATTAAAGCTAAGGCCGTTATCCTTCAACATTTCCTCGACAAAATAAACAGTGCCATAGCCGGTTGCTTCAGTTCTTGCTAAGCTTCCCCCGTAATGAAGTCCCTTTCCGGTGAGCACGCCTGCTTCAAAGTTGCCGCGCAGCTTTTTATACATCCCAAATAGGTAGCCGATTTCTCTAGCCCCTACCCCAATATCACCGGCTGGAACATCGACGTCAGGTCCAATATGGCGATAAAGTTCTTGCATAAAGCTTTGGCAAAAGCGCATGATTTCTCCGTCAGATTTTCCCTTCGGATCAAAGTCAGCTCCACCCTTGCCGCCGCCAATCGGTTGACCGGTTAAAGAGTTTTTAAAAATTTGTTCCAAGCCCAAAAATTTAATAATGCTGGCATTGACCGATGGATGGAAACGAAGCCCGCCTTTATAAGGTCCAATGGCACTGTTGTACTGAACACGAAATCCACGGTTTACCTGGACCTTGCCGCTGTCATCTACCCAAGGAACGCGAAAGGAAATAACCCTTTCTGGTTCCACAATTCTTTCTAAAATTCCTTGCTCCATGTATTTAGGATACTTTTCAAAAACGGGCACGAGGGAATCAAAAATTTCCTCAACTGCCTGATGAAATTCAGATTCAAAAGGGTTGCGGTGTTTTACCGTTTCAAAAACTTCATTTACATAGTCTCTCACCGCTTGCGTTCCCGCTTGTTTTACGTCCTCAATAGTCTGCATAGGAATCAACCCTCCTTATTTGGAAAATTTAGAAAATATTAATTGAAAATTCTTTTTATTTACGTCTATTTATTTTATAATGAATAAATAATCGAATCAATACGGATTATAGATAAAATCAATGCCATAATTAGATGGATGGATGATAGTGGAAGGGAGGGCAGAATCGGTGGAACTAAGACAGATTAAATATTTTATTGAAGTGGCAAAAAGAGAGCATGTAACCGAGGCCGCACTTGCCTTACATGTAGCACAGTCAGCTGTCAGCAGGCAAATTTTTAATTTAGAGGAAGAGCTGGGTGTCAGCCTCTTTATTCGTGAGGGCAGAAATGTCAAACTGACTCCGATTGGGGAGATTTTTTTAGGAAAAATGCAGCAGGCGGTAAAGCTGATTGACAATGCCAGACGTGAGGTGGAGGAACATTTAGACCCTGAGAAAGGAACGATTCGCATCGGCTTTCCGAGCAGCCTTGCCGCCTACACATTGCCGACCGCAATCTCTGCTTTTCGTGAACAATATCCCGAGGCCAAATTTCAGTTAAACCAAGGCTCCTATCCTTATTTAATTGACGGCGTCATAAAGGGAGATTTCAATTTAGCACTCATTGGTCCAGTGCCTAAGCGGGAGAAAAAGGTTAAAGGCAGGACGCTGTTTACTGAAAAAATTGTTGCATTACTTCCGCAGCATCATCCCCTTGCCCGTAAACCAATCTTAAAGTTAAATGATTTGCGGGATGACGCATTTGTCTTGTTTCCTCATGGGTATATTTTGCGGGAAATAATTATGAATGCCTGCGGTCAGCTGGGGTTTACACCGCAGGTAGCCTTCGAGGGAAAAGACATTGATGCGATTAAAGGTTTAGTGTCTGCAGGACTGGGTGTGGCACTTATTCCCGAAATCACACTAATTGATAGTCTGCCGCGCTCAACGGTAAAAATCCCGATTACAGAACCCGATGTCAGCCGTACGGTCGGAGTGATTATTCCAACTGAACGAGTGCTGATGCCAACAGAGAAGCTTTTTTATGAGTTTTTGGGAGAATTCTTTTCCATTCTTGATCGCTATCAGAACTAATGTAAAAACTAACCCGCTCGTTTATAAGCCGGGTTAGTTTTTCGTGGGAATGTGGCGATACTCCGCCTTCCTTATTAGTGAGCTTTTTGTTCAAAAAGTTTGATGATTTCAACGATGGTTTTCGTTGCTTTTATCATATTTTCAACGGAAATAAATTCATATTTACCGTGGAAGTTCTCCCCGCCAGTGAAAATATTTGGCGTTGGCAGTCCCATAAAGGATAGTTGTGAACCGTCCGTACCGCCGCGGATTGGCTGGATGATCGGCGCAATATCCAGATTCTCCATCGCTTGCTGGGCAATGTCCACGATTTCTTTCACCGGCTCAATTTTTTCACGCATGTTGTAATATTGGTCTTTTAGTTCAAGCTGGATACTATCGGCGCCGTATTTTGCCTTTAACTCATTGACAATATCCTCCATCGCTGCCTTTCTCTTATTAAAGATATTTCGGTCATGATCGCGGATAATATAGTCCAGCTTTGTTTGCTCGACATCGCCATGAAAGGAAAGCAGATGATAAAAGCCTTCGTAATTTTCGGTATGCTCCGGAGCCTCTTGAGGTGGAAGCTTGCTATGTAATTCCATCGCAATTTTCATCGAATTGACCATTTTATCTTTGGCGGAACCAGGGTGAATGTTGTTTCCATTAATAGTGATTTTCGCTGCCGCCGCATTAAAGCTTTCGTATTCCAGTTCTCCAAGCGGACCGCCGTCGACGGTATAAGCATACTTGGCATTGAACGCAGCAACGTCAAACTTATGCGGCCCCCGACCGATTTCCTCATCCGGAGTGAAGGCAACGCGGACCTTACCATGCTTGATTTCAGGATGTTGAATCAGGTAGGACATTGCCGTCATAATTTCCGTGACACCGGCTTTATTATCAGCGCCAAGCAGCGTGGTGCCGTCAGTGGTAATCAGTGTATGACCATTATAATGGCTGAGGTTTGGAAAATCTTTTGGTGACAGGATGACTTTAAGGCTTTCATTTAAAATAATATCGCCGCCGTCGTAATTTTCATGAATTTGCGGATTGACGTTTTTTCCGGTGAAGTCTGTTGCCGTGTCAACATGGGCGAGGAAGCCAATCGTTGGCACGTCCTTCTCCGTGTTAGCGGGCAGCGTCGCCATCACATACCCATTTTCATCAATTGTAACCTCTTCCATTCCAATTGCTTTTAATTCGTCAACCAGCATACGAAGCAGTGTCCACTGCCCTTCTGTTGACGGACAAGTCTCACTGCTCTCATCCGACTGCGTATCCACTTTCACATACGAGGTAAATCTCTTGATCAATTCGTCTTTCAATCTGCTGCACTCCCTTACCTTAATTTGTATATGCTTATCATATCACTTTAGGTGGGAGGTTACACATTTTTTCAGTTAGCGATGCTATTGAGGTGTTGCGGTATGGCTGTAACTTGCGGATAACGCCGCAACACTTGCGCAAAGAGAGCCGTTACTTGCAGATAAGGCAGCATAACTTGCGGCAGCAAAATTTACTTGCGGATAGCGCGGCAACACTTGCGCAAAAAGAGCCATTACTTGCGGAAGTGACGTCTTATCTTCGAAGATTGATTACTCCCTTTAAAAATTGTCATTAAGCTTTCCTCACTGAAACTCATTAAGTAAACCCGATCACGATATGTTCCCTTACTAGGAAAATTCATACTTTTTAGTATACGATTTGCCGTGTATATATCATCTACATGCAAAAACTCCCGACACTCCCGATTTGTGATCGTCCTTTTATATACTAAAAACCACTCAAGCAAATTTCTTTGATGTGCTAATGGGTCTGTTGTCTTGCAAAAGGGGCAAAGCCACGTCCTTGGTAGCTTAATCATGCCAATCCTATCGCACGCCATGCACCTTACACCCGTTTGGAAATCACCCAAAGGAATTGTATAGGCCTCACTAATGGGTCTTGGTATAAACCGCTGGTGACTTTTCAGCAATTCTGCAGAAAGCCAGTGGAAAGTATGGGGATCTAGCTTTTTCCCTTGCTGTGAAATCGATTTGATATAAGGAGGGACCAAGTTAGGAAATAGTAGTTTCGTATGGGTAGGGGCAGTTTTAACGATTTGTTTGGGATAGGCTAACACAACTGCGCCATAAATGGGGAGTTGGATGTTGTGGTTCCAAAGCCATTCGGTAAAAAATTCGCAGTTTCGCTGTAATTGAACAACAGGACTTTCATAGCCGTATTGATGGCCGTCTTCTTTCGTGCTGATTAATTGTGGCGGGTTTTCTTTAAACTCCAGCACCCCGCTAATATTTTTCACTTCTAAAACAACTCCATACCAAGGAGTTAAACAATTTGTGTCCATCTGGAATCGATCATCAGATGAAGGGGATAAGTCGTGAAAAATGTGGTTATCAAAGGAAAATGAAGTCTTGCGTAAGGCCTGCGCCACCCTTTCCTCCCCGGCAATACCCGCTTCAACTGCTGACTGCTTTGCCGATAGGACAGGCAGCATTGGATGACCCGCTGATAACCGTCCTTGGGCAGCAATTAATCCTGCTAATTTCAATGAATCATCTCGATTTTTAATCTGAATCGTACTCACCTCCATCATGGATCGTAGCACACTTCAAAGAGCAAAACTATAAAGTTCAAAATGTTGTAACAATCTGTGTTCCCCTTTTTACGACAATTTATTTAAAATATTTGGTGAATTCTAAAGATAGGAAATTATTGACTAATTAATATTTTTTCAATAAACTATTTTTGGAAATTAAAAAAGTAGAGGGGGTCCAGTTTGCTAGAGAGGAGATTCATTTAAATAGAAAAAGTGAGGGAAACGGAGGAGAAAAGATGACGTTTAAAAGAAGTTTACCACTCTTGTTGATTTTACTTATGGTATTCTCCAGTGTTGTCCAAGCAGCCGTTCCAAAGGTTCCGAAAAGTGATAGGAACAGCAGCCAATCAACGCAAGAAAGGCATATATTTCAAAAATCAATTAAAGGCAAAGATGTCGCGAAAACATATAAAATGACCGACAAAGTACGTGTAATTGTGGAGGTGGAAGGTGAACCGGCGATTACACATGCGACAAAGCAAGGAAAAAAGTATAGTGAACTATCAAAATCGGTAAAAACGAAACTAGAAAATAACATTGTCAATGCACAGCAGAAGGTTAAAAGCCAAATTACACAAAAGGCAATTAACATGAAGTTCAAGCAACACTTTACAACAACCTTTAATGGCTTCAGCGGCCTTGTTGAATATGGGAAAATTCCGGCTATTAAAAGTATCAGCGGTGTTTCCAAAGTAACAATTGCCCACGAATATCAACGACCGAAGACAAAACCGGATATGAAATACAGTAAGGAAATTGTCGAAGCACAAAAGGCTTGGGAGGATTACGGATATAAGGGTGAAGGAATGGTAATTGGTATCATTGATACCGGTATTGATTCCAGCCATAAAGATATGAACATAACCGACAAGTCGAAAGCAGCGCTGACTGAAGGAAAAGTGAGTGCGCTAAAAAATGAAAAAGGACTGCCAGGAAAATTTTTCAATGAAAAGGTCCCTTATGGATACAACTATTATGATGAAAACGATCAAATCCTTGATATAGGTCCGGACGCTTCGATGCACGGCATGCACGTTGCCGGTACTGTCGGGGCAAATGGTGATGAAGAAAAAGGCGGTATTAAAGGGATTGCACCAGAGGCGCAACTGCTTGCCCTTAAAGTATTTGGGAATGATCCGGAAATGCCTTCGACATGGAGCGACATTATCATCAAAGCAATCGACGATTCTATTAAACTAGGTGCAGACGTTAATAACTTAAGTTTAGGATCAACCAGTGCCTTCGTTCAAGCGGACGATCCTGAACAAATGGCCGTTCAACGAGCCGTTGATAATGGCGTATTAATGTCAATTTCTGCTGGTAATTCCAACCATATTGGTGATGGCTATGCTAATCCGCTTGCAGGAAATCCGGATTACGGTGTTGTAGGAGCCCCTGGTATTGCCGCAAATTCTTTGCAGGTGGCTTCAGTTGAAAATAATTACTTGGACTTAGATACCATCACCTACTCTTTTGATGGAACAGAAGCAGGAAAGGCACCGTTCTTATCAGCAGGCAGTGCGAATCCCTTAAAACAAAGCCAAAAATCATTTGAAGTCCTAGCGGCCGGGCTTGGGAAACCAGAGGATTTTGCCGGCAAAGATTTTAAAGGTAAATATGCTTTGGTACAGCGCGGCGGGATTTCCTTTGTGGATAAAGCAATCAATGCGCAAGGAGCGGGAGCGGCTGGCGTTATTATTTACAATAATGCGACTGGATTTGTAAGTATGGCCTCAGACGAGTCGATTAAGATTCCCTATTTGTTCATGTTAAAGTCAGACGGGGACGAGCTACGGGCAAAATTAGATAAAGGCGTCAAGGTAACAATTGACTTTAAAGGGGATAAACAAACGACCCAAAATCCAACGGCAGGACAAATGTCGCAGTTCACTTCCTGGGGTGTGACGCCGAATTTAGATTTCAAGCCTGAAATTACCGCACCGGGCGGCAATATCCTTTCGACGTTAAATAACAACCAATATGGGGTAATGAGCGGCACGTCTATGGCTGCTCCGCATGTTTCCGGCGGTGCTTCACTTGTTCTGGAACGGGTGAAAAAGGATTTTGCTAATTTAACAGGTGCCGCACGTGTGAATATGGCAAAGAATATTTTAATGAATACGAGTAAAGTTGCCGATGATAAAGGGACCTATAATGCCTATTACAATCTTAGCAACCCATATTCTCCGCGACGCCAAGGGGCAGGGGTGATGCAGCTCCATGCAGCGCTAAGCACGCCAATCGTGGTGACAAATGAAAAGACAAATGAAGCAAAGGTCGCCTTAAAAGAAATCAAAGACAATAAGGCTTCTTTCACGCTTAAAGTACAGAACTTCTCAACCAAAGACGTTACCTATCATGTGGATGGAAATGTACAAACGGATTTAGCCTTCAAAGATGAAAAGAACCGCATAATCGATGAGTTAGAAGCGCAAGGGATTTACAAGGCTGGAACGATCTCAGAGACGAAGCCGTGGCTTGGGAAATACCCGATTTCATTTAGTCAAAATAAAGTCACGATTCCGGCCAATGGCAGCACATCCATCGATGTAACGATTGATTTAACGGATACGATTGATTGGGCAAATAATGCACCACTGAATGAAATTTTTGAAAATGGCTATTATGTTGAAGGATTTGTCACCTTGACAGATGAACATGACGAGTATCCTGTCGTCTCCGTCCCATATGTCGGCTTTAACGGTGACTGGAATAAAGCCCCAATTCTCGATGAAGCGATTTATGACGGAAAAGATGCTAACTCCTTCTACCACCAGACAGGCATGGCAACAACTGCCGGTGAAAAAGATGGTGTTAAGCTTTATGACTATTTAGGATACAATCCAGCGGATGATTCGGTTAAATCGAAACAGATAGCGATTTCACCAAATGGCGACGGCGTCCAAGATAACGCCCTTCCGATTCTATCATTCTTACGCAATGCGAAAACAGTAGAATACAAGATTGTCGATAAAAATGATAAGCTTCTTCGGAAAGTAAAGTCAGATTCGCTTATTGTTAAAAATTACAATGACAGCGGTAAAGGGGACCAATTTTACATCGACCCTGAAAATGCTTGGGACGGAACTGTCAAGAACAAAGTAGTTCCAGATGGGCAGTATTATTATGAAATTGATGCGGCCATCGACTACCCTGGGAAAGAGCCGCAAAAAAGAAAATTCCCTGTTATTGTTGATACGGTCGCACCAAAAGTAACGGCAAGGCTCGATGGGAAAAAGCTTTCCATCAATTCCACCGATGGAGATGGCTCAGGGGTTGCCTATTATGACATTTTAGTACATGGAAAATCTGTTTTTACTAAGAAGGATGTCCCTTTAGCAGCCGGTGCACAAGAATATACATTCGAGGAAACTCCAGTTGGTTTAGTAGAGGTCGTTGCTTATGACTTTGCCGGCAATACGAGCAAAGTAGAGGTGCGCGGTGGTACGGACAACACGATTCCATTTGTCCACGTCACGTCGATCAAGGCGACTGAGGTTCACCCATCCCATAAGTTGCCTGTTGCGGGATATGTTACAGATGAATCAAAACTCCGCAGCCTTTCGATTCAAGTGGAACCGAAGGAGGGCGACAAATATCCTGCTCAATCGGTGAAGTTTAACAGGAACCCTTTAGGAGAGTATGAATTTGCAACAGAAGTGACAGTGAAAAAAGACGGCGTCTACAATATTAAGGTTTCCGGTGAAGACGATGCCGGCAACAAAATTGATTATCTCGTCCGCGATTTGATGATTGACACAACTGCACCACAAATTAAGGTGAATGTGCCCGCCAAGGTTAAATCTGACGTTCAATCGGTAGACCTTAAAGCGGTGATTTCCGACAACTTTAGTCAGCTTCGCTATCTGGTGGATGGCAATGAAGAATTTTATAAAAAATTTGATGAACATTATGAAATGGAAAGCTTAAGCAAAGAGGTTACCACAAAAGTAGAGCTTGAGCCGGGCTATAATACCTTTACCCTTGAGCTCATTGATATTGCCGGTCATAAAACAACAAAACAAGTGAAGGTTTATCGTGGTGAGTCCTATAAAGTAAAATATTATGATGGTAAAGCTGTTATAAAAACGGGTGAGGTGCTGAAAGGGTCGAAAGCAACTGCTCCAGCAGCACCGAAAAAGTCCGGCTACACCTTTATCGGCTGGTATAAAGATGCCAAGTTCACGGCAAAGTTTGATTTTAATAAACCGATTACCGCGGATACCAATATTTATGCCCGCTATGCGAAAAATCTAACGAAACCTGGAAAAATAAAGGCTGTATCGGCTGATTACAATAAGCTTACGGTCAGCTGGGCAAAAGTATCAGGTGCCGCCGGATATGATGTCTGGCGTGCAACATCAAAATCCGGTAAATATGCAAAGATAACCACGGTTAAAGGAACAAGCTACAACAATAGCGGTTTAACAACCGGAAAAACGTATTACTATAAGGTTGCGGCCACATCTACGGTTGGCGGCGTGAAGCTTTCAAGCCCTTATTCTGCTGTTGTAAGCGGCAAACCTGCGCTTAAGAAGCCGACAGGTGTCAAAGCGGCTAAAGCAAGCAGCACTTCCGTGAAGGTTTCCTGGAGCAGGGTAAATGGTGCCAGCGGCTATAAAGTATACCGTGCCACCTCGAAATCCGGAAAATACTCTTTAGTCAAGACGGTTTCTTCCGGCAAAACGGTCAGCTTTACCAATACGAAATTGAAAAAAGGAAAAACGTATTATTACCAGGTTAGGACCTACCGCAATGTGAGCGGTAAGTACGAGTACAGCCCTTATTCCGCTGTTGTTTCAAAATATCTGAAAAAATAAAGGCGGCATGGCCATGACATCTTGATAGAATAGCTGTCCTTTTTCAACAAAAGAACGCTCGGAGCAAAAGTTGCCCCGAGCGTTTCTTTGTTATTTTTCACGTGTCATTTTTATAAGGGTGGTCATATCGCTTGTTAGTCTGCTGTATGAAGGGTTGTCCGCCTTAATGGTGGCTTTTATCCGGTCAATCAGCGTCATCGCCTTAGGATTGGTCACAGTCAGAATCTGTACATGACCGTCAAAGGCCTTATTCATCAGTCTTTTCGCATGGTCTAAATTATCATCTGAATTAATATCTGTTTTGTCTACCCCGTCAGAGTCCCCTTTACCAGATTCACCAGCGGTATTGTTTAACAGCTTGCTTTGCATTTCATCGTAGCGGGTAGAAGTAGTCTCATGCTTTGCACGTGCAAGAATAACGGTGTCATCAAGGACGAAAACCTTAATCCCGGTAATTCCCTCGGCGGAAAGTCTTGATTCTAAATGGGATGAGATCCCGCCATCATGCAAGCTGGAGCTGCCAATTAAGCTGTAGACATTTGTTCCCATGCCATTGGATGTCTTAGTGGTTTGTTTCTTCGTCCGATCGACGCTAGGAATCACCGTAGCATCGTTCTTGTTCTGGACATGTCCATTTCCCTTCTGATTTAATGACTTGTCATGAAAATCAAGATGTTCTGCGGCATCCGCCTCATTTTGCTGAAACCTTTGCTGACTGGAACAAGCACCAAGTACTAATATCAAACCAACAAACGGTGCAGCCCAAATCTTCCAATTTCTCTTCATAAATTTACCTCCTTTTTACCAAATACGATTCCCCTTATTTTTTCTGAGTATGCATGGTTATTTTTTGGGAACATTATCAATCAAGTGGTAGAAAACTGCCGAAATTTAATTGACTATTTGATGGAGGTGCAGGCAAGTGGCGGAAGAAAAAAACAAAGAAATACCACAGGATGAATCGAGAAGAAAATTTATTCGCAATACCGGCTACACAGTGGGTGGGCTCGCTGTTGGCGGTATATTAGGCAGCTTGATTCCGTGGAGGAAGGATCACTCTAATGGCAGCAACCCGCCTTCTTCCCATGAGCAAAATTTCAATCAGGCCTTGATGTATTTTACTCCGGAGCAATTTAACATTGTCGAAGCGGCTACCGAGAGAATCTTTCCGGCAGATGATCATGGTCCGGGGGCAAAAGCATTGGGTGTCGCCTTTTACATTGACCACCAATTAGCAGGAGACTGGGGCTTTAATGCCCGGGAATATATGCAAGCTCCTTTTTATCGTGGTGAAAAAGTCCAGGGCTACCAAGGACGATTAAAACGGCGGGATATATTTAATATTGCGTTACAAGAAATCGATAATCACAGTATGCAGGTTTATAAGAAAAGTTTTACTGAATTAAAGGGTGAACAGAAAGACAAGATTTTAAAGGATTTTGAGGAGGACAAGGTAAATATAACGACCATTTCAGCGAGCGGCTTTTTCCAAATGCTGCGCAGTGCAACGTTAGAGGGAGTATACAGCGATCCTTTATACGGCGGAAACCGCAATATGGATGGCTGGAAAATGCGCAATTACCCAGGAAGCCAAATGGCTTATGCCGATGTAATTGAGAAAGACTTTACCAAAATTAAGCCGCAAAGTCTCCGAAATCATATGAACCACTAGAAAGCAACAGGCGCCGTTTATTGGCGAAGCATAAGACAATTTTCGAAAGTATTTGATGCAATTTCATTGAATCTGAAAAAGAAGGTGAAATCATGGCAAGAAAATTACCAAAAACGGATGTTGTGATTGTAGGTGTTGGCTGGGCAGGTGGTATTATTGCCTCTGAATTAACAAAAAAAGGTCTGAAGGTAGTTGGCCTGGAAAGAGGAAGAGAACGCAAAACGGAAGATTACTTTATGGTGCACGACGAGCTGCGGTATGCCTTACGGTATGACTTGATGCAGGATTTGTCCAAAGAAACGATTACCTTCCGCGGCAATGAGAGAATCCGCGCCCTGCCGATGAGGCAATATGGTTCGTTTTTAATTGGTGACGGCCTAGGCGGTGCCGGAGTCCATTGGAATGGACATACCTTCCGCTTTTTGCCGTATGATTTTGAAATCCGTAGTAAAACAACGGAACGTTATGGAAAAAACAAGATTCCCGCTGAAATGACCATTCAGGATTGGGGGATTACCTATGACGAATTGGAACCATATTATGATAAATTTGAAAAAACAGCTGGAATCTCCGGTGAAGAAAACCCGCTCGGAGGGAAACGGTCTGACAAATATCCTACGCCGCCGATGAAAAAGTCGCCGGCAATGAAAATGTTTGAAAAGGCAGCGAAGAACATGAAGCTTCATCCGTATATGCTGCCTTCTGCCAATTTATCACAATCCTATACAAATCCGGATGGGATCGCCAGGGCAGCCTGCCAATATTGCGGGTATTGTGAACGGTTTGGCTGTGAGTATGGAGCAAAAGCGGATCCGGTTGTTACCGTCATTCCGGTGGCAAAGAAATCGGGGAAATTTGAGCTCCGAACCCATTCCCATGTAAGACGGATTTTACATAAAGGAGGAAAAGCGACCGGTGTCCTCTATACGGATACAACAACAGGTGAGGAGATTGAGCAGCCCGCGGATATAGTTGTCGTAACAAGCTACGTATTTAATAATATTCGCTTGTTACTAATGTCGGGGTTAGGTAAGCCATATGATCCTTCAACAGGCAGGGGCGTGATTGGGAAAAATTATGCCTACCAAGTGATGAAGGGAAATGCGATTGGCTTTTTTGATAATAAGGAATTTAATACGTTTGCCGGGGCAGGTGCGCTCGGAGTCGTTCTCGATGATTACAACGGGGATAATTTCGATCATTCTAATCTCAAGTTTATTCATGGCGGCGGCATCTCCTTTACGCAGACGGGCTTAAGGCCGATTCAAAACAACGCGGTTCCACAGGGCACAGCAACATGGGGAAAGGAATTCAAAGAAACATCGCTAAAATACGCCAATCGGTATTTATCAGTTGGTGCCCAAGGATCATCAATGCCGTTCAAGCATCATTATCTTGACCTGGATCCTACTTATAAAGATGCATACGGTGATCCGCTAATCCGAATTACCTTTGATTTTGAAGATCAAGATCGAAATCTTGCCGTCTTCCTGGCTAATAAATCCGCGGATATCTTAAAGGAAATGGGCGCTGACCATATTGATTCGCTGAAGGAACTGGGGCCTTACGATATTACCACGTACCAATCGACACACAATACGGGCGGGGTGATTATGGGGGATGATCCAGCGACATCAGCCGTTAATAATTATTTGCAAATGTGGGATGCCGATAATGTATTTGTTGTCGGTGCTTCCGCCTTTGCTCATAACTCCGGCTACAACCCTACCGGAACCGTTGGTGCCTTTTCCTATCGCGCCGCAGAGGGAATTCTAAAATACCGTGATAAGGGCGGACAGGTGGTCTAAAGAGCAAAAGGTGCTCCTCATTTGGGGGGCACTTTCTTTATTTTACAGTTCATATGTGTGTCTGCTTTGCTATTTGCAGGGACTTTTTATTACAATAGCAATAGTGTTAATAGTATGATTGGAGGAGAAATTGAAAATGACACAACAGGAAAATAATACGCTGCCGCCCAAAACATGTACAATTGAACGGTTAGTTACCATTGAAAAGGATGTAAAGAAGGTGCTTGCCGGGGAAAAAACAGCGACCCGCCGCAATGGCCGCTATGCTGATCCCGGTGAAGTCATGACGCTCGATGGCCGCCAGTTCGTGGTAGAGAAGGTGTATTCACAAAGCTTAGGTGAACTGACAGATGCCGATGCCCGCCGCGAAGGTTTTGATTCAGTGGAAGAATATAAACAATCGATACTTTCCATTCATCCTGGTATGCCATGGCTGCCGCAAATGAGAGTCTGGGTCCACGAATTTCATCCAGTTGATTAAGGCAATCAGTCCATATTTAGTTATGGGCTGTTTTTTTTTGGAGGGATTCGCCAGTTGGAAAGAGTTATCCGCGAATTGAACGGGTTTATCCGCGAATTGAACGGGTTTATCCGCGAATTGAAGCATGTTATCCGCGATTTGAAGCACCCCATTTGCCAATTGCCCGTACTATTCATCCCCTTCCCCCACCAAAGTTCAATTATTTGTTTATTTTTAGAAAACAAAATTATAATAGTTTTATCAAAGCTCGAGGAGCAAAACTTATGAAGTTTTTTAAAAAATATATTAAAAAATATTGGCTGTCCTTCAGTATTGCGGTGCTGTTTCTCACCCTAGAAGCTATTTGTGATTTGCTGCAGCCGACGATTATCGCCAAAATTATCGATGAAGGCGTGGCAAACCGAAACATCCATTATGTGTTAAAAATGGGCGGAGTGATGCTGCTCGTTACTGCCTGTGGCGCCGTTGCGGCCTCAACGAGAAGTATCTTAGCCAGTATTGTTTCGCAAAAATTCGGCGCCGAGCTACGATCCGATTTATTTAAAAAAATTCAAACCTTAGCCTTTAAAAACCTTGATCAATTTGACCGTGCGTCACTCATCACCCGGCTGACAAATGATGTCACCCAAGTACAGGTCTTCGTCAATGGGTTAATGCGTATCTTCGTAAAGTCCCCCCTGCTGGCAATTGGCGGGCTGATCATGGCAACGAGGCTTAACCTGAACCTCGCCGTCGTCCTTGCTGTTGTCGTTCCGCTGGTAGCCATCTTGATTATCGTCAACCTAAGGCTGGGCTTCCCGCTTTTCGCCAAAGTGCAGAAGGCGTTGGACGGCGTCAACAGCGTAATGCGCGAGTATCTATCAGGTGTGCGTGTGGTGAAAGCCTTCAATCGCTCTGATGTAGAAATTAATAAGTTTACAAAGGTAAATGATCAATTTAAGGATCGTTCCATCGCAGCAAGCCGACTTATGTCAATATTTAGCCCTGCGATCATGCTGACGGTCAATCTCGGGATTGTCGTTGTGATTTGGCTTGGCGGTTTAGGCGTCGAATCTGGTGACATCCAGGTCGGCCATATCATTGCGTTTATCAACTATATGACACAAATATTATTTTCGCTAATGATGATTACGATGGTGTTTAATATGTTTGTCCGGGCGAAGGCATCGGCAGGCAGAATCAGTGAAGTCTTTTCCCAGGAAATTAAACAGACATGGACGACGGAAGCCATGGTGCAGGACAACCGCCAAAAAGGAAGAATTGACTTTGAAAATGTTTCCTTTTCTTATGAAGATGCCGGCAGTGAACCGGTGTTAAAGCAGATCAACTTAACCATTCTTCCCGGGGAAACGGTTGGAATGATCGGGTCAACCGGGTCCGGGAAAAGCACGCTGGTCGGGCTGATCCCCCGCTTTTACGATGCTACTCAAGGTACGGTGAAAGTAGGAGGAGAAGACGTTACGGCAATCAAACCGAAAACGCTCAGGGAAAAAATCGCCTTCGTGCCGCAAAAGAATATGTTATTTACCGGCAGCGTGGCGGATAATATCCGCTGGGGTAAAGAAGATGCCGGCCAAAACGAAATGGAGGAAGCAGCCAAAATTGCCGGGGCGCATGATTTTATTGCCGCTGCCCCCGAAGGCTATGAAACGGTTATTGGTCAAGGAGGGGTTAATTTTTCCGGCGGGCAGAAACAGCGGATTTCAATTGCCAGGGCATTGGTCAAGATGCCGGAGATCCTCATTCTCGATGACAGCACAAGTGCCGTCGATGTCACGACCGAAGCGAAAATTAAGGAAGGGTTGAAAAAGTATACGAAAGGTCTAACGTGTATCTTAATAGCCCAGCGAATCACTTCCATTATCGATGCTGATAAAATTGTCGTGCTTGACCATGGCAAGGTTGCCGGGGTTGGTACACATCAGGAATTGATCAAGGATTGTCACGTGTATCAAGAAATTTACCGCTCACAAATTGGCAAGGAGGTGTCTGTACATGGCAAGGGAACAACAGCGGAATAACCCGGCAACACCCCCGCCGTTAAGACCGGGCGGCGCCCACAGACGGGGCCCGGTTGTAAAGCCGAAGAATTTCACAGGCACCCTCAAGCGGTTATGGGACTATATCGGCAAAGAACGAAGCATGCTTACACTTATCTTTATCTTTATTTTAGTAGACTCCGTGTTAATGCTGCTAAATCCATTCCTCATCGGGAAGGCCATTGATGCGATGAGCTTGAACCATGGCAAGGTCAATTTTGGCTTTTTAGAAGTGATGATTATGATCTTGACAACAGCCTATATCGCCGATGCCCTCCTAACATGGCTGCAGGGCTGGCTGATGGCCGGTGTTGCCGGAAGAATCGTGAAAAGTTTAAGGGATTCCCTGTTTAAAAAACTGCAAAGGCTTCCGATTGCTTTTTTCGATACACGCTCACATGGGGAACTGATGAGCCGGCTCTCAAACGACGTCGACAATATCAGCAATACGATATCGCAATCAATGACACAGCTAATGTCAGGGGTAGTTGTTATTGTAGGATCGCTGGTAATGATGATTGTGTTAAGCCCCATCTTAACAGCAGCCAGCATGGTGACGATCCCGCTCGTATTTTTGCTGACCAAGATGATTGCGAAACGGACAAGTGTGCTGTTTAAACAGCAGCAAATCGAACTCGGCAGTTTAAATGGTCATATTGAAGAAACGATTTCCGGGATTGAAGTCGTGAAAGCCTTTAACCACGAGGATAAGGTAATCGAGGAATTTGAACAGGTCAATACCAGGCTCCGTAAGGTCGGCCTTAAGGCGCAAATTTGGTCGGGATTTTTGATGCCGATAATGAATGTAATTAATAATTTAGGCCTTGCTATCGTAGCGATTGTTGGTGGCATCCTCGCAGTAAAGGGGCATATTACGGTTGGTGCGATCGCAAGTTTTATCACCTATTCTCGGCAATTCGTCCGCCCTCTTAATGATTTGGCGAACATTTTTAACATCCTTCAATCCGGTGTTGCCGGTTCGGAGCGGGTGTTTGAAACGATTGATGAGCAGGAGGAACCTGCAGATGAGAAGGATGCTGTTTCATTGGAGCGACCGCAAGGCCATGTCGTGTTTGACAATGTCAGCTTCGGCTACCGCGCGGACGTGCCGATATTGAAAAATGTCAGCTTTGAGGCCAACGTTGGCAGAAGTATCGCTCTTGTCGGTCCGACCGGCGCTGGAAAAACAACCGTCGTCAATCTGTTAACAAGGTTTTATGATGTGACAAGCGGGAGAATTCGATTAGACGGGCGCGATATTCGTGACTATACAAGAGACTCGTTACGGCGTTCCTTTGGTTTTGTCCTCCAGGACACGTATCTATTTTCCGGAACGATTAAAGAAAATATTAAGTACGGGAAACCGGATGCAACGGATGATGAGGTCAAACATGCGGCTCAGATGGCAGGTGCCGCAGGCTTCATTAACCGCCTCCCTCAAGGGTATGACACGGTGCTTACGGAAAATGGCGGCAGCCTCAGTCAAGGCGAGCGCCAGCTGTTGGCCATTGCCAGAGTGATGCTGGCAAAACCGGCACTGCTGATATTGGATGAAGCGACAAGCAGCATTGATACCCGGACGGAGCTCCATATCCAGAAAGCGTTGCTTACTTTAATGGAGAACCGGACGAGCTTCATCATTGCCCACCGCCTTAACACGATTCGCGATGCCGATCTGATCATGGTGATTGACAAGGGACAAATTATAGAAAAAGGCAGCCATGCTGAATTAATGAAGCAGCAAGGCAGATACTATCAGATGTTTTTTAACCAATTTAAGAATGTGGAACCAGGGTACCAGCAACAAATCGCTGAAAATATCCGTTAAGAGCTTGGAATGAAAATGGGAAATTGTCCACCCCTTATTGGTAATGGAGTTTTTAGCATTTATTCTTTTTTTGAAGTGTTCATAAATCATTTGAATCGAAAGTATCATTGCTTTCAATTTCTGGGACTATCTTATACTGTATTATAATAAGGGAAATATAGAAACGAAATCTTCTGAGGTGATGAATAATGAGTATTATTATTTTAGCATCTATGCTTTTATGGGGTGCAGTAATCCATGAACTAAGTAAACCTTCGAAAAAGCAAAACAGCCGAAAAATAGTATCTTTAACATCTTTAGGTGCTTTATCAACTTTAGTTATAACTATCTCGCTTTTCCAAAACCTTCCGTTTTAAAATTTGTTTTTCTTAAACGCGCTATTGTGGAAGAGCGTAAGCCTAATTCCTCGCCAAAAGTTAAGGAGGGATTAGGCTTTTTCTATCTTTCAAAATCCTTCTAGTCGTAAATCTATTTCTTTTGAAATAGTTTAGAAAGTAAAGATTCGACCCAATCCCTATTTGTCCCTTCTGTTGTTTTATTGCTAGGTGTTTTTTTGCAATGGAATGAAACCTATTCTCTTCTTTTTATTGGTGACAGCTGTAAAGACATATGTTAAAATACGGTGATAAAGGATTGCCTACTTTTCTAGAGATTAGGGAATCATGTAAACAACAGATAGTGTAGGGGGATATTATGGACAATACAAAGGGGATCTCAGGTGGGCGACTGTATGGTATGGCTGGAAAAAGTGAGAAAATATCGAGTCGGAAACTGCTCGGTATTGCAGGTACAGCCTGGATGTTTGATGCAATGGATGTGGGGATGCTTTCGTTTATTATTGCGGCACTGCAGGCAGAATGGCACTTAACCCCAGGACAGATGGGCTGGATTGGCAGTGTGAATTCTATCGGCATGGCCGTCGGTGCGTTTGTTTTTGGGTTAATGGCTGATAAAGTCGGGCGGAAGAATGTTTTTTTAATTACTTTGTTACTCTTTTCACTTGCAAGCGGGGCTTCGGCCTTTACTAGCAGTTTAGCGGTTTTTTTAATCTTAAGATTTATCATTGGAGCGGGATTAGGTGGAGAGCTTCCGGTTGCCTCTACACTTGTCTCGGAAAGTGTTCCCGTTGAAAAGCGCGGCAGTACGGTCGTGCTGCTTGAAAGCTTTTGGGCCGCCGGCTGGCTGATTGCGGCAGTTATCTCTTATTTTGTAATTCCGGCGTATGGCTGGCAGACAGCCTTGATCATCAGTGCCCTTCCGGCATTTTATGTGATCTATTTGCGGGTTGGCCTGCCAGATTCACCTCAGTTCATGGCCGTCAAGGAAAAAAAGAAGGCTTCAGTGTTTGAAAATCTTGCCCAAATATGGTCCAAACAGCATGCACGGCAAACCACGATGTTATGGATTGTTTGGTTTTGTGTCGTTTTTTCCTATTATGGAATGTTTTTATGGCTTCCTAGTGTGATGGTGATGAAAGGCTTTAGTTTAATTAAAAGCTTTGAATATGTATTAATCATGACACTTGCACAGCTGCCGGGTTACTTTACTGCAGCATGGTGTATTGAACGATTTGGCCGGAAGTTTGTGTTGGTTGTTTATCTGATTGGGACTGCAGTCAGCGCCTACTTCTTTGGAACGGCTGACTCAACGGCACTGCTTATGACTTCTGGGATTCTATTATCATTCTTTAATCTTGGTGCTTGGGGCGGTCTTTATGCCTACACCCCTGAGCAATATCCAACCATCATCCGCGGAACCGGCGCCGGAATGGCCGCAGCCGTCGGACGCATCGGCGGCGTACTTGGTCCGCTGTTGGTCGGTTATCTTGTTGCCCAAAAGATTTCCGTTTCAACGATTTTTACGATTTTCTGTATTTCCGTTTTAATCGGGGCAATGGCTGTCTTGATGTTGGGAAAAGAAACGAAGCAAAAAGAGTTAGTATAATTGTTTTGATAGAGACTTCCTTAAAAGAGGTCTCTTTTTTCATGTATCTTAAAAAGATTCATATTTAGACAAAATATTTAATAGGTTCTATTGTTAAAAATGGAAAAACAAATCCTTATTCCCTTTAAAGGATTAAATCATACAAGGCCGAGAAAGACACGGAAAATTATTATTTTTAAAATTATTTTGAAATAACACATAATAAGACTAGACGAATAGTAAATTATTATGTACAATGTTTTCAGAATATTATATTTTTAACAACAGATTGAAAAAAACAGGGGGTAAAGCGATGAGACAGAAAAAGGTAGCCGGTATTTTTGCATCCTTGATGCTGGCGGCGGGGGTACTGGCAGGCTGTAACTCAAGCACGAGCGGTGGCGGCGATAAAGATGCGGACAAGGGCGGCGACATAAAGATCGGTGCAAACCTTGAGTTGTCCGGCGGGGTTGCTTCTTACGGTCAATCCATTAAAGAGGGGATTGATTTAGCTTTGGAGGAAATCAACAAAGAAGGTGTTAACGGCAAGAAATTGAAGCTGATACCGTTTGACAATAAGTCTGAGGCACCGGAGGCCATTAACGGCGCGACCAAGCTGACCAGCCAAGATAAGGTTGTGGCTATAATTGGAGCGGCGACAAGCGGAAATACAAAGGCGCAAATTGAAATCGCCCAAAGCAACAAGGTGCCATTACTGACGCCAACAGGCACGGCAGATGACATTACATTTAAAGGCGGTAAATTAAATGATTACGTCTTCCGTACATGCTTTATTGACCCATTCCAAGGGACCGTGGCAGCAAATTTTGCAGTCAATGAGTTGAAGGCGAAGACAGCTGCGATATTTATTGACAGTGCCAGCGACTATTCAAAAGGTCTTGCTGCCTCCTTTAAAGAATTGTTCACAAAGGAAGGCGGAAAAATTGTCAAGGAAGAGGCCTATGTGGCAAAGGATACCGATTTCAATGCCCAATTGACCAATATTAAAGGGGCAAAACCAGACTTCGTCTTTATTCCGGGATATTATGAAGAGGTTGGTTTGATTGTGAAGCAGGCCCGGGAATTAGGGATAACGGCTCCAATGATGGGGGCTGACGGCTGGGATTCTCCTAAACTGATTGAACTTGCCGGCAAGGAAGCATTGAACAATACGTTTATTACTAATCACTATTCTTCCGGTGACTCTGATCCAAAGGTTCAAGAGTTTGTTAAAGCATTTAAAGCAAAGTACAAGGACAAATCTCCTGATGCCTTCAACGCTTTAGGCTATGATTCTGCTTATTTCATTGCCGATGCGATTAAGCGTGCCGGCTCAAGCGATTCTGAGAAAATTAAAAAGGCGCTCGCTGAAACAGACAGTCTCGATCTTGTAACGGGAAAAATGAAGCTTGATGATAAGCATAATCCAATTAAATCTGCTGTTATTTTGGAATATGTTAACGGCGAACAAAAGTTTAAAACAAAAGTCAATCCATAAATTTTATAACTATCAAAATGAATAGGGAGCATGTCAATGTTCCCTATTCCCATTTTTAGGGAGTTTTGAAAAGAAGGAGTTGCTTTCATGGAACAATTAATACAGCAGCTAGTTAACGGCATTTCCTTAGGAAGTATTTATGCGTTGATTGCCCTCGGGTACACAATGGTATACGGGATTGTCAAATTAATTAACTTTGCCCATGGAGACGTCTTTATGGTCGGCGCATTTATCGGTTTTTATTCCATCACGATTTTGGATTTAGGAATTTTCCCTGCCCTCCTTATTTCGATGGCAGCCTGTGCCCTCTTTGGCGTCTTAATTGAACGGATTGCCTACAAACCACTAAGAAATGCCACAAGGATTGCTGCCTTGATTACTGCGATCGGCGTTTCGCTGTTTATCGAATATGGCACGATTTATATCCGCGGTGCCCAGCCGGAGGCCTATCCAAACGGGATTGTACCACTAAAGAGCATCGAGATTCTCGGGGTAAAAATCAGCGGCCAGTCATTGCTGATTTTAGCCGTTTCGATTTTCTTAATGATTTTACTGCAATTTATCGTATATAAAACCAAAATCGGCAAAGCGATGCGGGCCGTTTCTCATGATCAAGATGCAGCCAAACTAATGGGGATTAATGTCAATAACACGATATCCGCTACGTTTGCGATTGGCTCGGCCCTTGCCGGTGCCGCAGGTGTTGTCTTCGGGATCTATTATACAAAGATTGAACCATTGATGGGGATTATCCCGGGATTAAAGGCCTTTGTTGCCGCGGTATTAGGCGGAATCGGCATCATCCCGGGAGCGATGGCCGGCGGGCTATTATTGGGTGTCATCGAAGCGCTTGTCAGTGCGGCGGGCTTCTCCCTATGGCGTGATGGGGTGGCGTTTGTCGTCTTGATCCTGATCTTAATTTTCCGTCCTGCTGGCTTATTTGGAAAAAATGTTAGAGAAAAGGTCTAGGGGGTGGCTTAAGCGATGAAACTAGGTAAACATGTAAAAGGTTTTTGGCTCTCAATCGTTTTAGCCGTTATTTTTTCAATTATTATTCAATTTCTTATTTCCGGGGGAACGCTAAATTCCTTTTATGTCAATACACTGTTTTCGATTGGGATTAATATTATCTTAGCGGTCAGCCTCCACCTCATCATCGGAATTACCGGGCAGTTCTCGATTGGACATGCCGGGTTCCTTGCGATTGGCGCTTATATATCCGCCATTATTACGATGAAACTAACGCTGCCCTTTCCGGTTGCCTTGCTCGCTGGCGGTGCCAGTGCTGCAGTTGCCGGTTTAATCATCGGGATTCCGACACTAAGGCTTCGCGGTGACTATTTGGCGATTGCAACGCTTGGTTTCGGAGAGATTATGAGAATCGTCTTTTTAAATATTGACTATGTTGGCGGGGCGAGCGGGATGACAGTCACCCACCTGACAACATGGCCATGGTTGATTTCCTGTGTATTGATTACGATTATCGTGATTGTTAATTTCACCAATTCTACTCATGGGCGCGCCTGTCTTGCGATTAGGGAGAACGAAATTGCTGCCGATGCGATGGGGATTAATACAACGTATTATAAAGTAATGGCCTTTGTGATCGGTGCCTTTTTTGCCGGTGTTGCCGGCGGCCTGCATGCCCATAATTTTTATATCATTCAACCGGCAAACTTTGGCTTCTTGAAGTCGTTTGATATTTTGATTTTAGTCGTTATCGGCGGTTTAGAAAGTATGTCGGGTTCCGTCATTGCCGCAATTCTGTTAACGATCATCTCAACCTTCCTGTCCAATTATCCTGAGGTACGGATGGTCATCTACAGCCTTGTGCTGATTGTGATGATGTTGTTCCGCCCGCAGGGGCTAATGGGAACAAAAGAATTTACCTCTTTCTTCAAAGTCGGAAAGAGCACGAAAGGGGGTTCCCAAGATGGCAGCAAACACACCGTTGCTTAAAGTAGATCATGCGGGCATCCGCTTTGGCGGACTGAAGGCCGTATCCGAAGTAAATCTTGAGCTTCGTCAAGGAGAATTGGTTGGCTTAATTGGTCCAAATGGCGCCGGAAAAACGACCTTTTTTAACCTTTTAACAGGGGTATATGTGCCAACGGAAGGAAGCATCTCCCTGGCCGGTGAAAAATTAAACGGGTTAGCCCCTTACAAAATTACGAAAAAGGGAATCAGCCGGACGTTCCAAAACATTCGTTTGTTCAATGATTTATCAGTTCTTGATAATGTAAAAATCGCTTATCATTCGCTGGCAAAGCATTCGATCCTCAGCTCGATTTTTCGCCTCCCTCCCCACTTTTCCGGTGAGCGCGAAATGGAGGAAAAGGCAATTGAATGTTTAAAAATATTTAAGCTCGATCATGTGTTCGATGAGCAGGCAAAGAACCTCCCTTATGGACAGCAGCGCCGGCTCGAAATCGCCCGGGCACTGGCGGCAAGCCCTAAATTATTATTGCTTGATGAACCGGCGGCGGGGATGAATCCGCAGGAAACGGCCGAGCTGATGAAGTTAATTGCGTTAATTCGTGAACGGTTTGACTTGACGATTCTATTAATAGAACATGATATGAACCTCGTCATGGGCGTTTGTGAGCGGATCTATGTACTGGACCACGGTCAATTAATTGCGGAAGGGACTCCTGAGCAAATTAGGAATAACCCTAAGGTCATCGAAGCGTATCTTGGCGAGGAGGTGTCGTAACTATGCTGAAAATTAATGATATTAATGTTTATTATGGTAATATCCATGCATTGAAAGGAGTTTCTCTCGAGATTCATCCTGGGGAAATTGTTACCTTAATCGGGGCAAACGGCGCCGGAAAAAGTACGCTGTTAAAAACAATTTCCGGTTTATTAAAGCCAAAGACCGGGGAAATCTTATTCGAAGGTGAGCATGTAGCCGGAAAGGTGCCGCAGTTAATTGTTAAACGGGGAATCTCCCATGTCCCGGAAGGCCGCCGCGTTTTTGCCAATATGTCGGTGGAAGAAAACCTGGAGCTAGGTGCTTTTTTACGCAAGGATAAAAAAGCAATCAGCGAGGATTTTGAAAAGGTGTATGGGTTGTTCCCCCGCCTATTTGAACGACGCAGGCAGCTTTCCGGTACGTTATCGGGCGGCGAGCAGCAAATGCTAGCGATGGGTCGAGCGCTGATGGCCCGGCCGCGGCTGCTGCTGTTAGATGAGCCTTCAATGGGTCTGGCACCATTGTTGGTCAAAACGATCTTTCGAATCATCGAGGAGATCAATCAATCGGGGACCACGATCCTGCTCGTTGAACAGAACGCCAATATGGCCTTATCAATCGCCAGCCGCGCCTACGTGATTGAAACCGGAAAAATAGTTGCCACTGGTACGGCTGCAGAGCTGGGACAGAGTGATCAAATCAGACAGGCTTATCTGGGCGGCCATTAAGGTCTATGCGGCTGGGGTGAGAAAAGAGGACGGTCGAGGTCATATAGACGTAAAAAAGAGGTATCGGAGTGAACCCCGATGCCTTTTATCATAGTACCAGAATTTATATCATTCGGCTTTGAGAATTGTCCAGCTCCACAAGGAAGGCTTCGACAGAATCAGCATCGCACGAAGGAAAAGCGATAGCTTTTACGAGAAGCGCCTAGCCCCTCGAGTCATAAGACGCTCCTGAATTGAAGGCAAAGAGCGCCTTCTATTCAGGAGCGTCTTATGCTATGCCTGAGGCTGACCAAGGCGCCTTGCGCCTTTCTAATTATAGTTTTGCCTTCTGCTGCTCCGTATCCAAGCGAAATTGCAGCCTCCGTTTAGGTCTTAAAAAATGATTCATTTTATTGACATAGTCTTGGTAGAGCTGCTCCAAGCCGACAGATGCCAAGGAGAAGAAATTGGCATAATTTTTTTGTACTTCCCACTTTAATTCATTTTTGCCGCAAATACTGTAGTTGTTTAATTCTTGTATTTCTTTACGCAATTTCGTCAAGGCTGGTGCCTGCTCGTCTTCTGGCAGTGAAAGAATAGAATCGATTTTTTCAATATATGCTTTTGACCTTTCAATCTTCGATTTAATATCCTCGTAACCAGCTTGATCGATCAGCTGGTATTTTAATTTGAACTCGTTTAGCTTTTCCGCTGCCTCATAGGTAGCGTTGACAATATCATCGCGCGTCATATCCTTCGTTTCATAGCTTAGCATATGCTTCCACGAAGGCTGTGTTATCGCCTTGCGGTGGTCCTCAAGTGTATGGCAGAGCTTCTTGTAGCCATGGATTTCCGGATGTTCGAACGCCGGGCTTGCCGGGTCAAGGAATGGTGCCAGTGGGGCAACAAAGTAAAAAATCCTTGGATCGTGATTACAGGCAAGATGAATCGTTTCGCAGAAATCAATGTTGCGAACGGCACTTTGATACGTCTGTCCCGGTATCCCGACCATAAAGAATAGATCAATTTTTTTACAGCTATGTTTTAAGGCATAATTAAGGGTTTCAATTACTTTTTCGTTGCTACAACTAAATTTTCCGTTATAGCGTCTGATGTGTTCATCATGTGTTTCCAACGTGATTTCAATACTGTAACTTGGTACACTTTCTTCAATTTGTTTTAAATACCCCTCATCTGCATATTGAAATAATTCAAACACGATTTCATTTTTCAAATTGAGCTTTTTTAGCCGGCTGAAGAACTCATTGACGTACTCACGCCCGCCTTGACGCAAATCATGAAGGATAAAAATCGGCGCCCGGCTGAAGCGGGATATGAACTGAATATCCTCGACGAGCTTTGCCGGCGACCGCAGTGCCAATGATTGGCGCTTACAGTTTTGGTTATAAGCCTCCCTCGAACCGCCACAGATAAGGCAATTTTGTGTACAGCCGCGTGCGGTCAGCAGTGCGGTGTTTGGATATTGCAGCCAGCCATTGTACGGCAGCGGGTCAAGAAAATTGCGGTATTTAAATACGGAGCGTATCGTGTAACGATAGCCCGGTACATCAACATCGTCTAAATCCTTGGGCACATAAGTAAGTGGATTATAGCCGATTTCGCTGCCCTTCTTCCAGGTTAAATTCGGAATTTCAGCATAATGGGTATTGCCCATTTCTAATTTATTCATCAAAAGCAGCATCAGCTTTTCCGTTGAATCGCCGCGCATGACAAAATCAATAAACGGATACTCGATTAAATCTTTATGGTAGTAAGTAGCTGAAAGACCGCCGAAGATGATGGGTGTTTCAGGATGAAGAGACTTGACGATTTTTGCCAGCTCGATACTGCCATGTGCGTGCGGCAGCCAATGGAGATCTATTCCAAAGGCACGTGTCTTGATACTTTTTAGTTTTTTTTCAACATCAAAATGAGGGTTCATCAGCATGCGGTTTGCGATGTTAATAATTTTTACCCGCAGCCCGTAGCGCTCTAAATAGTCCGCAATGCTCGTTAGTCCAATTGGATACATTTCAAATACTGGCGATGATGGTACAACATCGCTAATCGGTCCGGCTAGAAGGGAATTTTTGCTAAAATCATACACGCTTGGCGCATGCAGCAGCACTAAATCGTATTTCATCAGGGACACCTCTATTTTTTATAATTGTGATTTGTTTCACAAAAAGGCATCTGCCTTTAGCATTTTATTGGCGTTATCCACCATTGGAAACCATGACTTTCGTTTTCTAACAAATTTAGTTTACTATAATAATGGTTTGAGAGAGTGACAAACGAGTGACAAATTTTGGAGGATTTTGTGGATGTTTTTTAAAAAATAAAAACCTATATACTGTTACATGCACAAACATACTATTTTACGCTGAATTGTTGTTATAATAAGGGTAATTTTACTATAGAGAAGGATGAATCAAAATGGCCCATACAAAAACAAATGCAATACGGATACTGGATACGAAAAAGGTCAACTATGAAATCCTTACATACGATAACAAGGATGGGAAAATTGATGGGATCTCCGTTGCCAAGAAGATTGGCAAGGATCCACAAGAGGTCTATAAAACGCTTGTCGCCCAAGGGGCAAGTAAAAATATTTATGTGTTCGTCATTCCGGTTGCGGAGGAATTGGATTTGAAAAAAGCAGCCAGAGCGGCCGGCGAGAAAAATATCGAAATGTTGCATGTCAAGGATATCCAAAAATGGACCGGTTATATCCGTGGCGGCTGTTCTCCGATTGGGATGAAAAAGCAATATAAAACCTTTATCGATGAAAGCTGTCTCTCACTTGAGACGATGGTTATCAGCGCCGGGAAAATTGGCGTGCAAATCGTACTTGCGCCTAGTCAATTAAAGGTCATCACGGAGGCTGAAATCACTGCCATCACTAAGTAAAAACAAGCTATAGAAAAAAATATTCATAGGCATTCACCTATACATCACAAGAGCATAAGATATGGTGATAAAGTGAAAAAATCTTTGTGATCTTTTAAACTCGCCTGCCAAAGGGGTAGTGGCGCAGTTGATTTGTGAAAAAGGGAGTGTCGATGAATGGCAGGAAAAATTAAAAATTATTTTGCTGGCGGCAATACAGCCAGGGGCTTCCATAATTTGTTTGATTCCAACCTTCAAGGGCTTAACCGATTATTTATTTTAAAAGGCGGGCCTGGGACAGGTAAGTCATCGCTGATGAAAAAAGTCGGTGAAAAATGGATCGAAAAGGGCTATGATATTGAATATTTGCATTGCTCATCTGATCATAACTCGATTGATGGTGTGATTATTACCGCCTTGAAAGTCGGAATTGTGGATGGGACGGCCCCGCACGTGATTGAACCGAAGGCGCCGGGAGCGGTTGAGGAGTATATTAACTTAGGAGAGGCCTGGGATGCCAAGGCCCTTGCGGCACAAAAAGCTGCGATTGAAAGGCTGACTGCTCAGGTTTCGGAAGCCTTCGAGAAGGCATATGCCACATTTAGAGAGGCATTGGAGATTCATGATGAGTGGGAAAAAATCTACATCGACAGCATGGATTTTCAAAAGGCAGACCAGTTGACCAACAAATTAATGGAGTCGTTTTTTGGAAAAATGAAGCTGAATAAACAGCCTGATGTCCGTCACCGTTTTCTAGGGGCTGCTACCCCAGCCGGAGCGGTGGACTTCATTCCAAATTTAACAGAAGAAATCCCCAAACGCTACTTTTTGAAAGGGCGCCCTGGTTCCGGAAAGTCAACCATGCTTAGAAAGCTGGCGGCTGCGGCGGTGGAGCGCGGTGTGGATGTAGAGGTGTATCATTGCGGTTTTGACCCCGATAGCCTCGATATGCTGATATTCAGGGAGCTGGGGATTGCGATTTTCGACAGCACCGCTCCGCATGAATATTTCCCGAGCCGCGATGGCGATGAAATTATCGATATGTACGAAATCTTAATTGAACAAGGCACAGATGAAATCTTTGCTGATGCCATCAGCAAAATTTCCGCAAACTATAAAAATAAAATGGCAGACGCTACCGAATACCTCGCCAAAGCCAAAGAGCTCCGCGACGAACTCGAAGCCATCTACATCGCAGCAATGGACTTCACCGTCGTCACCGAAATCCAAAACAAAATCGAACAAGAAATACATGAATTAACAGGGGTTTACATTTAGGGTGCCAGGCACCATGTGAAAATTTCACATGGTGCCTGACACCTGCTGGCTTTTGTTGTATTTCTTTGTCACCTGCATGCTCCTTTCCTTTCAAATTATAGATAGTTTGGCAATCTCCATTCGCATTATTCTCTTTAAAAAGAGGAGTTTTTGTAAAATAATAGAACTAACTTAAAGAAATACTTTTTCAAAAGGAGCGAGCTGTAATGCCGTCTAATATTGCCCTGTTAACTAGGCTTTTGGAGGAGAATCGGAACCCGGCTGATGCCGAGCAAATGGAGAGATATATGAAAAATCAATTCCCTTTCTTTGGAATTAAGTCACCGCAAAGGAGAGGGATTGAGAAGCAGTTTTTTCAAGAAATAGGAATATTAAAAGAGCCGTTCAAGCACGACCTTGTCTTAAAACTTTGGCAAATGGAAGAAAGGGAATATCAAAATGTGGCGTTAACCTATATTGAAAAATCATTAAAAAAACTGCAAAAGAATGATTTAGAACTAATGGAAACCCTGATTACAACGAAATCATGGTGGGATACCGTAGATGCCCTTGCCGCAAAGCCGGTAGGGGAGATTGCCCAGCGGTTTCCGGATGTTATTGAAGAGACCATTGATGCTTGGGCAGGCCAAGATAATATGTGGCTGCGCCGGACGGCCATTCTTTTTCAATTAAAATACAAACAAGAGACAAAGGAGGAAAAGCTATATTACTACATACGGTTGAATGCCGACAGCAAGGAATTTTTTATCCAAAAGGCAATCGGCTGGGCACTAAGGGAATATTCCAAGACAAATCCTCTCTCCGTAAAAGCATTTATTGAGGGGCACCGGTTAGCGCCTTTAAGTGTAAGAGAAGGGAGCAAGTATTTGCCGTAGAACTTTGCGAGAGAACATTTTTCTTGGGAAAATGATAAAATGGCGGTAATGACAATTTTTAGAGGGTGATTCAGCATGATAAAATGTATTGCAACAGATATGGATGGAACATTATTAAATTCCATGCAGGAAATAACTGAGGAAAATAAACAGGCCATTTTAAAGGCTCAATCCCAAGGGGTCGAGGTGGTTGTCGCAACGGGAAGGTCTTACCGGGAGGCGACCTATGTCCTGAATGCCGCTGGCTTAACCTGCCCGGTGATTTGTGTAAATGGTGCTGAGGTTCGTTCCAAGGAAGGGGAAGTAATCTCCGCCCACCCGATTCCGAAGCAATTAGCACGAAAGACCGCAGCCAAACTAGCAGCAAAGGATGTTTATTTTGAGGTGTACACGAATCAAGGCGCGTACACGATGGATAGCGATAAGGCGGTATCTACTCTTGTTGATATTGTCATGAGCGCTAACCCTGACGCGGACCGTGATGTGATTACATATGCCGCAGGGGCAAGGGTACGCGACGGCTTAATTCATATGGTGGAAGATTATGAACGATTGTTTGCCAATGATGATGTGATGATTTATAAGTTTCTCGCTTTTTCATTCGAGGATGGAAAACTGGAGGAAGCCAGCGAATCACTTAGGGGATTTGATGAATTAGAGATTACAAAGTCAGGGATTGAAAATATTGAAATCACCCATAAAAATGCACAGAAGGGAATTGCCCTTGAGGCCTTCACGAAAGCAAAAGAAATTGATTTAGCGGACACAATGGCGATTGGCGATAATTTCAATGATATTTCCATGCTCGAAAAGGCCTGCCGTGCGGTGGCAATGGGGAATGCCAGTTTTGAGATTAAGGCGTTATGCGACGTGATTACGGACACCAATGAGGAAAGCGGAGTGGGCAAGGCGATACTAGAAGTATTATAGGGGTGTTAGCAATATGGGTCGAGTCGGTTCTATTTTACTATTGGTTGTTTTGCTTGTGTCAGGATGTTCGTTTTTTGAAAAAGATGCAGCACCATCGCAGGAAAGGGAGTCGGTTGTTACCCAGCCCGAAGTGGAAGTAGCCGCGGAAAACTTATCAATCCCTTGGTCCATCGATCGGGCGGCTCAAACATTCTACATCAGTGAACGGACAGGAAGTATTGTTAAAATTACAAACGGTAAAATGGAACGGCAGCGGGTGCACTTGGAAAAACCGCTAGCCCAAGCGGCAGAGGCTGGGCTGCTTGGCTTTGTGTTAGACCCGGGGTTTCCTAAAACGCAGAAGGCATATGCCTATTATACCTATGGCGATGACGAGCAGGGGCAGTTTAATCGTGTGGTTGTCTTGCAAACGAATGGCAGTGAGTGGACGGAGACGGCGATTCTTCTCGATGGCATACCAAGTGCAGCTTATCATCACGGCGGCAGACTAAAGATTGGGCCTGACGGCAAGCTGTACATTACAACGGGGGATGCAACTGAACCGGATTTGGCACAGGATGTAAAGTCGCTGAACGGAAAAATTTTACGGATGAATTTGGACGGAACAATACCGAGTGATAATCCTTTTTCGGGTTCCTATGTATACAGCTATGGGCATCGCAATCCGCAAGGCTTGGTTTGGATGGGGCAAACGTTATATGCCAGTGAACACGGGCAGTCTGCACATGATGAGATGAATTTGATTAAGCCGGGTGCCAATTATGGCTGGCCGCTGATACAGGGTACGGCCAAGAAAACGGGCATGGTGACGCCGCTTTTTCAATCGGGAGAGGATACATGGGCGCCTTCCGGGATGGCTGCTTACAATGGCAAGCTATATGTCGCAGCATTAAGGGGCAATGCTGTCCTTAGGTTTGATTTGGCTAAGAAACAGATGAAGCCGGTGATTACCGGATTAGGGAGAATCCGCGATGTGTTTGTGGATGGCGAGGACGTGTATTTTGTCAGCAATAACACCGATGGCCGGGGAGATCCGGATAAGGCGGATGATAAATTATATCGGGTGTTGGTAAAAAATTTGAAATAAGGTTTTAGGAGTTTCCTATGCTAACTATGACCCTCCCATAGAGTTCTATGGGACAAAACGGCGGGGAAAAAGGCCGAAATGTCCCATAGCAAGGTTCTATGGGACAAAACGGCGGGAAAAAAGGTCGAACTGTCCCATAGCGAGGTGCTATGGGACAAAACGGCGGGAAAAAAGGTCGAAAGGTCCCATAGCAAGGTCCTATGGGACAAAACGGCGGGAAAAAAGGTCGAAGTGTCCCATAGCGAGGTGCTATGGGACAAAACGGCGGGGAAAAAGGGTCGAAATGACCCATAGCGAGGTCCTATGGGACAAAACGGCGGGAAGAAAGGCCGAAATGTCCCATAGCAAGGTTCTATGGGACAAAACGGCGGGAAAAAAGGTCGAAGTGTCCCATAGCGAGGTGCTATGGGACAAAACGGCGGGGAAAATGGCTGAAATGTCCCATAGCGAGGTCCTATGGGACAAAACGGCGGGAAGAAAGGCCGAAATGTCCCATAGCAAGGTTCTATGGGACAACACGGCGGGGAAAAAGGCCGAAATGTCGCATAGCAAGGTTCTATGGGACAACACGGCGGGGAAAAAGGCCGAAATGTCGCATAGCAAGGTTCTATGGGACAACACGGCGGGGAAAAAGGCCGAAATGTCCCATAGCGAGGTCCTATGGGACAAAACGGCGGGGAAAATGGCTGAAATGTCCCATAGCGAGGTCCTATGGGACAAAACGGCGGGCAGAAAGGCCGAAATGTCGCATAGCAAGGTTCTATGGGACAACACGGCGGGGAAAAAGGGTCGAACTGTCCCATAGCGAGGTCCTATGGGACCAAACGGCGGGGAAAAAGGCCGAAATGTCCCATAGCAAGGTTCTATGGGACAAATCCGAACAAAATAGGATCGAAATGTCTCATAGAAGGATTCTAGACGATGCAAAACCCCGCCCCCCAACAACTAAAAACTACAAGATTTCAATCTTCAACGAGTTAACCTGCGATACCAACAGGTCTTCGTATTTTTGCTGGGCCAAATAGAGGATCTCCTGGCTGCCCGCTTTCGGGTTATCCCTTTTTACCTGTGCCGTCACATCGTCCTGCACCTTTTTAGCTAGGACAATCAACTTGTACTGCTCCTTTTCCGCCGTCCAAAACTTCTCATCGCCATATTCTTTGATTAATGTCATCGCAGCACGATATTTGCTATACTGCTTGCGTGCCTTCTCAACTGCCTTCTCAACCTCCGCATCCGAAGCTTTATGCCCCTTCTCATCCGCCAGCAGTGCCATCGAGCGTAACCGGATAATCTGCATCAAAAGTTGGTTTGGATCCTCCGCTAATTTTCCCTGGGATTCCAAGTAAGCCCATTCTTCCTCTAACTGTTTACCGCCGTATTTTACCCTAGCCGCTTCAAGGTTGATCTCGAGCTGCAGCCGGTTAACCAATTTATAGAAGGCAATGTCATCGGCTGTAATCCACTCACCATTCAGTTTGGCGACCCCTTTTGGTTTCGCAACATTCAGCTCTATAACCTTTTCCATTTCCTTATCCGCTTTTTCCAACGTAAACGCAGCCTCATATTTGCCACTCATCGGCAGTTTCACTTCTCCGGAATAAACACCGTCATCCACTTCCTTAAAGGTCACTTTAGTAGTCCCATGATCCATATTGGCCATCGAAAGTTCCGCCGTCACCGTTAATCCTTTAACCGCCTTGCTGCCTTCGGTGATCTTAATTTCAATTGGTGAGGCCTTACCTTGTTGGAAATAGAGCTCCTTCGTTACCTTAATCTGATAATCAGGCCCTGAGCTGCAGCCGCCAAGCAGGGCAAAAATCACCAGCAGCAAAGCAAATATCTTCCGCTTCATCTCCCATAACCTCCCAAATTCTGTGTCTCTAAAAATTGCTCTACCGAATATTTTTCTATTTTTCCATCCTCCAAAAAGGCAACATGGGTGCAAACTTGCTTGATTTCATCCAAATGGTGTGAGGAAAGGAGAATGGTTTTATCATGCAGTGATGCCAATACTTCTAAAATTTCCTTCCGTCCCATTGGATCGATACCGCTTGTCGGCTCATCCAAAATCAAAATGCTGGAATCTTGGAAAAGTGTAATCGCGAGTCCGAGGCGCTGCAGCATCCCTTTTGAATACTTCTTCACTTGGACATTGCGGTCATCCCACAAGCGCACTGACCGCAGAACTTCTCCAAGTCGCTCAAGATCCGCCTTTCCGGAAATAGCCTCAGCAAAAAACATCATATTTTCAAGCCCGGTCAGGCTAGGGTAAAGCATGAATTTTTCCGGCAAATAAGCAATCGCCTTCTTCCACTCGGTATTATTCTTGGTCACCTCAATGCCATTAATCTTAATGGTCCCTTGCTTCACCGGCAACAGCCCAAGCAGACTATGAATAAAAGTAGATTTACCGGCACCGTTGCGGCCGACAAGGGCACAAACTTCCTTTCTCTTAATTTCCAGGGAAATAGAGTCTAACACCCTTTTTTTCCCGAAGGACTGGTTTAGATTCATTACTTTAATCATTCGTCCCCCTCCTTGCGGTTAAACACAATGGCAATACCATATGAAGCGGCAAGCCAAACGAATAAATTCCCCAGTAAAAAGTAGACCGGTTTCGTCCACATGAACGCTTGCAACAACCGTGACATATGGCCAAACGAATAGATGCCCATACCGGTTTCAAGAAACATCCGCACTGCCTGCAGCGGGTTTAAAAAGTAAGCGGCAGAAAACAGTTTGACATTGTCATAGGTGACATCAGGTAAAAATGATAGCAGGATAAAATCATGCAAAAAGAAAAAGTAGAACCAGACAAAAACGCAAAAGCCGATGATCTGCATTCGCGACCGTGAGAAGCTGCCAATGGCCGCACCGATTTGCAAGAATACGAGCGACATCACCACAAGTGCCAACACAAAAAGCAGATATGCCTTCAAATCAAGCTGAAATTGAAATTTCAACCATAACAGGTAGAGGAAAAACCATACGACCAGCGGCGCTAACACCACCGAATAGAGCCCCAGGCTTTTCCGCAACAGGAAGCTTGCGTAGTTATCTGTTTTCGTCAGCAACATGATCAATGTCTTCTGTTCTTTTTCTTGAAAAATCGAAAAGGCACCGATGAACAGGCAGAGAATGGGGATAAAGTAAATAATCGAATCAAACAAATTGATTAATAGAATGTAAAAGCCTTTATCAAATGAAAGGGCCGAGGAACGAAACAGGATGCTAATTGAAATCAGAACAATGATGCTCAGTGCCAGCCAAAGCCCTTTACCCCTTATGTTCTCCTTCCATTCCTTCCAAATGTAATGCATAGTTTCCCTCTCCCTTTTGCAAAGATCAACACCGCTGCCAGAAGCCCCATCACGATGAACAGAACTCTAGAATGTCTGTCTTTTGCCGGTATGAGCGGGTGTGAATCCTTAAACATAACCTCTTCGTCATTTTGCGAGGCATTTATTTTTTCATAGATGGTAATCGCCGGACTTTTTAAAAACAGATTCGTTAATTCCTGGTCCGCAATCAATTGATGGAGCGAGGAATAATAGGTTATCGGAAAATCGCCGATGCCGTCTTGATTTAAATCAGTAAGCGGAAAGGAGCGGCCCCAGTCATTTCCATAGCCTGCCTTGCTCCAGGCATTGCCCTCGCCGTTCCCGCCAATCGTGACAGCCGGGATGGTATTTTCTGAAATACGGTTTAAGGTAAAAACTTGTTCACTGGAACTGGCCCACAGCTCAATCCCAATCTGATTCTGGAGGATGCGGTTGTTTTTGATAAAATTCCGCGTTGCCTGGTCGAGATACAAGCCGCGCTGGTTCATGTAAAAGGTATTATTCTCAATCTCATTATCATTCGCCTGCAAAAGCAGCAGCCCAAATGATTGATTTCCATAGTTGACGATAAATTGATTATCTTCTAGTTTCAGATGATTGGAGTTCATGACAGCCGCGCCGCCCGTGTTCATGGTAAAGATATTGCGTTTAAAAATATTGCCGTCGGAGTACATATAGTGCAATCCGTATCTTGTATCGCTGATGTGATTGTGATAGCTTTTGTTATCATTGGCATAATCGAAGAACATGCCATCGCGGGTGCCTTCGATTGTATTATCGGTCAGCAGATTATTTTTTGCATAAAAAACATGGAGGCCATTGCCTTGAGCGGCAATTTCACCTTTGCCCAGCCCTTTAATATCGTTATAGCGGACAATATTGTTGTGGGCCTTGCTTAAATAAATACCGTGGAAGGAATGGCGGATCTTGATATGCTCGATTATGTTCTTGTTTGTGTAGACCTTAATCGCGGCATACTCTTCAGCCGAATTCCGGTTCATGCTGCTATGGCTCACGGTTAAATGGCTCAAGCGTACATGGGGGGCCTTCACGGAAATCACGTTGCCGGTTCCGTCTCCCTTGATCACGGTATGTTTCGTGCCGATGAGCCTCAGCGGTTTGTTGATGACGATATTGCCTTTATATGTTTTACCTTCAAGCTTTAGGACCGCTCCCTTTTTCATGGAGTCGATCGTTGCTTGCAAGTTTTCGGCTGCCATCTTTTCCTCGGGTTTCATGAATAAAAAGAGAGAAAAAACAAGGAATAGGAGCGTCAGCTTTTTCATCTTTTTCGATCCTTCCATAACGGAATTAATAATAGTAAAAAGGCTGCGATGACAAAATAGACACCTGTCCCTAATTGGCTATGGGTCACAAAGTTCGCCACTGTGTTTTCCCCGATAATCGGTGGTACAAATGGATCAATCTTGATCGGCGCCTCCGGACTTAAATTCGTGCCGTAATTTTTCAAGGCAAAATGAAGGTCCAACACCCCAGCTGCACCGCCAATGACAAAAATGCCAATTAATCCGTACAGAAGCTTTTTATTGCGCAACATAGCCGTTATCAGCGTGAGGACGGCTAAGCCGCCAATAAGGTAGATTAAGTAGGATAGTTCTGGGAAATTCTCCTCGCCAAAATTGGACATCCCAATATAATGGTTAAGTCCGTTAATAATATCGATTTGACCTTCAAGCTTGTTGGGATAGACAATAATATTTAAGCCTTCCGGATATTGCGGGGCATAAAACACCATCTTCCACCACGGAAAAAACATCGATATGACGATACAAACAGCTGAAAGCCCGATCAGTAAGGAAGAAGTAAGCGATAATTTTTTTCTGTCATTCAAGTTAACCACTCCATTTATGATGCAAACTGGATTAAAGAAGGAGGGTACCAATTTTTTTTGATACCCGCCCAAAGTTCATTATTGCTTAGGTTTAACAAGGAAGTAGCCGTTCATTTCCTGGTGCAGGGCAGAGCAGAAGTTTGTGCAATAGAGCGGGAATGTTCCGGCCTTATCGGCGGTAAATTCCATTGTATTCGTCTGTCCGGGTTGGACTTCCATGTTTAAGTCATAGTCGTTAATGGCAAAACCGTGGGTGATGTCCTCATCGAAATCGATATTGGTTAAATGGATAAAGACATGATCCCCTTGATTTACCTCAATGACGTCAGGGCGCTTGGCCTTTGCCTCAAAAACAAATCTTGAGCGCATCGCAATCCCATAGACGTGGACCTCGTTGCCTTTTCGGACAATTTTTGTATCCTTTTGGTTATACACTGCGTCCTTGTTGTTCGGATCCTTTGGATAGACTTCAATCGTTTTGATCTTGTCGGCCTTGATCATTTGCGCGTAGTGTGGCTCTGGGTCCACCGGTACCGACTGAATGATCTTCATCTTGCCGCTAATATCGATTAACTGCATCGATTCCGGATGTGATGGTCCAACTGACAAGTAGCTGTCTTTGGCAATCTTATTCAGGGCAATAAGCCACTTTCCATCAGGCGCTACCGTGTCTCCTTCCGCTGAAACCGAGTGTCCCGGGGAATATTGCACCGGCACACGATCTAATGTCTTCCCGGTTTTCGGGTCCCACTTCACAATCTCAGAAGAAATAAACATTGTGGTGTAGGCCATACCTTTGTCATCAAACTGGGTATGAAGCGGTCCGAGTGCATTTTCAGGATTGACTTCTCGTTCCATGACCGATTCATATTTTAAAATCGGAATCCCGTTGCGTTCGCCGGAAAATTCTTTGTTCTGGACAGCTTTAAAGGCCTTTTCGAAAGAGAACACCGTCATCGCCGGGGCAAGCTTGCCGGAAGCGATGAAGTATTTTCCATCAGGTGTAACGTCGACCCCGTGCGGTGATTTGGCAACAGGAACTAAATAAATGCCGCCTTTTTGTTTTTCAGGAAAAATCATCTTTTGGCCGTTTACCTCTTCGTACTGGCCGTCCTTGACCATCTTCGCAAGTTCCTTCCAGTTGAACAGGACAATATAGTCACGGTCAGCCTGTGATGCCTTTACTTCCATTGTGGTCGTTGCCTCTTCGGTGTTGTAAGTGGTCATCACAGCCCAGTCTTTGGAACTTTTCTTACCGGCATCCGACAAGTCGTACGACCAAGGCGGAAGGGCCACCTGGTAGGCGATATTCAGTTTCACATTTTTTTCATCAAACGTTACGGCCGACATTACACCGCGATATTTTGAGCTGTAGTCATCCAGTTTTTCATACTTTTGGCCAAGCGGTACCGCAAAACGGGTCGGCAAGAACATGTACTCGGTATTTTCGGTGACAAACGCGGCACAGTGCGGGCCGGCGGTGTTGGGCACCTTGATAATATCCTTGGTTGTGAATGTTTTTAGATCAACGACAGCGGCGCGGCTATTGCCGACATCGGTCGCAAACATCCATTTTCCATCATAGTCACCCTTCGTTTCCGAGAGAGCAGGATGGTGCAGGTCGCCCCATGTATAGCCGCCCATGAGCTTCTTCGAATGCTCGTCAAAACCGTAACCTGTTGCAGAATCCGGCGAGAATACCGGGATCGTTCTGATTTTGCGCATCGATGGCACACCGTAGATAAACATTTGACCCGAGTGACCGCCGGAGGCGAATAAATAATAGTCGTCTTTTTTACCAAATGGTACATATACCTTTTCAGCATCGCTCTTATTGTTGGCGGAAGCGGTTTCGGTTTTTGAGTTAGATGAAAAATCCGCGAAGGAAATCGTGGCTGCGATAAAACCAGCCAACAATCCAGATGCGATCGGAATCCATTTTTTCATTCAATTAACACCTGCCTTTGATTATTTTTCAGATGCCTGTTTCAGCAGCTCCAGGACTTGCTTTCGTTCATCATCTGTTAATGGATTTTTGCCGATAACGCCTGACATGACAGCAGAGGTCGGCTTTTTCAAGAATTCCTCAATCGGTTTGCCGTGTTTTCCTTCAACGTTTACAAAGGCTTTAGATAGGTCCGGACCGACTGCTCCACCTTGTAAATTCAATGATTCCACACTGTGGCAGCCAAGGCAGCCTTTTTGGTTAAGGATGTTGTCTTCATTGGCAGAAACGGTCTCTGTTTTGGTCTGTTTGGTCTCGCTTTTATCCCCTTTTGCTGAAGATGTTTGCTTGTTGTCTGTTTGTGCTACCTGCGGCGCTTTTCCGGAGTCGCCCATGATGACACCAAATACAAGGTAACCTAGACCAAAACCCAATAATGCACTAATCACAAAATAAATGATTGCCTTTTGCAACTTTATCCCCCCTTTATGACAAGATTTACTTTCATCCTAATCGTGCAGGGTTGATAAATGTGTGACGTACTTCACTTCGTTTTGGTTGTTTTTGAACATTCTGTGAAGGAGAAAAGAAATATTGATAACGTCGCGTTTTGAAAAATTGAACGTTTTGTGAAAAGCTAAAGCCGGAGGAGGACTATTGTATGGTTAGGAAATTAAGCAAAAAAAAATGACGTGTGCTGATGCACGCGTCATGTTTAAAGAAAAACTTTATTCAAATTTATATGTCCAAAACCGTTCATTATTGAGCCGGGCCATCACTTCCGGGTCTTGATTTTTCAATTTTTCCTCCATGCCGGCAAACATCTGCTCCGTTTGCGAGCGATGTGCTTTAATTGCAGCGAGCTTGATATCATTAACCTGTGTGATGTCATGGATGATATCGGCTTCCCCGAGCTTTTCCACACAATCATTTGAAAAAGCAACACAGTGTAAGGTTGGCCTTGCGGCGGCCGGGAGCTTGGCGACGGCGCGAACGACGGCCGCACCGGTGGCATCATGGTCAGGGTGGACGGAATAGCCGGGATAAAAAGAGATAATGAGCGACGGGTTTAGTTCCACGATTAACGCTGTGATGGTGTTCGTCATCTTCTCCTCATCTTCAAACTCGATGGTTTTATCACGGAAGCCAAGCATGCGCAAATCCTGAATCCCTAAAGCCTGGGCCGCCTCCATTAATTCCTTTTTTCGGATTTTCGGCAGGTTTTCCCGATTGGTAAAAGGGGGATTCCCCATATTACGTCCCATTTCCCCTAATGTTAAGCAGGCATAAGTAACCGGGGTGCCATTTTTTACATGGGTCGCAATCGTCCCGGAAACCCCAAAGGCTTCATCATCAGGGTGCGGAAAAACAACTAGGACATGGCGTTCTTTTCTCATATCAATGCTCCTTTCGGATTATTCAAACGGAGTCGTGCTGATTTCAAGGGCAACGGCAAGCTTGCCGTTATAATCATGGCCGGCGAGAAGCAATCTGCCGAGCTCATCCAGTTCAAAATGGGTAATTCCCTCGGCATAAATCCAGCCAAGGTCTATTTTCAACCCCACGCGATAGGGGCCATTGCCGGTAATTTTGCCTAGTTCATAGCGGACAAGGGCATTGCGGATGTAGGCTCCTGCAGAGAAGAATGTTTGATCATAATGGGAAGCATACGCTCCGTTGGTCGTTTCCAGGTGAATATAGACATCTTTATTTGCAAATTGATGGATCGCTTCCTGCACACGTTTTCTATCAACGATTTCCAAATTCCGCTCCTCCTTTCCCTTAAAAAAACGGATGAATTTCATTTTTTATAATAATGTTAATATCATACTAAAATTAGTTGTAAAATGCGAAATGAATGCTTGATCGCGCTGAAAAAAGGTGCCCCCGGGATTCGGGACACCTCTGGAGTTTATTTTGTTACACCGCTGCGATATGCGCCATGCCAGGTCGGACCGACGTATTCGTTTAAGCGGAATCCTTGCTGAATCGCAGCGGAAACAAAGTCTTTTGAAACCTGTACGGCCTCGTAGACCGATTTGCCTTTGGCAAGTTCGGCAGCGATGGCGGCGGAATTGGTGCAGCCGGCACCGTGGGTAAAGGTCGTTTCAATCTTTTCTGATTCGTATACTTTAAATTCCTTTCCATCATAGAGAAGGTCAAGGGATTTTTCCTCTGTTTGCAGCTTGCTGCCACCCTTGATAAGGACATTTTTTGCCCCTAAATCATGGATTTTCACAGCTGCTTGTTTCATCTCATCCAATGTGTTTGGGGTCTTCATCCCGGAAAGCTGTCCGGCCTCGAACAGATTGGGCGTCACTACTAAAGCGCGCGGTACTAACAGCTCACGCATCGCATCGGCTGTTTCCGGATTTAGCACCTCATCTTCGCCTTTACATACCATGACAGGATCGATGACGACACGTTCTAGATGGTGCTCGTCGATTTTTTTTGCGGTTAATTCGATGATGTCAACCGTTCCCAACATGCCGGTTTTCATCCCGTCAATCCCGACGGAGAGGATGGTTTCCAGCTGCTTGTCGAGAATATTGACATCAATCGGGAACACGTTATGATGCCACTCTTCATTTGGATCCATCGTAACAATGCATGTAAGGGCGGTCATTCCATAGACGCCAAGCTCTTGAAAAGTTTTTAAATCTGCCTGCTGCCCGGCACCGCCGCTTGAATCAGAGCCGGCAACGGTCATTACCTTTTTAATCGACATTCTGTATACTCCTCCTACAAAAAAACAGACTAATTTCAGTTATTATTATAAATCATTTGAAAAAGATTAACAGAAAAAACGGTGTCAGGCACCATGTGAAAATTTCACATAGTGCCTGACACCACTTGGCTATTTCGACAATTATTTGACAACTCCCCTGTTTGCACAGTTTTAAGCTTTTTCCGTGTTATTATTACTTTATAGACGTTTCAAAAGGGATAGCAGCTGATATTTTTCGACAATGTGATAAAAGTCGCTGAGATTTATTTACACTGTTTTTACAATTACAATGAACACAATGAACAAATAAGGAAATATTTCCGGAAATGGGGGGGTAATGATGAATCATAAAGGATGTCCTGATGAATATCCAATTTCCCTGATTATTAATGGCTATGAAGTGGCTGTATTTCAACTGACAAAATTTGACCTTGTTGATTGGGCATATGGCTATTTGTTTTCTGAAGGGTTTATTGAAGAAGTAGATGATGTTGAGTCGATCATCATCAATGATGACATGGGAAGCATTCATGTTTCACTCCGAGCCGAGTTTGATAAAGAGCAGTTCTTTACGAAGCAGAAGCATTATACGGCAGGCTGCGGCAGAGGGGTTACCTTTTTTTCCATGACGGACGTAAAGAATTTCAAAAAAATTACCTCCGAGCAAACGTATTCGCTCAGTTATCTATTAAAAAAACGCAGTGAGTTCGCCCAAAACTCTCATTTTTATCTAGAAACAGGCGGTATGCATGGTGCCTGTATTATTGATGAAAATGGTCATATGAAAATCCGTGAAGATATCGGGCGGCATAATGCCGTTGATAAGATTATTGGCCACGCTCTTAGAAACCGCTTACAACCAGAGCGGTTAATTTTGCTGACAACCGGAAGGGTTTCATATGAAATGCTCTCAAAGGCAGCGAAATTCGGCTTTCCTGTTATCGGGTCACGGACAGCCGCAACCAAGCAGGCCGTCCAGTTAGCCAGATACTTGAACATTGAGGTCGTTGGCTATTTAAGAGGGAAAATGGCCACGATTTATACCTCAACCGGGAGAGTCAAAAATGACATCGCAAGAGACTCATTATTAGAGGAGAGCATAGGAGGGGGTAAACTGGTCACAAGTCATTAAAAAAATGGGGATATTCTAATCAATTATTGGGAAGGAGATTGAAAATGGTTGAAATGAACTTAAACCGGCGGCAATTTCTAAAGTTGTCAGGCGCAGCTGCGGCGACGTTGGCGATTGTTGAACTTGGCTTCGATGAGAAAAATGTCTATGCAAAGACAAAGGAATTTAAGATTGCCAAAACAAAGGTAACGCCAACCATTTGCTGCTATTGTGGTGTCGGCTGTGGGATACTTGTCCACACCAAAAATAACACCGTGGTTTATACGGAAGGGGATCCGGATAATCCGATTAACGAAGGAAAACTATGCAGCAAGGGAACCACGATCAGACAGTTGTACACCTCAAAAAAACGGTTAACAAAACCGCTATATCGTGCACCTGGAAGTAAAAAATGGGAGGAAAAAGATTGGGAATGGATGCTTGACACCATTGCCAAACGAGTAAAAGAAACGCGCGATGCTTCATTTATTGAAAAAGAAGAGGGCATCACCGTTAATAAAACTGAAAAAATTGCCAGCCTTGGCGGCGCGGCACTGGATAATGAAGAAACCTATTTACTGGCGAAACTGATGAGAGGGCTTGGTGTCGTCTACCTTGAACACCAGGCGCGAATATGACACAGTTCAACGGTTGCCGGTCTGGCACCTACATTTGGACGTGGAGCAATGACAAATCACTGGAATGATCTGCAGAACACAGATTGTGCCCTCATAATTGGGGCAAACCCTGCAGAAAACCATCCAATCAGTTTCAGATGGTTAACAAAAGCAAAGGAAAAAGGCGGTAAGATTATTTCAGTCGACCCGCGTTTCACCAGAACATCATCACAGGCTGATGTATATGCAGCCCTCCGTTCCGGTACCGATATTCCGTTTATCGGCGGAATGATTAAATACGCTATTGAAAATAATCTCATACAAAAAGAGTATGTAGCTAAATATACGAACGCTTCTTTTATCGTGAAAGCAGACTACGACTTTCACGATGGATTATTCACAGGGTATGATGAGGCAACACGGACGTATGACAAGACGAAATGGGTATTTGAAACAGCTGAAGATGGGACCCCTGTTAAGGATGAAACACTACAGCACCCGAGATCTGTCTTCCAATTACTGAAAAAGCATTTTTCACGTTACGACGTTGAGACCGTTTGTACCGTAACGGGGACACCAAAACAAGACTATCTCGATGTTTGCCAAACCTTCTGTTCCACCTGTAAGCCGGACAAATCAGGGACCATCATGTACGCGATGGGCACCACCCAGC
This sequence comes from Bacillus renqingensis, assembly GCF_016464375.1. Taxonomy (GTDB): domain Bacteria; phylum Bacillota; class Bacilli; order Bacillales; family Cytobacillaceae; genus Neobacillus; species Neobacillus renqingensis. The sequence goes on from NZ_JADDIU010000005.1 coordinate 133,087, forward strand.
ATACCGTCGGCTCACAGAATGTCCGGATTTATGCAATGTTACAGCTTTTATTAGGAAACATCGGCATCCCGGGCGGCGGGATCAATGCGATGCGCGGCGAGTCCAACGTTCAAGGCTCTACTGACTTCGCGTTATTGTATGACAACCTTCCAGGCTATCTTGGGGCGCCAAAAGCGACCGTACCTGAGCATGCAACACTGAAGGGCTATTTAGAAAAAGAAACACCGCCCACCGGTTATTGGAGCAACAAACCAAAATTTGTTGTCAGCCTGCTGAAAGCGTGGTACGGCAAAAACGCAACGAAAGATAATGAGTTTGGCTATCAATTTTTACCAAAAGGAAACAAAAACTATTCACATATCAATCTATTTCAAGCGATGTATAAGGGCGAACTCGACGGTGCCTTCATGTTCGGGACCAACCCGGTTGTCGGCGGTCCAAACGCCGGCAAGGAAAAAGAAGCGCTTGGCAAGCTAAAATGGCTGGTCGCGATGGATCTTTGGGAAACAGAATCCGCCTCCTTCTGGCAAAAGGAAGCCGGCAGTGATCCGAGCAAGATTGATACCGAAGTCTTCCTTCTCCCGGCAAGCGCCTCCTTTGAAAAAGAAGGCAGTGTCTCCAACAGCTCGCGCTGGATGCAATACCGCTGGAAGGCGATCGATTCAAGGGGCGAGGCAAGACCGGACTTAGCGGTCATTCATGAATTAGCCTTAAAACTAAAGGGGCTATATGCCGGAAGTACGAAATCAGCCGATAAACCGATTCAAGCACTTGATTGGAACTATGGCAGCGGCCCTGAACCAGATATCGACCTTGTTTGTAAAGAAATTAACGGCTATGATCTTAAGACAGGTAAATTACTGCCGGGCTTCGGGGCGCTGTTAGATGACGGCTCCACTTCAAGTGGTAACTGGATTTATTCCGGCTTCTACCCTGAGGAAGGGAAAAACCTGGCCAAACGCCGTGATAACAAGGATACAGGCGGCGGCAACTTCCTCAATTGGTCGTATGCATGGCCTATGAACCGCCGGATTCTATACAACCGTGCCTCAGCAGACCCAAGCGGTAAGCCTTGGAGCAAGGAAAAAGCGGTTATTTGGTGGGATGCGAAGCAGAAGTTATGGGTAGGAACGGATGTCCCTGATTTCAAGCCGATCACGGCCCCTAATGAGCCGGGCGGTGTGGGTCCGTTCATTATGAATAAGGACGGCGTCGGTTTATTGTTTGCACCGACCTTAAATGACGGTCCGTTTCCGGAGCATTATGAACCATTTGAAAGCCCTGTGCCCAATGCGTTCTCGAAGCAACAACTGAATCCGGCAACCGTCATCATGGAGGGTGATTTTAATAAAAAAGGCAAGAACAGCAAATATCCAATCGTTGCTACGACATACCGGGTAAGTGAGCACTGGCAGTCCGGGTCGATGACAAGAAACCAAGAATGGCTCTCAGAGCTTGTCGCCCATATGTTTGTTGAGATGAGTGAAGAACTGGCCAAGGAAAAAGGCATCAAGAACAAAGATCAAATCATTGTCAGCTCAGCTCGCGGGGAAATCAAAGCTTACGCAATGGTGACAAAACGCTTCAAGCCTTACAAGGTAAATGGCAAGAAGGTGCATCAGATTGGCATGCCATGGCACTTTGGCTATAAAGGATTCGCCACCGGCGATACAGCCAACCGCTTAACGCCGCATATTGGCGATGCCAACACGATGATTCCTGAATTTAAAGCATTCCTCTGTGACGTTAGGAGGGCTGACGTATGACGAAATATGTGAAGTATGTAGACGTAACGAAGTGTGATGGCTGCCGCGCCTGTATGGTAGCCTGCAAAAACTGGAACGACCTGCCGGCGGAACATACCGATTTCCTCGGCAGTGCCCAATCGCATCCGAAAGTAACGGCCGATACTTGGAATGTTCTTCAATATATAGAGCATGAGAATGGCAAAGGGGACCTGGAATACTTGTTCCGCCATTCCTCTTGCTTCCACTGTACCGAGGCTGCTTGTGAAAAGGTGTGCCCGGAGGATGCTATCAGCCATACCAAGTTTGGCACGGTGGTGATCGATCAGGACAAGTGTGTTGGCTGCGGCTATTGTGTCCAGAACTGTCCGTTTGAGGTGATTTCTTTAAAAGAATATAAGGATAAAAACGGTAAAACTTATCGAAAATCGCAAAAATGTACGATGTGTACCGACCGAATAGAAGAAGGTTTACAGCCTGCCTGTGTCACCACCTGCCATACTGGGGCAATGGAGTTTGGCGAAAAAGAAGCGATGATAAAAAAGGCAGAACAGCGAGTCAAGGAAATCAAGGATCGTTATCCGAATGCGCGTGTCTATAACCCGCAAGGCGTGGGTGGTACCCATACAATTTATGTCTTGGCTGAAAAACCGTCAGTCTATGGCTTGCCTGAAAATCCAAAAGTGCCAACATCTGCTATCCTTTGGAAGGACTATGCCCAGCCGATCGGCAAAGCGATGATTGGGGCAACAACCATGGCTGTTGTGGGTGCATTTGTCACGAATAAGTTCTTCAGTAAAAGGGCGGAAAAAGCGGAACAGGAAGATGGAGGTGAAAGCCATGAATAATCAGCCAAAATCTGATATTCAAATCAGGCGTTTTTCGAAAGCCTTTGTTTGGGCGCACGCTGTGAATGCCATTTCATTTTTTGCACTGTACATTACGGCGTTGCCGATGTATACCGACTTTTTCAACTGGCTTTATCCAGTCCTTGGCGGTCCGGCGAACGCCCGCCTGCTGCATCGGATTTTTGCCGTCTTGTTTTGTACACCAACGTTCATTTATTTAATTTTTGACCGTAAAGGCTTCTTCCGCTGGATGAAGGAGCTGGTGACCTGGAAGAAGCGCGATTTGCAGTTTTTTACGGAATTTGTCAAAGAGTTGTTTGGGTTCAAGTTCAAGCATATTCGGCAAACCTTCTTTAATGCCGGGGAAAAAATTAACTCATTGATTCAGATTTTTTGCGCCATCCTTGTGATTGTCTCGGGATTCACGATGTGGTTTCCTGAATATTTCCCAAGGGCGGTGGTTCAATGGGGGTATTTTCTTCATAATGTCGGTTTCGGACTAGGAATTGCGGTTATTGTTGGCCACGTATACCTCAGTGTAGTCCATAAACATTCACGGCCGGGCTATTCTGGAGTTATTACAGGCAAGGTACCGGCTTGGTGGGCAAAGAGCCACTATGCTGACTGGTATGATGAAGAAGTGAAAAAGGGCAACTTCCCTGATCTCGATGATCCACAACATAAAAAGGGTGCCTGACACCGCTTCCACTCATGAGGACAAACCTGGGTCCAAAAAGGCCCGGCTTGTCCTCAAGGCGTTTACAAGAGTTTCTATTAGAAGAAAGAGGTGCAACACTAATGACCCTATCCGTTGTTTCAAAAGAATATCAGAATCTCCAAAAGGAAATTATTAGGCATCAAGAACAGTGGAAGCAAATGATTGACCGGGAAACCATCAAGCCTCACCTCGATCAAGCAGTGATGGCTACAGGTGTACCGGCTGTGGCCTTGACAACTATTGATTTTAATATTTCACTATTCTTACAGTGGGTAGACGAAATAATAACCATCCTAGTAAAAAACAACCCGGAGCTTGAACAGAAGCTTGCCGGCATTAGCAGTTTACTAGATGAAGAAACAGCCATTCGTTGGATTGAGGAGGCCTCTTCCTTTCATCAAGCTTATTTTGAAAAATTTGCTGCCTGTCACAGACTGGAACAATGGATTCCGTCCTTCTTAGCGGAAACCGCACTCCGTCCTTATTTACAGCTGACGGCTGAAATGGTCCAACCTGAAATCCATCATGCCGTCCCAGGGGCAGGCTGTCCTGTGTGTGGTGAGCCCGTAAGACTCGCCTCGCTTGAAGAGGATGGTAAAAAGGTAATCCCCTGCCCGCGCTGCTTGGCCCACTGGCAGGCAAAACGGTTAGAATGCTCCCATTGCGGCAACGATGATCATAAAAAGCTTCAATATTTGACAATTGAAGGTGACGCCGTTTCGCAAATTCAAGTTTGTGACGAATGTCATGGCTATATGAAAATAATAGATACAAGACAATATATTACCAAACCATCTGCCGCCTTACTAGATTTAAACTCGATTCATTTAGATTTCGTTGCCCAGGAACACGGCTATCGTGCGGTTGGTGAAAAAATAGGCAGGTGCTGATGATGAAGGCTGCCGCGATTATTTTAGCAGGCGGAAAGTCGAGCAGGATGGGTACGAACAAAGCCCTCTTAAAAATTAATCAGAAAATGAATATTGAAGGCATTTGCGATAAGCTCAACATCCTCTTTGATGATATAATTCTAGTAACAAACGATCCAAAGGCCTATGAATTTTTAGAGGTAAGAATGACTGCTGACGAGTATCCCGGTATGGGACCACTTGCGGGGCTTCACGCTGGCTTGAAGGCAAGCGATTATGACGTGAATCTTGTCGTTGCTTGTGACATGCCGTTTGTGTCGGCAGAGCTTGCCGAGGTAATGATTCGCTATTGCCGCGGCTATGATGCGGTCGTCCCCGTTATCAACGGTAAACAGCATCCGTTATTTGCCATCTATAAAAAGGAAATCGCAGAGGTAGCGGCGAAATGTATTAAGGACGGAGAACTGCGCATGAAGCATCTGCTTGATCTTATCCATGTACGGTATGTAACGGAGAAAGATTTGGCGGGCTTTAGCGGTACAGATATAGAGCGGGTTTTTTTCAATATGAATCATCCGCAGGATTACGAGGATGCCAAAAAGTGGGCTGAAGAATAGGGGGAGTAAGGGGACCATGCAATTTTTCCAAGTAAAGACAGTTGAAGAGACATTTGCCTTAATTGACGAAAAAATACCGGCGACGGCGGGGAAAGAGGTGAGAGAGCTGAAGGAAGCCCTCCATTATATCCTTGCCGAGCCAGTTACAGCAAAGGAAAATGTGCCCGGCTTTGATCGTTCAACTGTGGACGGGTATGCTGTTCGTGCGAAAGATACGTATGGTTCATCCGAATCCATGCCAGGTATGATCGTGCTGACTGGAGAAGTAAAGATGGGCGAGGTGCCTGACACCGAAGTCCGTCAAGGTAAGGCCGTCTACGTACCAACCGGTGGCATGCTCCCACCAGGAAGTGATGCGGTCATCATGATAGAGCATTGTGAGGATGTGGACGGCCTGCTCAATACGTATAAACAGGTGGCCCCAGGGGAAAATGTCATCCGCAAAGGTGAGGATATTAAACAAGGTGAGGTTCTTCTTCAGGCCGGGACAAGGATTCGCCCGCAAGAGTTAGGAGCCCTTGCCTCACTAGGGATCACAGAGGTGAAAGTTTTTCGCAAGATAAAGGTCGGCTACCTTTCTTCCGGAGATGAAATCGTCCCTTATGAGACGGAAACCCTTTTGGAGGGACAGATTCGCGATATCAATAGCCTAACCGTTTTAGGACTTGCCGCCGAATGGGATGTAGATGTCGTCTATGGCGGGATTGTCAAGGATGACTTGGCTGAGTTTCAGCGAAAAGCCCGTGAACTATATGACCAGGTCGACTGTTTAGTTCTCTCCGGCGGCAGCTCTGTAGGGGCAAAGGACTATACAATTAAGGTGATTCAATCACTTGGGAAACCGGGAGTGTTTGTTCATGGGATTTCCATTAAGCCAGGCAAGCCGACCATTTTAGCAGTAGCCGATGGCAAACCGGTTATTGGCCTCCCAGGGCATCCGGCATCTGCGATGATTATCTTCAAGTTATTTGGTGAACGGATCATCCGTCGGTTAAAGGGTGAAGTCATCAAGAAAAGCCCGGAGCGAATTTTTGCCCGAATCACGAAAAATATCCCCTCTTCTCCGGGGCGATCGGATTATATCCGCGTGCGGCTGGAGGAAAAAGCTGGAGAGTGGTGGGCGGAGCCGATTATCGGCAAATCAGGCTTGATTACTACGCTCGTTAAAAGCGATGGGATTGCTGAAATTAGTTCAGAAAAAGAAGGGGTTTCACAGGGGGAATATGTACCTGTGATTCCATCAAGGTAGGGGGATTCTAAAGAATGAAACAGCAAAACTATAAACGGAAAATTTACTTAGAAGACAAGCCCCGTATAGAGGCGAAAGAGGAAATTCTCAACGGTTTCAGGCTCATTCCCCAAATAGAATCGATCCCCACTGCCGAAGCTTTAGGACGAGTAACCGCAGAAGTGCTCATTGCCCCGGTCTCTACTCCGCATTACCACGCCTCGGCTATGGATGGCATCGCCGTTGTCGCTGAAAGTACCTACAATGCCCATGAGCAACATCCAGTCTACTTGAAGCAGGGAGAAGAGTTTACCTATGTTGACACCGGAAATGCCATTCCTGCTCCGTTCAATGCGGTGATTATGATAGAACATGTCCATGTGGTCGATGACGATACCATCGAAATTATTGAACCGGCAACCCCCTGGCAGCATATCCGCCCGATTGGTGAGGATATTGTCCAAGAGGAAATGCTTTTTCCTCAAGGTCACGTATTAAGACCGGCTGATTTAGGCGTCCTCTTGGCATCGAGGCTGACGGTCATACCTGTTGTGAAAAAACCGGTTGTCACGATTATTCCGACGGGAAATGAGCTGGTTGAGATAGGTGCGGAATTGGCACCGGGAAAGATTACGGAATTTAATGGCACGGTATTTGCTAATTTTGTCAAGGAGTGGGGGGGAGAGCCGAATCTTCATGCCATCGTCAAAGACGAGCCGGACAAGATTAAAGAGGCGCTTTTGCAAGCGGCAGACCATTCTGATATCATCGTCATTAATGCCGGATCATCGGCAGGACGAAAGGATTTCACGGTCCATATTATCGAAGAAATCGGTGAGGTATTCACCCATGGGGTCGCCGCGCGGCCCGGCAAGCCAGTTATTTTAGGAAAAATAAACGAAAAAATAGTCGTCGGCGTACCGGGATACCCGGTTTCCGCCTACCTGGCATTGGAGTGGTTTGTCCGCCCGCTCATCTGCAAGTACTTAGGGATTCCTGAACCGAAGCGGCAGAAACTTTCGGTGACGCTTGGCCGCCGGATTGTCTCGTCGATGGGTGCCGAGGACTTTGTGCGAATGAATATCGGCTATGTGAACGGACAATTTGTTGCTAATCCATTGACCAGAGCGGCAGGGGTGACGATGTCCTATGTCAGAGCAGACGGCCTGTTAATCGTGCCGCCGAACGTGATTGGCTATGAGCAGGGGGACGAGGCAGAAGTTGAGCTGCTCCGTCCGTTGGAGGAAATTAAACAGGCAATCGTCTTTTCCGGGAGCCATGATTTAACAATTGATCTGTTGTCGTCAGAGCTGAAACGGGTGCGGACAGAGATGAAAATTGTCTCATCGCACGTCGGCAGCATGGCCGGGATGATGGCCATTCGGAAAGGTGAGGCCCATGTAGCGGGAATTCATTTGCTAGATCCGGAGACAAAGCAATATAATATTTCGTATGTGAAGAGGATTTTAGATGGACAAGATGTCGTATTGTATCCATTTTTAAAAAGAAAGCAAGGCTGGATCCTGCCAAAGGGTAATCCGCTTGGGATTCAGTCGGTCGTCGATGTTGCCGAAAAAGGCGTTCATTTTGTCAACCGGCAAAAAGGGGCGGGCACAAGGATTCTGTTCGATTTGCTGCTGGAGGAAGCCGGGCTGGAATCGGAAGCTATTGCCGGTTATGAACGGGAAATGTTCTCGCATCTGGCGGTGGCAGCGGAGGTGAAAGGCGACTCTTGCGCGGCTGGTCTCGGTATTTATCCGGCAGCCAAGGCGATGGGTCTGGAGTTTCTTCCGGTAGCCGATGAGGAATATGACTTGCTGATGACGCGGTCGTTTTATGAAAGTGAACAAGGGCGATTGCTGCGTGAGGTCATCCATTCTCCTGCTTTTAAAGCACAGGTCGATAAAATTGGCGGATATCAAGTGGTAGAATATGCTGAGCCAAAAAGCTTGGATTAATCGAGGTGAAATGATTGAAATTTTATGAAATCGCAAAGGAACCGATCAATATTCAGTCTGTGATTGATAAAGTTGTCCAGCGCGAAGCCGGTGCGATTACCACCTTTATCGGCACCGTTCGCGAACTAACGGATGGCAAGAAGACATTGTTTTTGGTCTATGAAGCCTATGAAGCCATGGCGGTGAAGAAGCTTGCCCAGATTGGTGCCGAAATTGAACAGCGTTGGCAAGGTGCGAGGGTTGCAATTACGCATCGGGTCGGCCGCCTCGATATTATGGATGTTGCCGTTGTGATTGCGGTATCGACACCACACCGCGCCGATGCCTATGAAGCGAATCGCTATGCGATTGAACGGATTAAGGAAATCGTCCCGATTTGGAAAAAGGAACATTGGGAGAACGGTGAAGAGTGGGTGGGCAATCAGCTTGAAACCGTTGCCTACCCAAGCGGAAAACCGGAGGCAGGTGATATAAATGAATAAGGTGCTATTTTTCGCTCATTTGCGTGATGCGGTAGGTGAGGAGTATGTGACTGTTGATGCCAGCGGGAAGACCGTTGCTGAATTGAAAGCCGACTTAGCGGCGAAATATGATCTGGCGAGGATGGAGACCATAATGACAGCGATTAATGAGGAGTTCGTCTCCAACGATGAGGTCATCGCGGAAGGCGATGAGATTGCCTTTATCCCGCCAGTCAGCGGAGGCTGACTTTAGGGATTGTGCGGAGCAATACCCCCGTGTCCGAGCTAGTAGGAGTCCATTTTTTTCTAAAAGTTTGCAACCGGTGAGTTTTCTGGGGGTAAGAAAGCATAAAATTTTCGGCTTTGAGAATTGTCCAGCTCCACAAGGAAGGCTTCGTCAGCATCGGCATCGCACGAAGGAAAAGCGATAGCTTTTTCGAGGAGCGCCTAGCCCCTCTATGGTTTACAGCCACTCCTGAATTGAAGGCAAAGAGTGCCTTCTATTCGGAGCGTCTTATACTAGCCTTTAGGCTGACCAAGGCGCTTGCGCTTTTCTAACAAGGGGGGAATGAAAATGAACGAACGCTATTCACGGCAGGTACTCTTCCCCGGGATCGGGAAAGAGGGCCAAGCGAAGATAAGCAGCAAACATGTCCTCATTATTGGCGCTGGGGCACTAGGCTCCGGAAATGCGGAGATCCTGACCAGGGCCGGCGTTGGCAGGTTAACGATAATCGATCGGGACTACGTTGAAGCGAGCAACCTGCAGCGCCAGCAGCTTTATACGGAAGAAGATGTCGCTGAGAAGCTTCCCAAGGCGGCCGCCGCGGAAAAACGGTTGAAGGCCATTAATGCAGCTGTCGAAGTGCGGGCCATCATTGGCGATGCAACACCGGAATTGCTGGAGGAGCTTGTAACGGGTGTCGATGTCATGATCGATGCAACCGATAACTTTGAAACCCGGATGGCAATGAATGATGCCGCCCAGAAATACAATGTTCCATGGATTTACGGGGCTTGCGTCGGCAGCTTCGGGATGAGCTTCTCCATTATTCCGGGAAAAACACCTTGTTTAAATTGCTTGCTGCGAACGATTCCCCTACAAGGGATGACCTGTGATACCGGCGGGATTATTTCGCCGACGGTGCAAATGGTGGTTTCCCATCAAGCGGCAGAGGCTTTAAAAATGCTTGTCGAAGATTGGCAGGCGGTCCGGACATCGTTTGTCAGCTTTGATTTATGGCGTAATCAATATACGAGCATGAAAATGACGAAAGCCAAATTTGCCGGCTGCTTATCCTGTGGTGAGGAACGGACATACCCCTATCTAGATCATAAGAATATGACAAAGACAACTGTTTTATGCGGCCGCGATACGGTGCAGATTCGCCCGTCTACAGCGGCGGAGATTTCTCTTGAGCGTCTCGCTGGACAGCTTAGCACCCTTGGTTACAATGTCAAAGGCAATCCGTATTTGTTATCGGTTGAAATGGAGAATGAGCGGATGGTTATTTTTCAAGACGGTCGTGCACTTATTCATGGGACGAAAGATTTAACCCATGCGAAGACCGTTTATCAGCGGATATTAGGTTGATAGTCGGGTCAATTCCTTTTTTTCGTAAAAGGAACTGACCCTTTACTTTTTTCGGTATGTGAATATTTTATTATCAATATCCTTCCTGTATTCAAAATACGACCATTTTTCGACATGTTTCACGTGAAACATTAGAAGGATGTCGACAGTCTAATTTTTCGAAAAAAAGCCGATACTCGTGTAGAATAGAAACGAGATGATAAGTAGAGGTGGACGTCTGTGAATATATCAGTCCAAAAGCTATTGACAAAGATAGACGAAGAATTGCAACAAGCAAAAACGGAAAATAAGTTGGAAGGCTTGCGGGAGAGGGTTTACTCTATTAAAATATTATGCGAGTTAATTCTTGATGAAGCCGAGGGAACCGCTGCGGCAGCATTGAAGGAGGCAGCAGTCTACAACCCTGTAGCTGAACAGCCGCCGCTTTCTGTACCACAGCCTAAAAAATTGGAATTAGACGATGAAGCAAACGGAGATTCGTTGTTTGACTTTTAACAAGCACCGGCTTTGTCCTTTTAGTTCGATGAAGAACTGCAGCCAATTGGAGGGTGTTAACTGCTCATTCAATGAGTCTATCCGGCAGTAAAAGTGCGTGAACCGCTCATTCAACGAGTTTATCCGTCAGTAGGAGGGCGTTAACTGCCAATTGGAACACGTTTTGGCTTGTTGGAAATTAAAGAACCGGACCGTCCGCATGCTTCTTTTAATGGGGGAAATCAATATGAAAACATTTGTTGTCATTGGCGCTATCAACGCCTTTTTGGCGGTGGCGCTTGGTGCCTTTGGGGCACATGGGTTGAAGGATAGGCTGGATGCCCATTATTTGGAGATTTGGAAAACGGGTGTTCAGTATCAGATGTTTCATGCAGCAGGAATTTTAATCATCGCTACTCTGCTTGGAAAAGCAGCGACCAGTTCTTTATTCACTTGGTCAGGATGGTTGATGCTGGCGGGAATTATTTTATTTAGCGGCAGCCTGTATTTGTTGAGTTTGACGAAAATTGGGCCGCTCGGGGCCATTACCCCAATCGGCGGCGTGTGTTTCTTAGCAGCATGGATTCTGATGGTTGTCGGTGCAGTGAAAAATTTTTAGATAGGAAAAAGGCATTGGGTGCGTTCTTGGCCCGATGCCTTTTTTCGATTAACGTGGTGAATAAGTTCCTAATGAAGGTCCGCCGCTGTATGGGTAATCATATTCGATTTCCTCGGCAAACGTGATGTAGTCGACAGCAACCATTGGGATAAGATAACGAGTCCCAACTTGAGGATCACTTAAAATGACATGGTCCCTTCCGGCGGCTTCAATAATTCCTTTAAATTCTTTGGCATTCCATTGGGTGTTGCCTTCAAAGGTGGCGAACACACTCACTAATTTTCCTTTGTTTAACCGTAAAATATTTTCGATGTATGACTGCTCAATTGGAAGCATACCCGGTATGGAAGGTCCTCCCGCTGCCCCTGATGGCGGTTTTTGCATCATCCCTGTGCCCGGAGGCGGAAATTGCGGCTGTCCCTGAAAAAAGGTCTGGCCTCCGCCGCTAATCGGCTGCGCACCCTGCTGTCCAACCGCACCAGTATACGGCTGGAATCCTTGAGGATTATAATATTGGTTCATCTTTCTCCCTCCTAAAACATATATGGCGTTTTTCGCCAGCATTACTGTGGAACCCCATCCATAAGCAGAGCCTAAGCTGCACCTAGTTTTTGAATTTGAAAAAATAATTCTTACTGCAAGTGGTTAGGGTAAATCAACTTTACACTTACGTTCCGGCCCGTTCCTCTCACATTGTATTAAACCCCAAGCGGTGTCTAAAAGGGCAGGAAGTAGTTTGAACCTTCCGGGGCTTAGCTTATAATCTCACTGTTTAATAGTATGAGGAAAAGTGAAAAGATATGACCTAAAGGATCGGAAGAAAAGAAAAAAGCTCACGGCAGTTGCCGAGAACTTTTTGAAAAGGGGATTATGCAGCGCAGCTATATACATTGCTCACCCCATCTTAAACATGAAGAAAGCTTGGAACACGTTCTTCCTCTAAAATATTTCCAACGAAGAAAGCCCCGAATTCGCCATAGCGGGCACTGACCTCATCAAAGCGCATTTCATAGACTAGTTTTTTAAACTGCAGGACATCGTCTGCAAATAGGGTAACCCCCCACTCATAATCATCAAAACCGACGGAGCCGGTGATGATCTGCTTGACCTTTCCAGCATATTGGCGGCCAATCATGCCGTGGCTCTTCATTAGGCTGCGGCGCTCCTCCATCGGCAGCATATACCAGTTATCATTGCCCTGGCGGCGCTTGTCCATCGGATAGAAGCAGACGTGCTTCGTTTTTGGCAATGTTGGGTAAAGCCGCGCCTGCACATGCGGATTTTGATAAGGGTCTTCATCGGATGGCAGATAGTTGCTAAGCTCCACTACCGAAACATATGAAAAAGCAGGAACAGTAAATTCAGCTAATTTCGTTTTATTGAATTCGGTTTCAATTACATTGAGTTCTTCCATTGTCGGACGCAGGATCATCATCATAAAATCCGCCTTTTGACCGACAATTGTATATAAAGCATGGCTGCCTTCTTTATATTCTTGGGTCCGATTCCATTTTTCAACGAGACTTAAAAACTCATGGATGGCCGCTTGACGCTCATCGCTGGAAAGCATCTTCCATGTCGTCCAATCCATTGTACGGAAATCATGCAGGCAATACCAGCCGTCAAGTGTTTGTGCTGCTTCACTCATTTTATCACTCCTCAATCATCATTCTTTCATTACTATATCATAGTTTCACCAAGAGATGCCTTTATGAAACCTTACATCCGTGAAGATGGATATTTTTATGAAAAATGGTAAATAGTAAGGGAGGCAATTTTTTCAAAATAAAAACTTTTGCCTGAAAGCGTTATCTGTGATGGAGATAGCTTGAAAATTTACTTTGGTAAAGTATGCTAGAAGTGGAGTTTGTAATTGGGAGGTTAAGGCTGTGAGTGATTTATTTACAGGATTGAAAGAGAAGATTTCCGGACGCGAGTTGAAAATTGTTTTTCCGGAAAGTTTGGACGAACGGATATTGAAGGCAGTAGCTCGTTTAATGCAGGAAAAACTGGTGACGCCGATTTTGTTGGGCAATATGGAACAGATTCAAGCCAGAGCGCGGGAGTTTGACGTTTCCCTGGAAGCAGCTGAAATTTACGACCCTCAGAAATATCCGGGAATGGACGAACTTGTAGCCGCCTTTGTGGAGCGCCGTAAAGGAAAGGCAACGGAAGCGGAAGCCCGTGAGATTTTACAAGATGTTAATTACTTTGGCACGATGCTTGTGTATATGAATAAAGCGGTTGGGCTTGTCAGTGGTGCGACTCATTCCACGGCTGATACTGTCCGCCCCGCCTTACAAATCATTAAGACGAAGGAAGGCGTAAAGAAAACATCCGGGGTGTTCATTATGGTCCGCGGCGATGAGAAGTATGTATTTGCCGATTGTGCGATTAATATTGCACCGGATAGCCAAGATTTAGCTGAGATTGCCCTTGAAAGTGCAAAAACGGCCGCCATGTTTGACATCGAGCCGCGCGTTGCGATGCTGAGTTTTTCCACGAAGGGATCGGCAAAGTCGGAGGAAACAGAACGGGTTGCAGCTGCTGTAGCGGAAGCGAAGCGGCGTGACCCATCTGTGGTTCTCGATGGCGAGTTCCAATTCGATGCGGCGTTTGTCCCTTCCGTTGCTAAAAGCAAGGCACCAGGCTCGGTGATTCAAGGCGACGCCAATGTATTTATTTTCCCAAGCTTGGAAGCAGGCAACATTGGCTATAAGATTGCCCAGCGCTTAGGCGGGTTTGAGGCAGTAGGACCGATTCTACAAGGATTGAACCGTCCCGTAAATGACCTCTCCCGCGGCTGTAATGAAGAGGATGTGTACAAGCTGGCGCTTATTACGGCAGCACAGGGACTATAGACTATAAAGGTGTCAGGCACCATGTGAATTTTTCACATGGTGCCTGACACCAAAGATAGAAACTAGTAAGGAGTCACGAACATGGAAGGTTTACTATGCCAGCCTGAGTGGCGGATTATTGATCAGTCTTCGGTTGGTCCGCATTTTTCGGCAATAGAGTCGTTTGGGTATGATGATACGTTATGTGCTTCTGTTGGCGCGGGGAAGGCGCCGGCGACAGCGCGTGCCTGGGTCCATCATAACACCGTTGTGTTAGGAATACAGGATACGAGGCTGCCGTTCTTGCAGGAGGGGATTCACTTCTTAAAAGCGCAAGGGTATCAGGTGGTTGTCCGTAATTCCGGCGGCTTGGCGGTTGTACTTGATGAGAGGGTCCTGAATATTTCGCTCATTTTCCCCGAGGTCGAAAAAGGGATCGATATTAACCGCGGCTATGATACGATGTGGGCGCTAATCCAAAGCATGTTTGCTGATTTTCCGCAGCGAATTTCGGCAGGCGAAGTCGTTGGCTCCTATTGCCCAGGAAGCTATGACCTTAGTATAAATGGAAAAAAGTTTGCCGGGATTTCCCAGCGGCGGCTGAGGAAAGGCGTGGCGGTTCAGATTTATCTTTGTGCGGGCGGCAGCGGTTCGAAGCGCGCTGAGCTTGTCGGCGAGTTTTACCAGAGGGCCAAACAAGGGGAACAGACGAAGTTTGCCTTCCCTGAAGTAGTGCCGGATGTAATGGCCTCCCTGTCAGAGCTATATGGCTGTAATTTTTCCATCGGTGATATCATGCTGCGCTTGTTAAATCAGTTAAAACAGTATAGTGGTTCCCTTTATGCCGGGCAGTTGAATGAGTATGAGCTTGAGCTTTTACCCGGGTATATACAGCGGATGCTTTCGCGAAATGAACCTTTTTTGGCAATATAAAAGCCGTGACTCCGAGATTTAGGAATTACGGCTTTTTCTGCTTAGGATTCGGCTTCCTGTCTAAACGAACCCTGCTGTTTTTATCGATGGGAATGCTGCGCTTTGTTCTCTTCTCCCTTTATTAGAAAAGGGGCTAAAATCACTCGTAAAAGTGATTCAAGATATCCGCTTTTGCGGAAAATAGGAAGAATCTAAATCGAGTTTCCTCCCCTCACACCGCCTTATTCTGCCACTTTTTCTAAATTTCCGTTTCGGTCCATTTTGAATTTTGTGGCGGGTCTTTCTTCATCTTCAAATAGCACGAGCTTGCGGGCACGATTCATGATCTTCATCAATGTTTCGTAGTCTTCCTGCATCGTTTCGGAATTTTCCTCAAGTCCCTTAAGTTTGGTGCTCATTTCCTCATTTTGTCTTTTTAACTCGGCGATTTCCCGTTTCAATCTTTCATTCTCACTTTTTAATGCTTCATTTTGCAGATTGGAATGTTTAAAGTTTTGCAAGAAAGCAATCACTGTGTCAAGCGTGAGCCCTGTTGCAGGCTGTGTATAGGCTTGTGCTGACGGCTTTACGTATGATTCCATCGCCATTTCCGCGGTCATATTTTGTACCTCGGAAGCAGGTACATCTGCGATTGGAATTTCTGATGCAGGCGGCATTTCCACGTTCATAGGCGTTGTTGCTATCTCTTCCGGGGAAGCGATAGGCGGGCTGTAAAGCAGCTTTTTCTTGCCTCCTTGGTCTTTTCCTAAAATTCTTTGCCTTTGTTTCCGCTGCTTTTTGGCAAGCGCTAAGGCTTTTTCATAACGGTGGCGGACAACGGCATTCCATCTGAAGCCGCAGGCCGCGGAGGTTCGGTTCAGCTTATCCCCTACCTCTTCAAATGCGTTTAATTGCGTACTGCCTTCTCGTACATGTCTGAGAACCGTTTCAGCCAAAAGCAAATCGTTCTCATCAGTCCAGGCATCTTGACGAACTTTCATCTGTTTCAACTCCCTATCATTAAGTTTCGAATGAATGACTAAGCCAAGATTGGCTATAGTTTAAAAAGTTCTAGTTATAGAATGGACAATTTTTCGCAGCTTTATACCAAAATGGTTAAAAGGATAATAGTTTTTTTAAATAGCTATTTTTTTAAACAGCTTTATTTTGACGATGTTTTTCCACCATTGTTAAGATAGTAATGAAGGATTGCGGCTTGCATTGAAAGGGCAGAAAATGTAAAATACGTTAGGAGTTAAATGGATAATCATGATGATTTTTCTATTGTTTGCCTTGTGGGTGAAAATCTAATCCACCCGCAGGGTAAAATAATGTTATAGATTGTGAAGAAAAGCTTTGGTGCTTACATCGTTAGGGCGCTAAAGCTAGACCATTTGAAGAAAGGGTTGTAGGAAATGTCCAATGAATTTCGCGTTTGTGATGATTGCCAGGCCGTGAATTTAAAGACATTAATCCCTCTTTTGAAAGAGATTGATCCAAATGCCGAAATCAAAATTGGCTGCCAATCATACTGCGGACCTGGTCGGAAAAAGACCTTCGCCTTCGTCAACAACCGCCCAGTCGCCGCCCTAACAGAAGAGGAATTAATGGAGAAAGTACATAAAAAGATTAAATAAAAGGGAAGAAATCACCTTTGTCACCTTACGAAGGTGATTTTTCCTTTTCGGCTTTGAGAATTGTCCAGCTCCAGGCGCCAGCGGCTCGAGGTCACAAGCGGGTCCTCAAGAAGGCTAAAGAACAGCCTTCTCGCCGGCTCGTCTTGTGCTTGTCGCCGCTAGGCGGGCGCCTTGCGCTTTTCTAATGCCTGACACCAAAAATTTTGAAGAATTTTGTTGTTTTTCGGTATATAATAGTACTAATGTAGATTGGTTTATGGGAAGAGGGGAGCGAATGACCTATTCGGTGGAGAAGTTGAGTGAAGAAAAAGTGTTTAAGGATCCTGTCCATCGCTATGTTCATGTGCGTGATCGGGTGATTTGGGATTTGGTCGGGACGAGGGAGTTTCAGCGCTTGCGGCGGATTAAACAGCTTGGAACGACGTTTTTGACCTTTCACGGGGCGGAGCACAGCCGTTTCAACCATTCCCTTGGCGTATATGAGATCGTTCGCCGCATTATTGACGATGTGTTCGCCGGCAGGCAGGAATGGGATCACTGCGACCGTCTCCTTACCTTATGTGCCGCCCTTCTTCACGACCTTGGGCATGGACCATTTTCCCACGCATTTGAAAAAGTATTTGATCTCGACCATGAGGATTTTACAAGGGCGATTATCGTGGGGGATACAGAGGTAAACAAAGTCCTGCAAAATGTCAGCCGTGACTTTCCAGAACAAGTTGCTGAAGTGATTGCCAAAACATCGGAGAAAAAACTGGTGGTCAGCTTGATTTCCAGCCAAATTGATGCCGACCGGATGGATTATTTGCAGCGCGACGCTTATTTTACCGGCGTCAGCTACGGCCAATTCGATATGGAACGGATTTTGCGCGTCATGCGGCCAAGAGAAGAGCAAGTGGTCATTAAAAAGAGCGGGATGCACGCGGTTGAGGACTATATTATGAGCCGCTATCAAATGTATTGGCAGGTCTATTTCCATCCTGTTTCGCGAAGTGCCGAGGTGATTTTGACGAAGATTCTTCACCGTGCGAAGCACTTATTTAAGGAAAACTATCCATTTAAATACGAACCGGCTCACTTTATTTCATTATTCTGTGAACGCCTGACATTAGAAGACTATTTAAAATTAGATGAAGCGGTAATTATGTATTATTTTCAAATCTGGCAAGATGAGCATGATCCGATATTAAGCGATCTGTGCCGCCGCTTTGTCAACCGGAATTTGTTTAAGTATGCGGAGTTCGACCCGGCCAAGGAATATAAAAAGCTGGCCGAGTTAACGGCGCTGTTTATCAAAGCAGGCATCGACCCCGACTATTATTTGGTGGTTGATTCCTCTTCTGATTTGCCTTATGACTTTTATCGTCCCGGTGAAGAGGAAGAGAGGCTGCCGATTAATTTACTCATGAAAAGCGGGGAGTTACGGGAGCTTTCGAGAGAGTCAGAGATTGTCGAGGCCATTTCAGGAAAAAGAAGAACCGACCATAAACTATATTATCCCGCTGACTTTCTTGCTGCTGAATCAACCGATAACGATATTAAAAAGCAAATACGCACCCTTTTAGACTAGAGAGCTATTTAAGTGGAGTAGGAGATGACGAACATTGTTAAAAGATCATGCGAAGTTGATGCAGGCGATTAAGGTCTCAGGCGAAATTGTCGGCAGAAAAAAACTGCAAAAGATGATATATATTGCGAAAAAGATTCATTTTCCATTTAATGATCGATTCCAATTTCATTTTTACGGTCCATACTCAGAGGAATTGACGACAAGAGTAGAAGAACTCTGTAATATGGGCTTTTTAAATGAGGTCAAGGAAAAAAAGGGTGGCTATTTTCAATATCGCTATACGTTGACGGAGCCTGGGAAAGAGTTTTTAAGTCTAAATGAAGTGGACATGCCGCTTTTAGCGGATTGCTTAGTGGATATGAATGAAAAAAGCGCTAGATTTTTAGAGCTTGTCTCGACGGTGTTATTTTTCGAGGATCTCCCAAAGGAAGAAGTCATGAATAAGGTGTTTACGCTAAAAAGCAGCCAGCGTTATACGGAGGCAGAGATTGATGAGGCGTATCAATATATTGAAAGCTTGAAAGCTAAAATTCAATAGTCGCTGATCTCAATAGCCATGCGGAAACCTTTTACTCCCTAATGGTTGGAAGGAAGAAACGCTTAGATTCGTTTAGTCGAAAATCCAGCGTTTTTTTACTTGGAGTATCAGAATTTATATCAATCGACTTTGAGAATTGTCTAGCTCCAGGCGCCAGCGGCTCGAGGTCACAAGCCAATCCGTCAAGAAGGCTAAAGAACAGCCTTCTCGCCGGCTCGTCTTGTGCTTGTCGCCGCTAGGCGGGCGCCTTGCGCTTTTCTTATAATGAGTATGAATCTTCTTGAAAATTTGCTATGATTTGTCTATCGAGATGATGGGGGAGGCACACGCCATGGATGACTTAATCGGATTGATTGCGGTTGTAATGGTATTTGGAATTCCGATGGTCGCAATTTTGGGAGGCAATTCCATAAAAAAGACAAAATTAAAAGCCGAAATGGTAAAAGACCAGCTGAAACTGGAGCAGCTAAAACATGAAAACTATTTAATCGAAACCGAAAAGATGCGGCTCGAACTCGAAAAAATGAAACTCGAAAGCCCAAAGGACAGCCTAAAGTTATAAAGGAAACGTAAAAGAGTGTGAAACCACGAACGGCTTCACACTCTTTTTGGTGCCTGACACCAATTTCCATTTTCTGTGTCCACGTGTGGTGGAATCGTGTCCACGGATGGTGCCTGACACCACCTTTATTTGTCGCTTGCTCTGACGCCAGCTGTGGCGTAGTGGTTTTTGCTCATTTCTTCGATGAAGATGGTGATGTTTTCTTTTGGGGCGCCTGTGGTTTCGCTGACGGCGTCGGTTACCTTTTCAACCAGGGCTTTCTTTTGTGCGTCTGTGCGGCCTTCAAGCATTTTTACCGTTACATATGGCATTCTCTTTTTCCTCCTTAAAAGTGACTATGCTAGTAGTGTTCCATAATAAACGAAAAAGTGCAATATCCGTATAGACATTTGATTTTCTTTTTCGCAGCAGTTTCATGTATACTATAAAGAAAATAGAGACAGTACGGTGACAATCACGTGTGAAAATATAAGGAGGAGAACTATTTTTGGAAGGATTTCTGGCCTATCCCTTAAAGATGATTCCCTATGTAGCGATTACCTTGGTGTTTGCCTTTACGCTGCATGAATTCGCTCACGCCTATGTTGCCTACAAATTTGGCGACATGACCGCAAAAAAGCAAGGACGTCTGACGTTAAATCCGCTTCACCATCTTGATCCGTTTGGCACGATTTTAATACTGATTGCCGGCTTTGGCTGGGCCCGCCCGGTTCCGGTCAATCGTTACTTTTTTAAAAAGCCGCGCCTTGCCGGCATACTCGTTTCCGTTGCCGGGCCGCTGTCGAACTTGCTGTTGGCCTGTCTTGGCTTTATGATTGGCTATGGTTTAAACCGAATGGGCATAATCGCCTCTAACAATTTTTATGATTTTCTCGATATTTTTATTAGGCTGAATATTGTTCTGTTCATTTTTAACCTGCTGCCGCTGCCGCCGCTTGATGGCTATCGGATCATCGAGGATTTGGCTCCCCCTGATATGCGGGCAAAAATGACACAATATGAACAATATGGGGTACTTATCTTTTTAATCTTAGTCCTCATCCCACCGCTAAACAGCATCACGATTCAGCCGATTTTCGCCATCGTCATCCCTTGGATTTGGGATGTGTTAAGTCATTTCTTTTACGGATTGTTTTTTAAAGGAGGGTTTTAAGCCGCAATGGAAAAGAAAAAAATAGGCTTTAATATCATAAAAAGTGATCCCACCGACGGGCACAAGGGCTTTGGGAAAAGTGTCTTAAGCCTGGACAATGTGACACCGGTCATTATTGATATCGAGGCAGGAGAAGCGGAGATTGATATCGGTGCGATGCATGCCCGCAGCGCTGTTGAAAAAGGGATTAAATTTCTGCCGAATCAAGCAGAAGTGCCAAATGGCAAGCCATACTGGCTCGTGTGGGTAACGATTGACCGGAAGGAAGAGGGGCCGTACTATGCGGGTGTAACCGCCTGCTATATGACGGTCAACCGGGAAATCCGCCGCGGCTATAAGTCGCTCCCTGAGCATGTCAATCGCATGGATAAGTCACTCAAGCGCCAGATTATTGTCGATGAGATGGATGCGAAATCGAAGAGAGTATTGGCTGATTTCCTCCGTGCACATAACGAGGTGTTTTGGGATCATTCATCCGAGGAATTAAAAACGGCCTTAGCGCCAAACTGATAGAAAAAACGGCGAATCTCTTGTAGTTTTAAACAAAAATGGGTAGTATTATAAGAAGTGTGATAACACTGTGAAACTAGGACAGAAAAGAGCTCCGGAACCATTCCGGAGCTCTTTTCCATTAGCTTTATTAATCCCACAGGAAGATCCATTTGTACCAAGGTTTTTTCACCTTTTTCTCCCCCTTTGCCGGCGGCTTGTCAGCGCCATTTCTTAAATGCTCTGTACAGTACTCTGTCGGTTCCGTTCCCGCGACAAAATAGGTGTACCGGCGGACAGGACAATCCTCCGTCGCCAATTTGCCGTTTGCAGGGTTGACATAAACGCCAACAACCCCCTCTTTCGGTGGCTTAAATGACTTCACCGGCTTACCCTTCAAGGCATCTTCCATAAAATGTGCCCAAATATTTTTAGCATATGATTTTTCCGCGGGAAGCTCAATCGGGTTACTAACATCATATCCCGCCCAGACGGCGGCTACGAGCTGTGGTGAGTAGCCGATCATCCAGCTGTCTGTTTCCGTTGAGCCGGATTTCCCGGCATATGGCCGAGTCATATCGTTTACGATCGTGCTCCCCGTAACCTTGGCATAGCCATTAAGCTTCGGATCAAACACGCCGGTCAACATATGGGTCATCACAAATGCTTTTGCCGGGTCCAAGACCTTTTCGGATTCTTTTTTTCTTTCAAAAATGACCTTGCCATGATAATCTTCCACCCTTGTAATCAGGGTTGGATACACACGATTGCCGCCATTAGCAAACATACTGTAGGCGCTTGCCATTTCAATTACGCGAACACCAGAGGTCCCAAGTGCCAGCGAAGGAACCTGCGCCATTTTGGTTGACAGCCCAAACTTCTTCGCTGTCTCCGTCAGTGCCCCTTCTCCTAAAAACAGATGCGTTTTCACGGCATAAATGTTATCGGAAACGGCAAGAGCTTGGGCGAGGGTAATTTCGCCATTGGCATACTTGTTGTTGAAGTTATGCGGTGTGTAATCGGATCCATCATCAAAGTGAAAGGTCGTATACTCGCTTCTCATCATGGACGAAGGGGTAAATCCCTGCTCAAGAGCAGCGTAATAGAGCAGCGGCTTGATGGTCGAACCGGGCTGCCTCACTGCCTGGACGGATCGGTTAAATGGGCTTTTCTCGTAATCCTTGCCGCCAACCATTGCCTTGACAAAGCCGTTTTTCGGATCCATCGCCACTAATGCAACCTGAATATCTGACGAGCTGGAAACATATCTTTTTATTTGCTCCTCGGCCGCTTTCTGTGCCTCGAGGTTGAGGGTGGTGTACACCTTTAAACCGCCAAGAGCAATGGTTCGTTCATCTAAATGAAGCTGATTTTTGAGCGCATTTTTGACCGCATCCTGGAAATAGGGGGCTACTTTCACCTTTTGCGTCGTATGAACGCCGGTGAAGACCAGCTTTTGCTTTGCCGCCGTAGCTGCTTGCTTCTTCGTAATGTAGCCGTTTTTTTCCATGCTGTGTAAAATCATCAGCTGGCGTTTTTTCGCATTTTCCAATGAAACAAGCGGTGAGTAAAGCCCAGGCCCTTTCGGAATGCCTGCAAGCATGCTGGCCTCCGCCAGGCTTAGCTCGGAGGCCTTTTTTCCAAAATAAAATTGACTTGCCGCCTCGGCACCATAGGCGCCGTTTCCATAATAGATCGTATTTAAGTAACCTTCCAAAATATCATTTTTCGAATAATTCATTTCAAGGCGGATGGTGTAAAGAGCCTCATGAATTTTCCGGTTCCATGTTTTGTCATGCTCGAGAAATAGATTGCGGGCGTATTGCTGGGTGATGGTGCTCGCACCCTGTACCTTGGCAAACGCCCTTATATCGGCCATCACCGCTCCGGCAATTCGTTTATAATCAAAGCCGTGATGGTTGAAAAAGCTTTTATCCTCTATCGATATAGTAGCATTCACTAAATCCGGCGAAATATCGTCAAGCTTGGCCCAGTAACGCTTCTGTCCGCTGTTGCTTTCGCCCATTAGTGTGCCGTTATCGGCAAAGTATAAGGTTGACTGGGGCACAGCGAGCGGCGGTGCTCCTTGAATTTTGGCATAGGTCAGAATGCCAATCAGGACAATAGCCATACAAACCATGCCGATCAAACTGATGAAGAAAATGGCGCGAAATATTTTTATCGTCTTCCGAAATCCGTGATCTGTCATGATTTCCACATTGGCCACCACCTATCATTTTTGAAGTGCTGCTAGTTAGATAGTATTAGTATTGAAAAAATAGCCTCTTTTTAAACATTTTTCTTTCATTTAAACTAGACATTTTCTTGTGTTTGTAATTCAATAGTTTGGGTAGGATAAAATGAAAAGTGAAACTCGAGAATAAAAAGTGGTTTAATACTGACTCGTCACCAGGGTTTTGCTTCATCATTTTTAAAGCCGAATCATCTGTTTGGCTTAGAAGCAGCCGCAAAAAACGGAAGGAAGATGACACATGGCTGGACTTTGGTTTACAGAAAAGCAGACCGAAAACTTTGGTATCACCATGAAAGTAAATAAAACCTTACATACCGAACAAACCGATTTTCAACGCTTAGAGATGGTGGAGACGGCTGAATGGGGCAATATGCTATTGCTTGACGGCATGGTCATGACCTCTGTGAAAGACGAATTTGTTTACCATGAAATGGTCGCACACGTGCCGCTATTTACCCATCCCCATCCGGAGAATGTGCTGGTGGTGGGTGGCGGTGATGGCGGTGTTATTCGCGAGGTGTTAAAGCACCCAAGCGTCAAACAAGCAACGCTTGTGGACATCGATGGGAAGGTCATTGAGTATTCGAAAAAGTTCTTGCCGGAGATTGCCGGCTGGCTCGATGATCCGCGTGTGAAGGTACGGGTAGATGATGGCTTCATGCATATTGCCAAAAGTGAACATGCATATGACGTCATTATGGTGGATTCAACTGAGCCGGTTGGTCCAGCGGTAAACCTTTTTACAAAAGGGTTTTATGCCGGTATTTCCAAGGCTTTGAAGGAAGACGGAATCTTTGTGGCCCAATCCGACAATCCCTGGTTCAAGGGGGAGTTAATTCGCAGTGTCCAGCGTGACGTTCGTGAAATCTTCCCGATCACCCGTTTGTATCTTGCCAACATTCCAACCTATCCAAGCGGCCTATGGGCCTTTACAATCGGGTCAAAGAAATACGACCCGCTTGAAGTAAGCGACGACAGCTTTCACGACATCGACACCCGCTACTATACAAAAGAATTGCACAAAGCAGCGTTCGTCTTGCCGAAGTTTGTTCAGGATTTGGTCAAATAAATTTAAGATCAGGTCTCTTGGGCGAAAAGCACTGGAGGTCAACTAGAAGGCAGCAAAACCTATCCCTTAAAGGTGTCCACTCCACACGGACAAATGTCCACGAGTGGTGCCTGACACCAAATAGAAAGAGAGGAATGCCTGATGCGTTTTGATGAGGCTTATTCTGGGAATGTGTTTATAAAGAGTCATCCGAATTTTGAGGAGAGCTGGGTGGTGCTGTATGGAATGCCGATGGATTGGACGGCGAGTTACCGCCCGGGGTCGCGGTTTGGTCCGGCGCGGATTCGCGAGGTGTCGATTGGTCTGGAGGAGTACAGCCCGTACCTCGACCGCGAGCTTGATGAGGTAAAATATTTTGATGCCGGGGATATCCCGCTGCCGTTTGGTAATCCCCAGAGGAGCCTTGATTTAATAGAGGAATTTGTCAAAAAGGTGCTAAAGGCTGATAAGTTCCCGCTTGGTATGGGCGGGGAACATCTTGTCTCATGGCCGGTCATGCGCGCCGTCTATAAAAAATACCCGGACCTCGCGATCATTCACATGGATGCCCATACCGATCTAAGGGAACATTACGAGGGTGAGGAGCTGTCGCACTCCACACCGATTCGAAAAATTGCTGAACTGATTGGACCTTCAAATGTCTATTCATTCGGCATCCGCTCGGGGATGAAGGAAGAATTTGAATGGGCCAAGCAAAATGGCATGTTTATCTCCAAATTTGACGTACTTGAGCCATTAAAAGAAGTTTTACCAAGGCTTGCCGGCCGTCCGGTTTACGTTACGATTGACATTGATGTACTCGATCCGGCCCATGCCCCCGGTACAGGTACTGTAGATGCAGGCGGAATCACGTCGAAAGAGCTGCTTGCTTCCATTCACGAAATCGCCCGGTCAGAAGTGAACGTCGTTGGGGCCGATCTTGTAGAAGTGGCTCCGATTTACGATGTTTCTGAGCAAACCGCCAATACGGCAAGCAAACTGATTCGCGAAATGTTACTTGGATGGGTCAAATAGATTGCAAAAATAGGAGTCTTTCCCTAATAGGAAGGCTCCTTTGTGTTGGCCTTTAAGAATGGCCCGGTTCTAGCCCCGGTCCCGGTCCCCGTGCCATAGCGGTGAAATGCTTTCGTTTTTCCGCCTTATGATTTTAACGCAACATCGGTTCGCTTCATGCAAATCACTCCTCTAAATATGAATAAAATCCAAAAAAATGCAAATAGTAATAATGTAGTTTTTTGCGAGGAGTGGACAGACGAAATGAATGTGGGAAGAGCACAAGAAATTCTTGAATCTGCTGAAATGTTCAACGTAAGCTATGATGGAACCCCGGTAATAATTCAACATGTCGATGAGGTAACAAGGATGGCACGAATCTATACGAGGAAAGACCCGGATAATGAGCGCGATGTCCCGGTGCTGAACTTAATTGAAGACTAACAAAGAGTCTCCGAACCTATTCGGAGACTCTCTTAATGCCAATATAACCCAAAAATGTGTCCGCCTGAGGTGGATTGTGTCTTTTGATGGTGCCTGACACCATTATAATAAAGGTGATATACAGTAGGCTATGGCTTCTTTTATGGCTCGCAATAGGTTTGGTTTTTCCAATGTTTGGAGTGTTAGCCGTTTGGAGTCGTGGATGTCTTTTTTTATAATGTTTTTTAACCGGGTGATGAAGGCTAAATCATAGATGAGGCAGTTGATTTCTTTGTTCAAAAAGAGGCTGCGTTTGTCGAAATTGGCGGTGCCGACGTCACAGACTTTATCATCAATTAAAATGGTTTTGGCATGATAAAACCCATTTTTATATTGATAAACCACAGCCCCTTCACGTAACAGTTTCCGAAAATAACGGTACGAGGCCTCTTGAACAAGCATATGGTCCGCTGCATATGGAACAACT
Source organism: Bacillus renqingensis (assembly GCF_016464375.1). Taxonomy (GTDB): domain Bacteria; phylum Bacillota; class Bacilli; order Bacillales; family Cytobacillaceae; genus Neobacillus; species Neobacillus renqingensis. The sequence continues at coordinate 159,145 of NZ_JADDIU010000005.1, forward strand.
ACCGTAATCCGAACCCCTCGCCTTAATGCCGCCAGCAATGCATCCAAAATACGCCGGCTGGGAATAAAATAAGGCGTACCAATCATCACTTCCTTTTCCGCCAGTTGAATGAGCTTTATAAACCGCCCTTCAAGCTGGTTGGCCTCTGTCGGGATCAATTGATGGCGAATCCTGCCTTGTTCAAGTACAGGAGTAACATCTGGCCCCATACCATCCCGATTACCGGCCGCCCTTTGCCAATCTAGTGAAAACTCAGTCTGTAAAAACTTCACGCTTTCCCCGGTTATTTTCAAATGGTAATCTCGCCAAGGGCGTAAACGTTGTGGACCCTCGTCAATATATTCGTTGCCAATATTAAAACCGCCTAGGTAGGCAATTTTGCCGTCAATCACGGAAATTTTCCGATGGTTTCTTACTTGCGCAGAATAAAACAGAAACGGAAAGGTGACAGGTTCACTAAAGGCAAATTTTACCCCTGTCCGCTGTAAATCCGCCACTTCAGATTTTTTCAGCTTCAAACTGCCCAGCCGGTCAAGCAGGAGGCGCACCTCGACACCTTCGCGCGCCTTTTCTTGTAAAATGGTCAAAAATTTTTTGCTAAACAGATCATCCTTTACAATATAAAACAAGACATCGATAGATCTTTCCGCCCCCTGCAGGGCGGCAAAATAATCGCGAAACAGCTCTTTTCCATGTGTGAAAATCTCAATATCACCGTGAAGAATCGGGGTTTCAACATGTTGAACGCGCGCAAGATGTCTCTTTCGGCCTATGTAAAAATCGAAACCAAGCCATATAAGGATGAGAAATAAACCTACACCAAGTACATTCATTGGAATTCCTCCAATCGGTGAAATTAGTGTTTCCAAGACAGCTCCATTCTATAACTTGATGAAATCTTGTAAAAATAGATTGACTGAATGCTCATTCATTATATAATAGAGATAAGTTCGATTCAGAAAATTAATTATTTTCAACTACTTAAAAAACAATCGCGGAGAATGAAAGGAAAGGAGCATTTTACATGAATGGTCTATTATGGATCAACCTTATTGCATTTCTTGCTGTAACCGCTTACGGTGTGGGCCTATTCACTTATGTTGTCAAAACGCGGATCCAATACATCAAGCTCGGAAAAAAGGCGGAGTTTGACAACAATGTCAAGGAACGGTTAAACAAAATCTGGGTCATGGTATTTGGGCAAAAGAAGCTGTTAAAGGATAAAAAGAGCGGCGCGATCCACGTCATGTTCTTTTACGGCTTTCTGCTCGTTCAGTTTGGCGCAATTGATTTTATTTGGAAAGGAATTAAACCGGGCTCACATCTCCCGCTTGGCCCGCTATATCCAGCGTTTACGTTTTTCCAGGAACTTGTCACCTTAATGATTTTAGTCGCGGTCGTCTGGGCATTCTACCGCCGTTACATCGAAAAACTTGTCCGCCTCAAGCGGGGATTTAAATCAGGGCTTGTTTTAATTTTTATCGGCGGCTTAATGGTTTCCGTCCTTCTCGGAAACGGCATGGGCATCATCTGGCATGGTGAAGAACCATCATGGTCAGAACCGGTTGCATCACTGATTGCGCTTGTCTTTTCCGGAATTGGCGAAACCGCCTCCATCATCGTTTTCTATATCGCCTGGTGGATCCACTTACTATTCCTGCTTTCCTTCTTAGTGTATGTCCCGCAAGGAAAGCATGCCCACTTAATCGCCGGGCCGGCAAATGTCTACTTAAACCGCTTAGAAAAGCCGGGTAAATTAACAAAGATAGATTTCGAAGATGAAACACAGGAATCCTTCGGAGTTGGAAAAATTGAAGACTTCACCCAGCTGCAAATGGTTGATTTCTACGCCTGTGTGGAGTGCGGCCGCTGCACCAATATGTGTCCGGCAACAGGCACTGGAAAGATGCTGTCGCCCATGGATCTCATTCTCAAAATGCGCGACCATCTCACCAATTACGGGGCCGCGGTGACGTCGAAAAAACCGTGGGTGCCGACATTTGCCTTTCAGCATACAAAAGGAAACCAGCTTGCACTTGCTGCAAGCGGACAGGGGGCACAGGAATCAGCGGCGGCCCTTTACAACCCCAGCCTGATTGGTGACGTCATTACCGAAGAGGAAATCTGGGCCTGTACGACCTGCCGCAACTGTGAAGATCAATGTCCGGTCATGAACGAACATGTCGAAAAAATCATCGATCTGAGGCGTTTCTTAGTGTTAACAGAAGGAAAAATGAACCCGGATGCCCAAAGAGCGATGACCAATATCGAACGCCAAGGCAACCCGTGGGGCCTAAACCGCAAAGAGCGCGAAAACTGGCGCGAGCTGCGCGACGATGTCCGGGTGCCAACCGTGAAAGAGATGAAGAAGGCTGGCGAAGAGTTTGACTACCTCTTCTGGGTAGGAGCGATGGGCTCCTACGATAACCGCAGCCAGAAGATTGCCCTCTCCTTTGCCAAGCTGTTAAATGAAGCAGGCGTGAAGTTCGCCGTCCTTGGAAATAAGGAAAAGAACTCCGGGGATACAGCACGCCGCCTTGGTAACGAGTTCCTATTCCAGGAGCTGGCCGTTAAAAATATTGAGGAATTCGAAAAGGCAGGCGTAAAGAAAATCATCACCACCGATCCGCATGCCTATAATATTTTCAAAAATGAATACCCTGATTTCGGCTTGACGGATGTCGAGGTTTATCATCATACGGAAATTCTTTATCAGCTGGTCAGGGACGGCAAGCTTGTGCCAAGGTACGATGTCAATGAAACCATAACCTTCCATGATTCTTGTTATCTAGGGCGCTACAATGATGTCTATGATCCGCCGCGTGAGATTTTAAAAGCGATTCCAGGTGTGAAACTGGTGGAAATGGAGCGAAACCGCGACACGGCGATGTGCTGCGGCGCCGGCGGCGGTTTGATGTGGATGGAGGAGGACACCGGCCAGCGGATTAACGTGGCCCGTACAGAACAGGCGTTGGAAGTAAATCCATCGATGATCAGTTCGGCCTGTCCCTATTGCTTAACAATGCTTTCTGACGGAACGAAGGCAAAAGAAGTTGAAGACAAGATTGCGACCTACGATGTAGCAGAAATACTGGAAAAAGCAGTTTGCGGCACGCCGGCAGCGTCTTAATTTTTGGAAATAGTAGAGGTTGAAAACAAAATTTTAGCAATTTTGTGTAAAACAATTCAACTTCTACTATTTTTTTTGTAAAATAGAGTTATTGGTAAAGCGCTTACACAAATAATGAACGAGCGTTCAGTCGTTTAGGAAATCCAAGTTTTTTAATAGAAAGGGAGAGTGTTTGGCAATGGGGAGAACGGTTATTTTAAGCGGTGTACGTACGCCGTTTGGTAAATTTGGCGGCGGACTCAGCAGTTTTTCTGCTGCACAGCTGGGGGGATTCGCAATAAAAGAAGCGCTGAAGCGGGCTAAGGTAGCAGCAGATGATGTGGGCGAGGTTATTTTTGGAAACGTTTTACAAGGGGGGCAAGGGCAAATCCCATCCCGTCAAGCAGCCCGAAATGCGGGACTGCCGTGGGAAGTGAAAACAGAAACCATCAATAAGGTCTGCGCCTCCGGGCTCCGGAGCGTAACGCTGGCTGACCAAATCATACGTCTTGGCGATGAAGAAGTGATCATTGCCGGGGGCATGGAATCGATGAGCAATGCCCCTTACGTATTACCAAATGCACGCTGGGGCTTGCGGATGGGCGATACGACGCTTCAAGACTTGATGATCCGTGACGGGTTGAGCTGCAGCTTCACAGGGGTTCACATGGGTACATATGGGAACTCAACGGCTGAAGAGCTGGGCCTCAGCCGTGAAGCCCAGGATGAGTGGGCGCTTCGAAGCCATCAACGGGCAATCGCTGCCATGGAAGGCGGCAAATTGGCTGAAGAAATTGTCGCTGTCGAAGTGCCGCAGCGAAAAGGGGCGCCGCTTGTGGTTGAACAGGATGAAGCCCCAAGGAAAGATACTTCATTAGAAAAACTAGCAAAGCTGGCACCAGCCTTTAATGGTGCAGGAACCATTACCGCCGGCAATGCCCCTGGTGTCAACGACGGCGCCGGTGCACTCGTGCTCATGAGCGAAGAACGCGCGCAGCAGGAAGGTCGGAAGGTGGAGGCCGTGATTATTGGGCAGGCCGCGATTGCCATTGAAGCGAAGGACTTCCCAAAGACACCGGGACTCGTCATCAATGAAATTTTGCAAAAAACAGGAAAAAGCTTGGCTGACATCGATTTGTTTGAAATTAATGAAGCATTTGCCGCTGTCGCCTTAGCAAGCGGGCAAATTGCCGGTCTTGACCCGGAGAAGATCAATGTCAACGGCGGCGCAGTGGCCCTGGGGCATCCAATCGGTGCCAGCGGAGCACGGATCATTATTACCTTAATGCATGAATTAAAGCGGCGCGGCGGCGGCATCGGAGTAGCAGCCATTTGCTCCGGCGGCGGTCAAGGAGATGCCGTAATGATTGAGGTGCCAAACGAGTAAGGCGGTGCAACATAGTGGCGGTCGGATCAAGCGGTGTAACTGCCGGATAACGCCCGCCACTCGCGGCTAGGCGTCGCCAACTGTCGTAAAGGTGTTGCCAATTGACGTATAGGCGCCGCCAACTGTCGTATAGCGTTGCGAATTGTCGTAAAGGCGTCTCCAATTGTCGTATAGCAATGCCAACTGTGGTATAGGCGTTGCCAATTGTCTTCAGCCTTGATTTTTAAAAAAACTGGAGGGGAAACGATGAAGCTTGAAAAAGTAATGGTCGTTGGAGCAGGGCAAATGGGTGCAGGGATTGCTCAGGTTTGCGCCCAGGCGGGATACAAGGTCCTGTTACATGATTTGAAACCGGAATTTGTCGAGCGTGGACTCGGGGTGATTGACAAGAACCTTTCCCGCAATGTAGACAAAGGGCGGATGACGGAGCGGGAAAAGCAGGAGGTAATCAATAACCTCACGGCGTCTACGGATTTACAGGATGCGGCTGGCGTCGATCTTGTGATTGAAGCAGCCGTTGAAAAGATGGAAATAAAAGCGAAAATCTTTGCCCAACTGGATAACATAACGCCGGTGCATGCCATCCTGGCCAGCAATACATCGTCATTGCCGATAACCGAAATTGCTGCGGCAACCAAGCGCCCGGAAAAGGTCATCGGGATGCATTTTATGAATCCGGTACCGGTGATGAAGCTGGTGGAAATCATCCGCGGCTTGGCGACGGCTGATGAAGTATACCAGATGATTGAAGAGATGACGAAAACCTTGAATAAGGTCCCGGTTGCTGTGAATGACTTTCCAGGATTTGTCTCCAACCGCGTATTAATGCCAATGATTAATGAAGCCATTTATACATTATACGAGGGAGTAGCCACGAAGGAGGCGATTGACGAGGTGATGAAGCTCGGCATGAACCACCCGATGGGGCCTTTAACCTTGGCAGATTTTATCGGACTTGATACCTGTCTGTATATTATGGAAACATTGCACGAAGGTTTTGGGGATGATAAATACCGCCCGTGCCCACTGCTGCGTAAATATGTGAAAGCCGGCTGGCTGGGTAAGAAGACAGGGCGCGGATTTTACGAGTATGAATCATCGCATAAGTGAACCTAGCTTGATACTTTTTTTAAAAAAAAGAGCAACCATCCTCGGAAAGGGGAAACCAATATGATGCTCACATTTACAGACGAACAAGAGATGCTGCGAAAAATAGTACGTGATTTTGCCCGGACGGAAATTGCCCCATTGGTTGAAACGATGGAAAACGGGGTATTTCCCCGGGAAGTTCTCCGGAAAATGGGTTCGATGGGTTTGATGGGCATTCCCATTCCGGAAACGTTAGGTGGGGCGGCGATGGACTTCACCTCTTATATTATCGCCATCCATGAGCTTTCCAAGGTGAGTGCGGCAATCGGCGTTATTCTATCGGTGCATACATCGGTCGGCACGAATCCCATTGTCTATTTTGGGACGGAGGAACAACAGCAAAAATATGTACCGAAGCTTGCTTCTGGGGAATACTTAGGTGCCTTTTGCCTGACAGAGCCAAGCGCCGGGTCAGATGCGGCCAGCCTCAAGACTCGGGCGGTGAGGGATGGCGGCAATTACATCATCAACGGGTCGAAGCTGTTTATCACGAACGGCGGTGAAGCCGATGTCTATATTGTGTTTGCTACCACTGATACCCATTTAGGCACGAAGGGCATTGCGGCTTTTATTGTCGAAAAAAACACCCCAGGTCTTGTATTGGGCAAGGATGAGAAGAAAATGGGCTTACATGGCTCAAGAACCGTCCAGCTTACCTTTGAGGATATGCGCGTTCCGGCTGATCATCTTCTCGGAAAAGAAGGGGAGGGCTTTAAAATCGCGATGGCTAACCTCGATGTCGGCCGCATCGGGATTGCGGCCCAGGCGCTCGGGATTGCGGAGGCCGCACTGGAGGCCGCCACCGTCTATGCCAAGGAACGGTATCAGTTTGGCAAACCGATTGCCGCTCAGCAAGGGATCGCCTTTAAGCTTGCTGACATGGCGACAAGTGTCGAGGCTGCGAGACTATTAGTCTATCGTGCGGCTGATTTACGGACGCGCGGCTTGAAATGCCGGATGGAGGCCTCAATGGCAAAGCTATTTGCAACAAGAACCGCGGTTGAAGTGACAACAGAGGCGATTCAAGTATTCGGCGGCTACGGCTATACAGAGGATTACCCGGTCGAACGCTATTTCCGCGATGCTAAGGTGACGGAAATTTACGAAGGGACGAGCGAGATCCAACGGATTGTAATTAGTAAGTATTTATAAGATAGAAGAGATATCCATATTGTTCCAAAAATTGTAGATAAGGCTGTGAAAATTGTAGATAGAGCCACGAAATTTGTAGATAACCCGCTCTATTTTATAGATAGGACCCTGGAATTTGTAGATGCCACAGAAATTGTAGATAGCCGGCTGAAAATTGTAGATAGAGCCACTGGATTTGTAGATAACCGGCTTAAATTTGTAGATAAAACGACAGAAATTGTAGATACCGAGCTGTAATTTGTGAGAACCCTCAAAACAAACATAGGAGGACAGCAAAAATGAATTTCAAACTTACCGAAGAACATGAAATGATTCGTAAAATGGTGCGTGATTTTGCCAAAAATGAGGTTGAACCGACAGCGGCGGAGCGCGACGAGGCAGAGCGCTTTGACCGTGATATTTTTCAAAAAATGGCGGAGCTTGGCCTGACAGGGATTCCGTGGCCGGAGGAGTACGGCGGTATCGGCAGTGACTTTCTTGCCTATTGTATCGCAGTCGAAGAGCTGTCCCGCGTCGATTCGTCCGTCGGTGTTACCCTTTCCGCCCACACCTCACTGGCCGGTTGGCCCGTGTACAAATTCGGCAGCGAAGAGCAAAAGCAAAAGTATCTTCGCCCAATGGCGGAGGGCTCAAAGATTGGCGCTTACGGCTTAACAGAGCCGGGCAGCGGCTCCGATGCCGGCGGAATGAGAACAACGGCAAGACTGGAAGGCGATCATTATCTCCTCAATGGGTCAAAGATTTTTATCACCAACGGCGGTGTGGCCGACATCTATGTCGTATTTGCCCTGACCGATCCAGCAAGCAAGCAAAAAGGAACAACGGCGTTCATCATCGAAAAAGATTTTCCAGGCTTCTCTGTTGGCAAAAAAGAAAAGAAACTCGGGATTCGTTCGTCACCGACAACGGAAATTATTTTCGAAGATTGTAAGGTTCCCGTAGAAAACCGCCTCGGCTCAGAAGGCGAAGGCTTTAAAATCGCGATGATGACCCTCGATGGCGGCCGCAATGGAATCGCCGCGCAAGCAGTTGGAATCGCCCAAGGTGCGCTTGATGCCGCTGTCAGCTATGCAAAGGAACGCCATCAGTTCGGCAAACCGATCGCCGCCAACCAAGGAATCAGCTTCAAACTGGCGGATATGGCAACAGCCGTGGAGGCTTCCAGACTATTAACCTATCAGGCGGCATGGCTGGAATCAAACGGCTTGCCATACGGAAAAGAGTCGGCAATGTCGAAATTATTTGCCGGCGATACAGCGATGAAGGTGACAACAGAAGCTGTGCAAGTATTTGGCGGCTACGGCTATACAAAGGATTACCCGGTGGAACGCTTCATGCGCGATGCCAAAATCACGCAAATTTATGAAGGTACACAGGAAATCCAACGCCTCGTCATTTCCCGGATGTTAACGAAGTAAGGCGGGACCGGGGATGATGAAGCGGGAAGTGAAGGCTTCAGTCAAGGATGAACGCCTTGTCCAAAAAAGGCGTGACCAAATGATCAAAGGGGCCGTTCAACTTTTTAAACAAAAGGGGTTTCACCGCACGACGACCAGAGAGATTGCTAAGGCGGCGGGATTTAGCATCGGCACATTGTACGAATATATCCGCACGAAGGAGGACGTTCTTTATCTCGTTTGTGACAGCATTTATGACCATGTCAGCGAACGGCTGCAACAGGATCTCGAACGAAAACAAGGAACGTTAGAAAGCTTGCGACAAGGGATTGCTAACTTTTTCCATGTGATGGATGAAATGCAGGCCGAGGTGCTTGTCATGTATCAGGAAGTGAAATCACTCTCCAAGGATGCACTGCCATATGTGTTAAAAAAGGAAATGGAAATGGTCGGCATGTTTGAAACACTGTTGCAAAAATGTATCGAAAATCATCAGTTGAGTTTAACGGAAACACAAATTCAAATCATTGCCCATAATATTTTCGTGCAAGGGCAAATGTGGGGCTTTCGTCGTTGGGCATTACGAAAACTATATACACTAGATGAATATATTGAACTGCAAACCGAATTTTTACTTGCCGGATTAACCAAGTTTCAACCAAAGGGGGAGCAGAATGAGTAAACCGTATCAGCCTAAACACCATATCCGTTTTGTAACGGCATCGAGCCTGTTTGACGGCCATGATGCCTCAATCAATATCATGCGCCGCATCCTCCAATCGAGCGGGGCTGAGGTCATCCACCTCGGCCATAATCGTTCGGTGGAGGAAGTCGTAAATGCCGCTATTCAAGAGGATGTGCAAGGAATTGCGATTTCCTCTTATCAAGGCGGACACGTTGAATATTTTAAATATATGTATGACCTATTAAAGGAAAAAGGGGCGCCGCACGTCCGCATATATGGCGGCGGGGGCGGCGTCATCATTCCAAAAGAGATCAAAGAGCTGCATGACTACGGGATTGCCCGGATCTTTTCGCCGGATGACGGCCGCGAATTGGGGCTGCAGGGTATGATCGACGTGATGATGGCGGAGTGCGATTTTCCAACGGTCGGCGGTGATGTGAGCGAGTATATTGAAAAACTGCCGTCAGGGGATGTCAATGCGATTGCCAAGCTGATCACCATCGCTGAACTTAACGTCGATCAACATACGGAAGCGGCAGGTGCGCTTGAAAAAGTCAAACAGCTGGAAAAGTCGATTCCGGTGGTGGGGATAACCGGAACAGGCGGTGCTGGAAAAAGCTCGCTCACCGATGAATTGGTCCGCCGCTTTCTCAATGAATTCCCGGATAAAAGGCTGGCGATTCTCTCGGTTGACCCGACAAAGCAAAAAACGGGCGGGGCCCTTCTGGGGGACCGGATTCGGATGAATGCGATTTTTTCACCGAATGTCTATATGCGCAGCCTGGCGACAAGGGCGGCACGGAGCGAACTGTCGCTGGCGATTCAAGATGCCGTTGCCGTAACGAAGGCAGCCGGATTTGACCTGATTATCATCGAAACGAGCGGGATCGGCCAAGGCGACGCCGCCATTACGGAAATTTGTGATATTTCGATGTATGTGATGACGAGCGAATTCGGGGCCCCGTCGCAGCTGGAAAAAATCGATATGATCGACTATGCAGACCTGATTGTCATTAATAAATTCGAACGAAAAGGTTCTGAAGATGCGAAGCGACAAGTGCAAAAGCAGTACCAGCGAGTGAATATGCTGTTTGAGAAGGACCTGTCGGAGATGCCGGTGTACGGTACGATTGCCAGCCAGTTCCATGACCCGGGTACGAATGCCCTGTTTGCGGCCCTGATTGAAACCATTAATGAAAAAGCAGGAACCGATTGGGTGACGACTTTTAGCAAGAATGCTATCGTGGAAAAGCAAAACGTCATCATTCCAACCGACCGACAATATTATTTGCGAGAAATTTCGGAAACGGTCCGCGGGTACCATAAGAAAGCGGAACAGCAGGCGAACCTTGCCCGGAAGCTGTTCCAGCTCGAAGGGGCAATCGCCGCGGTAAAAGACCAGCCGGAGGTTGTGGCAGCGCTTGAAGCGGTGAAGCAGGAAACGGAAGCGCAGCTGACGCCGGAATCGAAACGAATCCTTGAAGGCTGGGAGCAAACGAAGGCAGCCTATAGTGGTGAACAGTTTGTCACAAGAATCCGCGATAAAGAGATTATCACTGCGTTAAAAACAAAAAGCTTAGCGGGTCTCGATATTGCCAAAGTCGCCTTACCAAAATATAAGGATTACGGCGAAATCCTCCGCTGGGTATACCGGGAAAATGTCCCGGGGTCATTCCCGTTCACGGCCGGGGTTTTCCCGTTCAAGCGCGAGGGCGAGGACCCCAAGCGGCAGTTTGCCGGCGAAGGGACACCGGAACGAACGAACCGCCGCTTCCATTATTTATCGAAGGATGACCCGGCAAAGCGCCTAAGTACCGCCTTTGATTCTGTGACATTATATGGGGAAGACCCGGATTACCGCCCCGACATTTACGGTAAGGTCGGCGAGAGCGGTGTCAGCGTTTGTACGCTGGAGGATATGAAGAAGCTGTACGATGGCTTTGATCTATGCCATCCGTCGACATCCGTTTCGATGACGATTAATGGCCCGGCGCCGATTATTTTAGCCATGTTTATGAATACCGCAATCGATCAGCAGGTGAAAAAGAAGGAAGCTGAACTAGGCCGTGCGTTAACCGGCGAAGAATTTGCCGAGGTGAAAGCCTATACATTAAGGACCGTTCGCGGAACAGTACAGGCCGATATTTTAAAAGAAGACCAGGGGCAGAATACGTGTATTTTTTCCACAGAGTTTGCCTTAAGGATGATGGGGGATATTCAGCAATACTTTATTGACCATCAGGTGCGCAACTATTATTCCGTCTCGATTTCCGGCTACCATATCGCCGAAGCGGGTGCCAACCCGATAACACAGCTGGCGTTTACGCTCGCCAATGGTTTTACCTATGTCGAGTACTATTTAAGCCGCGGTATGAATATTGATGACTTCGCACCAAACTTGTCCTTCTTTTTCTCCAATGGGCTGGATCCGGAATATACGGTCATCGGCCGGGTGGCGCGCCGCATTTGGGCAACGGTCATGCGGGAAAAATACGGCGCACGGGAACGAAGCCAAAAGCTGAAATATCATGTGCAAACATCCGGCCGCTCGCTGCATGCCCAGGAGATTGACTTTAACGATATCCGTACAACGCTACAGGCGTTGATGGCCTTGCATGATAACTGTAACTCGCTCCATACGAATGCCTATGATGAGGCGATTACGACCCCTACCGAGGAATCGGTAAGACGGGCGATGGCGATTCAGCTGATTATTACGAAGGAGCATGGGTTAACGAAAAATGAAAACCCGCTGCAAGGTTCGTTTATTGTCGAGGAGCTGACCGACCTTGTGGAGGAAGCGGTGTTACAGGAATTTGATCGGTTGAATGACCGCGGCGGTGTCTTAGGAGCAATGGAAACTCAATACCAGCGCGGGAAAATTCAGGATGAATCGATGGTTTATGAAATGAAGAAGCATACCGGCGAGTTGCCAATCATTGGTGTCAATACGTATTTGAATCCGAATCCGCCTGCTGCAGAAGAGGTCGATAATATGGAACTGGCCCGAGCAACAACCGAAGAAAAGGAGCTGCAAATCCAAAACCTGCGTTCTTTCCAGGAGGCCCATGCGGAAGAAACGGAATCCGCCTTACAGCGGTTAAAGGAAACGGCGGTAAGCGGCGGTAATATTTTTGCCGAATTAATGGAAACAGTCCAAGTGGCCAGCCTTGGGCAAATTTCCCGGGCGCTATATGAAGTGGGTGGCCAGTACCGCCGAAATATGTGATAAGAAAAGCACCTGCCCTAAGTCAGCGGCATATGGCCTCACTCGAGAAAGCTGATACCTCGTGCGATGCCTATACTGCCGCGGCCCGCTACATTTTTACAACACAATGGCAGATTTTTTTTTGCCATTGTGTTTTTTATGTTAAAATTTCATATATAATCAAACATCAGGGAGTATCGGCAGGTGTCAACTCATGAAGCTAAGTTATATGATCATCATTTTACTGATTTTTGCCTGGCCATTGTATTATTTATATGAATTACAATTAGGGGCAATCTCCTTTCTGCTGCTTGCCATCTTCTTTCTTGTGGTTTCGATTAAGGAGTATAAAAAGTTTCGCCAACAAAAAGAAAAGGAGCAGGATTAATTTTTCGCAAAACAAACATTTGAACTGGCATAAACAGAGGGAATTTGTTTATAATGGAGAATATGTAATTTGGATCAACCCTTTAATATTGCCGTGTTAAATAGAGAAAGGATGTGCCGTACTTGAGTCTAGCACAATACTCAAAAGAGGAGTTACTAGAGTTATCCCTCATTGAAATGGCGTATGAATATTTAAAAAACAGCAAGCAGCCTATTTCCTTTAGCGACTTAGTGAATGAAATTACCGCTGCGGCCGATATTTCTGAACAAGAAATGCGATCACGTCTGGCACAATTTTATACAGACATCAATATTGATGGACGGTTTCTTTCATTAGGTGAAAACCGCTGGGGCCTTCGTGTTTGGTACCCTGTCGATACACAGGAGGAAGAAGTCGTGACAGCCATAAAGCCGAAGAAGAAGAAGAAGGCGAAAAAGGTTGTTGAGGATGAGGACATTGATGTGTACGATGAGCTTGATGAAGAAGAATACGATGACATTGACGATTTCGAGGAAGAAGATCTTCTGGATGATGAGGAAGATTTAGAAGACTTAGATGAAGTCGATGAAGTCGATGAATTTGAAGAGGAAGACGAAGTGTTGGAGGAGGAAGAGGAGTTCGAGCTGGATGAAGAAGTTGACCTGGAAGAAGAATTAGACGAAGAGGAAGAGTTAGAGGAGGAAGAAGAAGAAGAGGATTTATAACGGGAAGTGCTTGACTTTTCCCCCCTCCCCTTGTAATATCTAGTTTGGGCTCCTTAAAAAGGACAATTCGTATTTACTAATATGCGCTCCCTTACATTCGTTTAAGTGGGGCGTTTTTTTATTGATGTTTGCGCTTTTCTTAATAAAAACTCCCTCGTCATGGGGTTTTTTCATTTTAGGAGATATTTTAAAAAAAAGCCCTTTAACATTCTAAATAATGTACAAACTGTAACCTAAGGGGGAATATTTATGACCAAGTATATTTTTGTAACTGGCGGTGTCGTGTCATCATTAGGAAAAGGGATTACCGCTGCTTCTTTGGGAAGATTATTGAAAAACCGCGGCTTGAGTGTAACGATTCAGAAATTTGACCCGTATATTAACGTCGACCCGGGAACAATGAGCCCTTACCAGCACGGTGAGGTGTTCGTTACCGATGACGGCGCAGAAACCGATTTGGATTTAGGCCATTATGAGCGTTTTATTGACATTAATTTAAACAAATATAGCAACGTTACAACTGGGAAAATCTATTCAACGGTGTTGCGCAAAGAGCGCCGCGGCGACTATTTAGGGGGAACCGTTCAGGTTATTCCGCATATTACCAATGAAATTAAAGACCGTGTCTTCCGTGCCGGCAATGAAACAAATGCCGATGTAGTAATTACGGAGATTGGCGGAACAGTTGGTGACATCGAGTCGCTGCCATTTTTAGAAGCGATTCGCCAAATTAAGAGCGATATCGGCCGTGACAATGTGATGTACATTCATTGCACGCTTGTTCCTTACATTAAGGCAGCCGGTGAGATGAAGACGAAGCCAACTCAGCACAGTGTCAAAGAACTGCGCAGCCTTGGGATTCAGCCTAATATTATTGTCGTCCGAACGGAAATGCCTATTTCTCAAGATATGAAGGACAAAATTGCCCTCTTCTGTGATATCGATGCCAAAGCTGTCATCGAATGCCAAGATGCCGACACACTTTATTCTGTTCCGCTTGCCCTGCAAGAACAACATATGGACCAAATCGTTTGTGACCACTTGAAATTAGTGACACAAGAGCCTGATTTGACAGAATGGAAGGCCTTGGTTGACCGTGTTTTACATCTTAAAGGCAAGACACGCATCGGGCTGGTCGGCAAATATGTTGAGCTGCAGGATGCTTATATTTCCGTTGTCGAGGCCTTGAAACATGCTGGCTATGCGTTTAATACCGATGTCGAGGTGAAGTGGATTAATTCCGATCATGTCACGCGTGAAAATGTGGATGGTCTTCTTGCAGATGTCGATGGTGTGCTTGTTCCGGGGGGCTTTGGCGACCGTGGGATTGAAGGGAAAATTGAAGCTACGCGATATGCGCGTGAACAGAAGAAGCCGTTTCTTGGCATTTGCTTAGGGATGCAGCTGGCAACGATTGAGTATGCCCGCAATGTGTTGGGCTTTTCCGATGCCCATTCATCCGAATTCGCACCGGATACAAAGCATCCGTTTATTGATTTACTGCCGGAGCAAAAGGATATTGAAGATTTAGGCGGTACATTACGTTTAGGACTGTATCCATGCCGTCTGACAGAGGGAACGAAGGCGTTTGCTGCCTATGGTGAAAAAGTAGTTTATGAGCGCCATCGTCATCGTTATGAATTTAACAATCATTATCGTCAAGAGATGGAAGAGGCCGGCTTTGTGTTCTCAGGGACAAGCCCGGACGGCCGTTTAGTGGAAATCATTGAACTCTCCGATCATCCATGGTTCGTCGCTTCCCAGTTCCATCCGGAATTCGTCTCCAGACCAACGCGTCCGCAACCGCTGTTTCGTGATTTTATCAAAGCAACAATTGAAAATTAAAACCTTTTGGAGGGCCGGTTCTCAAGTGGGGGAGCTGGTCTTTTTTTGGTAGGGTAACTAAAGCTGTTCTAATTACTTGAAATTCAAAATTTCCCGCTTTGTGGGATACGATATGTTGTTTTACTACCGGTTTTTTTTCGATAGAACCTGTCTATGGGACACTTCGCGTCGTTTTCCACCCGGTTCTGTCCCATAGAACCCGTCTATGGGACAAATTGCGTCGTTTCCCACCCGGTTCTGTCCCATAGACCCTGTCTATGGGACAAATTGCTTCGTTTTCCACCCGGTTTTGTCCCATAGAACCCGTCTATGGGACAAATTGCATCGTTTTCCACTCGGTTTTGTTCCATAGAACCTGTCTATGGGACAAATTGCGTCGTTTCCCACCCGGTTTTGTTCCATAGAACCTGTCTATGGGACATTCCCCCTCTTTTTTCCACCGATTTTGTCCCATAGGCTCCGAAAAAATCCACCATTATAGTAGAAGCCTCTCCCTCCAGAGCGGCGCGATGCCATCTGGAGGACTACCCTGCCTTGACCTCGACAACCATCTTTTGGAGGAACTAGTCCCGTTCTATTTACCCGAATGCATGCAATTACCGGCGTTTGAGGAACTAGCCTCCTTTCACTTCGAAAGATACCTAGTTGTCACAACTGATACTCCGCCAAAATTTCATCCAATGTAAATTTCAAGCCGTAATAGACAAACAATGCAGCCATTGCAGACGGATAGCCGATTCGCCCGCCGAACTCGTCCGGAATCAAGCCTTTTTTCAAGCCTAAATCAAGGTGTACGTCAGCCATTTCAACCAAACCGGCATCACCCAAAACTGTCGAAACGCCCACAAACGGAATATTTCTTTCCTTAAGAGCCTTTGCAGCTTGAACTGCGGCTTCGTCATCTGAATGCCTTGAAAAAATAATCACCCGGTCCGCTTCGCTTAGATCCGAAATAGCGGAAACGTCCAATCGTCGCGCCGACTTAAGCGGTTCAGCCCCTTCTAAAGCCTCAAACTCGACGGCCTTCATTTCGCCAACTGTATAAATATAAATGGCTCCGTCGCCGGCAGGACCTTGAGCAAGCAGGCGAGCGCCGTCCTCAAAGGAAAACTCTTCATTCTCAGAAATTCTTTTAAACATACCCGTAAGCTGGGTAGAAAACATTTTCAACATCAAAACATCCTCCTTCATCGGTCATTTTATTATAAGGTTTGAATCTTTAAAAGAAAAAGCCCTGCCAATTAAGAAAATGGCAGGATTTTTGGCATGCGAAGTCGAATTATAACTAATAACAATGGGGATTTAAAAAGCAGTAAACAAGCAACTGGGGAAGAGGTGTAACGATGAAAGGGAAAATTTTAATCGTGGACGACCAATTTGGTATTCGTATTTTGCTGAATGAGGTATTTCAAAAGGAAGGAT
The DNA here is from genome assembly GCF_016464375.1 of Bacillus renqingensis. Lineage (GTDB taxonomy): Bacteria > Bacillota > Bacilli > Bacillales > Cytobacillaceae > Neobacillus > Neobacillus renqingensis. Next base: position 175,591 of record NZ_JADDIU010000005.1, read on the forward strand.
ACGAAACGTTCCAAGCGGCTAACGGAGTACAAGCACTTGATATCGTGTCAAAGCACGAACCGGACTTGGTCCTTTTAGACATGAAAATACCAGGAATGGACGGGATTGAAATTTTGAAACGCATGAAGGTCATCAACCCGGATATCTGCGTCATTATTATGACGGCTTACGGAGAACTGGATATGATTAAAGAGGCGAAAGACCTTGGTGCCATTACTCACTTTGCCAAGCCATTTGACATTGATGACATTCGCGCTGCTGTGAAAAAACATATCCCCCAAAAATCAAATTAGGAGGTATTTCCCAATGGGTTCGCTTTCATTGTGACAGTTTGAAAAACTGTGTTGGATTAATGGTATTTCTGATTTTGATTTGATATGATACATATGACATATAATTGTAGATGGGCTTTTCTGATACATATTTACGAAATAAAAGGAAACCATTTATATGAATACTCTATTGGGAAAGCCATCGACTTAATTTTTAGGAGGAATCGAAATGCCTTTAGTTTCAATGACAGACATGCTGAAGAAAGCAAAAGCGGAACACTACGCTGTCGGGCAATTTAACGTTAACAACCTCGAGTACGCTCAGGCCATCCTGCAGGCAGCAGAGGGAGAAAAGTCACCGGTTATTCTTGGTGTGTCCGAAGGTGCAGCCCGTTATATCGGCGGTTTCAAAACCGTTGTTAAAATGGTGGAAGGATTAATGGAAGACTATAAAATTACCGTACCGGTAGCCATCCACCTTGACCATGGTTCAAGCTTTGAAAAATGCAAAGAAGCAGTGGATGCTGGCTTTACCTCCGTTATGATTGATGCATCACACCATCCATTTGATGAAAATGTTGAAATTACTTCAAAGGTAGTCGAGTATGCCCATCCGAAGGGTGTTTCTGTTGAAGCAGAACTTGGCACTGTCGGCGGACAAGAAGATGATGTGGTTGGCAAAGGGATCATCTACGCGGACCCTAATGAGTGTAACGAGCTTGTCAAGCGCACAGGGATTGACTGCCTTGCACCAGCGTTAGGTTCTGTTCATGGTCCTTACAAAGGTGAACCAAAGCTTGGGTTCAAAGAGATGGAGGAAATCGGCAAGATTACCGGGATGCCGCTGGTTCTTCACGGCGGAACGGGGATCCCGACAAAAGATATCCAAAAGGCCATTTCTCTTGGTACAGCAAAGATTAATGTTAATACTGAAAACCAAATTGCCTCCGCTAAAACGGTTCGTGAAGTTTTGGCAGCAAATCCGGATATGTACGATCCACGTAAATACTTAGGACCTGCGCGCGATACCATTAAAGAAACAGTCATCGGCAAAATGCGCGAATTCGGTTCATCACAAAAAGCGTAAAACCATTTGTAACAACGAACCGCCCTGCTATTGGGGCGGTTTCCATGCGTCTAAAGGATACAGAAAATTTTGTCGAAAAATGGAGGGAAAGGATATGAAATTTTTTATTGATACAGCTAACTTGGATGAAATTCGTGAAGCTCATGAACTGGGGTTATTAGCAGGAGTGACAACAAATCCAACGCTTGTGGCAAAAGAAAAAGGGGTCTCATTCCATGAGCGGTTAAAGGAAATTACCAGCCTCGTACCAGGGTCTGTCAGTGCCGAAGTCATTGCCCTTGATGCAGAGGGGATGATTAAAGAAGGAAAAGAGCTTGCAGCGATTGCCCCCAATATTACCGTGAAGGTTCCCATGACACCCGATGGACTAAAAGCGGTCCATGCTTTTTCCCAAGAGGGCATCAAAACGAATGTGACATTAATTTTTAACGCGAATCAGGCACTGCTTGCGGCAAGAGCGGGGGCAACTTATGTATCACCGTTCCTTGGCAGATTAGATGACATCGGCCAAAATGGCTTAGACCTGATTTCCACCATCTCCGAAATTTTTGCTATCCACAACATTGAGACGGAAATCATTGCAGCGTCCATCCGCCACCCGATGCATGTAACCGAGGCAGCATTACGAGGCGCCCATATTGCCACGATTCCATACAAAGTATTAATGGGTTTAACGAAGCACCCATTGACGGATAAAGGAATTGAAGCATTTTTAAAAGACTGGAATTCCCGGACAGAAGCCTAATTTTTATGCCATTTTTCCATTTTCGTGTAAATTTTTTTCAAATTGATACATGAAAAATAAAATTTCGTGTAAACTATAAGTTAGACAAACTGTCGGAATTTACGTTTTATGTTTGGAAAAATATACCTGAAGGCTCGTTCGAACCTTTGAAAAACTTTTCGGTCTTACATAGGGCTAAGAAGGGAGTCGAAAATGGAAAAACTCAAAATTGCAGGCGGATATCCATTAAAAGGAACAGTGCGGGTTAGTGGCGCAAAAAACAGTGCCGTCGCCTTGATTCCTGCCACTATTTTAGCCGAATCACCCGTTACCATCGAAGGGCTGCCGCATATTTCTGACGTCGAAATCCTAAAAGATCTCTTGGAAGAAATCGGCGGAAAGGTACAAATCAACGATGACGAAATGACGGTTGACCCACAGGCGATGATTTCTATGCCGCTGCCAAATGGCAAAGTCAAAAAGCTGCGGGCCTCCTATTACCTGATGGGTGCCATGCTTGGCCGCTTTAAAAAAGCAGTCATTGGTTTGCCCGGCGGCTGCCATTTAGGTCCGAGACCGATTGATCAACATATTAAAGGCTTTGAAGCTCTTGGCGCCCAAGTTACCAACGAACAGGGTGCGATTTACCTGCGGGCTGATGAACTGCACGGTGCCCGTATTTATCTGGATGTTGTCAGTGTCGGAGCAACGATTAATATTATGCTCGCTGCGGTCAGGGCCAAGGGACGGACGATTATTGAAAATGCAGCGAAAGAGCCGGAAATTATTGATGTTGTCACCCTGTTGACGAATATGGGAGCGAAAATTAAAGGAGCCGGAACAGATGTCATCCGCATCGATGGTGTGGAAACCCTTAACGGCTGCCGCCATACGATTATTCCCGACCGGATTGAAGCAGGAACGTTTATGATTCTCGGGGCGGCGATGGGAGAAGGTGTGATCATTGACAATGTCATTCCCCACCATCTGGAATCAGTAATCGCGAAGCTGCGGGAAATGGGCGTCCATGTCGAATCAGGCGATGATCAGATCTTTGTCAAAACGGCGCCAAATCTTAAAGCTGTTGATATAAAGACACTTGTTTATCCGGGGTTTCCAACGGACCTGCAACAGCCGTTTACGACGTTGTTAACGAAAGCTGTCGGATCTAGTGTTGTAACCGATACCATTTATGGTGCCCGTTTTAAACATATTGATGAGCTGAGAAGAATGAACGCCAATATTAAGGTTGAAGGACGTTCTGCCATTATCAATGGTCAGGTACAGCTGCAGGGGGCTAAGGTGAAGGCGAGTGACCTGAGGGCAGGCGCGGCACTTTTCATTGCCGGCCTCATGTCAGAAGGTATTACCGAGGTGACAGGACTCGAGCATATTGATCGCGGCTACAGCGACCTTGTTGAAAAGTTAAACGGCCTCGGTGCAACCGTTTGGCGCGAAGCCTTAACGGAAGAGGAATTGGAACACATGAAGAATCTATAAGAAATTCATCAAGTACAAATAAACCATAATTTTTTACAATAGAGAATTAACGGGGGATGGAGAAGCAATGGAAAGAAGTTTAACGATGGAGCTTGTCCGTGTAACAGAAGGGGCGGCACTTGCGTCAGCACGCTGGATGGGCCGCGGGAAAAAAGACGAGGCGGACGAGGCAGCGACAAGTGCAATGCGCAATGTGTTTGACACCGTGCCAATGAAAGGAACCGTTGTCATTGGTGAGGGAGAAATGGACGAAGCACCGATGCTTTATATCGGTGAGAAGCTTGGGACAGGCTATGGACCGCGTGTGGACGTTGCCGTAGATCCGCTTGAAGGCACCAATATCTTAGCATCAGGAGGCTGGAATGCCTTGGCCGTTCTGGCTGTGGCCGACCATGGCAATCTCTTGCATGCCCCTGATATGTATATGGAGAAGATCGCTGTCGGCCCCGAAGCTGTAGGCTTGATTGATCTAAATGCTCCGGTGATTGACAACCTGAAGGCCGTTGCCAAAGCGAAAAATAAAGATATCGAAGACGTCGTCGCCACCGTGCTCAATCGACCGCGCCACGAGCATATCATTGCCCAGCTTCGTGAAGCCGGTGCGAGGATTAAATTAATCAACGATGGCGATGTTGCGGCCGCAATTAACACCGCATTCGACGACACCGGTGTTGACATTTTATTTGGCTCAGGCGGTGCCCCCGAGGGAGTCCTTTCTGCCGTTGCATTGAAATGTCTGGGCGGTGAAATCATTGGGAAACTCGAACCGCAAAATGAGGCTGAAATAGAACGCTGCAAAAAGATGGGCTTAGATGTCAGCAAGGTATTACGGATGGAGGACCTCGTCAAAGGGGACGATGCCATTTTCACAGCAACCGGTGTCACGGACGGCGAACTGCTGCGCGGCGTTCAATTCAAGGGCTCCTACGCCTCCACCCATTCTATCGTCATGCGTGCCAAATCTGGAACCGTACGCTTCATCGAAGGAACCCATAGCTTAAAGAAAAAACCAAATTTAGTGCTATAATGAACTCGGTGTCAGGCACCCATTCTCAGGTGCCTGACACCTGACTCCAATATCCCCCAGGGGAAGCCCTTCCAGAAAGAAATTTTTCAACGAACCACATAAAGAATATTCGCTTGACAAACGGTCTATAGTACTATGATTTGCATGGCGGATGAACCTTATGCGTTCATGATTTCTGATTTGCCAAAAAATGTAGTTGATTAATTTTTAGCTTTGGGGGTAAAATAGAAATTGCTTTTATAATATGCATATCTCTGCTATTTTATTCATCCCATTTATAACTTCTATTTTTATCCTCTAAGAAAAGCAAAAGCTCAAAAGAACGGGGCCTATTTCCGCTAAAGAGAAAGGTCGCTAGTTGCTGTGCGCTTGAAGCGGTTCTACTTAAAAAAACCATCTCCCGCCTGAAGCGGATTGACGGAAAAAATTAAAGAGTGGTGTACAAATGGACTTAACAATATCAAGTTTAGAAAATATGAAGCTGAAGGAGCTTTATGAGCTTGCCCGCGAATATAAAGTGACCTATTACAGCAAATTAACGAAAAAGGAATTAATTTTTGCGATTTTAAAATCTCGTGCCGAACAGCAGGGTTATTTTTTCATGGAGGGCGTCTTAGAAATCATCCAATCCGAAGGCTTTGGCTTCCTGCGCCCGATTAACTATTCGCCAAGTTCTGAGGATATTTATATTTCGGCATCGCAAATCCGCCGCTTTGACTTAAGAAACGGGGATAAAGTTTCCGGAAAGGTGCGTCCGCCGAAAGAAAATGAACGCTATTTCGGTCTGCTGCATGTCGAAGCGGTGAACGGCATGGACCCGGAAACTGCAAAAGAACGCGTCTATTTTCCTGCGTTAACGCCTTTATATCCAGATAGAATGATGCGGCTTGAAACCACGCAAAAACATCTTTCGACAAGAATTATGGATTTAGTGGCACCTGTTGGCTTTGGTCAGCGCGGCTTGATTGTCGCTCCCCCTAAGGCAGGGAAAACGATGCTGCTAAAGGAAATTGCCAACAGCGTTACCACCAATCACCCTGAGGTTGAATTAATTGTTCTTTTGATTGACGAACGACCTGAGGAGGTGACCGACATTGAGCGATCGGTTGCCGGTGATGTCGTCAGCTCTACATTTGATGAGGTTCCGGAAAACCATATTAAAGTGGCCGAGCTTGTTCTCGACCGGGCCATGCGGTTAGTCGAGCATAAACGCGATGTCGTCATTTTGATGGATAGTATTACCCGTTTAGCCCGTGCTTACAACCTGGTGATTCCGCCAAGCGGCCGGACGCTTTCCGGAGGGATTGACCCGGCAGCCTTCCACCGGCCGAAGCGTTTCTTTGGGGCGGCACGGAATATTGAAGAGGGCGGCAGCTTGACGATTTTGGCAACGGCATTAGTGGACACCGGTTCACGTATGGATGATGTCATTTATGAGGAATTTAAGGGGACAGGTAATATGGAACTCCACCTTGACCGTCAGCTCGCTGAACGCCGTATCTTCCCGGCACTCGACATCCGCCGCTCCGGAACGCGTAAAGAAGAACTGCTGATTCCGAAGGATCATTTGGATAAATTATGGGCGATTCGCAAATCGATGTCCGACTCACCTGATTTTGCCGAACGCTTTTTGAAAAAATTACGCTATACGAAGTCAAACCAAGAATTTTTCGACCAATTAGATGTGGAGTTAAAGGCACGCCGGTCGTAAATCAGTTAATAAATGATGCCTGGTGCTAAAAATTCCAACTTGCAAAAGTGATAGTACGTTGGTATAATATGTACAGTGTGTTTTTAATAATGTCAGTTTCAGTTTTAGACAAGCACACTTGATTGATAACTCTGTTTCGCAATGATTCAGGGCAGAAGGAGATGAAAAGAATGAAAGCAGGAATTCATCCAAATTATAAAAAAGTAATGGTGACTTGCGCTTGTGGCAATACATTCGAAAGCGGATCAGTGAAAGAGAATATTCGCGTTGAAACTTGCTCAGAGTGCCATCCATTCTATACAGGTCGTCAAAAATTTGCCGAAGCCGGCGGACGTGTTGACCGCTTCAACAAACGTTATGGCCTTAAGCAAAAGTAATGATTGAGAGGACAGGCAAGAAGAAATTCGACTTGCCTGTTTTTTATTGTTATATAAGAATTTATCGTTTTCGACCTTGAGAATTGTCCAGCTTCAGCGCCCTAGCGGCTAGTGTCCTTCGCGCTCCGCCCTACGATAAGTCAACATCGGTTCGCTTGCGCTCACCGTGTTTCCTTTATCTCAGTTGGAGCGCTCCAGGCCATACGCCGCTGAGCAGGGCGCTTGCGCTTTTCTTATTTAAACGCCGGTCGTTGGCAGTTCGCGCTCAAGTCGGCTTTATATATTAGGGTTTGTAAGAGGAAGGAGTCACCGTTTATGTATGTAATGAAGCAAAGCGGATGGGTAGAGGTTATTTGTGGCAGTATGTTTTCTGGAAAGTCAGAGGAGTTGATCCGCCGTGTCCGCCGGGCTCAATTTGCCAAACAAAAAATAGCAGTATTTAAACCAAAACTGGATAATCGCTACAGCGAACAATCTGTAGTATCCCATAATGGTTCTTCATTTCATGCAAAGCCTATTTCTCATTCTATTGAGATCTGGCATCATGTAGAAGCCGATATTGACGTTATTGCCATCGATGAAGTGCAGTTTTTTGATGAAGGCATTGTTCGTGTAGTTCAACAGCTTGCTGACCGCGGTCACCGGGTGATTGTCGCCGGTCTTGATCAAGATTTTCGTGGCGAACCGTTCGGCTCGATGCCGCTGTTAATGGCAATCGCTGAATTAGTCACAAAGCTGCAGGCAGTCTGCTCCATTTGCGGATCACCTGCAAGCCGCACCCAGCGCTTAATCGACGGCAAGCCGGCATCCTACCATGACCCAGTCATCCTTGTTGGCGCCGCTGAAAAATACGAACCACGCTGCCGCCATCATCACGAAGTGCCGGGAAAGCAAATGGACGGCTCGTTTGCGTCCCTAACAAGCGTGGAAGAGGTATAGGGCTTAGTTCTTGCTGGTCGGCCGGCCAAAGAGACTATTGTTGTGGACATCCTATGGAAATAATTCACTTGAGCAATTACCGGCTGTAGCAGGGCATGATAAAGGGTAATGGGAGGTGTACAAATGAAAAAATGGCTGTTTCCCTTATTTTTTATCTTGCTCATGTTCACGGCCGGGTGCCAAAACGGCAATCGCAACGCGGATGATACCGCCTATGATTTGCGGAAGGATAACAGCACCCCAAATTATATGTCAAACCGCACCGAGACCCGAAATAATAACCGGGATGACAGGACGGATCGTGGCAAAGACCGTCAGCACCAGGTTGAAAACGATATCACCAATCAAAATCCGAATTTTCTTGACCTAAATCGGACGGGCAGCGGCAGTGAGGCAGGCGCTGGCAACCAGGGCAATGATATCAGAAAAGCCAAAGACGTCATTGCCACATCTAATGAGTTTGTCGCGGATTCCGTTTGGATTAATGGTGATCGGATGTGGGTATCTGTGTATAAAAAAGGAATGCTTTCCGATCGCGGAAAAATTAACGCCGAGGCCCGTCTGCACCGCAAGCTGATCGCAGCCTTGCCACGTTACAATATTGAGGTTCGGGTAAAGGAAGATCGTAGGTAACATGCTCTGATTCCAGGGCATGTTTTTTTCTCATTGTATCAGAATATATTTCACTTGGCTTCGAGAATTGTCCAGCTCCAGCGCCCTAGCGGCTAGTGTCCTTCGCTCTCCGCCCTACGATAAGTCAACATCGGTTCGCTAGCGCTCACCGTGTTTCCTTTATCTCAGTTGGAGCGCTCCAGGCCATACGCCGCTGACCAGGGCGCTTGCGCTTTTCTAATTGGTTTTGACCTTCGTTTTTACCTATACTATAATTAGAATGTTATGGACTAAAAAAGAACAATATTTTATAGATACATGTGAATCAATGTGGGGTGACTATTGTGTTTGATCGACTGCAATCCGTTGAAGACCGCTACGAAAGATTAAATGAGCTTTTGAGCGATCCGGAAATTTTAAATGATGCAAAAAAACTGCGGGAATATTCAAAAGAACAAGCTGATATACAAGAAACGGTCCAAACCTACCGGCAATATAAAGAGACGAAGTCCCAGCTGCAAGAGGCGAAGGCGATGCTTGACGAGAAGCTTGATGCAGAAATGCGTGAAATGGTAAAAGAAGAGGTAAGTGAGCTTGAGGAACAAATCAAGAAATTGGAAGAGCAGCTCAAAATCCTCCTCATTCCAAAGGACCCGAACGATGACAAGAGCGTAATTATGGAGATTCGCGGTGCGGCCGGTGGTGAAGAGGCAGCACTGTTTGCCGGAACTCTTTACCGGATGTACAGCCGGTATGCCGAATCACAAGGCTGGAAAACAGAAGTGATCGAAGCCAACGAAACAGGTCTCGGCGGCTTTAAAGAGATTATTTTTATGATCAATGGAACAGGGGCCTACTCTCACTTGAAATATGAAAACGGGGCTCACCGGGTACAGCGTGTTCCGGAAACCGAATCCGGCGGACGAATTCATACGTCAACAGCTACCGTTGCCTGCCTTCCGGAAGCGGAGGACGTTGACATTGACATCAATGAAAAAGACATCCGGTTTGATACGTATGCGTCGAGCGGTGCCGGCGGACAGAGTGTTAATACGACGATGTCAGCCGTTCGGCTAACCCATATTCCAACCGGGATCGTCGTTACCTCGCAGGATGAACGTTCCCAGCATAAGAACAAGGATAAGGCGATGAAGGTATTGCGTGCCCGTGTCTATGATAAATTCCAGCAGGAAGCCCGGGCAGAATATGACCAAGTACGGAAATCGGCTGTTGGAACGGGTGACCGTTCAGAGCGAATCCGTACCTACAATTACCCGCAAAACCGGGTAACCGACCACCGGATTGGCTTAACGATTCAAAAGCTTGATCAAATTATCGAAGGCAAGCTTGATGAAATCATTGAGGCGTTAATCCTTGAAGATCAAGCGAAAAGATTGGAAAATGCCGCAAATGAGTAGAAAGGTATTCGAAGCTCTGAAATGGGCTTCTTCTTTTTTAACAGAAGCGGGTCGGGACGAGAATGCCGGGGAGCTATTGCTGAGGTTTTGTTCCGGGATGTCGCGGACGCAGCTGTTTGCCAACATCAGGGATGACTTGGCAGACGATGTATGGCGTAGCTTTGAGGAGGCGGTAATCAGGCATGCTTCCGGGGTTCCGGTACAATACATCATCGGCTCGGAGGAATTTTACGGCCGGACATTCATCGTTAATCCTGACGTCCTCATCCCAAGACCGGAAACGGAAGAACTCGTCTATGGGGCATTAAAAAGAATCAACCGACTGTTCAAAGGCAATCAGGGAATCAAACTCGCAGACATCGGCACAGGCTCGGGCGCCATCGCCATCACCATGAAACTCGAATCCGACTGTCCACCTGGGGCGGACAAATGTCCACGGATGGTGTCAGGCACCGATATTTCCGCGGAGTCGTTAGCGGTGGCGCGGGAGAATGCGAACCGGCTGGGGGCGGATGTGGAGTTTTTGCTTGGGGATTTGCTTCAGCCGTTTGTGGAGCGTGGTGAGAAGCTGGATGTGGTAATCTCGAATCCGCCTTATATCCCAATTGGTGATCAGGAGTGGATGTCTGAGGTAGTGACGAAGCATGAGCCGGCCAGAGCGTTGTTTGCTGGAAGGGACGGGCTGGACTTTTATCGCCGTTTTATGGTCGAGCTGCCGCAGGTGCTGGCGCCGCAAGCGCTTGTCTGTTTTGAGATTGGTGCCGGACAGGGCAAGGCGGTCGCTGCGCTGTTACGAGAAACATTTGCCGGTGCCAAAGTGGAGGTCGTCGATGATATAAATAGGAAAGACCGGATGGTGTTTGCAGAAATCGGCTTCGGGGCTTAGGACCCGAGCCGATTTTTTTAAAAAGCCTATGAAGTCTTGTTTAATTTTCTTATAATCATTAAATTAACCAATAGTAAGATATAAATAAGTGGGTATAAGATAGCAGAATACCAAAGTTTCCAACCGTTATAATAAAAGGTATTCGAAAAAAGCGACAAGTATTCGAACAGGAGAGTGGCAGCACTCCAGCCGAGAATATAAAGGACTTTACGGTATAACGACTTGTGAAAAGGGAAAAAGTTTAAAAACAAGATATTTACAGCTGGATAAATGATAATGAAAATAAAGAGATATTCTGTATCGACTCCTTTTTTGAAATAACCAAAAAGATTGTATTTTACATCCAAATAGATGTCAGCTAATGCTGCCAAAAAACAGGCAAAGAGGGATGTTGTGTATATTTCCATGTAGGATATTCGCTTTGGTATCACAAGGACGGCTGCCAGTAAGCCAATGCTGGTAATGATTAATAAAATCACAGAAGTTCCCCATCTTTTAGAATTAGATTCTCCTGTAATGGGGAAAATATTCATAACCTATATCTGATAGATTTTTTTAAATTTACTAGTTTAAGATTCTGGCATTTTGTCCACAATGATGATAGCGAAGGGACGGTGCCAAAAATGAGGAGAAAACAATTAGTTTGGGCGTATTTATGTGTATTATCGTTAGCCACGGTGCTAAATTTATATATACCGAAAACAGAAGCGGTTGCGAAGGAATCGATTGTCATTCCGGGGGAAGCGATTCGGCTCAGGATTCTCGCAAATAGTGACTTTGAAGAGGATCAACAAATCAAACGCAAAGTCCGCGATGCGGTGAATGCCAAAGTGGAACTTTGGGTCAAGGACCTAACCTCAATGGAAAAAGCGAAGAAGGTCATCCATACAAAGCTGCCGGAGATTCAAGCGATAGCGGAAAAGACCGTTCAGGAACAAGGGTCGAATCAATCGGTAAAAGTCGAGTTTCGTAAGGTTCAGTTTCCAACAAAACTTTATGGTCAATTTCTTTACCCAGCCGGAAAATATCAGGCGATCTTAATCACCTTGGGCAGCGGCGAAGGGGCCAATTGGTGGTGCGTGCTTTACCCACCATTATGCTTTCTTGATTTTTCAAATGGTGTCGCCGTGACTAGTGACGGTTTTGACGAGAAGAAAACGGCAGCCTCCAAGACAGGAGCAGCGGATGGAAAAACAAAAACCGCTAAAGACGATACGATTGAAAATCAGACGGAAAAAGAGGAAGCGGCAAACTCTAAAGAAATTCGTAAAGAGAAGGAGCATCAGCATCCTACAAAGCCACCCGTGAAAGAAGATAAAAAGGAAGAGTCTGTGGAAGAAGCGAAGTCTGAACATATGAACAAAGAAAAAGTGAGTAAAGCCGAACCTGCGAAAAAGGAAGAAGCGAAGGCTGAACCTGTGAAAAAAGCAAAGGCGAATAAAGCTGAACCTGTGAAAGATGAAAAACCTGAAAGTTCCAAACCTGTGAAAAAAATAAAGTCGGAAGAGGATACATCCGATCCTAAAGGCAAGACATCTAAAAAAACACCTGTCTACACAACGGAAGATGAACAGCCAGTGAAAGTGAAATTTTTCGTTGCGGAGTTGTGGGAAAAGCTTTTTTAAATAAACGACCAGTCCTTTTAGGAGGGCTGGTTTTTTGCTGGACAGGGGTAAAACTGCTTTTGGACGGGTAAATTCGCAAAATAGACGGGTAAAAACTTATTTTGGGCGGATAAACTCAAAAAATAGACGGATAAAACTTCATTTCAGACGGATAAACTAGACGTTCAGACGGATAAAATGAGTCAATCGGCCAATCTGCCCGCCTATACTAGTTCTATTTCTTTTATTTTTTCCATATTGATAGAATAGAATGAAAAAAATGAGGTGGAAGAGGATGCAGGCATTAATTCGGAGGGCAGAGACAATAGATCTGGAGCGATTGAAGGGATTTCTTAGCCGGGCGAACCTTGGGACGGATGGAATAACAATTGATACGATTGACTCATTTTTAGTACTAGAGGATGAGAACAACGAAATAAAGGGATCACTGGGGATGGAGGTTTTCCCAGGGCTCGGGCTGCTGCGTTCGCTAGTGGTGTCACCTGGACAAGCTGAACAGGAAATCATCGTCCTATTCGATCAAATGGTCCAGTTTGCAAAAGAAAAAGGGATCCACAGTTTATTTTTGGCAACCAAAAAATCCACGACAGTCAAGTTTTTTGAATTAATCGGCTTTCAACAGATCCGACAGGAGGATCTGCCAGCTGCATTTTACGACTCAGCCCACATTCAACATATTTTAAATGTGGATAACTCACTATTTTTAAAGCTTTCCGTTTAAATTGTGGATATATCCCCAAAGTTATCCACTTTTCCGAAGAAGTTATACACAATTTGTGAATAAAACTTGTTTTTATGTCCGGCTTCTTTTATACTTTCAAACGTATTAAGTGAAAAATTTGTGTATAAGCGCCTTATTTCGCCAAATTTCGATAGAGGCCTCACAGACTATGAAGGTGGATAACCATGAACACAAAAGTTTGGAAAGTGGATAAATATGTGGATAAATTAGAGAGTAATCCACATATTGTGGATGCCGCACAATTTTTACGAGAAAATGAAGTCGTCGCGCTGCCGACGGAGACCGTCTATGGGCTGGGTGGGAATGCCGAAAGTGACGCAGCCGTAGCCAAGATTTTTGCTGCGAAGGGCCGGCCGGGGGATAATCCATTAATTATCCACATTGCCGACAAATCGCAACTCGACCGTTTTGTTACGGAGGTACCGGCAAAGGCTGAAGCGTTAATAGCGGCATTTTGGCCAGGTCCGCTGACGATTATTTTTAAAATGAAACCAGGGGTTTTGTCGGAAAAAGCAACGGCAGGCCTTGATACCGTTGCCGTAAGGATGCCGGATCATCCGGTTGCATTGGCGCTGTTCAAACAATCGGGGCTGCCGATTGCCGCACCAAGTGCCAACAGTTCAGGCAAACCGAGCCCGACAACCGCTGCTCACGTCATGGATGACTTAAATGGGAAAATCGCCGCTGTGTTAGACGGCGGAGCCACAGGGGTGGGTGTCGAATCAACGGTGGTCGACTGCACCGAGGAAGTTCCGGTCATCTTAAGGCCAGGAGGAGTATCGCGAGAACAGCTTGAAGCCGCTATTGGTGAAGTTCTAGTGGACCCCGGCTTAACAAATGTCAAAGAGGCCACCCGTCCAAAGGCACCGGGAATGAAATACCGCCACTATGCCCCAAATGCCCCGCTTTATTTGGTGTCAGGCACCAGAGGATTTTTGCAAAGTTTAGTAGCGGAAAAACAGCGGGAAGGTTTGCGGGTCGGCGTGCTGACGACGGAGGAGTATCAGGATGAATTTACTGCTGATGTCGTGCTGGCCTGTGGTTCGCGCGCACAGCTGGAGACGGTTGCCGCCGCGCTTTATGATACACTAAGAAAGTTTAATCAAATGGAAGTTGAGATTATTTTTAGCGAAATCTTCCCGACCTCAGGCGTCGGGCTTGCAATCATGAACCGGCTGCAAAAAGCGGCTGGAAACAAGGTAATAACGGAGTAAACACCGGCACCTCCTTAGAGGAGGGCTGGTATTTTTTTTAGTATCAGCAATTTATATCATTCGACTTTGAGAAATGTCTAGCTCCACAAGGAAGGCTTCGGCAGCATCAGCATCGCACGAAGGAAAAGCGATAGCTTTTTCGAGGAGGCCATACGCCGCTAACCAGGGCGCTTGCGCTTTTCTTATTTGGATTTTGGATTCGCGGATAAGTAGGGAAGGTTCGCGGATATATGGGTTGAATTCGCGGATAACCTCTTAAAATCCGCGGATAACTTTTATAAGAGAATTAAAACTCATCAACTTACATACCTGCTGCTGCGAAAAAACTTTTTTAATGAGGGAGACTCTTCCAGTAAAAAAAGCCGCCTGCGAAGCCCTGAACTACCACCAATTTTTCCGTACGACTTCTAAAATCCTTGGGACACGCATAGGTTGAAATAGTTAGTCCAAGGGGGCAAGGAGCGTTAACAAATGACAGAAGTGGTAGGCGATATCGTAACATTAGTCATAATGGCAGCGGCACTTGGAATGGATGCCTTTTCGGTCGGACTCGGCATGGGAATGTATAATTTGCGGCTGCGGAAAATCTTCGAAATTGGCATCATGATTGGCGTATTCCATGTATTCATGCCACTGATAGGGATACTTGCCGGAAAATTATTATCGGAAAAATTTGGCGCCCTTGCATCATGGATCGGGGGGCTGCTGTTAATCATATTAGGGGCCCAAATGATTTGGTCGAGCTTGAAAAAGGAAGCCGAAAGCATTATTACTCCGGTGGGCTTTGGCATCTTGTTATTTGCTTTAAGCGTCAGCCTCGATAGTTTCTCTGTCGGGCTAACATTGGGGATTTACGGAGCTAAAACAGTGATGGTCATTTTATGCTTCGGTATTGTGGCTACAGTACAAACGTGGGCAGGCTTATTGTTAGGGAAAAAAGTAAGAGGCTGGCTCGGGACGTATAGCGAAGCACTTGGCGGGGCCATCTTGCTGGCATTTGGAATGAAACTGCTCGGCGTATTTTTTTAGATGAATGACCATGACCGACTGAGATTTTTTTAAAAGACAAACAATATGGTAAAATGAAAGAAACAGCATAACGGAAAGGGAGAAGACCTCATGCAGCGCATTTTGTTTGTCTGTACCGGAAATACTTGCAGAAGTCCAATGGCAGCGGCCATTTTAAAGGATAAGAAACTTGAAGGAATCGAAGTCAAGTCTGCGGGAATCTATGCCGAAAACGGCAGCGATGCTTCTGCACATGCCAAGCAGGTGCTAGTTGACAACAACATTTCCTTTCAACATCGTTCACAGCCATTAACGGAGGCAGTGGTGGATTGGGCTGACCTCATTTTAACCATGACGGGCGCACATAAAGCCGCGATTCAGCAGCAATACCCGCGGGCGATTGAAAAGGTATTTACCTTGAAGGAATTTAGTGGTGAACCATTCCACCAGGATGTCTCTGACCCCTATGGCGGCAGCCTAAAGCGGTACGAGGAAACCTTTGAGGAGCTAAAGAGACTAATTGACAAGCTGATTGAAAAAATAAAGGCCTAAGGCACGAAGAGATGGTTCAAAATGGACAAAAGCAAATACGAGATAATCAAAGCCCCTTCCTAAATAGGAGGTGGATAGTATCGCGTTGTAGAAATCTGTTGCAAATTTAGCCGATGCCTATGACCGTTACTATAGAAGTCCCACCGAAGTCAGACGCGAGCTTTTTGCCTCAATTAGGCAGTTCCATTTTACATGTTTTTTTGCCCTTTAACGAACTTGTATCCCCCGTCTGTAACCATTTCTGTATAATCATTACTTTTTAATACATAGCCTTGAGAAGATTAAGTAATAAACCGTGATACCAGCTTAAGTCAGAAGAAGTTAAAAAGGCAGGCTTCTTATTGGTATCATTTGTGAAAATAGCGGCTTTCATTTTCCTTTATATTTTTAGGCCAGTATGTCAAAATTAACTAGATAAGAATCAAGGAGGAATTAGCATGAGAGTGGCAATTGCATCTGACCATGGCGGGATTCATATACGCAAGGAAATCGCCAATTTATTGGACCAGCTAAAGATTGAATATGTTGATTTCGGTTGTAACTGTGAAACGTCGGTTGACTATCCTGACTATGCGCTGCCGGTTGCGGAAAAGGTCGCAAGCGGTGAATTTGACCGCGGGATCTTAATTTGTGGCACAGGCATCGGTATGAGCATCACGGCCAACAAAGTGAAGGGTATCCGCTGCGCTCTTTGTCATGATACGTTCAGCGCGAAGGCAACCCGGGCCCATAATGACAGTAACATTCTTGCTATGGGTGAGCGCGTCATCGGTCCTGGGCTGGCACGGGAGATTGCGAAAGTTTGGCTTACCGGGGAGTTTGAAGGAGGTCGTCACGCGAATCGGATCGGAAAGATTACAGAATACGAGGGTAAGCACCTGTAACTCGAAAAGCGCCCATACCTTAAGGATCCCATTTGCTGACAAAGCGTGAAATGGGATTCTTTCATTATTTTTGAGAAGGAGACGACCGTGCATGATTCACGAATGGAAAAAACAACTGGACACGATAATAACAGAATTTAATGTACAAGCAGGACTAAAGCCCGGCGAACTTTTAGTCGTGGGCTGCAGTACAAGCGAGGTTGCCGGCGAGCGGATCGGCACGGCAGGCAGCTTTGAGGTCGCTGAAATGATTTTTCAAGGCTTGAAAAAACTTCAAGCGAAAACAGGGATCGAGCTAGCCTTTCAGTGCTGCGAACACTTGAACAGGGCGCTCGTCGTTGAACGGTCTGTTGCGCAGAAGCGGCAATTAGAGGAGGTTTCCGTCGTTCCTGTCCTTCATGCAGGCGGAGCGATGGCAACACATGCGTTTAATAGCTTAGACGATGCGGCAGTTGTCGAATTTGTCAAGGCAGAAGCGGGGATTGACATCGGCCAGACGTTAATCGGGATGCACTTAAGGCCTGTTGCTGTTCCTGTCAGGGTATCGCAGAAAACGGTCGGCAAAGCCTTGGTGACATTGGCAAAAACAAGACCTAAACTAATTGGCGGTGCAAGAGCGGTTTATGAAAGAAAAGACGAAAATTATAAGTGTTAATGATTGTATCGTTCGGTTATTGAAGTGAACCCTCCTGTTTAAACATAAATGGCATTGATTTTTTTGTGAAAAACCGAAATCCAGTATATTTTAACAGTCATTCATGCTACAATAAAGAAGGAATTTTCACATAGTTTTGTTTTTTACATATTAAGGGGGATCGATATCATGAAACATTTGTCTCAAGCGGACGTGCCTATTTTTCAAGCAATCCAACAGGAACTGGGTCGTCAACGTGAAAAAATTGAACTCATTGCCTCAGAAAACTTCGTTAGTGAAGCGGTAATGGAGGCACAGGGGTCTGTTTTAACAAATAAATATGCAGAAGGCTATCCGGGACGCCGTTACTATGGCGGCTGTGAATATGTCGATATCGTCGAAAATTTGGCGCGTGACCGGGCAAAGGAAATTTTTGGGGCGGAATATGTAAACGTACAGCCGCACTCCGGGGCGCAGGCGAATATGGCGGTTTATTTCACGATTCTTGAGCAGGGCGATACAGTGCTGGGGATGAATCTATCCCACGGCGGCCACTTAACACACGGCAGCCCGGTCAACTTCAGCGGGATTCAATATCATTTCGTTGAATACGGTGTCGATGCGAAAACACACCGCATCGATTATGAGGATGTGTTAGCGAAAGCCCGGGAACATCAACCGAAGCTGATTGTGGCCGGAGCCAGCGCTTACCCTCGAGAAATTGACTTCGCGAAGTTCCGTGAGATTGCAGATGAAGTCGGCGCT
The DNA here is from genome assembly GCF_016464375.1 of Bacillus renqingensis. Taxonomy (GTDB): domain Bacteria; phylum Bacillota; class Bacilli; order Bacillales; family Cytobacillaceae; genus Neobacillus; species Neobacillus renqingensis. Next base: position 193,568 of record NZ_JADDIU010000005.1, read on the forward strand.
TACTTAATGGTCGATATGGCACATATTGCCGGTCTTGTTGCCGCTGGTTTGCATCAAAACCCGGTACCTTACTCTGATTTTGTAACGACGACTACCCATAAAACACTTCGCGGTCCGCGCGGCGGGATGATCCTATGCAAAGAGGAATTCGGCAAGAAGATTGATAAATCGATTTTTCCGGGAATTCAAGGCGGTCCTTTGATGCATGTCATTGCTGCAAAAGCGGTTGCTCTTGGCGAAGCATTGCAGGACAACTTTAAAGAATACGCTCGACAAATTATTGACAATGCCAAGCGTTTAGCGGAAAGTTTGCAACAGGAAGGCTTAACGCTCGTTTCCGGCGGCACGGACAACCACTTGCTGCTTGTCGATGTTTCAGCAATCGGCTTAACGGGTAAAGTGGCTGAGCATGTACTTGATGAAATCGGCATTACGGTGAATAAAAATACTATTCCATTTGACCCGCAAAGCCCCTTCGTTACTAGCGGCATCCGGATCGGAACAGCCGCCGTTACCTCGCGCGGCTTCGGTTTAGCGGAAATGGATGAAATCGCATCGATCATTGCCTTCACATTGAAAAACCATGAAGATGAAGCGAAACTTGCAGAAGCACGTGAGCGCGTTACTGCGTTAACAGGGAAATTTACCCTTTATCCTGAATATTAATTTGACGAATCGGCCTAACGAAGTGGGCCGATTTTTTTAACGTCTTTGGTTGCTCATTCGCTTGTTTTTCTGTAAAATTAGTCGAAGTGTGAAAAAATTTAATCAAAAGGGGCGATTATTGTGGCAAAGGTTTACGTCTTCGACCATCCACTTATTCAGCACAAGCTTACGTACATACGGGACAAACATACCGGGACGAAAGAGTTTCGCGAGCTCGTTGACGAGGTGGCAACATTGATGGCGTTTGAAATCACAAGGGATATGCCGCTTGAAGATATCGAGATTGAAACACCGGTTTGCAAGGCAAAGTCAAAGGTTCTGTCCGGGAAAAAGATGGGCTTGGTGCCGATTTTGCGGGCAGGGATTGGAATGGTCGATGGGGTGTTAAAGCTGATTCCGGCTGCCAAGGTGGGTCATGTTGGCCTATATCGTGACCCGGAAACATTGAAGCCTGTGGAATATTACGTGAAGCTGCCAAATGACGTAGAAGAGCGCGACTTCATCGTCGTCGACCCAATGCTGGCAACAGGCGGTTCCGCCATCGATGCGATTCACGCCTTGAAAAAGCGCGGCGCCAAAAATATTAAATTTATGTGCTTGATTGCTGCTCCGGAAGGCGTTGAGGCTGTGAAGGCGGAGCATCCTGACGTTGACATTTACATCGCCGCATTGGACGAGAAGCTGGATGACCATGGCTACATCGTACCAGGACTTGGCGACGCAGGTGACCGGTTGTTTGGAACAAAATAATGGATAGGTGTAACCTTTTAGCCAGACCTTAGTGCCTGGCTTTTTGGCGTTTGTTTTTGTGTGGAGGATTCATGTGTCGGCATTGCCCGTTACAGCAACATCCTTCTATGGGACAAAACGAACAAGGAGACGAGGGGGAATGTCCCATAGGCAGCTTCTATGGGACAAACCGAACAAGAAGACGCGAGGGAATGTCTCATAGGCAGCTTCTATGGGACAAAACGAACATGAAAACGCGGGGGAATGTCCCATAGGCAGCTTCTATCGGACAAAATGAACAAGAAGACGCGAGGGAATGGCCCATAGGCAGCTTCTATGGGACAAACCGAACAAGAAGACGCGAGGGAATGTCCCATAGGCAGCTACTATGGGACAAAACGAACATGAAAACACGGGGGAATGTCCCATAGGCAGCTTCTATGGGACAAAACGAACACGAAAATGCGAGGGAATGTCCCATAGGCAGCCTCTATGGGACAAAACGAACAAGAAGATGTGGGGGAGTGTCCCATAGGCAGCTTCTATGGGACAAAACGAACAAGAAAACGCGGGGGAATGTCCCATAGGCAGCTACTATGGGACAAAACGAACAAGAAGACGTGAGGGAATGTCCCATAGCTCTCTTCTATGGGACAAAATGCACTAAAAACCCCGAGAAATGTTCCATAGGCCGAGCATTTTCACCAAAAGAAAACCATGATCCCACAACCCGAGCTCTGCCACTCAAGAAAATCATAATTCCAAAACCAAATAACATAAATTTCCTTCCATGAATCTCCCCAAAAGGGAATTTCCGAAAAACTGCATATTTTCCCCACCTGATGAAAACGATATGAAAAAAGGGGACTTCTTCAAATGAAACTTCTAATATCCATACTTCTGACGTTTCAACTATTACCTGTCTTGGATAAACAGCCGGCGGTTCCCACTTTAACTCCAACTCATCCGAAACCGCTCATCCACCCGCCCATCCCAAAACCAACAGAAGACACAGTCGCCATCGTCGTGCTCGATAAAGCATACACCGCAGCGGAAATCGACCGGCTTATACAACCGTACAAAGGCCTTAAGCTGCGGCGGATTTTTCAACAGGCACTTGATGGCTTTTCCGTTAAAGGACCGCCGGAGGCAATTGCTCGCCTTTCCAAACGGCAGAAGCAAATCATCCACATTTCACCGATAACCAAGTACCAGGTGCAAACCGAGGAGAGTGTCAAACTCATTGGCGGAGAAGAGGTCCGCAGCTTGTTTGACAGCCACAACAACCGCCTGACCGGCAAAGGAGTGACCGTTGGCGTCATCGACACCGGGGTGGACTATACCCATCCCGATCTAAGGAGAAACTATATCGGCGGCCATGATTTGGTCGATAACGACGATGACCCAATGGAGACGCTAACTGCAGGTAAGGCGACGATCCATGGCACCCATGTCGCCGGGGTGATTGCCGCCAATGGAAAAATAAAGGGCGTTGCCCCAGAGGCGAAAATCGTAGCGTACCGGGCGCTCGGCCCAGGCGGAGGCGGGACGACCGAACAGGTGCTGGCGGCAATCGACCAGGCAATCAAAGACAAAGTCGATATTATCAATCTGTCGCTCGGTAACAGTATTAACGGCCCAGACCTGCCCATCAGCCTCGCCCTTGACCGTGCCGTCAATAAAGGGGTTGTCGCCGTCGCAGCAGCCGGCAACTCTGGACCAAATGTATGGACGGTAGGCTCACCAGGCACCTCCACAAAGGCCATTTCCGTCGGGGCATCAACACCGACGATGGAGATAGCCTATTTATTAATAGAAGGAACACAGAAAAAAGTACGGATTCAGCCGATGGAAGGCTCGGCAAAATGGTCGCTTGATAACCGCTCGTTTGATCTGGTCAATGGCGGGATTGGCCGCAAGGAAGAACTGCAGAATGCCGAAGGAAAAGCCGTTCTGATCAGACGGGGAACGATCCCCTTTGCTGAAAAGGCAAAAAATGCACAGGAGGCCGGGGCGAAAGCGGTCCTGATCTACAACAATTTAAGCGGCGGCTTCAGTGGCAACCTTGAGACAGAAACCTCCATTCCAGTTGGTTCTCTAACAAAGGGGGACGGCGAATTTTTAAAGAAACAGCAACCAACAACGGCACGGCTGTTGGTCAAGAAGGAAAAAGATCAGCTTGCCGACTTTAGTTCGCGCGGGCCTGTGACCGGGTCGTGGGAAATCAAGCCGGACATTCTCGCGCCGGGGGTGGCGATCAACTCAACGGTTCCAGGAGGATACTTGTCATTGCAGGGAACGAGCATGGCCGCGCCGCACGTTGCCGGGGCGTGTGCACTCATCAAGCAGGCTCACCCTAACTGGACACCTAAGCAAATTAAATCGGCCTTAATGAATACCGCAAAGCCGCTGGACACTGCGGCAACCGCTCGAGACCTTATAGCCAGCCAAACAAAGACCGCCATTCGATCTACACCGGGCCGCTACCGCACCTTTGAGCAGGGTGCTGGCCGGATTCAAGTCGCTGAGGCCATTAAAACGGAGACGCTTGTATCCCCTGGCAGCATAAGGTTTGGCAAGTATACCGACCAAAACAATGTCCATGAAGCACAGATACACGTTGAGAATACAAGCAATAAAAGCAGGCGCTATTCATTTACGATCCCGCCGCATGAAGACGGGCTCAAGTGGCGGTTTCCGCTGTCGTTCACCCTGAAGCCGAAACAGGAAAAGGAAGTCATGGTCCGTTTAACCGTCAACCCGGCAATTTTTAAAAAGAAAATCCATGATGGCTATTTAACCATGACCACCGAATCCACCGTCATCAATATCCCTTATTTGTACGTATTGGAGGAACCGGGCTACCCGAGGGTGATGGGCTTTGATTTTGCCGAAGGGGACGAGCCGGGAAACTATCGTTATGAAGTCTATTTACCCGGCGGTGCGGAGGAATTCGGGATTGCCTTATTTAACCCGGAGAGCTACCGGTTTGTTGGCTTTTTGGACACAAACACGAATGTCAAGAATGGGTTGGTGCGAAAGAATTTGAACGCTGAGAAGCTTCCGCCTGCAGGAACCTATCTCGCAAAGGTATTTGCCAAAAAGGCAGGCAAAGAGGATTCGATTGAAACGATGATTACAATTGTAAAATAATTTTTGAAAGACACCTTTACATAACACGAGGTGTCTTTTTGAAGAAAAGTTCACAAAATGGACACAATTTTAACAAAAAATAAGGAGATTTTACAATACAATAGTAGTGTTTACTATAGATGTCAATTGGAAAAAATTTTGGTAGCTGAATTGTGGAATAATTCACGTAAATTCATTGACAACACTAGGTGCCTATTGTATGCTAACAAAGGGTGTGAATGGGAGGGTTTTCACAATATTGTCACATCTCTCCAAAAAGCTTTAGTCCGGCTTTCATTCTCGTAAAATGGGGATGATGTTGATATGAAGAACGACCGTAATCCACTGAAAGCAATGGGCCTGATGTCTGCCATTCTTGCGCAGCTCGCAGGATCCACTTTGATTGGTGTTTTTGGGGGAATGTGGCTGGATCAACGTTTTGAAACAGAACCAGTATTTCTTATCATCGGATTGTTCACCGGTCTGACAGCAGGTATTTATACCATGATTGTGTCAATCCGCCACTTTTTTTCGGGAGATTAAACCACCATGCCGGAACTTCAAGGGATTTTTACAAGAGGTAGAAAATGGATGTTTTATTTGCTTGCAATCTACGTGCTCGGCTGGGGGTTCACGTCATATCCATCCGTCTTCCTGGGCTTGATATTCGGGACGAGTTTAAGCCTGTTTAATTTTTGGCTGCTGGCCAGAAGAATGAGAACTTTTGGCGATTCGGTTATTCAAGGCAAAAAAGTGCGCTCGCTAGGCTCACTTTCAAGAATGGCGGTGGCAGCGTTTGCAGTCATAATATCGTCAAATTATCCCGAACAACTCAATTTAATAAGTGTTATTATAGGATTAATGACTTCCTATGTTGTCATTATGATAGATTTTTTTATTCATTCATTCAGACTACATGAGTAGTAGTAGGGAAGCGAGGTGAAACTGTTGAATCACGAAGCTCCAATAGAAACCTTTCTTGGGCTGCAATTTAACATGGCGAACGTATTGATGATTACGGTTGCGTCTGTGATTGTCTTTTTAATAGCCGTCTTATCCACAAGAACACTTGCGATGAAACCGACTGGTATGCAGAATTTCATGGAATGGGTTATGGATTTTGTGAAAAACATCATCAACAGTGCAATGGATTGGAAGGATGGCGGCAGGTTCCATATTCTTGGGATCACCATCATTATGTACATTTTTGTAGCCAATATGCTGGGATTGCCATTCTCGGTTGTTATTGACGGTAAGCTTTGGTGGAAATCGCCAACTGCCGATCCGGCGGTAACACTGACATTAGCGACAATGATTGTCGGTTTGTCCCACTACTATGGTGTCAAGTTAAAAGGGACAGCAGCTTATGGAAAGGAATTCTTCAAACCGTTCTGGTTTATGTTCCCAATTAAGATTATTGAAGAGTTCGCGAATACTCTGACTCTCGGTCTCCGTCTTTACGGAAACATTTATGCGGGTGAAATTTTACTAGGATTACTTGCCGGAAGTATGGCAACAGGGTTCTGGGGAACAATCGCTGCGATTATTCCGACACTGGCATGGCAAGGATTCTCCATCTTCGTTGGTGCCATCCAAGCCTTTATCTTTACCATGTTAACAATGGTATATTTGTCTCATAAAGTGAGCAACGACCATTAAAATAAACAAATAAACTTTTCTATACACTTAAGGAGGAAAATTACAAATGGGTCTTTTAGCAGCAGCAATTGCGATTGGTTTAGCGGCACTAGGTGCTGGTATTGGTAACGGTCTTATCGTATCTCGTACAGTTGAAGGGATTGCTCGTCAACCGGAAGCTCGTGGTATGCTTCAAACTACAATGTTCATCGGGGTTGCGTTAGTTGAGGCGGTTCCGATCATCGCGGTGGTTATCGCGTTCATGGTTCAAGGTAGATAATAAAATGACAGATGGCGAAGTCATTCGGGAGAACCTTCGCCATTCATTTATGAGTAGAAAAGCGGAAGCGCCTTGCTTAAAGGGTGCGGAGCCAGACAGTTTTTTTTGAAAAAAATAAATTTGAAAACAAGTGAATCTCAATATAAAGGAACGACGCTTGAAGGGAGTGAAGTGCGAGGTGTTAACAAGCAGTCTTGTACTAGGCGCAGCAGCACATACAGGTATCAATACCGGTGATATTTTATTCCAGCTTGTTATGTTCATTGTATTAATGCTCTTGCTGAAAAAATTTGCGTGGGGCCCGCTGATGGGAATCATGGATCAACGTGCCCAGCATGTAGCAAGCGAAATCGATGCGGCCGAAAACAGCCGCAAAGAAGCGCAGAAATTATTAGATGAACAACGTAATCTATTAAAGGAAGCACGCAATGAAGCGCAAACCTTAATCGATAATGCGAAAAAGCAAGGCGACATCCAGCGTGATGAGATTATTGCAACGGCCCGCGGTGAAGCGGAACGCATGAAAGAGGCAGCTAAATTGGAAATCGAGCAGCAAAAGGAAAAGGCCGTTGTCGCCATTCGCGAACAAGTGGCACACTTATCCGTCTTAGTGGCTTCTAAAGTGATTGAGAAAAATCTAAGTGAACAAGATCAAGACAAGCTCATTAACGACTATATCAAAGAGGCAGGAGATATACGATGAGTGGCTCTATCGTGGCAAAACGCTATGCATTAGCTCTTTTGCAAATTGCAAAAGAACAGCAGCTGCTGAAAGAGATGGTCGAGGATCTTCGCGTCGTAAAGGAAGTTGCCGGATACACGCCTGAATTAAAGGCTGTTCTCCATTCATCCAAGCTGACAAAAGAAGAGAAAAAAGCGGTGTTAACGCAAGGTTTTGCCTCCGTCAATGCATATGTGTTGAATACACTGCTGCTCTTAGTGGACCTCCACCGTGAGGACTACATCGTCGAGGTGGCAGATGAATTTTTAGCGCTGGCAAATGAAGCAATGGGTGTGGCTGAGGCAGCCGTTACGAGCACACGGGCGCTATCCGATGCTGAGCGTGAAGCAATCTCGGCTGTGTTTGCAGCAAAGGTTGGCAAGAAAACATTGAACATTAAAAACTTCGTCGATTCCGATTTGCTTGGCGGCTTGAAGCTCCGCATCGGGAATCGCATATATGACGGCAGTTTGCGCGGCAAGCTCGACCGTTTAGAGCGTAAAATGTTAAGCTAGATTATTTGGATAGGGGTGAAACTCATGAGCATCAAAGCTGAAGAAATCAGTGCCCTGATAAAGCAGCAGATCGAAAACTATCAGGCAGAAATTCAAGTGACAGATGTCGGTACGGTTATCTCCGTAGGTGACGGTATCGCACGTATACACGGCCTTGACAATTGTATGGCCGGAGAACTTGTTGAATTCTCAAACGGCGTTATGGGTATGGCACAAAACCTTGAAGAAAATAACGTCGGTATTATTATTCTTGGACCTTTTACTGAAATTAAAGAAGGTGACGAAGTTCGCCGTACAGGACGCATCATGGAGGTTCCGGTTGGTGAGGAACTGATTGGACGTGTCGTGAACTCATTAGGACAACCAATTGATGGCATGGGTCCAATTAATGCAAAGAGAACCCGTCCTGTTGAAGCGGTGGCTTCAGGCGTTATGGCCCGTAAATCCGTTCATGAGCCGCTGCAAACCGGGATTAAAGCGATTGACGCCCTTGTGCCAATCGGACGCGGACAGCGTGAATTAATCATCGGTGACCGTCAGACAGGTAAAACATCGGTTGCGATCGATACCATCATTAATCAAAAAGGCCAGAACATGATTTGTATCTATGTGGCCATTGGTCAGAAGGAATCAACCGTACGTAACGCCGTTGAAACGCTTCGTAAAAATGGGGCATTAGACTACTCAATCGTTGTTTCTGCGTCGGCATCACTGCCTGCGCCGATGCTATTCTTAGCGCCATATGCAGGGGTTGCCATGGCTGAAGAATTTATGTACAACGGCAAGCACGTCTTAATCGTCTATGATGACTTAACGAAACAAGCCGCTGCATACCGTGAACTTTCCTTGCTGCTTCGCCGTCCTCCAGGCCGTGAAGCCTATCCGGGGGATGTATTCTATCTGCACTCCCGCTTGCTCGAACGTGCAGCAAAATTAAATGATTCACTTGGTGCCGGTTCGATTACCGCGCTGCCGTTTATCGAAACACAAGCAGGCGACGTTTCTGCTTATATCCCAACAAACGTGATCTCGATCACCGATGGACAGATTTTCTTACAATCAGACCTATTCTTCTCCGGTGTTCGTCCAGCGATCAACGCGGGTCTTTCCGTTTCCCGTGTAGGGGGATCAGCCCAAATTAAGGCAATGAAGAAGGTGGCCGGTACATTAAGACTTGACCTTGCATCGTACCGTGAATTAGAGGCCTTCGCTCAGTTCGGTTCTGACCTTGATAAGGCTACCCAGGCGAAGCTTAACCGTGGTGCACGTACCGTTGAGGTGTTAAAGCAAGACTTAAACAAGCCGCTTCCAGTTGAAAAGCAGGTTATGATTCTTTATGCCTTAACCCGCGGCTTCCTTGATGATATTCCATTGCAGGATATTCGCCGGTTTGAAGGGGAGTTCCATAACTGGTTAGACCACAACCGTAAAGAGCTGTTAGACCACATCACAACTACGAAGGATCTTCCAAAAGACGAGGATATGGCTGAAGCCATCAACGCCTTCAAGAAGACGTTTGCTGCTTCCGAACATTAAAGGTCTACTATTTTGAACGGCTGCGAGGTGCCAAGCACCTCGCCAGACATTCTTTGAATGAGGGTGGTGAGAACCAATGGCTTCATTACGCGATATAAAAGCGCGAATTAGTTCGACGAAAAAGATGAGTCATATTACAAAGGCAATGGAAATGACATCCGCCGCCAAATGGAATCGCGGTGTTATGAACGCAAAATCATTCGTGCCTTATATGGAAAAAATTCAGGAAGTAACGGCATCGATTGCCACCGGTGCAAGCGGTGTGATCCATCCGATGCTGACCCATCGTCCTGTAAAAAAGACGGGGTATATCGTGATTACATCTGACCGCGGTCTTGCCGGAGCGTTTAACAGTAACGTGATCCGCCGCGTTCATCAAACAATCCAAAGCCGTCATCAATCGAAGGATGAATTTGCGATTATTGCCATCGGTCGAGTGGGACGTGATTTCTTTGTAAAGCAAGGATACAATGTTGTCCTTGATATCGTTGGGCTTCACGACCAACCGAACTTCCAGGATATTAAAGATATTACAAGTTCAACTGTTGGCATGTTTTCTGATGCAACATTTGATGAATTATATATTTATTACAGCCACTACGTGAGCGCAATTTCGCAGGAAGTAACGGATAAGAAGCTGCTTCCGTTAACGGACCTATCAACAACTTCTCACAAACTTACTTCCTATGAGTTTGAGCCAAATGCAGAAGAAATTTTGGAAGTGCTTCTGCCGCAATATGCGGAAAGCTTAATTTACGGTGCACTGTTAGACAGCAAAGCGAGTGAGCACGCAGCCCGGATGACAGCGATGCGCAATGCAACCGACAATGCAAACGAACTCATCCGCAACTATTCGCTCAGCTACAACCGTGCCCGCCAAGCCGCCATCACACAGGAAATCACCGAGATCGTCGGCGGCGCCGCAGCACTTGAATAGAAAAAAGTACTATTGGTGCCTGACACCATTTGATTATATTGTCCTCGTTTTTTAAACAAGTTTGTGTTGGTTTGGAACATGAGGTTTGTTTTTGAATCATAAGCAGTTCGGTTTGTTTTAGCAAAGAGTAAGTTAGGAGGGAAAAATGATGAGCAAAGGACATGTTCTTCAGGTTACGGGTCCGGTTGTTGACGTTAAGTTCGAAAATGGTCATCTTCCTGAGATCTATAATGCGTTAAAGGTAGTGAGAAAAGCGCACAATGAATCTGAAGTAGATATTAACTTAACCCTTGAAGTAGCCCTTCATTTAGGTGATGATACGGTTCGTGCCATTGCGATGGCATCAACCGATGGATTGACTCGCGGCTTGGAAGTGGAGGATACCGGTGCACCGATTTCAGTACCGGTCGGGGAACCAACATTAGGCCGTGTATTTAATGTATTAGGTGAAGCGATTGACCTAAAAGAGGACGTTCCGGCAACCGCCCGTCGTGATTCGATTCACCGCGAGGCACCAACGTTTGAAGAGCAATCGACAGAAGTTGAAATCTTAGAGACTGGAATTAAGGTAGTAGACTTGCTTGCACCATATATAAAAGGCGGTAAGATTGGCCTATTTGGTGGTGCCGGTGTCGGTAAAACCGTATTAATCCAGGAATTAATTAACAATATCGCACAAGAACACGGCGGTATTTCTGTTTTCGCCGGTGTTGGCGAGCGTACCCGTGAAGGGAACGACCTGTATCATGAAATGACGGATTCAGGCGTTATCAAAAAAACAGCGATGGTTTTCGGTCAGATGAACGAGCCTCCTGGTGCCCGTATGCGTGTGGCCTTGACAGGTTTGACCATGGCTGAATATTTCCGTGATGAGCAAGGTCAAGACGTGTTATTGTTCATCGACAACATTTTCCGTTTCACGCAAGCTGGTTCTGAGGTTTCGGCGCTCTTAGGCCGTATGCCATCTGCCGTTGGTTACCAGCCGACACTTGCGACAGAAATGGGCCGCCTGCAAGAGCGGATTACTTCTACTAATAAAGGTTCTGTTACATCGATCCAAGCGATTTACGTACCGGCCGATGACTATACTGACCCGGCTCCGGCAACGACTTTCGCCCACTTGGATGCAACGACTAACCTTGAACGTAAGCTTTCTGAGATGGGGATTTATCCGGCAGTGGATCCGTTAGCGTCCACTTCACGTGCCTTGTCGCCTGAGATTGTTGGCGAAGAGCATTACAGTGTGGCCCGTCAAGTACAGCAAACCTTACAAAGATATCGTGAACTGCAAGATATCATCGCCATGCTGGGTATGGACGAACTTTCTGATGAAGATAAATTAATCGTTGCCCGTGCGCGCCGTATCCAAAACTTCTTATCACAAAACTTCCACGTTGCAGAACAGTTTACTGGACAGCCAGGCTCATACGTACCGGTAAAAGAAACGGTCAGAGGGTTCAAGGAAATCCTTGAAGGTAAATATGACCACCTTCCGGAAGATGCCTTCCGTCTTGTCGGCCGTATTGAAGAAGCTGTTGAGGCCGCAAAACGCATGGGTGTAGAGGTCTAATCAAGCCAGGGAGGGTAAAAAATGAAGACGATGAAAGTCAGTGTTGTGACTCCCGATGGCCCGGTGTATGAATCCGATGTGGAAATGGTGAGTACTAAGGCAAAAACAGGTGAGCTAGGTATTTTGCCTGGTCACGTATCTACGGTGGCCCCGCTTGAAATTGGCGCAGTTCGTCTGAAAAAAGATGGAAAAACCGTATATGTCGCAGTCAGCGGCGGATTTCTAGAGGTTCGTCCTGATCAGGTGACCATTTTGGCCCAAGCTGCAGAGAAATCGGAAGACATCGATGTAGAACGTGCACTAAGGGCAAAGGAACGTGCCGAGCTGCGGATGAAGGAGCAGAAGCTCGAACACTTCGATTTCAAACGCAACGAACTGGCACTGCGCCGTGCCATCAATCGACTCACTGTCGCAGAACGTAAATTTTAGTATTTTTAAAAAATTCAAGGCCCCTCTGGCTGGCATCTAACGCCGCACCGGAGGGGCTTTTACTATGATGATGGGTTTTTGTTTGGTTTGGGACATTGGGACCTATGGGACAAAACCGGCAGAAAAGAGGAGCGAAGTGTCCCATAGGGAGGTTCTATGGGACAAAACCGGCAGAAAAGAGAGGTGAAGTGTCCCATAGAGAGGTTCTATGGAACAAAACCGGCATGAAAGAGAAGCGAAATGTCCCATAGGGAGGTTCTATGGGACAAGACCGGCAGAAAAGAGAGGTGAAGGGTCCCATAGAGAGGTTCTATGGAACAAAACCGGCAGGAAAGAGAAGCGAAGTGTCCCCTAGGGAGGTTCTATGGGACAAAACCGGCAAAAAAGAGTAGCGAAATGTCCCATAGGGAGGTTCTCTGGGACAAATCAGGTAGAAAAGAGAGGCGAAATGTCCCATAGAGAGGTTCTATGGGACAAAACCGGCATGAAAGAGAGGCGAAGTGTCCCATAGGGAGGTTCTATGGGACAAAACCGGCATGAAAGAGAAGCGAAGTGTCCCATAGGGAGGTTCTATGGGACAAAACCGGCATGAAAGAGAAGCGAAGTGTCCCATAGGGAGGTTCTATGGGACAAAACCGGCATGAAAGAGAAGCGAAGTGTCCCATAGGGAGGTTCTATGGGACAAAACCGGCATGAAAGAGAAGCGAAGTGTCCCATAGGGAGGTTCTATGGGACAAAACCGGCATGAAAGAGAAGCGAAGTGTCCCATAGGGAGGTTCTATGGGACAAAACCGGCATGAAAGAGAAGCGAAGTGTCCCATAGAGAGGTTCTATGGGACAAAACCGGTAGAAAAGAGGAGCGAAGTGTCCCATAGAGAGGCTCTATGGGACAAATCAGGTAGAAAAGAGAGGCGAAGTGTCCCATAGAGAGGCTCTATGGGACAAATCAGGTAGAAAAGAGAGGCGAAGTGTCCCATAGAGAGGTTCTATGGGACAAAACCGGCAAAAAAGAGGAGCGAAATGTCCCATAGGGAGGTTCTATGGGACAAATCAGGTAGAAAAGAGAAGCGAAGTGTCCCATAGAAAGGTTCTATGGGACAAAACCGGCAGAAAAGAGAGGTGAAGTGTCCCATAGAGAGGTTCCTCCGACAAAGCAATCAGAAAGCAATTCCCAATCAATGGGGCAGATGTACTAGTTTTCTGAAATTCCGAATGAAAATAAACCTTCAGAATATGATGGTAGGGGTAACGATTTAATAAGGGAGCAGCTAACCGGTTTTAAAAACTTGAAATAATTTTATTCTGCATTAATTGGCGTGAGACCCCCATTGATTGAAGTTTCACTTTATATAGAATGGCTTGTCGACATAGGTATGTAACAATGCTATAATGAATTCGGTTACAAATATTCGTAAGTATGAAAAAATTCAACGTTGGAGGGGATAGACATGGAACTTTTAAATGTATATCAGAATAATTATCTGATAGTTTTTGTGTTTCTATGTCTGGGGATTTTGCTGCCGGTGGTGGCGTTATTTTTGGGGAAGCTTCTGCGCCCGTTTAGACCTAGTGCGGAGAAGTATACCACATATGAGAGCGGTGTTGATCCAGTTCACGATTCCCGTGTACAGTTCAATGTCCGCTATTATATTTTTGCCCTAATGTTTGTTATTTTTGATGTGGAGACCGTGTTTTTATATCCATGGGCTGTTGCTTATGATAAACTAGGTGTATTTGCCTTGATTGAGATGTTGCTTTTCGTCATCATGCTCTTAATTGGCCTGGTATATGCTTGGAAAAAGAAGGTGCTACGATGGATTTAAAAGTAGATGGCATTACCGATTTCGAAATGGAAGAGTTAAAGCGAAATGTATTCATGACAACGCTGGAGCAAGTGAAGGGATGGGCGCGAAGCAGTTCCATATACCCGGTGACATTTGGTCTGGCTTGTTGTGCGATTGAGATGATGGGCGTGGGTGCTGCGCACTATGACCTGGACCGTTTAGGCTCATTTTTCCGGCCATCTCCACGGCAATCCGATTGCATGATTGTCTCGGGAACCGTAACGAAAAAAATGGCCCCCATCCTAAGGAGGCTGTACGATCAAATGCCTGAACCAAAGTGGGTCATTGCGATGGGGTCATGTGCAACTGCCGGTGGTCCGTACGTCAAATCCTATTCCGTTGTAAAAGGGGTCGACCAAATCGTTCCAGTAGACGTGTATATTCCCGGGTGTCCGCCAAATCCGGCTGCATTAATTTATGGGGTCAATAAATTAAAGGAAAAAATAAAATATGAAGCGAAGACTGGAAAGAAGGTGATCTAGTCGATGAGCGGGGAAAAAGATCTCGAGCAATTAAAGCGGGAAGCCGCTGAGAAAGCAAAGGCCGCGGCACTGGCAAAGCGTCAGGCGAAGGCTGCAGGCGAGGCGGAGAAGCAGGATACACTAAAACCAGCGGCGTCATCGTCTGAGGAAGATCTCGCAAAGAAAAAGGCAGCCGCAGCGGCAAAGGCAAAAGCGGCTGCATTAGCGAAGAAGAAGCGCGAGGGCATCGCCGACGCGGAGGAACCGGCTGCAGAAGCAGACAGCGGATCAGGGGAAGCGGACGATCTCGCAAAGAAAAAGGCAGCCGCAGCGGCAAAGGCAAAAGCAGCGGCATTAGCGAAGAAGAAGCGCGAGGGTATCGCCGACGCGGAGGAACCGGCTGCAGAAGCAGACAGCGGATCAGGGGAAGCGGACGATCTCGCAAAGAAAAAGGCAGCCGCAGCGGCAAAGGCAAAAGCAGCGGCATTAGCGAAGAAGAAGCGCGAGGGTATCGCCGACGCGGAGGAACCGGCTGCAGAAGCAGACCGCGGATCAGGGGAAGCGGACGATCTCGCACAGAAAAAGGCCGCCGCAGTAGCAAAGGCAAAAGCAGCGGCAGTAGCGAAGAAGAAGCGCGAGGGTCTCGCCGACGCGGAGGAACCGGCTGCAGAAGCAGACAGCGGATCAGGGGAAGCGGACGATCTCGCAAAGAAAAAGGCAGCCGCAGTAGCAAAGGCAAAAGCAGCTGCAGCCGCGAAGCGGAAGGCAATGGAACTTGCAGGTGGTGCAGCTGGAGAAAGTGACAGTGCCCCGGCAGGAGCCGATGCGAAGGCGAAAGCGGCGGCAGCGGCGAAAGCGAAAGCAGCGGCAGCGGCAAAAGCAAAGGCCGCAGCAGCAGCCAAGGCGAAGGCAGCCGCCAGCGGTGGTGATGCGGCAGCTGGCGATGATGAAAAAGCGAAAGCAATCGCTGCCGCAAAGGCAAAAGCAAAAGCGGCGGCAGCAGCCAAGGCAAAGGCAGCGGCAGCAGCAAAAGGCGGCACGGCAGATGCTGCTGCAAAAGAAGCCGAAGCGAAACCATCACCAAACCAGCCATACCTCGATAAGTATATAAAAGTGATTGAAGAAAATCTGGGTTCTGATGTTTTAGAGGATTTTTATATTAATAAACTTTCAAAAGATGTCCCAACATTAGTTGTAAAGCGGGAGGCCTATTTCAAACTGGCACAGTTTTTAAAATATAATGAGCAGTTAGGGTTTGATTACCTATCAGAGCTGCACGGGACTGATTATGAAACACATATGGAAATTTATGTTCACTTATACTCATACAAAAAGCGTCAATCGGTCGCAGTGAAGGTGAAGCTTGACCAGGATGAACCCGTCATCGATTCGGTCCAGCCGATTTGGGCAGGCGCCGACTGGCCTGAATGTGAAGCCTATGACTTGCTTGGCATTCAGTTTACCGGACATCCGAACCTGCATCGAATTTTCCTTGGAGAAGAATGGATTGGCTATCCACTGAGAAAAGACTATGAGCCGTATGATGTGGAGGTGTAGCCAGTGATTAGAACAGAAGAAATGGTCCTGAACGTAGGTCCGCAGCACCCTAGTACGCACGGGGTATTCCGGCTTGTGGTACACTTGGACGGGGAACTTATAACCGAAGCAGTACCTGTCATCGGTTACCTGCACCGCGGGACTGAAAAAATAGCTGAAAACCTGCAATACACGCAAATCATTCCGTATACCGACCGGATGGACTACCTGTCAGCGATGACCAATAACTATGTGATTTGTCATGCTGTCGAAACGATGATGGACATTCAAGTCCCGGAACGTGCTGAATATTTACGGATCATCGCAATGGAACTGAACCGTATAGCCAGTCACCTTGTTTGGTGGGGTACATACCTGCTTGACCTTGGAGCCACAAGTCCATTCATCTACATGTTCCGCGAACGGGAAATGATTATTAACTTGTTGAATGAACTGTCAGGCGGGCGCTTAACCTACAACTACATGCGTGTTGGCGGCGTGAAGTGGGATGCACCGGAAGGCTGGATTGAAAAAGTAAAAGAGTTTATCCCTTATATGAGGGAACAAGTAAAAGGCTATCACACCCTTGTAACCGGGAATGAAATTTTTATCAACCGGGTAACCGGAATTGGCAAATACACGAAGGAGGACGCCGTTCAATACTCGCTCAGCGGGGCAAACCTCCGCTGTACCGGAGTGAACTGGGATCTGCGCAAAGACGAACCATACTCCATCTATGATCGCTTTGATTTTAATGTGATCACACAAGAAGGCGGCGATGCCTTGGCGCGCTACAACGTCCGTACGAAAGAAATTGAAGAGTCACTGAAAATTTTAGAACAGGCATGCGAGCAATTTCCCGCTGAAGGCCCTATCTTAGCCAAGGTGCCAAAAATTATCAAGCCGCCAAAAGGGGAAGCGTTTGTTAGAATCGAATCACCGCGGGGAGAAATTGGCTGCTATATTGCAAGCGATGGCAAAAAAGAACCGTATCGCTTAAAGTTTAGAAGACCCTCATTCTATAATCTGCAAATCCTCCCTAAGCTGTTAAAAGGGGAAAATATTGCAAACATGATTGCTATTTTAGGAGCGATTGATATTGTTCTCGGGGAGGTGGACGGCTGATGATCGAAGAAATGCTCCACTCTAGTCCCGGCCTATACAACTTTGCCATCTTCTGTTTGTTTGGCGTTATCCTACTGTTAGTTGTATTAGGCTTTGTAACCTACTCTATTTTGGCCGAGCGGAAGGTTATGGGTTACATGCAAAACCGTCACGGCCCGAATCAAGTCGGCGGCCGTTTTGGACTGCTGCAAACTGTGGCAGACGTCCTAAAGCTTTTACTAAAAGAGGATATTATCCCGAAGGTTGCAGATAAGCCGCTGTTTATCATTGCACCGGTCATCGCCTTCGCTCCATCGTTTATGGTACTGGCGACGATTCCGTTTACCGATAAGTTCCAATTTGCCGATCTTAATGTGGGTCTCCTCTATTATGTGGCAATATCCGGGATGACCGTATTCGGCGTACTGCTCGGCGGCTGGGCCTCGAACAATAAATACTCCTTACTCGGAGGGGCGCGGGCGACGGCCCAGATGATTTCGTATGAGATTCCGCTCGTGATGTCCGTACTGGGTGTTATCTTGCTTTCGGGCAGCTTAAACTTGAATGATATCATTCATGCACAAAGGCACGGCTGGTTTGTTTTACTGCAGCCAATCGGCTTTCTCATTTTTCTCACGGCTTCGGTTGCGGAGTTAAGCCGGACGCCATTTGACTTGCCGGAATCAGAATCAGAGCTTGTTGCCGGATACCACGTTGAATATTCCGGTTTCCGCTGGGCATTCTTTATGCTGGCAGAGTATGTGTATCTATTTGCTATGACTGCATTGGTCACCGTGCTTTTCTTCGGCGGCTGGCTGGCCCCATTTGGATTCTTAAGCTTCATCCCAGGTTCCGTCTGGTTTGCGCTTAAATTCAGCGCCGTGCTGTTCGTTTACCTGTGGTTCCGCAGCACCTTTCCACGGATGCGTGCCGACAAGCTGATGGAATTTGCCTGGAAAGTACTGATGCCTATTGCACTCGCAAACATCTTTTTAACTGCTTTAATTAAGTCGTTGTTTTTTTAAAAATTGAAAGGATGCGGCGTCGCGTCGGACGACAATTGGAAGTGGCTATGCGCCAATAGAAACCGTCTATCCGCCAATAGGAAGCGGTTATGCGACAATAGAGGCTCAAACGACAATTAAAAGGAGCTATGCGCCAATTGAGCTGCGTTATCCGCCAATTAGCAGCGTCTATCCGCCAATTAATTTTAAAAAAAGAGATTATGTAAAGGGGTGAACAACGTGCTTGGAACTGGATTAGCTAAAGGCTTGAAGTATACCCTAAAACAGTTAACGCGTGAAAAGGTAACATATGATTATCCGAACGAACCGCTGCCGCTGCCAGACCGGTTTCGCGGGATTCAGAAGTTCTATCCGGAAAAATGTATTGTCTGTAACCAATGTGCCAATATTTGTCCGACAGACTGCATTCAATTAACGGGTAAGAAGCATCCGGACCCAACGAAAAGGGGGAAAATCATCGATACGTACGATATCAACTTTGAGATCTGCATCCTGTGTGATCTGTGTACAGAGGTTTGCCCGACAGAAGCGATCATTATGACAAATAACTTTGAACTCGCTGAATACAGCCGTGACATGTTATTTAAAAACCTGGAATGGCTCGATGAAAATGATGAAAACTTACGGCAGGTGAATAAACCATGACCTTTTCGGGTGAATTTTTCGCATTCATGGCCCTCGCCCTTGTGGCGATCATCGGCGGCGTGCTTTTATTAAACTTGAATAAAGTCGTTCACATGGTCGTGGCCTTAATCTTCACCTTCGTCAGCATCGCCGGAATCTACATCCTGTTGTCAGCGGAATTCGTTGCCGCTGTGCAGGTGTTAATCTATTCCGGTGCCATCACCATCATCATGCTGTTTGGCATCATGTTAACAAAGCCATATGACGAAAGTGAAGCAACAACAGGAAAATGGAGAAAGATCCTTGTCTTTCTCGGGGTTCTCGGCTTTGCCTTTGCCGTTTATCTTGGAATCTATCATTTGGATATCCAGCAGGTGCCAACAACCTTGCATGAGGATAATACACTGCAAATTGGCAAAGCATTATACTCGAAATATATCATTCCATTTGAATTTGTCTCTGTCTTACTATTAGTAGCCTTAATCGGGGCGATTATTTTAGCAAAACGAGAGGATAAGGAGGGGGATAAGGAATGAGTTCAGTCCCCGCTTCAGCCTTTTTGGCACTAGCACTCATTTTATTCTGCATCGGCTTGTACGGTGCGTTGACGAAAAGAAATACAGTGATTGTGTTAATCTCAATCGAATTGATGCTGAATGCCGTAAATATTAATCTCGTCACCTTTAGTAAATACGGCGTGAGCCCGTCGATAAACGGGCAGGTATTTGCGCTTTTCGCCATGGCCGTCGCTGCTGCTGAAGCAGCTGTCGGACTAGCGATCTTAATGGCGCTCTACCGCAACAAGAAGACCGTTCACATCGACGAAATGAACGAAATGAAACACTAGAAAACCTTTACGGTGTCAGAAACCCTCGGCAGGAGGCCTGGATAAAGATTAGGCGAACGAAACAAGACGGGTTGGTAAAAATACCCAAAATGTCCGCCGTGGGTGGACAAATTTGCAAATTTGTCCACGAGTGGTGCCTGACACCCATTTGAAAAGGGGATTTGATAAAGATGGAAAATGCATGGCTGATACCGCTTTTCCCGCTATTATCGTTTTTGCTCCTTCTTCTGATCGGAAAGCGATTGAGGGAGGCGAGCGCGTACGTAGGGATTCTCCTGACGCTGGCGTCGCTTGTTTTCTCGATTCTCGTCTTATTTGAGCGTTTTTCGGAGCCGACCTATATGGCAAAGGTTAATTGGCTCACGATAGGGGAAGTGCATTTAACAGCGGGATTTGAAGTGAACCAATTAAATGCATTAATGCTGTTTATTGTGTCGCTCGTAAGTTTCTTGGTACATACCTACTCAAAGGGTTATATGCAAGGAGACGAGCGTTTCCATGTATTCTATGCCTATTTAGGGCTATTTACGTTTGCAATGCTTGGCCTTGTGATTTCGCCTAACATTCTACAAACCTATATTTTCTGGGAACTAGTAGGGGTGGGTTCCTTCCTATTAATCGGATTTTACTTTTATAAAGAAGAAGCAAAGGCCGCTGCGAAAAAGGCATTCATCATGACCCGGATCGGGGACGTTGGACTTTTCATCGGGATGATTCTTCTTTTTTGGCAGACACAAAGTTTTGAATACAGCGAAATTTTTAAAGCTGTAGAGGCCGGTTCGGTATCAAACACAATGATTACCTTGACAGCGATTCTGATTTTTATCGGAGCCATCGGGAAATCGGGTCAGTTCCCGCTTCATACGTGGCTTCCGGATGCAATGGAAGGTCCGACACCTGTTTCAGCGTTGATCCACGCCGCAACAATGGTTGCCGCCGGGGTCTACTTAGTAGCAGCACTATTTCCATTGTTCTTAGCTAGTAAAACAGCGCTGCTCACCGTTGCGGTTATCGGCGGCTTTACGGCGATTTTCGCCGCCAGCATCGGTTTGGTGCAAACCGATATCAAACGCGTACTCGCCTATTCAACCGTCTCCCAGCTGGGCTATATGATGCTTGCTCTCGGTTGTGGCGGTTATGTTGCCGGTGTGTTCCACTTGATGACACATGCCTTCTTCAAGGCATTATTATTTCTGGCCGCCGGGTCTGTGATCCATGCAGTGCATACGCAAAACATCGAGGAAATGGGTGGACTGTGGAAAAAACTAAAGCTTACCGCGCCGCTATTTCTGATTGGAACCCTCGCCATCAGCGGGGTGCCGGGGCTATCCGGTTTCTTCAGTAAAGATGAAATATTAGTAGCTGCATGGGAAGGCGGACATCCTGTTCTCTTTTTATTAGCACTAATCGCGGCGTTCATGACGGCGTTCTATATGTTCCGCTTGTTCTTCATGGTGTTCACGGGTGACGCACGCAGCGAGCAAAGAGATGTCAACGAGTCACCATCCGTAATGACGCTGCCGATGGTCCTTCTCGGCATCCTTGCGGTTGTGGCCGGTTATATCAACACACCTTGGTTCGGTTCCTTCCTTGGCGACTGGCTCGTCGATGGCAACCCGATCCTCGGGGCTGCACATATAGAGGGCCCAGCCTGGATTATGATTGCTGCTACTGTTGTTTCATTAGCAGGCATTCTATTCGCTTATTTCATATACGGCAAGCGTTCCATTGCCCCGGATTGGCTCAGCGGTAAAGGCGATATGCTGCACACGGTTGTATCCAATAAATATTATATCGACGAATTTTATCAAATGACCGTTGTCGCCATTGTTACAGGCTTTAGCTACTTTCTACGCTTGATTGACACCTTCCTTGTCGAAGGGATTGTGAAAGGCGTTGTTGGCTTTGTCCAAGGGCTTGGCAGGACTGGTGCGAAAATGCAATCCGGGCAAGTACAAACGTACGGAGCCGTGGCCTTTCTCGGCTTGGCCGTGCTCGCTGTCATTTATGCTTTAACAGGGGGGTACTTACGATGAATTTACAATCCATCCTTTCCATCCTGGTATTCTCCCCTTTACTAGGTATTATCGTTTTGGCAATGTTGCCAAAAACGCAAGAAAAGGCAATTAAGGCAGTCGGCTTTCTTGCCACTCTGCCGCCATTGATTCTATCATTTGCAGTTTATGCGCATTTTCTTGCGGGAAAAAGTCTCTCCGATTTTTCCGTATCCGTTCCATGGATTCAGTTCCACGGCATCAACGCCCAGGAGCCGATTTTCTCGGTTTCTTATGAACTGGCTGTCAGTGGATTCCAGCTGGTGCTGGTCGTGCTGACTTCTGTCGTATCAACACTAGCAGCCATCGGAGCGGTTACGTTTATTAAAAAAGAGTGGAAAGGCTACTTCATGCTCTTCCTGCTGTTAGTAACCGGGATGCTAGGCGTATTCACGGCGGAAAACCTAATTTTGTTCTTCATCTTCTTTGAAGTAACCTTGATTCCAACCTTCTTCCTGATTGGAAAATGGGGTTATTTTGAAAAAGAAAAGGCGGCCTACAGCTTCTTAATCTATAACGGTTTAGGCTCAGCTGTATTGTTGATCGTAATCATGATCTTATTCGCTAAGACTGGGACAACGAATATTGAGCTGTTAAAAGAAATTGTCGGTGACCCATCAGGGCCGCTGTCGGCCGACTTCAAGCTTGGGCTATTTATTGCTTTATTGGTGGCTTTCGGGGTCAAATTACCGATTTTTCCATTACACAGCTGGATGCTACGGGTACACGTCCAAGCACCGCCATCCGTGGTGATGATTCACTCTGGTATTCTCTTAAAAATTGGTGCCTACGGGTTAATCCGTTTCGGCATGGGAATTTTTCCAAATCAGTTTGAAAAGCTTGCAACGCTGATCGCCATCCTTGGCCTCATCAACCTGCTTTACGGGGCGTTCCTGGCATTCATTCAAACAGACTTTAAAATGGTGTTGGCTTATTCCTCTATTTCACACATGGGAATTGTGTTAATCGGACTTGCTGCCATGAACGAGGCGGGCATTCAGGGGGCCATTTTTCAAGTGGTTTCGCACGGTTTGATTTCAGCACTGCTGTTCTTCCTTGTGGGTGTGTTATACGAACGGACCGAGACATCGCTCATCGATAATCTTGGCGGCCTGGCAAAAGGGATGCCGCTTGCTGCCGGTTTCTTGCTTGCTGGAGCTCTCGGCTCGTTGGGACTTCCGGGCATGTCCGGTTTTGTTAGCGAGTTTATGGCATTCTTAGGTCTGTTTAAAGTTCAGCCATGGATTGCCGCGGTCGGAACAATCGGGATTATCATGACCGCTGCCTACCTGCTGCGTGCTGTGCTTGGTATGACTTACGGCAGAGCGCATCGCGAATTTGACGGGGTGCTTGATCTTCGCGGCGTGGAATTGGTACCAGTGGTTGTGTTGATGCTTCTAATCGTGTTAATCGGTGTGTATCCAAGTGTTTTAAGTTCACCGCTTCAAGCCACACTTGAGACTATTATGCTTGGGTTAGGAGGGTGATTAGGATTGAGTCTTGAGACATTTCAACAACTAAACTGGAGCATCATGACACCCGAGTTCATCATCCTGGGCGTGATCGCCGTCCTTGTGTTATGTGATTTATTTATGCCAAAAACGTTAGACCGAAAGATTCTCGGCTGGGTCGGCATTGCGGCTGTATTCGCGGCAATGGCGGCGACGGCGGCAATGGTCGGCGGACCGGTCCAGTCGATTTTGCACGACACGTTTAGGATTGACAGCTTTTCGCTCGCGTTTAAACTGCTTTTGCTTTGCGGCGGGGTCCTGGTATTATTTTTAGCCGTAAGCTATGAACCAAAAGATGGGGTCGAACGGTATCAGGCAGAGTTCTATTATTTGTTCTTAGCCGCTTTGCTTGGGGCAATGGTAATGACCTCAAGCGGCGATTTAATTACGCTTTACATTGGGCTTGAGTTGTTATCGATTACTTCCTATATATTAGCAGGCATCCGCAAGTTCCATTTGCAATCGAATGAGTCGGCGATGAAATACGTCATTAATGGCGGCATTTCAACTGCGATTACCTTGTTTGGGATGAGCTATGTGTACGGTTTAACGGGAACAACGAACTTGCTAGAGATGGCTAACAAATTGGTGACGCTGGCTAATAGCAACCATGTGTACTTGCTCACTTTAGCCTTCCTAATGCTTGTCGTTGGTTTAGCATTTAAATTGGCAGCTGCCCCGTTCCATATGTGGGCACCGGATGTCTACCAAGGTGCGCCAACACCGGTGACTGCGTTCTTGAGTGTTGTCTCAAAAATTGCCGGTTTTGTCATTTTGATTCGGATTTTATTAACGGTATTTGGCTTTGCCGCGACGAAAGGGCAGGGGTCAATGCCCATTTTATATGACATGCAGAATTATCTTGCGGTCATTGCCGCTGCGACGATGATTATTGGGAACGTTGTTGCCTTAAGGCAAACAGATATTAAACGGATGTTTGCTTATTCAAGTATCGCCCATGCTGGTTATTTATTGGTGGCATTAACGTCGCTGACGACGAATATGTTCGATTCCATCTGGTTCTATCTGCTCGCTTATCTATTGATGAACTTAGGGGCGTTTGCAATTATCCAGGTGATAACAGAAAAAGCGGGCGGGACGGCGATTGCTGACTTTGCCGGTCTGTACCGCCGTGCTCCGGTGTTAGCGGTGGCGATGGGTATTTTGTTGATTTCCTTGGCAGGATTCCCGGGAACAGCTGGGTTTATCGGTAAATTAAACATCTTTCTTGGTGCGTTTTATGCGGAACCGGCCCATTATGTACTCGCATCAATCATGATCGCGACGACCGTCGTCTCCTATTTCTACTATTTCGGCGTCATGACCCAAATGTTTTTCCGCCCACCAGCGGACGACAGCAAATTGAATATTCCATTCGGCATTCTCGTAGTATTGATTGTCGCAGTTGTCGGTTCGATACTGCTCGGCATCATGCCAAACATCGCCTTCGACTTCATGCAGAACAATCTGGATATTATTGGCGATTTCTTTAAATAAGATTACAGTAAAAGCCGGCTGCACCCACTTATGAAGGGATGAAGCCGGCTTTTTTGGTAAATAAGAAACGCAAGCTACCTGTGATGAGTGACAAAAAAGTTGTTTAATTTTTAAAGACATATTTCTAAGATAAGGCAAATTAATGGAAAAAAATTAAAATAATGAATAGATTGAAAATATTTTCATATAGTGATATAGTTTTTATTGAATAAAACAAAGGGGGTACCGATATGAAAAAAAGATCATTGAATTCTTTATCTAAAGGTGTAGGGTACTCAACTGCCGTTTTTTTCGTGTTCGCTAATCATGGGAGAAGTCTGTCTAATTGTAGAAATAAACGACTTAAGTCCTTTGATTAGATTCTCTAATTAAAGTAGTGGGATATAAACACAGGTCGTTTCCTGTGGTTTTTTTATTTTCAGAGGGAGGAAAGAACATGGAGAAAACACAAGAGATATTTATTAGGCAATTGGAATTTTCAGATGCGGAGGATTTACTAAAGTTAGAGGTTGAAAATGGAGATTTTTTCCAACCCTATGGACCACTAAAAGATGAAAAGTTTTATACACTTGATGGGCAAGTTGAGCGAATTAAAAATTGGGTTTCACTAGCTGAGCAGGACTCAGTTTATGCTTTTGGAATATTTCTTACAGACAGCAAACAACTTATTGGAATTGTAACACTATCTGAGGTTGCAAGAGGTAACTATCAGAGTTGTTGGATTGGATATTCCCTAGATCGCAAGCAAAATGGGAAGGGATATATGACAAAGGCTGTAAAATTAGTTGTAGACTATGGATTTAATGAATTAAACTTACATCGAATTGAAGCAGGAGTAATGCCTCATAATATACGTTCCATGAAGGTACTAGAGAAAGCGGGGTTTCATAAAGAGGGTATTGCAATAGAAAATGTTAAAATTAATGGGAAGTGGGAAAATCATCAAACGCTTGCGATTGTTAATAATGAAAAGTATAAACCGAAAGTAATTAGAAAAAACCCACAAGGCATTGCAATGCCAATTGGAGATTACAGTCACCTTACGATTGTACCAAAAGGAGCCGAATTGATTACTCTATCAGGTCAAGTAGGAATAGATAGGGAAGGTAATATTCCTGATTCAGTTGAAGAACAATTTCAGATTTCCTTGGAGAATATTGTATCGCTTCTTAAAAGTGAGAATTTAGATACTAATGGGATTATCAAAATTAATATTTGGTTAACTGAAAAGGTAGACAAAGAAGTGTTTGTAGACATCTATAAGAAATTTCACAAGGGTTCGCCACCCTCAATGACACTTGCTTATGTTATGGCTTTAGGAACTCCATATCTTAAAGTAGAAGTAGAAGTTTTGGCAGCTCGTTTTTAGTCTATACCTACTTAAATCTAGTAAGGTGTTGATCAATCAGATTTGGTCTCAAGCTCTTGGAGAATTTGAGGTTTGCATCACCCTTTTTTTACTTTTCTTTCAAAAAATACGTTGACAATGTAAGCGCTACCATATATAATATATAAATGGAATTAAAGGATTTTAAGAAAATTT
>NZ_JADDIU010000050.1 GCF_016464375.1 Bacillus renqingensis
CCGGTTTTGTCCTTCATCCCCTTGATGAAGGACATTCTTATGATTCCTTGACCCTGTTTTGTCCTTCATTATAAACCGTCTTTTTTCCATTTTAAAAACCCCCACTTCAAGTGAGGGTCGAAAATAATTGTACCATTCTAATTAGAATGGAATCTTTTTAAACTATCTTCCCGCTAACAATCAAATGCATGGACAAGGATGAATAAACGTGAGTTCGTTCATTTTCCTAGTAAGCTGCCTATTAATAGTCCAGTTTTCGATAATATCTTCTTACATCTAACGAATGGTTTCTTTCGCGTTCAAGATACACGCTGATTCGGCCGGTTAGTGCCCAGTTGACATTAACCGCAAAATGCTTTCGAAACTCCTCGCTAATTCCTTCTAATGGATAATCCTTTGTATCAATCACAAACAGTTCCTTCGTGATTTTTTCAGCAAATCTTTCAACACGTTCCACTAATGGACGAGTTTCATCCTCACCTTTAAAGAGGATGAGGCTTGTATCCTCTTCCACTAATTCGAGGGTACCGTGGAAGAATTCCGCTGCATGTATCGATTTAGACTTGATCCATTGCATCTCTTCTAATATACACATCGCATAAGAGTAGGTGTTGCCCCAAAGATTCCCGGCACCCACTAACATATGATACCCTGTATCCTTGTGCTTAATGGCAAATTGTTCAGCACGTGCATCAAATGCCTCCAGCGCTTGAACGATGCCCTGCGGTAGTAAGGCAATTTCGCTAGCAAACTGCTTATATTGCGGAAACTCATCATGGTTGTGAATGAAACGGAACGTCAGCAGCTGCAAATAGATAAAGAAGGTATCAAATGAATGCTTTTCATCCGGAGCCAAAATACAATAATCAACTGTCTCAGCAAGCGGCGTGCCCGGTTTCGCGACGAACCCAATGGTCGTTGCCCCTTTCTCCTTACAAAATTGCGCTGCAGCTACCGTTTCCTTGGTTGTGCCTGTAACAGATGCAAAGATACAAACAGATTCCTTAGAAAGATGATGATGGTTCATTACCAGCAATTCAGCGGCAATTTCAGCATGAACCTCCAAAGTTGAATTGGATTTAAGAATATACTCATATGGATACATCATCGCGATCGTTCCACCAGAACCAATCAGGAAAATGTTTTTGAAGCCCTTAGCCGAAACTTCGTCGACCACCTTTTCAATTTCCTCTCTTTTGGCGATTGAATCCTTCCCAACTATTTGTAAAAATAACTCTCGATCAAATTTTAACATTGTCTTACCTCCGATTAATTTTTTTAAAAGCGGTGCCTGACACCAAAAACCTTAATAAGGGACCTTCCACATATATCTTCTTGTGCTTAAAGGATGATTACGGACTTCCGCCAATTCCTCGGCGAATTGTCGCAACACTGCTTGCAAAACCAGCGGGGCAATATAACCTTTCACACTGTCAGCAACACCTTTTAAGTCAAATTCCTTTGCATCAAGGACCACCACCTTTTCGCTGTATTTTTGGGTGAATTCTAATGAACGCTCTTCAAGTGGACGTGTCTCATCCAGCCCGAGGAGAACAATAAATGGAACATCTTTATCCACTACTTCAAATGGTCCGTGAAAATACTCCCCGGCATGAACCGCATGGGAATGAATCCACTGCATTTCCATCAGCAGACAAATCGCAAACCAATAGGCAATCCCATAATTAGCACCGCTGGCCATTGTGTAAATAACCTTTTCATCTTGATAAGACTTGGCTAATTCCTTAGCCTTTGGTAAAAATTTTGCTTTCTCCTGTTGCAAAATAGGACCAAGAATTTCCAATGAAGTAACGACGTCAGTAAACTTTTGATTTCTTTCCTTGGCTGCCAGAAGGCCAAAAACAAGTTCCAGCATAACAGCAGGTGCCTCATTTACATAGTTCGCTTCTTTACCATCTTCGTAAACAATGACATATTCCGAGACTTGCGCGAGCGGGGAATCGGCCTCATATGTTAACGAGACGGTTAAGGCACCTTTTTCCCGTGCAAAGCGGGCGGCTTCTACTGTTTCCGGTGTTTTTCCATAGTGCGAACATAAAATAACCAATGATTTTTCATTAAGCTTTCGGGGATTTCGATACACAAACTCATTGGAGCTATAGAGGTCAGAATCAACCTTCTCACTCTCGCGGTCTAACACATATTTACTGGCATACATCAGGGATGAAGAACCACCGCATGCGACAAAAAAGACCCGATTCACTTCCCGTTCCTTCAATCCATCCAAAGCCTTTTGTACAGCTGCCAACATTCTTTTATCCTCCTTTTATTTATTGATCTTCACTGTTTTAGCCTCGTGGTGTGTATATAGGAGCCTTTGATATGTTCCAAAACAAATCAAGGCGAAGCCACTAATGAAAATACAAGAGTACAAGAGTACGACTGGACCAAACCCATCGTAAAATAGGCCGCCTAACAAAGGACCAATTGTTCTGCCAACATTGGCGGCTCCATTGACCAATCCTTGATACATACCTCTTTTACCGATGGGGGCCAACCGATCTGCAATCGCCGGAACCGCAGGAAATATAAGGATTTCTCCTATCGTGATAATCACTATTGCGGTTACAAATCCACCATAGGCCTGACTGTTGGCCAGCACGCCAAAGGTAAGCATAAACAGGGTGACACCGGCCAAAAGCTGCAGCTTTATGGCAATTTGCAAGCGGGCCATCAGCCATTGAATCCATGGCTGGGCAAACAGAATAAGTAAGCCGTTAATGGTCCACAAGGAACTGTAGGCTGACAAGGAAAATCCAAGCCGCTGCATATAGGTAGAAATACTGGTCTGCCATTGGATATAGGTAACCCAGCAAAACATAAAGCCTAAACAAAGAATGAGTAAAGAATAAAGGCCTGGAATTGAACGCCGCCCTGTTTTCGGTCTGCCAGTACTGCTCTGCTTCCTCACGATTTCATGAACGGTGTCCGGCTCTTTCAATCCAAACCATATGACAAAAATAAAGAGAAGATAGGTGAATCCATTTGCCCAAAAGACATATTGAAAGGAAAATTGGGCAACGATTCCACCTAATGCTGTCCCTATTGCCACACCTAGATTCATAACAAGATACATGAGGTTAAAGCTTTTTCTGCCGCCTTCCTTCCATACGATCCCTGCAAGTGCATAGATGGGAGGAAAAATGGTTCCGATACCAAGTCCAAGCAGAACCATTGCTGCGATGTAAAGGGGCCATGGCAGGCCAATAGATATAAAGAAAATAAGTAAGGCTGAAAATACAACCCCAAAAAGAAGTGAGAACTTCCCCCGAATGCGATCATACAAATAACCACCAAGAAGGCTGCCAAAAATTTCGGCCGCTGAATGAAGCATTAAGACAAAACCAGCTTCCGATAACGTCCTACCCATGCTTTGGGTAATATAAATGGTATGAAGCGGCCAAAGGAAAGCCATTCCTGTAGAATTGATGATCATGGCAATAAGTAAAACTTTTAGATTTCTTGGATAACTCCTCCAGAATGCCATCAGCAAAGACCCCTTTATATCCCTGAATCAAGGCCTCTTATTTTGAACAATTCCCCGGTGATAACGTGTGTTTACACGATATATGGTGCCAGGGTTTTTAAGGAAGCTTTAATTGCCTCATTTGGATCCATCAAGTATTGGGAAGATGTAAATTCCAAAGTAAGAGCGCCGTTGTATTGATGTTCTACCAGGGTATTCATATATTTTTCCAGTGGCAGGCTGCCATCGCCCCAGGCCAAATGTCCTGTCGGATTCCCGTCAATAAAGTGGATATGGACAAAATCATCCTGCAGCTGCTCAAAATAATCTGCCAGCTCTTCCCCTTCCACCGCCAGCGGGATGGTATCGACCATTCCTTTTAAATGAGAAGAAGGGATGGAATGGAGCATTTCCGTCAGGTCTGGCAACGTGCAAATCAAGTTTGATTCAATCTTTTGTAACGGTTCCAGGGCTAACACAATATTTTGTTTTTCGGCATATGCTGTAAGCTGCACTAAGGAATCCTTCGCCCGGCCCCAGGCATCCTCTCTGCCTTCATTGCGGTACCCCCAGCCAGCCGTTACTAAAACCATAGGTGCCTCCAATTCCACTGCGGCATCCACCGATTTCTTAAAATAGGTAACGCTTCTTTCACGGATGGTTTTCTCTTTGGCGGCAAGATTAATCGGATACATACACTGCTCAGGGGTAAAACAAACGACCTTTAACTGCCGCTGATCGATCTTCCTTTTGATGCTGTGAATTTCTGCGAGTGTTACATCCTCCACATATAGATGTGGTGCGGCACCCCATAGTTCAATTTGTTCAAATTGAAACTGCACCATAGCATCCAAAAAGTAATCCAATGGGTAATGCAAGTAATGAAAGTTCATCCCCGTTATTTGTGTTCGTTTGATTTTTTCCATGTCAGCTTTCCCCCCTCATTCGCTTAAATTTAGTAGATGGTATATACCATTTCAACCATCGATGCTACTCCCGACAGACTCAGGTTGAATAGGAAAGCTGTCATCACTTCCCTATTCATTTTCCCAAGTCATTTTTCAAAAAAAATAATCTTTCTACCCTTTGACACTTCCTGCTGTTAAACCGCGGACAAATTGTTTTTGGAAGAGGATATAGGCGATAATCATTGGCAGTGCAGAAATCGCCAATCCGGCTAATTGGATGCCAAAGTTTGTATTCAACTGGCTTCTCAGGTTCATAAGACCAACAGGAATCGTACGAAGGCTGGAATCCTCGACAAAGACCAAAGCAAACATAAATTCATTCCAGACATTCATTCCCGTTAATAACGCACAAGAAGTAATAATGGGTTTACCCATCGGTACAATAATATGCCGGTAGACCTTCCAACTATTACACCCATCAATAATTGCAGATTCCTCAAGTTCCCTTGGAATCGAGAGAAAGTAAGACCGCATTAAAAAAATGGAAAATGGCAATTGGAACGCAACATATGGTAGAATCATTGCCCAATACGTGTTATAAAGCCCAAGCCCCTGGAGTAATTTATAAAGCGGAATCAAACTGACCTGCGGTGCCAGCATCAAACCACTCAAGATAAGAACAAGCAACAGGTTCTGGCCTTTAAACTGAAACCGGCTTAAGCCATAAGCAGCCATCGAACCAAGCACCAAAACAACTAAGACTGAGACAAGGGTGACAAATACACTATTAAAGAAAAATTGACCAATTCCTGCGTCCCATGCCGCTTGATAATTACTCCAGATCCATTCCTCAGGGAGCTTCCACGTATTAAGAAAAAAGTCACTATTCGACTTTAAGCCGCTCAATCCGAGCCAGATAATGGGATAAATGATGACTAGGGCAAAGAGGCTAAACCAAATAAGTACAACCGTTTGGAAAATTCTGTCTTTAATCTTCGTACTGTTTTTTTGACCACTGGGTCTGATTTCAATTACATGGTTAGATTGGACAATAGGGCTATTCTTTATCGTCATCCTCTTATACCTCCTGTCCCGATTTTCCTAATTTCATTTGAATCAAGGATAGGGTTAAGGTAATAACAAACACAATCGTCCCAATTGTTGAAGCATATCCCATTTCATCATTTCGGAATGCAGACCGATAAAGCATGGTCCCTAGAACTTCCGTTGAACGCCCGGGTCCTCCCGAGGTCATGACATACACTTCATCAAATACCTTGAATGCACCAATAACGGTAATCACTGATCCGACAAGAATCATTTCTTTAATCTGGGGCACTGTCACGTGAAAGAATGTTTTAATCTTAGAAGCGCCATCAATCATGGCCGCTTCATAATATTCATTTGGGATCTTTTGCATCGCAATCAAGAAAAGCATAACCATATAACCGGTATATTGCCATTGTGAAACAGCAACAACGGCATAAATGGCCACATCACTATCACCAAGCCAAGAACGAGCCCATTCTTCCTGGCCAATTGCTTTTAATACCCCGTTAACTAAACCAACTTCAGGATTATAAAGAAGCTGCCATACCAAGCCAACTACGGCAATCGAAATAACAGAAGGGAGAAAAAAGACAGTCCGGAAAAACGGTTGAAACTTTCTAATTAATTTATCTTCCAGAATAGCAGCAATGATTAATCCAGCACCCACCTGAAATACAAGTGAAGCAATAGCATATAGAGAATTATTTTTCAAAGCTGTAAAAAAGACGGGATCCTTAAAGAGCCTTCCATAATACTCTAACCCGACAAATGTTCTCTCTGCATCAAAGGAATTCCACCTAAATAAGCTATTATAGAGATTTAAGATTATTGGCAGAAATACAAACAACAGGATAAATAGGAGTGCAGGTACTATATAGAGTACCGCCGTTCTCCTGTTTTGAAATGTTTTTATCATCCTTTTCCCCCCTTAGAGGAGGCAAGCAGGCGGCCCTGCCCGCTGCCCTGACTCATTTAATCCAGCATTAGCTATAGTCGCCTCCGCTTTTCTAGTCCGCTTCACTTTGTATTTGCTTCGCTACTTTTTGAACTTGTTTAATAACCTGCTCCGGTGTTTTGGACCCATCGAGCAGCAGCTGGATATTGGATAAATAAACATCGGCTACTTTAGCATTGACATCGGTATCGAGCCATTCTGCCATTCCCTCAGCCTTCTTCATGTAATCTACACCTTCAGCTACTTCCTTCAAAGCAGTGTCTGGGTTGGTGGCTCCTTCAATCGGACTTGGCCAGCCAATTTCTTTCACAAGTTTTAAGGCATTCTCCTTGCTGGTTAAGAATTTCAAAAATTTAATTGCTTCTTTAGGATGCTTTGTTTTGGAGGAAACGATAAACCCGTCCGGAGCTCCAGTAATATAGTTCTGATTTCCTTTCCCATCCGTAATAGCCGGCATTGGGAAGAAACCCCAATTCCCCTTCATATTCTTCTCGGCCTCTGCAAATTCTTCTAATTCCAAGTAGAAAATTGCCCCTTTTCCAGCAAAGAACAATTGACTGGCCATATCATGAGAACTAGAGTTTACATTCTTCATAAAATAACCTTTTTTGTTCAAATCAGCTAACATTTCCATTGCTTTTACATAACCTGGATCCGTAAATTCCCCTGTTTTCGGGTTATAATCTTTCATTCTCACATCTTGAGGGACCAGCTTTTGATTTAATCCAGTTAAGTAGTGAATAGCTGGCCATGGATCTTGGTTTCCGAGAATAATGGGTGTTTCGCCGCCCTTCTTCAATGTGTCCAAGACCTGCAAGAATTCATCCCAAGTCTTTGGTGCTTGCAAATTATATTTATCAAATATTTTTTTATTGTAGACGAAGAATTTTCCATTAAATCGAAGCGGAATACCATAATTTTTTCCATCTGACACGAAAGGCTGAAGTGACGCCGGAATAAAGTTTTCCTTCCAAGCTGTATCTTCATTTAAGTAAGGGGTTAAATCTAGGGCTGCACCTGCTCGGACGAATTTTCGAGCAAATTCACCAGACCATGAAAACATAACATCCGGAATCTCATTACCACCAAGAATAACACGAAGCTTGTCTTTCATTGGTTCGTCAGCAACCGCCTCCATTTTAATCTTGATATCTGGGTTTTCTTTTTCAAATTCCTTTACCACGTCTTCAAAATAGGGAGCGAATTCTGGTTGAGGCCACTTATGCAAAAACTTTAAGACAACTTTTCCTGATTCTTCTTCCTTTGTAGAGGAAGAGCTGGAACATCCTGCGACTAATAGTGACATCATCAACATGACTGCTAATATAAAACCGGCTTTCCTTTTCATCCTATTAACCCTCCTTATTTTTAACATCTATATATCCCGTTAATACGGGAGACATTAAAACATAACCCCATAACCAAAGGCACCATCGACAAGACAGGTTTTGGCTGCAAATTGAGCGCCTTCTTCTAAACTACTTATTATCAGTGCGGCTTGATCCGCATCAGGATGATCCTTTTCCCCGGTAAGATAATGGAGGATAAATGCGGTAAAAAAGGAATCCCCTGCGCCTAGTGTATCAACAGGCTGCACAAAGTGAGGCTTCTGCTGGAAAAATCGTTTGCCATTATAGACAATGGACCCGCGTGACCCCATCGTGCCAATCACCAAATGACTGCCATAGGAATAAACACGTTTTAACAGATTTTCCACTTCCATCTCTACCAGCTGTCCACATGATAGTAGGCTGACATCAATATATGGACAATTATCTTTTAGTAAACGATCGGTGTAGTCGCTTGAAAAATCATAGGACACGAATATGCCTGCTGCTTTTAACTTATGTAACTCTGGATCCATATCGCTATAGATACTGCTATGGGCAATGTCGAAAGTTTTTAGATATTCCAAGTCGTCAACTGAGAGGATAATCGGATTTTCCTTTTGAACCCCTCCTTCATTGCCGCCGATAAATACCCGGTCTCCATCGACTAAATCTACTGCGGCATAGCCATTTTCACCCGCATACTGGCGGCAATGAGATATGTCGACCTCCAAAGTTTTTAGTGTTTCCATAATATGTTCCGCTGCTCGGTCATTGCCAAACACACCAAGGTAGGCGGAATCAATTCCAAGCTGTTTAGCATAAACCGCGAAATTTAAGGCATTTCCGCCCGGATACATCATTTTTTTATAGATATATTTGTCAACGACATTATCGCCAACCCCAATAACCTTCACAATTGATCCCTCCAATACCGATAATGGTATATACCATTTTAGATAAATCTGAAAAGGAACTATCCTTTCAGATTTGATTCAGAATAGAATTTGACAATGTCACTTCTTATAAGGGAGGTAGAGAATTCTACTTGATTATCATTCTGGTCAAAGGCAATTATTTCTTGAAAAATACAAGGACTCTCGGAACGAATTTTTAATAATTTACTCTCACTTTCATCTGAAAAGGTCACCCGCATATATTCCTTTGACTTTACAAGAATAATCCCATACTCGTTATCCAATATTTCATATAATGAATCATGATCTGTAATCTTTTGATCAAGCTCCGGGCAAAGAACCTCGGGAATGAACGATTCCTCAATTGCGATGGGGATATCGTTGGCATAGCGCAATCGTTTAATCACAATCATCATTTCTTCCGGCGGAAGCTGAAGTTTAGCGGCCAACCTTTCCGTTGCCTCCATTTTGTTTATGGAGAGAATTTGGGTAGATGGGATAAACCCTTTATTCAACATGCTTTTCGTAAAACTATTAAAGGTCACAAAGTTCATGGTAATTTTGTTATTGGTAATAAAGGTTCCCGCTCCTACACGCCGTTCCACTACCCCTTCCCTCTCGAGAATGGACAGGGTATGTCTGGCGGTCATCCGGCTGATTTGGTACATTTCAGCCAATTCCCGCTCAGAAGGAAGCTTATCCCCATGCTTAAGCCTCCCACTCTCAATATCATCGAGAATTTTATTCTTCAATTGTTTATAAAAAGGGACCGACTCTTCGTCATTTAACATCTTACTCATCTGCCATTTCTTTTGATTTACTATTGATTATACGATAGATGCAGCAAGGTTTTCACTAATTTCTTCAATGGTATATACCATTTATCATAAAAGTTATAACGTGATGAAAAAAATGGAGTAAGCTGTAATGACTCAAAATAGAAAGTCCTGTATTAAGCGTTTCCATTTGCATGAAGCCTTGAGGTAAGAATCTTGGAGATTTGATAAATTTATATTAGTCTAAATTTTCAGTCTTGTCAATAAATTTTTAGTAAAAAATAAAGGCAAAAAAACCAGAGAGCAAAAAAAGCTCTCTGGTTTTCGGTTTACTTAAACATTTCAAAACTAAAATCGCCAAAAGATTCCACTCGATACGTCTTTTCAGGAAAGGTTAAAAATGAGGTAACCTCATTTGGAATCACGATACATTTCATCCCTGCATTGATGGCAGCAATAGAACCATTGACAGAGTCCTCAATCGCTACTGCCTCCTCCGGTTCTACCCTTAATTCCTCCAATGCCTTTACATAAAGAGCAGGATCTGGTTTCACCTTTTTTACATCCTCTTTTGTTTTGACAACAGAGAAATAATCCCAAAGGGCAAAATCTTTAAGGAAACCTTCAACCCACTTCCTATCAGAGCTGGAAGCAAGCCCTAGTTGAAAACCCAGCTGCTTCGCTTCGTCTAATTTTTCCTTGACTCCCTCACGGACCGCTAACGTTGCTAATCTTCCTGAAAATTGTTCGTGGGTTAATCGTCTGATTTCCTGCCAATCGACCTCCGCTCCAGTTTGCATTTGAATGTACTGTTGCAGACTTTCATCCGTTGTGCCGATTACCTTAGCAAATTCTTCAAGCGGTAACTCCATGTCATACCTCTCTAGCAATACCTCTTTAAACACATGATACCAAATCGTTTCCGTATCAATAATCGTCCCGTCAAAATCAAAAATCACAGTTTTAATGGTCATTTTCTTCTCCATTCTTTTAATCTCGTATTTTTACCTCATTCCCCCATTATAATCGCTCTTGAACATTTTATCACGGTTTTGAATTTTTCATTATTTTCTTGCTATGATCGTTCCTCTAATAATGGGATAATACGAATGTGTAAAAACCGAGAAGAAAATGGTCCCGATTGTCTGCTAAAAGAACCGCCCCCCGTACTCCCCTACACATATTTTCGATTGTAGTCATAGAGCAGGCCCAGGAGTCCGGCTAATCCGATTAACATGACGGCTAGCTCGGATTTTCCCGCGGTCTTTTGGCCAATAATGATCAATGCTAGACAAACAATTAATACAACTATTTTGATAATGACTAATAGACTAGCCTTCACTGGAAACATCCTCCCACCTGATCTCACTTGGGGCCAATGTTACTTCTTTCCTGTTGCCTTTCCCGTCATAAATAGTCGTCGTCTGTTCCTTCATCGAATTGTTGACGATTGCCATTTTTCGAATCGCCGGGTAGGCATGGACTTCACAATAAATGTTGCTGGCATGCCATTTATAGAAGTCTTCCTCTTTATGGGCAGCATAGTATAATGCCCGCATCAACAGCCGTGTATTTTCTTCGCTGTACGGAAGTCCGGCGATATAGACGGTTCTGCCAGCTCCAAACGAATGACTGGAAAGGTGAACCTCCCCATTGGAATGCTCAATAATTTCCGTATCCTCTGACAAGGCATATATATTTTTCATACTTTCTCCAAAATCAAACTCAGAACTATCGGCGGAAATAAAATGCTCTTGAACTGGAGTCACAAAATATTTGTCCGTCGATAAACTGAATCCTACTTCTTTGTCCACCCCTAAGGCAGTCGCCAGTTGGAAAAAATGCCCTTCATGTTGATAGGCTGTCGGCTCTCCAATCCCGATGAAGCCGCCGCCGTTATGAATCCAAGCCCTAATAGTCGTGACTAATTTTTCATTCATCCAATATTCCCCACCGGAAAAAGCCGTTCCCGCATCGCCGGCATTAATGATTACATCCACATCTTCCGGGACCCCATTACGTAAACAATCATCAAAACTAATAAAGGAGACATCCACGGCCGCACCGCTCAAGGATTCCAATACCCCTAAATAAGAATAGATTTGCTTATACCATAACGCATGGGCTACCATATGAGTCTGCCATGTTCTTAGCTTGCCCCAAGAATTCAAGATTGCCACCTTTAAACCGCTGTATGGTGTGACCCCCTTAATGGTGTCATAGATTTCGCGGAATTCCTCAGTGACTTTTTCAATGTAGGCAACAAAATCCGGAAACTTATAGGCTAGACTTAAATAACCGCCATAGCCGATACGATCCACAGGATTCCTCAGGATGGCCCTTCTTGCTGTTAACCAGTTTTCATTAGCTTCTATCACTGGGTTGTTGCCATCGTAAAACGTATCCGGGAAGAAATAGGGTAAGAATCGTCCTTCGGTATAACGAACATGCGGGATATCAGCAATCATGCGTAACGTGGTACCACCACCGACACTGCCGACCACTGCATCTAAACCGATTTTTTCAAAATACTTTCCATATGGCTCGGTTCCAATCCAGTTATCGCCAAGGAACATCATCGCCTCCTTGCCGCTTTCATGGACAATATCGACAAGTTTCTTGGCTTCTTCCGCCACAAACCTTTGTACAAAATCCATATAATCCAAAAAGGCTTGTGTGGGAACACGAAACGGCGTATTGTAATAGCCTTGGTCCACAATATCTTCCGGTCTAAGGCGATAGCCTTTTTCCTTTTCAAAGGCATCCAGTGCAGCCACCGAGACACTGGCACCATAACCAAACCAGTCAACAAACTTTTCTTTCCCAAGGTTATTGAATACCAAGGTAAAATGATAGAAGAAGGTGGTAAATCTGACAACATCGGTATCCGGATTTTCAGCCAGCCATTGTT
The DNA here is from genome assembly GCF_016464375.1 of Bacillus renqingensis. Taxonomy (GTDB): domain Bacteria; phylum Bacillota; class Bacilli; order Bacillales; family Cytobacillaceae; genus Neobacillus; species Neobacillus renqingensis. Next base: position 12,333 of record NZ_JADDIU010000050.1, read on the forward strand.
TTAAATAAGTTTTGATAAATTTATTGGAATGGGGCTGCCTGACATCAAAAGGAATGTCATGCGGCTTATCGCCCCAATTGTTGGTGATATGATTATACATCTGGGTAGGATCCCAAATCGCATAGACTAAGAAGGACACCGTGTACTCATGCCAAGGAATCGCATTCGAGATGACAACCCGATTCGTTTCTTTCTTTACCTCCCAGTCCATGGGATTTACTACTTCGCCGGTTGTCCGGTCGATGACCTCCCAGTATTTCTTCGGATCATGGATATAATCAGGCTGTAATTGTTCAGCAAAATAGCCTTTCATAAACTCAATTTCCAGCGTATCTGAAAGCGCCGTATTGAACAGACTCATCAAATAGAGCTGCTGACATTCCTCCATATGGTTCTTGGCAAACTCATTATGTCCCCGGGCAACAAAATAAGTCGTATAAATTTTTGCATCCAATTGTTTGATGCCTTCATCCAGCTTTGTCCCATCACTATCGCGAATGGCATCAGCGCCCCAACGCTCCATTAATTCTTGTGTTTCCGTTAAAAAGTTTTCTTCACTCGGTAAGGTCACTCGGCCTTTTTTCTTCTGCATAAAAATCCTCCGCTCCTAGTCTTTTAAACCACCAAGGGTCATCCCTTGTGTCAATTTCTTTTGAACGATAATATATAAAATCAAGGTTGGCAGCATGACGAGAACCATCCCCGCATACATTTGACCATAATTGGCAGCAGATTTTTGCGCAGCCATTAAGTTCATCAGCCCAACAGGCAACGTCTTATTGGGCCCCGGTATCAATGTCAGAGCAATAATGTATTCATTCCAAAAGGCGAGAAAGTTAAAAAGAATCACGGCAATGATACTTGGCCTGGCCATCGGAATCATGATTGAAACCATTGTTTTAAAATAACCGGCCCCATCGACTAATGCCGCTTCCTCATACGTTGACGGCAGTGACTGAAAATAACTGGATAACAAGTAAATGGTAAACGGTAAGGCTGTCGCCGCATAAACAAGAGCCAACACAAATAAATTATCTAATAAAAATCCGTCGCCAAATTGTCCGCGTAAAAAGGTATCTCCATCCAATAACATCAAGAAAATGGGAACAACAATATAGTTGACATTGATAAATAATCCGGCCTTAAACCCTGCATTCCCGGAATTTATAACGATGGCGGTTCA